>JAFVCE010000012.1 GCA_017479385.1 Bacteroidales bacterium | reverse complement strand
GGGTGGGGTGGTGGGGGGCGCCGCGCATTCGCGGGGCGCCCCACCAGTTGCCCTGGCTGCCCTGCAGCTGCCACGAAAAGCGCCTCGCTGGCCGGCCGCAAGCTGTTTTCTCGTCGTTGCACAAAAAAAACGGTTGCTTTGTCGGCAACCGTTTTTTGAGCGTGTTTAGGAAGTGGCCTGTGGGGGCTACCTCATGATTACGATTTTCTTGGCAGGCAGACCTTCAATCTTGACGACGTAGGCACCCGAGGCGGGTACGTCGAACTGCAGGCGGTCTATGCTGTCGAACTTGGTGGCTAACAGGCGGCCCACGGCGTCGTACATCTGCACGGTGCGGCCCTGTGCTCCCTCGACCACAATGTGGCCTTCGCGGCCATAGAGCTTAATGTCGGGTGTGCCCTCAACGTCGTCGATAGAAACCTGTACGGTGTCGTAGACGGTGATGTGGACGGTGTCGATAACCAACGTGTCGTATACGTAGATGGTGTCGTAGTAGTTGCTGTCTACATGGTGCCATATAATGCTGTCTACAACGTTGTAGACCACCGTGTCGCGGGTGATGAAGTTGTAGGCCACGCTGTCGATGGTGCTGATGTTGTAGACCACGCTGTCGACGGTGCTGATGTTGTAGACTACCGTGTCGCGGGTAGTGACGTTGTAGACCACGCTGTCGACGGTGTTGTAGACCACCGTGTCGACAGAGATGTAGTTGTAGATAATGGTGTCGACAAAGATTGTGTCGCCAGGCAGCACGGTGACACTGGTGTCGCCGGCGTTATGGACATAGACGCGGAACGTGGTGTCGACAGAGCCTGCAACGTTGCTAAGAGTCAAGCCAACGGTGTGCCAGCCAGGGATGTTCCATGTGGTATTGGCATTGGCCGAGCCGGTCTGGTTCGTGGGGTCGCCACCTTCGAAGCGCCAAGTGATGTCGGTGTTGGCGTAGCCAGTAAAATACGTGGCATAGAATTGAGCGGCTGTGCCGGTGTAGATGCTGTCGGGAGTATAAATGTTTTCGATTTGCGGTGCGCTTACCGAATTGATTCGGAGCGACTGGATTCCCCATACACTGGAAGAGGGCAGGTCGGCGGCGATGTCGAACAAGATGACGGTGGGTTCGTTGACCGAGAAAGTGATGTATTCGCCGTCGAAATATTGCGACGAAACGCCGCTGCCAACTGGGTATAAGTCGCTGCCGGCGGGAGTAAGAGCCTTGATGTAATAGGTTATGTCGTCGCCGCCCGATGCCGAGGAAACACGTATTGAGTAGTAGCCTGTTTCGGTGAACTCAATCCACGGCGAGGTGAGGTGGGCAGTGGCGCCTTCGTTTAAGGTTTGGTAGTAGGCGTAGTAGTTGTTTTCGTTGGTGTTGTAGCTCCACCCTTGGTCCATCCAGCAGGGCTGGTGGTCGACGAAATCGACAGTGTAGTAGGAATCGAATTGTATTGCGGTGTTGCAGGATTCGAGGCGGACGGTATCGCCAATGCAGGAAGAGCCAGCCGCGTTGTGTGCGCATACGCGAACGAGGTAGAAACTCGAGTTGCCCCAAGTGTAGTCTATGGTTTGGCCGAAAAGGGTGTCGGTGCCGTTGTCGCCGGTGATGGTCCAAACATAGTCGATGCTTGTGGCCGCGGTGGCGCTGATGCTCATAACGGCGCTTTCGCCAGCCGAGGCGGTGCGTGGTATGTCGAATGAAGAGATAACGGGGGCCTCAGCGATGCCCACGCGGAAGTTGCGCAGGGCGACATAATTGTTGTCGAAGTTGGCAACCGAAGAAGTGTCGTTGTAGACGGGTACGAACTCTATGCGGCGGATGATGCCTAAAATGTTATTCAACGAGAAAACGTAGCGTTTAAAGTAGAGTCCAAGGTCGTCTATTTGGCTAATGAATGTGCGGTTGCCGTCGTTGTCGGTAGCGTAAATGTTCATGTATTCGACATATCCGGGGGTGCCGGCCTCGAAGCTAAGCTCGATGCTCTCTCCCCATAGTTGGCCGTCATTAAGGGCAAAATATGGCGAAGAAAGGGTGGTGTTGGAGCGGTCGCCGTTGTATGCAAATCTGCCAAATGCCCACGAGGTGTTGTTCTCGTCGATAGCGCCCATACTCCAGCAGTCGTGGTCGGAGCTATCTAACGTAGCCGTGTAGGGGAACTCTCTGATTGTGGGGCAGGGGTTCTCGTCGATGATGGTAATGGTTACGGTGGTGTCGTCGGAGCCATAACTATTGGTTACCGTGAAAGTTACCTGGTAGGTGCCAGGGGTGTTCCAAATGGGGTCGTTGTTGGGGCCTATTTCGGAGTAGCCCTCGTAGTATGATTCAAGAGAAGATATCACCTCATGTCGTATACTGACAATAAAATTCACCTCTTCGCCGGTGTAGGCTGTGTCGGGAGAAATTTCGGTGATTTGTGGCACACCGGCCTCGACTATGTTAAAGTATAACAATGCGACAAATCTCGATGCTTGCAGGGTGGTGGTTAATTTTATTTTTACAGTTTGCCCTGCCAAAGCCATTAGGTCGAGGTCGGGGTAAGAGTTTGCGTTGTATGTAACGGTGCCGATGTTGACGTCGCCGTCGGGCGTGGTGGCAGTTACCTGTATGTCGTTTTCATAGCCATTTGTGCCGTCAACGTGTAGTATGAGAGCGTAGTGGCCATTGGCAGGAATATTAATATATGGCGTAGTGAGAGTAAACGTCCGGCTGTCGTTTCCCGACCTGCCGAGAATGTAACCCCTTTGGTCGTCGTTGTAATATTCCCATCCGGCATCGTTCCAGCAGTCTTGATGGCCGTTGGCGAAATCGATGAACAGCTGGTTTTCGCCAGTTGCGAGGTTGGGGGTAAGGTTGAGTGTATCGTGGCACTCGATAACAGTAAACTGTTGCTCGTAGGCAGTACTGCCCACGGCGTTGGTTGCGGTTACCACAAGGCGGTAATAGCCTGGAGTGGTCCAAGTGTATGAGAACTGCTGGTCGGTGCTTATTGTGGTGACAATTGTGTCGCCGCCATCGGGAGACTTAAGAGCCCAAACATAGCTGACTGGGTAGGCCGAACTGGTTGTGGCCGAGATTGTTACCTCGTCGCCAGCGGCGATGCTCTCGGAGAGTACGAAACTAACCTCGGGGGCTTCGGCTTGGCGAATAGCAAAGTCGTGCAGAGCCATACTGGTTTCGTTGCTGTTGTCGGGTATGAAGATAAAGCGAACCACCTGGCCAGCAATTTCGGGCTGGTTCAGAGGTAGGTGGCGTTGGCCGAAGAAGTTGTCTTGTAATTGCTCACTGTAGATTTGCACGGTGTCGTCGTTATTGATAACAGCCACAAGGTTGTATCTCTTATTGCCAATGGTGGCCACATAGTAGTCGAGTTGCATATAGGTGTCGGCAGGAATATATATTTCTTGCGAATAGAGAGGTTCAGTGTCGGTCATCGAGTAGTAAAACCCTGCGCCATCGTTGTAGTGAGACCAGCCGTCGGTGGTCCAGCAGGGCAAGTCGCTGTCGTCGAGTGCAACCTCGTAGGGAAAGGTATTCACGACTCCGCAATCTACATTTAATATATTTATATATCTCACGCCTACGGCATATTCTCCCATTGACGGTGCCAACATATATAGTTGAATGGTTTGGCCTACAAATTGCGAAATATCAACGGGATAGGTTGTGAATGTAGTCGAGTTGACTTCTATTGTGGTCAGGTAGTATTCCTGTTGGGACGAACCATTGATTGTATCGAGTTGTAATATTGTGGCGTAAATTTGGAATGTAGCGTAGCCAGTAGATGCAAGGTCGAGTTCGACTGTGGTTGTGCCGTTGGGTACGATGATGGTTGGCGATTCAAGTTGGGCTGAGTCGCTATTGGATATAATATAAAAGGAGGATGTAGTCCAGTTATCTCCCATAATCCAGCAACCACCGTCAGCCCCGTTATCGGTGCCGAAACTTACTTGGTAGGGGAATGTGCTGATTTGGTTGCACTCTATAACTGTAACAGTAACGGTAGCCGAATTGCTGCCCGCAGCGTTGGCTACGATAAGGGTTACCTCGAATGTGCCAGGTGTGTTCCAGGTGTATGTCAAGTCGGCGCTGGTGTCGACGGTTTGGCCGGCGATTTCCCACCGGTATGTCACTGGCAGGTCTGACTCGACATCAGACGTGAATGTGGTCGTGCCACCGAGTTTTATATGTGGAAAGTAAGAAAATGTTACTTCGGGAGCAAACCTCAATATTTCGCTGCCAGTGATGCTGATGTCGTCGATACCCATGGCATACATATCGATGGTGTTCCAGTGGCGGAATGCAATTTGGATAGTGTTACCATAGAATGAAGCCAACGACACGCGGCGATGGGTTCGTTGCGAGGTTGTCAGCGTGGTGTCGAACAGGGGAACCCAGGTTTCAGAGCTATCTTCAGTATTACGCACATAAACAGTGTATTGCTCCGAAGGGTAGGTCTCGAGGAGAGTTCTGTCGAACCAGTGCAGCCATGCCCCTTCGATACCTATATAAATTTCGGGCGAGATAAGCCAGTTGTCAGGGGTGAGCACCTCGTCGTACCACGAATAGGAAATCATCTCTTCGTCAGAGCACATCCAGTTGTTGCCGTCGTTGTCGTTGTCTAACATCGTCCAACCAGAGCCGCAGCTGGAGAAGTCTTCGCTAAAGATGGCGTCGCTGCTCTCTTTTAGCCCTATGCGGGGCGCAGTAGGTGCGTGTTTAGACACCGCTTTGGTTGTGGTTTGTGGCCCACGCTTGGCGGGCGGCTCAATTTTTGTTTGTCCTTGCGCTGCTACGCACAAAACGAGCAGCATTGCCAAGGAAAAGATAGTTTTTTTCTTCATAATAAGTTTATTTATGTTTTTATAATTGTCTAATTTTCAGGTTATTAGGGGGGGGGTAACGACGTTAGTTATAACTGTTTTTTACTTTTGCAAATATACACATATTTTATGAATTGTAGATATTTTTTTACAAAAAAATCCAAAAACGCATACGTGAGGGGGTGCACGGGTCGGAGGCCGCGAGCCGAAGGCGAGCGGTAACAAAACAAAAGTTCGAGTGGTGCGGCTTGTCGTTAGGCACCAAATTCGTCGACGGCTATGGTGGCTTGTTCCCAGGAGTCGATTTTTTGGTTCAAGGTGTCTTTAAGTTGCTGATATTCGGTGTAGAGCGCGTTGTCTTGGGATGCGCCCGAGGCAATTTTTTCTTCGATTGTGGCGAGGTGGCTTTCGAGGTCGTTAATTTCGCCCTCTATGCGCTCCACAACCGCACGCAGCTTGCGCAGTTCGCGCTCGCGTTCTTTGCTTTCGAGGTATGAGGCTTTGCCCTGGCTTGGCTGCTGGGCGGCCTTGGTCGAGGTGCTTTTGCGCAGCTCTAACTCCTTGAGGTCGGCCATTTTGCGCATCTCGAGAAACTCGAAGATGTCGCCTTTGAAGGGGTTGACTTTCCCGTCGCGAAATTCGAAAAGCGAGTCGGTCAAGCCCTGCAAGAAATCGCGGTCGTGCGATACTAATATTAATGTACCGGTGTATTGCAAGAGCGCGTTCTTGAGTATGTCCTTCGAATCCATGTCGAGGTGGTTGGTCGGCTCGTCGAGGACCAGGAGGTTTGAGGGGGTGAGCAGCAGTTTGGCCAGTGCGAGACGGGCTTTTTCGCCACCAGAGAGTACTTTGACTTTTTTGTCTATATCGTCGTCGCCAAAGAGGAAGCTGCCCAGTATGTTCCTGATTTTGGGCCGAATGTCGCCCGTGGCAATGTCGTCGATGGTTTGGAATACGGTTTTCTCACCATCGAGCATAGCGGCTTGATTTTGAGCGTAATAGCCTATCTGTATACCAGCGCCGATGCGCAGGTTGCCGCTGTAGTCGTGTATTTCGCCAACGATTATTTTGGCCAGAGTCGATTTGCCCTCGCCGTTGCGCCCCACAAAGGCCACTCGCGAGCCCGAGGTGAGCAGGAGGTCGAGGTGGTCGAACACTTGATTGTCGGCGTAAGCCTTGCCCAAGTTGTTGGTTTCGATTGCTATGCGGCCGCTGTGTGGCGCCGGAGGGAATTGGAAGTGGATTGTTTCGGTCGATACCTCGTCGATTTTCACCTCCTCCATGCGCTCGAGCATTTTTATGCGACTTTGAACCTGCTTCGACTTGGTGGCTTTGTATCGAAAACGCTCTATAAAAGCTTCGATTTGAGCCACTTGGCGTTGCTGGTTGTTTAGTTGCGCCATTTGCGAGGCTCGGCGTTGCTGCATTTGCAGCACGTATTCGGAGTAGGGGCAGCGGTAGTCGTAGATTCGGCCAGCCGTTATCTCTACGGTTCGGGTTGTGATGTTGTCGAGAAAAGTGCGGTCGTGCGAGACGAGCACCACCGCGCCGCGATAGCTCATGAGGAAGCTTTCGAGCCACTGTATTGACTCTATGTCGAGGTGGTTGGTAGGCTCGTCGAGCAGCAGGAAGTTTGGTTGTTGTAGTAGTAGTTTGGCCAGTTCGACGCGCATTTGCCACCCACCGCTGAACACTGCCACCGGGCGCTCGAAGTCGCTGCGGCGAAAGCCGAGGCCGAGCAGCACTTTCTCGGCTTGTTCGCGCCGTCCGTTACCGCCCAGCAGGGCTATCTGCTCGGTGATGTCGGTGTGGCGCTGCAGCAGAGCCAGGTAGTCGTCGCTTTCGTAGTCGGTGCGGTCGGCAATTTGTTGAGCCAGGTCGGCCTGCCGTTTTTCGAGTTGGTCGATGTGTGCAAACGCCGTCATGGCCTCGGCAATCACCGTGCCGTTGGCGTCGGGCACCATCTCCTGGGGCAGGTAGCCCACCGTTTGGCCCGAGGCAATAATCATGGTGCCGCTTTCGGGCTGTTGCAGGCCGGCAATGACTTTGAGCAGTGTGCTTTTGCCGGCTCCGTTGCGGCCCACGAGGCCAATGCGGTCGCGGTCGCCGATGTTGAAGGTGACGCCGCTAAAGAGGTCGGTTCCGGTGAATTGAACGGAGAGGTTGTTGAGGGCTATCATGACGTATCGAAAATTGAAAATTGAAAACCAGAACCTCTGCGGTCGTGGTTTTCAATTTTCAATCAGTGTTCGGTTTGCGTTATTGGAGGTTAAAGCTCACAGGCAGGTTGAACTGAACGCGGACGGCTTTGCCGCGTTGCTTGCCGGGGGTCCATTTGGGCATGGCTTTGACCACGCGGATGGCTTCGGCGCCGCAGCCACCACCAATGTCGCGCAGAATGCGAGGATTGGCAATCGAACCGTCTTTTTCGACCACGAAGGTGACGAAGACCTTACCGGTGATGTTGTTCTCCTTGGCGATGGTGGGATACTTGATGCTCTCGCGCAGGTATTTGTAGAGAGCTTCCATACCGCCAGGGAACTCGGGGTCGTTTTCGACAACGGTGAAGATTTCTTCTTCGACCACTTCTTCCTCCTCTTCCACTTGGACGGGGGTGAATTCTTGGACGGCTTGGTTGGCGTTGTCGCCAGCGTCGATTATGCCCACTTCGTGTTCAATCTCGGCATCGTCCTCGACGATGGTGAGGTCGGTGGCCACTTCGGGCTGTTCGGCGGGGGGAGGGGGTGGCGGTTCTTCCACGCTGGTCTGGATGATTTCGGCGTCGATTTCGTCCATTGCTGTGCGCTGTATGATTTCTACATCGCTGCGCTCGTACGATTTGACGTTGAAAGCAACCAAAGCAATCAGTAGGGTGACAGCCAAACCGATTTCTAAATACAGGCCTCTGCGATTTTCGAGGTCGGCTTTAGGATTCTTTTTTGCTTCCATTTTATTGTGCTTTAATTATTTATTCGTTTTTTGGCGACTTTTTGTCGGCCTTTTTCAGTGTGCTAAATTACAACTTTTTTTTGAATTGGCGACTTTTTTTTCTAATTTTTTTTCTTTGGCCTGTTTCGAGTTGGTGGGGGTGGGGAGGGGTTAGGGTCGGGTTAAGGTCGTATTAACATCGAGTTGTGCAACGATTTTTGTCGAATTTAGCCCCTTTTTGACACTTCAAAAGTGCAACGATTTTTAACACTTTTTTAGAATTCGGTCAAATTCTGTTGGCGTTGTTTTCCATAGATGACACGGTGTTCTATTGTAACCGGAAATAGTGTGGTGGGGCAATAGATGAAAGCTAATTAGAATTGATGACCCAGGTTGAGGTAGATGTAGGGCTTGCGAGTGTGGTTCGAGTAGCCGGCCGAGAGGCCCAGAGGCCCGAACATGGTGCTGTAGTTGTAGGCCGCGGCGGCGCCCACCATGAGTGGCGATACGGCAAGGGCACCCACGGCGTCGGCTGTTTTGGCGGCTGCTATGCGCAGTTGCACGTGGTGGTGGCGCCCAATCTGAAGCGTGGCCTGTAGCTGTAGGGCCGTCAGGTGGCGCTCTACGAGTTCCACGTTGCCCACTCCGGCAAAAGGCACTTGCTGGTCGACATATTGGCCGAACCATTCGGCGCCGAGGGCGTTGCTCAGCGGCAGTGGAACCTGATGGCCGAAGAAGAGGCGCGAGTAGAACATGGGCTGCAGGGTTAGCCGCCGCGTGAGGGCGATGTTGGTGCGCAACCTGACGTGTGCGTCGTGCAGCGGGGCTCCGCCGTTGTAGCCAATGAGGTTGGTGGTGAGCATGGCGTAGCCGGCGTCGACGGCCGAGCCTCGGGTGGGGAAGTACCAGCGGTTTTCGGTGTTGAGGGTGAGTCCCGCGCGGTAACTGAAGAACGAGTTGTTGTTTATGTCGAACGTTTCGGCGCTGGCCGAGAGTATTTTTCCATAATAATTATAGTAGTCCCATCGCGCACCGATATAGAAGTTGAATGTGGCGGTGCTCAAACTCAGCGGCACGAGGTCGAAGCGATGGTGGTTGTATTTCACGTTGTATGCGCGCCTGCCCTGACGGTTTATGTCGATGTCGTCGTGGTTAAAGGTGTAGGCCACGGTCGATGGGGCGGTGTAGTTTGGTAGTAGCCTCCCTTCGAGACGGCCCATAATGCGGCGGCCGAGGCGCAGGGTGGCGTTGGCCTCGAATGGCAGTGCTCCGCGAAGTGGCAGGTCGGCGCCGAGTTGCATGGCCACGGTCTCCTCGGTGTCGAACCGCAGCCCGATGTGTATGGCGGCCGAGTGGGCGTGGGTGGGTCCTTTTTGCGTTTCGATAGGCGTGGGGTGGGGGCGAGGCGCGCGGCCAATGGGTGCGTCGGAGCGGGCTGTGCTGTCAATGCCATAGCGTTTGCGCAAGGCTATCAGGTCGCCCCAGTGGGCACGTGCCGCCTCGTCGCCGCGGCGCAACAGGGTGTCTATCGCGGCCGGCACGAAACTCGCGGCGCTGTAGCCATCCACATTTACTTTTATAACAACGTCAGAATTGGCCAAATTGGCGTCGTATTTGTTTTTGCAATTCACGTCTATTATCTGCCCAAAAATCGACACAGCGTTGTCCAACTCGTCGGCGCTGAGCAGGTCGCTTTGAACGGTGACGCCAATGACGACGTCGGCCCCCAGTTGCCGAGCCAGGTCTGCAGGGTAATTGTTGCGTAAACCACCGTCAACCAGTACTTTATCATCAACCCTCACGGGGGTGAACGCGGCTGGTATTGCCATCGAAGCGCGCATGGCTTGGGGCAGTCTCCCAGCAAAAAAGTCAACCTCCGTATTGTCCACAATATTGGTTGCGGCGCAGGCGTAGGCAATAGGCAGAGTGGCGAAGTCCATAGAGTCTAAGTATCCGTCGCACAGGCTGTTAAATAGTGCAGCCAAGTTCTTTCCGCGAACCAATCCGCCCACGGCGGTGTTGCTCGGCTCGGTGTAAATGTTGCGCGAAATGGCGTAGGTGTTGCCGCGGCGGCGCTCTCCGAGAGGTTGCAGGCTCGGGTCGTCGCGGTCGGTGAGCAGCACCGTCCAGTCTTGCGACCTAACCAGCGAGTCCAGCTCGTCGCACGTGTATCCAATCGCGTAAAGGCCACCGATGAGGCTTCCCATACTCGTTCCGCACACGATGTCGATAGGTATTCCTGCCTCTTCTACCACGCGCAGCGCGCTGATGTGAGCTACTCCCTTTGCACCACCACCACTAAGCACTACCGCCACCCGCGGTCGCTCGGCAGGATTCGTGGGTGGCGTCTGATTTTCAGCCACTGACGCGCTATTTCCTTCTGCCGATTTTGCGTATTGCGTCGGTTTGTTGTCTTCTGCAATCATTTTCGGCGTCTGTGCCTGTTTCATGGGCTGTTTTGCCTCCGACTGAGCCAAAAATGAGCCCTCCGCAGACTGTCCCAAAGGCCTCTGCGCCCATACTGTCGCTACGGCAGAACAGCACAACAAAGTCATTATCAGAGCCAAACGCTTCATATACATATTAAAATTCCAGCTGCAAAAATACAAAAAAAAACGTATATATAATTTTCATTAAAAAATAATTTCTTCTTTCCACCCCCCCCACCTAAAGGGCAAAAACGGAATTAACTCTCTGATACCCAGCAATAAGCAGCGAAAATGGCTTTAAATTGCGCCTCAAAGCGGTGTCAAAACTGTCCAAAAACGTGTAAAACGGTCCTAAAAACCGCGAAAAACAGCCTCGAGCCAGACGGCAGTGGAAAAAAAAGTTCGAAAAAGTTTTCTGTGAAAATCAGCGAGTTAGCGGGAAATATCAAAAAAAATCGAAAAAATATTTTGGTAGTTTGAAAAATGGTTGTATCTTTGCACCCGTTTTCGAGAGGAAACGACAGTACATTGAAACAGATGAGAAGAAAGAGATAGCGTGTGTTTGAGTTCACCTTTAGGGGGTGGATG
>JAFVCE010000011.1 GCA_017479385.1 Bacteroidales bacterium | reverse complement strand
GAAACCCTGGAGATTAGACAAAAATTACGTTCCACGCTATTTTTATGCACCACGCCCGATGAAACTAATTGAACAAAACCCATTCCGCATGCTTGGCATCCCAGTGAATGCCAGTGCCAAAGACCTCGCTGCCAACAAGAGTAAGTTTAGACTGCTCGACATTGGCAAGGAAGTTGCATTCCCGACAGACCTCACGGAGGTGCTGCCACCCACCCAAAGAACCAAAGCCTCGGTTGACGCTGCCGAACATAGCATTGCCTTGCCACACGACAAGGTGCTACACGCCCTCTTCTGGATAGCCAAACCTGACACTCCTCTTGGAAAGCTGGGCTATGAACATCTGATGCAAGGCATGACCATCAGTGCGATAAGAGAGTTTAGCAAATGCACCGACTGGCCATCGCACCTCTGCCTTGCAACGTTATTTCTTCAACGAGAGGAATATGATGCAGCTCTGCAACATATTAACTACGTCATAGAAAAGCACTGCAACGACTTTGTGTATGTCGTGACCGGGCAGACCCAGACCCATACCGTAGAAGCCGAACAATTGCGACGCGAATACCTCACAGCGTTGACAAAAGAAATCAATGCCAGCGACCTATATTGGGAACTGGAATACGACGATGTGCCCGAAGCAATGCTTAACGAGGTGAGACAACTTGCCATCGACGCGCCACTACGCACCATAGAGAAAGCCATCGCCACTGCCAATGCAGCAGACAAAGAAGATGCCGAAGCGCAACTGAAGGCTGGACAAAATTTGATGAATAGCACCAAGACGCAGTTGCAGGAGCTACAGCAACTGCTTGACACTACCGACATGCGATATAGTCGCACTGCCGACAAGTTGGCCAACACCATAATGCAGTGCTCTATCAACTACTTCAACAAGATAGATAGTGAGAGCCACACAACCTTAGACAATGCACTTGAATTGGCCAAATATGCTGCCCGCATCGCAGAGGGCAAGATGGCTAAGGAGCATATCAAGCACAATCTCTACATCCTAAAAAAGAAGAGAGTGGAGGAAGAGGATTCCGCAATCAAAGCATTAATCCTAAAACACATTATGCTCGGTGGAAAGACAATCGACAATGCTATTGCCTTGATGAAAGCCTGCGCCCCGCATATTGTTGCCATCTATGAGACAATAGAATATGATATTTCACTAAGTCACTACTCTCTTAGCATATCCACGCAAGTGGTAAACACGGCTCTATCTGCAGTAATAGAAGAACTCAACAAAGTACAACACGAAGCGGAAACAGCGAGTAACATATCGCAATTGGCAGACATGACCTATTCGCCCATTATTCAGACTATGCTCAAGAAGGCATGGAAAGCAACACTGATGATGGACAAGTTCGACAAAGAGGAAGAATTCCGAGAACGCTATGTTGAGCATAGGGCAGCATTGCTCAAGATGTGCGACGACGTGCCGGGTGTAAATGTCTCAGGAATATATGTAAACTACTCCGACATAGACTTGCGTACAGAAAAAGATGTATATTATTGTTGTCGCACTTCTTCGGATTATCGGGCATATATTTCACGCTACCCAAGTGGTAAATATTTAATCGAGGCACGTCAGCAAGAGGCGATATCGGAATTTGAAGAAAAAATACAAAGGATACGCGAACAACAAGAACGAGAAAGAAAACAAAGAGAAGAGCAACGGAGAAAAGAAGAGGAACATAAGAGAAAAGAAGAGGAACGTAAGAGAAAAGAGCATGAAAGAGAACAAAAGGTATGGATAGCCGTGTTATTGGGCTCAATTATTCTGGGCGTAATAATCTGTGTAGAATCTGGCACTGGCTGGGGCATTCTTGTTGTTGATGTAATAGTATATTGTATTGCAAAAATAGCAGTTCGATGCGGACGGCAACGTCATTGAGGTGGACATCATGCAGGGGATTGACCACCCCTGCGTGATGCACCTCACAGAACATGGCGAGACAAGCCTCGGCGGACGGCAAGTAGCCTACATGGTGAGCGAATTCATCAGCGGCGAGACACTCGAGCAACGCTGCAACCGAGAACGCAGAAGTAATCCTTACGAGGTGCGCCAGTGGATGCTCGACGTGCTTGAAGGGCTGCAATACCTCCACCAGCAGCCCGCCCCCGTTATCCACAACGAGCTGACAGCGCAGAACGTGATGCTCAACGCACAGACTAACCGCGCCATCATCATCGACTTTGGCCACGCACGCCGCATGAGCCATGGACGCCGCACTGCCGACATAAAAGGGCTGAACCCCTACTACCTCGCCCCTGAAGTGCTGCACGGAGGTCTCTACTCGCCACAGAGCGACCTCTTCAGCGTAGGGGTGACGGCCTATCGCCTGCTCTATGGCGGACTACCCTGGCAAGCGAAACAGGGCGACGACTTCGACGAGCAGCTGCAAGCCATGCGCGAACAGCCGTTGCGTGTGCCATCCCTCAGCAATGTTCCCGCCCCCGATGGCATGGTGGAGGCCATCGCCAAAGCACTCTCCGTTAGTCCGGCCGACCGCTTCCGCTCTGCCGACGAGATGGCATGCGCCATGCGTGGCGAACTGCACATATCAACCCCCATGCAGAAAACGGATAGGCCACAATGCGCCGACACACCCAGCCCGACAAAGGCGAAACCATCGTCCGAAAAGAAGGACGCAAAACCGAAAGGCAACGGGCTGAAGGACGTGGTCGGGATGCGAGAGCTTAAAGCACAGATTCAGCGTGATGTGATTGACGTGCTGCGCAACCCAGAAGAGTCGCGCCGTTATGGACTATCTCTTCCCAATGGTATGTTACTCTACGGGCCACCGGGCTGCGGCAAGACCTACTTCGCCAAGAAGCTGGCCGAGGAACTGGACTTCAACTTCATGCTCCTGACCCCTTCTGACCTCAAGAGCAAATGGGTAAACGCAACACAGGAGAACATCGCCAAAATGTTTCGCGAGGCCGAAGAAAAAGCACCCACCATCATCTTCATCGACGAGATAAACGAGCTGTTGCCCAAACGCAACGGCAACGTACACGAGATGAGCCGCAGCGCGGTGAACGAGATGCTGGCGCAGATGGATCGCACAGGCGAGCGGGGTATCTTCCTTATAGGTGCCACCAATCTGCCCGATGAGATAGACGAAGCCATGACGCGCAGCGGACGCATAGAAAAAAGCTTCTACGTTGGCCCGCCCGATGCCGAGACCAGGCGTGAAATATTCGAGATGGAACTGAAAGGACGCCCGCTTGATTTCGGGATAGACTACGAACGATTGTCAGCACTCACGGAGAACTATGTGTCGGCCGACATCCGCTTCATAGTGGACGAAGCCGCACGTGACGCCAAAGACCGCAAGGTGAAAATCGACATGGCGATCCTTGAACGGAGCATCGCGGCAAATCCATCGTCTATTACGCCAAAGAAAGAGCACAACCCCATAGGATTTAAGAAATAAGACAACAATATGGACAGAACAGAATTGTACCTAAAAACAGCCTTTTGCTGTATGGCTTGCGATGGCGACATTGCGCAACAAGAGTTGGACACGATAGCCTCGCTTTCCCCACTCACCGACAGCACCAGATTACAGGCACTGCTCAACACATTCGTCGAGCAAATTAAAACGACGGGAGTGAACTTCTTGCGCCAATACCTGGGCGAATTGAAGGATGCCAACCTAAACGTCGAGGAGGAGAAACTGCTCGTCAGCATAGCAGTGCGCACCATCGAGGCAGACAGCGCAATAGAATATAACGAAATTGCCTTCTTTAAGAAAATACGCTCGCGCATAAAGGCTTCTGACGAGGAACTCTTGTCTGTAATACCCGAAAACCCTGCCGTATCTGACCAGATAAGCCCAGAGGACTATCTATCACCAGACATAGAAGAAAAAGATGACCTCTCTTGCTGGAACAATTTAGACATTTCTAATGTAACAGCATTCATTCGCCAGGAAGAACCTTAAGGCTGACCAATAGGTCAATTTGCAGGCACAAAACCGTTCCAAAACAAGCAATGGCAAAGTGTTACACCATACAAAAAATTCCAACTTCCACACATTAGAGTTGGTTGGAAGTTGGAATATGGATATGTTTTTACATTTGTTTTTGCAGTCCTGTTACCATTTTGCCAAGCACTCGTCGAGGGCGGCGGTTATGGCTTCGCGGTCGAGGTGTTGGCCAATGAAGACGAGTTTTTGCATACGGTCGCCGTAGGTGTCGTCCCAGTCGCGCAGTATGTCGGGGTTGTGGCGCATGAAGTCTTGTAGTTCGTCGTCGGGCATGGTGGCGTACCACTGTCCAGAGTCGCGCAGCGATACCTGATTGCCGGCCTGCTCAAAGATATAGCAGGTGTCGGGCTCGGACAGGAACCAGCATATTCCTTTGGCGCGGATGATTGTCGACGCCTTTCTGTCGTCGACCGTATTTACACCTTTGGAGCGTATGCCGGGCCAGTTGTGCGCTACGAACTCGTCGAAGCGGCCCATGTTCATTGGTTCGCGGCGGTAGTAGACGAAGGTGCTGATGCCGTATTCTTCGGCCTCGCCTTCGTCATGGTGGTGGTGATGATGGTGGTGTTCGTGCTCATCGTCATGGTCGTGGTGGTGATGCTCGTGCTCATCATCGTCATCATCATCGTCATCGTCGTGGTGACCCTCTATGGCCTCAATCCATGCGGCAGAGGTGGCCACGCTGTCGAAGTCGAACATCTTGGTATTGAGTATCTTATCGAAGTCTATGTCGCAGTAGTCGCACGGTATAATTTCGGCTTTTGGTTGTATGGCACGGATGATTTCGCGTATGCGGCCCAGTTCGTCGGGGCTCACTTCGGAGGCTTTGTTGAGCAGGATGATGTTGCAGAACTCTATTTGCTGAATGACGAGGTTCTCTATGTCGTCCTCGGCCAGGCCGGGTTTGAGAAGGTTCTTGCCGCTGCCAAATTCGTCCTTCATGCGCAGCGCGTCGACCACGGTGACGATGCTGTCGATAACAGGCACGCCGTCGGCTATATACTTCGGCCCCATGGTGGGTATGGAGCCGATGGTCTGGGCTATGGGGGCGGGCTCGCAGATGCCGCTGGCTTCGATAACGATGTAGTCGAAGCGGCGCTGACTGGTTATGTCGCGCAACTGCTCTACGAGGTCCATCTTCAGTGTGCAGCAAATGCACCCGTTTTGCAGGGCCACAAGGTTGTCGTCCTTCTTGTTCACGATGCCACCTTTTTGTATTAGGTCGGCGTCGATGTTGACTTCGCCGAGGTCGTTGACGATGACGGCAAATTTTATGCCACGGCGATTGTTGAGAATGCGGTTGAGGAGGGTCGTTTTGCCGCTTCCGAGGTATCCGGTCAGCAGCAGTACAGGTATGGTGTTCATTTTTATGAGCGTTTTTAATTCGTTATGTTTTTGGCCCATACGCGCATTTGCGCGTATGGGCGTTCTTTGGTTTTCGGCCTGCAAAGATACACAAAAAAATCGAGTTGGCAAGTAGAAATCTCGCCAGCGGCGAAATATTTTTCATCGACCAAACATTGACCCCATAATTTTTCTGCCATATTGCTCCTCGTAACAACTCTGGCTATCAGCGTACGAAGACCAGTAAGTTGCTCTGCAGGGGGGGGCAAAAATTCCGGCGTGCCTTGAACCAAGGCACGCCGGAGTGACAGTAATAATGTGTGGTTTATTCTACTATTAGTTTCTGGGTGTTGGTAGTTTGAGCGGAGTTTACTCTGACGTAGTACATACCCGAGGCCAATGTCTGCACGTTGAGCACAGCGGTGTTACTGCCGGTGGCGAGCAGGGTTTGCGAACTCAGGGTGCGCCCAGTTGGGTCTATTATTTGTATTGTGCATTGGCCATGAATACCGCTTAGGTGCAGTGTGGCGCTGCTGGTGGTGGGGTTGGGGTAGATGTTTAGGGCTGCGGTGCTGGCGGCGTTGTCAATGCCACTGTTGCCCTGGAAGATGGCGGTGTAGGTGGTGTCGGCGCTAACGGTTACGGTGCGAGTGGTTTGGGTGTTGCCATCTTGCCATTCAAGGAGGTGGTAGCCCTCGTTTGCAATGGCGGTGAGCGTAATCGGCAGGCCTTCGAACTCGGTGACCGAAGTGGCTGCGTTTACCAGCGCCACGCCACGCGAAGAGTCGTTGCAGGCGGTTTGAATGGTGTAGGTGTTGCGACACTCTATCTGTGAGGGCTGGAAATGGGCGTTCCAATCGGTCGAGAAGATGTAGTTTTCGCGAGCATCGCACAGGGTAATAAGGGTGCCGCTGTTGCTCGTAGCGCCAAATGCGTTGGCGGCCGCGGGCGGTGTAGTGGCGTAAATAAAGATGGTGTCGATATGGGACTCGAGGGCATTCCACCCTATTTCTGTGGTGTTGGCGCCTATTACTATGGTTTTAAGGTTGCAAGAAGAAAAACATTCTGCGCTAATGGTGGTCAGATTGTCTGGAAGATGAACGTACTTAAGGCCGGAGCGACTGAAAGCTGCATTGCCTATGGTTGTAGTTGCCGCGGGTATGACCAAACTGTCGAGCGCTCGGCAGCTGTAGAAGGCTTCGCTGCCAATGGTGGTCAGGGTGGGGGGCAGGGGCGAGAGGGTTAGCGATTCGCACTCGTAAAAGGCTCGGGTCCCGATAGTTGTGAGCGAGTCCGACAGTGTTAGGCTGGTAATTCCAGAGCATCCGTAGAAAGCTTCCATGCCTATGGTTTTTAGGTTGCGTGGCAGGCTAATAGATGTAAGTCCGGTGCAGCCGTAAAAGGCGCGTGCGTCAATGGCGGTCAGGGTGTTGGGGAAAGTAATATCGGTAAGGTCTGTGCATTCGTAGAATGCATCGGAGCCTATGCTGGCCACTCCGTTGGGCACGGTGCTGGTTGCCCAGCCTCTTATGAGGGTGTTTGTGGCTGTTTGTATAATGGCGTTGCAGTTGTCGCGGCTGTCGAAGGTTTGGTTGCTGCTGGCAACCATAATGGAGCTGAGTTGCGGACACGAGCCAAAGGCCATTACGCCAATGGTGTCGACCGAGGGGCCAATGGCCACAGAAGCGAGGCTGCTGCATTCGAGGAAAGCGTATTCGCCTATTTTGGTTATGGTGTTGGGCACTATGAGCGAGGTTATGCCAGTGTTTATAAAAGCACCGTTGGGTATTACTTCGACCTCGTTGCCAAATGTGATGTTGGTGAGGTTTGGACAATTACTGAAGATGCTTCCCCCGTGTTCGCCGGGAAAGAATCTGTAGTCTGAACTGCTGCGTATGGCCTTAAAGGTGGCATGACTTAGGTTTTGGCAGTTGCAAAGAACTTCGTCTTTTATGATTGTAACCGAGCTGGGCACAGTAAATTCGGTTAGGCTGGCGCAGTGGTTAAAGGCGTCGTCAAGTCTGGTCAGGCCGTCGCCGTAAATCGTAACACTTGCTAAATTGTTGCAAGAATTAAATCCTGTTATTCTTTCGACCGTTGAGGGGATTCTAAGATTTATCAGTTCGTCTAAGCCACGGGAACCTAAAATTTGGGTTACTGTGAATGTTTCGCCTTCGTATGTAACGGTGGGTGGATAGGTCAGAGTGCCGTCAACGCAGCCACCGCGCCCCCATGCATAGGCTGTGTGGGTGCCGAAGTCTACTGTGTACATTATGTCATTCACTTCGATGTCTTCGCTTTGGGCTACACACAGTGTTGTGCTAATGAGCGCTGCAAGTAATAATAAAATTTTCTTCATAATTAAAATTTTGTAGTTTGGTTATGCTCTGTAAATTGATTGTTTTGTTTATGGTTAATTGCAAGGTGCGCTGCTTCGATGTTCGTTCATCGTTTCGATATTCGATGTGCAAAGATACGAAGAAAATTTGGATTGACAAAATATTTTTCGCGCGTTGCGTGAGAGCGTGCAAGATGTTGCTTCTGGCACCGTGTGCCTGATGTCGAGGTGAGGTTCAAAACTTGGATGCCTGCGGCGTGGCAATCGATAAAACGGGCCACCATTTTCGATAAAAAATAGGTGCTCGGGGCGTTTCGTAAAGGCTTGGAACACAGTGTTGTGGTCGTGTTAGGGTCGGGTTAAGGTCGTGTTGAGGTCGAATAAGCCTTGATGTTGAGGCAGTTAACACCCCACCCTGTAGGGGGTCTTTATCGATAAAAATGTGTCTTCTTATCGAATAGCAGACGATGGTATGGCGATTGCTCCCCGTCGTTTATCCCCACTTGGTCGTTGGGGGAAACCTCATCGGTGTAGGTTCATGTAGCCTTCCAGTTGCAGCAGGCTCCGTTTGCGGTCGAGGCCATAAGCGTAGCCCGTCAGCGAGCCGTCGGCGCCGACCACGCGGTGGCAGGGGACGATAATGGCTATTGGGTTGCGCCCCACGGCTCTGCCTACGGCCTGCGCCGACCGGCAGCCTACTCGCCGTCCCAATTCGCCATAACTCACTGTCTGCCCGTATGGTACGGTCGTCAGCTCCTGCCATACCAAACGGCAGAACGGCGTGCCAACCAGCCTTATCGGTGGCAAAGAAACTGGCCGCTGACCAGCAAAATATGAGTCGAGCCAGCGGCGTGCAATATCAATGACGGATGAAGAGGCAGGCAGGTCGACCAGCCCTGCTGTTGCCCCGTCATCAAAACGCAGGGCAACGAGCGCTTTGTCATCGGCCTCGAGGAGGAGATTGCCGATAGGGCTATGATAGATACTGCCTGGCATTCGTTTCATTGTGCTGGTTTTGTGACTGCAGGAGGCGGAAGTAGTACTGCGAGTCGATGTTGCGCTTCAGCGTCCGCACGCTCCACGTCTCGGCAAACGCCTCGTGGGCATACCACTCGCGAGCGGTGTTATCAACTCGCGACAGTGCGTCCACGGCAGCACTTCGGCCTGCTGTGTGGATTGCGCACTCGGTGTGTCCGCAATTCCTTTACCGAGCGAGTTGCGTAATTGCGGACTCAGCGAGTCCGCAATTTGCGGAAACAGACGGTAGAACTTCACGTATTTGCTCAACGAACTGTTGTCGAAGCCCTTGCCATACCGTTTGGTGAGTTCGTCAGATAGGTTGCGCACCAGCCTTTGCCCATAACTGCCACGCTCTTCGCCACCAAGCAGTTCTCGCGCTATGCGCTCGCCGAGTAGCCAGTTGCGCAGGGTTAAGTATATGTTGAGAGACCGTGCAGCCGCCACTTGCGCCCCTTCGATAATGCGCCCAGCGTCGGCCAGCAGGTTGTCGGTGGCCTGAAAAGTCAACCCGTCGTTGCTATGTTGAATCTCGTCCATATAAATGTATATTATAATAATGTAGCAGGGCGAACATTTGGGCAATGGTCGCCCTGCCACATAGGGATGGGTTACTTGAAGTACTCCACACCGCTCTCGAATATCTGCTGGTCGTCGTTGCCAACGATGTTGAGGGCGGTGCCGCGGCTGCGACGTTCGCTGTGGCCCATCTTGCCGAGCACGCGTCCGTCGGGGCTGGTTATGCCCTCGATGGCGCAGTAGGAGCCGTTCATGTTGAACTCGTCGTCCATGGTGGGGTGGCCGTCGAGGTCTACATACTGTGTGGCTACCTGGCCATTAGCAAACAAGCGGTCGAGCCACTGTTGTGGGGCCACAAAGCGCCCTTCGCCGTGGGAGATGGGAATGACGTATGTGGCACCCAACTCGGCGCGTTGCAGCCAGGGGCTGAGGTTTGAGGTGACGCGAGTGTATGCCATCTTGCTCTGGTGGCGGCCAATGGTGTTGAAGGTAAGGGTGGGCGACTCTCCGGACTGCGGACGTATTTCGCCGTAAGGTACGAGGCCGAGTTTTACTAATGCTTGGAAACCGTTGCAGATGCCGAGCATTAGGCCGTCGCGTTTCTGGAGGAGTTCCATAACGGCGTCGGCAATCTTCGGGTTGCGGAAGACGCTGGTTATGAACTTGGCGCTGCCCTCTGGTTCGTCGCCAGCGCTGAAGCCGCCGGGGAGCATAATAATCTGGCTGCGGCGAATGGCTTCGACGTAGGCGTCTACGCTCTCGCGTATCTGTTGGCCGTTCTGATTGCGGAAGACGATAATCTCGCTCTCGGCGCCGGCACGGTTGAAAGCGCGGGCGCTGTCGTACTCGCAGTTGGTGCCGGGGAAAGCGGGTATGAAGACGTGTGGCTTCGTCGAATGTTGAATGTTGAATGTTGAATGTTTGCGTGGATTGTCGGCGCGGTACAGGGCAGTCTCTATCTTATCGCAAGTGCCCTTGCTCTCAGTGTGGGTGGGGAAGACGCTCTCGAGGGGCTTCTGCCAGGTGGCGAGAGCCTCTTCGAGGGGTATCTCTTCCAGACCTACGCGGAAGAGGGGTTCGTTTGTAACCTCGCCAAGGCGGTGCCAACGGAAAAGGTCGTGCTGAACGTTGGTCATCTCGACCACAATGTAGCCATGTCGTTTTTCGGTTAATAGGGGCAGGTCGTGTACCAAGTTTACACCCAGTTTGTTGCCGAAGGCCATCTTGCTCACGGCCTCAATCACACCACCGTAGCCAACGGCGTAGGCCGACTTCACGATACCGGCCTCGATGGCCTTGCGCAGACCTGCATACTGCTGCAGAATGTAGTCGTAGTCGGGCATACCGTATTGGTCCTCCTTTGCATCAAGGAGTACGAGGTAGTTGCCAGCCTCTTTCAGTTCGGGGGTGACGACGTGTTGAAGGTCGCTGATGCCGACGGCGAAGGAGCAAAGCGTGGGAGGTACGTCGATGTCGTTGAAAGTGCCAGACATGGAGTCTTTACCGCCAATGGCAGGCAGTTTGAGGCCCATTTGGGCGTGGTAGGCACCAAGCAGCGCGCTGAACGGCTCGCCCCAGCGGTAGGGGTCGGTGCCGAGCTTCTTGAAGTATTCTTGGAAAGTGAGGCGCACCTTGCTGGCGTCGCCACCAGCGGCGGCAATCTTGGCAACGCTGCTCACCACGTTCCAAGCAGCACCGTGGAATGGGCTCCACGACATGAGGTAAGGGTCGAGACCATACGACATGATGGTTACGGTGTCGCATTTGCCGTCGAGCAATGGCAGCTTGCCAATCATGCTCTGTGTGGGGGTGAGTTGGTAGCGGCCACCGAAGGGCATTACCACGCTGCCTGCTCCTATCGAGCTGTCGAACATCTCTACGAGGCCTTTCTGCGAGCAGACGTTGAGGTCGGCGAGGGTGTTAAGCCAGAGGTCTTTGATGGGGGTCTGCTTTGGCACATCAGCACACCGAACTTGGGGTTGGGAAGCATTGGGTTGCGGCTCGGGCATCTTAACTTTTACGGTGGTCTCTTGGTGGGCACCGTTGGTGTCGATGAAGCGGCGGCTGAGGTTGACAATTTCTTTGCCACGCCAGCTGATGACCATGCGAGGCTCTTCGGTGACGGTGGCTACGACCGTGGCTTCGAGGTTCTCCTCGTCGGCATATTTGAGCATTTGGTCTACGTCCTTGGGGTCTACGACCACGGCCATACGCTCCTGGCTTTCGCTGATGGCCAGTTCGGTGCCGTCGAGACCGGCGTATTTTTTGGGAACCTTGTCAAGATTTATCTGCAGGCCGTCGGCCAGTTCGCCTATGGCCACGCTGACGCCACCTGCGCCAAAGTCGTTGCATTTTTTGATGAGGAACGACACCTCTTCGCGTCGGAAGAGGCGCTGAATCTTGCGTTCGGTTGGGGCGTTGCCTTTCTGCACCTCGGCACCGCAGGTGGTGAGGCTCTTTGAGGTGTGGCTTTTCGAGGCACCTGTGGCACCACCAATGCCGTCGCGACCAGTGCGGCCGCCAAGAAGTATGATGACGTCGCCAGGGTCTGAGTTGAGGCGCTGAACGGCACGGCGAGGGGCGGCGGCAATGACGGCGCCAATCTCCATACGCTTGGCTACGTAGTTGGGGTGATACACCTCGTTGACGAGGCCTGTGGCCAGTCCGATTTGGTTGCCATAGCTCGAGTAGCCGTGGGCAGCGGTAGAAACAATTTTGCGTTGGGGCAATTTTCCTGGCAAAGTTGCGTTATTAGATTGAGTAGGGTCGGCTGCGCCAGTGACGCGCATGGCCTGATAGACATAGGTGCGGCCCGACAGTGGGTCGCGTATGCAGCCACCGAGGCAAGTGGCAGCTCCTCCGAAAGGCTCGATTTCGGTGGGGTGGTTGTGGGTCTCGTTCTTGAAGTTGATGAGCCACTCCTCCTCGACGCCGTCGATTGTGACGGGCACTACTATAGAGCAGGCATTGATTTCGTCGCTCTTCTCTTGGTCGTCGAGCAGGCCCATGCCTTTCAGCCTTTTGGCTGCCAGGGTGCCAATGTCCATCAGGCAAACGAACTTGTCGTTGCGCCCGGCGTACTGCTCGCGGTGGTCTTTGAGGTATTGTTGAAAAGCGCCCTCGATGAGTGGACGGTAGTAGCCGTCGTCGAACTGGACATCCTTCAGCTCGGTGGCGAAGGTGGTGTGGCGACAGTGGTCGCTCCAGTAGGTGTCGAGCACGCGAATTTCGGTCATTGTGGGGTCGCGGTGTTCCTCGTCGTGGAAATAGCGCTGAATGTGCAAGAAATCGGCAAAGGTCATGGCTAAACCGAGGCCGTCGTAGAGTTCTTTGAGTTCGGCTTCGGGCATATTTTCGAAGCCGTCGAATACCAGAACGTCGGCCGGCTCGTCGAAGTGCTCTTCGAGCGTAGTGGGTTTGGGACCGTCGGCACGGCGACTGTCGACAGGGTTGACGCAGTGTTTGACGATGGCCTCGCGCTGCTCGTCGCCGAGTTGGCCACCAACGACGTAGGTGGTTGCCGAGCGGATGATGGGGTGCTCGCAGCCGCCCAGCAACTGCAGGCACTGCTCGGCGCTGTCGGCGCGCTGGTCGAACTGGCCTGGCAGGTACTCGACCGTGAAGCAGAAATCGCCCTCGCGGTGGGGAAATTGCTCGAGGTACACGTCGTCGACCGGGGGTTCGCTGAAGACGGTGGTCAGCGCCGTGTTGAAGGTTTCGTCGCCAACGTTCTCAACGTCGTAGCGGATAAGCACGCGCACGCTCTCGGCCTCGATGCCGAGGTAGTCTTTCATTTCGCTTTGCAGTTCGTGGGCCCGCACTGCGTAGGGGGCTCGTTTCTCTACATAAATTCGTCTTATCATATAGCGTTATTTTTTTTGTTTGTCGATATCCGGTTTTTGCTGCAAAAATACACTTTTTATTTGTATTTCATAAAAAAACTTTTTCACCGTGCCCGGTTGTTGAAAAAAAATATGTTGCCAACCGGAATTTTTTTTGTAATTTTGCACCATGATTCAAATCGAGATTTGTGCGCCGTCGTTGGCCTCGGCCGAGGCCGCTCGCAAGGGTGGAGCCACCCGTGTGGAGCTCTGTCGCGACTTGCGTTGTGGTGGGCTAACGCCCTCTGAACGTGATATATACGAGTGTGTGCAAACCCTCGGGCTGCAAACCCGTGTCCTCATTCGTCCGCGCCCAGGCAACTTCTGCTACACGGCCGAAGAGTGGGCCGAGATAGAGGCCTCGATAGCCCTCTGCCGACGCGCCGGCGCCGCCGCTGTGGTGGTTGGTTTTTTGGATAAAGAAGGGCGTATTGACCGCCAATCGACGCGCCGCGCAGTGGAGTTGGCCGACGGCATGGAGGTTACTTTCCACCGTGCTTTCGACGAAGCCCAGCAGCCTCCGCTCGAAGCTTTGCAGGCGGTGGCCGACTGTGGCTGCTCCAAGCTCCTCACCTCGGGCCAGGCCCCGTCGGCCCCCGAGGGCATTGCCACCCTGCGCTCGCTGGTGGGGCAGACAGCGGTGAGCGTAGTGGCCGGCAGCGGCATAACCCCAGCCAACGCCCGCCACGTTGTGCAGGCCACCGGCGTGGCCGAAATCCATGCTTCGTGTAAGAACGCCGCCTACCAAACCAGTGCCGACCTTGTGGCCAGCCTCATAGCAGCCGTGGAGGGACTTTGAAGCTACATCACCGTTCGGTTATATTTTTCGGGATATTTGGGAGTAACATGTTCGTAAAGCTTCATAATACGCGGAAGGTCGGCCTCGAAGTCGCCAGTTGGGTAGAAAGCCTGCCCCACGCCGAGGGTCTTGGTTTTGAAGTCGACAAAGCCAGGCACGATTGGCACACCGGCTTGGGTGGCAATCTCGTAGAAGCCACGCTTCCAGCGGCGCACAGGTTTGCGTGTTCCCTCGGGGGTGATGACGATTGTGAGGCGCTCGTTGCTGTTAAGTGCCTCTACCGCGCTGGCCACCAGGCCGTTGTGGCGGTTGCCACGGTCTACGGCCACAGCCCCGAAGTGGTGCAAGAAGCCGCGTGTGAACCAGTTGAAGAACTCTTTCTTGATGAATATGCGCACGTTCAGCCCCATGGCCCAAAGCTCGGCCACGCCGCAAAAATAGTCTTCGAGGCAGGTATGTGGTGCCACCGCTATGACGCAGTGTTGCAACTCGGGGCGCTTGGTCATGTCGGGCACTTCGAGGTGCCAGCCGAACAGTTTTACGAAGAATATCCAAATCTTTTTCATCGTTTCAAAATGCTTAAAATCAGGCTCCAGGCATGGCAACGAAGCGTTGGCGTAGCGCCAGCCTGATGTTGCAAAGTTACGAAAAATTATTCTAAAACCGGCTGTGGTTGCCCATTTTTTTTATCAACAACGGGGTGCGGTCGCCAACGGGTGCTGAAGCGGTCGAGTGGCGGGCACCTTTAGGCTGTTAATAAAATGTTGAAAGGACGATGTTAATACGACCTTAACCCCTCCTCAACCCGACTTCAATAAGGTGTTGAATATTGAAGTTTTTTGTTGTTGTATTTCGGGTTGGTGTTGGTGGGGTGTTTATTGTTGTGGGTCGGCAAGGTTGCGGTAGGCCTCTTCGGTGATGATGGGTATGTTTAGTTGCTCGGCTTTGCGGCGTTTTTCGGGGCCCATCTTTTCGCCAGCCACGAGGTAGCTGGTCTTTGAACTGAGACTGCCACTGACGCGGCCGCCGTGGGCCTCGATGTGGGCCTTGATTTCGTCGCGCGAGAAGGTTTCGAACACGCCGCTGACCACGAAGGTGAGTCCCGCGAGGGTGGTGGCGGTTTGGGTGGTGGCTACCGCCATTTGCAGGCCGGCTTGGCGCAGGCGTTCCACTATCTGGCGGTGTTCGGGGCGAGCAAAGTAGTCGCTCACGGCGGTGGCGGTTACTTCGCCAACATCTTCGACCATAGCCAGTTCGAGCGGTGTGGCGGCCATCAAGTTGTCGATGTTGCCAAAGTAGCGGGCCAGTTTTTTGGCTCCCACTTCGCCCACAAAGCGAATGCCGAGTGCGAAGAGCACGCGCTCGAACGGCACTTGGCGCGAGGCTTCGAGGGCGGCCATGATGGCGTCGGCGCTTTTGCGTTGCAGGCTTTGGGCCGAGCCTGCGCCGAGGCCAATGAGGCGTTGTGGTGTGAGGTCGTAGAGGTCGGCCACGTTGGCCACGAGGCCAGCGCGGTAGAGCATTTCGAGGCGTTCGGGGCCGAGGCTGTCGAGGTTCATGGCGCGGCGCGAGGCGAAGTGTTCCAGTCGGCCCACAATTTGTGGCGGGCAGTGGTCGGCGTTGGGGCAGTAGTGGCCGGCTTCGCCCGGGGTGCGAACCAGTTGGGCACCACACTCGGGGCAGTGGTCGGCGTAGCCCACGGGTTGGGCTCCTTCGGCGCGGTGGTCGGGGTCCACGCCCACGATTTTGGGTATTATCTCGCCGCCTTTCTCGACCAGCAGCCAGTCGCCTTGGCGGATGTCGGTTTTTTCTATAAAGTCGGCGTTGTTCAGCGTGGCGCGGCGCACTGTGGTGCCTCCGAGGTGAACGGGTTGCAGGTTGGCCACCGGGGTAACGACTCCGGTGCGGCCCACCTGGTAGCTCACCGAGAGGAGGGGGGTGCTTACCCGTTCGGCCTTGAACTTGTAGGCAATGGCCCAGCGGGGCGACTTGGCGGTGAGGCCAAGGCGGTCCCAGAGTTGGGTTTGGTTGACTTTGATAACAATGCCGTCGATTCCGAACGGTAGTTCCCAACGCTGGTGGTCCCAGAGGTCGATGTAGGCCTTGATGTCGGCAATGTCGCGACATTCGGCCAGGTGGGGTTGTAGGCGGAAGCCCATGTCGCGCAGCTGTTCGAGGCGGCCGGTGTGGGTGGTTGGCAGGGTGGGGGTGTAGTCGTCGGGCGACATAACGAAGTAGGGGCAGAACATCAGGCGGCGTCGGGCACACTCGGCCGAGTCTTGCAGTTTGAGCGAGCCGCTGGCGGCGTTGCGTGGGTTGGCAAAAGGTTCTTCGCCCTCGGCTTCGCGTTGGCGGTTCATGGCTTCGAACGGTTCGAATGGGTAGACCACTTCGCCGCGTACCTCGAAGTCGGGTGGGTAGGTACCGTCGAGCTTCAGCGGTATGGTGCCAATGGTGGCGGCGTTGGCGGTAATGTCGTCGCCCACACTGCCGTTGCCACGGGTTACGGCCTGCACCAAACGCCCGTCGCGGTAGGTTAGGCCTATGGCCACCCCGTCGTACTTCAGTTCGCAGCTGTAGCTGAAAGGTGTGCCGTCGAGCAGGCGGCGGGTGCGCGATTCGAACTCTTCTATCTCCTCGACCGAGTAGGTGTTGCCAAGCGAGAGCATGGGGAAACGGTGGGTTACTTGCTTGAACGATTTGTTTACCTCGCCGCCTACACGGCGGGTGGGCGAGGTGGGCAGCGCCAACTCGGGGTGCTCGCGTTCGAGGGCGATGAGCTCGGCCAGCAGTTGGTCGAACTCGTAGTCGCTCACCTCGGAGCGGTCGTTCATGTAGTACTCGTGGTTGTAGTGGTCTATGAGGCGTGTCAGTTCTTCGACGCGATGGCGGGCCTGTTCGTTATCCATAGTGTAATGGTGTTGGTGGTGAATGGTTTTCTATCTCAGATTGTAACGTCGCCTTCGAAATTGAGGGCCACGGGGCCGGTGAGGGTGATGTTGGTAAAAGCAGTGCCGGTGGGGTCGAAGCGCACGCGGAAGTCGCCGCCGCGTGTGGCAATGCTCCCGTTGCCAGTTACCAGGGCGCAAGCCGTCACGCCGGTGCCGCAGGCCATGGTCTCGTCTTCGACACCACGCTCGAAAGTGCGCACAAAGAGCGTGCCGTCTGGGCGGTCCTCGATAAAGTCGACGTTAGTGCCGCCTTCGAAAGCCGGGTGGTGGCGTAGGCGGCGTCCTTCTCCCAATACGTCAAAGTGCTCAAGGCCTACAACTCGTTGCACATAGTGTGGCGAGCCCGTGTCGAGCCACCAGCCGTCGAGGCAGCGGCGAATGGCGTTGGTGGCCACGTCGTGCATACTCAGTTGCACTATGCCAACGCCCGACTCTTCGTGCCAAACCACAATCTGGGCGTCGTGAGGGCCGTCGCAGGCGGCAAAATGCAGCCTGCCGTCGTGTCCCAAACCGAGGCGGTGGGCCAAAGCTGCTATGCAGCGCCCGCCATTGCCGCACATGGTGCCCAGTAGGCCGTCAGAGTTGTAGTACTTCATTTCGAAGTCAAAATCTGTGCCACCGCGCCCCAGTGTCATCAGTCCGTCGGCACCTATGCCAAAACGGCGGTGGCAGAGATGGGCAACCTGACTTTTTGTCAGTTCGGGGTCTCCTTGGCGAGCGTCGATGACCACAAAGTCGTTTCCGGCACCGTCATATTTGTAGAAATGCAGTCTATTCATAGTCGTAAACTTCTTCGTAATTCCCAGCTGGGGTATCTTTAATCAGTTTGCCACTGCCCACAAGTACCAGCAGCGAGGTGATTATTATCGAGCAAAAAATGACCGAGTAGGTTATGTGTTTTATCAGCGTGGCCCCTGGCACAACCTCGTAGCCCATAGTGGTGTTGAGTTGTTCGGGCATCGAGGCCAGCACGGCAGCCACCAGCCCTTTGGGTATCATCATCGACACCACAAGGCGGTCGTTGAGCGTGTTCTTGTGCCCGACCGAAAAGATTAGGGCAAACCTCACCGCAAACAGAGCTGCCGTTATGACGAGGCCGTAGAGCAACGCCTCGGTGTTGTTGAACGGTATGCAAATGCCGATATAGACGAAGAAAAAGGTCTTGAACACGAACACCAACTCTTGAAAGAACGAGCGTTCGGCTTTCGAAAGTGGCAGCATATGCATTTTGCCAAACTTGTGCAAAAAGGAGAGGTTAAAGTAGTCTATAGTTCCCAGCACAATGCCGAAGGCCAGTGCGGCCATGGCTCCGCTATAGTCGAGGGCTTCGGCAATGCCGTAGAGCACAATGAGGAAGGCCGGTGTTAGGAACATTGAGTTTTTGAACTTGCGAATGCGGTCGAGCAGTCCGGCCCACACAATGCCGCCCACCACGCCAATGAGGAGCGACATCACGAGCGAGGCCAGCACGTTGCCCAACATCGAGCCCACCGTGAGGCTGCCGCGGCGGTAGCCGTCGAGCATGGTGAGGGTGACCACGATGGAGAGCATTCCCGACACGGCCGATTCGAGAACCAGCACGGTGCCTGTTTTCTCGCTCACTTTCATCTGGCGCACTAACGGGATGACAACCGCTGCAGCCGTGCCCGACACTATTGAGCCCAGCAGCATCGAGGCTTCGAGGTCGAGCCCGACATAGAAGTGGGTCAGTATGGTGGTTGTCGCCACCGAGAGCAGGAGCGAGAGAAAGGTTATCTCGACCATCCCAGGCCAGTAGCGGCGAATGGCATCGAAGCTGGTGTCGACTCCGCTGTCGAACAATATGAGCAGCAACGTCAGCGACGAGAATATGGCGCCAATGTTGCTCAAACTTTCGGGTGTAACCCAATGCAGTACTGGTCCGATAACGATACCAATAGCCATAAGCAGCAACACGTCGGGAATGCGCCTCTTGCTGAACAAGGCGGCAAAGAGGTGGGCGCTGAATATCAGCAGGCCGATGAATATGAACGTGGAACCCATCAGTAGTCTATTTCTCCAAAAATTTTGCGCAATAGGTTAATGTTTGGGTTTATTTTGCTCATGGCTTCGAATTTTGCTTGCGGCTGGTAGGTTATGGCTTTCTGCTCTTGGCGATGAACCGTGATGTGGCAGTTGAGCATGGTTATGCCGGTTTTTTGCCGCAGGCGTTGCATGACTTCTACTTGGTGTGGTTTGAATTCGGTTTCGAAGTAGGTGCTGTTGGCCTCGATGTTGAAAGAATTTTGCCCGTCGAGGGTCACAGTGCGTGCCATCATGAGGTCGTTCAGTCCCAGTTCGCCGGCTGTCTCGGCCCAGTATTTTTCGAGGTCTTCTTGCGTTAGTGGTTTAACTTCGGCTTGCAGGTTGGGTATTGTTGGCTTGGGCTTGGTGTTGAGTTTTATCGATACGGTGTTGAACGTCGGTGCGGCTGAGGCTTGCTTGGCGGCCGGTTCGGCTGGCTTATCTTGAGTCGCGGCTGGTTTGGTGGGCGCAGATTGAGTGGCCTCTGGTGTGGCAGAGGGAGCCGTTGTGGGTCGATGTTCCGCCTCGGGCGCTCTTGCAATCTATCCGGCTGTGGGATTTTGCAAGGCGGCGGCCTTCATGAGGCACACCTCGACAAACAAGCGCTTGTTGTTCGATTTGCTGTAGCGATATTCGTAGTCGGACACTATGTCGAGGTAGCGCAGCAGCAGAGGCAGACCGCAACTCACGGCTTGCTCGCCATAGCGTGTGCCGAGGGTCTGGCCAACATCCATCAGTTTGTGGGTGGCCGGGTCGAGGGCCACCATCAAGTTGCGCAGGTGGTTGCTCAAGCCGGTTAGGAACTGCTGACCGCCATAGCCGTTGTCGCTCACCTCCTTGAAAAGGAGGAGCGAGCCGGCAATGTCGCCTTTGCGGAAGTGGTCGACCAGACGGAAGTAGTAGTCGTAGTCGAGCATATTGAGGCTGTCGAGACACAGCTTCATCGTCAGTTGCCCGTTGCCGAAAGTCACCATTTGGTCGAAGATGGAGAGAGCGTCGCGCAGACCGCCTTCGGCTTGGCGAGCAATGAGCTGTAGGGCGTCTGGTTCGGCCGTAACGCCTTCTTGTTGAGCTACGTAGGCAAGATGGTTGGCAATGTCGCCGGCATCGATTCGCTTGAAGTCGAACACTTGGCAGCGCGACAGTATGGTTGCCATTACCTTGTGTTTTTCGGTTGTGGCGAGGATGAATTTGGCGTGTGCCGGGGGCTCTTCGAGGGTTTTGAGGAAGGCGTTGAAGGCGCTTGTCGAGAGCATATGAACCTCGTCGATGATGTAGACTTTGTAGCGGCCGGTTTGGGGCGGGAAGTTTACTTGCTCGACCAATTCGCGGATGTCGTTGACGGAGTTGTTCGATGCTGCGTCGAGCTCGAAAATGTTGAGCGATGCTCCCGAGTTGAACGAGCGGCAACTTTCGCATTCGTTGCAGGCCTCGTTGTCGGCGGTGAGGTTGGTGCAGTTTATTGTTTTGGCCAGTATGCGGGCGCAGGTGGTTTTGCCCACTCCGCGTGGCCCGCAGAAGAGGAAAGCTTGGGCCAGTTGCCCGGTGCGGATGGCGTTTTTGAGGGTTGTGGTGATATGGCCTTGCCCCACCACACTGCTGAATGTTTGGGGCCTATATTTTCGTGCCGATACTACGTAGTTGTCCATTTCGTAAAATATAATTCGCAATGCAAAATTACTAAAAAAATCGGACTTGGCAAAAAAAATATCGCCCTTCGAAAAAAATGTCAAAAAAAAATTGGTGGATATTAAAAAAATGTGTATCTTTGCAGGCAGATTGAAATATGTTCATCGGTATGTTAAGTGAGTATGCGATAATATGGTTATTGAACGCGCCGAGTCTGATATTGGTCTATTTGTTAGTGCGGTATCTGCCTCGGTATCACCTTGTTATTGCTTGCCTCGGCCGATTGAACAAAGTGTACGAAGGGGTGCTGAGGGTCGACTTGTGCGACTCGAAATCGCCCCGTCATCCCCGCGATTCGTTGAGCGAACTGTGAAGTTTTTTTCAAAATAAATGCGAGCCGAACGCAGAAAACTCTAATTCGGTCAGCCAAAACAGGCCGCATAAACAAATGCGACCCCAAAAAGTTAAACTTAAAAAACACGCTTAACGATGAAAAAGATTAAAATAAAAAGTATATTGAACTACAAAACGTTCTTTGTCTCAGTTGTGGCAATGGTTGCCATATCGGCCTTCTCGTTAGTGCACTCATGCTCGAACAGCGAAGTAGATGAGCACCCTAACGCCAAAGGCACGTTCGATAACCCAGATGTGGCCACAGCCCAGAAGAACAATCCAGATATGGACTACTTTACCACCCATGTAGTCAGCTCGATGCAGGACGATTATTACTCGCTTATCGACCCCGACCACAATGTCTTTGAGTGGCGCACATTCGAGGACGGAACGTTCGTCTTCGACAAAGAAATCGAGTGGGATTTTGGCAGAAATCTTATAGGCCTCGATAATGTTACACCCACCTCGTTCACAGCCTATTTTGACGATGGCGACTCGCTTAATGTCTTCAACGTCAGCACCGCAGGGTTGGTTACCACCTGCAATATTTATAGCGTCGAGGGCGACCTTGTTTATCTGACAACAACGCACAGCATCCCTGTCGATTTGATGAAAATGATAAATGAATTATACACTTCATCGAATACGAACTCGAAGTATGTCTCAATATCGCCGATAGGTGTCATGAAAGCCATTTATAAGGTTGCTTCGCTTACGGTAAATGTATATTTTGGTGTGAAAGACGCACGTTGCGAAAAAGGTATGAGGCAGGCTGCCAAAGAGTGTAATAAGTATGATAATTGCAAAGCCCTTAAGCACCAATGCAGCCTTGAGTGCGCTTGTAAAGTAGCCAATGCCGACTGCACTTGCGCTTTGCATAGCTGGTTCGGGGACTGATAAAATCCAATGAGTATGAAAAAGACTAAACAACGTGAACGTCAATTCTCCGTCATGCTCTGGCTCGGGGTGGCACTTTGGGCCGTGGGTTTGGTACTGAGCTTGCTGTTTGTCAGTCCGGCCGAGAGGTTAGAATCTCAGTTCTTCATGTCTCATGCAGCAGAGAGCTCGTGGTTTTGTATTATAGTGTTATATTGCCTGCTTTTGCCAGGCTTTGAATATTGCTACCGTGGATGGGTCACGAATGAAAAGACCTCTCAAATACTGTCCTTAATTTGTATGTTGGCATCTCTGCCACGCATTTGGATATGCAGAGACTTTCACATTCAGACTGTGTCGGCCGTCCTTGCCACACTTTCTGTGCTGGCAGTTGCCTCGGCGCTGTTTTTCCCAAAACGGTTCAAGGGTACAACGATGGTAGTATGCTGCACGGTAGCTTCGGCTGTTTACTGGATTGCGCTCAATCTCTCTTTTTGCGATGTCGTATACGGCAACGTTATATACGACGCCATCAAGCTCTTCGGTGCCTCGATGGTCTTTGTATACGTTATTATTAATTACGACATTCTTTATGCCATTTTTTTGCACGCTGTCAACAACATTATCGTGGCGTTGCCAATTTTGTTTGGCGTTGTGGGCGACGAAAAGGCTCATTTCGAAGTGGCTGGAGCCACGGCCGAGTGGAGCCGCATTCATCAAAAAGCCTCTGGTGTTGAGCAGCACAGCGACACACTGACCGTTAAAGGCGCACCAGACTGCATTGCTTATCAACTCGTATCGCAGAAGAAAGATTGTGGCAGCACCGTCTATTTGTATGAATTCGACTCTTCGTTGCCGTTCAACTATAGGCTCGACGTGGTGGGCTGCAACCGCGTTGCGATAGACTCGCTGCTGATAGCGATGGAGCAACGCGGCATGATAGCCCTCGACACCACGTTCGAACCCATGCTGCTGCTGTGTGCCGACAGCCCGAAGGTTGATACCACGCGCGCCGGAACCACATTGAGCAACCTTATTCTCAGTCTGCGCGAGCGTTACGAAATGCCAATTGTGGCAGAAGATGGGCTCAACCTCAATCTGCCAATCGAGACGTTGTGGCGGGCCGATTTAGAAAAACGTAACGCCGACGAGATATGCGATTTTGTGCACGAGCGCTATGGCTTCAATGTAGTTAAGTCGCCACACGACAAGGCCTGTGTGGTGCGAATAGCCTCGCACAGGTTGCGATATTGATTTTATGAGGGTGGGGGATTGTGACCGTCGCGGCTCGAAAAACGAGCGAACGCCGGTTGCAACAATCGCCCCAACATCGCCCTAACATCGCTCCGGAGTCGAGCCGGCAAGGCTCGATTTCGGAGCTTTTTGGGGGTGCTAAATGCCTCAGTATCAAGCGCTGTTCGACCTCAATACGACCTTAACCCCTCTTTAACCCCTCCTTAACCCTGGTTTTCAGCCAGTTGCAGTTGGCTAAGATAGCGGTTGTTTGGGCCAATTTTTATGGTTCGTGGGTCTTGGTTGACTCGTGTGTCTTGCGAGGCAAGTTGGGGCGCCTGAATTGCAGTTCGGGATGGGTATGAAAAACCTGGGCAGCCCTGCAGGCTGCCCAGGTTGGTTGACCATTGGTGGCGCTTAGTGTTGGGGGTTGTAGAAGACGAATTGGCCGTCGATTACGTCGATGATTATGGTGTCTGAGGTCTTGATTTTCTCTTCCAAAATCTGGCGTGAGAGTTCGTTGAGTATTTCGCGCTGAATGACGCGCTTCACCGGTCGGGCACCCATTGCGGGGTCGTAGCCAATCTCGGCCAGGTGGTCTACGGCTTCTTCGGTGGCCGAGATGAGCACCTCGTTGTGCTCCAGCATTTTGGCTACGAGGTTGAGCTGTATGCGCACCACGGCCTTGATTTGCTGACGGCTGAGTGGTTGGAACATGATAACCTCGTCTATGCGGTTCAGGAATTCGGGGCGTATGCGCTGTTTGAGGAGTTCCATAACGGCCTGCTTGGTTTCGTCAAGTTCGTATTGTGTTACCTCGTTGCCGCCCTCCAGCTTCTCGCGAATGATGTCGCTACCCATGTTAGAGGTCATGATGATGATGGTGTTCTTGAAGTCGCAGGTGCGGCCCTTGTTGTCGGTTAGGCGACCATCTTCGAGCACTTGCAGCAGGATGTTGAACACGTCGGGGTGAGCCTTCTCGATTTCGTCGAAGAGGACAATCGAGTAGGGTTTGCGGCGCACGGCCTCGGTGAGTTGGCCACTCTCGTCGTAGCCCACATATCCCGGAGGCGCTCCGATGAGGCGGCTCACGCTGTGGCGCTCTTGGTATTCGGACATATCGATACGAACCATCATGTTCTCGTCGTCGAAGAGCACTTCGGCCAGGGCTTTGGCGAGTTCGGTTTTGCCCACGCCGGTGGTGCCGAGAAAGATGAAGCTGCCAATGGGGCGCTTGCCGTCGCTCAAGCCGGTGCGCGAACGGCGCACAGCGTTGGCTATTGTCGATATGGCTTCGTCTTGGCCAACTACGCGTTTGTGTAGCTCTTCTTCGAGGTGTAGCAGGCGTTCGCGCTCGCTCTGCATCATTCGGGTGACGGGTATACCGGTCCATTTTGAGACCACTTCGGCAATTTGCTCGGAGTCTACCTCTTCGTTAATCAGCGCGCCCGAGACTTGCATCTGCTTCAGTTGCAGCTTTAGGTCTTGAACCTTTTTTTCGGCCTCTTTAATGCGGCCGTAGCGCAGTTCGGCCACCTTGCCGTAGTCGCCGGCACGCTCGGCCTGCTCGGCCTGGAATTTGAAGTTCTCGATGTTCTTGACCTCGGTCTGTATGGCTTCGACCACGGTTTTTTCGCTCTGCCAACGGGCTTTGATTTGGTTGCGCTGCTCGCTCAGTTCGCCAATTTCTTGTCCCAGTTGGGCCAGTTTGTCTTGGTCGTTTTCGCGCTTGATGGCTTCGCGCTCAATTTCGAGTTGGCGTATCTTGCGCTCGATTTCGTCGAGCTCTTCGGGCACCGAGTCAATCTCGAGGCGGAGCTTGGCAGCGGCTTCGTCGATGAGGTCGATGGCCTTGTCGGGCAAGAAACGGTCGGAGATGTAGCGATGGCTGAGTTCGGCGGCGGCAATAATGGCGTCGTCTTTGATACGCACCTTGTGGTGAACCTCGTAGCGTTCCTTCAGCCCGCGGAGTATCGAGATGGTGTCGGGCACCGAAGGCTCGTCGATAAGCACGCTCTGGAAGCGGCGCTCGAGAGCTTTGTCTTTCTCGAAATATTTCTGATATTCGGCCAATGTGGTGGCGCCAATAGCGCGCAGCTCGCCACGTGCCAGAGCGGGTTTTAGTATGTTGGCAGCGTCCATAGCGCCCTCGCCGCCGCCAGCACCCACGAGGGTGTGGATTTCGTCGATAAAGAGAATTATTTCGCCGTCAGAGTCGCTTATTTCGCGAATAACACTTTTCAGTCGTTCTTCGAACTCGCCTTTATACTTGGCACCGGCAATGAGGGCGCCCATATCGAGGCTGTAGATGGTTTTGCTTTTGAGGTTTTCGGCCACGTCGCCGCTCACAATGCGCTGTGCCAAGCCTTCGGCAATGGCGGTCTTGCCCACGCCGGGTTCGCCTATCAGGATGGGATTGTTCTTTGTGCGGCGGCTTAGGATTTGCAGAACACGGCGAATTTCGTCGTCGCGGCCAATAACAGGGTCGAGCTTGCCGGCTTGGGCCAGCTGGTTCAGGTTTTTGGCATATTTGCCGAGGGCGTTATAGGTCTCTTCGGCGTTTTGGTTGCCCACCTTCGAGCCTTTGCGCAGGTCGGCAATGGCGGCCTTGAGGCCGCGTTCGCTCACGCCGGCGTCTTTGAGCAGTTGGGCTGTGCGGTCGCGGCCGTCGCTCAGGCCCAAGAGCAGGTGCTCGATGCTAACGAACTCGTCGCCCATGGCCGAAGCTGCCTGTGAGGCGCGCACCAGAGCGTGGTTGGCGTCGTTGCTCAGGTACTGGCTGCCACCGCTCACGCGAGGCAACTGCTGAAGCATGGTGTCGACTTGCTGGGTGAGTCGCGGAATGTTTACCTCGAGCTTCTTGAGCAGGTAGGGAGTCACGTTCTCGTCCTCGGCCAGTATGCCTTTGAGCAGGTGCAGGGTGTCGATTGCTTGGTGCTGACTGGCAAGGGCAATCTCCTGCGCCTTCTGTACGGCTTGTTGCGATTTGATTGTGAATTTGTCGAGTGTCATATTGTGATTTCCTTTCTTTTTTTTGTTTCTCGTTGACACTGAGCGATGTGCAATTTGTGAGCCAAACGCCGCGTGGCTGACAATGTGTCAGACCTTTATCGTTGTGCGACTGACAAAATGGCAGTTATATTGCTGTTGGCACGGCTCGATGGCCGTTGGCATAGGCTTTGGCCGTGCCACGATGGGGTTGGCGGCAATTTAGGCGGTGAGGGCCTGCATGCGCTCTATGGCTTGCTTGATGGTGCTGACGTTGGCGCAGCTCAGAGTGAGGCGCTCGGGTGTCTCCTTAAGCTTGGCCTGGGTGGGGTGTTGCTGGACGTATTGAATCATCTTCATAAAGTTGGCCGAGCGGTAGAAAGGGTTGTCTTGGCCGGCGGCAAAGTGGCATACAAGGCGGTCCTGCTTCAGCACAATCTTTTCTATTCCAAACTCTTTGGCCATGCGGCGCAGTGTGATGGTGCTTATGAGTTCGCGTGTGGCTTGAGGCAGTGGCCCAAAGCGGTCGGCAAGGCGCTGGGCGTAGGCTTCGAGTTCGTCGTCGGTCGAGAGGCTGTTAAGCTCGTGGTAGAGCAGCAGGCGCTCGCTGACCGAGGTAACGTAGTCGTCGGGCAAAAGCACTTCGAGGTCGGTCTCGATGTTGCATTCGCGCACATACTCTTTCTTCTCTTCGCTCTCGGCTGCAAAGAGCTCCTTGAAATCGGTCTCTTTCAGTTCTTCGATGGCCTCGTTCAGTATTTTGTGGTACATATCGTAGCCAATCTCGCTAATAAAGCCGCTCTGTTCGGCGCCAAGAATGTTGCCCGCGCCGCGAATGTCGAGGTCGCGCATAGCGATGTTGAATCCGGAGCCGATGTTAGAGAACTCCTCAATGGCCTTTAGTCGTTTTTGAGCCTCGGGTGTGAGCACAGTGAACGAGGGCACCAGCAGGTAGCAAAAAGCTTTACGGTTAGAGCGCCCAACGCGGCCGCGCATTTGGTGCAGGTCGCTCAAACCGAAGTTTTGAGCGCTGTTTATTATCATCGTGTTGGCATTGGGTATGTCGAGGCCGTTCTCGATGATAGAGGTGGCCACGAGCACGTCGATTTCGCCCTCGAGGAACTGCATCATGGTTTCTTCGACCTTTTTGCCGTCCATTTGGCCATGGGCAATGGCAACGCGAGCGTCGGGCACGAGCCTCTGAACGAGGCCCGCCATTTCGGGCAGGTTCTCGACACGGTTCGATATGAAGAAGGTTTGGCCCGAGCGCGACATTTCGAACATTATGGCGTCGCGAATGGTCTCTTCGTCGAAGGGGAGGAGTTCGGTCTGTATGGGCTGGCGGTTGGGTGGAGGGGTCTGTATAATGCTCATATCGCGAGCACCCATAAGCGAGAATTGCAGTGTGCGCGGAATGGGGGTTGCGGTGAGGGTGAGGCAGTCTACGTTGGCCTTCATCTCTTTGAGGCGCTCCTTCACAGCCACGCCAAATTTTTGTTCCTCGTCGATAATAAGCAGTCCTAAATCTTTGAATTTTAGGTTCTTGTTGGTTATGGCATGAGTGCCGATAAGTATGTCGATTTTGCCTTCGGATAGGTCTTTGTAGATTTGGTTTTTCTCGCGTGTGGTGCGAAAGCGGTTCAGGTAGTCTATTCGCACTGGCATATCGTGCAGGCGCTGGCAAAAAGTGTTGTAGTGCTGAAAGGCGAGGATGGTGCTGGGCACGAGCACGGCCACCTGTTTCGAGTCGCAGCATGATTTGAAAGCGGCGCGAATGGCGACTTCGGTTTTGCCAAAACCCACGTCGCCACACACCAGGCGGTCCATAGGGGCCGAGAGTTCCATGTCGTGCTTCACGGCGCGACTGGCCTTGAGCTGGTCGGGGGTGTCTTCGTAGGCAAACGAGGCCTCGAGCTGCTCCTGCAAGTAACTGTCGGGGCTGAAGGCGAAGCCGTGCGAGGCTTTGCGTTTGGCGTAGAGCGTAATGAGGTCTTTGGCAATGTCTTTTACCTGGCGTTTGGTTTTTTGTTTCAGTACCTGCCAGGTGTTCGACCCGAGGCGGTTCAGTGTTGGAGCGGCACCCTCTTTGCCAACATAGCGGCTAATTTTGTGTAGTCCGTGTATAGAGATGTAAAGTGTGTCGTTGTTTTTGTAAATCAAGCGAATGACCTCTTGTGTATGGCCGTTGGTTGTGATTTTTTCGAGTCCGCTGAAGCGCCCCACGCCGTAGTCGATGTGGGTTACGTAGTCGCCCGGTTTGAGTTCGAAAAGTTCTTTCAAGGTCATCGCTTCGCGGCCTTGACTGAGGTCGCGGACAGTATATTTATGATAGCGTTCGAATATTTCGTGGTCGGTGAAGCAGAGCAGGCGGGCCTGATGGTCCACAAAGCCGTGCGAGAGTTGGAAGCTGAAAAGTTTTATGGTAGCGGCGTCGGGGCGGTTAAGTATTTTGTGCAGGCGGCGCTCTTGGCTCTCGTTGGCGGCGGTAATAATCATGGTGTAGCCCTGTTCGGCATAGCGGTCGAGGGTAGCGACCAAAAGGTCGAACTGCTTGTTGAATGTTGGCTGTGGTTCGCTTTCGGTCTTGACGTTCTGGGCGTTAGAGAAGAAGTGGCTGTTGCCATATTCTGCAATGCGGCATTCGAGGGCAAGCTTGAGGAATTCGGTGGCCGAGCCTGAGGCTTTCTCCATGGCCTCGGCTGCGAGGGTGAGGCTGGGGGTGAAGATTATGTCGTTCGAGCCAAAGTAGTTGAGCAGGCTCACGGTTTGCTCCACGGTAACGGTGTTGCGGCGGTCGAGGTCGGGCAGTATGCTTATTTGGTCCATACGCCTGATAGAGAGCTGGGTAGCGGTGTCGAAGGTGCGAAGCGACTCTACACTGTCGTCGAAAAATTCTATGCGGAAAGGGTGCTCGTTGGCGAACGAAAACACGTCTATTATTCCGCCACGAACCGAGTATTGGCCGGGCTCGACCACGAAGTCGACGCGCTCGAAATCGTAGTCTTGAAGCACGTCGATAACAAAGTCCATGTCAAGTTTTGCGTCCTGCGCAATTTGCAGTGTCTTGCTGGTGAGGGTGCGTTTCGATACCACCGTTTCGGCCAGCGCTTCGGGGTAGGTGACCACGATGAGCCTACGACCGGCCGAGAGTTGTCGCACCACGGCGGCTCGCATCAGGACGTTGGCGTTGTCGGTTTCGTCGGGGTCGCGGCGCTCGTTGCGGCGATAGGTGGTGGGGAAGAGGAGTGCCTGTTTTTGGTCGGCTTCGAGTTCTACCTCGTCGAGCAGCGACTCGATGTCGTTCAGCATATAGAAAGCCTCCTCTTTGGTGGGCATTATGAACATTTGGCACCCGAGTGTGTTGCGCAAATGGAGCGTGGCGGCGGCCACGGCAGGCAACGAACCGGTCATGCCATCGATGTGTAATCGTGCACGAGGGGTGGCAAGACTATTGGCCAGCGAGGCAACGAGTTGAGAGTCAGTGTATAGTTCGGTTAGTATCATGGGCAAACAAAAATGCAAATTTACACAAATTTATCCTATTGTGCAAATTATTTTTGTGCCAAGTTTCAACGTGTTGATACTCACCGTCGATGGTGGTGCTGGCGTGGCGGCCTCAGTTGGCTCTATTGATTTTCGTATTGTTCAATCTCGTCGTTGAAAAATTCGATTTCTACTCCGGCTTGGCGTAGCAGCTCCTCGCTTTCGGCTCCGGCGTGGTATTTGCGCTCACAGACCACGCGTTTTATTCCGCAGTTGATAATGAGCATGGCGCAAGTGCGGCAGGGGGTCATGCGGCAGTAGATGGTGGCTCCGTCGAGGGCAATGCCGCGGCGGGCAGCTTGGCAGATGGCGTTTTGCTCGGCGTGGACGGTGCGGACGCAGTGGTTGCTTATGTGGCCATTGGCGTCGATAGATTTGCGGAAGAGGTGCCCCACTTCGTCGCAGTGGGGTAGGCCGCTTGGCGAGCCCACGTAGCCCGTTACCAGCAGTTGGCGGTCTTTGACGATGACGCACCCCGAGCGCCCACGGTCGCAGGTGACGCGCTTGCTGGCCGTGTTGGCAAGCTCCATGAAGTATTCGTCCCAGCTTGGGCGTTTATACATTATTTGATTGAGCACCTCTTCGACTTGGTTGTTTAGATGCTCGATGGTGCCGCCGTTGTCGAATTGGTAGTCGGCCTGCTCTATGCAGCGGCGTAGGTTCTGCTTGTTGGGGTCGGTGCTCGTCATCTCGCGTTGCTCGTTGGCGATGAATGTTTCGAAGCTCACGTGGTCGGTTTCGCTGCCACGAAGCACTGCGCGTTCGTATCGAGTGCGTGGGTCGGCGTCGACGGCAAAGAGGTAGAAGTTGGGTTTGCCACGCAGCGAGTCGACCTCGCCTGGGGTGCGCACGCTCTCGATTATGCAGTTGCAGCCCGAGGTCGAGGCTTGCTGGTAGAGTTGTTCGACGATATAAGAGGGGGTGTGTTGGGCTCGTAGGTCGTTGCCGACGAGGGTCATGGTATCGCGGTTCACTTCGAGGCCGCGGCGCTTTATCTCTTCGGTGATGAAGGCGCGTACCGAGTAGTGCGTAAATCCGCGGCGGCTTACAAGGTAGTCTACTATTGTGCCTTTGCCGGCTCCGAGGGTTCCTGTTATTCCGATGGTAATCATTGATGGTCAGTGTGTTATATTCGTATAAGTAACGCTTTGCGGCTCGTTTGCCGTACGGCAAAGTTACGCGTTTTTTTTGTATTTTAGATTTTTTTTGTCAAAATGCAAATTTTTTTTTGAAATAGGTGCAATAAAATTTGTTCATGCAGTACAAAATAGATGTAAGGTTTTTCAAATACCTTATAGTAGTAGTTTTTTCATAGTTATTTAGGGTCAAAGAGGCTGTCGCGAGACGGCCTCTTTGATTTGCCAAGAGGTTAACGTCGGAGTCGCAGTCGGAGGCTATTGAGGACTACGCTCACGCTCGAAAAAGCCATGAGCGCCGCCGCGAGGGTGGGGGTGAGTTCGAAGTCGATGCCGAACAGCCGCAGCGCGCCTGCAGCCACGGGTATGGCCAAGATGTTGTAGATAAAGGCCCAAAAAAGGTTTTGGCGAATCATTGCCACCGTGAGGCGAGAGAGCCTTACGGCCTCGGGCAGTCGGGCTACGTCGCTACCTGTGACTACCACCCCGGCCACGTCTATGGCCATGTCGGTGCCGCGCCCCATGGCAATGCCAACGTCGGCCACAGCCAGGGCCTGACTGTCGTTGACGCCATCGCCCACCATGGCCACGCGGTGGCCAGCGGCTTGAAGGTTGCGCACCAAGCGCTCCTTATCGTCGGGCAGTGCGCGGCTGTGCCAATGGTCGATTCCGGCCAGTTGGGCCCAATGAGCCACGGCGTCGTCGCGGTCGCCGCTCATGAGGTGCAGTTCGACCCCCATGTCGCGCAGGTGGCGCATGGCTTCGGCAGCCCCGGGGCGCAGTTGTTCGCGCTCGTCGTAGTCGAGGCTATCGGCCCGGGTAAAGTCGATGTCGGGGTTGGGTTCGGTGAGGGTGCCAGTTTTGTCGACCACCATGGCCGAGACCTTGCGCAACTGCTCGAGTGCGGCGGCGTCTTTGACGAGGATACCCTTCGACGCGGCCTTGCCCATGCCCACCATCAGGGCCGTTGGGGTGGCCAACCCCATGGCGCAGGGGCAGGCTACCACGAGCACCGACACGGCCGCCATGATGGCTCGCGGCAGGCTGGCCACGCCGCCCACTGCAACCCAAACCGCGAGGGTGACCACAGCCGCCGCCAGCACTGCTGGCACGAAGATGGCCACAGCCCGGTCGGTTATGCGTTGCACCGGCGCTTTCGAGTTCTGGGCTCGCTCGACGGTGGCTATGATGTGGGCCAAGGCCGAGTCGGCAGGGGCGTGGGTGAGGCGCATTCGCAACCTCCCCTGTTTGAGGGTGGTGCCGGCCATGAGCGATTCGCCTGCCTGTTTCAGAACTGGGGCGGGCTCGCCGGTGATGGTGGATTGGTCGACGTAGGCCCCGCCAGGGGTCATAAAGCTGTCGGCTTCGACCACCTTGCCATCGGCCGGCAGGTGGTCGCCGGCGCGAATTTCGACGGTGTCGCCCACGCGCAGGGTGGCTATCGGGACCTCGTCGAGGTTTTGCCCCCTCACCAAGCGCACGGTCTTGGGTGTGAGGCTCATAAGTTTGCGCAGGTTGCCGGCGGCGGCGTTTTTGGCCTGCTCTTCGAGCAGGCGGCCGGTGAGCACAAAGGCCACAATCATGGCCGGCGCGTCGAAGTAGGTGTGCCACTCTATGCCTCGCGAGCCCCACACGCGGCTGCCAAACAGGAGGTTGAAGAGGCTGAAAAGGTAGGTCACGGCTGTCGAGAGGGCCACGAGCAGGTCCATCGAAACCATGCGGTGGCGCAGCTGGCGCCATGCTGTTGTGTAGAATTGTCTGCCGCAAACCGCGAGCGTCGCTGCCGCCAAGAGGGCCTCGATGGTGCCAGCCACCTGGCGGGGGATGAAAGGCAGGTGGCCCATGCCAACGGCCATGACGGCCGCTGACACAAGCCAGGCAGTCACCGCGAGGCGCAGCAGGCGGTGCATATTGTGCCGCTCGATGGCCTCGACGTCGACATCGCGACTCACCACAAGGTCGAAGCCGGCTTCGCGCACGGCCTGCTTCATGGCCTCGGGGGTTACGAGGTTGGGGTCGTAGTCGACCGTCGCGCTGCGGCTGGCGAGGCTCACGCTGGCCGAGGCCACTCCTGCCAGGCTTTTTAGCTGTTGCTCGACGTGGGCCGAGCAGGAGGCGCAAGCCATGCCAACGACGGGGAAAGTTTGCTGTGTTGTCATGCCTCTATAAGTGTCTGATTTTCAGGGTTAAGGTCGTGTTAAAGAGGGGTTAAGGTCGTATTAACATCGAATAACCTTTGCAACACGCTGGGTGTCAAGGCGTTTGGAGGGGGTGTATTTTGCGTAGGTTACCCCTCTATTGGCTCCATTGGGTAGCCGGCTTGCTCGACGGCGGAGCATAGCTGGGCCGAGTTTACGAGCTGGGTATCGTACTCGACGGTGGCTGTTGCGGCGTCGAGGTCGACCTCGGCCGAGGCCACGCCAGCGAGTCCTTCGAGGGTGTTTTTGACTTTGGCCACGCAGTTGGCGCAGCCCATTCCGGCGACGTTGAAGTGTTGTTTCATTGGTGTTTGTAGGTTTAGTATTGGGTTAAAGTTCGGTAAAGCGGTCGACCACGGTTTCGACGAGTTGGTGCATTGCGTCGTGGTAGTCGTTGATGAAGTGGCCAGTTGGGCGGTTGGCGATGACGAGGCAGACGGTGAGTGCTTCGTGGCCCATGGCGCGGGCAAAGCCGTAGATGGCCGATGTCTCCATTTCGAGGTTGGTGAGGCGCAGACCGTCCCACTCGAAGGTGGCGAGGCGCTCGTTGAGGTCTGTCAGGCTTGGTGCGAGGCGAACGTGGCGCCCCTGTGGGCCGTAAAAGCCTGGTGCGGTGGCAATTATTACGGGTTTCATGCCGCGCCCGATGGTTTCGGCCAGCAGTGGCGAGCAGCTGGCGGCATAGGGGCGGGCAAAGGGTTGCTGCAGCCCTGTGTGGCGGCAGAAGGCGTCGGCCATCGGCTCGCAAAGTAGTGTGGGGTCGACGCGGTAGTAGTTCATCAGGCCGTCGAGCCCAATGGCGTAGCGGCCGGCCACGATGGTGCCGCAGTCGACGTCGGGTTGCAGCGAGCCGCAGGTGCCAATGCGCACCATGCGCAGTGTGCGGTGGTTGGCAGAGGGGCGTCGAGTGGCGAGGTCGATGTTGGCAGCGGCGTCGAGTTCGGTCATAACGATGTCGATGTTGTCGCACCCCATGCCGGTCGAGAGCACCGTGAGCCGGTGGCCGTGGCGACGGCCGGTTAGGGCAAACATCTCGCGGTTGCGCGACTCGAATTCCACCTCGTCCATCAGTGGGCGGAACATCTCGACTCGTCCGGGGTCGCCCACAAGAATTATGTCGTCGGCCAACGTGCTGGGTCCGAGGCCAATATGGTAGAGGTTGCCCGTTGGGGCGAGCACCAGTTCGCTGTCTTTTATGCTGTTTTCGTTGTTCATGGTCGTTATTTTTTATATATAACGTCGCGCGAACCGAATTATTGTGTGCTCCTGCGATAAAAAAATGATAGTGGCGAGAGGTGGTGGTGAGGGGTGGGGGAGGGAGGGTAATTAAGGTGCCCCGCGAAGCGGGGCACCTTAATATAGTCTATAAAGCTTTGATTAACAAGAGTTAGCGGCTACTACGCGAACTTGTAGTTGTAGTTCCGCGGCTGCTGCTTGAGGTCGAAGTCGAAGTAGTTCCGCGGCTGCTGGTCGAGGTCGAAGTAGTTCCGCGGCTGCTGCTTGAGGTCGAAGTCGAAGTAGTTCCGCGGCTGCTGCTTGAGGTCGAGGTCGAAGTAGTTCCACGGCTGCTGCTTGAGGTCGAAGTCGAAGTTGTTCCGCGGCTGCTACTTGAGGTCGAAGTCGAAGTAGTTCCACGGCTGCTGGTGGATGTGGTCGAACCACTGCGCGACGAAGAGGTAGTGGTAGAAGTGTTGTTGTTGCCGCTGCGCGACGAGGAGGTAGTGGTAGAAGTGTTGTTGTTGCCACTGCGCGACGAGGAGGTAGTGGTAGAAGTGTTGTTGTTGCCGCTGCGCGACGAGGAAGTGGTGGTAGAAGTGTTGTTGTTGCCACTGCGCGACGAGGAAGTAGTGGTAGAAGTGTTGTTGTTGCCACTGCGCGACGAAGAGGTAGTGGTAGAAGTGTTGTTGTTGCCACTGCGCGACGAGGAAGTAGTGGTAGAAGTGTTGTTGTTGCCGCTGCGCGACGAGGAGGTAGTGGTAGAGGTGTTGTTGCCACTGCGCGACGAGGTAGTGACCGTGGCGTCGCCCGACGAGGTGCGAGCCGATGGGCGTTCGCTGGTCGACGAACTGCTGCGACCTGTTACCACCACGGGCTTGTCGTAGCCGGGTGTCCAACTATTCTCTGGGCGTGGGGCTGGAGTTTGCGGCGTGCGTGTGTAGTAGGGTGGGTAAGCCACGTAGCCAGGGGCAGGGGTATAGCCTGGACGTGGCGGTGCTGGTGGATACCAGCCGTAGGTGTGCACATCGTAGTGATAGGTGCGCACATAGCCAGTGCGGTGCGGTATGCGCGTAAATCTGTTATAGGCAGGCACATACCACGTGATTGGTGGCACCGTGGCCTCGGTGCGGAACCGCAGGTAGCGTGCGGCGCTGTAGAGCTTGTTGCCTCCGAAAAGCCACACACAACCCAAGTCGAGCGGCATATATATTTCGTCGCCCGTATAGGCGTCGAAACCGTAAATCCATACCTCGTAGTAGGCCGAGTTGAACGGTTCGGCCCACACGTCCGAAATAATTACATAGGTCTCGATTTCGTATTGGTAGCCGCAATAAATCATCAGCTCGTCTTGGCTGTTGAGGTACGACACCACGCGCGCGGCTTGGCTGCGGGTGAAGTAGCGAATGGGGTTGGCTGTGGCCGTCAGGGCCACAAGTGTAAGGGCGATTGCAACGATGAGTTTTTTCATGGCGGTCTCCTTTCTTGTTTTCGGTCTTTTTATAAATTAGTATCGCGAAGGGGCTGAAACTTGCAGCATGGTGCTCATTAAAATGGAGCCTCCTCGTCGCGGTTCATCTGGTTCATCTTCGAATCTACAATGATGTTGGCTCCGCCACCAGGCTGGTCGAAAGCCGTGTTGGCTTCCATCATGAAGTTCTCTTCGCCACCGGTGAATGGCCTATTCTCGAAGCGCGCAAACTGTTTGACGAAGCGCAGGCGCACCTTGCCGGTCGAGCCCGAGCGGTGTTTGGCAATGATGATGTCGGCCATACCCTGGGTCGAGCCCTTATCGTCGCTGTCAATGCCGTAGTATTCGGGGCGGTAGATAAACATCACGATGTCGGCATCTTGCTCGATAGCGCCCGACTCGCGCAAGTCGCTGAGCATGGGCTCTTTGCTGCCTCCACGGGTCTCGACCGCACGCGAAAGTTGCGACATGGCCAACACTGGTATTTTCAGCTCCTTGCTCAAGGCTTTGAGTTGGCGGCTGATGGTGCTGATTTCTTGCTCGCGGTTGCCATTGCGGTTGTTTTCGGTGCCGCTGTGCATTAGTTGCAGGTAGTCTATGAAGACCATCTGAATGTCGAAGCGTTGCTTGAGGCGGCGGCACTTGGCGCGCAGGTCGAAGATAGAGAGCTGCGGGGTGTCGTCGATATAGATTGGTGCGTCAGAGAGCGGCATGGTGCCAGCCATGAGTTGCTCGCGGTCGGCGTCGGTAAAGTTTTCGCCTTTCTTGAGTTTGTCGCCCGGAATTTTGGCTTCGCTCGAGATGAGGCGCGTGGCAAGTTCTATGCCAGTCATTTCGAGCGAGAAAAAGGCTACAGGTTTTTTGAAGTCGACGGCCATGTTGCGCGCCATGCTCAGAGCGAAGGCTGTTTTACCCATAGCCGGACGGGCGGCAAGAATGATGAGGGTGCCTGGTTGGAAGCCGGCCGTGTGCCGGTCGAGCTCGATGTAGCCCGTTTGCAGGCCCGAGAAGTGGCTGTCTGACTTCATGGCCTCGTTAATTTGGTCCATGGCGCCCGTCACCAGGTCAGACATCGGGTGGTAGTCAGACTTGAAATTGCGGTCGTTGATGTCCATCAGGTTCTGCTCTGTGCGGTCGAGTAGGTCTACCACGTCGGTCGTCTCGTCGTAGGCCGCCTTGATGGTCTCGGTCGAGATGCGTATGAGTTCGCGTTGGATGAACTTTTCGCTCAATACGCGTATGTAGTACTCGATGTGGGCCGCGCTGACGATGTTCTTCGTTAGTTGCGACACGGCGTAGGCGCCACCTGCTACCTCGAGCTGGCCGTCGAGGCGCAGCCGCTCCACGACGGTGAGCAGGTCGACGGGCTGGTTCTGTTCGGAGAGTTTGCGTATGGCGCTGAATACAGCCTGGTGTTGAGGCGTGTAAAAATACTCGGTGTGGAGCAACTCGATGGAGTTGATGAGGGCCTCTTGGTCCAGCATGAGCGCCCCGAGCACGGCCTCTTCGAGGTCGGGCGCTTGCGGAGCCGTGTTGCCATTGAGGGCAAAGGCAGCCTCGTAACTCATTCGTTCTCTGCGTCTTGCGACGGGTCTGGCTACTTCTTCCATGATTGCAAAGTTACGCAAAAAAAATGATTTTCTTGACCATTTTTAGAAAAAATATGAACATTCGTTGCGCTATCTCGTTTTTTTTGCGTATCTTTGCATTTTGTTTTGTTTGGATAAAACGTATCAAAATAATGGAATTAGCATCGAAATACGACCCTCGGAGTGTCGAGGAGAAATGGTATCAGTTTTGGGTCGAGAAGGGCCTGTTTCACTCTGAGCCCGACGGCCGAGTGCCCTACACGGTGGTCATTCCGCCACCCAACGTAACTGGTGTGCTCCACATGGGGCATATGCTCAACAACACCATTCAAGACGTGCTGGTGCGTCGCGCCCGCATGATGGGCAAAAACGCCTGCTGGGTGCCTGGAACCGACCACGCCTCTATCGCCACTGAGGCCAAGGTGGTTAAAATGCTGGCCGAGCGTGGCATAGACAAGCGTTCGCTCACGCGCGACGAGTTTATGAAGTATGCCTGGGAGTGGAAGGAGCAGTATGGAGGCATAATCCTCAAACAGTTGCGCAAACTGGGCGCTTCGTGCGACTGGGAGCGCACCGCCTTCACCATGGACCCCGTGCGCTACGAGAGCGTTATTCGCGTTTTTGTTGACCTTTACAACAAAGGCCTCATATACCGCGGCGTGCGCATGGTGAACTGGGACCCCGTGGCCCTTACCGCCGTCAGCGACGAGGAGGTGATTTATAAAGAAAGCCACGGCAAACTGTTCTACCTCAAGTATTTCGTCGAGGGCGAAGATCGCTACATTGTGGTCGCTACAACACGCCCCGAGACCATTTTGGGCGACACTGCAGTCTGCGTCCACCCCGACGACGAGCGCTACACTTGGCTCAAAGGCAAACGCGTGGTAGTGCCCGGCGTGGGCCGGGCAGTGCCAGTGATTATGGACGAATATGTGGACCGCGAGTTCGGCACCGGCGCCCTCAAAATAACCCCCGCCCACGACATCAACGACTATAATATAGGTATGAAGTATGGCCTCGAGTCGATTGATATCTTCAACGACAACGGAACGCTCAACGGAGTGCTGGGTAGCAACCCCACCGAGGCCGAGCGCCAAGCCGCAGCGCGCTATGCCGGTATGGACCGCTTTGCCTGCCGCAAGCAGATTATGCGCGACCTCGAGGAGCAGGGTTTGGTCGAAAAAATCGAGGACTACACCAACAACGTGGGTCACAGCGAGCGCACCGACGCCGTTATCGAGCCCAAACTTTCGGCCCAATGGTTCGTCAAGATGGAAGGACTGGCTGCCAAAGCCCTCGAGGTGGTCGAGAACGACACCATTCAGTTCCACCCCGCCAAGTTCAAGAACACATATCGCCATTGGCTTGAAAACATCAAAGATTGGTGCATAAGTCGCCAACTGTGGTGGGGTCAGCGCATACCGGCATGGTATGTCGAGGCCAACGGCCGTGTCGAGACCATTGTGGCACTGAACGAGGACGAGGCCAAGAAAATTGCCATCGAGAAGTATGGCACCGACGCCATTCGCCAAGACGAGGATGTGCTCGACACTTGGTTCAGCAGCTGGCTCTGGCCGCTCTCGCTCTTCGATGGCATTCGCAACCCCGACAACGACGAAATCAGATATTATTACCCCACGGCCGACCTCATCACCGCCCCCGACATCATCTTCTTCTGGGTGGCGCGCATGATTATGGCTGGCGAGGAATATCGCGGCCAGGTGCCGTTCCGCAACGTCTACTTTACCGGTATTGTGCGCGACAAGTTGGGCCGCAAGATGAGCAAGCAACTTGGCAACAGCCCCGACCCAATCGAGCTGATAGACAAGTATGGCGCCGACGGTGTGCGCATGGGCATGTTGCTCACCGCGCCGGCTGGCAACGACTTGCCGTTCGACGAGAGCATTTGCGAGCAGGGTCGCAATTTCAGCAACAAAATTTGGAACGCTTTGAGGCTCGTTTGCGGCTGGAAGGTGGCTGCCGACGAGGCTGCTACGACCAGCGAACAAGTAGCCGTGAACGAGGTGGCAGTGCAGTGGATGGAGCAACGCATGGCCCAGGTGCTCGAAGAGATTGAGCGCGACTTTGACCAATATCGCCTCAGCGAAGCCCTCATGGCGAGCTACAAGCTGGTGTGGGACGACTTCTGCTCGTGGTATCTCGAAATGGTCAAGCCCGCCCACGGCGAGCCTATCGACCGCATTACCTACGAGTCTACCATCAGCATCTTCAGCCGACTGATGCTCATTCTGCACCCCTTCATGCCTTTCGTTACCGAAGAAATTTGGCACCAGCTGCAGGTCGAAAACCTGAAACTGCGCATCTCGAACCCCGACGAGGTGGAGAGCCATCCGCAATACGCCATGCTCAACAGCCAGTTCTCTATCATGAACCAGCACATGCCCCGCAGCGTGTTCTACGACGAGCGCACTTTGGCCGACTTCGACGCCGCCCGCGACATGATTGCCGGCGTGCGCAACCTGCGCAGCAGCAAGGGCCTCTCGCCCAAGGAGCAGATGGACCTTTATGTTAAGGACCGTACCGACAGTGGCCGTTTCGACGGCGTGGTGCGCAAACTGGGCAATGTGGGTAAGGTCGAGAACGTCGATTCTAAAGTCGACGGTGCCCTCTCGTTCATGGTCGGCACGACCGAATGCTACGTGCCTATGAGCCAAAACATCGATGTCGAGGCCGAGCGTGCCAAACTCGAAGCCGACTTGGCATACGCCGAAGGGTTCCTTGCCTCGGTGATGAAGAAACTTGGCAACGAGAAGTTTGTGAACGGTGCCCCGGCTGCCGTAATCGAAAAAGAGCGCAACAAGCAGCGCGATGCCGAAACCAAGATAGCCGCCCTCAAGGCCCAACTCGAAGCTTTGGGTTGAGGCCGAGGTCGTTAGAGGAAGGTGAGGCCGCGCCTGCGGCGCGGCCTCACTATACCAATATGACCATCAACGCGCCGTTTCTATCAAAACCTAAGCCATAACGAACACAACAACCAGAAGGTCTAAACAAGCCCTTGACGACTGGCCAACAAGGGCCAGGCAAGCCATTTTTTCGCGGTCGTAAGTATCTGAATATCAAGCGCTGTTCGACCTCAATACGACCCTAACCCCTCTTTAACACGACCTTAACCCTGAAAATCAGGCGTTTACGGCAACCAAATGTAACCCCATTTTTCTCCATCCCCGACCCACCACGGCGCGGTGGTGGCGTCAGGTCTACGCGCAGCGTGCTGGGAGCATGACTCTTTTTTCACTAAAAAATGCTCTATTTCTGACCCAAATCCGAGCTAATTTCCTCAAAAAGTGCTCCGAAACCTATTTTTCGCCCCCTCGCCGCAGTGAGGGTTAACTGTCGCATAATCAGCCATTAGTGCCCTGTATTTAGGGAAGGGGAAATGTTAAATTCTTAAAAAATTTAACATATTTTGATTTTTATTCATATCTTTGCAGTCGCTTTTTAAAATACATTCTTAGGAAATATGAAAATTATTGGAACCGGAAGCGCACTACCGCGAAAAACAGTCAGCAACGACGACTTGTCGCAGTTTCTCGACACAAGCGACGAGTGGATTACTACCCGCACCGGCATCAAAACCCGCCAAATTATCACCGACGAGCGTTTCGAGGACTTGGCCATCGAAGCTGCGCGTCGCGCCCTTGAGGCTTCGCACCTCGACCCCAAAGATATCGACTATATTGTTACCTCCAATGTTGGCAACTCCTACGTCACCCCCTCGGTGAGCAGCCTCGTGCAAGGAGCGCTTGGCTGCAGTTGCCCCACGATGGATATCAACTCGGCCTGCGCCGGATTTATCTATGGTATGGACCTCGTCGAGTCTTTCATGCAGTCGGGCCGAGCCACCAATGTGTTGCTTTTGGCGGCCGAGGCGGTGACGCGCTTTGTCGACTGGACTATGCGCGAAACCTGTGTCCTTTTTGGCGACGGTGCTGGTGCTGTTGTGGCCCAAAAGAGCGACAACCTGCTGGGCATGAAGCTCACTTCGATACCGCTGCCCGAGGTCATCTGGTATCAGCGTCCCTTGGAACACACCCCCTTCGAGACCGGCACGGGCGTGGACACCCATCACCCGATGACCCTCAAAGGGCGCGAGGTGTTCCGTATGGCCGTCACCTCGGCCTCGCACGACCTTAAAGAGGTGGTCGAAAAAGCAGGCCTCGAACTCGACCAGGTCGACCACTTTGTGCTCCACCAAGCCAACAAACGCATTATCGACGCCATTCAAGAGAACTTGGGCCTGCCGGCCAAAAAGTTCCACAGCAACATCTGCAAACGCGGCAACACCTCGTCGGCCAGCGTCCCCATACTCCTCGACGAGTTGGTGCGCGATGGCGTTATCCACGACGGCGAAATCGTGGCCTTCTCGGCCTTCGGTGCAGGCTTCGTGACCGGTACGTGTGTCATGCGCTGGTAACATATATTATTAGTATTAACAAACCGACATTTATTGCACAATTATGAGCAAAGTTTTCATCACCGGCATGGGGTGCATCACCCCGCTGGGCAACAACATAGAGACCCTCTGGCAGAACCTCATTGCCGGCAAGTGTGGCATTGGCGAAATCTCCCAGATAGACCCCACCAACCTCCCCATGAAGTTTGCCGCCGAGGTCAAAGACTTCCATCCCGAAGACTACGGCATCGACAAGGCTATGGTTCGCCACAACGACCTCTACGCCCTCTATGCCCTTGCCGCTGCCTCGCAAGCCATGGCCGACGCCGGCCTGAAGGTGGGCGAAGACGTCGACCCTCGCCGTTTGGGCACCGCTGTGGGCTCGGGTGTGGGCGGCATTAAGACCTTCGAGAAGGAACACGCCAACAAGATGGCCAACGGTTTGCGCCGCATATCGCCCCTCTTCATCCCCGAAATGATAGCCAACATCGGCTCGGCCAACGTTGCCATCGTCTATAACGCCCAGGGCCCCAACCTGCCGGTTGTTACGGCCTGCGCCACAGGTACCCACTCGGTGGGCGAAGCCTATCGCCTTATCAAAGAAGGCCGCGCCGATGCCGTCATCACTGGTGGCGCCGAAGCCTCGATTTGCGAGATGGCTGTGGGCGGTTTCTGGAACTGCAAGGCCCTCTCTTCGAACACCTCGGCCGACGAGGTTTCTATCCCCTTCGACGCTCGCCGCAAGGGCTTCACCATGGGCGAAGGTGCCGGCGTGCTCATTCTCGAAAGCGAAGAGCTTGTGCGCCGTCGCGGTGCCAAGACCTACGCCGAAGTGTGCGGCTACGGCAACACCTGCGATGCCTATCACTACACAGCCCCTCGTCCCGACGGTGCTGGTGCGGCCGAGGCCATACGTCTGGCCCTCGAAGAGGCTGCTTTCGCCCCCGGCCAAAAACTCTACATCAACGCCCACGGCACCGGTACTCCGCTCAACGACAAGGGCGAGACGGCTGCCATCAAGCTGGCCCTCGGCGAGGAAGAGGCCCGTCGTGCCGTTATCAGCTCCACCAAATCGATGCATGGTCATATGCTCGGTGCAACTGGTGCCGTCGAGCTCATTATCAGCGCGTTGGCTCTGCAAAAGGGTGTAATCCCCCCCACCATCAACCTGCGCGAACCCGACCCCGAATGCGACCTCGACTACACTCCCAACCAGGCTCGCCAATGGCAGGCCGACTTGGCTATCAGCGACTCGCTCGGCTTCGGTGGACACAACGCTTGCGTGGCTCTGCGCAAAGTATAACGTAAAAAAACATTTTTTAGTATGAATCGAGACGAAATTAAAACATTTTTGCCCCATCGCGAGCCAATGCTCCTCATCGACGACGTGTCGATGGAAGGCTCCGAAGCTGTGGCTCACTACCACGTCAGAGGCGACGAGTTTTTCCTCCAAGGCCATTTCCCCGGCAACCCCGTGGTGCCTGGCGTCATCCAGTGCGAAATCATGGCGCAAGCCTCGTGCATCTTGGTCCGCGACGAACTTGTTGGACGCACCCCCCTCTATACCGGCATCAACAACGTCCGTTTCCGTCAGCCCGTGCGCCCTGGCGACACTATGGAACTTCGTGCTCACATCACATCGCGCCGTGGTATGATTTTCTTCGTCGAAGCTAAAGCCACCGTTGCAGGCAAGCTCTGCTGCTCTGGCGAACTGACATTTGCATTAATCGATAATTCCAAAGCCCAATGAAACTTTTAGAGAACAAAATAGCCCTCATCACTGGTGCCTCGCGCGGCATCGGTAAACGCACGGCCCTGCTCTTTGCCGAGCATGGTGCCACCGTCATCTTCACCGACCTCAAAGCCAACGAGGAGAGCGAAGCTACCCTCAAAGAGCTGCAGGCCATGAGCCCCAAGTCGGCTTTCTACGCCTCGAATGCTGCCGAGTACGAAGAGGCCGAGAAGGTTGCCGAGATGGTCAAGAACGACTTTGGTCGCCTCGACATCTTGGTCAACAACGCCGGCATCACTCGCGACACCTTGCTGCTTCGTATGTCGCCCAAAGACTGGGACCTCGTCATCGAAGTCAACCTCCGTTCGGTCTTCAACTACTGTAAAGCCTTTGCCCCGATGATGATTCGTCAGCGCTCGGGCAGCATTGTCAACACCAGCTCTATCGTTGGCGTCAACGGCAATGCTGGTCAGTGCAACTACTCGGCTTCGAAAGCCGGCATAATTGGCTTCAGCAAGTCGTTGGCCAAAGAGCTTGGCTCGCGCAACATTCGCTGTAATGCCATCGCCCCTGGCTATATCGAGACAGCCATGACTGGCCAGCTCTCCGAAGAGGTGCGCAAGCAGTGGACCGACGTTATCCCCATGAAGCGTGGCGGCACCGAACTCGATGTTGCCAAAACATCGCTCTTCTTAGCAAGCGATTTGTCCGAATACATCACTGGTCAGGTGATTTGCATCGACGGCGGTCTCTCGCTCTGAGGCTTGCCAAAATTTCAATAGTGGGAGGGGTTGCCGCTAAGCAGCCCCTCCCGTTTTTTCTTACCCCTATCAGAAGCGGCCGTAGGGGTGCTTGCGCCAGTAGAGGATGAGCAGCAAGCCGAAAAGCATACCCCCGAGGTGGGCAAAGTGTGCCACGTGGTCGGCGGTGCCCAGCACGCCCTGCATGAGCTCGAGGACGGCATAGCCAATGACAAACCACTTGGCTTTGATGGGGACAAGAAAGTAGAGGTATATCCGCTCGTTTGGGAAGAGCATGGCGAAGGCCAGCAGCAGCCCGTAGACCGCGCCAGAGGCACCGACGGTTAGTCCGCCAGGGATGAGGGCATTAATCAGTCCGGCCCCAATTCCGCACACAAAGTAATAGATGAGGAAGCGGCGCGTCGACCAATAGTTTTCGAGTACGCAACCGAACATCCACAGCGCAAACATATTGAAAAACAGGTGGCTAAAGTTGGCGTGCATGAACATATATGTCACCAGTTGCCAAATGTGGAAGTTGCCACTGGCGAACGACCACAGTGCCAGCGAGTTGGTAATCATGAACATTCCTTGACGTTCGAGCACGTAGGTGCCAAGGTAGGCAATGATGTTGATAATTATAAGGTGTTTCACTGCCGACGGCAGCATTCCGAATCCTTGTGGCGAGTATTGCATGGAGCGAATTTTTTGTTTTGTTATGTTTTTTAATGGTTAATTGATATTCAGCAGTGCTTTGGGGTCTATTATGACGAAGGTCTTGCGACCGTCGGGCGAGCGGTCGGGCATGGGCGAGCTGAAAAGGTCGGCCACCATTTGTTGCATCTCGGCTTGCTCGAGCTGTTTGCCTGGCTTGACGGCCATTTGGCGTGCCAGCGACAGGCACAGGCATTGGTCTCGATTGGCGTGCTTTTGCAGCATAGAGTTTTTGTATTCCATAATAACTTGGTCGAAAAGCGGTTGCAATTCGCCCTCGTTCATGTCGGGCGGTGTGGCGCTGACGACAAAGGTACATTGCCCGAGTGAGGCAATCTCGAACCCTCGACTTTTGATGTCGGGCAAAAGTTCGGCCATGATTTCCGAATCGGCCGGCGAAAAGGTGCAGTTAACCGGGAAAAGCAGTTGCTGACTGTTGGCCACGTGGCGCTCGCCGGCAGCCAGCAGGCGGTCGTAGATTATGCGCTCGTGAGCGCGTTGCTGGTCGATGACGATTATGCCAGAGTGGAGCGAGCTGACGATGAAGCGCTCCTGAACCTGCATACAAGCAACGCCTACGCTTTGGGGCGTGGTGGGGGGCTCGGGCTGTGGCAGGGGTGAGGCGGTGGGGCGGACCGGTTCGGGGTCGAAGAAGTGGTCGAAGTTTTGCGTTGTCGATTCGAGCTTAATACGACCTTGGTGCGACGTTGGGGTGGTGTTGAAGGGGTTGTAGTTGGGGTTGTAGCTGATGAGGGGTTCTCTCGGAATGTAGTTTTTAGGGGTGGGGGAGAAGTCGATTTCGGTCGAGGGGTTGAACTCGAATTCGGTGGCGAGCGAGAATTGCCCTAAGGCTTTGCGTGCCGCAGCGCGCAGTAGGGAGAAGATGGTGCTCTCGTCGATGAACTTAACCTCGGTCTTGGTGGGGTGGATGTTTACGTCGATGCGTGACGGGTCTACCGTAAGGCCCACAAAGTAGCTTGGGTAGGAGCGGTCGGGCAACATATCGGTGTAGGCGCGCTCGATGGCCGTACTCAGCGCAGGGTGTTTGATGTAGCGCCCGTTGACAAAGAGGTACTGCTCGCCACGGGTTTTGCGCGCGAACTCGGCTTTGCCGATGTAGCCTTTGATTTGAACAACGTCGCTCTTCTCTTCGATGGCGTAGAGTCGCTCTTTGTATGCCGAAGAGAAAATTTGGGTTATGCGCTGGGCCATGTTGCCAGCCTTGAGGTCGTAGAGCAGACGTCCGTTGTGGTGGAACGAGAAGGCTATATCGCTATGTATCAATGCTATGCGACGCAGGGTTTCTTCGATATGGCTCAATTCGACCGAGTCTTTTTTAAGAAAATTGCGCCGAGCAGGGACGTTGTAGAACAGGTTCTTGACGGCTATCGAGGTGCCGGCTGGACATTGTGCTGGCTGTTGCGAGCGGATTTGTGAACCCTCGATGATGACCTCGGTGCCGAGCTCGGCGTCGTGTGGACGGGTGCGCAACTCGACTTGAGCAATAGCTGCTATCGAGGCCAGTGCCTCGCCACGAAAGCCCATGGTGCGGATGTCGAATAGGTCGCCGGCTTGCTTTATTTTCGAAGTGGCGTGTCGTTCGAAACAGATTCTGGCGTCGGTGTCCGACATTCCGCAGCCGTTGTCGACAACCTGAATCAGCGTTCGCCCGGCGTCCTTCACGATGAGTTGAATTTCGGTGGCGCCGGCGTCCATGGCGTTCTCCAACAACTCTTTGACGGCCGAGGCGGGGCGGTCTACCACCTCGCCGGCCGCAATTTGGTTGGCCACGCTGTCGGGCAATATGTTGATAATGTCAGACATATTCAGTTACTTATGCATAAAAATAAGGTGTGGCGCAGGCCACAAGCAGGTTGCAAAGTTACGAAAAAAAAACTGTTGGCAGAAAAAAACTTGTCTCAATCGTCAAAAAATGGCGGTAAACACTTTTTTTTGGCAGATTAAAAAAAAAGTCGTAACTTTGCATTGTTAAAAGAAATTGAAATATGAGTTTGAAAATTGTAGTACTTGCCAAGCAAGTCCCTGATACAAGGAATGTTGGCAAGGATGCCATGACAGCCGAAGGCACGGTGAACCGCGCTGCCTTGCCTGCCATTTTTAACCCCGAAGACCTCAACGCGCTCGAGCAGGCCCTCCGAATTAAAGAGCAACAACCCGATGTTGAAGTGGGCGTGCTGACCATGGGCCCTCCGCGTGCTGGCGAGATTATCCGCGAAGGCCTTTACCGCGGTGCCGATACAGGCTGGCTGCTCACCGACCGCCTTTTTGCAGGCGCCGACACTTTGGCCACCTCCTACGCCCTGGCTACCGCCATCAAGAAGATTGGCAATGTAGACATCGTTATCGGTGGTCGCCAAGCCATTGACGGCGACACAGCCCAAGTTGGTCCGCAGGTGGCTCAAAAGCTTGGACTTAACCAAGTTACATACGCCGAGGAGATTATAAAAATCGAAGATGGCAAAGCCACCATTCGCCGCCTTATCGATGGCGGAGTCGAGGTGGTCGAGGCCCCACTACCCCTCGTGGTCACCGTCAACGGTTCGGCAGCCGAGTGCCGACCGGCCAACGCTAAACTGGTGATGAAGTACAAGTATGCTGCTTGCCCGCTCGAGGTGGCCGACGACGACCCACGCAAAGAGCTCCGCGCCAGCCGCAAGGAGTTGCAACTCACCCAGTGGAGCGTGGCCGACGTGGATGGCGACCCCCAGCAATGTGGCATGAGCGGCAGCCCCACCAAGGTCAAAGAGGTGCAAAGCATTGCTTTCCAAGCCAAAGAGAGCAAAACCCTCACCGCCTCAGACGACGACATCAACGGCCTTATAACCGAATTGTTGAACGACAAAATTATTGGATGATAGCATGAATAACGTATTCGTATACATAGAATTAGAGGCTGCCGAAGTGCGCGAGGTTAGCCAAGAACTGCTCACCAAAGGCCGCAAACTGGCCAACGAGTTGGGCGTGGAACTGCACGCTATCGCCATCGGAACCGACATCAAAGGCAAGATAGAATCGTCCATTCTGCCCTATGGCGTCGACAAACTCTTTGTCTTCGACGCTCCTGGCCTCTTCCCCTACACCTCGGCCCCGCATACCGACATCGTGGTCAACCTTTTCCGCCAAGAGCAACCCCAAATATGTCTCATGGGAGCCACCGTTATTGGTCGCGACCTCGGGCCTCGCGTCTCGTCCAGCCTCACCAGTGGCCTCACTGCCGACTGCACACAGCTCGAGATTGGCCCTTACGAGGATAAGAAGTCGGGTCGCACCTACGACAACCTCCTCTACCAAATTCGTCCTGCTTTTGGTGGCAACATCGTTGCTACTATCGTCAATCCCGACCATCGTCCGCAGATGGCCACGGTGCGTAGTGGCGTCATGCAAAAAGCCCTCTACGATGGTCCTTGCCGCCACGAGGTAGTATACCCGTCAGTCGACAGCTACGTTGGTCCCGAAGCTTTCGTCGTGAAGGTGCTCGACCACCATGTCGAGGCCGCTAAACACAACCTCAAAGGCGCCCCCATAGTCGTGGCTGGTGGCTACGGCGTGGGGTCAAAAGAGGGTTTCGACCAGCTCTTCGAACTCGCCAAGGTGCTTCACGGCGAGGTTGGTGGCTCTCGCGCTGCCGTCGATGCAGGCTGGATTGATGGCGACCGCCAAATTGGCCAAACCGGTGTCACCGTCCACCCCAAGGTCTACATAGCCTGCGGCATCAGTGGTCAGATTCAGCACATTGCCGGTATGCAAGACAGCGGCATTATCATCAGCATCAACTCCGACCCCGACGCACCAATCAACAAGATTGCCGACTACGTAATCACTGCTCGCGTCGAAGAGGCTGTACCCAAACTGATAAAATACTACAAACAGAATAGCCGTTAGCCTCCACCTGGCGCGCCAAGCTATAGAGCCGACACGGGTTTGCAAACCAGCCATGTGTCGGCTCTTTTTTTAGCACATCGTGATAGTCGGACAACATCTAATAATCGCTTTTTGTATATGTCCCGCAGTCAGTGTAGAGATAGGGCGGGGCGAGGATAATCACCACATCGGGGCAAGTCGGTATTGCTCGAACAGTCGGGATTGTCGGCCGAGCCGACGGCATTATAGTCGTCCCTGCGCACTCGATTCGCACATCAAGTTCGCGGGGCATACCAGCCCGACAGCGTGCGTTGTGGCTGCCGAACTTGTTGAGGCAACCAGTCCATAATGCCGTTGCTATATTGCCTCGCCACCTCGGCTATCGTCTGCGATTACATGGGTTCGTCTGGTATGCCGGAGTGCCAGTAGCTTTGATTAATCGAAGCTTACCTTCGGCAGGGCGTCCACTATGTCCATCGTGCGGAGCGAGAGGGTGATGATGCTTTGCAGCAGGTCGAGGGCGTAGCGTGGGTTATTATGCTCCAGCCCCCATTGGTTGGCATCGTTGCGGATGCCGCTCTTCCTGTCTACCTTGTCGCAGTAGCGTTCCATGATCCACTCGATGGCGCTCTTGCCGTTCACCACATAGTCGTAGGCTCGCAGCGGAATGTTGCGCAGGGTGATGAAGGGGTTGTAGACGATGGTGCTCTTGTCTTTGCCGCCCTCACTCCCTTTGGAAAAGCGCATCTGCTCCACGTGGAAGAGCTGCTCGTCGGTGAGGCTTTCGGCGAAGCGTATGTCGAGCAGCACCTCGGGGCAGGGTTCGATATGCTCGTAGTCGAGGTGCAGCTCTGCCAGTTGCCGTCCGGCTTGGCTGAATGCCCAAAAGTCGTCGGCACGCTCCACCAGCGGCAGGCGCGGCAACATCTTCTTGAGGTCGTTGGCGAAGGTCTCGCGATAGGTGGGGCAATGCAGGAAGCCGTAGACGTAGTAGAAGATGTCCTCCTTCGTCACCCGTCCGCCATACTGCTCGCGCGCCCTCCGCAGGATAAAGTCCGTAACTGCGTCATGCCGAATATACCGCTCCTGCCCCTCGCCAAATAGCGAACCCTGCGTCCCCTCGCGCTCTTCGTACCAATAGAGAGGCATAAACTGACCGTTGAATATGTTTAGACATTCGGCCATGCTGTCGTATATCAGACAAGAGAACTCTTTTGTGCCGCCAATGCCAGGCACACCAATCACCACATTCTTATGCTGTGGCGTGGGGAAGAATTGTGTCCACTGCCCAGGACGCTCAATGATATTGCGGTCGTAGGCAAGATATTGTTTTGTATACGGACGATAGAAGGCACAAAGAAGGCACGAAGTATCCACATCGAGCTGACGATTGCTTTCGGCATACTTCTTCAGGTTCACGCTCCAGCTAATCTTCGTCTCGTCCTTTGTCAGTTCGCTTATCTCGCCGCGGTGCAACATATCGCGCTGCTCGTTGTAGGTGGCAATCAGCCTGCCGATGTTGGCGGAGAGTGCCTCTTGGCTGAAGTTGAACACCCAAGCATCACGGCTGGTGGCAACGCCCACGGCATTGGTGACGAAGAACGAATGTGCCGAGGCATCGTAGCGTTTCTCCGGCTCAATGGGGATATACGAGGCGAAGTTGTCGTTGCGGAGGTTAATCCAGTCGCCATGCTCGTTGGGGTGGAGCGTGTCCATCTGCAGGGTGGCGATGGAGTGGTTCTTGCGGATGATGTCGAGCTTCTGCTCGCGGCTCAGGTAGTCGCCTATGTCGTGGTAGTGGATAGTGGCCTTGCCTTCGTGGGTTTTTTTCACAAGAATGGTGATGCTTACTGGGGTGCGGCTGCCGCTGCCGAATATCTTTCCTCCCTCGCGGCGCGAAAGTTCCCCACTGGTGCGCTGATTTCCGCGCAGGTTGAACACATATATCTCCGCAAACTCCTGCTCTATGCTCTTACGGAAGCCGTCGAAGGCATTGTTGTCGAGCCAAGCGCCGTTGCTGACGTAGGCCACTATTCCCTCACCAGCAATGCGGTCGGTGGCATAGCGGAAAGCCTTGATGTAGCTGTCGTAGACCGAGTTCTTGAGTGTGGCGGTGCTGCCCTGCACGTAGGTCTTCTCCAGCCGAGCCTCGAGCATAGGATAGTGTTGGTTCTGTGCATTGTCGTTGGCACTCCTCTGCCCTGCCGAATAGGGAGGGTTACCCATCACAACGGTAATGGGGCTGTCGAGTTGGCGTTGCACACGCTTGCTGTTCTCCTTGAATGGGGTTTCCATGCCCTCCAGCTCTTTCTGCCGACGGCTGCCGCTCTGCTTGTCGTACATCTGCTCGCCCAACTCAAATGTGTCGGTAAGGCAGATGCCGGGGAATGGCGTGTAGCTGTCGGTCTGCCCGACGAGGTCGTGGTAGACGTTCTCGATATTGACGCTGGCGATGTAGTAGGCCAGCAGCACAATCTCGTTGGCGAAAATTTCCTTCTTGTACTTATGCTCGAGGTTGTCGGGGCTGATGATGCCGCTTTGCAGCAGGCGTGTGATGAAGGTGCCCGTGCCGGTGAAGGGGTCGATGATATGCACCTCCTTGTCGCCGAGCGAGCGGCCGAACTGCTGCCGCAGCACATGCTCCACGCTGTGGATGATGAAGTCCACCACCTCGACGGGGGTATAGACGATGCCAAGCTGCTCCTTCACCCGTGGGAAGGCGGTGCTGAAGAACTTGTCGTAGAGCTCCACCACCACCTTCTGCTTGGCCTCGGCGTTGTCGAGCTTCTCGGCACGTTGGCGCACACTGTCGTAGAACTTCTCCAAGCTCTTGCGGTCGGCCTCGTCGAGGCGGCTGTTGAGCAGCCCCACGATGCGGCTCATGGAGCGGCTAATGGGGTTGTTGGCCGAGAAGGCATAGCCCTCGAACAGGGCTTCGAACACAGGCTGCGTGATGATATGCTGCGCCAGCATCTCGACGGCCTGCGCCTCGCTGACCGACGGGTTGATGTCCTTATGCAGCCCATGGAGGAAGCGGTCGAAGGCGTGGCGCGCCTTTGCATCGGTGGCGATGAGGGCAGAGATCTGCGCTATGTGCTTCTCGGCAATGCCAGCCACATCCGATGCCCACTGCTCCCAGTAGCGTTTGCTGCCCACCTTCTGCACCATGCGGGCGAAGATGACGTTCTGCAACTGCTCGAAGCGTAGCTGCAGCTGGGTCTGATAGACGGCAGAAGGCTCGGCAACAGTAGCATCACCCGATTCACCATAATCTCTAGAAGTACTATTATTTCTATTGCCACCAATTAGCCTGCTGCCTGGCCGCACAATCTGCACCGTGTCGGGGCGGTGGCGATTGAGCTCCAGCTTATTGACCGTGTCTTCGATGCGTTTGTCGTGGGCACGGAGTCCACGAAGGATGTCCCACACTACGGCGTAGGTCTTGTTGTCGTCGAGGGCATCCTCAGGGTCAATATCGCTCGGCACCACGATGGGGATGATGATGTAGCCGTACTTCTTGCCCGGCGCACGACGCATCACGCGGCCTACGCTCTGCACCACGTCTACCTGCGAATTCTTGGCAGCCAAGAAGATGGCGGCATCAAGGCTCGGTACGTCCACCCCCTCGCTCAGGCAACGCACGTTGGAGAGCAGGTGGCAGTCGTAGCCGTCGGTGCGGGTGCGCTTGAGCCACGAGAGATGCTCCTCGCGCCGAGCAGCCCCCATACTTCCGTCTACATGGCGCGCCTCGACGCGTACCAATCCCTCGCGCTCCTCGGCCGAGAGGCTGCCATAGTAGGCGTCGGCGCAGGCGTTGAAGGCATTGGTGATGGCCTTGCTGACCTTGATATTTTGGCAGAAAGCCACGGCGCGATGCATCGGCTGCGGGTCGATGTCGCGCAGGAGGTGGTTGTCGTAGAGGCTACGTTTGCTGAGGGCGTTGATGCAACCGATAAGCTTGGCCATATCGTCGGTGTCCACCTCGCGCTGCGTGGCGGCGTCGAGGCCGGCGAGTGCCATCTGCACCTCGTTGCTCACGTCGCCAGGCTCCACGTTGAGGATAAGCACCTTGTAGTCGGAGAGGAGGTTCTTGTCCACCGCCTCGCCGAAGCCCAAACGGTAGAACTCGTCGCCATAGATGGCGGCATCGTCCATCGAGCAGAGGTAAGCCTCTTTCTCACGGGCGCGCTGCTGGTCTGCGTCTTTATATAGGCGGGGCGTGGCGGTCATATACATACGGCGGCGGGCGCGTATGAAGTCGTTGTCGTGCACCCGCACGAAGGCGCTCTCGTCCTCGCCTTTGAGGGTTACGCCCGTGGTGCGGTGTGCCTCGTCGCATACGATGAGGTCGAACGTCAGCTCTTCGCCAATGGCGCGCTGCGCCTCGGCTATGCGGCCGATGCTCTGATAGGTGCTGAACACCACCAGCATGCCTTTGCGCGGGTCGCGTTGCAATGCGAAGAACTGCTGCTTTATCTGCTCCACGCTGGTCGAGGCCGGGAAGGCCAGTTCCTCGACGGTGGTGATGTTCGTGTCGTCGTTGCGGCTATGGGTGCGGCTGACCTCGCTGTCGGAGCAGATGCACATCGGGCGCAGGGGCTGCTGCGCGTCGAAGCACCACTCGCGCAGCGTCTGCCCCAGCAGGGCAATGCTTGGCACGAGGAAGAGCATGGTGCGTACCTCGAGGGCTTCGGCTATGCAGAGGCTGGTGTAGGTCTTGCCCGTGCCGCAGGCCATGATAAGCTTGCCGCGGTCGTGGTCTTTATAGTGCGCCAAGGCCTTGTCGACGGCCAGCGCTTGATGCTCGAGGGGCTGCTTGTGTGCGGTGATGGCCTGCTGCCCGGAGAGGCCACGGTCGAGGGCCTCCCAGTCCACAGCCAGCTCCGAGAGGTCGGCGAGGTGCATGATCTTGGCCTCGATGGCCTGACCGCGGAAGCTATCGGCTGCGGTGGAGGTGAAGCCGCCGTCGGTGGTGTCGATCCACAGGCGGAAGTCGAAGTGGTGCTTCGATCCTTCGTCGTCGGTGAAGGCACGTGCCGAGGTGGAGAGGAAGGTGTCCACATCGGCCTTGTCAATCTTGGCTTCGGCGCGGTAGCATTTGCATTGCACCGCCCAGTAGCCTCCGCCGACGGTGCGGCACACGAGGTCGATGCCTGTGTCGTGGTGCGAGATGCTGGCGCGATAGGGGAAGTCGGTCCACAGCCACACCTCCTGCAGCTCGTCGCTGTAGGGTGGCACGGTGCGGAGCATGGCCTGCATCAGGCGTTCGAAGCGGTGCCCTTTGTCGGATTCGGAGTGCGATTGCTTGCGGTAGCGGTCTATTACTTCTGCGAAGTGGCTCATAGTGGTCAGGTCTCTGTTTTCGGTGTGGCAGGGTCCCGACCGGCCACGGTGTGTTACAAAAAAAGCGCGGGACAAAGTCTCTTGCTTATCCCACCTGTTTAGGCTCTCGCATTGCCTTACTTTCGAAGATAAGCAATGCACAGAGCCCACGCAGTGCGTATAGATAGACACACTACCCTGTGGGGCACGAAGCCCCACTGCGTGTGCTACAAATACAAACACATGGACGCTCGTTCATTGCCTTACCGTGCGAAAGTAGTTCTTGAATTTGCGAGATTCAAACAGACCGCAGATAAGACGTAAACTTACGCCTTATAAACTAATATGTCGTGCCAGACCATGACTATCGGAATGGCAGTGCAAAGATACGCAAAAAATCACAACCGTGGAAAAAATGTTTTTGACAGGAGGGCGATTATCCGTAATTTTGCGGCTATCGGGCGCATTGCCGGTACACTGATATGGCACGCACTTTACCTATCTGCAGAAATTTTCGACCTCTAAGTGCTTGAAACACAAGCGTTGTTCGACCTCAATACGACCTTAACCCCTCTTTAACACGACTGTAGTATTGATTTTCAGCAGGTTAAGAGTTTCGATTTTGTGGGTTTTGAATGGGTATTGGAGGGAGTTTTGATGGGTCTTGGAGGGGGAAAAGGTAGAATTTTGGCGAAGGTATTTGTGTTGCGCTGGGGGGGGCGATAAGGGCGCGGCGCGAAGCGCCGCGCCCTCATTTCTTGCGCAAAATATTTTCTTAATATCCCTCTCTCAACATTTGAATTTATAGTTCAGCGCGGCCAGTTCGGCGTTGGCTTTCACTATTTTTTGTTTCAGGTTGGCCTTGTAGTTGCAGAGGCGCTGCATGAGGTCGGCGTCGGACAAGGCCAACATCTGCACGGCGAGTATGGCGGCGTTTTGCGCCCCGTTAATGGCCACCGTGGCCACAGGTATTCCCGGGGGCATTTGCAGGATGGCGAGCGTGGCGTCGAGCCCCTCGAGGGTCGACCCTTTGATGGGGACGCCGATGACGGGCAGCGGCGTTTCGGCCGCTATCACGCCCGGCAGGGCTGCTGCCATGCCGGCACCGGCAATGACGACGCGAATGCCGCGCCCCTGTGCCTCGCGCGCAAACTGGCTCACCTCGGCGGGGGTGCGATGAGCCGAGAGGGCGTTCACCTCGAACGGCACTTGCAACTCGTCGAGTAGTTGGCAGGCTTTTTCCATGACCGGCAGGTCGCTGGTGCTGCCCATAATGATGCTTACAATCGGGTTCATTTTTGGTCTTTTTGTTAATTTTTTTGCAAAATTACACATTTTTTTTGTAATTTTGCACCATGAAACGATTTTTAACACTCTTTTTGTGCGTTGCAGCCCTCGCGCTGGGCGATGTTCGAGGCCAGCAGTCGCTGCAAATCAGCGAGTTGATGTTCAACCCCGTGCCCAGTGGGGCCGACTGGCTCGAGCTCTACAATTCGGCCGACCACGAAGTGTCGCTCGCCGATGTGCGCCTCGTGCGCTGGGTGGGCGACTCGCTGGGGCGCTTCTACGCGATAGACTCGGTGCTCGTTGGCCCAAACGACTATGTCGTCATCACCACCGACGCCACTTTCCTCATGGCCAACTACGGCGTGCGCTACCCCGGCAAGGTGGTCCAAGTAAGCTCCATGCCAGCCTATAACGACGCCTCGGGAACCGTTATCCTCGCCTTGCGCGACAGCACCATCATCGACCGTTTCGACTACACCGCCACCATGCACAGTCAGCTTTTGCGCGACAAAGAGGGGGTTAGCCTCGAGCGCCGCTCCTTCGACCGCCCCACTCAAGAGCCCTCCAACTGGTATTCGGCCTCCTCCACATCTGGCTACGGCACCCCCACCTACGCCAACTCGCAGAGCACAGAATTCCTTTTTCTCGACAACGATTTCAGCCTCTCGACCGACATCGTTTCGCCCGATGGCGACGGCTATAACGACCAGCTCGACATTACTTACAACCTGAACGACAACACGTTGGCAGCCAACATAACCCTCTTCGACCGAACCGGGCGCGTGGTGCGAACCCTCTGTCGCGGAGCGTTGCTGGGCTCTGTGGGCGTCGTCACTTGGGACGGAGCCGACAACCGCGGTCGTGCCTGCCTGCCAGGGCGCTACGTCGTGGCCATCGAGCTCTACAACACCACTGGCCGCTCCCAAACCATCAAACGCACTGTTGCGGTAATGACCCATTGACCCAACGCCGCACCCACATCCCTGATTCAAAGCACATTGCCAAACCATACCTTTAAAAACCGTTCAACCAAAACTCCTGCAAAGATACACCTTTTTCGCGAACCACACAACCATTTTAACCAACTTTTAACATACCACTTTGTCAACGTGCAAAGAAGAGGCTGAAAAACTTTTTCTACGATTTTGAAATAATTTTTTGGTCATGTCGAAAATTCTGCGTAACTTTGCAATTTCAAAAAAAAATCCAAGAGTGTCTAAATTTTAAAACAACGCAATAATTATGGTAGACTATAAAAAAATCGGGCTGGTGAACACCCGCACAATGTTCGCCAAAGCTGTAGACGGTGGCTACGCCATTCCCGCTTTCAACTTCAACAATATGGAGCAGATGCAAGCCATTATCCAGGCCGCTGTCGAAACCAAAAGCCCTGTGATACTGCAGGTCAGCAAGGGTGCTCGCGACTATGCCAATCCCACCCTCCTGCGCTATATGGCCGAAGGTGCCGTAGAGTATGCCAAAGAACTGGGCTGCCCCAATCCCCAAATAGTGCTTCATCTGGACCACGGCGACAGCTTCGAAACCTGCAAAAGCTGCATCGATATGGGTTTCAGCAGCGTTATGTATGACGGCAGCGCTCTGCCCTACGAGGAGAATATCAAGATTTCGCGCCAAGTGGTAGAGTATGCCCACCAGTATGACGTCACCGTAGAGTGCGAACTTGGAGTTCTGGCTGGCGTAGAGGACGAGGTCGCCTCCGAAGTGAGCCACTACACCAAGCCCGAAGAGGTGATAGATTTTGCCACCCGCACCGGATGCGACTCGCTGGCAATCAGTATCGGAACCAGCCATGGTGCCTATAAGTTCAAACCAGAGCAGTGCACCGTCGACCCCCAAACCGGCCGCCTGCTTCCCCCGCCGTTGGCCTTCGACGTGCTCGAAGCCATCGAAAAGAAACTGCCGGGCTTCCCCATCGTCCTCCACGGTTCGAGCTCGGTGCCGCAAGACGAGGTCGACACCATCAACGCCAACGGTGGCGCCCTCAAAGCCGCTGTGGGCATTCCCGAAGAGCAGTTGCGCAAAGCCGCCAAGAGCGCTGTTTGCAAAATCAACATCGACAGTGATAGCCGTCTGGCCATGACCGCCGCCATCCGCAAGCACCTGGCCGAACATCCCGACCACTTCGACCCGCGCCAGTACCTCAAACCCGCGCGCGAGAGCATGAAAAAAATGTATATCCACAAGATTGTGAACGTCCTCGGCTCGAACGATAAACTCTAACCCGTTGCCGACGACCCATCCCCCACGAGGCCGGCAGCAGCGCAGCTGCTGCCGGCCTCGCTTTTGCTCTACAATCAAATTATTTTTGGCTGTTGACAATTTTTTTGTAACTTTGCAGGCACAATGGAACTAACGAAACACACATATTGCATTGGGACACAGCGATGTGAAGCCTACGCCGCTGCCGAGCCGCAGGCACTGCTTGTCCAGATGACCAGCAGCCACCAAAGCGAGGAGTTGCAGTCCGAGGCAGCAGCCATAACCGCCGCGGGAGTGCCGTTCGTGCTGTTGGCTGTTTGTGTCGACGACTGGGAGTACGACCTCATGCCGTGGCCAGAACCAGCTGTTAGCCGCCGCCCCGAGGTAGGTTTGGGAGCCGAGAAGACATTGCAATTCGTCGTCGGCGAGCTTCTGCCGACCCTGCCCTGGCGCCACCTGCCCGTCGTGCTGGGAGGCTACTCGCTGGGTGGCCTCTTCGCTCTGTGGACTTCTCGCCAAACGGGTGTGTTCCAAGCCATTGCGGCAGCTTCGCCTTCGCTCTGGGCAGGCGATTGGCCAACCTATGCCGAACGCTACCCATCTAACGCCAGACTGACATACCTCAGTTTGGGCGACCGCGAAGAGCGCAGTCGTAACCATACCATGGCTCGCGTTGGCGACCGCCTGCGCGCCGAGCATAACCGCCTTGTTAACCAACTTGGCGCAGACCACACCATCCTCGTGTGGGAACAAGGTGGCCACTTTGCCGACCCCGCTGGCCGTATGGCCCGAGCCTTTGCGTGGTGCCTCTCGCGGCTCTAACCCCAGTGACCAAAATTTTTTTTGCCGACAGGATAACATTTTCGCGCATATATCATTTATTTTTCGTAAATTTGCAGGCTGTAAATTCGAAATAAAACAATGGTCAATGTTGAAGAATTGAGAGAGATATGCCTGCTTCAGGGTACCGATGTCGAGGAGAAAATGCCGTTCCAGGCCTTCAAGACAGGACAAAGTGTACTCTGTTTTTATGTTTGTGGACACATTTTTTGCTACTTTGACATAGATAATTTCGATGTTGTTACCGTCAAGTGCCAGCCCGAACTCATCGACGACCTCAAAGAGCAACACAGCGCTCTGACTAACCCCTACCAACACCGCGCCCAGTGGATTGGTATTGTGCCTGCTCTGGCTTCGCACGAGTTGGCGACACAGATGGTTACAAATTCTTATAAGATAGTGAAATCCAAGTATAAACCAAAACACAAAACCAATTAAACACACGCTCGTTATGAAAAAAATGAATCTCCCCCTCATCGCCATCCTACTGCTGCTTTCGCTCGTTGTTTGCCCGTTGCTTTATGCCTATGTTGGTCCCGCGCTCGACGCCGAACAACTCTCGGTTCTCCGCACACTGGCCATCATCGCGGGCTGCAGCGCTTTGCTATGCTTTGCGGTGGGCGAAATTTCGGGCAACAACAGCCAGGTCGACAAAATATGGAGCATCCTGCCATTTGTTTATTGCTGGATTATAGCAGCCCACGGCGGTATGCACACCCGCTTGGTCGTGATGGCCGTGCTGGCCACCCTTTGGGGTGCACGCCTCACCTTTAACTTTGCTCGCAAAGGTGCCTATCGACTCAAGTTCTGGACTGGCACCGAGGACTATCGTTGGCAGTTTTTACGCCAGACGCCGCTACTCAAAAACCGCTGGGCTTGGATGGCCTTCGACCTCTTTTTTGTCTCTATATACCAAAACGCGCTCCTGCTGCTCATCGTGCTGCCAGCTTTGGTTAGCATGAACTCTACCGTGCCCTTTGGCTGGGTCGACGTCGTGGCAGCCCTGCTCATGCTGGCTTTTATTGTCTACGAAACTGTGGCCGACGAGCAGCAGTGGAAGTTCCAAAGCGCCAAGCGGGCTATGCTCAACTCGGGTAAAAAGCTCGACGAACTGCCAGCCCCCTACAACAAAGGCTTCAACACCATTGGGCTCTGGAACCGTAGCCGACATCCCAACTATATGGCAGAGCAGGCCATCTGGGTTAGCCTCTACATCTTCAGCATCGGGGCTGGTACGGGCGTTGCCAACTGGAGCATGATTGGTGCCCTGCTGCTGATAGTGCTTTTTGTAGCCAGTTCAAGCTTCTCTGAAGGCATCAGCGCCAGCAAGTACCCCGAATATGAGGACTATTGCAAACGCGTAAACCGCTTTCTCCCCGGCCACAAATATGTTAGCTAAATCCAAATAGGCCGAAAAGGCGAGTGCTGCATAGGCGCGAAGCCTAATGACCACGTTGTGGTTAAAAAAACCAAAAACTGTTGCCTCAAAAGGGCGAAAATTACAATTTTTTGTGTAACTTTGCAGCATGAAAGCTATAGAATATTATGATATATTTGTCAAGCAAATTGCTGACTACCACGCCGTTGATTCGGTCGACGCCCCTTGTCGCAACCCCTACGCCGACGGTTCGTTCGAAGCCCTGCTGTGGCAAAAAAGTTATATAGACACCGTTCAGTGGCACCTCGAAGACCTTGTGCGCCCAACCGACGTAGACCCCACCGAAGCCCTCGCGCTGAAACGCCGCATAGACCGCTCGAACCAAGAGCGTACCGACCTTGTGGAGCGAATGGACGACCGTTTTCTGGAACGCTATGCCACCGTCGCCCCCGCGCCCGACGCCCGTTGGGCCACCGAGACCCCAGCGTGGGCCATAGACCGCCTCTCTATCCTGGCGCTGAAAATCTACCACTTTGGTATCGAAGCCTCGCGCCCCCAAGCTTCGGCCGAGCACCACGCTCGCTGCCAAACCAAGCTCGACATCCTCGTCAAGCAGCGCGACGACCTTACCCAAGCCATAGACTGGCTGGCCGACGAGCTGGCCTCGGGCAAAAAAGTGATGAAGGTCTACCGCCAAATGAAGATGTATAACGACCCCTCGCTCAACCCCAAACTCTACAACAAATAGCCGTGCGCCACGTCTTGGTCATCCGCCTCTCGGCGCTCGGCGACGCGGCTATCCTTGTCCCTGTCCTGCGCGCTCGCGCCGCTGCTAACCCAGCGGTGAAGTTCACCGTGGCCGCCCCGCCGCTGCTCGAACCGCTCTTTGACGGAATGCCCAATGTGGCTTTTGCTGGGATAAAAAAGCAGCAGCCATCGCGCCTCATCTACAAGGCTTTGCGCGACATCGGGGCCGACACTGTGGCCGACCTCCACGCGGTTAATCGTGTCGACCGTGCCCTGCTGCTGTTACGCCTCCACCACTGGCTGCGAGGCCACTTCGGCTTCAGGGTCTATCGTTTGGTAAAAGACCGCGCTGGCCGCCGCCGAATGCTCAACCACAGCGACATGGCCCCTCTGCGCCCCCAGTGGCAGCGCTACGACGACGTGTTCGGCAGCATGGGGCTGGCCGCCCCCGCTACCATCCCTACCCCCTCGCGCCCACACCACGAGGGCTCACCCCGTGTGGGCCTCGCCCCCTTTGCCCAGCATGTGGGCAAAATCTATCCGCCCCAAGCCACCGAAGAGTTGGCCCTCTTGCTCGCCAACCGCGGCTACCAAGTAGCCCTCTATGGCAGCAAAGCCGAGTCGCCAACCCTCGAGGCATTGGCCCAGAAACACCACAATATCAGCTCTTTGGCTGGCAAATTGCCCTTTGCCGACGAGCTGAAGAGCATTGCCGACCTCGACCTCATGGTTAGTATGGACTCGGCCAATATGCACTTCGCATCGGCGTTGGGCACTCCCGTGGTCAGCATTTGGGGCGCCACCCATCCCGACCTGGGTTTCTACGGCTACGGCCAGCCACGCAGCAACGCCCTCTGTGCCGGCCTCGACTGCCAACCCTGCTCGGCCTATGGCCGCAAAGCCTGCCGCTTTGGCACTTACCAGTGCCTCGCCGCCATCACGCCAACAATGGTAGCCAACAAGGTTGGCGAGGTGCTTAGCGCGGCCAAACCCCACGCTACGGGCGAGACAAAAATGGCCTAAAAACGGGCCGGAAAGTGCTGTGTGCTAACACTTAAAGCATTGAGTTACAATCTGTTTGGCCGCGAGGGCGAAAATTTTTGCCGCCGATTGACAAAAATTGCGTACCTTTGCAACTTTAAACATGTAGTACAACCAACCAAAAAATCAAAAAACAACCAATGGCTAACTACTATACCGACCACCCCGAAATCGACTTCCACCTGAGCCACCCCCTTATGAAGCGCTTAGTGGAGCTGAAAGAAGATAACTTTAAAGATGCCGCCGAGTTCGACTACGCCCCCGTCGACCACGACGACGCCATCGAGAACTATCGTCGCATCCTCGCCATTGCCGGCGAGGTGGCAGCCAACACCATCGAACCCAACTCCGAGAGCGTAGACCTCGAGGGCCCACACCTCGAAAACGGCCGCATGATTTATGCTTCAAAAACGTTCGAAAACCTCGACGTTACGCGCAAAGCCGGCCTTTACGGTGTTAGTATGCCCCGCCGTTTTGGCGGACTGAACCTGCCGAGCGTGGTCTTCTCGATGATGAGCGAAGTGATTAGTTCCGCCGATGCCGGTTTCCAGAACATCTGGAGCCTGCAAAGTTGCATCGACACACTCTACGAATTTGGTACCGAAGAGCAGCGCGCCAAATACATTCCGCGCATCTGTGCTGGCGAAACCATGAGTATGGACCTCACCGAGCCCGACGCTGGTAGCGACCTGCAACGCGTCATGCTCAAAGCCACCTACGACGAAGCCAACCAGTGCTGGCGCCTCAACGGCGTGAAGCGCTTCATCACCAACGGCGACTCCGACATCCACCTCGTGCTCGCCCGAAGCGAAGAGGGCTCGAAAGATGGCCGCGGCCTCTCTATGTTTATCTACGACAAGCGCGACGGCGGAGTCGACGTGCGCCACATCGAGCACAAACTCGGCATCCACGGTTCGCCCACCTGCGAGCTGACCTACAAAAACGCCAAAGCCGAACTCTGCGGCGACCGCAAGCTGGGCCTCATCAAGTATGTTATGGCACTCATGAACGGTGCTCGCCTCGGCATTGCCGCCCAGAGCGTGGGCGTGGAGCAAGAGGCCTACAACGAAGGCCTGGCCTATGCTCGCGAACGCGCACAGTTTGGCGAAAAAATAATCAACTTCCCAGCCGTTTACGATATGCTTTCGCGCATGAAAGCCAAGCTCGACGCCGGTCGCTCGCTCCTCTACCAAACCGCTCGCTACGTAGACCTCTACAAGAGCCTCGAAGACATTGGTCGCTATCGCAAGCTCACCCCCGAGGAGCGCACCGAGATGAAACTCTACTCGAAGCTGGCCGACGCTTTCACCCCGCTGGCAAAGGGCATGAACAGCGAGTACGCCTCGCAAAACGCCTACGACGCCATAAGCATTCACGGCGGTTCGGGCTTCATTATGGAATACAAGAGCCAACGCCTCTATCGCGACGCGCGTATCTTCTCTATCTACGAAGGCACCACGCAGCTCCAGGTTGTGGCCGCCATTCGCTACGTTACCAACGGCACCTACCTCTCCGTGCTGCGCGATATGTTGCAAACCGAGGTCAGCCCCGCCATGCAACCGCTCAAGGCGCGCATTGCAACACTGGTCGACCTCTACGAAAAAGCCGTCAACTACGTCAAAGAGCAGGCCAACCAAGAGTTGCACGACTTCTTGGCCCGCCGCCTCTACGATATGACGGCCGAACTCGTCATGAGCCTCCTCATTCTCGACGACGCCACACGTTGCCCCGACCTGTTCGAGAAGAGCGCCAACGTCTACGTCCGCCTCACCGAAGAGGATGTCTGTGCCAAAGCCTACTACGTTATGCACTTCACGGCCGACGACCTAACCTCGTTCCGCGCCCAATAAGCAACCGTAGAGAAGCAACACAAAGTTCTTTTAGGCGCCGGACCGCAGGTCCGGCGCCTAAATTTTTACCACCACAACCCCTCAAATCGCCCCAAAATCCCACCTCCGCAAAAAGACTCAAATTCCTCAAAAACGAGCAAAAAATACCCCCTCCTAACAATCTGAAAATCAGGGTTGAGGTCGTATTAAAGAGGGGTTAAGGTCGTATTGAGGTCGAACAAGCCTTGATATTCAAGCAGTTAGCCATCGAAAAAAAGCCCTCAAACCACCGAGCTCTGCCCGATGGTAACCCCACCGTGGGGGAACCAAAATAGCTACTCGTAGCGAATGGCCTGAATGGGGTCGAGGTTGGCTGCCTTCTTGGCAGGATACCACCCAAAAAAGACCCCCACTGCCACGCACACCACAAACGATATGCCTATGGCTTTGTAGGAAAGTGCATAGCTCAGCGCCATGGCCGCCGTGCCGCCATAGGCCATAAGTATGCCCACCACAATGCCAATCAGCCCCCCGAGCAGCGACAGCACCACGCTCTCGAGCAAAAACTGCAGCATGATGTCGCGTTGGCGGGCGCCGATGGCCATGCGCAGCCCTATCTCGCGCGTGCGCTCGGTTACGGTGACGTACATAATGTTCATTATGCCAATTCCGCCCACCACGAGCGAGATGCTGGCAATGGCGGTGAGCAGCAGTGTGAGGAGGCCCATAACCTTGTCCATCGACGAAAGCACCTGGTCCATGGTGAAGATGTCGAAATCGTCGTCGTCGCCCTCGGAAATGTGGTGTGTAGAACGCAGAATGTGCTTAATCTCGTCGGCCGCCAGTTGCGAAGCCTCTTGCGATACGGCACTGGCCTGCAGCATAAAGAAGTAGTTTATGCCCAGAAAACGCTTCTGGACGGTGGTGTAGGGCGCCAGCACCACGTCGTCGTCGTCGCTCCCCATATTGCCCTGGCCTTTCTTTTTCAGAATGCCGATAATCTTCATCGGCTTGTTGTTGAACCTCACGGTCTGCCCCAGCGGGTCGGTGCCGTCGGCAAAAAGCTCGTCGACCACCGTCTGCCCGATGACGCACACTTTGGCCAAACTCTGCACGTCGGCATCGGTAAACATCAGGCCGCGCTCCACCTCGAGGTTGTTGATTAGCAGGTAGCCCGGTGCCACGCCTGTGAGCGACCCGAAGTGATTGTTCGACCCAAATATCATCTGCCCCGACGAGGTTATCTCGGGCGAGAATGCGGCCACATAGTGGCACCCCTCGACCAAGGCGCGATAGTCGCTCAGGTCTAAGCTTTTAGACGACGAGTTGCCCATATCGACCCCTCCGCGATGTTGCCGCGCAGGTACCACCATAATGCTGTTGGTACCCATGGAGGCAAACTCGTCCTTCATGCGTTTCTTTACACTTTCGCCGAGCGAGAGCATGGCAATAACGGCGGCAATGCCAATAATGATGCCGAGCATGGTGAGCAGTGCGCGGGTCTTGTTGCGCATAATGGCACGAAGGGCGAGGCGTAGGAGGTTGCTAAAGTTCATGGGCTGAGGCTTTTTGGGGCGGTTTAATCAATAATCTTCGTCGGTTGGCAGCGCGTCGAGGGCGGCTTGGGCGTCGAGTGGATGGACAGGGCTGTCGTCCACAATGTGGCCGTCGCGCAGCTTGATGGTGCGGTTGGTAAAGGCAGCAATGTCGGGCTCGTGGGTGACGAAAGCAATGGTTGTGCCAGCTTCGTGCAGCTGTTGGAACAGGGCCATAATCTCGTATGAGGTGCGGGTGTCGAGGTTGCCGGTGGCTTCGTCGGCCAGAATGATTACGGGGTCTGTAACCAAAGCGCGAGCAATGGCCACACGTTGCTGTTGGCCGCCCGAGAGCTGTGCCGAGGTGTGTTGCACACGGTTCTCGAGCCCCACGCGGGCTATCACCTCCATGGCGCGTTCGCGACGTTGGCGCGAGCTGTAGGTGCGGTTATACATCAGTGGCAGTTCCACGTTTTCGAGCACCGAAGTGCGCGGCAGCAGGTTGTAGCTCTGAAAGACGAAGCCTATTTTGCGGTTGCGTATGTCGGCCAACTCGTTGCGCGAGAGGCGAGCCACATCGGTTCCGTCAATAACGTAGCTGCCCGAGGTGGGTGTGTCGAGGCAGCCCAGGATGTTGAGCAGTGTCGACTTGCCGCTGCCCGAGGTGCCCATAATGCTCACAAATTCGCCTTGGGCCACGCCGAACGAGAGTCCGCGCAGGGCGTACACCACCTCGGTTCCAACCGCGAAGTCGCGGCGTAGGTTGCTTATCTCTATTATGTTGTTGGCTGGCATGGCTGTGGGGTGTTAGTGGTTGGCAGGGCCAATATGTAATGGGCTTTCGCGTTCTTGGTTGGGCGATTTCTTTTCTATGGCAATGCTGCGCACCACCTGGTCGCCCTCGGTCAGGCCGCTTTTGGCAATGGCGTTCACGCCGTCGGTGAGTCCGGTTTCGATGGAGCGGGCCTCGAGTTTTCGCCCATCGACCACGTAGACGTAGGCCGTGCTCGGTGTGCTATCGAGGTCGGTAATGGTGTAGCCATCGTCAAGGAGCTGCTGGCGCAGCTGTGGGGTGAGGGCAAAATTGGCAGCCTCGAGTGGCATGGTCAGCCCCTCCTCCTCCTCGACGAGGATGGTTATGGTGGCTGTCATGCCTGGGTAGAGTTTGCCGTTGTCGTTGGGGGCGTCGATGATTACGGTGTAGGTCACCACGTTCGAGACCACGGTGGGCACGAGGCGTATTTGGCGCACGGTTCCGCTAAACTGGTCGGCAGGGAAAGCGTCGACGCTGAAGCGCACCTTTTGGCCCGTCTTGACGAGGCCTATATCGGCTTCGTCAATCTTGGCCTCGAGCTGCATATCGGTCAGGTTTTTGGCAATGGTGAAGAGGGTAGGGGTGCTGTAGGCCGAGGCCACGGTTTGCCCCTCCTCTACGGCTTTGGAGAGCACCACGCCGTCGATGGGCGAATAGATTTCGGCATATTTGAGGTTGGTGCGGGCGCGGTCGTAGTCGCTCTGGGCCGTGATGAGCTGGTTGTTGGCCTGGGCGAGGTTGGTCTCGGCTTGGTCATATTCTTCCTGCGTGGCGGCTTTCTTGTCGTAGAGCGACTTAATGCGGTTATAGTTTTTTTCGGCCAGCTGCTTGTTGCTGGTGGTCGTGCTGAGGTTGGCTTGGGCCTGCTTCACCTGCTCTTGCAGCAGCGACTTGTCGAGCTCGGCCAGGAGCTGCCCTTTGGTCACGGTAGAGTTGTAGTCCACATACAGTTTTTCGATAATGCCACTAACCTGGGTGCCAACCTCTACCTTGTAGACGGGTTGAATTTCGCCGGTGGCGGTGACGGTGGTTTCGATGCTGCCTCGGGTTACGGGTTGGCTGTTGACCACGACTTGGCTGCGCCCATGGCGGGCAATGCTGATGGCTACGATGGCCACTATCAGGACGGCGATTGCGATGAGCCAGATGTAGGTTTTCTTCTTCTTCGACATGGTGACAAAAAAAATGTTGTTAAAAGACTTTGCCGGTATAAATTTCCATTATCTTCTTGTTGAGCAGGAAAGTGTATTTGGTTTGCAGGTAGTCGTTGAGCGATGAGAGGTAGCGGTCTTGCTGCTGCAGGAACTCGACGGTGGTTACTGCTCCGGCAGCATACTTAACAGAGTAGACCTCGTAGGAGGCGTGGTAGGCCTCCTTCAGGGCCTCGGTGGTGGCAAAACTGTTGAGCGCGCGTCGGGTTTCGAGCCACTGCCCTTCGATGGTTTTGCGCAGGTCGAGCTCGGTTTGGCGCAGCTGCAACTCGGCTTGTTGAAGGTTTATTCGGCTCTGTTTCAGTCGAGTAATGCTTTGCCCACGGTCGAAAATGGGCAGGTTGAGGCCGAGGGTGACGCTGCTGTTCAGTCCGCCAGATGTAACCATCTGGCTCGAGGCGTCGAGCACCGAGCCATCCGAGTAGGCCATGCCGGCGTTGAGCGAGAGGGTGGGGGAGAAGGCCGAATGCGAAATCTGCACATTGCGGCGTGCTATCTCGACCTCGGTCTGGCCAATGGCCAAATCGGGCATATTGCGAAGCGACTGGGCCACCACGCTGTCGAGCGTGGGTAGGAGAATAGCCTTGCTGTCGAGCTGGGCAGTGTCGGTCAGCACGTCGAGTTCTTCGTCCTCGGCCCAGCACAGCAGGCTGCGCAAGGCGAGCAGGTTGTTGCTGATGGTGATGAGGGTGTTCTCAATCTCGTTGCTGGCCGAGCGGTAGTTGGCGTCGAGCAACTTGTAGTCGCTTTCGAGCAAGCGCCCCACCTCGTATTTCAGCTCGCCTTCGGCTCGTTGCTGCTCGGCGGTGGCCAGCACTTCGCGCTGATAAACAAGGCGTTCGCGGTTCATGACCACTGTCAGGTAGGCCGAAACCACTTGGCTGCCAATGTTGTTGCGGCTTTGTGTAACGCGCAAGTCGGCCTGCTCCATAGAGGTGCGGCTTTGTTGATAAGAGCGCAAATTGGCTAACCCCGAAAAGAGCGTAAGGCTGCCATTTATGCCATAGCTGCCGTTGCGGGTGCCCTGTCCGGCCAGGTTCAGGCTCTCGCTGGCCGAGGCGCTGAGCGAAGGCAGAAAGTTAAGTTTTGCCCCCTCGAAGGCGCTGGCGGCAAGCTCGCTGTTGAGGCGGGCGGTCTCGACAGATAGGTTGTGGCCGTAGGCATAGGCCAAGCAGCTGTCGAGCGTAAGTCCTGCGCCCCCTTGTGCCAAAACTGCACCACAAAAGGTTGAGAATAAAACTGTTAGTATAGCCTTCATTATCCTGTTCATGCTGCAAAGTTACAAAAAATATTTGTTTCTAATATAAAAAAATATAGAAAAATCGTTACACACGTTACAAAAAATCGTTGCATTCGCTATTTTTTTTGTAACTTTGCACCACGTATCAAAGCAATGAACAGCAATGCCAGACGCAACCCATATTCTTGAAGTTGAGAACCTTACGGTGGCTTTCGAACAGGGCCGAGAACGCCGCGAGGTGGTCTCTGGAGTATCTTTTTCGTTGCAACGGGGTCGCACTCTTGGCATTGTTGGCGAGTCGGGTTCGGGCAAGTCTGTCTCGTCGCTCAGTGTTATGGGCCTTCTTCCACCCACGGCCAAAATCGTTTCGGGCCACGCTTGGTTCCGTCCCAACGCCGGCGACAAGCCGGCAGACCTGCTCACCCTCGACGACAAGCAGATGCAGACCCTGCGAGGCCGTCGTATAGCCATGATTTTCCAAGAACCGATGACCTCGCTCAACCCGGTGAAGCGTTGTGGCCATCAGGTGATGGAAATGCTCGAGCGTCATACCAATACGTCGCGAGCCGAGGCCCGCAGCCTCGCCCTGCAGCTGTTCGAAGAGGTTCGTCTGCCTCGCCCCGAAAAAATTTTTAGCAGCTATCCTCACGAAATCAGTGGCGGCCAAAAGCAGCGAGTTATGATTGCCATGGCCCTTATTTGCAAGCCCGATATCATCATTGCCGATGAGCCCACGACTGCCCTCGACGTAACGGTGCAGCAATCCATTCTCAACCTCCTGCGCTCGCTGCAACAAAAGTATGGTATGGCCATTTTGTTCATCTCGCACGACCTCGGCGTGGTGGCTCAAGTGGCAGACGATGTTGTCGTTATGCAACGAGGCAAGCTGGTGGAACAAGGCCCAGCCTCTCAAATTCTCCGAGCCCCTAATCACCCCTACACCAAGCATTTGCTCGCCTGCCGTCCCGAAACGTTCGAGCCTTTCAGAACCGAAATAGACGAGGCGGCCGACTCTGCGTTGCTCGTTGTGCGCAACTTGAAGGTCGACTACCCTTTGCGCAAGAACCTTTTGGGCCGCCCAACCGAACTGCTCCATGCCGTCGACGGGGTGACCTTCGACGTCCGTCGTGGCGAAACCCTCGGTATTGTTGGCGAGTCGGGCTGTGGCAAGTCTACCCTCGGCAGAGCGATATTGCGCCTTGTCGACTCGCGGTCAGACCAGCTGACGTTTTGCGGCAAAAATCTTGCCACCATTTCGGCAAGCGATATGCGTCGCCTACGGCAAAAACTTCAAATCGTTTTCCAAGACCCCTATTCGTCGCTCAATCCTCGCATTAAGGTTGGCGATGCCATTGCCGAACCACTCTTGACCCATACCAAATGTAGTAGCAGCGAAGCCCGCCTCGAGGTCGAAGAGATACTTCAACGCGTAGGCCTCGAGCCAACAATGGCCGACCGCTATCCGCATCAACTTTCGGGTGGGCAACGCCAACGCGTCTGCATAGCGAGGGCGCTTATCGTCAAACCCGAGTTAGTTATCTGCGACGAATCGGTTTCGGCCCTCGACGTTTCGGTCCAAGCACAGGTTCTGCAACTGCTCTGCGACTTGAAACAACAGTATGGCTATACCTATATGTTTATTTCACACAACCTCGCCGTAGTCAATTTCATGGCCGACCGCCTTTTGGTTATGCGACAAGGACACGTCGAGGAGTATGGTCCGACCGACTCTATTTTTGCCAATCCGCAGAGCGATTACACCCGTCAGTTGCTCGAAGCGGTGCCAAAAATCAGTTGACCAGCCACCCTGCCACCCGCCTCGAAACCATAAGTTTTGCTCTTTTTTCAAAAAAAAATGGTCGTCGCACTGTTATTTCAAAAAAAAAGTGTAAATTTGCACCCGATTTTAATTGAATCTTTTAACAATCTTTAAATCAAACATTATGACAAAATCTGAAGAATTCATGGAAATGGAAGCTCGCTACGGAGCTCACAACTACCATCCCCTCCCCGTTGTCCTGGCCAAAGGCGAAGGCGCTTTTGTGTGGGATTGCGAAGGCAAACGCTATTTCGACTTCCTGTCGGCCTACTCTGCCGTGAACCAAGGCCACTGCCACCCGAAGATTGTCAAAGCCATGTGCGACCAAGCCCAACAACTCACCCTCAGCAGCCGCGCTTTCTATAACAACTGCCTCGGAGAGTGGGAAAAATACGTAACCGAATATTTTGGCTACGACAAGGTTCTGCCCATGAACACTGGCGCCGAAGCCGACGAGACAGCCCTGAAGCTTGCTCGCCGCTGGGGTGTGGTGAAAAAAGGCATTCCCAACGACGAGGTTATGATTGTGTGCTGCGAAGGCAATTTCCATGGCCGAACCATCACCATTATCACTATGAGCAACGACCCCGAGAGCTACGCCAACTACGGCCCCATGACTCCCGGCTTTATCCGCATTCCCTACAACGATGCCGACGCCCTCGAGAAAGTGCTTGCCGAGCACGGCTCGAAGGTGGCAGGCTTCCTGCTCGAACCCATACAGGGCGAGGCCGGCGTTTACGTCCCCGACGAAGGTTACCTGAAACGTTGCTACGATATCTGCAAGAAATACAACGTCCTCTTTATGGCCGACGAGGTACAGAGTGGCATTGCTCGCACTGGCCGTATGCTCGCTTGCGACCACGAGGGTGTGCGCCCCGACCTCCTCATACTCGGCAAAGCCCTCGGTGGTGGCGTAGTACCCGTCAGCGCCGTTTTGGCCGACGACGACATCATGCTCAACATCAAACCCGGCGAGCACGGCTCCACCTTCGGTGGCAACCCCATCGCAGCCAAAGTCAGTATCGCCGCCTTGCAGGTTATCAAAGACGAGCACTTGATGGAAAATGCCGAACGCCTCGGCAAAATCTTCCGCGACGAAATCAACGCCATCCATAGCCCGATGATTGAAAAAGTGCGCGGAAAAGGTCTTCTCAATGCCGTCATCATCAAGCCACACAACGGCAAAGAGGCTTGGGATGTCTGCCTCAAGATGCGCGACCTCGGCGTGCTTGCCAAACCCACCCACCAGCACATTATTCGTTTCGCCCCGCCGCTCGTCATCACCGAAGAGCAGCTCCGCGAAGCCATCGCATTAATAAAAGAGGCCATCTGCTCGTTCGAGTAACCGGCCCAGACATACAAACCAAAACAACGCTATGGGTGCCGCTACCTAAACAGAGCGGTACCCATCGTTTTTGTAGCCTCACAAAAACCATACAAAACACCATCGGTTTGGCTGAAATGTCGCATTCAAAAAGTTACAATGGTAGTAGTATCCATTAGTGTAATGTTTTAAAAATCAGAAAGATGTAAATTTTTTGCTAAAAAAATTTTGTCATATCATAAAAAAGTTGTACTTTTGCAACCGCTTTCGAGAGAAAAAGGAAACGAAATTTGAGTAATCGGTACTCAAGTTTGCAGTTCTTCTGAAAAAGATTGTCCTATGGTGTAACGGTAGCACATCTGACTCTGGATCAGCTTGTCTTGGTTCGAATCCAGGTAGGACAACAAGCAATCGAGGAAACCCGCTGAAAATCAGCGGGTTCTTTGTTACCCATCGTGTGGTGGCGAAAAAAAATGAAGCAACGTTTGCAAAAAATCCATAAAAAATGCTGCACATATAAATTTTTTATGTAAATTTGCACATTGTTTTACCTAAAATCGATGAATATGAAAAAGTGGTATCTGTTTGTTTTAGCGATAATTGCAAGTCTAACTGTTATGGCGCAAAGTGATTCTTACCTGTTGCCCAACACAACCTCGTTCGTAACGGGCTCGTCAGACCGATATTTTAGTGGTGAGGTCGGCGCTCGCGCAACTTGGTACCAGAACAAAGCACTTGATGGTTTAAACTTCAGCACGGTATATTCTGAATACAATTTGGATGAGGCCAATGATGCCCCTATGTGGTCGTGGTCGTCGCCGGCACCAGCCAGTGTGTTAGACCCCTCGAATCATTTCCGCATAATGCAACAAGACGAGAGTACCACCCCCGACATCCCCTCAACCCTCGGCCGCGACCCTATGACCAACTACCAGCTCGCCTACTGCCCCGAGGGTTTCAGCAGTTCAATCAGGGTCGGCAACGTGTTGAGCGGTGCTCAAGCTGCTATGCTTACATATAATATGAATGTAACCAGCGCCGCCTGCGTGGCCAATATGTACTACGCCATAGTCTCCGAGTCTCCCATGCATGGCCGCGCAGACGACCCCTTTTTCGCTCTCCGTATACTCGCCAACTCAGACAACAGCGATACTCTGATTAATATTGTCAACACAACACTATGTGCGCAAACCCCTGGCGAGGGCTGCGTGGCCGACGGCTTCAATGGTTGGCACTATTTTTTCGATAGCGAAGGCTATCACAGCATTTATTATTGCGACTGGAAAAAGGTTTCTTTAGACCTCGGTCGTTACATGGGCGAAACGGTTCAAATCCAGATAATCTCGTCCGATTGCTCATTTTCTTCACACTTTGGCTACGCCTATTTCGCCGCCTCATTCGAAGGGAATGGTATGGCCCTCAATTCCAACCACGACACCGTAACGCTTGTAGCCCCCAAAGGCTTCGAGTCCTACCGCTATTTCACTGCCAGTCGCAGCGTCCCCGACGCCAACTTGCACAAGTTGCTGCAAGTTTCTGACACGCTGGCTATTACAATCTATAATGACCAAGCCTACACCTGGCGCCCCATCCAGACCTTTGTAGCCCAACCAGACAGCAACAAGGCCACATTCGTCGAACATAGCGTCGGCGACACTGTCGTGAGCTACCTTTGTGTGGCTAAGAATAAATTCGGCGAGGATACCTGTTATGCCACATTCTCTGCCGATTGGAGGCTCCCCGACGACTTGGTCAACATTACCCCAGTTGTCGACACCATTGTCCGCTATCTGCGTGACACCATTGTGCAGTATGTCTACGACACCGTTCTCCAAACCATTCACGACACGGTGCTATCGGTCGTAACCGATACTGTAGTTGACACCATCTATGTAGCCCACGAAGCCACTCCCATCGAGCCTCAGTTCTCGGTGTCCATCGACCAGCAGCCCGCCGACGGCTCGCCGCTGCTTTTCGAAGTAGGGGAGGAGGTCTACCTCTCGGCTCACATCAATGGCGGTAGCAGTCTCTTCAACGGCACCTACCAAGTCAGCGAAATATATTTCGACCCACCATTCCCCATCGACTTATCTACCGGCATCGTAATCGATACCATTGTCCCCAATGTTTTTTCGAACTATAATTATGCCGAAGACCAATTTTCGCCCGCATTGCCCATATTCCCATTCTACTTCTTTGGCTACCGTGTCGACAGCCTCTGTGTGGGCGAAAACGGCATGATAACATTCAATCCCCAAGCGGCTGGTATGGACAACGCCTATAGCCTCTTAGAGCCCCTACCGTGGTCAACGCCAGATGCTCACTCTCATGGAGGCCTTTCTACTTTCCTTGCCGAAAATCACCACAATGCCATCTACGCTTTCTATAACGACAACCATATCAATTCTCACGATACATCGTCGTGTATACGCTTTGCTGTTGGTCATAACGATTCGGTACGCTTTTTCTGCGTTGTGTGGGATTCCGTACCGATTTATCCAAGACTCGATTCAACATTCGCCACTTTCATGATTGTGGGCTACGAGGGCTCTAATATAATAGATATATATATCAAGCGTGTCGAAACATTCGCTTCCATTTCCAACTCAAAAGCCCTAATTGGCATCCAAAACGCCACAGGCCAGCCCCAGCAACCCACCGAGCAGTGCCCGATGGTGGTTTCAGGGTCGCCAGCCGCCTTCTGGCCCGAAGACTTCAACTTCTATACTGGCAATATGCCACTCGTCGAGCGCGCCTTCCGCTTCCAGCCCCAAACGTCGCCACTGCCCCCAAACACATACACCGCCATGTGGCAACAAACCGTCGGCATCAACGGCCAAGCCAATACCGTCGTGGCCCCAGTCACCACCGACGGCTACGGGCCAACCACCAGCGCCACCTTTACCCACATAGTGGGCGCCGACTACTCGGTCACCATCTCCACCATCCCAGCCGACGACTCCACCTCCGTGAGCGCCACCGCCATCCTCCGTCCAGCCTCGGTCTACCCACCAATCAATGACACCACCCGCCATACCGTCGACACTCTGACCATCACCGACACGATAATTGCCTATCTGGTGCACGTCGGCGACACCATCATCATCAACCACAGCATACACGACACAACATTCGTCTACCTACACGACACGGTGATTTCCTACATCAACCACTATGTGCACGATACCACCTTCGTACACAACTACATCCACGACACCATCTACCTAACCCGTACCATCTACGACACCGCTGCCATCGAGAACGACATGGTTCAGATTTTGACGAACTATATCGACAGCCTAATGCACGACGAAAACTATATAGAAAACGCCATGCTCGAGCAGTTGCGCTCATATATCGACTCCAACCTCCCCGACACCGTAACCATTACCGATACCTTTACCGTCTACCAAACGCTGATGGTCCACGACACGGTATATATACACGACACGGTTTATCTGAACGACGACAACGAGGCTATCGATGACATTGTGGGCGTAAACGCAACCATCTACCAGCGAGATGGAGCCATCGTTGTCTCACTTGCCGACGCAGCGGCCGAGGTGCGCGTCTACGATGCTGTGGGCCGCATAATGAAAATCCGCAATGTCGAAGCCTCGCAACAAGTAGCATTCGCCGTACCCTCATCGGGAGTCTACCTGGTGCGCATAGGCAACAGTCCGGCCCGCCGCGTCGTAGTGGTGCGATAGCCGCCCCCATCCCAAGCCCCCACCTTAAACGCCCCGCAGAAGCTTTTTTTCACGCCTGCGGGGCGTTCTCATCCAGCGTGTCCAATCTTGCACAGGTTGCGACAAAAAGGCGCTACATTCCGCAAATCTATCTGCCTCATTCTCAGGCCCACAGACCTATTAAAGAGGGGTTAAGGTCGTATTGAGGTCGAATAGCGCTTGTCAATCAAGCAGTTATCCGCCGAATTTGGGGTGTTTTTCACCCTCCCCAATTCGCGCCCACGGTGCTCCTTTTCCCCACCTTT
>JAFVCE010000010.1 GCA_017479385.1 Bacteroidales bacterium | reverse complement strand
GATAGACTCTTTCCACACTATAATGGACACTATACAACTCCATTACGACGAAATACTCAACTACTACAACCACCGCTCCACCAACGCCTCGGCAGAACAGCTCAACTCTAAAATCAAAGCCTTTCGCCAATCCCTACGTGGGGTCCATGACCTCCCTTTCTTCTTCTTCCGTCTAACTAAAATATACGCCTAGACACAGGGTTTTACTGCTGAACCATCGTTACCCATTTTATCGATAAACCCACCCTCGCCGTCGCGACCTTTGCAGCATCCATACAGGAGGGTAGGGCGGGGCCGTGTGGCGGACAAAAAGAGGGGCAGGCCGCAGGCCTGCCCCTCAACGTTATGCAACTTCCGGGCTTGCAGCCCGTCGGCTTTGCTCGCTACTTGGTCGAAATGACCAGATATTGCGTCTGTTTCCAGAACTGGCTCGGGTTCAGAATGCGCAGAAATGCGCACACGCTCTCGTCGTTCTCGTCCATCACCAGCTCGTAAGAGCCGCTGGGGTGTTTGCTTATAACCTGCACCTTCTTCTTGTTGATGGCGATAGTGGTCACCTTGGTGCGGTCAATCTCGGTGAAAAGCTCGGTATTCATGTCGGCCACCGTGCCTTGGCGACGGCCAATGCCGATAAATCCACCCGACTTAGCCACGATGCCAGCCTCGTTCAGTTCGTCGAACGTTCCGACCACAAAATAAGCCTTGTTGGCGTTGGCGGTCTGCTCGGCTATGTAGAGGTCCTTCTCTTGGTTCGAGGCGGTAAGGTCGCTGATGTTCTTGTTCAAACCTTTGATAACCACTTTGTTATTCTCGAGTTCGGTGAGCAGTTCGGCAATCTGACTCTCCTGCTGGGCTGCGCGCTCCTCGAGGCGAGTTACGTAGGCCTGCAACTCGGCGTTCTTGTTGTTGAGCGAAGCCACGCGGGCCGAGAGTTCAGAAATCTTCTTCTTGTTGCCAGCCATAATGTTGTCGATAGACGACATTTGGTCGCTGATGGCGTTCTTTACATTGTATGAGCCTTCGGTCGAGTTGCGACGCAGTTCCTGAACGGTCGAATACTTCGACGAAATCATCGACAGGTTGTCCTCAATCTCGTTGAGCATCGTGAAAAGACCGTCGATTTCGGCGTCCTTGGCGGCAATAACCGACTGCAGCGAGTCGTTCTGCAGCTGCGCTGTTGCAAGCTGCTCTTTCTGCTGGTTACACGAGGCAAAGGCCAGCACCGTTGCTGCAAGTCCAAACGATAATAAAATTTTTTTCATCTTTTTAACTTTCTTTTTTAGTTTTTTTATACAATTATTTTCTATTCTTCGCGTTATATACTTGTGTAAGTATTAACGCCGAATTGCCGTTTTTATTTTGTTAATGAATTATAAAAATTGTTAAATAATGGACGCAACCAACAATAAATCACCTCTTAATAACCCCTTGCTTGGCCAGTGGACCACCCCCTACGCTGCACCTCCGTTCGACCAGATTGAGGTCGCTCACTACCTGCCTGCCCTCGAGTCCGCCATTGCCGAGGCTCGCCAAAACGCCCTCGCCATAGCCTCCAACCCCGAGCCTCCCACATTTGCCAACACCGTCGAGGCCATCGAAGACTCCTCCGCCACCCTCGACCGCGTCAGCGCCGTGCTCTTCAACATGGGCGAGTGCCTCTCCACCGAACCCCTCCAGCAGGTCATTCTCCAAGCCGGGCCACTCATCACGCGCTACGAAAACGACCTCGTGGCCAACGCCGACCTCTTTGCCCGCCTCTGCACCCTCCACGAAGACCTCGAGCAAGGTCGCCTCAACCTTAACGAAGAACAGGCCACTTTATTGCGCGAACGCTACAAATATTTTGTCCGCCGCGGCGCCCTGCTCAAAGGCGAGGCTCGCCATCGCTACGAGCAATGCACCGAGCAACTCTCCGAACTCACCCTCCGCTTCGGCCAAAACGCATTGGCCGACACAACCGCATTCACCCTCCACATAACCAATCCCGACCAACTCGCTGGCCTGCCTCCAACCACCGTGGCCGCTGCCGCCGACGAGGCCGAGCGCCGTGGACGCTCAGGTTGGCTCTTTACCCTCGCCGCACCCTCCTATCGGCCTTTCTTGGCCTACGCCAACGACCGCAATTTGCGCGAAAAAATGTGGCGTGCCTACATGACCATTGGCAACCACGGAGGCCCTAACGACAACAACAGCACCATCACAGCCATCGTCAACCTCCGTCGCGAAGTTGCCAACCTGCTTGGCTACCCCTCGTGGTGCGACTACGTGCTCGAAGAACGTATGGTTCGGTCGCTCAGTGCTTTAGAACGGTTTATGCAGGACCTCCATGACGCGGCTCTGCCTGCGGCCTGGGCCGACGTCGACGACCTCGCTGCCTTTGCAGCCGAAGCCGAGCCCGGCCTCGAACTGCAGCGCTGGGACGTGGCCTACTTCAGCGAGTGGATGGCTCGCGAACTCTTCAGTTTCGACGCCGAACAGTTGCGCCCATACTTCGAGTTAGAACGCGTCAAAGGCGGAATCTTCGAACTTTATAACCGTCTTTACGGCCTGACTTTCAGTCTCGTAACCGACGCCCCGGTCTACCACCCCGAAGTCAAGGTCTATCGCGTCGACGACGGTGAACGATTCATGGGGCTGCTCTACCTCGACCTCCATCCGCGGCAATCAAAACGCAGCGGTGCCTGGATGACCGACCTGCGCGACCAACGCAACTTCAACGGCCGCGAAGAACGCCCAATAGTGCAGGTGGTTTGCAACTTCACCCCACCCACAGCCGAGACCCCATCGCTGCTGCGTTTCGACGAAGTCGAAACACTTATGCACGAGTTGGGTCATGCCATGCACTCGCTTTTGAGCGACGTGGCCTACCCGTCGCTCAGTGGCACATCGGTCAAGCGCGACTTTGTAGAACTACCCTCGCAGCTGATGGAGAATTGGTGCTACGAGCCTGAATTTCTGCAACTTTTTGCCTATCATTACCAAACCGGCGAACCCCTCCCAATGGAGTGGATAGACCGCATTTGGGACCACAAAAACTTCCAGTCGGGCTACCTCTGCCTGCGCCAACTCAACCTCGGTATGACCGACCTCGCGTTCCACTCGGTGACCGAACCTTTCGACGAGCGCCCAGAAGAGGTGGAGCGAGCTGCGATGGACGAACTCCTGCCCACCGAGCCCGGCGCCGTAACCTGCACCAATTTCAGCCACATTTTTGGCGGCGGCTACGCCTCGGGCTACTACGGTTACAAGTGGGCCGAAGTGCTCGATGCCGACATCTTCTCGCGCTTTAAAGAGGAGGGCATCATGAATCGCGACACCGCCACACGCTTCCGCACCACCATCCTCTCGCGCGGTGGCACCCGCCACCCGGCCGACCTATTCCGCGACTTTATGGGCCGCGACCCGCAGCAGGAGGCTTTCCTTCGCCGCTCGAACCTGCTGTAGGCCTTACACATTAATATTATATGTAGAACAATGAAAACACAAATTCTCAAGATATTTGCCAACAACCCCTTCGAGTCGTTCAACCACAAGCAGATAGAGGCTCGCGTTGGTGCGCACGACAAAGCGTCGCGACAAACCGTGATTGCCCTCATGCGCGAGATGGCCGAGGCCGATATGTTGGTGCCCGACCCGTCGCACCGCGGCAAGTTCAAACTCAACCCAATCCACCTGACCGACGACCTGGTGCCTAAAAACTACGTAACGGGCGTCATCGACATGAAGCAAGGTGGCAAAGCCTACGTTATTCAAGACGGCGACGAAGCCACCGACGACATCCAGATTGCACCCAACAACACTGGCCACGCCCTTCACGGCGACCACGTTAAGGTGCTGCTCTTCCCCCGCCGCAAGATGCGCAAACCCGAGGGCCAAGTGGTCGAAATTCTGAGCCGTGCCAAGACCCGTTTTGTGGGCTGTATACAGAAACAGGAACGCTTCGCCTTCTTGGTGAGCGATAGCCGCACCATGCCGGTCGACATCTTTATCCCGTTGGCCGACCTGGCTGGCGCCGACGACGGCGAGAAGGTCGTGACCGAAATGACCGACTGGCCCGAGCGCATGAACAACCCCGTGGGCCGTGTGGTGAAACGCCTCGGCCACCCTGGCGACAACAACGTCGAGATGCAGGCCATACTGGCCGAATATGACTTTCCGCTCGAGTTCCCAGCCGAGGTGGAGCGCGAAGCCGCAACCCTCAAAGCCCCTACGAAGAAGGACCTCGAAGGCCGTCGCGATTTTCGCGATGTGACCACGTTCACCATCGACCCTGCCGACGCCAAGGACTTTGACGACGCCCTCTCGTTTCGCGACCTCGGCAGTGGACGCTACGAGGTGGGTGTGCATATTGCCGACGTTTCGCACTACGTCCGGCCTGGCTCGGCCATAGACCGCGAGGCCTACGAGCGTGGAACGAGCGTCTACCTCGTTGACCGAACTTTCCCCATGCTGCCCGAACGGCTCTGCAACGAGCTGTGCTCGCTGCGACAGGACGAGGATAAGCTTTGTTTCTCGGCCGTGTTCGAGATTGACGATGCTGTGAAGGTCCACAAGCAGTGGTTCGGCAAAAGCGTCATCCGCTCCAATCGCCGCTATGCATACGAGGAGGCTCAAGCCATAATAGACGCGCAGCAGGCCGACGACGATACTGGGCGCGCCATACTGAAACTCAACGATTTGGCCCTCGTTTTCCGCAAGCAGCGCTATAACGACGGAGCCATCAACTTCGAGACCCAGGAGGTGAAGTTCCAACTTGACGAGAATGCCCACCCGGTAGGTGTCTATATAAAGGAATCGCGCGAGGCTAACTGGCTTATCGAGGAGTTTATGCTCCTCGCCAACCGCCAGGTGGCTGAATATGTTGGCCGGCCAAAAAGGTCGCCAAAAGGCAAAGCAGAGCCGAAAACATTCGTCTACCGCATTCACGACGAACCTAATCCCGAAAAGCTCGACACCTTTGTTCAGTTTGTGGCCAAGTTGGGCTTCAAGATGAAGCTCGGCTCTCGTAAGTCGTTGGCCGACAGCTATAACCACCTCTTCGAGCAGATTGCCGGCCGTGGCGAGGAGGCGATGATAGACAGCATTGCCATCCGCACTATGGCCAAGGCCAAGTATTCTACCCACAACATTGGTCACTATGGCCTCGGCTTTAGCCACTACACGCACTTCACCTCGCCAATACGCCGCTACCCCGACCTCATGGTTCACCGTTTGCTGGAGCGCTATATGGAGGGCGGTGCCTCGGTGTCGGCCGAGGAGTTCGAAACCTATTGCGAGCATTGCTCGTTGATGGAAAAACGGGCAGCCGACGCCGAGCGCGCCAGCGTAAAATACAAGCAGGCCGAATACCTGGCCGACAAGCTCGGGCAGGTGTTTCCGGCGCTCATTTCGGGCGTGAGCAAGTGGGGCATTTATGCCGAAATCGAGGGTTCGCGTTGCGAGGGTATGATTCCGATTGGCTCGCTCAAGGACGATTATTATATGCTGGACGAGGATAACTACCAGGTTATCGGTCGGCGCCACGGGCGGACCTACAAACTCGGTTTTCCGGTCACCATACGTGTGCGCAGGGTGGATATGCTCAAGAAGCAGATTGACTTCGAGCTCGTGGACGAGGCGGCCGAGGTTAAGCCCGCTGCCAAGTCGAAGCCGAAGTCGAAGAAAGCCAAGTCGCAGCCCGACAAAGGTTCTGCCAAGGCCAAAAAGTCGGCCCCCAAAGGACGCAAAAAGGCATCGGACAAGGGGTCGAAGAAAACCAAGTGATAGTTTGTAAAGCGTTGTTAATGAGGCGCCCGCCGCAGGCGGGCGCCTCATTAACAACGTCTTCAGACCACCCAGCTCTCCTGCCAACCACTCACTCCTCCCCGCCAGCGAACCCGCAAACCATTCCTCCCTCCCCACTATCAGCCTCGCCAACTCTTTTTATCAGCCTGCCGCCAAGCTCGCAAAAAACACCTCGCCGACCTCGGCGGACCCACTTCCACAATCCCCAAAAACAGCTGTTGGATTGCTAAAAAATACCCCCTCCTAAATGACTGATTCTCAGGGTTGAGGTCGTATTAAAGAGGGGTTAAGGTCGTATTGAGGTCGAACAACGCTTGATAATCAGACAGTTAGGATTCGAAAAAATACCGATGTCAGCCCCTTCTGGGGCCGACCTTGAGAGGTGGAGTGGGAGAGGTTATTGCTGTTCGGGTTGCTCGTTGTCGGGTCTCAAGGTCACCACCTCGCCGTGGGCTTCGCAGTAGTCGGCCAACTCGTGGTAGAAATTGTGGCGAGTCAGTGTGGCGACGTTGCCCACGATGATGAGCTTCATCCGGGCGCGGGTTATGGCCACATTCATGCGCCGCAGGTCGTTCAAAAAGCCTATAGAGCCGCTGTCGTTGTCGCGTACCATGCTGATAATCACAACGTCGCGTTCCTGCCCTTGAAAACCGTCGACGCTGCCCACGGTCACCGCTCGGTGGAGCGAACGGAAGAAATGTTGCATTCTCAGCAGCCGTCTGATGAGCCGCGCCTGGGCGCGGTAGGGAGTGATGATGCCAAAACTGAGGCGCTCGTCGAGCACTCGGGTGGGGGTGACGAACTCCACATATTCGCGCAGCAGGCGTAGTATGAGGCGCGCCTCGCCGCTGTTGGTGCGGCTGCCGCTGCGGTGCTGCCGCTCGTTGTAGTCGAGGGCAGACGTGTCGAACCAAGTGAGCGGCGTGTCGAGCGGTGTAACCAAGCGGTTGGCCACCTCGGGGGCAGCCTTTAGTTTTCCACCATAGAAACGACGCGACGAGAAGCCCATAATCGCGCTGTTCATGCGGTATTGCGTGTCGAGCAAAGCCACACACTGCCTCTTCTCGGTCGCCACGCGCTGCATGAGGGTGTGGTTGAGGGCAGCGGCTTGGCGGCACTTGACGGTGGGTGGCAGTTGGTGGTGGTCGCCGCCAAAAACCACGCGGTCGGCTTTGCTGATGGCGGCCCAGCAAGCCGGTTCCAAAGCCTGGGCAGCCTCGTCGATGAAGAGGGTGCCAAAGTGGCGGCGCTCCAGCAGCCGGTAGGCCGACCCGATGAGGGTGCAGGCCACAACAGAGGTTTGTTCCATCAAATCTTGGCCAATCTTGATGTCGAGTTCGGTCTCGCGCTCGCGCATTTTTTGTCGCTGTGAGGCACTTGTAGCCCCCTCGCGCAGCAAGCGACGAATTTTCCACAGCTCGGGGTAGTCGGGGTGGGCGGCATAGCGGCGCTCGTAGCTGCATTCGAGCATTGTGTCGCTCATTCTCAGTGGGTTACCCACGCGCAGCACTGCCACGCCGCGGCGCGCAAGTTGCTCGCTAATCCAGTCGACGGCGGCATTGCTCGGGGCGCAAACCATAACCTGCGTTTCGCGGCGCAAGGTTTCGACCACGGCCTCGACCAGAGTGGTTGTTTTGCCGGTGCCCGGAGGGCCGTGGACTATGGCCACATCGCGCGCGTCGACTACCTTCTGTATGGCTGCATTTTGGCTCGGGTTGAGCCACGGGCAACCGCCAAAAAGGCGATGTGCAAATTGCGGCTGGCGGCTGCCTATGAGGGTTTCGCGCAGGGCGATGAGGCGTTCGCTGTCGGTACGAGCCAAGCGGTCGAGGGCCTCGTTCATAACGGCGTAGGAGGTGTTGTCGATGCTCTTCCTCATGCCCAAAAAGCGGGTAGCGGCCACCGATTTGACCGACTTGAAGGCTGCCTGCGAGGGCATCACCACCTCGAACCGTCCCGGCAGGGCGCGGCTCACAAAGCCCGTCTGCGGCAGGCGCGACACCTCGTGTCCGTCGCGCACGAGGTAGAAAAACTCGACCGCGCAGCCCGGCTCCATCTCGGTGTCGGGGTCGTCGGGGCGCACCTCGTAAACCACACTCATCACCAACTGGCCCAGAGCGTTATAGTCGGCCTCCTGCACCACGTCTACCGGGTAGCGGCAGTCGGGCTCGGCCACCGTCACGGCAAAGCGCGAGGGGTCCAACTCAACGTCGTGGCACTCGGCCTCGTAGCGCTGTTCGTCGGCCAGCAGTTGCTTGAGCCGTTCGATGTGTCGGAGCGAACTTTCCATACAATCACAACGTCGAAAAACACAAAAAATTGTGTTCAACACGCCTTAAAAAATCTTAAAAACGCCGTTCTTAAAAAGAAAAAAAATAAAATAAACAAAAAAAATTGCCAAATTGCAAAAAAAACGTATCTTTGCAAAGAGTGCAATCGTTGTGAAATGATTGTATCTCATTGTTTATTAAACAATTAGTAAGAAATAACCTAAAACAAAAAGGAGTAGATATGACAAAAGTAAAATCACTGGCCGACCTTAAGGCCATGAGAGAGAAGCTCCAGGCGAACCTCGATGTGCGCGAAAAAGCCGAGCACCCCGAGAGCCTGGTGCAAATCAAAGTTGCTATGGCAACCTGCGGCATCGCAGCCGGAGCCAAGCAGGTGATGGAGCACATGATGCAGAAAGCCGATGAGCTCCAAATTGCTGCCGTGTTCACCCAGACTGGTTGTATGGGCTACTGCCACGCCGAGCCCACCCTCGAGGTGCGCATACCGGGCAAAGACCCCATCGTTTTCGGCCATGTCGACAACAACCGTGCCGACGAAATCCTCACCAAATACGTCCAACAGGGCGAACTGGTCGAAGGCATCATCCCCGTTAACTACGAAACGATTGACAAATAATTATGAATGTGTGAATGCGCCAACGCGTTGGTTTAGAGGTGATTGTCAACTCTAACCGATGTCCTAAGCGTAAAAATCGCATCAGCTAAATTGAAGAACATGGCAAAATACAAAATGCATATCCTCATCTGCGGCGGTACCGGCTGTAAGTCGTCGAACAGCATGCAGATTATTGAGAACTTCCACACCGCCCTCGCCGCCCACAACCTTCAGGACGAGGTGCAGGTCATCAAAACCGGTTGCTTCGGTTTCTGCGAGAAGGGCCCCATTGTCAAAATCATGCCCGACAACACCTTCTACACCCAAGTAACCCCCGAAGATGTCGACCGCATTGTCAACGAACATATCATCAAAGGCCGTAAAGTCCCCGAACTGCTCTACACCAACCCCGAAAACAAAGAGCACGTGAGCGACTCGAGACACATGGATTTCTACAAAAAGCAAATCCGTATCGCCCTCCGCAACTGCGGCTTTGTAGACCCCGAAAACATCGAAGAAAGCATCTCGCGTGGTGGCTACGAAGCCCTGGCCAAGTGCCTCACCGAGATGACCCCCGAGCAAGTCATTGCCGAGGTCAAAGCCTCTGGCCTCCGCGGCCGTGGCGGTGCTGGTTTCCCCACCGGCCTCAAATGGGAACTCTGTGCCAAAAATAAAGCCGACCAAAAATACGTTATCTGCAACGCCGACGAGGGCGACCCCGGTGCATTCATGGACCGCTCCATCCTTGAGGGCGACCCCAACAGCATTGTCGAGGCTATGGCCATTTGCGGCTACGCCATTGGCGCCAGCAAGGGCTTGGTCTACATCCGTGCCGAATACCCCCTCGCAATCGACCGCTTGAAGATTGCCATCAACCAGGCTCGCGAATATGGCCTGCTCGGCGACGACATCCTCGGAACCGGCTTCAACTTCGACATCGAGCTCCGCTACGGCGCTGGTGCCTTTGTCTGTGGCGAAGAAACCGCCCTCATCCACTCCATGGAAGGCCAGCGTGGCGAACCTACCCTCAAACCCCCATTCCCCGCTGTTAGTGGCTACATGGGCAAACCCTCCAACGTCAACAACGTCGAGACCTTTGCCAACGTGCCTGTCATCATCACCAAAGGCGCTGAGTGGTTCTCCAGCATCGGAACCGAGAAATCGAAAGGTACCAAAGTATTTGCCCTTGCCGGACAAATCAACAACGTGGGCCTCATCGAAGTCCCGATGGGCATCACCCTCCGCGAAATTATCTACGAAATTGGTGGCGGTATCAAAGACGGTCGCGAATTCAAGGCCGTTCAAACTGGTGGCCCCTCGGGCGGCTGCCTCACTGCCAAACACCTCGACACCGCTATCGACTACGATAGCCTCGTTGCTGCTGGCTCGATGATGGGCTCGGGCGGTATGGTCGTTATGGACGAAACCTCTTGCATGCCTGCTATCGCCAAGTTCTATCTCGAATTCACCTGCGAAGAAAGCTGCGGCAAGTGCACCCCCTGCCGTGTTGGTAACAAACGCCTCTGCGAGTTGCTCGAAAAAATCACCGACGGTCGTGGCACCATGGACGACCTCTACGCCCTGCGCAACCTGGCCGCCGTCATTAAAGACAGCGCTCTCTGCGGCCTCGGCCAAACCTCGCCCAACCCCGTGCTCAGCACCCTCGACAACTTCTGGGACGAATATGTGGAGCACGTTGTCGACAAGAAGTGCCGTGCTGGCGTCTGCAAAAAGCTCATGCAGTACGTTATCGACCCCGAAAAGTGCATTGGCTGTGGCAAATGCGCCAAGGGTTGCCCCGTCGAGGCCATCACGCGCACCGACTACACTGCCCCTGGCCACAAGCTGGCTTCGATGGCTATAGACAGCACCAAGTGCATCAAGTGCGGTGCCTGTATCGGAAACTGCAAATTCGGTGCTATTTCGATTAAATAAAATAATATAGAATGTGTAAATGTGTGAAATCGTAAACTCGTGAGTCGGCCCCAAAGCCACCAACACATTAACGCACTAACACATCAACGAATTATTAAAAGAAATGATTAACGTAACGATAGATAATAAAACGATACAGGTCCCCGAAGGCACCACCATTCTCAAAGCTGCCCGTATGGCTGGTATCGATATCCCGACCCTCTGCTATTTCGAACTCGACGGGATGAATTTTGAAAACAAACCTGGCGGATGTCGCGTCTGCATGGTCGAGGTCAAAGGCCGCCGCAATCTGGCCCCTGCTTGCGCCACCGACGTCATGGAAGGCATGGAAATACTCACCGCCTCGCCCCGTGCCATCAACGCCCGCAAGACCGTTCTCGAGCTGATTCTCAGCGACCACCCGAACGATTGCCTCCAGTGCGAAAAGAGCGGAGACTGCGAACTGCAGAACCTCGCTGCCCGCATGGGTATCCGCGAAATCCCCTTCAAAGGCGAACAAAGCCACTACGAGAAAGATAGCACCTTGAGCGTCTATCGCGACATGGACAAATGTGTCTACTGCCGCCGTTGCGAAACCATGTGCAGCAAGTTCCAAACCGCTGGCGCGCTGAGCGGTGTCAACCGCGGCTTCCCGTCGGTTGTCGCCCCCGCGTTCGAGCAAAAACTGGGCGATAGCAGCTGCATCAACTGCGGCCAGTGCGTCCAAGTATGCCCTGTGGGCGCCCTCACCCTTGTCGACAACATCGACGATGTGCGCAAAGCCCTTGCCGACCCGACCAAGAAAGTCGTCGTCCAAACCGCTCCCGCCGTCCGCGTTGCCCTCGGCGAAGAGTTCGGTATGCAACCCGGCGAAATCGTTACCGGCAAGATGGCCGCCGCCCTCCGCCGCCTCGGTTTCGACGGTGTGTACGACACCGACTGGAGCGCCGACCTCACCATCATGGAAGAAGGCACCGAGCTCCTCGGCCGCCTCAAGAAAGCCCTGGCTGGCGAAGAGGTCAAACTGCCCATGTTCACCTCCTGCTGCCCCGCTTGGGTCGCTTTCTACGAGAAAAACTTCCCCGACCTGCTCGAGTACCCCTCGACTGCCAAGTCGCCCCAAGGTATGTTCGGCGCCGCCGCCAAGAACTACCTTGCACCGAAGATGGGCGTCAAACGCGAAGACCTCGTAGTCGTCTCCATCATGCCCTGCCTCGCCAAGAAGAGCGAGTGCGCCCGTGAAGAACTCGGCACTGGCACCGACCAAGACGTCAACTTCAGCCTCACCACCCGCGAGCTGGCCCACATGCTCAAACAAAGCAACATCGACCTCAACAACATGCCCGAAGAGGACTTCGACAGCCCGCTCGGTCAGTCCACCGGCGCTGCCGTCATCTTCGGCACCACCGGCGGCGTTATGGAGGCCGCCCTCCGTACCGCCTACGAGGTCCACACCGGCAAGACCCTTCCGCGCGTCGACTTCGAAGAAACCCGCGGTTTCAAGGGCATCAAAGAGGCCGTCATCGACTTCGATGGTTTCCCGCTGAAGATTGCCGTCGCCTACAGCCTCGGCAACGCCCGCAAACTGATGGAAGAAGTGCGCCAGGGTAACCCCAATGGCTACCACTTCATCGAGGTTATGGCCTGCCCCGGTGGCTGCATTGGCGGCGCCGGCCAGCCCTACCACCATGGCAAGAGCGACATCATTCGCAAGCGTATGGAAGCCATCTACCGCGAAGACGCTGGCAAACCCATCCGCAAGAGCCATGAGAACCCCGAAATCCAAGCTATCTACAAGGAGTACTACGGTGAACCCTGCGGCCACCTCAGCCACGAGCAGCTCCACACCCACTACTTCGACCGTAGCGACAAAACGGAAGTAACGAAATAAATGTTCAACCAGTGAATGTGTTATTACGTCAATGCTAAACCAACACTAATCCATGTGCCGAAAAGGCAGCGCAATAACACATTCACGAATTAAGAAAAGATATGGCTAACATCAAGATTTCTGAAGAGAAAATAAACATCATCAAAGACATCTGCAAGAGCTTTGGCAACAAGAGCGGCGAGGTCATCAACGTCCTCCACCAGGTGCAAGGCAAGTTCGGCTACCTGCCCGCCGAGGTCCAGGAAGTCATCGCCCACGAGCTCGATATGCCCGTCTCGAAGGTCTACGGCATCGTCTCCTTCTACAGCTTCTTCACCATGGAGCCCAAAGGCGAACACCCCATCGACATCTGCTTGGGAACCGCCTGCTACGTGCGCGGAGCCGAAAAGGTACTCGACGCCTTCCAGCGTGCCCTCAACATCCCCGTTGGCAAATGCACCGCCGACGGCAAATTCAGCCTCAACACCCTCCGCTGCGTCGGTGCTTGCGGTCTGGCACCCGTGGCCATGATTGGCGAAAAAGTCTATGGCCGCCTCACCCCCGACATGGTCCCCGGCATCATTGCCGAATACAAATAAATCGGACCCACACAAACCAGCGAGGGAGCCGCCCAAAGGCGGCTCCCTCGCTTTTTACCCCCAAAAACAACCTGCCTCAGCCATCCAACCACAAAATTCTCACCACCTAACTACGTGATTTATAGTCCTTAAGTCGTGTTAAAGAGGGGTTAAGGTCGTATTGAGGTCGAACAAGCATTGACAATCAGTAACTTACGAACCTCAAAAAAACGCTCGAAAAGTGTAGTAATACAGATAGATGAGCAGCCTACTACTCCTTTTTCACGCAGGCAACGAGGCTTCATCAAAACTCAAAAAATGCAAACATGAACTTTTTGAAACCCATCGAGCGCTATTAAACGCTCCATACAAGCCCCTTCTCAGCCCCATCTGCAACCGCCATCGAAAATATTCTCGCGCAATTGAAATAAAATGCGTATCTTTGCAGTCCGAAAAAAAGTAAAAAACACACCAATCATGTTCACAGGAATTATCGAAACAACGGCCCGTGTGGTCAATATCGAGAAAGAAAATACCAACTACCACTTCACCCTCGAAGTTCCCTTTGGCGACGAGCTGGCCATCGACCAAAGCATGGCCCACGACGGCTGCTGCCTCACCGTGGTGCGTGTCGACAAGGCTAAGAAACAATACACCGTAACAGCCATGGACGAAACCATGCTCAAAACCAACCTCTCCACCTGGCAGGTCGGCACCGAGGTCAACGTGGAACGCAGCATGAAGATGGATGGACGCTTCGATGGCCACATCGTGCAAGGCCATGTAGACCAGACCGCTGTCTGTACCAAAGTGGTCGACGATAACGGTTCGTGGCGTTTCTTTTTCGAATACAACTATGCCAAACCCGAACCCGGCCAAGCCTCGGCTTTCATCACCGTGCCCAAAGGGTCGATAAGCATCAATGGGGTGAGCCTCACGGTTGTCGATTCCGAACCAGGCAAATTCTCGGTCGCCATCATCCCCTACACCTACCAGGTCACCAACTTCCATAACTTCAAGCCCGGCACAGTGGTCAACATCGAGTTCGACGTCATTGGCAAGTACATTCAGCGCCTGCTCGACCAGTATCGCCAGGTACAATAAAGGTCAGGCCAAATACTCGTCTCTTGGTAACGAGAAATAGTGAGCAACGCCGAGCGGTATTGCTCACTTTTCTTGCGCAATGTGCGTGAGCGAGCAGAAAAAAGTCAGGGCCCAACTGCAATCGGCTGGGCCCTGACAGGGGTCGAGACATTGGCGGCCGATACTTGCTTCGGTCGCCGGAGTGCTCACTTCGGTTTATTTCTTTTTGCCTTTCTTGGTGGCATTGCTGTTGCTGCTCTCGATACCGAGTTTGGCTTTGATGGCGGCAGGGATGGCGTCTTTGTGGACTACGATGTTCATCGTTTTGTAGCGCACGAAAGCTTTGCTGGCAAAGAAGTTGCCACCAAATTCGCCGTTGTAGTGGCCCCAGCTGTTCTTAACCATGTAGTATTCGTTGCCCAGTTGGTCTTTGGCGGTGCCGAAGATGAGCATACCGTGGTCGTCGGTGGTCTCCCAGTTGTCGTAGGCCTGCTGGCGTTCTTCTTGGGTAACCCAGCGTTGGGGGGTGGGGTGTTTGGCAGCCTCGTCGGCAATGTCGGCAGCTTTCATGCCGCTCCAGCGGGCTTGGTCGCTACCAACGCCGCTCTTGGGAGCCTCGGTGGCGGGGAGGACGGCGTAGCCTTTGCGGGTGTAGCGGAAGCCGGGTTCGCTAACGTCGGAGCCCCAGGCCACGGTGTAGCCGTTGTCGATGGCGTAGTCCATGATTTCCATCATCTCGTCGAGGGGGACGTTGTAGCTTTGTCCCCAGCGCCAGTTGTCTTGGATTTCGAGAACGAAGCTTTCGTAGAAGGGGTGATGGGTGTAGGAGGTGATGGAGACGTAGTCGTCGGGGTTCAGACCGAGGCTTTCGCCGAAGCTTTTGGGGGTGTATTGAACGCCTTTGTAGGTGAATTTTTCGGGTATTTTGCCGAGGTAGATTTCGTGGACGGCGGCCACGGCTTTGAGCCAGAGGGCTTGGCCATCGGGCGAGGATTGGAGTTTTTTGAGTTTGCCTTTGGCCACAGCTTCGACCATGACGTCGGTGAGGGCGCTCAGTTCGGTGTGGTTAGAGAGGGTGTCGCCATACATAGCGCCGGCGGGCATAATCTCGTCGGGCACCATGCCGTAGTTGCGGAGGCAGTAGATGACGTCGTTGAAGGCGCCGCCTTGGCTGAAGCTGACGTCGCCATGGGTGCGCACTGCGGCAGCGGCACGGTCGTTGTAGGTTTTTTCGACCACGTACATTTCGCTCAGGTCGTATTCGCCTTTGCCCATACGGAGGAGTTCGCTCTCGAGGAATGCGATGGCGCTATAGCTCCAGCAGGTGCCGGCGTTGTTTTGGTTTTTGACCGGGGTGATGGGGAGCATTTTGATGGTGTCGAATTTGTAGCCTTCGTCGCTCGACTTGTTGTCTTGCGCTGTGATGGAGGTGGCGCAGATGGCGATGGCGCCGAGGGTGAGGATGGTTTTTTTCATTGTGTTTTTATTTGTTTATGTTTTGTTTTCGCGGTGCAAAGATACAACTTTTTTTGCGATTTGGGGAATATTTTTTGTGTGTTGTGGTGTGTGGTAGAGGTGGGTGGTGTAAGTGTTTGATTGTCAGTGTTGGGGAGGTGTTAGAGAGGGGTTAGGGTCGTGTTGAGGTCGAACAAGGCTTGATATTGAGGCAGTTAGTTGTCGACAGTTGGCCGATGTTGGGGCGTTTTTGGTGGGGTTAAAGTTGCGGCCGCGAAGCGAAGCTTCGCGGCCGCAACTGGCTATATCTCTGTCGTTTAGCGCAGCGGTTTGAGCTGCTGGTTGAGGTAGGTGTGGAGTTGGTCGATGGCCACGCGCTCTTGTTGCATGGTGTCGCGGTGGCGCACGGTGACGTTGTTGTCTTGCAGCGTGTCGTTGTCGACGGTGATGCAGAAGGGTGTTCCGATGGCGTCCTGTCGGCGATAGCGGCGCCCGATGGCGTCTTTTTCGTCGTATTGGAGCATATAGTCGTATTTCAGCAAATCCATTATTTCGCGTGCTTTTTCGGGCAGGCCGTCTTTCTTGACCAATGGCAGGATGGCGGCTTTGTAGGGTGCGAGCACGGGCGGCAGGCTGAGCAGTGTGCGGCTGCTGCCGTCGTCGAGGGTTTGCTCTTTCAGGGCGTGGCTGAAGATGGCGAGGAAGGTGCGGTCTACACCGATAGAGGTCTCGATGACGTATGGGGTGTAGCTCTCGTTGAGTTCGCTGTCGAAGTATTGCAACTTCTTGCCGCTGAACTCGCTGTGGCGCGAGAGGTCGAAGTTGGTGCGGCTGTGGATGCCTTCTAACTCCTTGAATCCGAATGGAAAGAGGAATTCGATGTCGGTGGCGGCGTTGGCGTAGTGGGCCAGTTTTTCGTGGTCGTGATAGCGGTAGTTGGAGGCGTCGATGCCGAGGCTGAGGTGCCATTTGAGGCGCTCTTCTTTCCAATAGCGGAACCATTCGAGTTCGGTGCCGGGGCGCACAAAGAATTGCATCTCCATCTGCTCGAATTCGCGCATACGGAAGATAAATTGGCGCGCCACAATCTCGTTGCGGAAGGCTTTGCCCACTTGGGCTATGCCGAAGGGTACCTTCATGCGGCCGCTTTTTTGGACGTTGAGGAAGTTGACGAATATGCCTTGTGCCGTCTCGGGACGCAGGTAGAGTGTGTCGTTCTCGCCCTCGACCGAGCCCATTTTTGTGGCGAACATAAGGTTGAACTGGCGGACGTCGGTCCAGTTGCGCGTGCCGCTAATGGGGCACACTATGCCGAGGTCGAGAATCATCTGTTTGAGGCCGGCCAGGTCGTTGTCGTTCATACACTCGGCGTAGCGCGCGCGGATAGAGTCGATTTGTTGTTGGTGCTCGAGCACGCGGGCGTTGGTGCTGACAAATTGCTGGCGGTCGAAAGCGTCGCCAAAGCGCTTCTGGGCTTTGGCACACTCTTTCTCAATCTTGTCTTCGATTTTGGCAATGTGGTTCTCGATAAGGACGTCGGCGCGATAGCGCTTCTTGCTGTCGCGGTTGTCGATGAGGGGGTCGTTGAATGCGTCGACGTGGCCCGAGGCTTTCCATATCTTGGGGTGCATGAAGATGGCCGAGTCTATGCCGACAATGTTTTCGTGGTATTGCACCATCGAGCGCCACCAATATTGCTTTATGTTGTTTTTGAGTTCGGTGCCGAGCTGGCCGTAGTCGTAAACGGCAGCCAGACCGTCGTATATTTCGCTCGAAGGGAATATGAAGCCATACTCCTTGGCGTGGGCTACCACTTTCTTGAAAAAATCCTCTTGGTTTGCCATTTATTGTTGTTGGGTTGTTGTAGGGTTAAGGGTTTTTGTTTGTTTTTGGGTGTGTTTTTTCCCGATAATCAAGCGTGGACAGACGGTTAGTAAGCCCTGGCAAAGATTACGCGGCGATGGCTGGGCTTGCCGCTGTATATGCAGTGGCCCTCCTCGTCGGGAGCGTCGAAGGGTATGCAGCGAATGGTTGCTTTGGTTTCTTCTTTGATTCGCTCTTCGGTTTCGGGGGTGCCGTCCCAGTGGCAGAGCAGGAAGCCGCTCTTCTCGATTTCGACCTTAAAGTCGTCCCAAGTATCGACCTTGCGAGTCATCGAGGTGCGAAAGTCGGCCGCCTTCTGATAAAGGTTGTGCTGAATTTGGTCCATCAGGTCGGCCACGTGGTCGGCAATGCCTTCGATGGGCATGGTAATCTTCTCGAGCGTGTCGCGGCGGCACACCTCGCAGGTGCCGTTTTCGAGGTCGCGCGGGCCAATGGCGATGCGCACAGGCACGCCTTTAAACTCGTATTCGTTGAACTTCCAACCCGGTTTATACTCGGTTCGATTGTCGTATTTAACGCTCAAGCCTTTGGCTTTGAGAGCGTCGATAACGGGGGCAATGTGGGCGTCGAGCTCGGCCATCTGCTCGCTGTTTTTGCATATTGGCACAATGGCAACTTGGATAGGGGCGAGCTTGGGCGGCAGAACGAGGCCGTTGTCGTCGCTGTGGGTCATGATGAGGGCGCCCATCATGCGTGTGCTTACGCCCCACGAGGTGGCCCAAACATACTCTAACTTGTTCTCCTTGTTGAGGAATTGCACCTCGAAGGCTTTGGCAAAATTCTGCCCCAGGAAGTGACTGGTGCCGGCCTGTAGGGCCTTGCCGTCTTGCATCATGGCTTCGATACAGAGGGTGTCGAGTGCGCCGGCAAAACGCTCGTTGGGGCTCTTGTGGCCTTTGATGACGGGCATGGCTAAGTAGTTCTCGGCAAAGTCGGCATAGACGTCGAGCATTCTGCGGGTTTCGGCCTCGGCCTCTTCGCGGGTGGCGTGGGCGGTGTGGCCTTCCTGCCAGAGAAATTCGGCGGTGCGAAGAAACATTCGTGTTCTCATCTCCCAGCGCACCACGTTGGCCCACTGGTTGCAGAGAATGGGCAGGTCTCGATACGATTTAATCCAGTTTTTGTAGGTGCTCCAGATGATGGTTTCGCTGGTGGGGCGCACAATGAGCTCCTCTTCGAGCTTGGCCGAAGGGTCCACCACCACGCCGTTGCCGTTGGGGTCGTTCATGAGGCGGTGGTGGGTTACCACGGCGCACTCTTTGGCGAAGCCTTCCACGTGTTCGGCCTCGCGGCTGAGGAACGATTTGGGAATGAAGAGGGGAAAGTAAGCGTTTTGGTGACCAGTGGCCTTGAACATATCGTCGAGGGCACGTTGCATCTTTTCCCAAATGGCATAGCCGTAGGGTTTAATCACCATACAGCCGCGCACGGCCGAGTTCTCGGCCAAGTCGGCGCGAACCACCAACTCGTTGTACCATTCGGAGTAATTTTCGGAGCGTTTAACAAAATCTTTTGCCATTTTTATAATTTTATTTCCTTATTATCAAATAATTTTGTAATTTTGCCGTTATTTATAACAAAGTGCAAAGTTACGAAAATAATAGCAATTAGGCGATTAAAAAAATGAAAATAGACAAAAAAATATTTTTTTCGGCAATTTTTGCCCTCGCAACCGCCATTTTTTGCGGCGTGGCAGAGGCCCAAATCAAGCCAAAAGATGATACCATAGCCTGCCCCATCATAGGCTTCGGTGTTGGCCTTAACGCTCCACTTCCAGGCTGGTCTATGGCCACGGCCGAAGACGGCTCAACCTCGACTCAAGGCACTATGGCCGACCTCTACTCGGCGCCATACCTCGATTTTGGAGTCTTGGCTGCCTACAAGTTCAAGAGCAATTGGCTTGCAACCCTCGAGGGCGACCTGTGGTTCGGCGCTTCGAGCGACAATCTAACCCACCGCACCGAGCGTATGGGCGACGTCTACACCCCCGAAGATATTGTCATCAGCTTTGGTGGCTACGATGGCGTTGTTACCTGCTACAACCGCGGCATTGCTGTCAGGGCAGGCGGTGGGCGCTTCTTCCCCGTCATCAAGAGCAATCACAACTCGGGCATTATGGCCCGCATGAGTGGTGGCTGGTTCTCGCAGCGCACCGTCTTTAGTCAAGACCGTAATGAAACCCCCGTTCCGCAGCTGAGCGACCGCTACCGCCGCCTCTACGACCACTATCGCAACGGTGTGATACTGACCGAGGCCGTGGGTTTCCTCTTTATGAGCAACAATCTCAATCTTGTCAACTTCTCGGCCGAGATTACCCTGTCGGAATGCCTCAGTTGGTCGTCGCGCAACTATATGCTCGACAATCGCCTTGGCCTCAATGGTAAGGACGGCAACACTTACTTCGACCTAATGCTCGGCGTTAAGTTTACATGGATGTTCCCCCTCCGTGGACGAACAGCCTATGAATACTATTTCTACTAAACCTAAATAGCTGTAAATGAGAATAATCTACACAATCGGAATCTTCTTCTATGGCCTCGGCATAAGGTTGGCTGCCCTCTTTGGCGGCAAAGCTCGCTTGATGGTCGAAGGGTGGCGCTCGTCGACGCAGATACCGCACTCCGACAGCCCCACAGTGTGGTTCCACGCCTCGAGCCTCGGCGAATTTGAGCAGGCTCGACCTGTAATCGAACTTTTCCGCCAACGCAACCCTAATTGGCGCGTAGTGCTTACCTTCTTCTCGCCTTCGGGTTACGAAATTCGCAAAAACTACTCAATGGCCGACGTTGTCCGCTACCTCCCTCTCGACACACCCACCAACGCCGCCAAGATGGTCGAGGCTATCAATCCCAGCGTGGCTTTCTTCGTAAAATATGATTTTTGGTACAACCACCTCGGTCAGCTGCGCAAGCGTGGGGTAAGAACCTGTCTCTTCTCGGCCATATTCCGCCCGTCGCAATATTTCTTCAAACCCTATGGCGGTTGGTTCTGCAAGCAACTTAAAACCTGTTTTACCAATATCTTTGTGCAGGACGAGGCTTCGCTCAACCTGCTCAAGAAGAGAGGTGTCTCGGCCGTGTCGGTGGCTGGCGACACCCGTTTTGACCGTGTGGCCGACATCGTTGCCAATGCTAAAGACGACGAAATCGTAGCCAACTTCGCCTCACGCTTTGTTAAAGTGCTTCTTGCCGGCAGTTCGTGGCAGCAAGACGAGGCTTACATCAAGCGCTTTGTCGACGCCTACCACAGTGAGCTCGGCCTCGTGTTGGCGCCACACCAGATTGAAGAATCTCACCTCGCAGCAATCGAGCAACTTTTTGGCAACGAAAAGTGCATACGCTATTCACGAGTTGCCCAATATGGTTGTCCCGACACCAAAACGGTTATGATTATCGACAATATAGGCAAACTTTCGTCGCTATATCGCTATACAACAGTGGCTTATATCGGCGGAGGTTGGGGGAAAGGAATACATAACCTGCTCGAAGCCGTTACTTGGGGCAAGCCTGTCGTCTTTGGTCCAAACTATCACAAGTTCCGCGAAGCTCACGACCTGATTGCTTGCGGAGGTGGTTTTAGCTACTCCGATTTCTCTGGCCTCGAAAAGGCCCTCTCGTCCTTGCTTAACGACAGCGAGCGTTATCGCCACGCCAGCCAGCAATGCGAGCTCTACGTGAAACAAAACATCGGGAGCAGTCTCGAAATACTCAACAAATTTCAGGAGGATAGTTATTAATAAATATAGGTTCATATTTTATATAGCGATTTGTCTTTCATTGTTGACATCGTGTAGCGTCACAAAATTTGTAGGCGACGACGACCTCGTGCTTAGCCGTGTCAAGTATGAGGTCGAAGTGGCAGACACCACACAAGTGCCGCGCGAAATCAATGATGCCCTCGCCTCAAAACGCAACTACGCCACACAGAAGCCCAATAGTCGTATTCTGGGCACAGTGCGGCTTTCTATGAGGGTATACTGCCTCTCTAACCCGAACCGAAATGGTTTCTTGAACCGCTACTTGCGCCGCACGGGCCAAGCCCCCGTGGTCTACGACGAATACGCGACTATGCGCACCACCCAGCAACTCGAGGGCCTTCTGTCTCAAAAAGGCTGTTTCGGCTCGCGAGTGACATTCGACACGGCCTCGATTAAAGGTAAAGATATAGCCATCACCTACCATATTCACGCTCGCCCACGCTATAAAATCGACGAAATTCAGTACCGTGCCGAAACAGAAGCTGTGGGCAACTTGTTAGAGCGCTGGCGCGACGAGTCTCCACTCAAGGTTGGCGACTGGTACGACCAAGACAAGATTGTAGCCGAGCGCAGTCGCATTGTCGAAAAGTTGCGCAACGAAGGCTATTTCAAATTCACTAACGACCTTGTGCGGTTCGAGGTCGATACCACCTACGCCGAAGGCTTACTCAGCATTTTGGTCGATGTGCGTGGCACCGACCTGCAGGTATTCCACATTAACAATATATACGTTTACCCAAACAGCAATGTCGGTATAGCCGATGAGCGCTCAAACTACGACACGCTAATCTACACCTATCCCATAACCAACCGGACGGTCGATTACCAGTTTGTCTACGCCAAAAAAATGACGCTCAATCCGCAAACCATCAGCCGAGCACTCTTTCTCTTTCCAGGCCAGACCTATCGGCCACGCAATGTTTCGACTACCTATACTTCGCTGTTGGACTTGCAAAACTTTAGGTATATCGACATCGAGTTTGCCGAATCGCCAGCCAGTTCAGACTCGCTGCGATTGGTCGACGCCCGAATACGCCTGCTTAACAGCACGCAGCAAAAAGCCAGCCTCTCGCTCGAGCTTACCAACTCCTCGACCTTGGGGTCGAATGGCACAGGCAACTTCATAACCAACGGCAACTTCGGCGTAGAAAGTGCTATCGAGTACCAGCACAAGAACCTTTTTGGCGGAGCCGAAATGCTCAAAGCCCAAGCCTCTCTCCTCGTAGAGTTGCCAAAAAATATTATCAGCACTGGCTCGGGCGAATTCCATAACGACTTTAGAGCCTTCGAGGCAGGAGCCGACATCTCGCTTAGTACACCTCGTCTGCTACTGCCCTTCACCAGTAACCTGATTTGGCAACGCGTCAAACCCCATACGGTTATCTCGCTCGGTGCTAACTACCAGTATCGCAGTTACTTCGAAAGAATGGTTGCCAACATCTCGTTCGGCTACAGTTGGAACCACAACCGCACAACAAACCACCAGTTGCTGCCGGTCGAGTTTACATACGCCAACTTCTTCAACCTCGACCAAAACTTCGTGTCGCGAATGTCGTCGCTCAACGACCTGAGGCTCAAATACCTATATAGTGACCACTTCATAATGGATTCGCGCTACGACTACATCCATACCACCCAAACGGTTGGCTCGAGAACCAACTTCGACTACTTCCATTTTCAAGTCGAGACGGCAGGCAACCTCCTCTCGCTGCTTAGCCACGCCTTTAATGGGCCTATCGACGACAACGGAATACGCCAGATTTTCGAGGTGCCATATTCGCAATATGTTCGATTCAACGCCGAGTATAAGCGCTATTTTTACCACGGATATAAAAGCGCTTTCGTGGCTCGCGCATTGGTAGGCATAGGCTTGCCTTATGCCAACTCAGAGTCGATGCCATACGAAAAAAGTTTCTTCGGTGGCGGTCCTTCTACCATCAGAGCCTGGCAGTTGCGCTACCTCGGCCCAGGGTCGAGTCCGCGAGCTACGGGCTACGCCATAGAGCGTATGGGCGATTTGTCGCTCGTTATCAACCTCGAAGAGCGTTTCCCAATAGCCGGAATGTTCGAAGGAGCCGTCTTTGCCGACATGGGCAACGTGTGGCTGCTCAACCCGTCTGACCAGTTTCCCAACGGCGAGTTCAACCTCGGCCGCGCACCTTCTGAGGTGGCCGTCGGGTTCGGCCTCGGCTTGCGAGCCAACATCTCGATTGTGACTTTGAGGCTCGACGTAGGTATACCGCTCTACGACCCGGGCTTCGACCAAGCGCTGCGCTGGCGTCCGCCACATTGGCAGATGGACCAGCTGGTAACAAATATTGGTATTGATTATCCATTTTAACCACTTGAATATGAAAGATTTGAAGTCGATACTTACCCAAGTGGGCGACATCTTCGCCACCGAACCGTTCCTCGGTCAGCCCGAAGGTCTCTACCAGCCCATTGCCTACACCATGGGCTTGGGCGGAAAACGCCTACGCCCCACGCTATTGCTCGCAGCGAGCCACCTCTTTGGGGGCGATATGAGTCGGCTGCGCAATGCCGCCATCGCCATCGAACTGTTCCACAACTTCACCCTGCTCCACGACGACCTCATGGACCAGTCGCCGCTACGCCGTGGGCAACCCACTGTCTATCGCAAGTGGAACCCCAACGTGGCCATACTTTCGGGCGACGCCATGTGTGCCCTCGCATGGCGCTATATGTTGCGCTATGACCAAAACCGCAAAGACCAAGCCCTCGAGTGCTTCAACGAAACGACTATTGGCGTGTACGAAGGGCAGCAACTCGATATGGAATTTGAGCAGCGCAACGACGTAATTATAGCCGAATACATGACCATGATTCGCCAAAAAACCGCCGTCCTTCTTGCCGGAGCCCTCAAAATAGGCGCATTGTCCACCACCGCGGCCGACGAAGAAATAGCCCGGCTCTACGATTTCGGAATCCATCTTGGCCTTGCGTTCCAACTTCAAGACGACCTGCTCGACACCTATGGCGACACCGCCGTGCTCGGCAAGCAGACCGCTCAAGACATTGCAGACAACAAGAAAAACTACCTCTACCTTCGTGCCCTATCCGAGGCCGACGCCGCGCAGCGCGACCAACTGCTCGCCCTCTTCGCCACCAAGCCACAGGGCAGTGAAGCTGCCGAAAAAATAGAGCGCGTGCTCGCCATCTACAACACCCTCGGCCTATCGGCCAAAACCAACGAGGCCATCGCCGCCGAGTTCGACGAGGCGGCTCGTTGTCTCGACGCCATCGGTGTGCCACAGCCTGCAAAGCTGCCACTCATGCAGCTCACCGAAGCCCTTTTTGGCCGTAAAAAATAAAAAAAATGACGCAAAACACTTGTAAATTAGAAAAATATTGTATATTTGCATAGAAATTTGACAAAAAGAAAAATTGAACAATTAATTAATAATCAAAACACTAACTAAACAAGTCATGAAAAAAGTAATTGCAATGATGTCAATATTTGGTTTATTGGCATTCACCAATCTCAACGGATTGATGGCTCAGGAGGCTGTTGAAGCTCCTGCCGCCGAAGAAAACGCAGCACTGGTTGAGGATACCAACGACGAAGCCGTTGTCGAGACCGAAACCATAGCCGAAGAGACCACTGCTGTTGCCGAAGAGACCACCAAATCCTTCCATCAGGTGCTGAAAGAAAAGTACATTCAAGGTGGTGCTGGCTGGATGACCCCTGTGCTCATCTGCCTCATTTTCGGTATGGCCCTCGTAATCGAGCGTATCCTCTATCTCAACATGGCCACCACCAATGTCCAGAAACTGCTCGAAGGCATTGAAGACAACGTCAAAAACGGCAACTACGAAGGTGCCAAAGAGCTCTGCCGCAACACCCGTGGCCCCGTGGCAAGCATTTTCTATCAAGGTCTTGACCGCATTAACGAAGGTCTCGACAACGTCGAAAAAGCTGTTACCTCTTACGGTGGTGTCCAGATGGCTCGCCTCGAAAGCAACATGACCTGGATTTCGCTTTTCATCGCCCTTGCCCCCTCGTTCGGATTCCTCGGCACTGTGGTCGGTATGGTCCAAGCTTTCGACGACATTGAAGTCGCTGGCGATATTAGCCCGACCGTCGTTGCTGGTGGTATGAAGGTCGCTCTGTTGACAACCATCTTCGGCCTCATCGTCGCCATCATCCTTCAGATTTTCTACAACTACCTCCTTACCAAAATCGAAAGCCTCGTTGCTCAGATGGAGGACGGCTCCATCTCCTTCATGGACATCCTCGTCAAGAACCAGAAATAATAGTCTAAGGAGATATTGAAACTCAGATTGTTAACCATTAAATCCTTAAGCTGTTATGAAAGAAAAAACCGATAAGCTGGTAACCATCGTCTGCCTCGCTCTTGCAGTTCTGGCTGCGGTATTCGCCATAGTCTTTGCGCTCAACACCAGCGGCAACTCCGCCTTCTACGGCATAACCTACACCATGCTCCTCATCATGGTCGCCGTGGCCATAGTCGGAATACTTGTCTTCCTGGTACTCAAACTCGCCAACCGCTTCAAGACACAGCCTGGCTACCTCAAAAAATTCCTCATCCTCATCGGCCTTGTCGTCGTCGTGTGCGTTGCCTCCTACCTGCTGGCTACTGGCAACGACGTCAGCAGTGCCCTCCTCGAGAAAAACAACCTCACCGAAGGCTCGTCGAAACTCATCGGCGCCGCCTGCATCATGGTCTACATACTGGTTATTGGTGCCGCTTGCTCCATCCTCTATGTAGAGTGCTCCAAACTTTTTAAAAAGAAATAAACTATGGGCAGAAAAACTCCTGGATTGAACACAAGCGCCATGTCCGACATCTCGTTCCTGCTGTTGGCCTTCTTCTTGATGGTGTCCAACATCAATAGCGACTCGGGCATAGCTCGTAAGCTGCCGCCTCCACTGCCGCCCAACCAGGACACCCCCGAAGTGCGCGAACGCAACATCTTCGTGGTCATGGTCAACAAGGACGACCGTCTGCTGTTCAACAAGGAATATGGTCGCATCGAGGACCTCAAGGACCGTGCCAAGGAATTCCTCGGCAATCCTAACAACCTCCCCAACCTCCCCGAAAAAGTACCGACCGATATTCCCCTCTTGGGCAGAATGGACGTATCCAAAGGCGTTATTTCTTTGCGAAACGACCGCGGCACATCTTACGATATGTACCTCCAAGTACAAAACGAACTCTCTGCTGCTATCAGCGAAATGCGCAACGACCTCTCGACGCAAAAATTCGGCCGCAAGTATGCAGACCTCACCGAACCCCAACGCGAAGCCATCGACCAAGCCATCCCAGTGGCTATTTCGGAGGCCGAGCCTACCAAAATAGGAGATAAGAAGTAATGGCAAGATTCACTGGAAAAAAAGCTAAAGAAACGCCCGCCCTCAACATGGGCTCCATGTCGGACATTATCTTCATGCTCCTGTTCTTCTTCATGGTCATCACCACCATGCGCGAAAGCTCGCTTTACGTGAAGATTGTGCCCCCGCAAGGCTCCGAGGCCAACAAGCTCGAAAAGAAAAGCCTCGTCAGCTACATCAACGTCGGCACACCCCTCCAAGAGCACCAAGGCAAATATGGTACCGAGCCCCGCATTCAGCTCAACGACCAGATTGCCGAGGTCTCCGACATCGGACTCTTCGTCGAGCAAGAAAAGCAACAGCGCAACGAAGCCGACCGTCCCTTTATCACCACCGCCATCAAGGCCGATAAGGACGTCCGTATGGGCATGATATCCGACATCAAACAAGAGCTCCGCAACGCCGGCGCACTCAAGATATTCTACAACGCCCGCAAAGCCGAGCGCAAATAGAGTAGCACGAGTTGTCCACCCACTTGTGGAACACCCAACCACTGCTGGCCGACCCCGAAGGGGGGCGGCCAGTTTCTTTATGGCCATCGCTGGTACTCTTCGCAACCCATTCGCCAACTCTCGTCCGAACCCAGGTCGGCCCTTCTCGCCCCGTCGTGCATCGCTTTTCACCCCCCAAACCGCGTGCGCAAAAAGCTCACAAAACCGGTGACAAAAAATTCCATCCATGAGCGGCTACGTTGCCATTCTCTAAACACTTGAAAACCAGGGTTGAGGAGGGGTTAAAGAGGGGTTAAGGTCGTATTGAGGTCGAACAACGCTTGATACTGAGGCATTTAACCCTCGAAAAAAGCCCTAATTTGGCCCCATATCGCTCTGTTTTTATCCTAATAATACCTCGATTTTTGCCCGATTCTTGCCCAATGTTGGCTTGATTTTAGCTTAATGTCGGCTCGATGTATGCTCGATGGCAACCCGAAGTTTCCCCAACCTCGGTTCGAGGTTCGGGCGAGCCCACAACGAGCGCGCCCCCTACCTGATGTCGCTCCAAGGGATTGGTGGCTGGCCTTGCTGGGCCAGCAGGGCGTTGGTTTGCGAAAAATGGCGGCAGCCAAAAAAGCCGCGGTAGGCCGAGAGCGGCGAGGGGTGTGGAGCGGTCAGCACATGGTGGCGCGAGCCATCGATGAGGGCCGCCTTGCGTATGGCATACGAGCCCCACAGCAGGAACACGAGCCCACTGCGTCGCTGGCTGAGTGCACTGATGGCAGCGTCTGTAAACTGCTCCCAGCCGTGGCCCTGGTGCGAGCCCGCCTGATGTTGACGCACGGTGAGGGTGGCGTTGAGCAGCAGCACTCCAGCGTCGGCCCAAGCGCCGAGGTCGCCGTGGCCAGGCTCTATGTTGGTGCCCAGGTCGGCGTTGATTTCTTTAACAATGTTTTGCAGCGATGGCGGCACTGCCACCCCTTCGGGCACCGAGAAACAGAGCCCCATGGCCTGCCCGGGCTCGTGGTAGGGGTCTTGGCCGAGAATGACAACGCGCACCTTGTTGAACGGTGTGCGGTCGAAGGCGGCAAAAATCTGTCGCCCCGGTGGGTAGCAGGTGTAGTTCTGCCGCTCGGCCACAAGAAACTCTTTGAGCTGGGCAAAGTAGGGTGCCTCGAACTGCGGACGCAACACTTCGAGCCACGACGGTTCTATTTTGGGCTCGGTGGTCATTGCAGGTAGGGGTTGTAGCGCCGTTCGCGCTCGATGGTGCTGGCAATGCCATGGCCTGGCAGCACGCGCACGGCGTCGGGCAGGGTGAGTAGTTGCGTTTTCAGACTTTCGATTAGCAGCTCGTAGTTGCCGCCCGGCAGGTCGGTTCGGCCGATAGAGAAGTGAAACAGCGCGTCGCCCGTGACTACGGCCCCTTCGCTGGCAATGTAGTAACTCATGCTGCCTGGGCAGTGGCCTGGGGTGTAGCGGCACTCGATGAGCGTCTGGCCAAGAGTCAGCACATCGCCTGGGGCTATGAACTGGAGCGACAGGTTGTCTACCTTGCCGGGGGCGAAGCCCATCACAGAGCCGTAGGCCTCGGCTTGGCGCAGCAGGCGCTGGCCGTCGGGGTGTAGGGTTACGGGCAGGTTGTAGCGCTCGCAGGCAAACCGCAGGCCGGCAATGTGGTCCACATGGGCGTGGGTGAGCAGCAGCAGGGTGGGGGCGAGGCCCTGCTGCTCGATGGTGGCCTCCAACTCGTCGCGCTCGGCCGCAGTTTCGGCCGCTGGGTCGACTATGGCGCATTGGTGCGACGCTGTGTCGGCCACGATGTAGCAGTTAACCTGGTAGTGGTTTTGTTCGAGTCGGGTTATCATTTCGATTGCGTTTTTTGCGGGTTTGGTTAGTGCGGTAGACTGTGGTCGAAAGGGATATTATTTGCTGTTAACCCAGCTTTCGATTTGCTCTTTTTGCACGGCAGGAATGTCGAGCTTCATCTTTTTGCGCAGCCCGCCGAGGTCGTTGAGTAGTTTGTTTGGGTTGGCTTCGTGGAGTTGGGCCACGGTGTTGATTCCGGCTTTGCGCAACACGGGCACCCACTCGGCCGGTACGCCGCAGGCCACGAAGTCGTCGTCGGTCGAGGTGGCGGCCTTCTTCTCGGGCTTCATTTGCGGGAAGAGCAACACGTCTTGTATGCTCTGCTCGTCGGTCATCATCATCACCAAGCGGTCTATGCCAATGCCCATACCGCTGGTGGGGGGCATACCATATTCGAGGGCGCGCACAAAGTCCATGTCGATAAACATGGCCTCGTCGTCGCCTTTCTCGCTCAGACGCAGCTGCTCTTGGAAGCGCTCTAACTGGTCTATGGGGTCGTTGAGCTCGGAGTAGGCGTTGGCCAACTCTTTGCCACAGACGAAGAGCTCGAAGCGCTCGGTGAGGTTGGGGTTGTCGCGATGACGCTTGCAGAGGGGCGACATCTCGATTGGGTAGTCGGTTACGAAGGTGGGCTGGATGAGGGTGTGCTCGCATTTTTCGCCAAAAATAGCGTCGATGAGTTTGCCTTTGCCCATGGTTTCGTTGTAGGGCACGTCGAGGGCTTTGCAGGTCTCGACCAGTTGTTCCTCGGTCATGGGCTCCACGTCGTAGCCCGTCATTTCTTTAATAAGGTCGCACATACGCACGCGACGGAAGGGTGCGGCAAAGCTCACCTGGTTGCCCCAGACGGTGAGCTCGGTGGTGCCGTGGAGGGCGGTGGCCACTCTGGCGAGCATGGTCTCGGCAAAAGTCATCATCCAGTTGTAGTCCTTATAGGCCACGTAAATCTCCATACAGGTAAACTCGGGGTTGTGTGTGCGGTCCATACCCTCGTTGCGGAAGTCGCGCGCAAATTCGTACACACCGGCATATCCGCCCACAATCAAACGCTTGAGGTACAACTCGTTGGCAATGCGCAGGTAGAGGTCAATGTCTAACGCGTTGTGGTGGGTTATGAAGGGGCGGGCTGTTGCGCCGCCGGGTATTGATTGCAGGATGGGGGTGTCGACCTCGAGGTAGCCTTGCGCGTTGAAAAATTCGCGCATAACGTTCATTATTTTAGCGCGGTTGACGAAGGTCTGGCGCACGGCTGGGTTCACAATCAGGTCCACATAGCGTTGGCGGTAGCGCAGTTCGGGGTCGCTAAAAGCGTCGTAAACCACCCCGTCTTTCTCTTTCACGATGGGCAGCGGGCGCAAGCTTTTGCTGAGCACGGTGAGGCTTTTTACGTGGATGGAGGTTTCGCCCATTTGGGTAACGAAAACGTAGCCCGTTACGCCAATAATGTCGCCAATGTCGAGTAGTCGTTTGAACACGGTGTTGTAGAGCGTCTTGTCTTCGTCGGGGCAAATCTCGTCGCGCTTCACATAAAGTTGAATGCGGCCGTAGGGGTCTTGCAACTCCACAAAACTGGCGGCGCCCATAATACGGCGGCTCATAATGCGACCGGCTATCGACACTTGTTGAAACAGCGAGTTGTCGCTCGGAAATTGCTCCAAGATGTCGCTGCTTTTGGCGTTGACCTCGTAGAGGGCGGCGGGATAGGGGTTAATGCCCAGCTTTTTCAGTTCGGCGAGAGAGTTTCTGCGCACTTGTTCTTGTTCGGTGAGTTCGGTCATGGTGTCGATATGTTGTTGGTTCTCAAATTTGTAAATGAGCCTTCTTGCGCTTTGCGCACAATTAAAGCAAATGCAAAGTTACACAAAAAAACCGAATCGGCGCCAAAAAACTTTCCCAATCCACACTTTTTTTATCCTGCGCGTGAAGCCCCGTCTAATGCCTGTCGAGCCGGAAGTTGCGTCCGTGTCTCGACCAGTCTGAACGTCAATGTGCTACAAATATGTCGGTTCGGCCAGCCTCTTTTTATTTTGTCATGTCGACAAAAATTTGTAACTTTGCAAATCGAAAAACGTGAAAAAAGTAATCAAAAGTATGAACCCGAACCCACTCAGGCACCAAAATTACACGAACTTTTTGGCAACCGCAAAAAAAGCCAGTTTAGTGCTGATTTTGCTCGTTTCGACCCTTGTCGCATCGGCCGACGACTTTGGCCGCTGGTTCGACGGCCGCACGCTTCGCGTTGATTACATCCGTCGCGGCAACGCCGCGGGCGACACCATCGAACTCTCTCGTTTTGTCGAGAAAAGCACTGCCTGGAGCGGCTCTCGCACGACGTTGATTGACCCATTCGACAACGGAGACTATCGTGTGTCGATGATAGACGTCGAGTCGGGCCGCACGGTTTATACCAAATGTTACAACACCCTCTTCCGCGAGTATCGCGACACCTACGAGGCCAAGCACCAAAGTCGCGAGTTCGAAGAGGTGGTCAACCTGCCCTGGCCGCAAGCTAAAACCTTGATAGTGTTCGAGAAACGCGACGACCGCCAGCGCTTCGTAAAACAAGCTTCGTTTGTTTTTTCGCCTCGCGAGACTGCGGTCGAACACGTTCAACAGTCGGCCCAAGTGCGCGACCTGTTACTGAACGGCCCGTCGGAGCGCAAGGTCGACATCGTGATTGTGCCCGAAGGCTACGGCCCCAACGACGACCGCCGTATGCGCGACGACCTGCGCCGTTTTGCCGACTACATTTTTGGCCACGCCCCCTTCGCCAGCCGCCACACCGACTTCAACGTGCGTGGCTTGCTCCTTTTGGGCGACGAAGAAGGAGTGTCGAACCCAGCCCTCGGCCGCAAGGTCGAGAGCGCTTTGGGAAGCACCTACGGCGTGTTCGGGTCGGACCGTTACTTGATGACTTTCAACCTATTCCGTCTGCACGACCTGCTCGACGCTGTGCCGTTCGACTATATTGTTATCATGGTCGGAGCCGACAAGTATGGCGGCGGAGCAATCTATAACTTCTACGCCACAGTCTCGACCGACCGCATGGCCCCCCTTATCCTTACCCACGAGTTGGGACACTCGATTGGTGGCTTGGCCGACGAATATGTAGACCCCGATTTGAGTTACAATTCCATCCATTCGTCGCGCTTCGAACCCCTCGAACCCAACATTACCGCGCTCATCGATTTCGGTGCCAAGTGGCGCAACCTCGTGGCCGCCGGCGTACCGATACCAACACCCGACAACGATACGCTCCCTCCAACCCAGTGTGGCCCAGTGGGCTGCTACGAGGGCGCCGGATACCAGGCTACAGGCATTTTCAGACCCACGATGCACTGTATGATGCGCGACTACGCGCCCTATTGCCCTGTGTGTAGCCAACGAATGAACGATATTTTTGACCTTTACACAAAATAATATTTCAATTTCTGCGTTATATATAACGTGAAATTGAACAAAACAACCTCAATCGTGCTCGCCATCTTGGTGGCAGTAGTGTTGCAGTTGATGCCAACGGCTTGCACCAACGAGCCTGTGTATCTGCAAGATAGCGGTCTGAAACTGCAGTTCGACTGCGATACACTTACCTTCGACACGGTGTTTACCACCATGGGGTCGACAACGCGCAGGTTCAAGGTCTATAATCCCCACCACGACGATGTCCTCATCACCTCGGTCACTTTAAAAAAAGGCCGTTCGAGCCGTTTCCGCCTCAATGTCGACGGCGACACCTCGCTCGTGGCTCGCAATGTGGAGCTTGCGGCTGGCGACAGTATTTTTATTTTTGTTCATGCCAACATAGACCCTAACGACCAACTTTCGCCCTTTGTGGTCGACGACGACGCTGTCGAGTTTACTTATAAAGGTGGCTCGTCGCAGTCGTTGCCGTTGCTGGCTTGGGGTCGCAACGCGGTGTATCACCTGCCCGACAGCGTCGGTCGCGCCTATGCCCTCGATTGTGCCACGTGGGACCATCAGCGTCCGCACGTCATCTTTGGCATTGCGTGCGTCGACTCGCTCCAGGTGCTCAACCTGCAAGCTGGTGACGAACTTTATTTTGCCCCCGAAAGTTACCTCATGGTAATCGACGGAGCTTCGCTCGTGGCGCAAGGCAGCGCCGACCAGCCGGTCGTCTTCAGCTCGCTACGCCACGATGGCTGGTACGACTACCTGCCCGGACAATGGGGCTACATTCACCTCATGGCTGGCAGCCGCGACAACGTGATGGACCACGTGCTCGTCGAAAACAGCACCATCGGCATCGTGGCCGATACCAACGTCAACTTCAGCCCCACGCTCCGCATATCGAACGCCGAAGTGCGCCACTGCTCCGACGGCGGCTTGCTGGGGCGCGGTGCTTGGATTGAAGGAACCAACGTGCTTATTCATACCTGTGGCACAGCCACTTTGGCCCTCCAAATGGGTGGCCGATACACCTTTGCCCAGTCTACCTTTGCCAACTACTGGCGCTACGCTTCGCGCAACTGCGAGGGCGTGATACTCAACAACTGGTATCTCTCGGCAGAGGGCAACGTTGTGCCACGCAACCTCACCGAGGCTACCTTTACCGATTGTATAATATATGGTTCATACGACCGAACCGAGGTGCGCCTCGACGACTGCGGATTGAGCGACTTCAACTACCGCTTTGTTCACTCCATCGTCAAAGGCGGCTCATGGAACGACGACCCGCTCTTTGTCGACCCCGACGAAGAGGACTTCCACCTGCAGGATGGTTCGCCGGCCGCGGGCATAGGCTACCAATTCAACGATTAACCACAAAAACAGCGAAACCAATTATGTACGAATACATTGCAGGCCATCTTTCAACCCTCGAACCCACTCGCGCCGTCGTCGACTGTGGCGGTGTGGGCTACCTGCTCGAAATCAGCCTCAACACCTATCAAACCATCAACGCCTCGCCCGCGCAGGAGGTGAAACTGCTGGTACACGAGGTGATACGCGACGATGCTCACCTGCTCTACGGCTTTGCCGACGAGGCCGAGCGCTCGCTCTTCCGCCTCCTCATCGAGGTGAGCGGCGTTGGAGTGCAAACTGCGAGGGTCATGCTCTCGTCGATGACGGTCGACGAACTAACCGCCGCCATCGCTGCCCAAGAAATCAAGAAGATACAGAAAATAAAAGGAATAGGAGCCAAGACGGCACAGCGCATAGCCCTCGAGCTGGCCGACAAGGTGGGTGCACCCGAGCTCCGTGCTGCAGCTGGCAACGCAGCCCCCTCGTCGTCGCAGCAGCAAGAAGAGGCCGCCGTGGCTCTCACCATGCTCGGCTTCCCCAAGACAGCGGTCGACAAAGTGCTCGCTGCCGGCAAGTGGACCACCGACAGCGGTCAACCCATGACCGTAGAGGAGATAATCAAAGAAGCCCTCAAGCGCCTATAACCTTCGACCTCAACCCGACCTCAACCCGACCTCAACCCGACCTTAACCCGACCTCAACCCGACCTTAACCCGACCTTAACCCGACCTCAACCCGACCTTAACCCGACCTTAACCCGACCTCAACCCGACCTCAACCCGACCTTAACCCGACCTTAACTCGACCTTAGCATGACCTCAACCCGACTCCAATCCACCCCCAAATCGCCCCTGCGCACCCTCATCTGTGCGCTCATGGTGGCGTTGGTGTTGCTCTTGTCGTCGGCCGTGGTCGAGGCGCAAACCGACACTTCGCAGTTCCAACAAATGGGCAGTGGCTACACGCCACAGGGCATCACGACCTCGGTAGAGTACGACGAGCAGTCGGGCACCTATGTCCGCATTACCAAAGTGGGCGAGACTGTTCTCAGTCGCGACTACCTCTCGTTCCAAGAATATCAAGACTGGCAGATGGACCAGCTGATGAATAAATATTGGAACGAAAAAATCGCGGCCGACAACGGTTCGGACGAGGAGCAAGGTTTCTTGGACAAAATTCCGGGCTTTAGCGAAATCAGTCGCAAAATCGAAGGCATCATGGGTGGTAACATCGAACCAAAAATATCACCCAGTGGCAGCGTCGAACTCACCTTCCAGCTCATCCACAACTATCGCGACAACCCTTCGCTCGACCTCAATAGGCGCAGCTACGTCAACTTCGACTTCGACGCCAACGTCCAACTAAACCTCAACGTCAAACTGGGCGACCTCCTCGACTTCGATGTCAACTACAACAACCTGGCAACCTTCGATTTCGAGAACCAAATCAAGCTTCGCCATGAAGGCAAGGAGGACGACATCCTGCAACTAATCGAGGTGGGCAACATTTCCTTCCCGCTCAACACCACTCTCATCCAGGGCAGTCAGCAGTTGATGGGCTTCCACACCAAACTCAAGTTCGGCAAATTCTCTGTCGATGCTCTTTGGTCGCAAAAACAAACCAGCACCGAGAATATGCAGGTCAAAGGCGGAGCCAGCAGCCACGAGTTCGAAATTCGTGCCGACGAGTACGAAGAAAACCGCCACTACTTCATAGCGCAGTACTTCTACGACAACTACAACACCGCTATGGCGACCCTCCCGATAGTCAATTCTAACATCAAGATAATACGCCTCGAAGTGTGGCGAACCAATGTCGGAGCTGCGGTTACGCAAAATCGTAACCTGCTGGCACTTACCGATTTGGGCGAGGCGAACCCGTCGAACCGTCGCGTTTCCGGCACCGGCCGAACTCTCCCTTCGAACCAAAGCAACAACCTCCTGCAACTCATCAACACGCAAGCTGTGCGCAGTATTAACAGCACCACCGAGTATATGCAGGGACTCGGTTTCGAGAACGCCACCGACTACGAAAAAATCGAAAGCGCCCGCCTGCTCAACCCCAGCGAGTACACTTTCAACCGTCAACTGGGCTTCATTACCCTCAACCAGCCGCTGAGCAACGACCAAGTGTTGGCCGTCGCTTTCCAATACCAAATTGTTGGCGACACCAATGTCTATCAAGTCGGCGAACTGACCACCGACGGTATAAACGACCCCAATACACTGATAGTCAAGTTGTTAAAGAGTACCACTGTCGATACCCACGGCCCACTATGGCGCCTGATGATGAAGAACGTATACTTCCTGAAAAGTAGCCAGTTGAGCCAAGATGGTTTCCGCCTCAATGTCCTGTACGAAAGCAGTGAGGGTGGTGTTGGGATAGGCTACTTCACAGAAGGCCCCAAGGAGGGCACTCCGCTCATTGAGGTTTTTGGCCTCGACCGTATGGACGCTTCGCAAAGTTACTATTATGCCGACGGCGTGTTCGACTGGTTCGACAGCGCAGCCTACAAAGGTGGCCTCATTCAGTCTACCACAGGTCGAGTGTTTTTCCCTTACGTTGAACCATTCGGTAAGGATTTACGTGCCATTTTGAACAACGACGAGTTCGCCAACATCTACTGTTTCGACTCGCTCTACACAATGACGCAAACACTGGCGCAACAATATGCCGACAAAAATAAATTCTACCTCGAAGGCTACTACACCACAACCGTCAGTGGCGAAATATCGCTCGGCTACAGCGTGGCTCAAGGTTCGGTTACGGTGACAGCTGGCGGTGTGCCGCTTATCGAAAATGTAGACTACACCGTAGATTACACCATGGGAACCGTGCGCATAATCAACGAAAGCATACTCTCGAGCGGAACCCCCATCAGTGTCAGTAGCGAGAACAATTCGTTCAGCATGATGACCAAGACAATGCTCGGCCTACATCTGAATTACGAAGTTGAACCCGACTTCAATGTCGGAGGTACGTTTATGAGCCTTTCGGAGCAGCCTCTGACGCAAAAAAATAACTTTGGCGACGAGCCCACGAGCAACTCAATTTGGGGCTTGGACCTTACCTATAGGCACGAGGTGCCATGGATAACCAAAGCTGTAGACCTCCTGCCAGGCATTCAAACCAAAGCCCCGTCTACCCTCTCGCTCACGGCCGAATTTGCGCACTTCATCCCCGGCATGAGCCGCACTGGTATGGCCGAGGGCAACGTGTCGTATATCGACGACTTTGAGGGCGCGGAAAGCAGCATCGACCTCCGCGGTACCAACTTTTGGCATTTGGCCAGTACGCCACAAGATTATGCTACCACGCTCCCCATGTTCCCCGAAACGGCGCCAGGTACAGGCCTTGCCTATGGCTACAACAGAGCACACATGGCCTGGTACCGCGTAGATAATCGTTTCTACGAACGAAACAATCGATTTACAGGCATTGACGATGATGAGATTTCTCGGCCATATGCGCGCCGCGTATACGAGCAAGAGGTCTTCCCAAACAAGGAAATTGCAGCTAACACACCGACCATTATCTACGACCTAAACTTGGCCTACTATCCGTCGGAGCGCGGACCGTACAACTACGATGTGGCACCTGGCCCATACAGCGCAGGCGTCGACGCCGACGGCAACCTTAACAATCCTCAGTCGCGTTGGGCTGGCATTATGCGCAAACTGGATTATACAGATTTTGAGACACAGAACATCGAAACTATCGAGTTTTGGCTCATGGACCCCTTTATAGAAAATCCAAACCATACGGGCGGTAAGTTCTACATCAACCTCGGCGACGTGAGCGAGGATATTTTGCGCGACGGTCGAAAAAGTTTCGAAAACGGCCTGCCTCCGACCGACGATGTGCTCGGCGTGGATACCACTATCTGGGGCCGTGTGCCTAATACGCAACCCATGGTCAACGCCTTCGATAACGACGAAACTGCCCGCAAATACCAAGATATTGGCTACGACGGTCTCAGCTCTACCCACGGCATGGATGACGAGCAGTCGTTTTTTGCCGACTATGTTCAGGCCATAGCCGACCGTTTTGGGGTCGGGTCAGGGTCGTATCAACAAGCAAGTTCGGACCCGTCGAGCGACGATTTCCGCCACTATGCAAGCAACTATTATGACGAAATCGGTGCCGGTATCGTGGAGCGTTACAAATATTACAACAATCCCGAAGGCAACTCGCCAGTCAATAGCGATAGCGACAACAGCAGCGGAGTCAACACCTCGGCTACCTCTTACCCCGACGTCGAAGACATAAACAACGACAATACCCTCAGCGAGGCCGAAAACTATTACCAATACGTCATCAATCTCTCGCCCGACAAGATGCAGATTGGCGAGAACCATATTGTCGACATCCAGGAGTCGAGCGTGCAACTGCGTAACGGTCAGACCACTACTTGCAAGTGGTATCAGTTCCGCATACCCATCCGCGAGCCAGACCAGACGGTGGGCAAGGTCAACGGTTACCAGTCTATACGCTTTATCCGTATGTTCCTCAGCCAGTTTTCGGAGCCAATCATTCTGCGTTTCGCCACACTCGATTTGGTCTATTCCACTTGGCGTAAGTATAGCGAAGACCTCCTCCAACCAGGCGATTACCAGACCGGTGGCGACGCCAACACTTCCTTCTCTATCTCCACAGTCAGTATCGAGGAGAACGGCAGTCGCCAGCCTGTACCCTACGTCCTGCCCCCGGGGGTGTACCGCGAGTCGTGGTATACATCCTCGTCGGCTTTTACCAAACTCAACGAACAAGCCGTCTCGCTCGATATCGATAACCTCAACACCGGCGACGCCCGTGCCATCTATCGCAATTCGAGCTACGACCTGCGTCACTATGGCTCGTTGCGAATGTATGCACACGCCGAGAAGAAGTATGCCACCGATAATCTCGACGACGACGACCTTGCGCTCTTTGTGCGCCTTGGCAGCGACTATACCAATAACTATTACGAATACGAGCTGCCGCTGAAACTAACTCCGTGGTACACCTCTGCCGACAGTCGCGAGGCCATCTGGCCCACCGAAAATAATGTAGACATCGACCTCCAGAAGTTTGTCGAAATCAAGACCAACCGTAACCGTCAGGCTCGCAGTGGAGGCAACGTATCGTCGGTCATGCTCTACACCGAAAACATCGAAGGCTGCAAATATTCTGTGCTTGGTTCGCCCAACTTGGGTAAGGTTAAGGTGATAATGATAGGCGTCCGCAACCCGAAGAAGAAGAGCCTGAACGACGGCAATAATATGCTGCCCAAGTCGGCCATAGTGTGGGTCAACGAGTTGCGCTTGGCCGACTACATCAACCGCGGTGGCTGGGCTGCCATGGCTTTGGCAAGAACCAATCTGGCCGACCTCGGCAACCTGTCGCTCTACACGGCCTACTCTTCGTCGGGTTTTGGCAATCTCGAAGACCACCTGTCGAAGGTAGACCTCGTCAACAGCTTCAACTTCCAGACCACCCTCGACATGGAGCTCGGCAAGTTCTTGCCCGAGTCGTGGGGCGTACATCTGCCCATGTATCTCGACTATAACAAAGAGATTGGCAGTCCAGAATATAACCCATACGACCCCGACGTGTTGCTTGCCGACGACCTGAAGACCTATACCTCTGTCGACGACCGCGACAGTGTGCGCAGTATGACGCAGAAGCAGAAGTCGGCCACCAACCTCACCTTTACCAACATCCGCAAGGACCGCATTAGCACCAAGTCGCTGACGCCACACTTCTACGATGTTGAGAACTTCACCATGTCGTATGCATACAGCCGAGAACGCTCTTCCGACGACGAAACAGCCTACTACCACAAAGACCAACATCGTGGCAGTTTGCAGTATAATTTCTCGCCCACTTCGCCAAAGAACATTCGTCCGTTCGACAAGGTTAAACTCTTCAACAACAATAATTTGAAGCTGATTAAAGACATAAACTTCTACTATCTACCCAAGAACGTCTCGTTCAGCACCGAGGTCTATCGCGACTACGAGGAGACCATGCTTCGCAACAAGAGTGCAGCACTCGTCATACTCAAGCCGACATACTTCAAACAATTCACTTGGCAACGCAACTATGGGGTGCAGTACGACCTTGCCCGCAGCATACACATCACCTATTCGGCCAATGCCAACGCCCGAATCGACGAGCCAATCGGCCCAATCAACTCTGGCTCGGCGAGCGACTCGATTTGGCATTCGCTCTCGCGTGGTGGCACCATGCAAGACTTCCAGCAGGCAGTCAACCTCACTTGGAACCTGCCAATCAACAAGCTGCCGTATCTCGATTTTGTTCAAATGCCCTTTACCTACCGCACTACATATAAGTATGAAGGGACCACGCCTGCACTGGCCACGATGGGTGGCTCTATGCAGAACTCGACAACCATGCAAACCTCGCTCTCGGCCAACTTTCAGACGCTCTATAACAAGATACCTTTGCTCAAGAAAGCCTACGCAACACAAACCCCGACCAACGGCCGCAACCCCCGTTTGCCACAGCCCAAGCAGCAACCAAAGAAAGCCGTAGACTCGACTGCAAACGCCGACTCGTTACGCCACGCCAAGATGCTCGAAACGCTCAAGAACGTTGCCTACTTCGGGTTGCGACTGGTCTCGAGTGTTAAGGATGTTAACTTGAACTATAACTCTACCAGTGGTTCGCATCTGCCTGGCTACTTGGGCGAACCAATGCTTGTCGGCCTCGACCCACGCACCAGCTGGTCGCCTGGCTTGGGCTACGTTTTGGGCTTCGACACCGACGTGGCCGAAAGCCTGCTGTACCACGACCTACTGTCGAGCGACACGTTGTTCAACTCGCCTCACGAGCTAACAGCCAACCGAGTCTTCTCGGCCACCGCCACGGTTGAGCCAATACGCGACTTCTCTATCAAGCTCAACGCTACACAGAACTACACCTCGCGCGAATCGTATTATTATAAGTATATGAACGACTTGGGCCGTGTCGACGGACCCCTGTCTCGCATCATGACCGGCTCGTATAATACCACCATCTGGAGTTTTGCTACTGCTTTTGCCAACAGCGAGGAGCTTTTCCAGCGCTTTCTAGATAACCGCACCGTCGTGGCCAACCGCTTGGCCAGCCTCAACCCCGACCCCTACACCTCGCAGCAAGTGCTCGACACGATGAACGGCCAGCTCTACCCGGCAGGCTATAGCGGCAACAGTCAGTCGGTGCTCCTCACCTCGTTCTTGGCTACCTACCTCGGCCACGACCCTGCAGCCCAGGCTTTCTCGCCGTTCCTAAAGCTACCACTGCCCAACTGGACCATAAACTATAACGGTTTGAACAAGGTTCAGTTCCTCAAGAAGTGGTTTACAAACATCACAATGTCGCACAAATACACGTCTACCTACACCGTTGGCAACTTCTATACCGACGCGGCAATAGCCTCGGCCACCGACTATGACTACGGTCTCGAAACGGTGCTCAACAGCACGGGCGACTACATTCCGCCCATGACCATGGACGCTGTGCAGATAAGCGAGCAGTTCAACCCCCTTATTCGCCTCTCGCTCAATATGGTGAATAGTTTCAACCTCAACTTCTCGGTCAAAAAAACTCGCAACCTCGCCCTCTCGTTCTCGAACAACCAGCTCACCGAGACTTCGAGCGATGGAGTCACCTTCGGCACTGGCTACCGTTTTCGCGACGTGGCTGTCGATGTGCAGATTGGCGGAACCACCCACAAGCTCAAGAGCGACCTCGTGTTGCAACTCAACCTGACCTACACCAGCAACAAGACCAACATCCGCAAAATTAATAGCTACAACCCCGCCTTGGGCGGACAGATAACCTCGGGCAACCAGGTTTGGATGGCCGAACTCTCGGCCGAATATGCCGTCAGCACTGCCATCACCCTCCGCGCCTTCATCACAACCAACATCAACCATCCCTACATCTCGAGCTCTTACGACAACTCTACAACCAAAGGGGGCATAACAGCTCGCATCTCGTTCTGACAAAAAAAGATAGACCACGCCATGCTCAACGACCGCTTCAAAGACTACGACGACGAAGTTCGAACCCTCGTCAACGAATTTGAGAACACCATACTCAAAGGCCAAAGCCACTTCTTCGACACCGACGAAATCGAAGTCATCATCGATTTCTATCTCGAAACGGCCGACCTCGACAAGATGGAGACCGCCATACTCTACGCCGAAAACCTCTACCCTGGCTCGGCCGAGGTGCGCCTGCGCCGCTCGCACCTCTACAGCGCCCGCAACCAGTTCGACCAATCGCTCGCCATACTCTCCGACCTCGAGCGTAAAGACCCGACCAATACCGACGTGGCCTACGCCCTCGGTGCACTCTACAGCATGACCGACCACCCCGAAATGGCCATTGCCTACTTCCAAAAAGCTGCAGCCGATGGTTATATGCTTGGCACCGTCTATGCCAATATTGCCGACGAGTATTACAAGCTTAACCGCTACGACGACGCGGCCCGGTTCTACAAAAAGGCCGTAGCCGCAGGCTCCGACGACCACCACGTGCTGCTCGGCCTGCTCGACGCCTACTCCGATATGGACCAGCCCGAAGCCGCCGCCGACTACTTCCGCAAAATGGTGGAGCGCGAACCCTATTCGCACTACGCCTGGTATTGTCTGGCCGAGGCCTACTACACCCTCGGAATGTACGAACACGCCATCGACGCCTTCGAGTACGCCATTGCCATAGACAAAACTTTTTTCGACGCCTATATGGCAATAGCCGACTGCTACGAGGATGCCGGCCAGCCCCTAAAAGCTGTCGAGAGCCTGCGCCGCAGCCTCGACTATGCCGAGCACAAAGAGGTGGTGAGCTTTGCCATAGGCTCTGTCTATCTGCGTATGAACAACTGCGAGGCCGCCCTGCCATACTTCAAACAGGCTGAACAGGAGATACGTGCCACTGCGCTCCTCTCGACGCCGCTGCTGGTGAGCGACCTCTACGCCTCGTTGGCCGACTGCTATCGCGCCATGGGCGAGTACTACCTGGCTGTGCAGAGCGCCACCACAGCCCTCACCTCAAGCCCCGACCCCGCACGAGTGCTCCGCTTTCTCGGCTCGCTACACGAAGAGTATGGCGAGCATGAGCAGGCCGAGCTCGCCCTGCGCGGTGCCATAGAACGCGAGCCAGAAGCCGACGAGAACTGGACCTCATACATAGACTACCTCATACGCGCCGGCCGCTATGCCGACGCGCTCGACCAAGCCCTGCAGGGGGCTGCCGCGGCCGACGACGGCCCCCAGTTCGCCATACGTTTTGCCGCAATCTACTTCCGCCTCGGCCAGCGCAACAGTATGTTCCACTTTCTCCTTGTGGCTTTGCAAAGTGGCAGCGAGTCCATCGACACGCTTCTCACCCTCTGCCCCGAGATGGCCGACGACCCCGAAGTTGGCACCCTCCTTGCCGACGCTCGGCAGCGTTGAAAAAAGCCGCTACGCTCGATTTTGCAAGTGGCTGATTAACAGGGTTGAGGAGGGGTTAAAGAGGGGTTAAGGTCGTATTGAGGTCGAACAACGCCTATCAATCAGCCACTTACGCCCCGAAAATTGCCCCTTTTGGGGCCGAAAACACCCCGACGCCGGGCCGATGAAAACCCCTCTCTGGGCCGCGTAACGGCCCTCGCTGCGACGATTTTTTCTCGAAGCAATCCGCCCCTTGCCCCGAAGTTGTGGCGCGCCCTCCAGCTCCTTGTGTCGAAAACAATAGGGGCCTCACCGCAAGCGGTGAGGCCCCTCGAACTCTTCGCTTTGCCTCAAGCATCGGCAAAAATGCGCCCGTCGGCGAGCTTCACCTCGAGCTTGGTGTATTCGCTATGGAAGTCGTTGAGCAGCCTGTCGCGGTAGCGGCGGCACTCCCAGTGGCACATGGGCAGGTCGTGCAGCAGGTAGTTGCCGCAGGTTTCGGGCGTGGTGGCTGGCACCTCGGTCTGGGTCAGTATCCAGTCGAGGCACTCCACGGTCAGGCGGCGCATATCGTCAACGTTATAGTTGCCGGTCATGATGACGTACATACCTGTCATACAGCCCATTGGCCCGACGTAAACAACGTCGTCCTTGGCCTCCGAATTGCGGAACCAGGTGGCCATCAAGTGCTCCATGCTGTGCATGGCCGCGGGGGCCACGGCGGGCTCGCGGTTGGGCTCGGTTATGCGCAGGTCGAACGTGGTGAACCCCTTGTCGATTCGCGACACGTATATGCCAGGCTTCAGGTGCGTGTGGTCTATGGTGAAACTTTGAATTACTTCCATATTGGTCAGACTTGTTCTAAGAATTGTTTAACAAAGTGGAACGAGCGGTCGCACATGGCGGCAAGAAATTGGTCCCACTGCTGCTGGTGGTTGTCGGTGTTGCCGGGCGTGTCGCTGATGAGGCGCAGGCTGAGGAATGGCACATTGTATATGTGGCAGGTGTGGGCAATGGCGGCGCTCTCCATGTCGCAAGCCAGAGCGTCGGCAAAGTTGTGTTTGATGGTTTGCTGAGCCTCGCGGTCGGTAATAAACTGGTCGCCAGTGCAAATGAGGCCGCTAATGAGTCGTTGATTTTCGGGCAATTGAGTGTTGAGGGCGGCTGCGAGCAGTTCTTTGTCGGCGTCGAAACGCGTAGGCAGGCCCTGCACTTGCCCCAATTCGCACCCCATACCGCACCACACGTCGTGGTAGGCCGATTGCGAAGCAGCCATAATGTCCATCACTTGGGTCGAAGTGTCTATGCCCCCAGCCAGGCCGGTCGAGACAATGCAGTCGGGCGAGTGTTGCGCCATTAGGCGCATGGTGCCGATGGCGGCGTTCACTTTGCCAATGCCACACTGCCACAGCACAATCTGGTTGCTGCCCAGTTGGCCGCTGTCGCCATGGAGCAGGTCGCGCATTTGGCGATACTCCACGTCCATTGCAATGATGACGCCTATCTTCATAGTTGTTTGCCGTTTTGGGTCATAGCGGCCTTTACGAACGCTACAAAGAGTGGGTGGGGGTGCATGGCGGTCGACTTATATTCTGGGTGGAATTGCGAGCCGATAAAGAAGGGGTGGGAGGGTATTTCGACAATTTCGACCAAGCCGCTGTCGGGGTTGATTCCGGCCGGCACCATACCCGCTTGGCGGAACTGTTCGAGGTAAGCGTTGTTGAACTCGTAGCGGTGGCGGTGGCGCTCGCTGATGTCGGCTTGGCCGTAGATTTGTATGGCTTTGCTGTTCTCTGTCAGGTGGCAGGGGTAGGCGCCGAGGCGCATGGTGCCGCCCATGTTAGAGATGTTTTTCTGCTCCTCCATCATGTCGATAACGGGGTGGGTTGTGGCAGGGGCAATTTCGACGCTGTGGGCATCGGCATAGCCCAGCACGTTGCGTGCAAATTCTACCACGGCGCATTGCATACCGAGGCAGATGCCGAGGAAAGGTATGCGGTTTTCGCGCGCGTATTGCACGGCAAGTATCTTGCCCTCGATGCCGCGGTTGCCGAATCCTGGGGCGACCAGTATGCCGGTTAGTCCGGCCAGCTGTTCGCTCACGTTGTGGGGCTCGATTTCTTCGGAGTTGATGTATTTTACCTTCACCTTGCAGCGCAGTTCGGCGCCGGCGTGGATGAAACTTTCGGTTATGCTTTTGTAGGCGTCCTGCAGTTGGACGTATTTGCCAACCAGCCCCACGGTGACTTCGCGTTCGGGGTTGTGAAGGCGGTAGAGGAACGATTCCCACTTGTCGAGGTCGAGCTCTTTCTTGACTGGGACGTCGAGTTTGCGGAGCACCTGGAGGTCCAGTTTCTCGTCGCGCATCTTGATAGGCACGTCGTAGATGCTGGCCACGTCGCCGTCTTCGATAACGCTGTCGCCATCGATGTTGCAGAAGAGGCCTATTTTGTCTTTCACGCTGCGCGTGAGGGGTTTCTCGGTGCGGCAAACGATGATGTCGGGCTGAACGCCTTGCTGCTGGAGGGCTTTGACAGAGTGTTGTGTGGGCTTGGTTTTTAGTTCGCCGGCGGCGGCAATGTAGGGTATATAGGTTAGGTGGATAACTATACACGAGCGGCCGAGGGCCCACTTGAGTTGGCGGACGGCTTCGATGAAGGGGTAGCTCTCGATGTCGCCCACTGTGCCGCCAATTTCGGTAATGACAAATTCGTAGTTGCCCGTGTTGCCGAGGGCGGTTATGCGCTCTTTGATTTCGTTGGTGATGTGAGGGATTACTTGCACGGTCTTGCCCAAGAAGTCGCCACGGCGCTCTTTGTCTATCACGTTCTGGTAGATGCGGCCGGTGGTGACGTTGTTGGCCTGCGAGGTGGCTACGCTCGTAAAGCGCTCGTAGTGACCGAGGTCGAGGTCGGTTTCGGCGCCGTCTTCGGTTACGTAGCATTCGCCGTGTTCGTAGGGGTTGAGGGTGCCGGGGTCGATGTTGATGTAGGGGTCAAGCTTCTGGTTGGTAACAGAGTAGCCACGGGCCTTGAGCAGGCGGGCCAGCGAGGCCGCGATTATTCCTTTGCCGAGCGACGAGGCCACGCCTCCCGTAACGAAGATGTATTTTGTTGCCATAAGACTGTGCGTTATTTTGTTTTGGTGTGGTTTATTCTTTTTTGGTTTGGCTGATGGTGGGTGTGGTTTGTTTATTCGCCTTCGGGCATGACGAGCCAGCAGATTAAGTAGGCCCAAAAGCCGACCGAGCCGAGCAGTAGCGCGATTAGGAAGATGATTCGGATGGGGGTGGAGTCGACGGCGAAGTAACGGCCCATACCACCGCATACGCCTGCAATTTTGCGGTCGCTGAGGCTGCGAGTTAGGCGTTTGATGTTGGTATCCATGATTCGGCGAATTTTTAAACGTTCAAAATTTTCAATCTGCAAAGTTACGCTTTTTTTTTTGAATAGCAGAATTTTTTTCACCGTCGTTCTTTTCTGTGAGCTTCAAAACCTTGTAGTGTCCCTTTTCCAAGCTGGGCGAGGTGGCTCGCACAGCCTGCTTCTGGCGGTTAAGAACGGCACTGCGCAACCCACCGAAATCGTTGGCCGAGAGCCGAACGAGGGTGGGTGAGGATAGTTTTTTTCCGCCGTGTCGGAAAAATGTTGTAACTTTGCACTATGAAAGGAAACGAGAACAAGCCCATCGTGGGTTTCTTCGGGCGTCGCAATAGCGGCAAAAGTTCGTTGATTAATTTCGTCACCGGGCAGCAGGTGGCCATCGTTTCGGCCGAAGCTGGAACCACCACCGACCCAGTGCGCAAGTCGATGGAGATTGGTGGCGTGGGCCCCGTGGTGTTGGTCGATACGGCTGGCACCGACGACGTGGGCTCGCTGGGTCAAGAGCGTGTGGAACGCTCGCTCGCAGTGCTGCCGACAGTGGATTTGGCGGTGCTGCTTTTCACAGCAGGCAACTTTGGCGCTGAGGAGCGCGCCATTGTCGAAGCCTGTCGCAGCCGCAATGTGCCGCTGCTACCAGTTTGCTCGCAGGTAGACAGGTTGCAACCCGAGGCCGATTGGTTGGTACAGGTGGGTCGCGAGTGTGGTGCCGAGGTGTTCTGCCTAAGTGTGACCGACCCCGAACGGCACGAACCATTTTTGCAACGAGTGCGCGAAGCACTGCCTGAGTCGGCCTATCGCTCCCCCTCGTTGTTGGGCGACGTTGTGGCGCCTGGCGACACGGTGGTGATGGTTACCCCGATAGATTCTTCGGCACCAGAAGGCCGCATGATACTGCCGCAGGTGCAGGTGTTACGCGACTTGATGGACAATCACGCCACGGCCGTAGTGTGTCGCGAAACTGAGCTTGCTACAGCACTTGGCCGCCTGCGCGAACCACCGCGCTTGGTGGTGACCGATAGCCAGGTTTTTGCCCAAGTGGCCCAAGTGGTGCCACAAGAGGTGTACTTGACCAGCTTCAGTGTGGTATTGGCTCGAGCCAAAGGTTTGTTCGCTAACTACTTGGAGGGCACCAGAAGCATTTCGCGCCTGCGCGATGGCGACCGTGTGCTACTGCTTGAGAGTTGTACACACAACGTTACGTGCGAGGATATTGGCCGTGTTAAGTTGCCGCGCCTGCTGGCCAGGTTCACTGGGGCTCAGCTGCAGTGCGACGTCCTGGCTGGCTCGTCGCCCATTGTGGGCGACGTGGGGCGATACGCGCTGGTGGTGCAGTGTGGTGGCTGTGTGGCTACGCGCCGTCAGCTGCAAGCTCGCCTCGAACCAGCCCTCGCAGCCGGGGTGCCGGTTACCAATTATGGCTTGGCAATTGCCTATATGACAGGTATTTTCGACCGCTCTACGGCCATCTTCGACCATCATCAACCGCAAAAATAAACAACCATGCAATCAAATATTTCAATCATAGTGGCGTTGGCGCAAAACATGGCCATTGGCAAAGATAACGACCTTTTGTGGCACATTGGCGACGACTTGCGCCGATTCAAACAACTCACCACCGGCCACACGGTGATTATGGGGCGTCGCACCTTCGAGTCGCTTCCGAAGCGTCCGCTTCCGAAGCGTCGCAACATAGTAATAACGCGAAATTCTGATTTTTCGTATGAGGGTGCCGAAATTTTTCATTCGGTGGCCGAGGCTGCCGCTGCGGTAGCCGGCGAAGACGAGGCTTTCGTCATCGGCGGTGCCGAGGTCTACAAACAGTTCCTGCCGTTGGCCAAAAGGCTCTACGTGACTTGGGTGCATGCCGACTTCGAGGCCGACGTCTACTTCCCACCACTCGATTTGAGTCGCTACCGCTGCCTTTCGTTAAGCCAGCAAGCCGTTGACGAGACTTCGGGCTTATGCTACTCCTACGCCGATTACGAACTCAAGGTGTGAGGGGGGAAAGATAACAGAGGTCGCGCTGAAAGCGCGGCCTCTGTGTTGTTATTGCTGTAGGGCAGCTATCGTCAAATAACTTCCAGCCAGTAGAGCACACCAACCACGGCTGCTATCACTACCAGCAAAATCACAATGCGCAGCCACACGGGCATCTTTTTGTCGGCCAGCGGGTCTTTGACATTGATTTTGGGGTAGCGAGCCACGCTCGTGAGGGTGGAACCGAAAGTGGCGTTGACCAGTATCTTGGAGTTGATGGCCCAGCCGTTGGCGTTGAGCACGGGGCCGAGATTGCGACGACGCAACTTGAGCCATGCCAAGAACATTGAGGGACCGCTGATGATGATAACGATGGCGGCAACCAAAAGGATGATGTTATACCACTTGGCAACCACAAATCCGCCCAGAGCGGCCAGCGCGCCGCCAATGGCACCTACAGCCAAGCCAATGGCGGCAAAAATACCAGCAAACTTTGCTATGTCGAACATCTGGGCCTTACCCTCGGGAGCGCCTTCGGGAGCGCCCTCTTTGTTGGCGAGGTTTGCAGTAGCGGTATCGGCTTGGGCTGTCATTTGGTCGAACTGTTTGCTTTCCTTTTCGGAAGCCGACTTGGTAACTTTGTCGGTTATCCATTTACCAAACTTGCGGTAGGGACTCCAGAAAGCCTGGCCTATGCTTATGGGGTTGTCTATGATTTTGGTTATGGTGGCGTCGTAGTCGTTGCCAGCGCGGTCGTAGAACACAGCGTTCTTGCCCTCATAAAGGTTGTCGACGTCGCCTGTGGTGAGCGAGGCAACAATATCCATTTCGTGGCCAAGCGTTTTCGACACGCAGTGGCAGTAGATTAGGTACATACCACTCATGCCGGCCATGGCGTTATGTTTAGCCATATCCGAAACGCGGATACAGAGCTTGCAGCAGCGTTGGTCGAGGAATAGCTGGCCAGCCTGGAACACGGCTTGGCGGTCGTTGTTGCGGTTGTAGAAGTCTTTGAATACTACAAAGTTGAGCAGCAGGTGGTAGAAATCGCGACAGTAGCGAATGGCGCGGTCGACGGGTTCGATGGCGGCCGACTCGCGAGCCAACTCGGCATCAATGGCCTCGTTGTCGGCAGCAGCTTTGGCGTCGCGCCAAGCTACGTATTCGTCCAGTTTGGCCATGATGGCGGTCCAATCGGCTTCGGTAATGCTTTCGCGGCCGGCAAAATCGGTGTCGAGGACCGTAGCCTTCAGTGTGTCGAATGTGGCTTGCCAGGCGGGGTTGATACCTTCGGCAATGGGCAGCACGGCGTTGCGGTTAGGGCGCGAGAGTGGGTAGGAGGCAATCTCGGCCGAACTGTCGGCCAAGTTGCCGGCGCTGATGGCTCCGACGCGCTCTACCGACACGTCGAGCACCGACGAGCAGTTGTCGTCGAATTGTATGAGTTTGCAGCGCATATAGAAGTCGGCCATCTTCTCCTTGAGTGCGGTTACGGCGGTGAGAGCGGTCTCGGTGTTGTCGCCGTAGGGTGGGGTATAGGTGTCGTCGGTCTGCTGCTTAGCAGCGTGTTCGGCACGACATTTCTCTTCGAACACGGCCATATATTCGTCGACGTCGGCGATGTCGATAGATTCTTTCTCCTTGCCAATGCGAGCGAGTATGGTTTTGGCAGCTTCGAGCACTGTGCGACCCTCTTCGCTCTCGGTATTGAGGTCGCTAAAGTTGAGTGTGGCGTTGCTGTCGACAATCAGGTTGGGGTCGCGCACCACGCGGCAGAGCCACTGCGAGGCGGTCACCATTTCGGCTACGCGAATTTTGCCGTCGTGGTCGGCGTCGATAAGGGCAAGGGTTTTCTCGTCGAATTCGAGCCCTGTGACTGGGCAACTGAGTACGGTCCAGAGTTTCTGGTCGAGTTCGCCGAGGTGGGCAATGTCGTCGCCCGTTTCTATGTTAACGCGCGTCACTCCACCCACGGTGCTGAATTTCCAATTGTAGCCTTTGTTTTGCAGGCTTTCAATCTGTTTGATTTTGGCCATAGTTCGTATTGTCGGTTTGGTTTTTGTTCTTTATCAAAAAAATATTGTTGTCGTTTTTTTTTCTGCTGCAAAGTTACGCAAAAATAATGAATATTCGGCTTTGTAGTGAGAAAAAAATGTTTGGGCTATTCCTCGGGGGCGAACATGGGGTCCCAGGCGGGGAGCATGATGGGCTTTTGGTCCATCATGGCGCGGAGTTTGGCGGGGATGTATTTCTCTTCAAGCACCACGCGGAACATATACTCGTTGAACCAGTCGTTGGTCATGATGAGGTTGCCTTGGTAGCCGTAGTTGGGGCCCCAGCTGTTTTCGACCATCCATTTGAGTGGTTTTCCGTCTTTGTCGAGGTCTACGGCGCAGAGGGTCATGGCATGGCTGCTACCGCTGGCGTAGGTGGCAACGCGCTGCTTCTTGTCCATACCGAACTCGGTGCCGAAAAGCGAGGCGTAGTCAAAGTTGTTCATGTCCATAAAGCCTTTTTCGCGGTCGAGGAATTTTCCCACGTCGCAGCTAAAGTACATCATCGTGCTGTCTTTGATAGAGGCTATGCACATGGGGGCAATCTCTTCCATGGGGAGGTTCAGGTAGCGCCAGTTTTGGCCGTCATAGACATGGCGGTCGTACTGTATTTCGTATACTTTATAGTATTCGCGTGTGGGGTCGTTCATCACCATATAGTATTTGCTGAAATCGGTTTTGGCGAACTTTTCGTAGAACTCTTTCGGGGTGTAGGTGGCGGTTTCGACTATCTCGCCTTTGGCGTTCTTTTGTTGCCAGGTGAATTGTGCCGGAGGTTCGCCCATGGTCAGGGCAAGCATACGGTAGATGGTGGCCAGCATTTCGGTCTTGGTTTGGTGTAATTTGGCTTGGGTGGTGCCTTTTTGTGCTGCCAGTTCGCGCAGGGCGAGGCCGTCTTCGCGCAACTTGAGGCTGAGCAGGTTGCTTATGGACGAGGTGTTGTTGGTGTTGTAGGTCTCGGGCATAACGTCGGCAGGAACAAGACCATATTTGTCAATCAAGTTGGCCACGCCAGTGAATTGGCCACCGTCGCCTATTGGGTTTTTGAAGAGCCACTGCACTTCTTGGTCGTCGATGGGTTTTTGATAGGTGTCTATCATGGCTTGGAGAAAGAGGTTGGCCTTTTCCAGCTGGTCGTAGAAGAAGAGGTAGGCTTGCGAGAACTGGAAATCGGAGGGCAGGTTGTGTTTGCGTATGGCTTGGTTACGCAGCACATTCATGCCGGTAAACATCCAGCAGCGGCCGCTCGATTTTTGGTCGGTCACGGCGCGGCTCTCCACGCGGTTGCTGAAGTGCGAGTCGAACTTAGTGGCGTTTTCGTAGTTCATAGCCAGTTTGGCCGGACTTTGGTTCACCATGATGTTGCGCAGGGCTTTGTCGGAGGCAGAGTTGCCAAAGCCTTGCTTGATTTGTTGCATCATTTCGGTACTTATGCCACCGCCATCGGTCGGGCTGGTGGTTTGGTTTTTCTTTTGGGCCATAACGCCGCCTGTGAGCAGGGTGGCGGCAAGTGCCAAGACAATGTATTTCTTATTCATACTTCGAAGTTGGGTTACAATTTTTTATAGTGCAAAGTTACGCACAAAATCTGAAATATCGGAAAAAATTTTGTGAGTATCAAGAAAATTTGTATATTTGCAGTGTCGGAGGTTTGTTGCAGAGTGGTACAAAATTGGTGATAATCAATCTGTTGTGTCGTAATTGGCCTGCCAACTTCCGCCAAAGGTTGATTAGTAATAAGACAAAGGTAGTGATATGAAAAAATTGCAACTCTTCGCGGCTCTCGCCCTCGTGCTTTTGACCCCAATGGCTGCTGCGGGTCAAAATCCGCCCTACGATTTAGATTTTGAGTGTGGCCTTAATGGTTGGACAGCCTACCCATCCGATTTGGTTTCGCTCCGCTCTCTTACAAGCGCCACCGATAACCATATTTTCCATGCCACGGCACATATTTCCGCCACCAACGTGGGGCTCATCAGCCCTCGAATGAAGCTCTTTCAGCCTGGCGATTCGGTCTTACTTACATTCAACAATATGTCTCGGAACACAATAGAGCTGAAGATATCGACCGACGAAGATTTTGCCAGCGACACACGTGGCAGTGGTACCATTTGGTACTCACAAAACGCTCCAATAGGTTTGTACACGATAGACCTCTCGGCCTATGCCGGTCAATGGGTAACCATAATGATTGTGTTCAGAGACGGTTATGCTGTTTTGGTTGATGACATTTCTATATTTGCTGCCGGCAAACCGCGTGCAACCCTGGTCTGTAACGAGGCTTCGGTCGCGGTTGACGACAGTTTGCGCATCTCGGCCGTGCTCGATAGCAACGTTGCCCACTACGACAACCTCATATATGTGTGGCAGGGGCGTTCTCTCGACCCCGAAGCGCATATCAATGTTGAAGGAAGTCTTGGCGACTCGGCTGTCTTTACTTGGTCGTCTCCCGGCTACGACACTATCGACTTTTTTGTTATCGACACCAGCGGCGACACCATTTGCGCAGCCTACCGCCCCGTTTTTATTAGCCAGTGCAACGCGATTGTCGAAAGCCTACCCTACGAGGCATATTTCGAGGACGGCGGCCTCGGCTGTTGGACGGCTGAAACCTCCGGCTCTGCCTATTGGCGCCCCGAAGTCTGGCTCAACGGGCGAGGCTTATATGCGGCAACTTCGTCGCTCTCGGCACCACCATCCGACGACCAGTGGCTAATAAGCCCCCCTATTGTTATTTATAACGAAACCGACGAACTGTCGTGGAAGGTCATGACCGATGGGGGCTTCCCGGGAGCCAAATATCAGGTATGGCTCTCGACCAGTGGTTCCAGCATTAGCGACTTCACCGAGATGTTGGCTTCCTACGATGTCAGTACTCAGATAAACCGCACAATGCACTTGACGGTAGGCACGGCGGGCGCCGGCTCATCGGTCAGATTCGCTTTCCGCACCATTGGAGTTAACTCGGTTACTGAGAAAAAACTCGCAATCGACGATGTTGTAGTGGGCCCACCAACAAATTTTGATGTCGAGCTAACCGCCACTCCATATGTTTTCGGCAGCGACACGGCCTACGTCGCTTTCAGTACAAACAGCTCGTTGCCCACAACAGCCCAGTGGGACTTCGGCCCTAACGCCGTGGTGGTCGCCGCCGACACAACTGCCAAAGTGGTTTGGACCGGTAATGTGTCAGACAGCCTCAACTGCAGCGTGACCGTTACCAACAGCCTCGGCTACAGTGTTACCAAAAGATTTGTCATCTATGTCAACACGTGTGCCACAATCACCGAATTCCCATACATCGAGACGTTCCCCAACGATGTGTTGGGCTGCTGGCATTCGGCAAATGGTAACATTCAATATTATAGTCCTGCGGATGCGGTAATGGGTGCAAACGATACGCTCTACAGTCCGACGTTTGCCATACCACAAGGCGAAAATAATTTAGTGCTGCGTTTCTCGAAGACTACTCAGCCTACAGTTGAAGTATGGGTGTCGCGGAACCCAGGTGCTGGTTTCGGTAGTTTTGTGCGAGTCGATGTACAAACCTCATCTGTTGGTCATTACCATGTGTTACTCCAAAACTACGGTGGCTCAACCATCCAAATAGCATTCGTCTATACATCCGCCACTGCTTTAATTTCGAATATTTCTATAGAACGCGTTTCTGCACCATCAATTACTCTGTCGAAAGATATCAGAAACGTCAACGACGGCCCTGCACTCTCTTTGATAGCGGGCCATGTTCTCTCTGTTAAAGCAACGCGCGAAAGCTATATCCCGCTCACGTCCTACCGTTGGGATGGTGGTTCGGGCGTGCTTGTCGAGACCGATACCTTCTCGGCAAGACTGCGCTGGGCTGGCGTGCCCGACGGGTTCTACAAGTATCGCTACACGCTCTGTAATCGTATGGGCTGTACACTCGCCGAAGACTCTATTCGCATCGTCAATTGCAACGACACCATTAGCACCCTACCTTTATCGCTCGATTTTACCACCGCCCCCGACACTTTTAGCATTTGCTACAAAGGGGGCTTGAGGTGCAGTTATGGCTTAGGCTTGGATTTGTACCCAGGGACCTCTCTCTCCGATGGCTACCGCACACCACGTTTCCGAATACCAGCCTATGGCACCTACGCGATAGATTTGCAGCCTGTGCTCGGTATGTCTTGGGAAGAGCAAACACGTCCGGTCCGGTTCTTGATAGAAAAATGCACAGCCGCGTCGGTCGATACCATCTTCTTCGATACCATGTTGGTCAGTAGCAGCACAGGCCACCTCTCCACGGTAGAATTTGCCGCCGATTCTGGCGATGTGGTCTCTTTTAATATTTACAACACAGGGGATGCGACTTGCTATATATCCAAGTTCGTGCTACGGCCCGAACTCATTTCTACCACAGCCTCAATCATCGTGCAGAGCGAGGCTCAAGTGGGCGAGTTGGTCCGCATCGAGTCTGATATTGTCACGCCCGACCCATCGCCAACCTACAGCTGGACCTTCGAGTCGGGCCTGCCCGACACCTCTTCGCAGCCCGAAGCGTTCATCAGGTGGTCAACACCTGGCCGGCATTGGGTGAAGCTCCATGTCGACAGCCGCTCGGGCACGGCCGACGACTCGCTGCAAATACTCGTCACCGACTGCAACAACGACCCCGTTGTGGCCGACAACTATACCGTAGACTTCGAGCAGGGACTGAGCTGCTGGCTCCCCATCGACGACGATGGCGACGGCTACACCTGGGAGTCGGTATCCACACGTGCCTCCATCGTACCCTCGTTGTTCGACTCTGACCTTGCTCTGACCAATGGCGGCAGCAACAACGCCCTGGTTTCGTGGTCAAGTATGCCACAAAAAGACGGCACGTGGCTACCCACGCGCTCGCACAACCTGCTCATCTCGCCACCACTGCAGTTGCCGGCCGAGCCGCGCGCGCTCTCGTTCTACATCCGCTCGTTCAGCCCCACCACGCCCGACAAGGTGGCCCTGCGCCTCTCGACAAGCGGTGCCGACATCGACGACTTTGCACACATTGTCATGCCCATCAGCCTCTACACCTCGCCGCAGTTCACACACCGCCAGTATTCGCTGGCCAATTTCGCCGGGCAGACGGTGCGCATGGCTTTTGAACACACAGACGCTGGCAAGTATGGCGTGCTGATAGACGACCTTGTCATCGTTCCGCTTAACGATATTTTTGCTGCCTCCGGCACCGTGGCCGCCTCGTGCTACCCCAACCCTGCAACCAACCAACTCTACATCGAAGCCGAGCACCTGCTTTCGGCCGAGCTGTTCGACATCAACGGGCGTAGGCTGCTCACGCTCACCGAGGGCAACGTCATGCCGCTGGATGGCATTACACAAGGCGTCTACCTGCTTCGCATAGTCACCACCGATGGCGTGGCCGCCCTCAAAGTGGTTAAGCAATAGTTTAGCCGCTCAGAGCCGAAAACAGGGCATTAAAATGGCGCAGCCTGCGCAGTGCGTTATGTGGTGCGTTCAGTCTGCACAAGCGTAGGCGAACGAAATGGCCCAAGAGCGTCGCGCCTACTCACGAGGGCGCGACGCAAAGAACACCAGCACGGTGAAGTCCGAAAGTTCGCCGCAATAAGTGGCCAAGCCAAAGTGCGAGGCTGCAGGTCGCAACCTTTCGTTGAGGCAGGCACCCCACCGCAGCGCGCCGAAGGCGCGCTGCGGTGGGGTGGGGTAGAGGTGCGCGCTGCCAAACGCTCTTTCCCCGTAGACCGAAGGCGCTAAAATGGGTGCTCGAAGCACTCATTTTAGCACCACAAAAAAGACCCCGTGCCCCGAAAAAAGATTCAATCCTCAATTCTCAATTTTTTATCTCAAATTCTGAATTTTCGGCGCTCGTAACTACCTGATTTATAGTACTTCGGTCGTGTTAAGGAGGGGTTAGGGTCGTATTGAGGTCGAATAAGGCTTGTGTATCAGTTATTTAGCACTCGGCAAAAAGCCCATTTTTGCCCGATTTCGAGGCCGTGTTGCTACGTTGTTTTCGCCACGTTGGCATATATTTTTCTCGATTTTAGCCCTATTGTTGAGCGACGTTGTTTCGACGCCACCTCGGCCTTCCCGCGACGCCCCACCGATGTAATCCCGACGAGAACCAGACGCTACCCATAGCGCAAACTGGCGCTGGTGGCTCGTTGGACAAAGAGAAAGGGCACCTTTTCGGAGGTGCCCTTTGGGTGAGTGGCCTTGCGGCCATGTGTGGTATGGCTTATTGCTTGACAATCTTGTTGATAGCAATGCCGTCGGTGGTGATGGTGCGAACCATATACATACCGTTGGCGAGGGTGCTGAGGTCGATGGTGGCCTCGGTGCTGGTGAGGAGCACGCGGCCGTTGATGTCGAGCACTTCAACCTGGCGCAGACCGTCGGCCTGGATGTTGAGGACGCTGGTGGCGGGGTTGGGGAAGAGGCTAACCTGGACGGTGTTGGCGCTCTCGATGCCGGTGAGCTCGGTGGGAGCTGCAGCAAGGAAGGTGATGTCGTCGATAAAGAGGTAGCCTTGGGCTTGCGAGCCGGTGTAGGTTATGGCGACGTATTTAGCGTTGGCGGGGATAACGGCGTTGAAGCGCGAGAAGCCGGTGAAGTTGCCACCGCTGGCGCGGGCCACGTTGTTGAAGCTGGTGTTGCGGTTGTCGGTGGTAGAGTAGCGCACCTCGAACGGCACAGCTGCATATTCCTGGTATTTAGAGACGTAGAACTCTATGCCGCGGTCGACGCCACCGAGGTTGAGTTCGGGGCTGATGAGGTACTGGGTGTAGTCGAACTCGACTTGGGCATAGGGGTCGAACGTGAAGCAGTAGTTGCCGCGGTAAGCAATGTTGCTGTTGTAGAGGAGGCCGAAGTTGCTTTGCTGGTCGGTCTCTTCAGCGCGCCAGGTTTCCCAGCAGCCGAGGCCTTCTTCGAAGTCTTGGGTGGTGGGGAATTGGCTGATAGGCTGCGAGCAGTCCCAAATGGTGATGGTGGCGGTGTCGGAGTTGGAGCCGACGGCGTTGGTCACGGTGAGGGTCACGGTGTAGGTGCCGGCGGCAGACCAAGTGGCGGTGGCGTTGGCGGTGGTGGCAGTGGCGGGAGAGGCGCCCTCGATGGTCCACTGGTAGGTGGCGTTGATGGCCGAAGCCACGATGGAGGTCAGCTCAATGTCGGTGCCGGTGCGGCCTTCGGTGGGGACGGTGATGTAGACGCTCGGGGCCTCGATGGGACGGATATACATATATTGTATAGCTACGCCGGTCGAGGTGTCGCCAGTGTGGGTACCGCTGAAGCGGATGTTTTTGCCAGCAAAGGCAGAGAGGTCGTAGCGCTGTGGGGCGAAATAGGTGCCGATGTTGAGCTCGCCACTGGTGATGGTGGTAGTGGTACCAGCGTCGACGTCGGTGGCTTCGAGTTTGAATGAGGCAGCGCCTATGTTGGCCAGCCAGAGTTCGAGCTCATATTGAGGAGCGTCGCCACCAGGTATGGCATAGATGTTGGTGCTGAAGGTGTGGCTAATCTGCGATTCGTCGTCGGCAGTGGCTTCGGAAATGAGGTAGCTGATGTTGTTGCCGTTGTAGGGCTCCCAACCTTCATATTCCCAGCACACTTGGGTGCTGCCAAAACTGAGGGAGTAGGGGAACTCGCTGATGGGGGTGCTGCAGTTGATGATGTGGATGGTGCCGTTGACAGAGTCGGTGCCAAACGAGTCGTGATACTTCACAGAGTACTCGTAGTCGCCAGTCTCTTCGTCCCACTGGTAGTCGATGCTGGGGCCGTAGAGCGTGGTGTTGCCGATGGTCCAAGCAATGTTATTGTCGACCACCTCTTCGAACGAGGTGATGGTAGCAGTCAGGTTGACTGTTTCGGTAGAGAGGGCGCTGCTGGGAGCGTTGATGGTAATCGTCGGGGGCAGAGGTTCGCCAACATAGAAGTTGTCGATATAGAGGGTCCAAGCGTCGGTGCTGCGGTGGTGGATAGCAATGTAGACGTCGGAGGTGGTGTATTCCGAGAGGTCTATCGATACGCGGCGCCAGTCGGTGTTGTCGGCAGCGGTGTCGGAAAAGAGTACGGTGGTGAAGTCTGCGGGCTGGTTGCCGGTTCTCGAAATCAGCACTTCGAAGTCTTCGGGATACATTTCAGAGCGCACAGCATAGTAGAACGAAAGTTCGATAGCGTCGGCGCGGGGAATGCTGAGTTGCTTGGTGATGAGCCAGTTGTCGCCGGCGCTTTCGGTGTAGTTTATGGCGGCGCAGTAGCTACCTTCGTAGCCACCGTTCATAACTTGCCAGTAGACGTCTTGGTTCGAGTCAAGGTCGTCGATGCTCCAGCACATGAAGTGGCCAGCCTCAAAACCGTCGAAGTAGGGCAGGTCGCTTTCGCCACAGTCGATAACGGTGACGAGGTGGGTGTAGGTAGCACTGGTGCTGCCGTTGCTCACGGTGAGGGTCACGGTGTCGATTCCGGCGGCGGTGTAGGCGATAGAGGCGTTGCTGCCAGTGGCGGTAACGGTGCCGAGGGTCGAAGCCCAGGTGTAGGTAAGGTTGTCGCCAGAAATGGCAATGGCGTTGAGGGTGGCGTTGCCGTTAACTTCGGCGTAGGTGTCGCCGCTGATGTCGGCAATGGGGGTGCCTTCGGGGGCAATCACCACGTCGTCTATCATCAGCACATACTGGTCGGTGCAGTCGTAGTGGCGGAAAGCAATATAGATTGCGCTGCCAGCATACTCCGAGAGGTCTATAGGGGTGGGAGAGTTCCAGATGGTGTCGCTGGGGGTGCCAGTGTAGGTGAATTTGCAGTTGCTGGCGTTGGCGGTCATGGCTGCCACGGTGTTCTCGGTGGCAATATAGACCGAATATTTTTCAGCGCAGTATTCTCCGTCGAGAATCATGTGCCACCACGAAAGCTTCAGCTGCGAGTCCTCGGGGATAACCATTTTGGGGCTGATAATCCAGTTGTCGGGGGTGAGAGCCTGGCCACTGTAGTAGCTCGACACGTAGCTCTCGCTGTAGGCCACGTTGCCACCGCTGTGAGCGTTTTGGTAGGCGCCGAAGTTGAAGTTGTAGCCGTCGCCGTCGCCGTCGATAAAGCTCCAGAAACTGGTGCCATTCTCGAAGCTCTCAACGAACGGGAAGGTGCTGACCTCTGCCGAAGTGGCTTTCAGTGCGATGGCTTTCTTCGGGGTCATGGCAGGTGAAGCTTGGCGCATATTGGTTGCGCTGGCGGCTGCCTGTTCGGTTTGGACATTACGAGTAAAGTCCATGCGTGCACGGTTGCTGCGCTGAGCCTGTACGGTGGTGGCCAGCAACAGCAGTGCAAACATTGCAGTAAATACTTTTTTCATCATTTTTTTTGGCATGTTATTAACCATTTGCCACATCGGTTCTGTTGTGTTTTTATTTATTAATTATTGAGTTTCAGTTTGTTGCGTTGTTTGTTGTTATGAAATAAGCAAGGCAAAGTTACGCTTTTTTTCTCAATTAGCCAAATTTTATGTATTTTTAACATCTTTTTAGATTCGTGCGAACACTATAATTTGTATCTCGTTCAGTCTCAAAATGTGGTGGGTTTGCACAAAATTATCTGTGGTTTGAGAAAAAAGTGTAAATTTGCAAATTGAAATTTGTGCCGTAACGGTATGAAGAAATTTTGTTCTACGCTGATTGTCATGCTGTTGTGCGTGGCGCCGTGGTGTGGCGGCAAGGTTGCGAAGTGCGCAACGGCCGACACGGTGAGGCTCTTTCCCTACACCGAAAGTTTCGACAGTGGCCTGCCCGATGGGTGGAGTTGCGAGGATGTGGATGGCGATGGCGCCTCGTGGCAGAGTCTCGACTCGTTGCTTGTCGATGACGGCTACGCCGAACCAGATTTCGTGGCCCACAGCGGCAGCGGCGCAATGGTATCGCTCTCGAGCCGCCCCGTGCGTGGCGTTGGCTACTGGCGTGTTGAGAGTTTGGCGCTTGCGAGCGTCAACCGTATGGCGTCGCCCTGGCTCGTCTTGCCACAAGAGGGACTAACATTGAGCTTTTGGTTGGCGGCTTGGCGGCCCGATTTGCGGCCTGACACTTTGGTGGTGACGCTGGTCGACGACGAGGGCACGACGCTCTCCACAACAAATTTCGTCCCATCCACAATGGGTTATGCCCGCTGTTTTATAGACCTCAGCACCTCATCTGCGCGGCCTGTGCGCTGCGTTTTCGAACACCGAACTGTTGGCGCCTTCGCGCTGATGGTCGACGATTTCGAGGTCTCATCGCCCGAAAAACCGCGATTAGCCATTACTGCTCCGCGCCGAGTAGCTGTTGGCGAGGAGGTTATGTTCCACCACAGAGTGCTCAACGGAGTGCAGGCCTCGGTGGGCTGGCATTTCGGTGGTGCGAGGGTAGAGCAGGTGTCGGGGTCGCCAGCCACGGCTGTGTGGGATTCGGCTGGTCGCTTCTCGGTCAAGTTGCTGGCTGCCAACAACGCTGGCCGCGACTCGGCTGTGACCACGATTGTGGTTGAGGATTGCTCTTCCGCAACAGCCGACGGCAACTACCTTGAAACATTCGACGACACACTTGGTTGCTGGACCGTAATCGACGCGGATGGCGACGGCTACGGCTGGAAATTCGAGCGTGGCGACGAGGCTCTGAGTGGCAGCGGCTATGCCGAGTCGGAATCATACCTGGTTTATGGCCCGTTGGCGCCCGACAACTGGTTGGTTAGTCCTCCGATTATGGTTACCGAAGGCGCAGACTTGGCTTGGAATGTGGCGTCGGGCAGTCTTTTGCACCCAGCCGAGCATTACAGCGTAGCTCTTATTTCGGGCAGCGATACGGTCGAGGTTTGGTCCGAAACGCTCGATACCACAGTGGGTTACGTTGCTCGTCGGGTCCAGCTCGGTGCTTTTGCAGGCAGCGAGGTCAGAGTGGCTTTTCGCCATCATGCTTGCTCGGGCGAGGGCTCGTTACGAATCGACGACGTGGCCCTTGGTCCAAACCTTGCCATTCGAGGCACGTTGGCATCGCCGCAGATTACTTTTTGGCCCAACCCTACAACCGGCCGTGTGCAAGTTGGGGTAAAAGGTTTGCAACGTGTCGAAATCTATTCGATACATGGCCGACTCATTAGAATTTTTTACAACAATGTCATAGAACTCAACGATTTGCCGGCCGGAGCGTATATTGCGGTTGCGGTCTCCGACGGTGGAATCGCGACTGCAAAATTACTAAAAAAATAGCAATGCAACAACATATTTTTTCGAAAAGAATGAAAATGGCAGACCTCATAGCTGCCAACCGCGACTTGATACTGATGTTGCCGCGCTTTGGACTTACCCTAGGCTTTGGCGAAAAAAGTATCAAAGAGGTGTGTGCCCAAAAGGGAGTGGATGCCGATTTCTTCCTCATGATTTGCAACATCTATACCTTCGACGACTACCTGCCCGATGCCGAGTTCCTCTCCTCGGTCAATATGTCGGCCCTCGTTTCCTACCTCGAAGCTTCGCACCGCTACTACCTCAACGAGCGTATGCCACATATGCAACGTCACCTCGACCGCATTGCCGAACGTTCTGGTTCGCAGGCCTGTGAGGTGCTCAAAAAATATTTCTCCGACTATCGCGCCGAGGTCGCCGAGCACTTCAAGAGCGAAGAGCAAAGCATTTTCCCCTATCTGCGAACCCTCAAACCTGGCCAGAAAATCGAGAGTCTGCGTGTGTCGGCCTACGCCCATTCTCACGAAACGCTCAAAGACAAGTTGGCCGACCTCACTCCGCTCATCTACAAGTATGTTCCAGGCGACTACATAACCGAGGAAATCATGGAACTCGTTTTCGGTGTCTTGCAGTTGACGAAGGACATAGAGAAACACACCTTAATCGAAAACCTCATCTTCGCCCCCGAAGAAAACTACGACCTGAGTGAACGCGAGCTCGATGTGCTGGCCCTCTTGGCTCAAGGTATGAGCAGCAAAGACATTGCTGCCAAGCTCAACATTGCGGTCAACACAGTCAACACCCATCGCAAAAATATTAGCAAAAAAACCGGCATGAAGTCGGTGGCAGCTCTCGCCGTTTACGCAACCCTCAACGGATATAATAAATAATAACTCAAATAACCTAAAAAAATTGTACACCAATGTCAAAATTTCTTGACGCAATCAGCGTCGTAAAAACGGGTAAGTTCTGGAAAGAACTGATAATTATGACTTTAGGAATGATGGTGACCGCTGCGGCCGTCTACTACTTCCTCGTGCCGAGCAAACTCATTATTGGCACAATCTCGGGTCTCTCGCTGGTGCTGGTTAGCATTTTCGGCGGCAAACTGTCGGTCTACATCGTGGTCATCAACATCATATTGCTGATACTGGCATTCTTGATAATCGACCATGAGTTTGGTTTCAAGACAGTCTACACTGCTCTTATTCTCGGCCCGCTGACCGATTTTTGGGCTGCCGTCCTCCCGTGGCAAAAACTGGCCACCTACAACCCCGTCATCGATGCCCCGTCGGTTATGGGCGACCCTTGGCTCGACCTCTGCTGCTTTGTGCTTATGCTTAGCGCTTCGCAGGCTATCTTGTTCAGTATCAATGCCTCGACTGGCGGCCTCGACATTCTGGCCAAAATCGTCAACAAGTTCCTGCACTTCGACATTGGAGCTTCGGTCTCGGTTGCTGGTGCCGTCATCTGCTGCTCGGCTTTCTTCATCCCCAACAACCCCATCCGTATGGTCATCATCGGCCTCATCGGCACTTGGATAAACGGTTTGGTAGTCGACTACTTCACCGCCACGCTCAACAATCGCAAGCGTGTCTGCATCGTGTCGAAAGACTACGAGCGCATTCGCCACTACATCATCAATACTCTCCATCGCGGCTGCACCCTCTACGAGGTTATTGGTGGCTACACTAACGAAAAATCTATCGAGCTCGAAGTTCTCCTCACCAAGGATGAATTTTCGTCGTTGCTCAACTATCTTAAGACCAACGAAATCAATGCTTTCACCACGGCCGGCAACGTGAGCGAAGTTTATGGCCTCTGGACCAAAAACAGCAAGAAAAAAGCCATCAAGGCCGAAGCCGAGAGCCGTTGAGACTGATACAACAATCGACTGAAAAAATATTTTTAACGGTATGAAACTTTTGCTTTTTGGAATTGGAACAGGCGAGATTGTCCTCATTGTCCTCGTAGTGTTGATTCTCTTCGGAGGAAAGAAAATTCCCGAACTCATGAAGGGTGTCGGTCGTGGAGTTAAAAGTTTCCGCGATGGTATGAACGGTACCGATGACCCCAAAGACGACAGTGTGCCCAAGTCTGACAATTAAAACAGGAAGCATACGACTTTTTGGGAGCATCTCGACGAGCTGAGGGGCAGCCTCATACGCATACTCATTGCTGTGGTGGTGAGTTCGGTGGTCTGCTTTTGTTTCAAAGATACCCTCTTCTCGATAGTTCTTGCGCCCAAGAGCCCACAGTTCGTTACCTACCGTTTGATAGAAAAACTGACAGGCCTGCGTCAAACATTCGACGTGGGCCTGGTTAGTGTAGACCTCGCTCAGCAGTTTTTAGTGCACATGAAAGTGGCGCTAATGGCCGGTTTTGTAATAGTTATGCCTTACATTATCTTCGTCCTTTTTCGTTTTGTGTCGCCAGGACTTTACGACCACGAACGCCACAATACTGCGTGGGCAGCCACGGGTGGCTATGTCATGTTTGTGTTGGGACTACTGCTTAGCTATTTTGTGATATTTCCACTCACGTTTCGCTTTTTGGGAACCTATCAGGTCGACGCCACTGTCGAAAACCACATAACGCTCACATCCTACATATCGGTGTTTGTGCTGCTCGGCGTGGCCATGGGCTTGATGTTCGAAATGCCAGTCGTGGGTTGGTTGTTGGCAAGGGTTGGGGTGTTGCACTCGTCGGCCATGAGTCGTGTTAGGCGCTATGCTGTGGTCGTCATCCTCGTTCTTGCCGCCATCATCACCCCCACGGGCGACCCATTCACCCTAATGGTGGTGGCGTTGCCTCTCTATTTGCTTTACGAATTTAGTATCGTCATTGTCAAAAAGACAGAAAAAAAATGAAAAAATTGTTTGCCCTGCCAATCGCGGCCATGCTTTTTGCAGCCTGTTCACCATCGCCAACTGTGCACCCCGAGTTCGAGGAGTATATGCAGACCTTTCCCGAATCGTCGTTGTGCGATGTCTATAAATGGTGCTTCCAAGATGTGTTTGGGGTGGCTCATTTGGTGACCGATACAGCAGCCTCGGCCGCCTATGTGCGCAGCGAGCTGGCCCACATGACCGATACCCATTCGGCCCCACCATATTACTACACAGGCCCTGACGGTCGCTATGTGCGCGTCAACCTATCGTTGGTGGCCGACGGCACATTGACAATCGAGCAGGTGGTCAGCGCTGTGGCTCGCAGTGCCCAGCAGCCACCCAGCATGACACAGAAGCAGTGGGCCAAAACATGGCGCAACTATCAGCGCGAGCTGAATGAAATTGACCCCCGCCCACTGAATTTTGATGTCGACGAAAAAAAAATCGACAGCCTACTCTCGGCAGGTCAATATGTTATGCATCACAGTCGACATTTCAATGAAACTTATTCCTATTTTTATCGTATAATAGCGCGTGAAATATTTGAAAAGGAATTGTTGCCACTAATTAACGAAGAAGAAATATGAAAATAAAGACCATACTTTTGTCGCTCCTGCTGGCACTGGGCTGCAGCAGTTGTTTTTCCAGTTCGGAGCTTTCGGTCGACTTGGCCGAACTTTTAGCTTTGGCCGACGAACTCGAGGCCGGCGAGCAGCCAGCAGCCAGTGCCTCGCAGCCCGAATATAGCTATCCGAAAAACGTCATATTTGTTATTGGCGACGGCATGGGTGTGGCCCAGGTCTACTCGTCTATCGCGCTCCAAGGTGGCGACAACTCGCAGTTTTTGCGCTTCCCCTACAGCGGATTTTCGCGCACCTACTGCCTCGACAACTACACCACCGACTCTGGTGCAGGCGGCACTGCTCTCGTCTCGGGCCACAAGGTCAACAAGTCGGCCGTGGGTCAGTCTCCCGACACTGTGTTCTGGCCCTCGCTCTTCAAGATGGCGGCCGACAGCGGCATGGCCACCGGATTTGTGGTGACCAGCAGTGTGCTCGATGCCACCCCAGCCAGCACCTACGCCCATGTGCCCGAGCGACATATGTTCGACACCATCAGCCGCCAGATGTCGCAATGTTTTCATAATGTGATGATTGGGGGAGGCAGAATAAACTTCCGTCCCGAAAACCGCCACGATGGTCTCTCGCCAATCGATACCCTCAAAGCCCGTGGCTACGACGTGGTCTATACCCTCGAGGATATGCATCGCAGCAGTGCCGACAAGCTTTGCGCGCTGGTCTACGACGAGTATTACCCCGAAAATGCTCCCATGCGCGGCGATATGCTCTCGCAGGGGGTACAAAAAGCCCTCGCCACCCTCGGCCGAAATCCCAAAGGTTTTGCCCTGCTGGTCGAAGGGTCGCAGATTGACTGGGCTTGCCACAACAACGACTCGGCCTACCTCGTGGCCGAACTTAACGATTTTGAACGCACTCTGAAGACTGTGCTCGACTTTGCCGAACACGACGGCAACACCCTTGTTGTGGTCACTGCCGACCACGAAACGGGGGGGCTCACCCTTCCTGGTGGCGACATCGAGGGGCGCACAAACCGTTTTGCCTTTAGTACCGACTACCACACCGGCGTCATGGTGCCCGTGTTCAGTTATGGTCCTGGTGCTGATTATTTTACTGGTATTCAGCAGAATACCGATATTGCCCGCAAAATTATCTATCTGCTCGGTCTATGATTAAGTTCTGCGTCAAACTGGTGCAGCGCTGGCTGCCCGAGCCGTTCGTGTTTGCCGTTCTGCTCACCCTCGTGGCGGCCGTAGTGGCCATACCGGTGTGTCACCAAACTCCGGTCGAGGTGCTCGGCCATTGGGGTTCGGGAATGTGGGGCCTGCTGGCTTTCTCGATGCAGATGGCGCTGGTTTTGGTCAGCGGTTCGGCGCTGGCCTCGGCCCCACTCGTCAAGCGCGGCATTGCGGCGCTGGCCTCGGTGCCCAAAACGCCGGTGGCTGCCATCGCTGTGGTGACGGCTGTCTCGGCCGTGGCCTGCTGGCTCAACTGGGGTTTCGGCCTCATTGTGGGCGTTATTTTTGCCAAAGAAATTGCGCGTCGACTGCAGGGGGTCGACTACCGCCTGCTCATAGCTTCGGCCTATAGCGGCTTCGTGGTGTGGCACGCTGGTCTCTCGGGCTCTATCCCCCTCACCATGGCCACCCCCGGCGACGCCCTTGCCAAAGCCACCAACGGCGTCCTCAACAGCCCTGTGCCAGTGAGCCAAACCATACTCAACCCACACAACCTCGTTATGGTGGCCGTCGTCATGGTCGCCATAACGCTCGTCAACTCGCTCATGCACCCTCGGCGCGACGTGGTTACGGTCGACCCCTCATTGCTTGCCGACGACGCCCAGGTGCCCACCCGTCCCTCGAGCCCCACCCCGGCCGAGCGCATGGAGTATTCCCGCCTGCTTACTTGGATTGTGGCTCTGTTGGGCATTGCATACTTGGTTTACCATTTTGCTATCGAGCGCGGCAGCCTCGACCTCAATGCCGTAATCATGATATTCCTCTTTGCAGGCCTCCTGCTCCACGGCACCCCGCTGGCCTACGTCCGTGCTTTTGGTAAAGCAGCCACTGGTGCGGCCGGAATCATACTCCAATTCCCATTCTATGCCGGCATTATGGGCATAATTACGGGCGTCGGGGCGAGCGGCCTCTGCCTCGGCACTGTGATTAGCGATGCCTGCATTGCCGTCTCTACGCCGGTCACTTACCCACTGCTCACCTTCCTCTGCGCTGCGGTGCTCAATATGTTCGTTCCCTCGGGCGGTGGCCACTGGGCCATACAGGCGCCCATCATGTTTGCCGCTGGCGCAAACCTCGGTGTCGACCCTGGCCTCACTGGCACTGCCATTGCGTGGGGCGATGCTTGGACCAACCTCATTCAACCCTTTTGGGCTCTGCCAGCCTTGGCCATCGCGCGCCTAAGCGCCAAAGACATAATGGGCTACTGCTTGGTAGACCTGCTGGTGACGGGTGTCATTATCTGCACAGGCCTCATTGTCTGGGCGTTGTAAAAAAAATAGCCACAACACAATAAAATCGCCGTCGCTGCGTTATTGTTAACAGAAAAGAACCGAAACCGCTATGTTCGAGAATGTTGTAAAGCACTACCCCGATTTCCCTGTCGAGGGAATTGATTTCATAGACGTCATGCCGCTCATGCAAGACCCTACCGTTTTTCGCGACTTGGTGAGCGAAATCGACCGCCTCTGCCCCTCGTCCACGGTGGCTACTGCCGAGGCTCGCGGCTTCCTCTTTGCCGCACCCTTGCTGGCTGTGTCTGACCACGTAACCAACATTGTCCCCATTCGCAAAAAAGGCAAACTGCCGTTTGCCGAAGGCGACCTGCGCCGAGTCGAGATAGTGAAGGAATATGGTGCCGACGAGGTCTTCTACCGCCTTAGCGACCTGGCAGCCGGCCGCGTAAGCGATGGTATGCTCCACCTCACATTTGTCGACGACATACTGGCCACCGGCGGCACAGCTGCCGGCATAGCTCGCGCGCTACAGGGCGAGACGCTCAGCGTAGGTGGGCACCAGTGCCGCGTCTGTGTCGACGGCTTTGTATTTGTAGCCGAACTCTGCTCGCTCGGTGGTGCCAAACTCTTGGAGCAGATAGCCCCAGTCAGCTCCATCATCAAACTCTGACCGTCCAAACCTCGTTGCAGCAGGCCCACGAGCACAATCCAGCACAGCCCCGCAAAGCCAAAAACAACCCTTCCTCAATGGTCCAGGCACCACCTCTCCTCGCCTCACACTCGGGCAGGAGAGCCCTTTCTTTCGATAGCTAACTATCTGAATATCAATCGCTGTTCGACCTCAATACGACCCTAACCCCTCTTTAATACGACCGAAGCACTGTAAATCAAGTAGTTATGTGCCGCGAAAAATTGGGAATCCGGAACGTTAGGCTCACTGGCAATAATTCCTTGCAGCGAGCCTCATGTGTCGGCGGTGTACTACATAAAATTCCCTCTTCCCCCTGCTGAGCGCAGAAGGGAGAGGGAAAATAATGTGTCCAGCCCCCTTTTCGGCGTGCTGGTGGTGCGCTGCTATGCGTTGTGTGCGCCACCAGCACGCTCTTTACTAAGATGGGGCTTACTGTATTAGCAGTTTCTTGGTGGTTGCGCCGGCGGTTGTTACGAGGCGGACGAGGTAGGAGCCTTGTGGCAGGTGCGAGGTGTCGAGTTGGGCGGTGAGGCCGCTGGCCGCGGTGCGCGAAACGAGGCGGCCTGTGGCGTCGTAGACCTCTATGGCTTTGAGGTGGAACGAGGAGAGCACGTCGACAGCCGTTCCAGCCGTTGTTGCGCTGGGAGTGAGGATGGTGTACTGTTGCAGCAACTGTGCCGAGACGATGGCGCTATGCGTGGTGTCGACATCTGTAGTATCGGGCGCCACGATGGTGTCGTCGTAGTTCCTGTTCGGGTCT
>JAFVCE010000009.1 GCA_017479385.1 Bacteroidales bacterium | reverse complement strand
TGTGTTGCTCACTTTCTTGACATCCACTATGTCGAAACTCTCCCATAAGTCCTCGGGTAACAGCATCTTCAACAATTCTTTTGTCGCTTCCATATCTTACCGTTTTATTTGCAAAGATACTATTTTTTTCTGATTTTATAGGCACAGGGGTTTGTAAGTGAACCCAGGAAACCACCAAGGCAAGTAAATAATACTTCACTCTCATGCCGATAGTGCTTCACATATAGTATTCTTTATACCATTCGGCGAATTTGCGGAGACCTTCCCGAAGAGGAATCTTGGGGGTGAAACCAAAATCATGCTCCAATGCCGATGCATCAGCGTAGGTGGTAGGCACATCGCCAGGCTGCATCGGCACAAGTTCTTTATGTGCTTCGAAGTCGTAGTCGGCTGGCAACACCCCCGCACGAAGCAGTTCGTCCTGCAATATCTGAACAAAATCGAGCAGGTTTTCGGGCTGTCCACCACCAATGTTATACACTTCATATGGGGGGATAGGCAGTCCATCCTCGCCATTGCAGCACACCGGGGCTTTACCCATTACACGCACAATCCCCTCCACAATATCATCCACATAGGTAAAGTCGCGTCGGCAATTGCCATAGTTGAATATTTGTATAGTCTTACCTGCCAACAACTTGTTGGTGAACCCAAAGTAGGCCATATCGGGACGCCCTGCGGGCCCGTATACGGTGAAGAACCGAAGTCCAGTGGTGGGGATGTTGTACAACTTACTATAGCAATGTGCAAACAGCTCGTTACTTTTCTTGGTAGCTGCATAGAGCGAAACCGGGTTATCCACCCTGTCCTCTACCGCAAAGGGAACCTTCTTGTTGCCACCATACACACTGGACGACGAGGCGTACACCAAATGCTCGACCGGGTTGCGGCGACAAGCCTCGAGGATGTTGTAGAACCCCATCATATTGCTTTGTATGTAGGCATCGGGGTTTTCGATAGAGTAGCGCACACCCGCCTGCGCGGCGAGGTTTACCACAATATCGAACTTTTCCTCGGCAAATAGGCTGTCTATCGTGCCTTTATCGGCAATATCGCCTTTTATAAACCTGTATGGTTTGCCTGTGGCTTGCTTCTCGATGAGGCTCAAACGGTACTGCTTGAGCGAAGGGTCATAGTACGAGTTCATATTATCCAGACCGACTATGTAGAGACCCTCCTTACTACCAAGATTACTGCGAACCGAGACGTCGGTCAACAATCGGAGCACCAAATTGGCCCCAATGAACCCAGCCGAACCAGTGACAAGAATTCGTTTCATCATTTCTTTTTTGTTGCTATACTATCTGGGCAAAAAAAATGTTCTGCGTCTTAAAGCGCACGGAGGCCCTTTGGTATGAATTAAAAACTCTTTGTTGCGTGGTAGGCTACTTGACAATTAACGTAAACACATAATGCAACAGCTCCCTCAGTTACAGGGTATAATAAGGAGTTTACCCGGACGAACAGAGGTATTTTCTTTTGCTTACTTTTGTCATGCAAAAGTACAAATATTTTTCATTTTGACAAAATATTTTTTCACGCAACCAAAGAGAAATTAGGAAACCACTGCGCTATATTACTATTAATGAATATTTTAAACTTTTTCACAAGACAGCGCGACATGATTACTTTTGCTTTGCAAAAGCACCAAATGTTGATATTTTTGACAATATCTACAAATATATATCGCGCTTGTTGCGATTGACACTATCCAGTGCTCTATCGTTGTGGCAAAGTGAGATATTGAGGTCTGCTCTCATGTGGGCGACGGTAGTCTCGAGTAGGCTTCGGGCGTGGCGAGGGAGAAAGTTAAAAAAAAAAGAAAAAGAGAACAAACCGTATTGCTTGTTCTCTTTTGTGCCCGGAACAGGACTTGAACCTGCACTCCTTTCGAAATACGCACCTGAAACGTACGCGTCTACCAATTCCGCCATCCGGGCGTTTCTGCAGCCATAAGGGTTGGCCTTTCAGATTTGTCAATAAAAAAGTGCCCAGGACAAGACTTGAACTTGCACGCCTTAATCGGCACTACCCCCTCAAAGTAGCGTGTCTACCAATTCCACCACCTGGGCTTGAGCTCTTGCGAGCACTTTCATCTTTCGAAAGCGAGTGCAAAAGTACTACTTTTTTCAGAACTGGCAAAATTTTTTTTAGGAAAAGTGAAAATGTTTTTTGTATCGCACTTGAAATCAACGAATTGATAATGGCATTTTTTTCGCGCCCACGCTGCTTTCCGTCATTCAAAAGTCGTTCTTTGACCCCATTCGAACACGAAAATCCGGAGATTTGCAGTGGTGGGATTTTCAACTCTCTGCCGCCAAAATTTACCATTACGGAAAACCGCCTTGACAAAAAGGAGATATAGTCGCCACCGTTTTGAACCTGCTGGCAAAAAAACACTACACAATCGGCCCAAGTATAGCCGACGGCTTATTATTCGTGTTGTTTGAATCGGAATATAATCGACGGAATATTAGGTGCTTACTTTGGATTTGCAAAAATATGGCGAATTATTCGTTGGCGAATGAAAAATTAGTCGTATCTTTGCACGCGAAAACAATTCAATGTAGAACACGGCCACCAGGCAGATTAATGGGTTCTGTCTGCTTTTTGATGGCCGAGACAACAAAAAGAGCCCTCAACAAAGCAACAACATGGAAAAGAAATCTAAATTACCCAAAATCATTGCCATCATAGCAGCCATTGCCGTGGTAGCACTCGGCGTATTCGTCTACTTCCACTTCTTCTTCGTCTACAGCTCTGGCGTAAACGCTGGCGACATCAACTACTTTCAGCGCCAGGGCGTGGTGTTCAAGACCTACGAAGGCAAGATGATACAGAGCGGATTTAAGGCCGCTGGCAACAACACCGCAGGCCTGCGCTCGAACGAGTTCAAGTTCTCTGTCACCAACCAGCAAGTGGCCGACAGCCTTATGCGCTACTCGGGCAAACACGTCGAACTGCGCTGGAAACGCTATATGGGCACCCTGCCCTGGCGTGGCGACAGCGAATACATTGTATACGAAATACTTTCGGTCGAAGATTAACCCACCCGCCCCACAGCCATGCAACCCAAGCGCTACGACCCCTTTCAGCAGGAGGCCATCGCCATCAGCGGTGGCACGCACTTGGTTTTGGCTCCTCCGGGCTGTGGCAAAACCGACATACTGGCCGAGCGCATTGTCCGCGCCCATGACCAAGGGGTAGCCTACGACCAAATGCTCTGCCTCACCTTCACCAACCGCGCAGCCAAAGGCATGGCCGAACGCATCGGCCAGCGCACACAAAACCCTGTACCACAGCAGCTTTTTGTAGGCAACGTTCACCGCTATTGCTCGCAGTTGCTGTTCGAGAACGGCGTTGTGCCCAAGGGTACAGCCATCGTTGACGAGATTGACTTCGTGAACATCATCAACGAGTGTATGCTCCACGAACCGAACATCAAGGCCAAGCCAATGGAGATATACAAGCTGCAACACGCCATGCACCAGCTCGCGCTCGAACACCCCGAGGAGGTGGTGCTCCACAACTATATGCTGCGCGAACCGGCTGTGAAGAAACTCTGCACCGTGGCCGGCCTCCCCTACTCGCTGCTCTCGGTGGCCTACGTCTACCAACACATCGAGCAACTCTCGGCCGAGGTTACCGACAGCTACACCGCCCGCTTCGCACAACGCCTGCGCGTGGCCCGCGCCTACGAGCAATACAAGGACGAGAACGACATTATAGACTTCGACGACATTCTGATTTTGGCCTACGACTACGCCACCAACCACCCCGACACGCTGCGACGCTACGGCTGGATTCAGGTAGACGAGGTGCAGGACCTCAACGCATTGCAATTTGCCATTATAGACCTCCTAACCAACCCCGGACCCGACACGACGGTGGTATTTCTCGGCGACGAGCAACAGGCCATCTACTCCTTTATCGGGGCCAAAATCGAGACACTCCAAAAACTGCGCCAGTGCTGTGGCAACAACCTGCACTACCTTTACCACAACTACCGCTCGCCCAACTACTTGCTGGCCATGCTCAACGACTATGCCACCACCCAATTGGGCATACGACCCGAGCTGCTGCCCACCACCAGCGACACCACCCCCCGCGCCCCCGAGGACCTATGCCTGCTCAACGTGGGCGACGCCACACTGCAACCCTACTATATTGCCCGCTTTGCACGTCGCTATGCCGACATAGGCACCGGCCGCGTGGCCATTCTCGTGGCCACCAACAAGGCTGCCGACGCTGTGGCCGAAATGCTGGAAAGCCAGCATCTCGACATCTTCAAGATTTCTGGGGTCGACTTCTTCTCGACTCACCAGCTGCGCCTGCTGCTCGCCCACCTGACGGTTACGGCCGACGAGTCGGTCTTCATTGCCTGGGCGCGATTGCTGCACCTGCTCGGCGTGGTGACCTCATATCCCAAAGCCCGCAACCTTATGCGCCAACTTAAGAGGTTGGCCCTTAGCCCAGTAGACCTCATCGAGGGCAACGCCGACCCCTCGGCCACCTACGTGGCGCGCTGCGTGCGGACGTTCGAAAACGAAACCTTCGTCGTGTTCGACACCGAGACCACCGGCCTCGACATCCACAACGACGACATCATACAAATAGCCGCCATCAAAGTGCGCCACGGCCGCGTGGTGCCCGGCAGCGAGTTCAACATCGTTATCGAAACCTCGCGCTCCATACCCACCGAGGTGGGCGGTGCCCCCAACCCCATGCTCGACCTCTACGCCCGCTCGCGGCGCGTGGGCAGGGCCGAGGGGCTGCGCCGGTTTGCCGCCTACTGCGAGGGCCACACACTGGTTGGCCACAACGTCGAGTACGACTACCAAATTCTGCGCAACAACCTGGGCCGCAGCTGCCCCGACATAGACCTCGACGCCCTTTGCCCCACACGGTTCGACACGCTGAAGCTCATACGCCTGCTACAACCCCGACTGAAGCGATACAAGTTGGGCTATCTGGTCGAGAAGTTGCACCTCGAGGGAGTCAACTCGCACCGCGCCGACGACGACATCATGGCCACCCTCAACCTGCTCAACTACTGCCACCGCGAAGCCACCGACCGCATTCCGCGCCAAGAACTCTACCTGGCCGAGCCCGCCGTGAAGCGCATTGCCAGCCAACTAGCCTCAACCTACCTACCCTACCGCCAGCACACACTGCAGGCCATACTGCACGAACCCTCGGGCGACAAGCCAGCGCTGATTGCCGAACTGGACCACACCTACCGTTCTATGGTCAAACAAGGGCTGATACTGCCCGTGCCCAAGTGGCAACACTTCACCGACTACCTCGAGCAAGAACTGATAGACACCACACTCTACCCCACCCTCGACCTGCAACTGCAACGCTACATAACCGACCTCAACACCGCCAAAGAGGCCGACCTGTGTGGAAGCAGCCTCAAAGAGCGCTTCTTCGTGTCGACCGTACACAAAGCCAAAGGCCTTGAGTTCGAAACCGTTATCGTGGCCGACGCCATCGACGGAATATACCCCTTTGCGCGCGACGCCGCCAACCCCCAAACCACTGAGGACGCGCGCCGGCTCTACGTAGCCATGTCGCGAGCCAAACGGCGCCTCTGTGTGGTCTATAGCGACCACCTGGGCGAGACACCCAACCGCCTCAGCCCTTTTCTTACGGAGGTCATGAACCACTTCCACCACTACCGCCGCGAACCACTAACAGGCCGCATCGTGACCGCCGTGTAACCTCCTGAGAAACACCTCGTTATGGGGTCAAAGTCGGGTTAAAGAGGGGTTAGGGTCGTATTGAGGTCGAATAAGCATTGAGGTTCAAGCAGTTACAAAACGACATTTACCCCTCCCAAACCCGATTTCGGAAGGGCTGTTTTCAGTACCTCTGCCGATGTTGGAGCGGTGCTATTTCTTTATGAAAGAGATGAAGTCGAGGTCGATAGAGAGCGAGACAAAGGGCTTGACAAGCCAAGCCTTGGCCGTCAGGTCGTCGATACTCATATTGGCCGGAATGCGGTCGCCACTGGCATAGTTGCCCACCAGCACCTCGTATTCGGCAATGTTGACCCCCACGGTGAGGTAGAAGAAGTCGACAAAGCGGAACGAAGGCCCGATATAGAAGTTCTTGAAGAGGTTGCTGCCACCAAAACCCACATATAGGCCCAGGTCGTAGCTAAACTGCTGGTCGAAGCGGCGTATTTCGGGCGTGCGGCGAGTAGAGTCGCCAAAATAGAGGGGCGCGGCGTGGTCGCGGTTAAAGTAGGGCGTCATATCCCACAGCATAACCGAGGCTCCGGTAACATAGTCGAACTCTACCACGCCGGCATTGCGGTTGCGTATTACCTTGGTGTAGGTGGTCGAGCCGTTCTCTTCGCGGCCGTCGAGACGAATTTCCCACCGCGGAGTGCGGTAGAAACGCATGGCTATGCCCTGAATGGGGCGCACCTTCTTCTTCTTGCCGGTGGCTTCGGCAATGCGATTTTCGGCCTCTTGCGCACGCAGACGCAGGTATTTGGCCTCCTCCTCTTTGCGCACGTTTTCGAGCTCGGCTATGCGTACCGAGTAGCGCAGCGAGTCGACCAAATGGCGGTAGTGGCTAATCTCGAGTTCGAGTTTGTTTTTGTCGACACCGTTGGCCGAGAGTATTTCGCGATAGAAAGCCTCCTTTTCGCGCAGCGCGTTGAGCTCGGCGGTGTCGGCCACGCGGCGAATGAGGGTATCGGTGCGTACAAGGGTGACGGTGTCGACCCTCGTGCGGGTAAGGACCACGGTGTCGGTGCGGACAAGGGTAACGGTATCGACCCTCGCTGGCAGCTCGGGCAGCGGCTCTGCGTAGGGCAAGACCACGGTGTCTTGCGCCTGCGCGGTGGCGAGGAGCACCACCGAGGCTAATATGAGCAGCAGGTGCTTCATTTGAGGTGGGCTATGAGCTGGTCGATTGGCATGGTGGTCTGGTTGCCCGAGACCATGTCTTTTAGGGTGGCGGTGCCGTTGGCAATTTCGCTTTCGCCAATAAAGATAACGAACGGTATTGCTTTGCGGTTGGCAAAATCCATCTGCTTTTTCATCTTGGCTTGGTCGGGATAGATAAGCACGGCAATGCCTTCGGCGCGCAATCGGGCTGCGATGGCTACGCAGGCGCGCTGTTCGGCCGGGCCGAAGTTTATGAACATGGCTTTGGCCGAGCGGTTAAGGTCGGCCGGGAAGGCGTCGAGCTCGGTCAGCACGTCGTAAATGCGGTCGGCGCCGAACGAGATGCCCACGCCCGACACGTCGGGCATGCCGAAAATGCCGGTAAGGTTGTCGTAGCGGCCGCCGCCACATATCGAACCCATCTGAACGTCGAGAGCCTTAACCTCGAAGATGGCGCCGGTGTAGTAGTTCAAGCCACGGGCGAGGGTCAGGTCCAGCTCTACTTGGCATTGGGGCTGTGCGTCGGCAATATAGCCGAACAGCTCGCGCAGCTCGGCCACGCCCTGGCGGCCCACTTCGACCGAGGCAAAAATCGAGTCGAGGGCGTCGAGCTTCTCGGCCGCGGTGCCGGCAAGGGCAAACACGGGGTCGAGGGCAGCGACCTGCTGGGCGGTGAGTCCGCGCTCGGCCAGCTCGGCGCGCACGTTGTCGAGGCCAATCTTATCGAGCTTGTCGATGGCCACGGTTATGTCTACAATGCGGTCGGCGGCACCAATCAGCTCGGCAATACCGGCCAAAACTTTGCGGTTATTGATTTTGACACAAGTGCGAATAGCGAGGCGCTGAAAAACGACGTCAATCATCTGCACCAGCTCCAACTCGTTGAGGAGCGAGGTCGAGCCAATCATGTCGGCGTCGCACTGGTAGAACTCGCGGTAGCGACCCTTCTGTGGGCGGTCGGCACGCCATACGGGCTGCAACTGGTAACGGCGGAAGGGGAAGGTTATCTGGTCGCGATGCTGCACCACGAAACGGGCGAAGGGCACTGTCAGGTCGTAGCGCAAACCGCGCTCGCAAATCTGCGGAGCCACCTTGTGATAGTCCTGCCCGAAGTCGACATCCTTCATAAAGTCGCCCGAATTGAGCACCTTGAAGAGCAGTTTGTCGCCCTCCTCGCCATATTTGCCCATAAGTGTCGAGAGATTTTCGAGCGATGGGGTCTCGATAGGTTCGAAGGCGAAAGTCTTGAAAACCTGACGAATAGTGTCGAAGATATAGTTACGCCGAGCCATCTCGACTGGCATAAAATCGCGCGTTCCTTTAGGTATAGAGCATTTCATAATTGTCGTCGTGTTACTATTCTTAAAACAAACTGCAAAGTTACGCAAAAATTTTGAATTTCGGCCAACCTCGCAAAATTTTTCCCTCGGGCAAGGGGCTCGTGCGTGCACATTACAATAAAAAACAACCTGTTACAAGCTCATAACACTATGGTTTTTCTTTGTTAGCAGCGGCCAAGTTTCTATCACAGAGGCCGCTGCCACACAATGTTTTGCTGTCAGTTTCGGCTTTCTGCGCGTGGCTAAAATCTTAATGCAGCCTGTCCCGCAGGCTTGGGAGTGGCACCCTCGACACCTTCGGGCTCGTTGTCTATACGCTGCTTGGCAATGGCGAAGTATTCTGGGTCAATCTCGATGCCTATAAAATTGCGTCTCAAGCGTTTAGCCACCACACCCGTTGTACCGCTACCCAGGAATGGGTCGAGCACCGTTTGTCCTTCGCAGCTACCGAGGGCAACAATTCGCTCGAGCAAGGTTTCGGGTTTCTCTGTTTTGTGAATGGTCTTGTGACGCTCGGCGCTGATAGTCCAGAGGTTCCTCATTTGCCTGCCGCCATTAATCTGCTTGGCTAAATCGTAGTCAAAATAGTAGCGTTTGCTTTTGGCTGCCAGCCAAATCAGTTCGGTCGAGGGGGCAAGGCGGTTTGGGGTAAGTAGTGGCGTGGCGTTTGGCTTGAACCATACAATGTCGTTGATTATCCACGCGTTGAGTTTTTTTAAGGCCATACCAACCGATGGGTGGTTGTGCAAGGTGCCACTAATCCATATTGTTCCATTGTCGGAGAGCACACGCAGACATTGGCCAATCCAGGCTTGGTTAAAGTCGTCAATGTTGTCGACCACATCCCAGTCTCCCTTGTAAAGTTTAACTGGCTTGCCATTTTGCACAGTAAGGTAGTTCTGGCCCGACAGATTGTATGGGGGGTCGGCAAAAATCATGTCGACCGAGCCGGCTGGCAATTGCTGCAACACGTCGAGGCAGTTGGCGTTGTGGAGAGTTGTTGTCATTGTGCAAAGATACGTTGATGAGCAATTTGAGCGTAGTGTGGGTCCTTTTCTATGCCAATCCAGTTCCGTCCCATGCTTTTGGCTACAAAGCCGGTGGTGCCAGTGCCAAAGAAAGGGTCGAGCACTATGTCGCCCTCGTTGGTCGATGCGGCTATTATTATTTGCAGCAGGCGCACTGGTTTCTGTGTTGGGTGAGCGGCCCGGTTGTCTTCACCTTTTATGCGCTCTTTGCCCTGCACCACAGGTAACTCTATGAAGTCTAAGAAATCGCGCATTTGCTTGTTTTGACCGTCTTTTGTTTTGTGTGGATTGAGCTGCTTGACGGCACTGTAGTTGAATGTCCAGTTGTGGCCGTTGACAAACCAGCACACAAACTCGGTCGAGTGGGTGAATGTGCGCTTGGTGATATTGGGCATGGCGTTGGTCTTATACCACGTAATAACGTTGTTTAGTTTCAGCCCAAGAGACTTGCCCGTTGTTAGTATTTCGCCTATGTTGTGTTGTGTGCACGAAATGTAGAGGCTGCCGCCATCTTTCAAGGCTGTATGGCAAAGACTCATCCACTGTTGTGTAAACTCGAGATAGTCGGTAGCGGTAAACACATCCCACTTCGCATTAACTTTGTGGTATGCACCGCCCGTGGTGTTGTTCACCAAGTCGAGTTTTTTGCCCGAAAGGTTGTATGGAGGGTCAGCGAATATCATGTCGACCGAATTGGGTTCGACCAGAGACGGCATGAGTTCGATACAATCGCCTGTATATATAGTATTAAGATTCATGACAGTAGCTGTTGTTTCCATGTGGTTAGTATTCCAGCTATCGAAGCCACCCACGCTGTGGCATCTGGGCTTTTGTCGGCACTATCGACAATGGTGTCATAGAGGCTGACAATGTCACGGCAGCTTAATTTATTGCCCCGCTTTTTGAGCAGAATGAGAGTGTCTATCAAGCCTACAAATTGGTCTATTGTTAACGGGACAATGTTCTGGTGTGTACCCTCATAGCCTATCTTGCGGTAGCCCCAATATACGTTGGCTGTATCGCGATGCAGTGAAGGAGCTATGAATAGACAGTAGTTACGTTTATCGCTATGTGCCTGCTCAAAATCGTAGAGGTGGCGCATAACGGGTTGGCCCTCGTTGAACCATTGTTGACGGTCTGACAGCATAGTAACTTCGCAAATGACGTTGAAATTGCTGTAGTAACATTCAATGTCAGGCCTATTGGCAGGGGCGGTAAAGGTTGGTTCGTTATCGTCGCCAACTGGGTAATTGGGCCGGATTTCGATGGCGTCGTCTAACGCGTTGAGCGCAATGGTGCAGAGATGTTCCAACTCTACTGATTTCTTATTTTTATTGCGTGATGTGCGAATCGCTGTCAGTGCGTTTCGACAATTTGTTGCCTCCTCAATGCTCTGTGCTTTGTCGTGCTCCAACTGGCGTTGAAGATTGCTACGAGTTACACGGAGTTGACTTATCAAATTTTTGAGTTGATTGTAGCCTAAAGCAGCAATAGCGGCTTGGTCTGGTATGTTCACCGAAGTGTGCAGTTCCTTACAATATGCTTCTATGTCAGATAGAATAAGCGTGGCTATCTTACGGTTTTCGGCAAGGTTCTCCCACGGTAGTTCCGGTTGGTCAGGGTCGTCCATATAAGCGTAATAGGCTGTTGGACTGTCGAACTGTACAGGCGAAGCGTTGTCGACTCTGAGTAGATTCTCTATTTCGACCTGACGACGAGGTTCGAGGTCTACATAGTATCCGCCACCGCGCAGGCATACATAGCGCGTAAGTCGGAAGTAGCGAATGGCGTTGTCGGCATAGTCTGCTAAATTATTGACTCCGCTTATATTCTTTAAGTTATCTGCGATATATTGCTGTACGAATACCTCTTTGTCGCGCGATGCATCGTAGCCTTTTCTAAACAACAGCAACTTTTTGGCTTGTGCTTCGATTTGTGTATAGTCGAACAAAGTTAAGCAAAACAACTGAAACTCGAGTTTTGTTATTCCTTTAGCCTTCTGGTTCTGCTTGTGGCATAAGGTATTAACTTGGTCGATTAAATGTAGCGTAGCAATGAAAGGTTTGATGTTGTAGCCTCTGCTAAAGTCGCTTGCTGTTGGGTTGGGCAACTGCCATTTGATGAAACTGCGAAAGAAGATGTCGCCGAGGTCATAATTGGGGTCGAGAAAGAGGTTTCCGAATTCGGTGAATTTTAGTTTTTTGCCGTCTTCGTATACAAAACCCATTTTTTTTAGTGGGTTGATAGACTGCCGACCGCGCATTTCTATGCCACCCACATAGTTTTTTCGTTCGAGTATCGCTTCGGCTTGCTGATACGAAATATCCATATCAGACTCCAACAGGTCTATATCTTGATGGGTCAATCCCACGTAGAATTGAGGCTCGTATACTCCATAAAGTCGGTTTTTGAGAAGCAATACTTGGAACTGACGTTGAGTGTCAGTGTCCCAAACATTGCCCTCCAAGTCTTTAAGGACAACCAAGAAGTTCCTTATCCTTTCGGGGTTACGCACTGTTGTTGAGATACTCCAGGGTTTCATGTGTTGCGTTTTTTGATTTGCAAATATACGCTTTTTTTTTGAATCATTCTATTTTTTTTGCAGCGCGTTTCCCCGAAGACCAATTGTCGTGGTTAGTAGCCGAACATGGTGCGGGCGGCGTCCATACGGGTGGGGATGTCTACGTTGAAGGGGCAACGGCTCATGCAGGCACCACAATGGGTGCACTCGCCAGCATGGTGGCTCAGGCTTTTGTATTTTGCTTCGAGTTCGGGGTCGAGGCCTTCGGTCTCGGCTTTGTCGAGCAATTCGTTCACTTTGGCTATGGGTATGCCCACAGTGCAGGGCGAGCAGTGGTTGCAATAGGTACAGTCGCCACTGACGCGGGCCACGGCGGGTTTCTGAACCGAGGTGTAGTCTTTTTCGGCCTCGGTGGCATGGAGCCAGTGCAGGTCGGCACGCAACTCGTCGACATTGTCTATTCCGAGAATGCAGGTCGAGATACAAGGTTTTGCCAAACAATAGGCAATGCACTGTTCTGGGGTGTAGGCCACACCAAGCTGCGAGGTTTTGGCGTCGAGCAGGCGTCCACCGCCTCCGAAGGTCTTCATCACTGTTACACCTATATGGTGCGTGGCACAGTAGTCGTAGAACTCTACGCGCACGGGGTCTATGCCGGCCTGGAGGTTGTCCATGGCACCTTTGTCCCACGGGGTAGCGCCGCCGCGCAGGCGGTCGAAGGCGGGGTTGAGGCTGAACATTATTACCTCGACCCAACCACTCTTGGCGGCCAAAAGGGCCACTTCTGCATTGTGGCTACTGAGGCCTATGTGCTTGATTTTGCCCTCTTTCTTGAGTTGAAAGACGTAGTCGAGGAATGGCGAGTTCTGTATGGCTTCCCATTCTTCGTAGCTGTCGGTTATGTGAATCATGCCGACCTCGATGTGGTCGGTGTGGAGACGGGTAAGCATATCTTCGAAACCGGCACGGGCCTCTTCGACATCGCGGGTGCGGCAGTGCTGACCGTCCTTATAAATGGTGCCAATGTGGCCTTGAATAATCATCTTGTCGCGACGCCCCTGCAAGGCATAGCCAATGTTGCTACGCGTTTTGGGGGTGCAATCGTAGAGGTCGAGGTAGTTCATGCCGCTATCGATGGCCATAGACATTAGTTCGAGCGAGGCGGCACTGTCGAGTTTCTCGAAGCCGCCGCAACCAATGCTTATCTCGCTCACCATGAGGCCTGTATTGCCCAAAGCACGATAGTTCATATCGGTTTTGCGGTCATTACGGTGACAGCCTGCGGTCACAATACACATGGCGACGAGCACCACGAGGAGGTTGAATTTTGTTTTCATTATTATAATGTGTTTTGTTTTGTGTTACTCTTTTTGTGGGCAAGGAAACGGGCTCGCTCTTCGGGCGAGAATTTCTCGATGGCGTAGCGCAACATGGTGCGTGGCATGGTCGAACAGCGGGGCTCGAGCCAAAGACGCAGACGCTCCTCGTCGCGGCTGCCGGCCTCGCGCAACAGCCAACCCACAGCCTTGTGGATGAGGTCGTGGTGATGGGCGATAAGCAAATCGGCAATGACGTAGGTATCGTCGAGGCGACCATGACGCACAAACTGCATAGTGCTCACAATGCCAATGCGTTGTTCCCATATAGTTGCGCCATTTTTGGCCAAGTTGCGCAACAGGGCTGCATCCTTCTTGAGCAGCCAGTCGCCCAACAGCTCGTAGCACGAGAGGTCGACGAGGTCCCAGTTGTTGACCGCCGCGAGGTGGGCCAGATAGAAATCGATGCACACTTCACGGAGCGCTTCGTCGCCACGTGCATGGCGGTAGCGCTGAACCAGAGCCAACAGCCCGGCCAGGCGCACTTCGTGCCACTCGGAGGCAAGGCAGTTCTCGAGGTCGGCCAGCGAACACTCGGCCCATTGCGCCTTGACGGCAGCGCGCACTTGCGGCACTTTGACGCCAAGAAAGCGGTCGCCTTCGCCATACTGCCCCGTCCCTGTCTTGAAAAAACGAGCCATATTGACGGCCTGCTCCGCATTGGCTTGGATTATAACACTATCGGCTAAATTGCTCATTCAGACCTTTTTAACTAACGTTGCGAACATATTATTTTTTGCAAAGATACAAAAAAAATGGCGTTCCTTGAAAAATTATTCTATTTTCACGTCGTAATTTCATATTTTTTTGTTAATTCGCGCAAGCCATGCTGTGGGTGCATTTTTTTTATTTGCACATTAAAAAAAATGAGTATCTTTGCAAAATCAAATTGACAATATGTGATAGGTATAAGCGCTCATTATGAGACTATTGACATACTTTATGCATTTGGCTATCGGAGTGTATGTTTAACTAAAACTGTATAGTTATTATGAAAGACATTAAAATTGCTGCCATACTGTTGGTAACCGCCCTGCTGCTGTTTGCGGCTTGTGGCAAGGAGAAAGAAGATACCGGCACCACGGCCAACACTCGCTACACCCTTACGGCACTGCCAAACAAGGCCGAGTGGGGCATTGTTACAGGCAGCGGCAGCTACCTCGACGGCACAAGCGTAACCATAGAAGCCGTAGCCAACACGGGCTATTACTTCATCAAATGGAGCGACGGAGCGGTGAGTAACCCACGAAAGCTGACGGTGAACCAAGATATGACGCTCTACGCCCTTTTCAGCGACACAGAAAACGACCCCAACCCAATCAACCCGGCCGACACCACAGTAACCCCAACTCCCGACCCGGACCCCGAGCCCGTTCCTGACCCTGACCCAGAACCGGAGCCAGACCCAATACCAGACCCCACACCCGACCCCGACCCAATACCCGACCCGCCACAGCCTGCGCCCGATGGCTATGTCGACCTCGGCTTGCCCAGCGGCCTGCTGTGGGCAACCTGCAACCTCGGCGCAACAAGCCCCGAAGAGTATGGCAGCTACTATGCTTGGGCCGAGACGGCAACCAAAAGCTCATACGGATGGAATACATACATATACTGCAACAACAGCGACTCGCATCAGCTGACCAAGTATTGTACCAAGAGCAGTTACGGCTACTACGGATTTACCGACGGCCTCACCACCTTGCTGGCTACCGACGACGCTGCTACGCAAGTACTTGGCGACGACGCTCGCACCCCGACCAAAGAAGAGTGGGAGGAGCTTTTGGCTAACACTACTCCTAATTGGACAGCCCTTAACGGGGTGAATGGCATAGAATTCACCGCCACGAATGGCAACACCCTCTTCGTACCGGCCGCAGGCGTGCTCTACACGAGCAGCCCATTCGCCGCCGGAACATACGGCTGCTACATGACCGCAACGCTCGACGAAACCACGCCGTCGGTGGCGTGGAATTTCGACTTCGGTGCGTCCAACCATGTCGTAGCTCACAACATTCTCCGCTCTGCAGGCTTCTCGGTTCGCGCCGTGAGGAACGCAGAATGACCGTAAAAAAATTGACATATAATTTGCAGCCATGATGGGGAAACATCGCCCTGCCATCGGCCGAAATTCGATATAAGGAGCTGTTTTTATCGATAAAGAGCCCCTATAGAGAGGGGTGTTAACTGCCTCAACATCAAGGCTTATTCGACCTCAACACGACCTTAACCCGACCCCAACACGACCACAACACTGTGTTTCAACCCCTTACGGAGCGCACCGTGGGCCGGTTTTTTATCGAATAGGGGTGGCGGTTTTATCGATTGCCATGCTGCTTGTGGAGGAGCGCAGTCTTGGCTCGAAAAAAGTTATCGGACAACGACGGCCTGCAGCCGGACGTCGAACTCTCTGGCGTGGCAGCGAGCGTGGGTGAAGCCGAAACGCACAGCCACGGGGCGCTGAGCGCCCTCTTCGCCGCGCAGCATATTGGCCAGCTGGCCCATCGTTGTTGGCAGTGGGCTTACCCATAGACCACCTGCGCTGGTGGCAGGCGAGTAGCGGAAGGTTTGCACGGTGCTATCGGGCATAAGCAGGTCGATGACACACACATCGGGCTTGTAAAGCAGCGAGCGTATGCTCCCCACAAAATTGGTGGTGCGTGGCACGGCAATGCGCCAAACGGTGTCGCACTGCTCCGGGGGCAGTTGGAGCCACTCGTTTGGCCGCACGCGTAGCGTCTGCTCGCCAGCTGTTACCACCCGCTTGCCTGCCTCGCGGCGCTGCAGTAGCAGGCCGTAGTTGCCTTCGTGTACGGGCTGGTAGCCCGACACAAGGGCCTCTATAATCGGCGGCTCGTCGTTGAGCATATAGCGGCCGTCGAGGGTTCGCAAATCGCCGGTGCTGTTGGCAGGATGCAGTACAACATAGCCCACGGCATTGGGTCCTGCAAAGTTCTCGGCCGACTTGCGGTTGAGCCAAAGCGAGTTGCCCGCGCCTGTCTCGATGGTGGCGTGGGGCTGCCACACAAAGCCGTTGGCAGCACAGTAGAGTTGTTCCCACGGGTAGCAATCGGTTGGGGTGTTG
>JAFVCE010000008.1 GCA_017479385.1 Bacteroidales bacterium | reverse complement strand
CTCTTCGATACTCTTGGCTGCCTTCTCTTCGCCAGCATTCGAAATCCATACCTTTGTCACAATGAACAGCTCCTCGCGCTTAAGTCCACTCTTGCGCCAAGCGTTGCCAACGCCTTCCTCGTTCTGGTAGGCCTGCGCCGTATCTATCAGCCGATAGCCCACGCTCAAGGCATCGCTCACGTAACGTTCACAGTCCTCGGGGCTTACGAGAAACACGCCGTAGCCCAGTGTTGGCATTTCTACGCCGTTTGATAATTTGATGTACTCCATAATTCTGCAATTGCGTTGTTTGGTTTGTTATCTAATAAAATTCATTTGTTGGAATGGCTCGCGCTCTGGATAGTCGGGGTTGTCGTTGGCGTGGATTTTTTTCAACAGCCAGGCCATATTGCTTCCGAGGGTGCGCATGGTCTGCATACCTTCTTGGTCGAGGGAGGCCTCTCCCTCTGCCATGCCGTAGACAATGTTCCAATACTGCGATGTAACCACAGGCATATTCAACATCTCGAAGGCCATGTTCAACGTCTGGTAGGCAGCAGTGGCACCACCGCGACGACAGACGCATACGGCAGCGGCTGGCTTGTTCTGCACTTTGCTGCTGGCTGCAAAGAACATACGCTGGATGAGCGACATCACAGCACCGTTGGGCTGCCCGTAATAGACTGGCGAGCCGACAATCAGGGCATCGGCCGAGTCGAGTTTTTCTACGACGCGGTTGCAAATGTCGTCATCGAACGCGCAGCGTCCCAAGTTCTTTTCTCCACACTGACCGCATGCAATACAGCTGCGCACCGGCTTGACACCTATCTGCACGATTTCGGTCTCTATGCCGTTCTGTTCCAGTGTTTTTGCCACCTCGCTCAAGGCGAGAAACGTGTTGCCCTGTTTGTGGGGGCTACCATTAATTATCAGTACTTTCATGTTCTAAATACACTTGTCAATAGCCTAAACCTTTTAGCCATTTTTCTACCTTCGATTTCCCGGTGCGAACCTCGTGGCCGTAGATGCTGAAACCTTTCGTTACGTTGGCGCCGGGGAAGGCTTTTCGCACATCCTCCACACAGTTGGCCAGCCCGCTGCCCTCGTGGGTGGTGAATGGAATGACGGTCTTGCCTCGCAGGTCGTCGGCGTGGTTTTTGAAGAAGGTGAACATTACCTGCGGGTAGGTGCCCCACCACACTGGGCCACCGATAAACACGGTGTCGTATTGCGACAGGTCTATCTCGCCCTCATATTCGGGCAGTTCGCCCTTGCGCACCTCTTCTTGCGCCAGGTTGATGAGCGGTGTGTAGGCCATGCCGTCGTACTTGTGTGTAACGATTTCGAACTGCTCCGCACCCGTAGTTTCGCTGATGTAGTCGGCCACAATCTTTGTGTTGCCCACCTCGATGTTTCCTACCGAGTAGTTGTCTCCCGCGTGCGAGAAGAACACTACCATTGTCTTTCCGTTTGTTGTCATAGTCTTTTCTTGTTGTGCAGCGCCACTGCATGCCGTTGCCACGAGCACTGCGGCCATTAGTATTGTCTTTTTTATTGCTCTCATTTGTAGTTTAATGTGCTGTTATGCTGGTTGTTATACACATCTGTGTATGTTTCAATCGGTGTTGCAAAATTACACATTTTTTTTGAATATAGGTTTCACAAAAAGCGCCTATGTTTTCACAAAAAGCAGCAAAGTGGCGTGGCGCTGCAAAAAAAATGCGAAATATTTCTCGGAATATCTGAAAAAAGTAGTATCTTTGCATTCCTAAATCGGCGACCTTTCACCCCACGCAGAATGGGCCCGCCCAACGTCGGATGATGAATATTGAATAGAGCCTAACAACAAGGATATGACCTCGAACAAACACTTCATTAAAGAACCTATGGTTACTGCCTTGGTGGCTTTGCTGCCAGTGTTGTTCACTTTCCCTTTGTTCGAGCCCGATTTCGACGTCGGGTTAGATTCGTCGTATGTTTGGGGGCTCAACTACCTGTTTGGCCACGACTACCCGACGCTGACGCACCTGCTTTACCCCTACGGACCGCTGGCTTTGCTCAAATTGCCTGTCGCCACCGACGGTCATTATGCCATCTTCTTAGGCTTTTATATTTTGGTTAAGTGGGCGCTGGTGGCGCTGACCATAGGCTTGGCTCGAAAGCGGGGGCTCGGTATGCCGCTGGCTGCGCTGCTGACGTTGCCAATGTGCGTCTTGGGCAATACCGACACCTATATTGTGGGCGTGGTG
>JAFVCE010000003.1 GCA_017479385.1 Bacteroidales bacterium | reverse complement strand
CCCCCCCCCCCCCCCCACTCCACCCCTCCCATGCCAAAAATATCCCAAACTGTCGGAATTTTCAGCCCCACGGGTTTTGGCAGGTTAGGGTGGTGGCGCGCCGCAGGCGCGCCACCACTTCGACAACAAATCCTTACTCCTAAGTCACTCTAAACCACACTTCTATCGGGTTAAAGTCGGGTTAGGGTCGTATTGAGGTCGAACAGAACTTGTCAATCAGATAGTTAGCACACAATAATTACCCCTCCCTCACCCGACCTTGGGGCGTGGGAAGGGTATCTTTTTAACGGTTTTGCTACTTCATCAGCCGCAGCAGCAGCGCCATAACGTGGTTCACTGTGCGGTCTATGTTCTGCTGACGGCGATTGCTACCCAGTTGGAGCAACTGAGCCACAGTGGTTTGCGGCGTAGCCACAGCCACCCACACGGTGCCCACTGGCTTGTCGGGCGTGCCCCCATCGGGGCCGGCAATGCCGGTGGTGGCCACTGCGTAGTCGCTCTTCAGCTGGCGACGGGCCCCTTCGGCCATCTGGCGGACGGTGGCTTCGCTCACCGCGCCGTGGGCAAGGAGCGTGGCGCGCTCGACGCCGAGCAGGTTCTCTTTGGCCTCGTTGCTGTAGGCCACGATTCCGCCTTTGAAGTAGGCCGAAGCGCCTGCCTGGGCAGTCAAGGCAGAGGCAATGGTGCCGCCTGTGCAACTCTCGGCCGAGGCGAGCGTGAGGCCAGACGCCACAAAGCGGCTATGCACCAGTTCGGCAAGGCTCTCGCAATCTTCGCCCACAATGTATTGGCCGGCCAACTGGTAAAGCCCCTGGGTGAGGCTGCCGAGGTCGACCGAGGGCTTGTTATCGGCTGCTCTGTGCGTCAGGCGCAACTTGACCATACCAGCCGAAGGCAGGTAGGCCAAGCGCACGGTGGGTGGGAGCACCGTCTCCCACGGTTCGATAAGGTCTGAGAGAAAACTTTCGCCAATGCCTTGAACCAGAATGTTCTTCGTCGTCACGGTGCCAATGTCGAAGCGCTCTTTGAGTGCTGGGAGCACGCGATTGCGCATAAGCCAATCCATCTCGAACGGCACGCCGGGCAGCGAAATCACCACCTTGCCACCGCGCTCGAAGAGCATGGCTGGTGCTGTGCCGAGGTCGTTGTTAAGCACCTGGCAACAGCGGGGGACGAGGGCCTGGGCGCGGTTGATGGGCGTAAGTTCATAGCCACGCGACTCGAAAATGCGCTTCACGTTGGCCAGCGCCACGGGGCTCTCTACCAGCTCGCTGCCGAAATACTCGCACAGCAAGTGCTTCGTTATGTCGTCTTTGGTCGGGCCGAGGCCACCGGTGATGAGCACAGCGTTGGCCGAGCCGATAGCGCTGTCGAGGGCGGCGCGGATGTCGGTTGCGTTGTCGCCCACCACGGCAATTCTGTTCACCTCAATGCCGGCGCCCGTGAGCAGGCGCGACATGACCGAGGCGTTGGTGTTGACCACCTGGCCAATGAGCAATTCGTCGCCGATGTTTATGATGTTGACAGTCATTGTTCGATTTTTAAAATGCAAATTTACTAATAATTCTCCAATCCGCACAAATTATTTTTTCTTCGCGCGCAGATATATCTCGTTGAGCGTTCTAACAACGACCTTTAGGCCACTCACGTCGGCCTTGGGGTCGACGGGTACGAAGCGAGCCGCGACAGTCTGGCCGGCCTCGAGATTGCAAAAATTGAGGCTAAAATGGCCGTCGACGTGGGGCTCGGTGTCGAAACAGAGGTCGTATAGGTCGCTTTCGGCTCGGAGGGTAACCACCAACGCGCCGTCGCTCTGCCAAGCCTGGGTCATGCTGTAGCGCGGCTCGGGGTAATGCCTGTTCTTTGGGTAAACGCTGTAATAGCGCTGCCAGTGGGCAAGGTCTGCGTTGTCGGCAAACAGCTCCGCTACGCGGTGTTGCAAAGCCTTCCAATTGCCAAAAAAGTCTATGCTGCTCCACGAAGCCACTGGCCAACAGTCGTTTAGCTGCCAAAAGAGCGAACCGCTGCAACGGGGGTCAGACAGGTGGCACACAATACCGTAGCCCACGCCCCAAGCTTGGAGCAACTGGCTAACGTAGGCGTAGTCGGCCAGCGGCAAACTGCGGCTGTCGAAGCCGTAGTAGCGGCGCATAGCGTTGTCAATCAACTCAATACCACGAGGGTGTTTCTGATGGTTGCGCAACGTGGGCGACCCAAGTTCGAGTTCCTCTTCGTGTCCCATACGGCGCAAGGTGGGCCAAAGCGGATAACTCTGAAATCCGAACTCGCTCATGAACCGGCCCGTCTTGGCACGGTAAGCCTCGAAAGGCTCGTCGCCCCACCAAACGCCCCAATAGTGCGAGTCGCCGTGTGTGGTACATTCTGGGTGGCCCCAACCGTAGAGTGGCGAGGTGGCTATGTAGGGCCTGCCGAGGGGGTCGCAGTCGCGCACTGCCCTTTCCAGAATCGAAAACTGAGAGTTGGCACTTGATGGTTGGGACGAGGAAGCGGTCGGATTTTCAATGCCGAAAATGGTGTCGATGGCGTGTTCGAGGCGCGCTCGCTGCTCGGGAGTCCAGTGGTAGAATTGCTGCCAGCCCCAATCCTCCCAGCCATTACGAACCTCGTTGTTGCCACACCACACAACTATGCAGGGATGGCGCGCGAGGCGCTTCACGTTCTGGTAGGCCTCCTCCTCGATGTTTGCCAACATCTCATCGTTGTCGGGGTATGGCGTACCGGCAAACATGAAATCTTGCCACACCATGAGGCCAAGCGAGTCGCAAAGGTCGTAAAAATAGTCGTGCTCGTAAATACCTCCACCCCAGACTCGTAGCATATTGAAACCTGCCTCTTTGGCCGATGTTAGCAGGTATCGGTATCGAGCCTTCTGCTCGCTCGTGAGCACGGGGAAACTATGGACCGGAATCCAGTTTGCCCCTTTCATAAAGAGCGGCTTACCGTCGCGGTAGAAGGTGAAGCATTGGCCAATCGAGTCTGGTTCCTGCCTCAGCTCGACGGCCAGGCCACTCGGGCTGGTTTCTGTTTGGTGCGCCCCTTCGGGGCGCACTGAGGTTATGTAGGCCCTCTTCCAAATGCCGCAGGTGGCAAGCCTCGGCCCCCAGTCCCAACCTTGTTGGTAGGGTGCTACGCGCGTAAAGGCGCGCCGCTCGGGCAGGGGTATGCCGTATGCCGCTTCGCGGGCAGAGTCGCAGAGCGGGGCAAAAACGACATCGACGATAAACTTGTCGCCCAGCCACTCTTGCCGTACAGGCAGCACCAGCTGCGTGAACATATTGTCGTGTTCTGCCTCCATGGGTTCGAAGAAACCATAGGTAATGGTGGCCGGCCCTGCCAAGCCTTCGAACACAAGCCAAAACGAGTCGCCATGGGGCAGAGAATCGCGACAGATGGAGGTTCGGTAGTGCCAAGTGCTGTCGCTCACCCACTGCACACTGTCTTCGTTAGTGCCGAAGTAGGGGTCGGCTATAAGGCCATTGGCCATGAGGTCGGTGTGGACAAAACTCGGCACAGAAGCTGGGTACCACTGCCCTTCGTAGCAGAGCTGCCAGTTAGAGAGCTCCATAGTGCTTGGTTTATTAGCACACGCCGCCACAAGTAGCGGTATTATTATGGCTACGATACGCCTCATGCTCTATTTTGTTTTAAGAAACGCAAAAAAGACTGCCGCCACGATGCAGCCAAAGCTCACAACGTGGTTCCAGCGGATGGGCTCGCCCTTGAAAAGGGTGGCCACGATGACGGTGAAGACAAAGAGCGAGACGCACTCCTGTATCACCTTGAGCTGCATGAGCGAGAAGGGGCCACCCGTAACCTGCGAGCCAATGCGGTTGGCAGGAATCATTACCAGGTATTCGAGCAATGCCACACCCCACGAGAGGAGTATGATAGCAATGAGTGGCCAGTCTTTGGTGACGTTCATCTGCTCGAGCTTCAGGTTGCCGTACCAGGCCAGGGTCATGAAGACGTTGCTCACCACGAGCATGAGTATGGATAGCAGTCCGCGAGGCATGGTGGTGTGGCTATTTTAAAGGTAGATAGATAACTTTTTTGGTATCGAAGAACTCTTCGTCGAAGAAGGAACTGATGTCCCACGTGCGCACCCGCTTGCGGAATGGAGCGAGCTCGGCCTCGAGGTCGCCACCTTTGAGGTAGAGCAAGCCGTTGCGGAGGGGGTGGTAGTGGCTGGGCGAGATTTTGTTTTTGACCCAGGGGACGAAGGTGGCAAGGTCGGTCACCGCACGCGACACCACGAAGTCGTATTCGCCTTCGACTTGTTCGGCACGGACCTGACAGGCATGGGCGTTTGTCAGTCCCAGTTGCGATATGACATCTGACACGACTTTGATTTTTTTCCCAATCGAGTCGATGAGCATAAATCTGGCGTCAGGAAACATGATTGCGAGCGGCACACCTGGAAATCCGCCGCCGGTTCCGACATCGAGGATTTCTGCCATTGGGCGGAATGGCATGGTTTTTGCTATGGCAAGGCTATGGAGCACATGATGAAGATAGAAGTTGGCCATGTCCTTGCGCGAGATGACGTTGATTTTGGCGTTCCAGTCCTCATACAACGGCAAAAGAGCGGCATACTGCTCTTTCTGCCGCTCTGTGAGGTTGGGGAAATATCTGAAAATCCGTTCCATAGGTTAGAGGTAGGACATCAGGTGTTTGCTTTTAGAGCTGTTTTTGAGGCGTTTGATGCCTTTTTCTTTGATTTGGCGGACGCGCTCGCGGGTGAGGTTGAATTTCATAGCGATTTCGTCGAGGCTCAGCGGGTGGGCTATGCCGATACCGAAATACATCTTGATGACCTCGCGCTCGATTTCGGTGAGCGTGGAGAGGCAGCGTTCAATCTCGAGCGAGAGCGACTCTTGCATGAGGCTCGAGTCGGTGGGTGGGGTGTCTTCGTTGGGCAGCACGTCGACGAAGTTCACATCCTCGTCGGCCACCAGCGGGGCGTCGATAGAGATGTGGCGACCCGAGATGCCGAGTATGGCCTTGATTTTGTCTTCCGGAATGTCGAGCAATTCGGAGAGTTCTTCCTCCGATGGTGGACGCTCGAGTTGCTGTTCGAGTTTGGAGATTTCTTTTTTCAACTTGTTGAGGGCTCCAAGCTGGTTGGAGGGGAGGCGCACTATGCGGGAGTTTTCGGCAATGGCTTGCAGTATAGATTGGCGAATCCACCACACGGCGTAGCTGATGAATTTGAATCCGCGCGTTTCGTCGAACCTTTTGGCGGCCTTGATGAGGCCCACGTTGCCCTCGTTGATGAGGTCGGGCAGGCTCAGGCCCTGGTTCTGATACTGCTTGGCTACCGACACCACAAATCGCAGGTTGGCTTTGGTCAGGCGCTCGAGGGCCGCCTGGTCGCCTTGCTTGATGCGCTGCGCGAGTTGCACTTCCTCGTCGGGCGAGAGCAACTCTTCGCTGCAAATGTCTTGCAAGTACTTGTCGAGCGATTTGATGTCGCGGTTGGTAATTGAGTGTGTTATCTTTAGTTGTCGCATATCTTACTCTACATTCTATAATCACAATAACGCAAAAAAACGAAAAATGTTTCATCGACACTCAAATTTTTTTATTTTTTTTGCAATTTATATTCTCATTGGCGTCGCCACAAAAACATAATCAACTCTACATCAGTCGGTTAACATAAAAGATAAAACTTTATTGGCTGTATGTTAAAAAAAAATCGTAAATTTGCATTTTGATTATCAACCGAAACGAACAAAGATGTTTGAGAACCTCAGCAACCGGATTGAAAAAGCCCTACACACCCTGCGCGGCAAAGGCACGATAACCGATATCAACGTGGCCGAGACCGTGAAGGAGGTGCGTAAAGCCCTGCTCGACGCCGACGTCAGCTACCCCATTGCCAAAGAATTTACCGACCGCGTAAAGGCCGAAGCCCTGGGTCGCAACGTTATTACCAGCGTCGAACCAGGCCAGTTGATGGTCAAGATTGTTCACGAAGAACTCACCAAGCTCATGGGCTCCGAAGCGGCCGACATCAACCTCAAAGGGTCGCCCGCCGTGGTGCTCATTGCCGGCTTGCAAGGCTCGGGCAAGACCACCTTCAGCGCCAAACTGGCCAACCACCTGCGCACCAAACGCGGCAAGAGCGTCATGCTCGTGGCTGGCGACGTCTACCGCCCTGCCGCCATCAGCCAGCTGCAAACCCTCGGCGAGCAGATTGGGGTGCCCGTCTTTACCGAGCCCGGCAACACCGACCCTGTCGACATTGCGCGCAAAGCCATTGCCGAAGCGCGCCTGCGCCAAACAGCCGTGGTGATTGTCGATACCGCCGGCCGCCTCGCCGTAGACGAGCAGATGATGGACGAGATTGCTCGCCTCAAACAAACCCTCAACCCGCAAGAGACCCTCTTTGTGGTCGACTCGATGACGGGCCAAGACGCCGTCAACACCGCCAAAGCCTTCAACGAGCGTATCGACTACGACGGCGTGGTGCTCACCAAGCTCGACGGCGATACCCGCGGCGGCGCCGCTCTCACCATTCGCTACACAGTCGACAAGCCCATTAAATTTGTCGGTATTGGCGAGAAGATGGAAGCCCTCGACGTTTTCCACCCCGACCGTATGGCCAACCGCATTCTCGGTATGGGCGACGTGGTGAGCCTCGTAGAGCGTGCGCAAGAACAATACGACGAAGCCGAGGCTCGCAAAATCCAAAAGCGCCTCATTCACAACGAATATAACTTCGAAGACTTCTTGGCCCAGATTGCCCAAATCAAGAAGATGGGCAACATCAAAGACCTTGTAGGGATGCTGCCCGGCATAAACAAAATTGCCAAAGACGTGGAGATAAGCGACGACGCCTTCAAGCCCATCGAGAGCATCATCGGCTCCATGACCCCCTACGAGCGCCGCAACCCCTCGTGCCTGAACGGCAGCCGCAAACAGCGCATTGCCAACGGCAGTGGCCGCTCTATTCAGGAGGTGAACCGCCTGCTCAAACAGTTCGACGAAACACGCCGCCTCATGCGACAAGTGTCGACAGGCAAACTACCCTCCCGCGGCAAAATGCCCAACCTCGGCAAACGCCGCTAACCCAACCACCCTGCCCCATCACCTATCGTAAACCCATAACCACTTCATAACCAATGACACAATACCTCGACGGCAAAGAACTCTCTGCCCAAATCAAAACCGAAATAGCCAACCAGGTGCGCCAACTCACCGCCAAAGGCCACCGTGCTCCCCACCTCGCAGCCGTCATCGTCGGCACCGACGGCGCCAGCCAGACCTATGTAGCCAACAAAGAGAAATCGAGCCACGAAGTGGGCTTCACCTCCTCCGTCTACCGCTACCCCGAATCGACCACCGAGCAGCAACTGCTCGAAGCCATCGACTTCCTCAACAACGACGACGATATAGACGGTTTCATCATCCAGCTGCCGCTGCCCAAACACATCAACGAGCAACACGTCATCAACGCCATCAACCCCAACAAAGACGTCGACGGCTTCACCCCCTACAACATTGGCCGCATGGTGCTGGGCGAAGAGTGCTACGTGCCCGCCACCCCGATGGGCATCTGCACCCTCCTGCAACGCTACAACATCGAAACCGCCGGCAAACACTGCGTCGTTGTGGGCCGCAGCAACATTGTGGGCACCCCTGTGGCCAACCTCCTGAGCCGCAAAGGGTTCGACTGCACTGTAACCCTCTGCCACAGCCGCACCGCCGACCTCGCCTCTATCACTCGCCAGGCCGACATACTCATTGCCGCCATCGGCAAACCCGAGTTCTTCACAGCCGACATGATTAAGCCCGACGCCGTGCTCGTCGATGTGGGCATACACCGCATTGCCGACGCCTCCAAAAAGAGCGGTTACCGCATTATCGGCGACGTAAAGCACGCCGAAGTCGACCCCCTCTGCTCGTGGGTTACCCCAGTGCCCGGCGGCGTGGGACCCCTCACCATCGTCTCGCTGCTCGAAAACACCTTCAAGGCCTACCGCCGCACCCACCCCAACATCGACTAAAAACCCAGCCCCACAGGGTGGCAAAATATTGGGCGACCTTGACCATCGAAAGGGTCAAGGTCGCCTTTTTGTCGGGTCGTAATCGCCTGAGTATCAATGCCTATTCGACCTCAATACGACCCTAACCCCTCTTTAACACGACCTCAACCCTGATTTTCAGCCAGTTAGGAGAGGCCCCGTAAAGGCCTTTTTAACACTTTTTAAGAATTAGTGGGGAGGGTAAATTATTGGCCGTTTGTCGCCCCCTCTATGCAGGCCGACGGGCAGCCCGCTCTCCCTCTCTAAAGAGCGACACCAACCCCTTTGCAACCGAGCAACGGAGCCGCAGCTGCTGCACGAAAACCAACAGGCCGTATCTTAGTAGGTCGACTCGTAGCCGTAAATGAAACCGCCGTCAGTGTCGAAGTTGTAGAGCGCCTTTGTGGCGCGGCGCTGGCTGCCGTCGTTGGCGTTGATAATGACCAAGCTGGCCTTCTCGTCGGCGTAGTTGCCCACGCAACCCACAGCCACGTGGCTACCGTCGACCACCTTGAGCACCGTGGGGTTGAGCCCAACGGTGATGGTGCTATCGACCGTGAAGGTTCCCAAATCGACCACATAGACCTTGTTGTCGTAGGAGGGAACCGACTGCTCGTCGATTTGGAAAGTGCTGGCTACGAACAGTTTATCGCCAGCCACACCCAAACCTTCGGGGCGATAGGTGCCCAGCTGGCAGATGGCCTCGACCTGCAGCGTGGCGGTGTCTATGCGCACCACACTGCAAGGGTCGTAGCACGAAACGTAGATTTTGCCACCATGGGGCACAATCTTGCGCGGATTAGAGGCAGTGGGCGACCCTTCGCCCATGCGTATCTGCTTGATTACAGTGTCGTTACGCGTATCTATCACCTCTATCGTGTTCGAGAAGGTTACGCTCACATAGGCCTTGTGACCGTAGGCCACCACGTCTTGCGCCACGTCGCCCAGCGAGCGGTGGTTGGCGTTGCGAAAAACGTTGTTGGTCATGTAGCCACGATAGCGGTTAATCGAGCCGAGCGAGGCGTTGTTACCTCCCCAAAGCCCCTCGTTGAGCACGTAGGCCAAGAGGTTGGTGTTGACGTTCTCGTAAGGCTCCACCTTCGAGGGCAGTATGCCGGCCTCGGCCTGCCACTGTTTCAGACCGCTTAGGTTGAAGCAAACCACGTCGCCGTTCGACGAGTATCCACCGTCGGTGGTGAGGTATATCAGATTGTCGAAAACGCTGATACTGTACGGGTTACTAATGCCACAGTCGGCCAAAATGGGGGTTGCCTCGAGGGTGGTGGGGTCCACTCGCCAGTATATCGAGTTGACTACCGGGGTCGAGGGCTCGTCGGGGGTTTTGTTGCAGGCGGCAAAGGTCAGGGCCGTCGCGGCAAGCATGAGGGTGTAGATTTTTCTTTTCATTATAATAATATGTTACTTTTTCAAAATTCGACAATGGCGCCCACGCGGTAGTTGCGGCCCATCATGGGGTAGGAGCGCACCACCTCGTATTGCACGTCTAAGAGGTTGAGCGCCTGCGCTTTGAGGCGCAGCGTGGCGCCTGGCAGGTCGAACGAGCGGTCTACCGTCAGGCCATGGTCAGCATAGGGCGGCAGGCGGTAGTCGGCACTGTTTTGGCGCATCGAGTAGCGTTCGCCAACCACCATCACGCTGTAGCCCACATTAATCCACGGCAGCTCGGCATAGAGCTGCAGGTTGCCCGAGTGGCGCGGGGTGTAGGGAATTTGGTTGGCGTAGGTGCGGTCGGCCGGGTTGGTGCGGTCGGTGGCGTGCTGGTAGGTGTAGGTCACGGACAAGATGAGCGAGGCGCGCGGCCACTGCCACGAGGTCTCGGCCTTGAGGTCGAGGCCTGCTATGCGCACCAGCCCCAGATTGACCATCGACCAGAGAAACATATTCTGTGTCGGGATGGCTATCAGCTTGTCTGTTATGTGGTTAAGGTAGCCGTCGAGGGTTAGGAGGCAGGTGGTGGTCAGCGAGTCGCCACCCTGGTAATAGTTCCATGTAAGGCCCACATTGTGCTGCTCGGCGCGTTCGGGGCGCAGGTTGCGTGGAATGGTAAAAAAATACATCTCGCTGAAATTCGGCACCCTATAGGTTTCTTTAAAGAAATAGCGCAGCCTCAGAGGTAGCCCCTCAATAGGTTGCAGGGTGAGGCCGGCATAGGGCGAGAGGCGGCTGTATGAGGCCGGGCGCTCCGAGCCTGGCACGTCGCGAGTGGCAGCCTCCTCGCCAATTAGCGTAGCCAAAAGGTTGGCATTCAGTTCAATACGGCTCCACCCAAAGCACGCCGAGGCCACGGCGAGCAGGCTTCGGCGCCACACATCGTTGTAGACGTTGAGGTTGCTTGCCAAGTGGTTCAGCGCCAGGTCGGTAGCCAGCCCGAGGCTTAACGGCTTGATTGGCGACCACACCGCCGAACCACTCAGGTATCCCTCCATTTGGCTGTAGTTGTTGCTCAAGTAGTGCGAGGGATTGTTGAAGGCCGTGTCTTCGTAAAAATCGTAGTTATACTGTGCCTTGCCTATGGCTTGCCACTGCCAGTTGCCTTGGCGCCCACGCCACTTGGTCTGGATAAAGGCGAGCGTTTCGCGCGTAAATTCGGACCCTTTGGGGTTGTAGAGCTGCACCGGGCCAGGCAGCGCGTGGAAGCCACTCATCAGGTGCATTTTCGTCACGAGGGTTTGGTTTCGACGCAGTTGGTAAAAAAAATTGAGGTCGGCAGTGGCTGTGCGCACCTGCGAGTTGAAGCGGCGTTCGCGCGACGACTGGCCCTGGTGGTCTGGCGTGTAGTATAGGGTGTAGGGGTAGTCGCCAGTGCTACGCAAGTAGTTGGCCCAGAGCGACATCGAGAGGCGCTCGCTCAACTTTTGCTCCCACGACAGGCTGGGCGAAACGAGGCCAAACGAGCCAGCGTCGACGCCCATTTTGAGGTTGGTGCGCTCGGCCAAGAAGAAACTGGGCGCGCGCGTTTCCATATTGAGCACGCTGCCAGCGGCAAAGGCTCGGGCCGACTGTAGCAGGCCGTCTTGCTGACCTTGGCTGAGGCTGATATAGGCAGTGTTGCCCAGCATATAGCGACCGAGGTCCACCTGGCCGTTCTGGGCGTCGGTCACAGCCACGCCGTCGATGGTCAAGGTCGAAAACTGGCTGCCCAAGCCGCGGGCCGAAACGGTCTTCATGCCGCCCACTCCGCCGTAGTCCTTCAGGGTCACGCCGGCCATTTGGCGCACCACGTCGCTTAGCTGCATGGCACCGCTCTGCTCTATTTTTTCGACCGTCACGACCTGGGTCGGAGCCTGCGAACGCAGCGTGGCAGGGGCACTTTGAGCGGTTACACTAACCTCGTCGAGCGTGGTGCGACGCAGTGTGTCCTGCCCGTGCAGCGCGGTAGCGACCGCCAGTGTCAACATTATGAGCACAATACGCTTCATATAGTTTGCCAGTACGAACTGGCAAAGTTACGAAAAAAAAACGATATGTTGGCTTTTTTATCGCGAAACGGAAGAATATTTTTTTTCGATAATTGACTTTTTCTTTTTAATTTTGCAAAAAAAATATGCCGGTGGGTGCAATTTTAGGGCCTTTCGCGCAACTAATATATATAATGAATAAAAAAATCACAAAAACTACATAGGATGAAAAAACTGGAATTTAGTTCTGCACGATGGCTGATAGCAGCTTTTTTTTGCATGATGGCAACTGTGGCCGTGGCCCAACCCGGCGGGCCGGGCGGCGGTCCAGGTGGTTTCCCTGGCGGTGGGCGCCCCGGTGGCGGTAGGCCTGGTGGTAGGCCCGGTGGCGACTGGAGTCAGCAAGCCCAGCAGGTTAAACAAAAAAAGAGAGTGAAGGAGGGCGACACCTTCAAGGTGGTTGGCGCGCTCAAAGACTCGGTGAGCGGCGAGATGCTGGCCTTCGTCAACGTGGCCGTGCTCGACTCGGCCGACAGCTCGTTCGTCAAAGGCGGCTCTACCAACTTCGACGGCCTATTCGAGGTGCAAGGCATACCAGCCGGCTCTTATCTGCTGCGCGTTTCGGCCATCGGCTACCAAAACCAGCTCTTCGCCCTGCGCGTAACCAACAACACAGCCATGGGCACACTGCTCATCAAACCTGGTGCCACCACCCTGCGCGAGGTAACCATCACCGAGAAGAAACCCCTCTACGCTATGGACGGCGAAAAAATGGTATACAACGTGAGCGAGGACCCCTCCATCCAAACCGGAACCACCGAGGACGCACTGCAGAACGCACCCGGCGTTGAGGTTGACGTGGAGGGCAACATCACCCTGCGCGGTGTGAGTTCGGTTGAAATTTGGATTAACGACAAACCCTCCAAACTGACCGAAGAGAACCTTAAAACCTACCTCCAGGCACTTCCGGCCAACGCCCTGGCACGCATCGAAACCATTACCAACCCTTCGGCCAAATATGCCACCTCGGCCGAAGCTGTAATCAACATCATCACCACCGCCCACATCAAGAGCAACCGCTTTATCTCGTTCGGTCTGAACGGTTCGAACCAGCCCTTCATCAGCCCCTGGCTGAGCTATATGTGGGCCAAAGAGAAACTGAGCCTCAACATCTTCGCTTCGGGACGCTACAGCTATCGCAACAACACCAACAGCTCTGAAGCCTGGCGCCGCACCGATGGCAGCCTCGAAGGCTCATTCGACACCACGCTCCACCAATACGACACCTCTCACTCTAACAATCGCTCCTTGAATGCTCATCTTTTTATGAATATGAACTACGAGATTGACTCGAGCAGCGAGTTCTCGGTCAACGGTAGTATGTTCGCCTCGCGCAACAGCAGCCTCTCGTGGGACAGCACCGAACAGTTCTTTTTTGCGCCGATAGACACACTTATCTACACCACCACCGACTCGTCTATTTCGCCCTCTATCTTTGGCAATTTTGGACTTGACTACACCAAGAAGTTCGACAACGAGGGCCACAATCTTCGCCTTGGGCTCGACGCCAACCTCTCGAATAATTATGGCGACGAGTGGTACAGCCGCAACTACACCACCTACACCTCGCCCGTAGACAACGAGGAGCGCCTCATGATGACCAACAGCCACAGCCAGCGAGCCAGCCTCGACGCCCGCTACAACCGTCCCTACTCGAAAGATGGCGAGATGAGCTACGGCCTGCGCGCCGACATAAACAACAACAACGACCGCTATGAGCGCTACAACGACACGATTGGCACCATCATCGACTCGCTGCGCGACTACTCCTACCGCGCCACTTCGGCCTCGGCCAACGCCGACGTGAACTGGACCCACCGCTGGGGCAACTTTACCCTCAGCACTGGCCTCGGCGCCGGCATTGAGCACACCAACTACGAGTACAACAGCCTCATGTCGTTTTCGGATACCGACAGCTTCACCAAACACACACTGCGCCCCTCAATCCACCTCACCTACCGCACCGAGAGTATGCACAACTTCAAGCTAAACTACTCGATGCGTATGTCGAACCCCTCGACCTCGCAACTGAGCACCTTCCGCCGCTATGGCGAGAACAGCTACAGCACCGGCAACCCCAACCTCAAAGCCACCTATACCCACTCGGCCGAAGCCGGCTGGCAAAAATATTTCGAGACCTTTGGCAACATCGGTATCGAAGCCTACGGCCGCCTTTCGACCAACGACATAAGTTCGCTCGTCGATGCCAAAATCGACGAATATTTAGACCGCATAGTCAGCTTTTCGGTGCCCTACAACATGGGGCGTTCGTGGCGCTACGGCACGAGCCTCAACATGACCTATCGGCCCAGCGGTTTCCTCAATGTGCGCCTCTATGCCAACATCTACGACTATGGCTACCACTTTGAGAGCCCTCAATACGGCGTGGTCGACACGAACAAGGTTTCATACAGTGTGCGCCTCAACGCCTGGACAAAGGTTTTGGACCGCTACCAAATTCACCTCTCGGCCAACTACACCTCGCCCACCATCAGCCTCATGAGTTCGCAAAAAGCGCGCTACAGCCTGAACATGGGCGTGAGAGCCGACTTCATGAACCGCAAGCTCTCGGTCTTTGTCAATGTGCAAGACATCTTTAACTGGGGAGCACGCTACGGCTCGGGGTCGCAAAACACCAACCCCTACTACATTACCAACGCCACCAACCGTATGCTCAACAGCCGCTACATCAGCGCCGGCCTCACCTTCCGCTTCGGCAAGCTGGAACTGGAACGCTCGGCCATGGACGGCTCGAGTGCCGAAGGCGACAGCCTGAACTAACCCTCGGCACCATATAGGCAACAGGATAGCGGGTCTGCGACAAATCGCGGGCCCGCTATCCTAATTTTTATCGATTTCCGTCACCCCCGCCCCGAGAGGGGTCAAAGAGGGGTTAGGGTCGGGTTAAGGTCGTATTGAGGTCGAGTAGTGCAACGATTTTTACCCTATTTAGGCCGACCTCGGCAGCACAAAATTACAACGATTTTTCGGTCCGATATCGATAAATGGGCCACTCAAACCAGACCATAGAGTAACCGCGGAGCCTTGTAGATGCGGTGGTAGGGCACCTGGCGAGCACCATAGAGGCGGTAGGAGTGCTCGATACCGCGGTCCATGCTGCCTTCGAAATCGAAGGCGCGGCAGCGCGAGGCAAGCCTTTTCAGGGCCTCCCAAACAAGCAGCGGCATGGTGCCTCGCGGTGCGTCGGGAGCGAGTGGCATGAGCAGGGCGTAGGCCACTCGCTCGTCGTAGGGAGTGAAGAGTGCGCCCACCAAGCGGCCCTCGGCGGTGCGAGCAGCGAGAGTGAGCCCCTGATTGCGGCTGTGGGCGGCTGCAGCCACGCGCTCTATGAGCGAGGCCGGCAGCAGGTCGCGCTGGCCACGGGCGGCGAAACTATTGGTATGGAAGGCTGCAAACTCGGCGGGCGACAGAGTTTCGTCTACCTTCAGCTGGCGGTTGGCGCTGGCAATGGCGCGCTGGCGCTGCGAGGGGTGGAAGCGCTCAAAGAGAGCTTCGGGGTCGGCAATATCGTCGAAACGATAGGTATAGCGGGTGGTTTGGCGATAGCCAGCCCAGTGGTAGGGCAGCCAGTCGGCGACCTCGGGAGAAAGATTTTGGTCGAAATAGATGGCCTTGAGCCCTGCAATACGCTCTATGAGGGCCTGCGCGGCGGCTCGTTGGCTTTCGGCATCGGCCGAACGGAACCAGGGACCCGAGAACTGGGTGAGCTGTGGCTGAACCACATAGCGCAGCCCCAGGCGTTGCCCCACGAGGTAGGGCCAAGCGGCCACAATGGCCGAGGGGTTGTCTGCGTCGGGCTCGAGCAGCACATCCCACCGCTTGCCGTGGCACACGGCGTCCATCCACCACGCCTGCTGGAAGAGTGGCACCCTTGCGCCCTCGGCGCTGCAGAGTTGGCGGTAGCGCTCCGTGGCGGTCATGGTGGTGGGTGTTTGTGGTTACTGAATCTTGATAGCCACGCGGTTGTTGGCAATGCGCCCCTCGTAGGTATCGTTGTCGCCCAGTGGCTCTTCTGAGCCGCGAGCCTGCACCTCGATTCGGACCTCGTCGATACCGCGAGCAAGTAGGGCCTTCTTCACCTCGACGGCGCGCTGGCGCGACAAGCCCAGGTTGTAGGCCTCGGTGCCACTGTTGTCGGCGTAGCCAACAATGAGAACGTCGCGGCGGTCGTTGTTTTTGAGGTATACGGCCAGCGAGTCGATGTGAGAGAACCACGAGTCGGCAATAGTGGCGTCGTTGGGAAAGAACTTGATGTCGGCAAAGGTCTTGGCGCCCTCAGAGGGGTCGGGGAAGAGGTTCACCTTCTTGGTGCCAAAATAGAGCAGCATACCGACGTGGATAATGGCATCATCGGGTGCGGGCTCGTTGAAGTAGGCGGCGCCGCGCCAGTAGCGATAGTCGACCTCGGCAATCTGGTACTTGACCTTGTTGTGCATTTCGCGGTCGGTTTTCCAAGCGTCGAAGGCGTTGATGGCCTGTATGGCTTCGCCGCGGGCCTCGGCCACGAGGGTTTCGCGCTCCTCAGGGTCGGTAATGGCTGGGTTGATGGCAAATACGGCACACATCAGCATTGGCGCGCGGCTAACCTTGGTCAGGTAGTTGACGGCTGGCTGCATGGTGCCCCAGTCGGGCCGTTTCTGGCCGGTGATGTATGGCATGGCAGTATAGTCGAACGGCACGTAGTAGAGGTGCACACCTTTGGCAGCGAAGTTGGTAAACTTCCAGATGGTGTCGAAATCGGTTTGGCGCACCTTTTGGCGGCCTTCGACGTAGGGCGAGGCCTCTTTCTTTTTGCCGCCCGAAGTCTTGTTGTTTTGAGCCAAAGCGCTGTTGGCTGCCACTACGAGCAGGGCAGCGACGAGGGTGGTTATGAGTCGGCGTTTCATTGTTGCGGTCTATGTTTGGTTTATTGTGGTTCGACGATGGTGCCGTTTTCGCACACAAGCATTCGCGATTGGAACTTGTCAATCATCATAAAGTCGTGCGAGGCTATGAGCATGGTGGTGTGGCGCTCCTGGTTGATGTTGACCAAGAGTTGCATAATTTCGGTAGAGGTAACGGGGTCGAGGTTGCCGGTGGGCTCGTCGGCCACGATTAGGTCGGGGTTGTTAATCAGGGCACGGGCAATGCCCACGCGCTGCTGCTCGCCCTCGGAGAGGCGGTGGATTGGCGACTCGGCCTTGTCGGCAATGCCCACAGCCTGAAGGGTTTGTGCCACGCGCTCGTCAATCTCTTTGCGTTTGCGCCATCCGGTAACGCGCAACACGAACTCGAGATTTCCGCGCACGTTGCGGTCGTCGAGCAGACGAAAGTTTTGGAACACGATACCAATCTTACGGCGCAACTGAGGCACTTGGCGGCGACGCAGGCGCATGAGGTCCATGCCGCACACCTCGGCTTCGCCACTCTCGATGGCTTGGTCGGCGTAGAGGCTGCGCAGGAGCGAGGTTTTGCCCGCGCCGCTTTTGCCAATGAGATAAACAAACTCGCCGCTATCGACCGTGAGGTTGACCTCGGTGAGCAATGGGCCGTCGGCATGGCAGATGGTGACGTCCCGCAGGTTGATTATGTGGCTCTGTTCCATTTATGCGTAGCTACTTTTCAGCCTGCAAAGTTACTGATTTTTTTGCGATTATATGTAATAAAGCGCCATTTTTTTTCGCCGCGCACCACTTACCTACTGATTTTACGCAAGTTAGCGTCGCCAAAAACGTGGTGCCAGCAGCACCAAAACGGTCAAGCACTCCAGTCGGCCGAGCAACATTGCGAACGAGCAGACCCACTTGGCTGCCGGTGTGAAGGCTTCGTAGCACCCGAATCCACCCGAAAGCCCCAATCCTGGGCCGTAGCCAGTTATGCAGCCCACCGTGGCCCCTATCGACTCGGTGGCGTTGATTCCACACAACATTAACGCCAAAACGGTAAAAATTATTGTGAACACATAAACAAAAAATACGACCATGACGTTAGTCACAATGTGGGGCAGTACCGGTTTGCCATTGAGGCGCACGGGGTCTACCGCCGCTGGGTGGAGCCGACTGCGCAACACAGCCTTGACGTTGCGCAGCAAGATAAGCACGCGCATAACCTTGAGGCCACCGCTGGTCGAGCCCGCCATTCCGCCACAAAGTGCCAGAACAACAAACAGATAGGTCACCGGTAGCCACCACTGCGCTGTGTCGGCCACGAGCGAGCCTGTGGTCGAAAGCACGCTCACACTCTGCACCGTTGCCATACGCAATGCGTCGCTAAAAGGCAGCTGCATACGACTGTGAAGAGCCCACGTAACGAACGCCACAGCACACACACACAGCGTTATGTAGAATGCAAACTGGTCGAGCTTGTGCCCAATCCGGCCCCACCTGAAGGTGAAAAAGAGGTAAAGCAACGTGAAGTTCACGCCGCTAAGCAGCATGGCCAACGCCACTATATACTGCTGAACGTTGGTCAGCGCCGCCAAACTATTGTCGTAAATAGAGAAACCGCCCGACGAGATGTTGGCAAAAGTTACGTTCACCGCGTCCCAAAAATGCAGTCCCGACAACATGAGGGCTGCAATGAAAACCAGCGTCAAAACCACATATACGACCAACATACGGCGCACTGTTACGGTGGTCGAGGTAGCCGTCTTGCCAGTGTTGTCGGCACCCGAAGCCTCGGCCGTGTAGAGGCTGTAGCGATTTATGCCCAGCGACGGACTCAACGCCACCACAATAAGTATGATACCGAAGCCCCCAAACCACTGCGACATACTTCGCCACAGCAGCACCGACGATGGCAACACCTCGACCGAGCCGAAGATTGTGGCCCCCGTCGAGGTCACGCCCGACATTGATTCGAAAAAGGCATCCGAGAACCGCAGCGTTGCACCGGTGGCTATCAACGGCAGGGTACCGAAAAGCGACATCGTTACCCACAACATCGTCACTAAGAGGTACGACATTCGGCGGTCGTCGATGGTTCGACAGTCTCTAAAAGTAAGTGCCACAAAGGCTCCAACCGTCAACGTGAAGCCGCCCGCTGCTGTCACCGGTAGGGCTGTGCCGTCGCCAAAATGCAGCGCTGGCACGAGGCAGAGCAGCATTAAGGCTCCTTCGGCCATGAGCATTCGGCCGACGAAATGAAGAATGGCTTTGAACGACTCTTTTCTCATCGGCGGAAGATGTTATAGGCTGGCGAAAAAATAGCAAGAAGGGCAAATATTTCGAGTCGCCCAGCAAGCATAAGCACCATCAGGGTAAGCTTGGCAGGCAAGGGGAGCACAGAGTAGACTGGCATAGAGCCAGCTGCGTCCATGAGCGGCGACGGGCCGAGGTTGGCCATATTGGCAGCAGCCATACTGAGGGCTTCGGGGATATTGCTACCACAAAGGGTGAGCACAAAGCCACCACCGATGACGAAGCTGATGTAGAGAAACGCAAAGGCAAAAATCTTGTTCACATACTCGGCCGGAACCGTTTCGTGGTCAATCTTTATGCTGAACACAACGTTGGGGTGAATCATACGCGTAACGTAGTTACGCATATATTTGACCAACGTTAGCAAGCGCCTTATTTTCAGTCCGCCGCCAGTCGAGCCCGACGAAGCTCCGATAAACATTAGCAGGAAGGTCACCACACTGACGAGGAATGACCAGTGGGCTGGGCGCGCGATGAAGAAGCCGCACGTCGAGACTGTAGACGCCACATGGAAGACCGAAAACCGCGCCGAGTCCTCGAGGGTGTTGCCGTCGGCCACAAAGGCGGTGGTGCAAAGTGCCGTGGCCACGACAAATAGCATGGTGTAGACCAGCAATTCCTCGTTGTGCCAAAAGCGACGCCACTTGAACGTAACAAAGTTGTAAATCATTGCCACGTTCACCCCGCTGAGAAACATGAATACTATGACTATAGTCATAGTAGATGCGTTGGCACCGGCGAGGCCACTGCTCGAAGTCAAGAAGCCGCCCGTCGAAACCGTGCTCATGGCAAGACAAACCGATTGGAACAAGCTCTCGCCCCCGAGTCGCAAAGCCACCACCATTGCCACCGTGACAGCGGCATAGATACGCCACATTCGGCTCACACTCACAGCTATATGCGGATGAAGCTTGCGCTGCTGTGTGCCCGAAAATTCGGCGTCGTAGAGTTGCAACGACCCAGAGGCGAGCCTCGGATTGATGGCCACAATGAGCAGCACCAAGCCCAACCCTCCGAGCCACTGCGTAGCACAGCGCCAAAGTTGCAAACTTGGTGGCAACTGCTCGGGTCGCGCAATTACCGACGAGCCAGTGGTGGTGAAGCCGCTCACCGACTCGAACAAAGCGTTGGTAAAGCCCTCTGCGCCATAAAACATATATGGCAACGAGCCGCACAACATGGCCAAGAGCCACACTACGCTGGTCATCCAAAAGCTTTCGCGTCCTCGCAACTCGGTGGCTGCATGGCGGCCAAAACCGAAACGCAACAACGAGCCAACAACAGCCACAACGGCAGCCGAAAAGGCAAAAGCCATTGCAGCCCCGTCGTCTGCCCATAACGACAGCGCCAATAGCGACGCCAATATTGCGGCCAGCACTATGAGGAGTTGACCGCTCAGGCGCGACACTATCGCGAAGTTGAACCTATGGTTGACGGCGGTGCGCATTGGGCCGGTTTTTAACTAAAAATACGAGCCGCCTTGTCCATTACCGAAGGCAGGGTGAAGACCACCACCTTGTCTTTGGCACGGAGCTGGAGGTCTTTGGAAGGAAGCATGGTTTCGCGACCACGAATTATGCCGCCAATGGTCGAACCATTCGGCATTTCGAGCTCGCCAATGGGTCTGCGCGTGGCTGGCGACCATCGACCTACACTGAACTCGATGACCTCGGCGTTGGTGCCACTGAGCCATTTGCTGCTCACGGCCGTCCCTTTGACGATGAAGCGGGCTATATAGCTGGCGGTGATGAGTTTTTTATTGATAATGGTGTCGATACCAATGTCTTGCGAAATGGTGATAAAGCCCGTGTTCTCGACCAGAGCAATGGTGCGCTGAACCCCGAGGCGTTTGGCGTGGAGACAGGTTAGGACGTTGGTTTCGGACGAGTCGGTGACGGCTATAAAGGCGTCGGTGCGCTGCAGGCCCTCTTCTTTGAGGAGTTCGATGTTGGTAGCGTCGCCGTTGATGATGAGCGTTTTGTCGAGCACCGAACTGAGTTCTACACACCGCTGGCGGTCTTGCTCGATGAGGGTGGTTCGCACTTTGCCCTCGATGGCGGTAGCGGCATGGCGACCAATGCGCCCCCCACCGGCAATCATCACGTTGCGAATGCTCACATCGTGCTTGCCGGCCACCTGCTTGATGATGTCGAGTTGATTGGCGCGGCCGATGATGTAGGCCAAATCGCCTTGCTGGAAAACGGTGTCGGAGTGGGGAATGATGGTCTCGCCGTTGCGGAGGATGGCCACTATGCGCACCTGCAGGTCGGCATAGGTCTGAGTCAGTTCGCGGACGCTGCGCGAAATGACGGGCGAATCGGCCTCGAGGCGAATAAGATACATGGTGAGCAGGCCACCGCTGAAGTCGAAAAACTCGGTAGCCATGGTGTTGTTGAGCAGGTTGGTGATTTCTTTGGCGGCTATGCGCTCGGGGCAAACCATCTCGTCGACCCCGAGGTCGCGAAAGGTATCGCGATGTTTGGGCGAGAGCAGTTCGGCGTTGGTTATGCGGGCCACTGTGCGCTTGGCGCCGAGCTTTTTGGCAAGGATGGCGGTGACGAGGTTGATGGGCTCGTCGTGGAGCACAGCGAGGAAGAGGTCGCAGCCGGCCGTGCCAGCGTCTTGCAGCACTCGGGGCGAGGTCGAGTCGCCGGCTATGGTGAGCAGGTCGGTCTCGCTCTCGAGCTGCTTGAGGAGCTCGGAATGGGGGTCGACGACCGTGATGTTGTTGTCGAGTTCGGTGAGCGATTTGGCCAGGTAGAAACCCACCTCGCCGTCGCCGGCTATGATGATATTCATCTCTTTCCTTTCATTTTTTTCAAAAAAAAACGGCTGCAAAATTACACATTATTTTTGGTCGAGAGAAATATTTTTTTCATCAGTATCAGAAAAAGTTGTATTTTTGCATTTTATTAGGAATAGAAACCGACAACGCAAAATGACTAACGATACGACAAGTCTGCTCTGTAATCACCGCTCGATTAGGAAGTTCGAGCAGCGCGACATAGCCCAGCCGCTGCTGGACGAGATTCTGACCTGCGGTATGCGAGCCTCGAACACTGGCAATATGCAGGTATACAGCGTGATAGTTACCCGCGAGGAGCCGCTGCGCTCGGAGCTTCTGAAGCTGCACTTCGGCCAATGCAACACCGCTCCGGTGGTGCTCACCGTGTGTGCCGACGTTAACCGCTATCACCACTGGTGCCGCCAGAGCGGCTGCGACGAGCCTTACTCGAACCTGCTTTGGCTGCTTTCGGCCACGGTAGACGCCTCGCTCTGCGCCCAGAACATTGCCGTAGCAGCCGAATCGGCCGGCCTGGGCCTCTGCTTTTTGGGCACTGTGCTCTACAACACCGAGGCCATTGCCAACCTGCTGCACTGCCCCGAAGGGGTGATGCCGGTCATTACCATGGCCTTGGGCTACCCCGCCGAGGAGGGCCGCATGAGCGAACGCCTCGGGCTGGATGGCACTGTGCACTACGAGACCTATCACGACTACACCGATAGCGACATCGAGCGCACACACCGCGTGCGCGAAGAGTTCCCATTCAACCAAGAGATGGTGCGCCAAAACGGCACCCGCAACTTGGCCGAAATTTTTACCAAACTGCGCTACCCACTGGCCGACAACCTGGCCATAAGCCAGAGCCTGCAAAAGTTTATCGACTCGCGCTGGAACCGCCACGACGCTTAGCACACACTACAAACCCCATTAACACATTATAATATTTAAGCAACAACAACAATGGCAATAACACGCACCTTCGACCTGCTCGACCACCTCGTAACACGTTACCCCAAAAACGACATACTTGCCGGCAAAGTGGGTGGCGAATGGGTTAAATACAGCTCGCACGACTACTACAAGTATGCCCACTACATGGCCTACGGTTTGTGCGAAAGTGGCTTCGAACCGGGCGACAAAATTATAACCATCTCGCCCAATTGCCCCGAATGGAACTTTATAGACATGGCCCTCGCCATGTGTGGCATAATCCACGTGCCAGTCTACCCCACCCTGAGCACCGAAAACTACCGCCACATTATAGACCACAGCGAGGCCCGCGCCATATTTGTGAGCAACAACCTGCTGCTGCGCCGCATACGTCCTGCCCTCGAACAAACCACCAACCAGCCCGAAATCTACACCCTGGCCAACATCGACGGCGAGCACCGCATGCTCGAAATACTCAAAGCCGGCATCGCCTCGCGCGAGAAATGGATGGGCGAAATCGAACACCGCAAAGAGACCATCAAGCCCGACGACTGGTTTACACTCATCTACACCTCGGGCACCACCGGCGACCCCAAAGGCGTCATGCTCAGCCACCGCAACATGGTTTCTAACTTCACAGCCCACGCCGAGGTCAACCCCCAAACGTCGGACGAGCGCATACTCTCCTTCCTCCCACTGAACCACGCCTACGAGCGCTCGATGAACTACCACTACCAATACAAAGGCATAAGCATCTACTATGCCGAAAGCCTCGGCACCATAGCCCAGAACCTGGCCGAAATCAAAGCCAGCGGCTTCTGCGCCGTGCCACGCGTGATAGAGATGTTCTTCGACAAACTCTACGCCGCCGGCAAAGACTTCACCGGTGTGCGCAAAACGATATACGAAAGCGCCTTCCGCCACGGCTACCGCTACGACTACACACTGCTCAAACGCGTCTCGCTCTGGTACCAAATAAAACAGACCTTCTTCGACAAGATGGTCTACAGCAAATGGCGCGAGCGCTTCGGCGGCAACCGCATGACCGTCATCACCGGCTCGAGTTCCATCCAGCCGCGAATGATAAAACTCTTTGCCGCAGCCGGCATAAACATCTACGAAGGCTACGGCCTGAGCGAGACCTCGCCCGTCATAGCCGTAAACGACCCCGCCCACGGCAACGTCAAAATTGGCACCGTGGGACCAATACTGAGCGGCGTCGAGGTATCGTTTGCCGACGACGGCGAAATCCTCACCCGCGGCCCACACGTCATGCTCGGCTACTACAAAGACCCCGAATACACCGCCCAGGTTATCGACCCCGACGGCTGGTTCCACACCGGCGACGTGGGCGTCATGAGCGGCAAATACCTAAAAATAACCGACCGCAAAAAAGACATCTTCAAACTCTCGGCCGGCAAATACGTGGCCCCACAACTGCTCGAAAACCGCCTGCGCGAAAGCGAATACATCGAACAAGTCATGGTCATCGGCGCCAACGAAAAATATGCCGCCGCTATCATCCTGCCCAACTTCAACACCCTCCACTTCTGGGCACTGAAACACAAACTGCACTATCGCGACAACGCCCAGCTCATCACCATGGCCGAGGTCAAAACCAAATACAAAGCCATCATCGAAACCATCAACAAAGAACTCGCCGCACACGAACAAATCAAACAATTCCGCCTCGTAACCGACGAATGGAGCACCAACAACGGCCTCCTCTCACCCACCCTCAAACTGCGCCGCAACCAGCTGCTCAAAAAATACAAAGAACTCATCAACGACATCTACGGCCACGAGCAAGCCCCCACCAACCCCTTCCTCAGCGCCTTCCGCTCGGTAGAGCTACCCAACCTCACCCTACCCTGGAAAAAAGACAAATAACACCACCTTTACTATAGGCCAACGAGGGGCCACGGCCGCAGGCCGTGGCCCCTCATCCATCACCGCCAACCAACCACTACCCAACATCGGCCCCGGGTCGGGCTGGCAACAGCCCACTATCGACCTGCCTATTGCCAAACATCGACCCTACATCGACTCGGCATCGGACCAATTTCGACCCAACTGAAATGTTAAAATTTAACATTTCTGCGCCATCCCCGACCCCAACCCGACCTCAATACGACCTCAACACGACCCTAACCCCTCCAACAGCTTGAAAAACAGTCTGATACAAATTTTACCATCAACCAACTCATTTTCAAGCACTTAGCAACAACACTCACAAACAAAAACCGTCCCGAAACGACAAAATTAAGTTAAATTAACATTCCTCAAAAAACACAATTTTAACATTTCGCACAAACCATCAACAAAAAAAATACCGCCAATTCAAAAAAAAAACGTAAATTTGCCAACCATTTACAAACCACCCAAAATGGCCACGGCGAAAAAGCAATTAACAGAAACCCAACTGCTTGCCGACATCAAGGCACAGCATTTTGCCCCCGTCTACCTACTCACGGGCGAAGAAAATTACTTTATCGACATCGTTTCAGACTTCTTCGAGCAATTCACCGTCCCAGCCGAATACCGCGATTTCGACCAAACCATACTCTACGGCTACGACTCCGATATGCGCCAAGTGCTCAGCGCCGCTGGCCACTTCCCAATGATGGCCCAATACCAACTCGTCCTCGTCAAAGAGGCGCAAGGCATCGCCCGCGACTGGGACCTCCTCGAAAGCTACCTCAAAGCCCCATCAGAACACACCGTACTCGTATTCTGCTACCGCCACAAAAAACTCGACAAACGAACCAAAGCCTACAAAGCCATAGCCGAAAAAGGCGTAATCTACGAGCGCAACAAACTCTACGACAGCCAGTTACCAACATGGATAGCCGAGCGCGTCAACGAAGCCGGCTACTCCATCACCCAACGCGCAGCCATGCTCATAGCCGAATACCTCGGCAACAACCTCCAAAACATCTCCAACGAACTCGACAAAATCTTCATCTCGCTCCAACCGGGCTCCGTCGTCAACGAAGACACAATCGAACGCAACATTGGCATCAGCAAAGAATACAACGTCTTCGAACTACAAAGCGCCATCGGCAAACGCGACGTAGTGCGCTGCAACCGCATAATCAACCACTTTGCCGCCAACCCCAAAGAAAACCCCATACAGCTGGTCCTGCCCTCAATCTACGGCTACCTCGTCAAAATAATGATTTACCTGCAACTACAAGACAAATCTGAAGCCGCAGCCGCGCTCAAAGTGTCGCCCTACTTCGTCAAAGACTACGCCGAGGCCGCAGCCAACTACTCGCTCGGCAAACTCGCCGCCTGCATAGGCTACCTGCACGACGCCGACCTGCGCTCGAAAGGTATGAACAGCAGCGGCGCGGTAACCGATGGGGAAATACTTAAAGAACTCATATTCAAAATAATACACTAACACGCCATCATGAAATTCATCCGCCACATAACGATACTTGCCCTACTGGTAACCACAGCCGTTACCGCCGGAGCCCAATGCACTGTGAAAGGCGTGCTCTTCGACGACGCCGACGGCGAGGCCATACCCTTTGCCAACGTCGTGCTCGAAGGCACAAACCACGGCGCCTCGACCGACCTCAACGGCTTCTTCCTCATAAACCGCATACCCGAAGGCAGCTACACGCTACGCGTGCGCTACGTGGGCTACGAAGAATACACCGAACCCATCACCCTCAAAAAAGGCCAAACCCTGACCCGAAACATCAAGCTCAAATCGGGCTCGCAAACGCTCCAAACGGTGGTCATAACCGACAACAAAGCCGAAGAGCGCCGCCTGCAAACCCAGGTGAGCGTCGAAAAAATCAGCGCCTCACAAATCCAGCAAATGCCATCGATTGGTGGCCAATCAGACCTGGCCCAATACCTGCAAGTGCTGCCCGGCATAAGTTCGACCGGCGACCAAGGCGGACAACTCTACGTGCGTGGCGGCTCGATGATTCAGAACCTCACCCTACTCGACGGCATGATTGTCTACAACCCCTTCCACTCCATAGGCCTCTACTCCATTTTCGAAACCGACATCATACTCAACGCCGACATCTACACCGGCGGTTTCGGGGCCGAATATGGCGGGCGCCTGTCGTCGGTTATGGACATCACCACGCGCGACGGCAACAAGAAGCGCCACAGCGGCCGCGTGGGTCTCAGCACCTTCGGGGCTAACCTGATACTCGAAGGCCCGCTGCGCCGCGAGACCAACACCTCGAAAAGCACCCTCACCTACCTCCTTTCGGCCAAAAACTCGTTCCTCTCGCAGTCGTGGCCAGCCATCTATGCTGGGCTCTACCCTAACCTCGAAAGCGGCCTGCCGTTCGATTTTACCGACGTTTATGGCAAACTCACCCTCAACTCGGGCACAGGCAGCAAAATCAGCATCTTCGGCTTTGGGTTCGACGACCGCGTCAACGGCTACCAAGCGGTGGCCGACTTCCACTGGCTCAACTATGGTGTGGGAAGCAACTTCATGCTGGTCACCGGCACGTCGGCCATTCTCGAAGGCACAGTGGCCTACTCCGACTATGGCATCACGTTCCGCAACAGTGCCGGCGACAGCAACTACAGCAAAATCGGCGGATTCAACGCCTCGCTCAACGTCACCAACTTCATTGGGGCTAACAAACTCAAATACGGTATCAACATGGCCGGCTACAACACCGACTACCTCTACACCAACCAATACGGGCAAACCACGAGCTACGGTAAACCCTCGACCGAGTTCTCGCTCTTTACATCCTACAAAATAAACACCGGCCGCTGGCTTATCGACCCCGGCTTCAGGCTTGTGTACTACGCCTCGCTCAACGACGCCAGCCCCGAACCGCGCCTTGCAGCCAAATTCAACGCGAACGACAAACTGCGATTCAAGTTTGCTGGTGGTGTTTACAGCCAAATATTCCTCGACGCGCGGTCCGACAACGACATTGTCAACCTCTTTTCTGGCTTCCTCACCAGCTCGGGAAAGCTCGACCACCCGTCGACGTTCTTAGGCCGCGAAACGAAGTCGACCATACAACATGCCCAACACCTCGTAGCCGGTGCCGAATACGACTTCACCCCACACCTGACGGGCAACGCCGAAGTATACTTCAAGAACTTCGACAACCTGCTCAACGCCAACCGCAACAAAATGTTCGACCGCAACACCGACGCGAGCTACGGGCCCGGAGGCTCGTATGAAAAGCCGGGCTACCTGCTCAACGACTTCATTGTCGAGAGCGGCAAAGCCTACGGCATAGACTTCAGCCTGTGCTACGACGCCGAACGGCTCTATGTCTGGGCCACCTACTCGCTTGGGCGCGTGGAGCGTACCGAGGAGATAGAAACCGGCGCCCACACTTACAACCCACACTACGACCGCCGCCACACGGTGAACCTGCTGGCCACATACGCGCTTGGCAAACAGCGCGAATGGGAGTTTAGCGGGCGCTGGACTTTTGGTAGCGGATTTCCATTTACACAAACTCAAGGCGTGTTCCAGAACGTGCTCTTTGGCAGTATAGGCAGCGACTACGTAAATCAGAATGGCGAATTCGGGCTACACTATGCCGAACTCAACGCCGGCCGGTTGCCGACCTATCACCGCCTCGACCTCGGGGTGAAGCGCAAATTCTCGTTCGGCAAGCGCTCGTTGCTCGAACTTAACTTGAGCGTAACCAATGTATACAACCGGCAAAACATCTTCTACTATAACCGCACTACCGGCGAGCGAGTAGACCAATTGCCGATACTGGCCTGCTTTGGAGCGAACTTCAACTTCTGACGATGCCTAAACTTTGCGGCGGAAAAGGTGCTTGTCGAGCGTGGCCACAATCGACACGCTGAGGCCCGAAATCTCGACAGCGAAGTTGCCGTCCTGGCAATCGGAAATGAGCACACCCTCCATTCCGTCGAACGAGCCACCATCGATTACCACCTCGACCCCTTTGGCCAGACTTTCGGTGCGAACAAGGTGCAACTCGGTCTCCGACTCTACGAGTCGGCGCATGGCGGCAATTTGGCTGTCGGGGATGGTGGCAATAACGCCTCGACCAAAGCTGACAACGAAAACAATGCCAGGGACGTTGCGCAACTTGACCTCCTGCTGCGGCACAATTCGGGCAAAACAGTAGGACTGTATGAGAGGAACCTCGACCATTTTGACCCTATCGCTCCACACGCGACGGTCCTTGCGCAGGGGCAGGTAAGACTCTATACCAAGCTTTGCAAGTCGCTCTGCCACTTGCTTTTCGGCACGCGCATTGGTGTAGACGGCCACCCACTGGGGTGTTGTTTGGGTCATCATAATTGGGTCGGTGTTTGAGGGTGCAAAGTTACAACTTTTTTTCGAAACGGCAGAAAAAAAACTTTGCCGACCGAATTTTGCCGTGGGGTGCGAACAAAAAAAATTTATTTTTTTTGATTGGACGTATCATATTTTTCACTTTTTCGCGTTATTATTATATGTTGAACAAAGTACTCATAGTCTACACCGGCGGAACCATCGGCATGGTCCAGGACGAGAACGGCTCGCTCCACCCCTTTGCCCTCGACCGCATTTACGACGCTGTGCCGCAGTTGCGCGCTTGCAGCTACGACATTGATTCGTGCCAGCTCGACAACATTATTGATTCGTCGAACATGACGCCCGATTTCTGGGTCTCGATTGCCGAAATCATTGAGCGCGAATACGATAACTACGACGGTTTTGTGGTCCTGCACGGCACCGACACGATGGCCTACACCGCAGCGGCCCTCAGTTTTATGTTCAAAAATTTGGCCAAGCCGGTGGTCCTCACCGGCTCGCAACTGCCGCTCGGAATGCTGCGTAGCGACGGCCGCGAGAACATTATCTGCGCCCTCGAAATTGCCTCGGGCCGCCTGGCACAGGTGTCGGAGGTGTGCATATTCTTCGAGAGCCACCTCTACCGTGGCAACCGTGCCACCAAGGTGAGTGCCGAAAACTTCGACGCATTCGAGAGTTACAACTTCCCCTCGCTGGCCAAAGCGGGAATAAACATCACGTTCAAAGAGCACCTACTCCTGCCCCGCCCCACAGAGCCGCTACAGGTTCGCAAACACTTCGACACGCGCGTGGCCGTGCTCAAGCTCTTCCCCGGCATTACCGAGGCCGTGGTGCAGTCGGTGCTGCGCACTCCCGGGCTGCAAGGCGTGGTTATCGAAACCTACGGCTCTGGCAACGCCCCCACCGAGCGCTGGTTTCTCGACGCCCTGGCCGAGGCCATTGGCCGCGGCGTTATAGTGTTCAACATCACGCAGTGCAAAGCCGGCTCGGTCAAGATGAAGCAATATGCCGCCAGCTGCGACATGGACCGCCTCGGCGTGGTGGGCGGCGCCGACATCACCATCGAGGCCGGTGTGGTAAAAATGATGTACCTCCTGGGCTGCTACCCCGACAACAAAGAGCACGTGCGCGAGCGCCTCTGTGTGCCCCTGCGCGGCGAAATGATGGCTTAATACCTCCCCACCCCAACAACACAATGCGCACCCAAAGGTTCATAGCACTACTCGCACTGCTGCTCGCCGCCGCTCCACGCCTTGCCGCTCAGGGCGAGATTGCCAACCTTATGTCGTTCGACAGCAAGCAGGTTCACCTCGGCATACAGGTGGGCTACACCAGCGCCAAGTTCGACCTGACCTATAGCGAGGACGACGAGGTGCGCCAACAAATTCAAGGCACTACGTCGTACTTCAAGCCCGGATTTCACATCGCCGCCATTGGCGACCTGCACCTGGGTCGCTTTTTCGACCTGCGCTTCCTGCCCGGCGTCACCTTCCTCACCCGCAACCTCGAGTACTCGTGGGCACCCGCCGCACGCGCCACAACCCCCAACGCCGAGGACTGGCGCACGGTAGAATCTATCTACGGCGACCTGCCATTCGAGTTCAAGTTCCGCGCCATGCGCTACGGCAACTACCGACCCTACTTGACGGCTGGCGTGTGCTACGGTTTCGACTTCTCCTCGCTGCGCAAAAACCGCAACGCCAACCGCGAATCTATCGTCAAACTCAACGCCAGCGACTTTCGCTACACCGTGGGCGCCGGCTTCGACGTCTTTCTTTACTACATAAAGTTCGCCATCGAGCTCAAGATGTCGTTCGGACTGATGGACCTATCGCTGCCCGACAACGAAATCTACGCCCGCACGGTCGACAACCTCATTTCGCGAACCTTCATGCTCTCGTTCACCTTCGAGGGCTGACCACTAACCCCCACAAGCGCCATGAACCGAACCTACCACCACCTGCTTTTCGACGTCGACGGAACACTGCTCAACAGCCGCGAAGCCTTCACGGGCTCGCTCGAAGATGCCCTCGACCGCCACGGCATTGCCCACGGCGACATAAGCCCCTACTTTACCCGCACCCTGGCCCAATTCATGGCCGACTATGCCATTGCCGACCCCACGTTCCTGCCCAGCTGGAACGCCGACTACATTGCCCGCTTGGCCCAAGCGCCGCTATTCGACGGCGTGGAGCACCTGCTGCTCGCGCTACACGAAGCCGGGGTGACGATGGGCATAGTGACCTCGCGCGTGCACGACATTGCGCTCGTCGGGCTGGCCGAAAAAGGGCTGGCACACTGCTTTGCCGAGGTCGTGGCCTCGACCGACGTGGCTCGCCCCAAGCCCGACCCCGAGTCGATACACCTCTATATGGAGCGCCACCAAGCTGCGGCCAGCGACATACTCTATGTTGGCGACGCCCTGACCGACCGCCAGTGTGCCCTCGCGGCTGGCGCCACCTTTGCCGCTCCGGCCTGGGCCCCACTGCCGCCCGAACTACTAAGCGACGCCCTCGGCATGGACCAAATTTTGGCACTCGCTTCGGGCAACAAAAATCTCTAAAAAAAACTCAGCGCCTCTACCCACTTCTTGCCCCCCCCTCGGCGGCAGGTTTCACCATATGGTGTGGAAAGCCACTTTTTCGAAAAAAATGGCCTCTTTTCGGCCCTCGTAACCTATTGAAAATCAGGGTCAAGGTCGTATTAAAGAGGGGTTAAGGTCGTATTGAGGTCGAACAAGCATTGATATTCAAGCAGTTAGCACACGAAAAATCTCCCTCCTCAACCCCACTTTTTGTGGTTGCCGAGAGGTAGGTTTTGGCTCGTTTTGGGGTTCGTTAGCCCTCGATGCGGCGAGCCGAATGGTAGGTATGGGAGAGTTGGCCGGTGGCGCGGTCGACGATGCCTTGCTGCGTCAGGGCGTCGATGCGGACGTAGCCCGACGAGTGTATTATCTGCCCATCGCCGAGGGCAATGCCTACATGGACAATGCGCCCCTCATCGTTCTGGAAGAAGCAGAGGTCGTCGCGCTCAATCTCATCGAACCGCACGGGGTGGCCCTGGGTGGCTTGCTGCGACGCGTCGCGCAGGAGGTGGCGGCCGCAGGCGCGGAAGCATACCTGCGTCAATCCCGAGCAGTCTATACCCATCACCGTTTTGCCTCCCCAAAGGTAGGGCGCACCGAGGTAGCGGCTTTGGGCCACAGCCGAGGGCGAGGTGGCCGATGGGCTGATTTTGAGCACGTTGGGGCAGGGCCCAAGCCTGAACTGCTTGTTGTCGACCCAACCGCGGTAGTGGTCGAAATCGGCCTCGACAAGGGTCCACCGCTCGCGCTGCTCGACTACCCGAAACGTGTCGTCGAGCAAAAGCTGCGACACCATCTCGGCGCGGTCGTTAGGGTCGCTGCGCATTGGCACGGCGGGCAGAAAACAGTAGCCTATGGTTGGTTTCGGGTTCATGGGGCGAGCGCTTTGGTTGTGGTTTTGTTTTATATGCGCCCAAGCTCGATAGAGCGCGCAATGCGGTCGATTAGGTTGTCGTGCGCGTCGTGCTGGGGGTCGAAATGGGTTTTGAGGTTATAGCCAAACAGGCGGGCAAAGGTTTGGTAGACTCCGGCGCGGAGTTTGCCGCGCAGTTCGTCGACAATGGCGTATGAGGTGCGTCCCGTTTCGCGGTCAATGAGCTTGATGAGCACCAGTCCCTGCTGGAAGGTGTACTTGGAAAGCTCGCCCTTATACTCGTCAAGCAGGTCCTGCTCGGCCTGCTTGATGGCTGCTTTGCGCTGTTTTTTAGGCAGTTGGGATATTTCGAGCTCAAGCTTATCGAGCCTGCGACGACCCTCTTTTGCGTAGGGCAGCATGAGGCGGACATTGCGGATAAGCTTCTTGTTTTTGCGAATTTCGTCGGGGGTGAGGAGCGACCCGTCCGACACGATGCTGATTTCGGTCAAGTAATAGAGCGGTATGGTGTCGCCGTCGACCACCGTTGCGAAGCGCACATGATTGCCCTGGGCGCGGCCCACAACGGCGGCGGCCACCAGCAGTATGAGTATGGCAATACGGCTTCGCATACTAATAATAACGACGAAGGGCAAAATATATTATGTGGCAGGCCAAAAAAATTATCGTCACCCCATGGTAGGCCATTCGGCTTGGTGCCAGAGCGCCGTGGCGCTGGGCTGCTACTCGAGTTCGCCACTAATGCGGTCGGCTCCCCACACCGAGCGCATATTGGAGGCCCCCTCGGCGAGGGTCATCTTGCCCTGCGACTCGAGGTGAATGCGGTAGAAGACACAGCGGTGGAGGTCGGCGCTGTCGCAAACCACGTCGGTGGCGAAAGCCTCGCAGGTGGGCGCACCACACACACCGCAGTCTATCTGTGGCAGGTTGCACTTCATCTTCTCTATCTTCTCCATCTTCTCGAGTGCGCGACCAATATCCTCGTCGAGCACGAGCATAGAGCGCGGTTGCACTTCGCCCAAAAGCGAGTGGTCTATGAGGTAATCGCGGTAGCGGTCCATCTCGCGGTCGCGAGCCATCTCGCCATTGCGCTCGCGCTCGGCCGCTTTGCGCGCGCGAGAATACATACGCTCGCCGCAGAGAAAGCGGTTCTCGCACGAGAGCAAGGCTCCGGCACACGACTGGTCGCAGGCCCTCAACTCGAGGAACTCGACGCCCTCGACCTCGTCGTTTTCGAGCTTGTCGAGAAAGTCCATCACGTTCTTAATGCCATCAATGGCGTAGGAGCGCTTGGCCTGGCAAATGCGGCGTTCGCCGTTGGTGAGGGTCGAGAGCACAGCGTCGGCGCTCAGACGTTGGCGGCTGAGGGGGCGATACTGGTGGTTTTTGCCGAGTTCTTTGATTTTTTTATACACTCGGTTGTAGAGCAGGTTCATGTTGATAACGCCGTCGATTACCGACTTCTCTTCGCCCACAGGGGCTTTGACGGCTGCAATTTTGGCCGCGCAGGGGGTGATGTAGAACAGGCCTATCTCTTCGCGCGGAATGTCGCGGCTTTGCAGTTCGGCCTCGATGTACATAGCGCTAAGGTCGAGGGGAACTTTGATGGGGAGTATGTTCTCTACCAGCGAGGGGTATTTAATCTGTATTAGGCGCACGATGGCTGGGCAGAACGACGAGATGAGGGGCTTGATGTCGGCGTGTTCGCGGGCATAACGGTTTTTGGCGTCGGCATAAATCATGGCGGCGCTCTCTACCTCCATCACGTGGGCAAAACCCAACTCGTGGAGCACAGCGTAGACGCGCGACACACTTATGTCGTCGGGAAACTGGCCGAGAAAGACGGCTGGCAGCAAGGCAACCGAGTGGGAGTAGCGGTGAATGGCGTCGAAGTCGTCGCCATCTATCGTTACCGCCTGGGCGGGGCATACCTCGTAGCAGCGCCCACAGTCTATGCAACGGTGTTCCTGAATCGAGGCTGTGCCGCTGCTGATGCGGATGGCCTCGGTGGGGCAGTTTTTCATGCAGCGCGAACAGCCGATGCAAAGCTGGTCGTCGATTCGCAAAGCGTGGTAGAACATAGGCTCATTCGGTTTGGGTGGTTAAAAAAAATATGGTTCAGAAGTTCACTTCCATCTCGACCGTGGTGCCAACGCCCACTTCGGAGGTAACGTTCAGGCGGTCTACGTTTTTCTGCATATTGGGCAGGCCCATGCCGGCTCCGAAACCCATGTCGCGCACTTCGGGGCGAGCTGTGGAATAGCCTTCCTGCATGGCGAGGGCAATGTCTGGAATGCCTGGGCCCTTGTCGGCCACCACCATGCGGATTTTGCCGGCATCGATGTCGACTGTCACCTTTCCGCCATAGGCGTGGGCAATGGCATTGACTTCGGCCTCGTAGAGCGCCACCACTACGCGCTTCACCACTTGGGGGTTGACATTGAGTTGCTTGAGGGTTTTCTTGACCGAGCTGGAGGCCGCGCCGGCATTGACGAAATCGCCTTCTATTACTGTATATTCCTGGTGCATAGCGTTTAATGTTTTTTGGTGGTTGGGTTAAAACAGCGGGTAAAGGCCGGCTTCGAAAAGCAGACCGCAGGTTTTAAACATAGAGTACTCGCAGGCAATGAGGACCATGTCGTTCTCTTCGGCAAGCTCTATCATATCGGCAGAGGGTTTCTTGTTGCGCACAAAAACCACGAACTGTAGGCAAGCCATGTCGCAGGTCCTGATTGTCTGAATGTTACACAGGCCGGTTATGAGGATGGGTGTATCTTTGAGTGTAAGCACATCGCTCATCAGGTCGGAGGCAAAAGCCGACTGGACCTCGGTGTCGAGGTGGGCTTCGCCTGTACATACAGTGGCGTCGAGCAGTCCGACTATTTCTCGCAAAGTCATAACTGTAGTATTTTTGTCATTGTTTTTGTTTCACTTTTGAAAATGCAAATATAGGAAAAAAAAATCAATCGGCCAAATTTTTTTTCAAATTTGGCCGACCGTGCAGTATGGCGAGTGGCTAATTAGCCTTTGATTTGTATGTTGAAACCTTCGTCGATGAGTGGTTTGAGCAATTTTTGCATCTCTTCGACGGTAAATTTTTCCAATCCCTCGGCTGGGGTGGGGCGGTCGATGGTGTAGGCCATAATCTCGCGTGGGCGTAGGCGGCGAACGATAGCCATCCAGCCGTCGACGACTTCGGGCCACGACGAGTCGAAGTCGCGACTGCGCAAGAAGCAGGTCTGTAGTACGAAGTTGCCATCGAAGCGAGTAAGGGCCTCGACCACGCGGTCCACGTCGTAGCCGGGTGCTGGGTTGTTTATCTTGGCAGCCAAGGCATTGGTCGGAGCGTCGATTTTCATTATCGGGTTATCCACTTTGCGCAAGGCTTCGAATATTTCGGGCCGGTCTACGCGTGTGGCGTTCGAGAGCACCGACACTTTGGCCGAAGGGTAATAGAGGTTGCGCAGGCGCAGGGTGTTGTCTATAATGAGCGGAAACTCGGGGTTAAGGGTGGGCTCGCCGTCGCCGCTGAAGGTTATAGAATCGACTGGTATATGCTTTGTTGCCAGCTCTTTAAGTTTCGATTCGAGGTCGTCTCTCACCTTTTGGGCCGAGGGCAGACGGGTGTCGTTGCGGCCGTCGCGGTTCCAGCCACATTCGCAGTAAATGCAGTCGAAGTTGCAAATCTTCCCCTCTTCGGGCAAGAGGTTGATGCCGAGCGAGCTACCAAGACGGCGGCTGAAGATGGGGCCAAAAACGGTTTTTTCTCTCAACATGGCGTTCTATGCTTTGGCACCGGTGACTTCGATGCCGATTATACCTATTAATATCATCACAGCAAAAAATATGCGCCAAAACGAGGCCGAGTCGCCAAAAAGAAAGATACCCATAACAAAGGTACCCACGGCCCCGATGCCAGTCCAGATGATGTAGGCCGTGCTGATGGGGATGGAGCGCTGGGCTACATAGAGGAGCACGCCACTAAGCGCCATACTGATAGCCGAAAAGGTTATCCACAGCCCAAAACGGTCGGGGTGAAGGCCAGCCATCTTAAATCCAAAGGGCCATCCCATCTCGAACAACGCAGCGGCGAAAAGAGCGAGCCAGTACATTTTTTTTGCTATTTGGTTAATTTTTCGTATCTTTGCACCCCGAACGAGCCTCGGAGGCTAAAAAAAGAGGCACCCTAAAGTGCCTTGAAATGTGTGGTCTGTGGCAGATTCGAACTGACGACCTCTTCCGTGTGAAGGAAGCGCTCTAAACCAACTGAGCTAACAGACCGTGCGTTTCGTTCTTTCGAAAGCGAGTGCAAAGGTACGTTTTTTTTTGAAACTATGAAAAAAAATTTTAATATCGACGGCAAAAAAAGTGGGCTAACGCTAACCCAAAAGCGTGGATTGATTTGGTTTTCAACACTTTTAGTCGTTGGCATAGCCGCCGTGGTTTTTGGCATTCCGAAGCTTCAAAAGCTGCCCGAACCCGAGAAAAAGGCCGATTTGGAGAGCGAGATTTCGGAATTTGAGGCTCAACAGTCACGTCCCAAATGGCAGTCAAATCGTTCCCATCGCGCAACGAATGAACCTCGCTCCTACCCCACCCTGCCAGCCACCGCCTACGACACAACTGCTCGCCCTACCCATCGGCAAAAACTGGTGGTCGACATCAACACTGCCGACACACTCACCCTGCAACTCCTACATGGCATAGGCCCTGCCTACGCCCGCCGCATAGTCAAATACCGCGCACAACTTGGTGGTTTTGTGCGCACCGAGCAATTGCTCGAGGTCTACGGCTTCACCAACGAACTTTACCAGCACATACTCCCCTACCTCACACTCTCGACCGATAGCATTCGGCAGATAGACATCAACAGCGTGAGCCTCAAGCAGTTGATACGTCACCCCTACATCGACTACTACCAAGCTCGCGACCTCATTGCGCTGCGCAACAGTGGGCAGCAGTTCACTTCGGCCGACGATTTGAGGCTGCTGCCGACTATGGACGACAGCACTCTCTACCTCCTGCTGCCGTACCTCAGTTTCGGAACCGTTTCGCCATCCGCAGAGGCCGCGAACGACTCTGCTGCAGACTCTTCCAGACCTTAGCACGACCACAACGCCTCTTCTGCAGTAGCAACAACCATACGTAATGGCTGTGTGCTTAGGCAAGTTGAACTAAAAAAACCCCCGCTTCACAGCGAGGGCAAAAAAACAAAAGCGTATGAAAAATAAATTATTTCTTTTTGAGATATTCCTGCACATTGTCGGAGGGGACGATTTCCTCGCTGAAAGTGTAGGCGTTGGTCTTCGGGGAACGGACCATGCGGATGACTTTAGCAAAACTTTTGCCAGTCTGGGTTTTGAGGGTTGCAACAACTTTTTTTGCCATAGTTCTATTCTCCTATTTATTTTACTTGATTTCTTTGTGGACAGTTACCTTTTTGAGGTAGGGGTTGTACTTTTTGAGTTCCAAACGTTCGGGGGTGTTCTTTTTGTTCTTCATGGTGACGTAGCGCGACATACCAGGAACACCACTGCTTTTTTGTTCGGTGCATTCGAGGATGACCTGAACACGTGCGTCTTTATTTTTCTTTGCCATAGGTTTATCTTTTTCTAATTCGTTTTGTCGTTTTGCGCCGTCGTGCGGAAAGAGCATCAACAATCCTTGTCCGGCTCTCAAAAGCGAGTGCAAAATTACTACTTTTTTCCAAACCCCACAAGTTTTTTTTCAAAAAAAAAATCCCGAAGCCACAAAACACTAATTATCAACACTATGCAAACAGGAGTGGAGTTTGGTTAGAAATATTTTTCGTTGTAATTATTGTGCAACGAATGGCTGTTTTTTCAGAAATTTTGTAGTTTGCGACAGTGCAACGAATGCAACGTTTTGTTGTCAATGGCCTCGTACGTGACCCATACACCATTTACCCCTCGTGGGAAACAGGAATGGGGGCACTGCGATGCAAATTTACACATTTTTTTACTTTCGCGGAACTTTTTTTGTGTTTTTCCAATATTTTTTCGTAACTTTGCAATTTGTTTTATGGAAAAGCAAGAACAGATTGTTATAGGTAAGAAGCACATCGATATGGAGCGCATTTTGGCCTCGAAGGGGGTCAAGTTGCCCAAGTTGGCACTGCGCCTCATCAACAAGGTGCTCAATGTCGACGAAATTAACGCCGGCCTCTACGCGTTGCGCGAATACGATGGGATGGATTTTGTTCATAAGTTCCTGGAATCCAACGATGAGCACTGCCTCGGCATTACCATCGAGGTTGAGGGTGGCGAGAACATTCCGCTCGACGGCAACCCCATTGTAGCCGGCAACCACCCGCTTGGTGGACCCGACGGTCTGGCTCTGATTGCCGCCGTAGGGCGCTATCGTGACGACATTTTGTTCCCCGTAAACGACTTTTTGCTCCACCTGCCAGCCTTACGCAAGTTTTTTGTACCCATCGACAAGGTTCACCGCAACAGCTCTACCGCCTCGGGCCTCGAAGAGGCTTTCGGCGGACAAAACGCCCTGCTCTACTTCCCTGCCGGAGCCTGTTCGCGCCGCCAAAACGGGGTGATAAAAGACTTGGACTGGAAGCCCACTTTTGTGAAAAAGGCAATACAATACAAGCGCAACATCGTACCGTTCTACTTCGACGCACACAACCGCAACAGGTTCTACACCATTGCCAACTTGCGCAAAAAACTGGGGGTGAAGTTCAGTTTCGAGATGGCGCTACTGCCGTCTGAAATGTATGCCCAAGCCGGCAACACGTTTCGCCTCGTGTTCGGCCAGCCCATACCCTACACCGTTTTCAACGACCGCCACTCGCCCAGAGAGTGGGCGGCGCTGCTCAAAGAACACACTTACGCACTAAAAACAAACCCCTATGCCACATTCAACTACTGAAAACGCGACGCGCGACCTGTCGTATATCATTCCGCCAGTAGACCGCGAACTAATAAAATCCGAGCTGAAACAGAAGCACTTTCTCCGCAAAACCAATTGCGGAAACAAAGAGATATACGTCACCACTGCGGCCCTTTCGCCCAACATCATGCGCGAAATAGGGCGTTTGCGCGAAATCAGTTTCGCCATCGAAGGCGGTGGCACTGGCAACCCAGTAGATATTGACGACTACGACACGATGCCCGACCCCTACTGCTGCAAACAACTCTTTGTGTGGAGCCCCGAAGACGAGGAGATTGTGGGCGGCTACCGCTTTATTCATGGCAGCAACATGATGCGCCGCGACGACGGTTCCATAGTAACCCCCACGGCCGAGCAATTCCAATTCAGCGAGACCTTCATCAACGAATATCTGCCCTACACCGTCGAGCTGGGACGTGCCTTCGTGCAACCCGCCTACCAGCCGTCGACCAATTTCAGAAAAGGCTTTTACTCGCTCGACAACCTATGGGACGGCCTCGGCTGCTTAGCGCTCGAAATCCCCGAAACACGCTACTTTTTTGGAAAAATAACTATGTATGGCGACCTCGACCGCAAGGCCAAGGACCTGATACTCTTCTTCTACCAAAAACACTTCCCCGACCGAGACGGCTTGGTGTGGCCATACGACCCTCTACACATCGAATCGGACTATAACGAGCTCGTAGCTCTCTTCAACGGACGAAACTACAAGGAAGACTACCAGATACTGCTACGCTCGGTGCGCGCACTGAACTGCACCGTGCCTCCGCTGATAAACGCCTATATGAACCTCTCGTCGACAATGCGCTCGTTCGGCACCTGCCTCAACCACCACCTGGTTGGCACCGACGACACGGGCATTCTTATCACCCTGCGCGACATCGACCCCAAGAAGCGCGAACGCTACTTCGAATCGTATAGCGAGAAGAACAAAAAGCTGGACCGCAAACACTTCTTCCACATCAATATGCGCCGAATGCCGTGGTGGAAAAACAACACCATCACTGCCGAGGACGAAGAGAACGTACACATTATTAAGAAATTGCGCGAAGACCGTACCACACGCCGCCAACGTCGTCGCAGCAAGAGCAGCAACAACCAAGCCCAATGACCATCAAAAGCGCCACTTTCGTCATAAGCAACAGCGACTACCGCCGCTGCCCCGACAGCAACCTGCCGGAGTATGCTTTCATTGGGCGCAGCAACGTGGGCAAATCGTCGCTCATCAATATGCTCACCGGAGTGCGCGACTTGGCCAAAACCAGCGGCCGACCTGGCAAGACGCAACTCATTAACCACTTTCTTATCAACGGCGAATGGTATCTTGTAGACCTGCCGGGCTACGGCTACGCACGCATTTCGAAAAGCGCACGCGAAAAATGGCAGCGCATGATTAACGGCTACTTCGCCAACCGGACACAACTAACCAACGTCTTTGTGCTCATCGACTCGCGCATTCCGCCACAGGCCATCGACGTAGAGTTCGTCAACTCGCTCGGTGCCAACGGCATACCACTCGCGATAGTATTTACCAAAATCGACAAAGAGAAACAGCGCGACGTGATGCGCAACGTGGCCGCCTTCAAGTCTGCCTTGTCGCAAACATGGGCCGACCTGCCACCTATGTTTCTCACCTCCTCGCTCACAGGCTACGGGCGACAAGCGCTGCTCGACGCCATAGAAACCATAAACCAATCGTTATGAAAACCATACACATTATAGCCCTAACGGCAACCCTGCTATTCTTTGTGCCACTACGCGCCCAAAACCTCGCCGAGGTGGAACGCGCCGTGGCCGACGCCGAGAAAGACCCCTCGATGCGCCACGCCACCGTGGCCGTGAGCGTATATAATATAAGTAAGAACAGCGCCGTCTACAGCCACAACTCGCAGCAGTCGGTCATGCCAGCCTCGGTGACCAAAATATTCACCACCGGCGTTGGTTTTGCCACCTTGGGCAGTGACTTCCGCTTCAAGACCGTTATTAGCTACAGCGGAACTATAGACCGCACCGGAACCCTCAATGGCAATCTGTATATTATAGGTGGAGGCGACCCACTGCTTGGCTCGTACCGATACAAACAAACCTCGCCCGACTCGCTCTTCCGCACCTGGACCGAAGCCATACGCAAACGTGGCATTCGTCGCGTGAACGGCAAGGTGTGCTACAACGCAGCCATATTCGACAACCAACCACTCAACGACAGCTGGGTTTGGGGCGATATTGGCAACTACTATGGCGCCGGCAGCTACGGACTTAACTTCCACGAAAACATGTACTTTGTGTACTTCACCCCTGGCAAGAAAATGGGCTACCCTGCCTCCATAAACCGTGTTGCGCCCAAAGGCTTGGAACTGCGCAACAACTGCGAGGTGGCCACAGGACCCGAAAATTCGGGCGACCGCGTGGTTATTTATGGCGCACCCTACTCGTCGGAGCGCCTTTATCGAGGCACCGTACCCATGGGAAAGCCCGACTTTGCCGTTCGCGGAGCCATGCCAGACCCACCGCGCAGCTGCGCCGAACTGTTCGCCACCTACCTCCGCACCCACGACATAAACGTCACCTCGAACGTGCAACAGGTGTTTAGCGTGCCCGACACTGTCCTCACCATTCTCGACTACTACAGCAGCCCCTACTACATTATTGCGCAATATACCAACCTGACAAGCAACAACATATACGCCGAAAGCATCTTTAAATACCTCGGCTATAACGCTCACGGCCGCGGCAGTTTCGACAACGGCGCGAAAGCATTCGAAGAGTATTTCGCAGCCCACAACCTGAATGCCGAAGGGGTGCGCTTGGTCGACGGCAGTGGCCTGTCGCGCCTGAACAAGGTGACGACCGACTTTGTGTGTCGCTACTTGGCCGACATCAGCCACGCACAGTTTTTCAGCGACTTCAACGTGTCGCTGGCCGAGGCCGGCAAGAACGGCACTGCCCGCAATATGCTGCCAGGCTTGCCACCCAAAGTGACGGTGCGCGTCAAGACCGGCACCATCGACGGCGTCAAGTCCTACGCCGGCTACATCACCAACGCACGCGGCGAGCTGCTCTGCTTCTCGATTATTGCCAACGACTTTAGCGGGCCCTCGCGCAATGCGGCCGCGAAACTAGAAAAAATATTGCTCAAGATTTGCGAACTCTGAACCACTATTGGCTGCATATTTTTTTGTGGCCGACACACAATAAAAAGAGCTTTTTACCGTTTCACTAACACAACCACACTAAGAAGATGGAAAAAATAGAAGTTATCGTTTCCAACACCGGGGAACGTCTGAATATAGCCCAAGGCACAAGTCTGGCCGACCTCGCAGCGCAATACACCAAGAAGAACGTCGCGAGCAGTGGCCTCACCCAGCTGCCCATTCTCGGCGCACTGGTGAACAACAAGGTGGAGCCGCTACAGTACCGAATCTATAACCCCAAAGTTATCAAATTCCTCAACATCAGCGACCGCCAGGGCTTCCGTTTGTATCGCAACAGCCTGTGCTTCATGCTCTACAAGGCAGTGCTCGACTGCTTTCCCGAAGCCACGCTCGAAATAGACCACTCGCTGCAAAACGGCTTTTTTTGCCGCATAGAGAGCGAGGGCGCACCACTGCCACCTCAGGGCGAAGTGTGCCGCTGCGTGCGCGAACGCATGATTGCGCTCCAAGAAGCGAACCTCCCCTTCGAAAGCCGCACCATGCTCCTATCAGACGCCATCGAACTGGTCAAAGACCGCCATATGCCCAAGACACTCACCCTGCTGCAAGGGCTCAACCAACTTTACATAGACATTAATTTTTTGGGCGACACGGTTCATAAGATAGCCGGCAAGTTGGCCCCAAGCACCGGCACCATAACCTGCTGGGACTTCCGTGTGTTCGACAACGGCTACCTGCTGCAGTGTGCCGACACCGAGCACCCCGACAAAATTTCCTACTTCCAAGAAACGCCCAAGCTCTTTGCCATCTTCCGCGAACACCACCAGTGGGTCGACCTACTCCACACCGCCACCGTGAGCGACTATAACCGCATTGTGCGCGACCATGGCGCTCAACATCTGATACACTTAGCCGAAGCTTTGCACGAAAAAAAATATGCCGAAATAGCCGAAATGGTGCGCCAAAGCGGAGCCCGTATGGTGCTGCTGGCAGGCCCCTCGTCGAGTGGCAAAACAACATCGTGCCGACGCCTCAGTGTGCAATTGAGCGTGCTGGGCTACGACGTGCAACAAATATCGCTCGACGACTACTTTGTGTGCCGCGCCCGCACCCCACGCCTGCCCAACGGCGAATTCGACTTCGAAAGCATCGACGCGCTCGACATACCACTCCTCAACGAACATCTGCAAAGCCTCTTCGACGGCGAAGAGGTGGCCATTCCCACCTTCGACTTCAAGAAAGGCGACCCCTACTACAGCGGCAAAACCCTAAAATTGGGCCCACACAGCATTCTCGTGGTCGAAGGCATTCACGCCCTCAACCCCAAACTCACCGCGCAGATTGACGAAAGCCTGAAGTTCAAAGTCTACGTGTCGGCCCTCACACAACTCTCTATCGACAGCCAAAACATCATCCACGGCACCGACAACCGCTTGGTACGCCGCTTGGTACGCGACAACAACTTCCGCGGCTGGGGCGCTATAGACACCCTACACCGCTGGCCCGAGGTGGTGCGCGGCGAGCACGAACACATCTTCCCCTACCAGGAAAACGCCAACGTGATGTTCAACTCGGCACTGCTCTACGAGCTGGGAGTGCTCAAAGTCTATGCCGAGCCGCTACTCAAAGCCGTGCCCGAAAACTGCGAAGAATATGCCATGGCGCAGCAACTGCTCACCTTCTCCGAGCTCATCGAACCCATCGAGACCAAATACATACCCTACAACTCGATTATGCGCGAATTTTTGGGCGGCAGCTCGTTCGACTACTAATCCTCCAATAAGACATAAACCAACAACCAGCCACATTCGGGAAACGCTCGGATGTGGCTGATATTCAACATATTATATAACTATCTGATTATCAAGGCTTATTCGACCTCAATACGACCTTAACCCCTCCCTAACCCCTCCCCAACTGGGGGTTGCCGATTGGGACTAAAAAAAACATAGTTGCGGCACGACCGATAGGCCCTGCACAACTAATGGGGACGACGGGGAAGGTGGCCAACTGGCCAAATACTTAGCGGGCTGTTTCGAGGGCCGACTGCAGGGCTTTGATTTCGTCGCGGTAGCGGGCGGCCAACATGAAGTCCATCTCTTTGGCAGCTTGCTGCATGAGGCGCTGACGGTCGCGAATCTCTTTGCGAAGCTGCTCTTTGGTTTTAGACATGGTGGCAATGTCGAGCTTTTCGGCCTTCTTGGCGGCGTAGGTCGCGTCGGGCTCGGCAGCTCGCGACACTGGCGTGGCGGCGTGGTGGCCACCCTCTTCGGCAGCCAGTTCGATGACGCTGGTGGTGCCGATGATGGCCTCGGTCGATTTGACTATTTGGCGCGGCACAATGCCATGGTCTATGTTATAGCGTATCTGCTTCGAGCGGTGGCGGTTGGTGAGGTCTATGGCGCGTTGCATAGAGCCGGTTATTGTGTCGCCATAGAGTATGGCTTTGCTGTGCACATTGCGGGCGGCGCGGCCAATGGTCTGGATGAGGGCGCGGTCGGAGCGGAGAAAGCCCTCCTTGTCGGCATCGAGAATGGCCACGAGGCTCACCTCGGGCAGGTCTAAGCCCTCGCGCAGCAGGTTGACGCCAACCAGCACGTCGAACACCCCCATGCGCAGGTCGCGCATTATCTCGACCCTCTCGAGGGTTTCGACGTCGGAGTGGATGTACTTGCTACGAATGCCGAGGTTGGTAAGGTACGACGTCAGCTCTTCGGCCATGCGTTTGGTGAGGGTGGTGACGAGCACACGCTCGCCCCTGTCGATGGTGTTTTCTATCTCGTCGAGCAGGTCGTCGACCTGGCTCACGGCGGGGCGAACCTCGACCACAGGGTCAAGCAAGCCGGTGGGGCGTATTACCTGTTCGACCACCACGCCCTCGGCCTCGGCCAACTCGTAGTCGGCCGGTGTGGCGCTGATGTAGATGGTTTGGCCGGTGAGGTTGTAGAACTCGTCGTATTTGAGCGGCCTGTTGTCGAGCGCCGAAGGCAGGCGGAAGCCGTACTCGACGAGCGATGTTTTGCGCGAGCGGTCGCCGCCATACATGGCGCCAATCTGAGGCACGGTTACGTGGCTCTCGTCGATAACGAGCAGGAAGTCGTCGGGAAAATAGTCTATCAGGCAGAAAGGTCGCGAACCTGGCTGGCGGCCGTCGAAATAGCGGCTATAGTTCTCGATACCAGAGCAGTAGCCTATTTCTTGAATCATCTCGACGTCGTAGTTAACGCGCTCTTCGAGGCGTTTGGCCTCGAGGTTTTTGCCAATCGAATAAAGGTAGTCGCGGCGCTCGTACATATCGCGCTGGATTTGCAGCAGGGCGTCGGCCATGGTCTCTTTCGAGGTAAGGAAGTTCGAAGCGGGATAGATGGTCACCTCGTCGAAACGGTCTATCAGCTGTCCGCTCACGGGGTCGAAGCTTTCGAGCAGCTCTATTTCGTCGTCCCAAAAGCTTATGCGGTAGCAGAAATCGGCAAACGAGGGGAAGATGTCGACGGTGTCGCCCTTGACGCGAAAGCGACCGTTGACGAACTCAATCTCGTTGCGCACATATTGCGCGTCGAGCAAACGCAGCAGCAGGTTGTCGCGGCTAATGCGGTCGCCGAGGTGGAGGTTGATGGTGCCACGCTTGAACTCGTCGGGGTTACCAATGCCATAGATGCAACTCACCGAGCTAACCACAATAACGTCGCGGCGGCCGCTGAGCAGGGCCGACGAGGCGCGCAAGCGCAGTTTTTCGAGTTCGTCGTTGATGGCCAAGTCTTTCTCGATATAGGTGTTGGTGGCGGCAATGTAGGCCTCGGGCTGGTAGTAGTCGTAATAGGAGACGAAATACTCGACCGCGTTGTCGGGGAAGAACTGCTTGAACTCGCCGTAGAGCTGTGCGGCCAGGGTTTTGTTGTGGCTCATAACCAGAGTGGGGCGGCCCAGCTCCTTAATGACGTTGGCCACAGTAAAGGTCTTGCCCGAGCCCGTAACGCCCTGCAACACCTGTGCTCGCTGCCCGCTACGCACCCCCTCGACCAGCTGGCGAATGGCCTCGGGCTGGTCGCCCATGGGGGCAAAATCCGATTTGAGCACAAAGTTCATAACAACATTAACGCAAAAATACGGCATTTATTATGTGCCGAAGCAAATAAATGCCGCTATTTTATTTATCGCCTTGATTTTCAGTGTGCTTATTGCACAATCTTTACAGCTTTTGGGTTGGGGTCCTGGGCAGGTGGTAGCGCGCGAAGCATATATACTACTCTATCGGTTGGCTGCACTATTCATACATCAGTCAAGTATTTGAGCAAACATCTCTTTCGCGTTAGCCGCGCGGTAAACTCGGCCGCTTGCAATATCTTCTATTGCCTCTTGGTAGGCTGGCGTCGAGGTGATGTCGAAGTCGTTGTCGATGCTAATCGACACATTGCTCACGCCTTTCATCTGCAACAAGAGGCTTCGCAGGATTTCGACCACGCCCTTGTTTTCGGCATTTAATGTTATCTGCACAGTGTCCATAGCCAGTATTTATTGTAGGATTAAGTCTACTTCGCTGATTTTAAGCACCCTTATTGCACAATCTTTACAGCCTTGGGGTTGGGGTCCTGGGCAGGGCCGGTAAATTCGATGACGGTGCCTGTGGCTACGACCATCGACTCGGTGTAGACAGGGCCTAAGATGGCGCGGGTGGAACGGATAACTCTCACGTCGACAATTGTCTGTGACCCGGTGAGGTTAGCGTTGTCGTACATATCTGTTATAGCACTGTTTTTCAGATATTTATTACCCATTCCGCCGAGGCCGAAAATTTTTGTTACCGACGATTCGCCACGCACACGCTTCACAACGCGAAAGTTGTTTTGGTTGAACGGCGCGACCGAAGTCTGGGCAAAGTCGCTGTTGCTGGCCACCTTGAGGCCCGTACAACCTGCGAGACCGAAACAACTGACAATGATTGCCAACACAATGAACAGTGTGCTCTTTTGTTTCATCTTCAATCCTGTCTGTTATTCAGCATCGACCCGTCGCCGTTTTTTGTTATTGCTTATTTCGGAACCTTATTTATTGCCGATTTAGTTCTGGTTGACCTAACTGGCGTAAGCGTTGGCCTTGGTTTGGTCGCGCACCTTATTAATACACGGGGAAAGCAATTTCGCGTTCGATAACCTGGTAGGGGACGTTGTTGCGCAGTATGGTTTGGCGCACCCAGTTGTCGTCCTCGTCGTATTCATATATATATGAATGTTTCCAGTTGAGGTGTTCGTCGTAGTTGAACGAGGAGATTTCGATTAGGTTGTCGTGGTCGTCGTAGTAGTAGGTGGTTAGGGCCGAGAGGAATTCGTCGGCGTCGTAGAAGCGCCACTCAATGCGGTTGCCACGCTGGTCGTATTTGTAGAGGTAGCGCTGCATGAGTTCGCCGTCGCGGCTGTAGAACTCCATCTCTGAGCAGTTGCCCTGGTTGTCGTATTTGTAGAGGCGTTTTTCGGTCATTTCGCCGTCGGGGCCGAAACTCTGCTCCTCGACAAGGCGACCGTTCTGGTACTTGGAGCTCTCTTTTTTGGTCATCTCGTTGCCGAGGAAGACGGTGCGTTCAATGCGGTTGCCATCCTTGTCGTTGAGGTAGGCGGTGCGGCCGGTGAGGATTTTGGCGCGGTTATATTCGTTCCAACCCAGCGAATAGCCATTGACGTCGAAGTAGTAGCTGTACCAGATAAACTCGCCGTCTTTGGTGCGGAATTTGTCTTGCAGGTTGCCTCGTTTGTCGAACGTGATAGAGTCGATACAGATGAGTTGGCGGCCACCGTCGCGACCTCCGCGGAGGTTGTAGGTGTACTCAATAACGTATATTGCATTGCCGTTTATGCCCATCTCGGCGCGCGAATTTTTGCGCGGACGGTTGCCAGCCATGGCGGTGGCAGTGGCTGTCAGCGCAAGGAGAATTACGATTATCTTTTTCATTTTCATACTACGAATTGCGACTGCAAAGATACAACTTTTTCTGTAATTATGGTTTATTTTTGCGAAATTATTTTTTCGGAGCTTCCCGAATCGGTGTTTTGCTGGCTGCGATAGCGCGAAAGGCTGCGGAAAAAGAGCAGCGTAAAACAGACCGAAATCGCCGCTGCTATCGAGTAGCCAACCGGTCTCGGCAACAGAGCGCCGAGTCCTTCTTTATAGGCCACGAAGACAAAACTCACGGTAACCATCGACATGAAGATGGCTGGCACAAGCGTTATCCAATACCAGCCGCCACGGCGCAGGCGCGAAATGAAGACCGTGATGGCCCACAGGGTGACCATGGCCAGCACCTGGTTGGCCCACGAGAAGTAGCGCCAAATGTAGTCGAAACCGGTGGGGTTGGCTATAGAGAAGACCAATAAGGCAGCAGCCATTGCAAAGACTGGCATGGCCACGAGTAGGCGCTTGCCGATGGGCTTTTGGTCGATGTGCATAAAATCGGCCACGATGAGGCGAGCCGAACGCAGGGCTGTGTCGCCGCTGGTAACGGCAGCGCTTATCACGCCCAGGATGCAGATTGTGGCAATAACAGGCGCGAACCATTCGCCAGCGATAACGCCCACCATAGCGTTGCCGCCCAGTGGGTGGCCGTCGACCATGGTTTTTTGCGCCAAAACGGGGTCGTGGTAGAACACCGTTGCCGCAGCAGCCCATATCAGTGCCACGATGCCTTCGGTAATCATGGCCCCGTAGAAGATGGGGCGTGCCTGGCGCTCGTTGACCATGCAGCGAGCCATGAGGGGGCTTTGGGTAGCGTGGAAGCCACTTATGGCACCGCAGGCGATAGAGATGAACATCATGGGGAAGATGGGGTTATGTTCGGCATCGGGGTGCTGGTTCGAGAGGCCTTGCCACACCTCGGGCATTTCGGGGCGATAGATAACGAAAGCCACTACTATGGCTACAGCCATTCCCAGCAACAATAGACCGAAAATTGGGTAAAGTCGACCGATGAGTTTATCGATAGGCAATAGCGTGGCTACCAGGTAGTAAGCAAAAATAATGATAACCCAGATATAGATGTTCCAATCGGGCGTGAAGTGTTGGTTGAGCAGCACGGCAGGGGTGTTCACAAAGACGGCGCCGACCAGTATCATAAGCAGCACTGTGAAGCCGCGCATAAATTGCTTCATGCCCCGGCCGAGGTAGTGGCCATGGATTTCGGGCAACGAGGCTCCGTCCATCCTTATCGACACGAAACCGGAAACGAAATCGTGAACCGCGCCGGCAAAAATGCACCCGAACACTATCCAAAGGAACGAGGCGGTACCAAACTGGGCGCCCATGATGGCTCCGCAGATGGGGCCTACGCCAGCGATGTTCAGAAACTGGATGAGGAAGATGCGCCACGGTTTCATTGGCACATAGTCTACGCCGTCGGGATGAGCCACGGCGGGCGTTACGCGTTTGGAGTCGACCCCGATGAGGCGCTCTATGAACTTGGAGTAGAGCCAATAGCCCACTACCAACAAAATTACTCCTAATACGAACGATACCATAACATTGTTTTTTAGTTTCGCGCTGCAAATTTACACAAAATATTCCAATCGGCATTCTTTTTTTTGCCATAAAGTGGCAACTAACACTCTTTCAGAGTGTAGTGAACTACGGGAGGGGGTCGAACTACTCGTCGGAAGCCTCGCTGATGAACTGCCTGTAGGCCGAGAATGTGTTGGCGCGCGAGATGAAACCGATGTAGCGGTCGTGGGTGTCGAGGACGACGAGGTTGTAGCGGTTGCTGACTCGGAACTTGGCCACGACGTCGGTCAGCGTGTCGTCGTAGCGCACCAAGTCGCCCTCCTCGAGCGGATGCATATATTGGTCGACTGTGCAAACATCGTAGAGGTCGGGCTTGAAGATGACTCGCTTCACGTCGTCGAGCACAATCACTCCTCTGAAACGGCCTTCGGCCGTTAGTACGGGGAAGAGGTTGCGTTGCGAGTTTTGGATGGCTTCGACCAGGGCGCGCAGCGTGTCGCCTTCGCGAACGGGCACAAAATTAGACTCGATGAGTTTGTGCATATCCATCAGTTGCCATGCCGAGTGGTCTTTGTCGTGGGTCATGAGGTCGCCTTTGGCAGCCAGTTTGCGGGCATAGATGGAGTGGTGTTCGAAGGGGTTGACGACCAGGTAGGTCACGGCCGAAGCCAGCATGAGGGGGATGAGCAGGGCGTAGCCGCCAGTGATTTCGGCAATGAGGAAGGTGGCCATGAACGGGGCATGCATGACGCCCGTCATGACGGCCGCCATGCCCACGAGGGCGAAGTTGGCAGGGTCTTGCATGGGCAGGCCGAGTAGGTTGAAGACCATGGCTACGAAGTAGCCACTGAGGCCGCCCACTACAAGCGACGGGCCGAAGGTGCCACCAACTCCGCCACTACCTATGGTAGTGGCTGTGGCCACGCCTTTGAAGAGTATCAGGGCGGCGAGCATGGCCAGAACGGCCCAGGGGCTGTCGCCAAGGTGCTGAAAGAGTGAGCTGTCGAACAGGCTCTGGCTGCTGCCACCCAAGAGGTTGGTGAGCATACCGTAGCCCTCGCCAAAAAGTGGCGGAAACAGGAAGACCATGACGCCCATCATAACTCCGCCAACGAGCATTCTGAGCCAGGGGCCACGCATTTGGGCAAACCAGCCCTCGACCTTGTCGGTGGCACGCAAAAAGTAGAGCGACGTGGCGGCACAGAAACCGCCGAGCAGTATGTAGTACGGCACTTGCGAAAGCGCGAATGGGGTGGTAACAGTGAAGGCAAACTGCACGCCGTGCCCCATCAGGAAGTAGGCCACGAGCGAGGCGGTGAGCGACGAGAGCAGTAGCGGCACAGCGGTGGTCATGGAGAGGTCGAACATTAGCACTTCGACCACAAAAAGTATGCCTGCGATTGGGGCTTTGAATATTCCAGCGATGGCGCCTGCGGCGCCACAACCGAGCAGCATTTTGACGTTTTTCGGACTCAGCCGGCACCAGCGGCCGAGGTTGGAGCCGATGGCGCTGCCGGTCGAGACAATCGGGGCCTCTAACCCCACGCTGCCACCAAACGAGACGGTGAGCGTGGAGGCTATCATGGAGGTGTACATATTGCGCGGAGGGAGTTCGCCTTTGCGTCGCGATATGGCCAGCAACACCGAGGGTATGCCATGACCTATGGCCCCGCCGGCCGCGTAGCGCACAAAGAGCACCGTGAGCAGCACTCCCACCAACGGGTAGATGAGCCTTAGCCCGCCGCCCCAAGGGGCGGCGGCACGCGACAGCCGCAAAAGCAGGCCGCTCAACTCGTGGACGCCCGTCTTGAGCAGCACCGCCGCCAAGCCCGAGAGCAAGCCTGCCGCCACGCTGAGCACGATGAGGTAGGCTTGGTCCGAGAAGTGGCGCAAGCGCCACACGTGCGCCAACTTGTAGATTCGGTTGGCCGTTTCGTCCACTTTATTCATTTTTTTCAAAAAAAATTCGGTGCAAAGATACGAAAAAAAAATAAACTACGTTATTTTATATGAAGAATAATTTTTAAAAGACCATAATAGAGATGAAAAAAGCATTATTTATTCTCGGCCTGACCGCCATCATGTCGGCCTCGTGCGTATCGATGGGCGAAATGGAGCGCAAGGAAGCCGAATTGGAACAGAAGAACAAAGAGTATAACCTTGTGCGTCAGGAACTTTTCGAGCTCAAAGAGGAGAGCAACAACCTCTCACGCCAGTACCAAACCATGACCAACGATATGGCCGACATGGTGGCCGAGCGCGAACGCAACGTGGCCACTATAGACAGTTTGAGCCGCATTGTGGAGAACATGCAGCAGCGCTACGACACCACTATGGAGAACTACCTGCAAGAAATCAGCGGAAAAACTCGCGACCTGAACCGCGCCCAAAATATGCTCACCGCCCGCACCAAAGAGCTTAGCGACAAAGAGGCCGCCTTCCGCCAAAAAGAGGCCGCCCTCGAGCAGCGCACCGCCACCCTCGAGCGCCAGCAAACCGACCTCCTGGCCCGCCAAAAAACGCTCGAACAGCAAGAAGCCGCCACCCGCGCACAGCTCGAAGCCAAAGAGCGCGAACTCGAAACCATACGCGCCAGCGTGACCAAAGCCCTGACCGGATTTGCCGACAAAGGCCTCAACGTCGAAACCAAAGACGGCAAAGTCTACGTCTCGATGGAGAACAAACTGCTCTTCCCCTCGGCCAGCTGGACAGTGTCGAAAGAAGGCGTCAACGCCATCAAAGAACTGGCCAAAGTGCTCGAAGCCGACTCCACACTCAACATCATGGTCGAAGGCCACACCGACAACGACGCCTACCACGGCTCCACCGCCGTCAAAGACAACTGGGACCTGAGCGTCATGCGCGCCACCGCCATCGTCAAACTCCTCATCCAACACGGCCCTGGCATCAACCCCGCCCGCATCGAAGCCTGCGGCCACGGCGAATTTGCCCCCAAAGTGGCCAACGACAGCCCTGCCAACAAAGCCATCAACCGCCGCACCGAAATCATCCTCACCCCCAAACTGACCGACATCATGAAAATCGTCGAATAGCACTCGCCTCGCTCTTCAGCCCCCGTTTGGCGACAAACCAGAGGTGGCGAAAACCACAAACCGACACCCTTTTATCGATACGCCCCACCATCGGGGCGTATCTTTTTGCCCCAACATAAAGCCCTAAAAACCAACCCCACGCAAAGGTTAGGGAGGGGTTAAGGTCGTATTAAGGTCGTGTTAACATCGAACAGACATTGATACCGAGAGCATTACAACCCCTCTCCTACCACAGCAATATCGATAACAAAGCCTCGACTACCCTACTATCAGGCGCGGTTCGGCCCGTTGCGAAGCAGACTCTGCGCCGACGCCAACCGGTCGAGCCACCGAGCTTGATAAACCCATAACCGCCCGCTACACCTATATAATATAAGGCCCGCACGGCCACTAAAAAGCCACTGGCCAACCGCGCCAATACATAGCGCCAAAACATAGGCCGAGAGCCTTTTTGCAAATATTTTTGGTGCCGGCTATCGCTAATCGAGAAAAAATGTGTACCTTTGCAAACCGTAGCGCAGCGGCAAAATCCGTCCACCGCGCTGTTTATCAACAACATAGACATAACCGAATAGACAAATCGAAACCTGAAAAACCAAATGGACAAACCGAAACTGAAAACCGAAATCGTGGCCTACCTCCTGCTCATAGCGGGCAGCGCCCTCTTCGCCATTGGCGACGTCATGTTCGTCAACCCCTACCACATGGCCCCTGGCGGCACCTATGGCCTCTCCAACGTCTTCAACACCCTCTGGCCGTGGAAAATTTCGCTCTACGCAATCTGTATGGACGTGCCGCTGCTCATCATCGGCACCCTCATCCTCGGCCCCAAATTCGGCTTCAAAACCATCCTCTCTACGGGCCTCATCTTCGCTTTCACCTTCATCATTGAGAGCACTTGGGGCTACCGCCCGGTGATTTTCGACAACAGCATTGGCATACTCGACAGCGAGACCGCCTCGTCGATAGCCTTCGTGGCCAAAAACGGCGCAACACAGTATTTTGTGCCCGACTACTTCCTCAACACCGTGGTGGCTGGCCTCATCTACGGCCTGGCCATAGGCATGATATTCCGCAGCGGCGCCACCAGCGGCGGCAGCGACATCATCTCGATGATACTGCACAAATACACCAAAATCTCGCTCGGGACGCTCGTCACCATCGTCGACGGCTGCATCACCCTCAGCACCCTCATCGCTTTTGGCGACATCCGTCTGCCCATCTACTCGATAATAATCATCTTCATCGAAGGCAAAGTCATCGACCTCGTGGTCGACGGCCTGAAGAGCTACAAAACGGCCTTCATCGTCACCGAGCACATGGAGGAGGTTAAAAACTTTATCCTCAACGACTTGCACCGTGGCGGCACCTGCATCACGGTCGAAGGCCTCTACAACGGCTCGGAGCGCAAAATGATATACGTCACCATGGAGCGCGCCGACTTCGTGAAAATGCGTTCCAACCTGCGCCGATTAGACCCCTCGGCCTTCGTCAACGTAATCGACAGCTCCGAAATCATGGGCAAAGGCTTCAAGGCGCTGCCCACCGAGTAAGCGTCGGCAAAGACAACAGACTTGGTGCCGCGGCCGCAGGCCGCGGCACCTCATAACCACAAAAAAACTTCCCAAAACGAAGTTTTTTTTCGCATTTTGGCGCGCAATCCAACAAAAAAACGTAACTTTGCAGCCCGATTGGCACCACACAAATCGCTAATCGAAAAAAAACAAAAACCAGTATGTCAAAGAACCCATTCGCGGAATAATAACGCCCGAAACCGAAAAAAATTGTGCGCCCATGCAAAAAAAACTCAACATACTGCAACTCTGCATCAAGCCCCCCTACCCACCAGTCGACGGCGGCACACTGGCCATGAACAGCGTCACACAAGGCCTCGGTGCCGAAGGCCACCGCGTCTCGGTGCTCACCGTCTACTCCGACAAACACCCCCTCTCGCCCGAAGCCACCGACAAAGGCATAAAAGGCGTCTACATCGACCTCCGCCCCAAAATCCCCGGCGCCGTAGCCGCCATGCTCAGCGGCGAATCCTACCACGTGCGCCGCTACCGTAGCCGCAACTTTGCCGACACACTCGTCCAAACCCTCCGCCAAGAAACATTCGACATAATCCACATCGAAAGCATCTTCCTCACCGACTACCTGCCACTCATCCGCCAACACAGCAACGCCCCCGTCGTGCTACGCGCCCACAACGTAGAGCACCTCATCTGGCAACGCGCCGCCTCCACCTGTCGCAACCCATTCAAACGGCGCTACCTCAAACACTTAGCACTAACTCTGCGCGCCTACGAACTGAGCCACGTGGCCGAATACGACGCCGTTGTATGTATAACGCAAAACGACGCAAATTATTTTGCCGACCACGGCTGCCCGGCAAAAAAAATATCCGTCATCCCCTTCGGCATCACCCCCGAACCGCTCGAACACATCGACCCCGAACCCGCCACCCTCTTCCACATAGGCTCCATGGACTGGGCACCCAACATCGAGGGCATAGACTGGCTGCTCAACCAAGTGTGGCCCGCCATCAAAGCCGCCTCGCCCCAAGCCCGCCTCTACATCGCTGGCCGCCACATGCCCGAACGCCTCCTCAACCTCGAAGCCGACGGCGTGACAGTGGTTGGCGAAGTGGCAGACGCAATGTACTTCATCGCCTCGAAACAAATCAACATCGTCCCCCTACTCAACGGCAGTGGCCTGCGCGTAAAAATAATCGAAGCCATGAGCGCCGGCAAAACAGTCATCTCAACCACCATCGGAGCTCAAGGCATACTGTGCACCGACGGCGTCGACATACTCATTGCCGACACCCCCGAGCAGTTCGCACAGCAGGTAAAACGCTGCCTCGACAACCCCCAATTCTGCCAAACCATTGGCCACAACGCCTACAACCTCGTGGCTACACAATACGACAACCGCCAGTTAGCCAGCCGTTTAGCCAACCTATACCATACCTTATTATTAAAAACACAACCCGACACACAATAAAACCAACCTTTCCACGTTATTACCAATATGAAGAACATCCGACACATACTCACGGCACTCATGTTTGCCACAGCCGCAGTGGCCGCCTCGGCCCAAACCCAGATGGAAATTCCAGGCACGAACATCGCCTTCGCGCTCGACGGCACCGAGTGGAAGTTTCTGAAAACCATCGATGTAGACAAAAACACCAAAGTCCACCTCTTCTCGTACAAAGCCGAACTACTTGTCGACGCCGACGGCGAAGAGACCCTACCCTACCTCAAAATATATGTGCAGAAGAACTACAAAAAATCGGTCTACGAATTTGTCTACGACCGATACCTGCAACAACCCTACCAAACCATCGACGAATACTCGTCGGGCTACGGCCTACCGGCCAAAGGGGGCCTGGGCTACACCGGCATCTACACCAGTCCGCAAGACGACAAGAACTATATGTTCCGAATGAACTGCACCGTGATTGCCAACACCGCCGTCGAGTTCCGTATCGAGACCACGCAGAACAACTATGGGCACCTCGAGCGGCGCATTGCCGACATTTTCAACACCCTCGAGTACTGACAGCAATGAAACGACTACTCGCCATAGCGTTCACCCTCTTCGCAGCGCTCGTTGCACCACTCGCCCAGGCCCAAACAGCGACCAACGACAGCACCGCAGCACACTTCACACGGCTCTACAGCGCCTACGCCGAGAACCCTGCCGACGTGGAATGCCTCGTTCAACTGGCCCAGTTCTACTTCGACAACTCTAACCCCATGCGCAGCCTGCCCATGGCCATGCTCTATGCCCAACAAGCCGAACGCACCTACACCGACATCGTGACCCAAAACAAATATAGCGAATCGGCCCAACTGGTGCGCAAAGGCATAACCATACTCACCGTCAGGACTCTGAAAAACAACATTGCCGAAGCCGCCAGTCGCACCGTAGCCCTGCGCGAAGAAATGAGCGACGCCGAAATGGCCGCCTACGCCTCGGTATTCGCTTCAGACCCCACCATTCAGCGCGGACTGAAACAACTGCAACTCAAACAGCGCTACAACTCGGCCATGACCGACGGCTCTATCGATGCCCTCTACCACGTTGTTACCACCTACCCCTCCACCGCCGAGGCCGAAAACGCCGAAAAACGCATAGCACAACTTGTGCCCACCATCTTTGCCGAGGTTGAGAGCGAGGCCGCAGCCGACTCGATTGCAGCACGCTACCCACAAAGCGCTGCCGTTCGCCGCGCAGCCAACCGCCTGAAAAGTCGACTCGCCTACACCGACGCCTGCAACACTGGCACAACCGAGAGCTTTCGTCGCTTTATGCAGCAGTACCCATCGAGCGATGAATTTGAGGCCGCTGCCGAACAATACGACGCCAAGTTAGCCCTCGAATACGCCGCCTTGCAAACCGCCGACGAGCTGGCACGCTTTGCCAAAAACCACGACGACAGTCCGCTGGCCGACAGCGCCACTGCCCGACTCGTAGCCCTCGCCACCGACAGCAACAGCATCGTCGCTACCGAACTGTTCCTCAGCCAGTTCGAGGGCGACAGCCGTTACCAAGAAATACTCATGCACCACTATGCTCGCCACGCCGAAGAGGGCAACTTGGCTCCGCTCGAACGTTTCGCCCAGCGCTACCCCGACTTCCAGTTTGGCTACACCACCGACGCCGACCTCGAATTTGCACGTCTGGCCGACAGCTACAGCCTCAACATCGCGTTCGACGAAGAGATGTACCCCATCTTTGCCAACTATGTGCGCCGACTGATGGGCAAAAAAATAGCTTTCGTGCCGATGCAACGCATGATTCAACAGTTCGTCACCAAACGCGACTGGCACTCGGCTGGCGAACGCCTGTGGCAGTTCGACCTCTGTTTCGAAACCGTCTCGGCCGACCAATACAAAGAGCTCTACGACATAATTCACGCCCCAGTCAACCGCAGCCGCGTGCCAACCACCGAGCTCACGGCAAGCTACGACGTGTTGCACCCCGCCATAAACGAAACCGACCACAAGATATACTACAGTCGTATTAAGGTCGGACAAACATACATCGAGGCCATGACCCGCAAAGGCAACACCTGGACGAGTCCTACCCCCGTCGAGTTCGACAACGTGGAGAACGCGGGCCTGACACTCTTCAGCTTCTTCAATAACGGGCGCGGGATGCTGCTCGGCCACGAAGGCGACATTTGGGTGGCAACACTCGAAAACGGACGCTGGCACGTGTCGGACATACCGCCATTCCCAGTCAACACCGACTATATCGAGACCGACGCCACCATGCTGCCCGACGGCAGCGGTATGTTGCTCGCCTCGGACCGCCCAGGAGGATACAACCTGCAACCTTCGGGCACTAACTTCCACGGCGACACCGCTTTGGCCACCGACCTATACTTCATACCCTACACCCAACACGGCTGGGGGCAGCCCGTCAACCTCGGGCCTATGGTCAACACTCCCTACTGCGAACGCAGCCCACTGCTGAGCAAGAACCTCAAAACCCTCTATTTCACCACCGACAGCCGCGGCATTGGCTACTCCGACATCTACGAAACCAGCCGCACCGACGCCAGCGACTGGCAGCACTGGTCGGAGCCACGCAACGTAGGGCGCGAAATCAATTCGGGTTTCAACGAAGGCGCACTCTCGTTTGCCGACGACGAGCAGCGACTCCTTTTCGCCTCGAACCAAGGCGGCTCTGGTCGCTATGCGGCCTACAGTGTGCCCACTTGGCACCAAACCAGCAACTACAGCAACAGCGTCAGCCTCGAAGTGCTCGGTATGGACAACTTCTTGCTGCACGTCAAAGTGTGCGACGCCACAAGCCAGACCGTAACCAGCATCATCGACTATTGGGGCGAGAACCGCACCATCGACCTCAAAACCTACAGCGATAAGAACTACCTCGTCATGGCCAGTTCTGACCTATACTTCGTGCCAGCCGTGAGGGTGAACTCGCGCGAGCAGCAACAGCCACGCCTGCGAGGCTACACGCTGCCCGTACTCGTGGCCATGACCCAGCCTCTGCCGCTCGAGGCCGTCACCTTTGCCGGCAACACTTCGCGATTAGAGCCATTGGCCGAGGTGCAACTCGACGACTTGGCCCAATTCCTCATCTCGCACACAGACGGGGCCGTCGAGGTAGCCATTACGGTGGCCGGCGACGACGCGGTTCAGTGCTACAACCTATCTCACCAACGCGCTTTGGCCGTGCGCCACTACCTGGCTCAGCAGGGCGTTGAGCCCACACGCGTACACATTGCCCCGCTGGGCAACACCAACCCCTGGCAGCAGCGCCCAACAACGCAGGTAATGGCCCGCTTCCGCAACCGACAGCAGTAGCACTAAAAATAAATTTCGCCGTAAACAAAAAAAGTTGTAACTTTGCAAAATCAAGATTTATCGACAAAAACCACTACACGCCATGTCCGACACCTTAGTCATAACACCCACCTATAACGAAAAAGAGAACATCGAAGCCATTATCCGCAAAGTGTTTTCGCTCCCCAAAGAGTTCGATATGCTTATCATCGAAGACAACTCGCCCGACGGCACGGCCGACATAGTGAAGCGCCTGATGAAAGAGTTTCCCGAACGGCTCTTCATCGTGGAGCGCAAAGGCAAGCTGGGCTTGGGCACCGCCTACCTCGACGGTATGCGCTGGGGCAACGAACACGGCTACGACTACATGATAGAGATGGATGCCGACTTCAGCCACAACCCCGACGACTTGGTGCGCCTCTACGAAGCCTGCGCCAGCGGCAAAGGCGATGTCGTGGTGGGCAGCCGCTACGTCGACGGCAAAATCAGCGTCGTGAACTGGCCTATGACCCGCCTGATGATGAGTTACTTCGCCTCCAAATACGTCAAAACAGTTACCGGAATGAAGGTGGCCGACGCCACCGCCGGCTTTGTGTGCTGGAGCCATCGAGTGCTCGACAAAATCAAGTTCGAGAAAGTCAAATTCGTCGGCTACGCTTTCCAAATCGAGATGAAATACACCGCCACACGCCTCGGATTCAAGGTCTACGAGGTGCCAATCATCTTCACCGACCGCGTGCTCGGCGTCTCGAAAATGAGCATGAAGATATTCAAAGAAGCCTTCTTCGGCGTCTTCAACCTCAAATTCCGCAACTGGAAGAACTATTAATCGTCCAAACCGACCCCATACAAATCGGGCCTACGGCAACCACTGCTGCAGGCCCGATTCTTTTTTTGTGCCCGAACCGTAGGCCTAAGACCCAATATTTTCAGCCTACAGTGCCCAGTTCTTGGTCCTAAACTTCCCTGCACCGGCACCCAGTGTGCCACCAGTGCATAGCACCAGCCACTACGATTTCTGTAACGAAAAACAGATAAAAACCAAGTCAAAAATAATACAAAACTATATCAACTCTTACTGTTGTAAGAGATGAGTTAGGGATGACTAAGAGAAGAGTAAGACATGAGTAAGAGATGATATATTTAAAGTACTGATTGTTAGTTAGTTATGTGTTTCCTCTTACAAAAACATTAAATAACTGATTTTCAATGATTTAAAAAAAATGAGGGCGGCCGCTGCGCGGCCGCCCTCATTGGGAACAGTTGGCTCGATTTTCGAGGTTTGGGAGTTGCCGGTTGTTACCGGCTTGTTGCGCTCTTAGTTCTTCATTTCAGGTGGTCCTCATAGTACTGGAACATCTTCTGATAGAGGTGCAGACGTTCGCGGCCGAGGACATTGTGCTCGTGGTGGGGGTAGGCAAAATAATCGACTTGCTTGAAATTGTTTATACAGCGTTCGATGAACTCGGTGCTGTGTTGCGGCACCACGGTGTTGTCTTCGGCGCCCTGGATGACGAGCAGTCGGCCTTCGAGGTTCTTGGCCTTGTCGAGCAGCGAGGCTGCTTCGTAGCCGGCAGGGTTCTCTTGCGGAGTGTCCATATAGCGCTCACCATACATGATTTCGTACCACTTCCAGTCGATGACGGGGCCACCAGCGCAACCCACCTTGAACACCTCGGGGTGAGCCAGCTTCATGGTGATGGTCATAAATCCGCCGAAACTCCAGCCTTCGACACCCATGCGCTCCTGGTCGACGAAAGGCAGGCTCTTGAGGAATTTCACACCCTCCATCTGGTCGGCCATCTCTATCTCGCCGAGACGACGGTGGGTGCAGCTTTCGAACTCGAAGCCACGGTTATCGGTGCCACGGTTGTCGAGCGTGAAAACAACATAGCCCTGCTGGGCAAGGAATAGAAAGTACAGGTTACCGCCGCCGAGCCAGGTATCGGTAACAAGCTGAGAATGGGGACCACCGTATACGTATACCAACGTGGGATATTTCTCGCCAGGTTTCATATTAGGAGGTGTGATGAGGCGATAGAAGAGGTCGGTCTGACCATCGGCAGCCCTCAGGGTCCCAATACGCAAACCGGGCATGGAATAGTCCTTGAGCGGGTCCTCGCACTCATAGAGGGTTTTAACGAGCTTACTCTTCTCTTTTTTGATATTGTAGAGCTCGGCACGGCCAGGCATACCGCTGCAACTCCACACGTCGACCATCATGGTACCAGCCTCGTTTATAACCACGCTATGGGTTCCCCAATACATGCCATCGGCTGTGGTGAGGTTATCCATCTTGCCACTCTTAAGGTTAACACGGTAGGCAGCGCGGCCAATGCAGTTTTCGCGGTTTGCATAGACAAAAATATTCTCGCCCTTTTTATCGAACTGGATAAACCCCTCAACCTCGTATTCGCCCGAAGTCACCTGCTTTACGAGGCTGCCATCAGCATTATATAAATAAAGGTGCTTGTAGCCGTCGCGCATCGAGAACCAGAGAAACTGGTCGCCGCCAGACTGCCGTTTGCCGTTGTTAGGCAGAAAAATCATGGGCTCGCAGGGCTCGACATAGCGGGGGTTGGTCTCTTCGAACAACACCTTGACAAAGTTGCCAGTAGTGGCTTCGTACTGTTCGAGCCACATATGGTTCTGCTCGCGGTTCACCTTTGCAATATAGACATACTGCTCGTCGGGGCTCCAAGCGATGTTGGTGAGGTACATTTCGCGCTCATGAACGGTTGTGTCGCGAGCGGTATTGAGATACACAAGTTTCTTGGTTTCTGGTTCATACACACCCACGGTCACCTCGTGGCTCTTCATTCCGGCCATGGGGTACTTGATGGGCTTTGGCTCGGCCTCGCGGGCTTTGGTGTTGACCAAGGGGTAGTCTTTAACCATACTCTGGTCCATGCGATAGAAAGCGAGGCGAGACTGCTTGGGCGACCAAAACAGACCGCTGTTGATGCCGAACTCGTTGCGGTGGACGCTCTCGCCAAGCACAATGTTGTAGCCGTCGCCACGCTCCACAAGCTGACCGTCGACATAGAGGTTGCCCTCCTTCAACTCAACACGCTCGAGGTTGGCGGGTTCTTCGCCCAGCCCCATCATCTTTTTAAATTCTTCTTTGGTTATGGCGGTTTCATTCTTGCCGTCGAAAAGGCGTAGACCATCTTTGGTGTTATAAACCAGCTTGTCTGAATTGGGTAAGAACTGGAATCCCCACATCTCGCGCTGTGGGTAGAGGTTGCGGTCCATCAGCTGGTCCCACTCGAGTAGTTTGTTTTGGGTCATGGCGACAGTGGTCATCAAGCACAGCGCCAAAGCAATAAAAAGTCGTTTCATATTCTGTATCATAATTTTTTTTGTCAATTTTCAACAACACTCTAACGCAGAAAAAGCATTTTTATTGTATAGAAGAAACAAATTTTAATGTCTACTTTTCAACCGAACCACGAAAGAAAAAATTGAACTTTAAGGCACCCGATTTTGTCCATTGACAAAAAATTCGTATATTTGCCAAACGGCACAAGTGTGCGATTTTCGCCCAAACACTTGACTGTTAACTATTTATAAAAATCGAACGACCGAAGAATCATTACGAAAATGAAAAAAACGACGGCAATAATCTTCCTCATCGCCATGATGGCAGGCGCGAGCGCCAACGCGCAGTACATCCCCTCACGCTCGGAGGTGGAGACCGATTCGCTGCAGAAACACGTGGCCGAACTCGCAGCTGCGGTCTACGAAGGCCGCCTGGCTGGCACACGCGGCTACGAACGAGCCACCGACTACGTTGTAGCCAGCCTCAAACGCTACGGAGTCAAACCCCACAACGGAGAATGGCTTCAATGGTTCGAAACCGAGTGCAACGAAGTCGAAAACTGCAAATTCAACTCCTACTATGCAGGCAGCGACAGCAAAACAGTCTACATTCTGGGCAACGACTTTGCCTGCTCTGGCATGACCGGCCGCGGCTATGCCGATGCCCCCGTTGTCTTCTGCGGATACGGCATAGACAACCCAGTATTCGACGAATATGCTTCGGTCGACGCAAAAGGCAAAATTGTCGTTGTGGTAACCGGCGTGCCAATGCCCAATTGGATACCCTCAAACATCACCGAACAGTACACCTCGCTTCGCGACAAGGCTCGCGCAGCTCAAAAGCACGGCGCTCTGGCACTTGTGGCCATCAACCTCAGCCGCAGCTGCCTCCCCTACGAGGCTCAAACTCGCGTCTATAGTGGCGGCCTTCCCCACTTGGCAACATTCCCAATACTGCAGCCCACACGCATCTGCGGCGAAAGCCTGCTCGCCGACGAAGGCTGGAACATCGACACTGTGCTTGCCGACATGGCTCGCACCATGACCCCACACTCGTTCCACCTGCGCAAACATATAGAAATCGACGTCAACGCGCGCTACCGCCCCAAAGCGCTGACAGCCAATGTAGTAGGCGTACTCGAAGGCACCGACAAAAAACTCAAAAAAGAATACATCATAGTTGGAGCCCACCTCGACCATGTGGGTATGCAGGGCGAGACAGCCCTCTTTCCTGGTGCCGACGACAATGCCAGCGGAGTGGCAGCCGCACTCGAAGTGGCTCGTCAACTCTCCAAAAACCGGCCCAAACGCAGCGTTGTTTTTGTCTTTTTCAGCGCCGCCGAAAACCAGTACCAAGGCTCGCAGGTGTTTGTCTCGAACTTCTCGCCACTTCGAAACATCGAGGCTTTCATCAACATCGAAGCCGTAAGTAGTGGCGACAGCATTCTCGTTTATGGCGACAACAAATATCCAACCCTCTGGCAGACAGCTGCCAATGCCGACACTACAGGTATCTACCTCATGGCTCACCCATCGGCCAAAAGCAATCCCAAAGGCGATGCCGTAGCCTTCGACGCAATCGGCATTCCATCGATAGTTATTACCACCCTAAATGGGCGCCAACACAACCACGTGCCAAGCGACATTGCAGAAAACATCGACCGATGGATTCTCACAGAAAGCACACGTCTGCTACTCGGAACTGTCAAAGAACTGGCCTACGGCGACTATCAAGGTCGCTCACTACGAAGCCGCGCCTATAAATTCTAAAAATCAATGTATACACTTTATAAAAAGGAACTCGCCTCTTTCTTCTCATCGCTCACAGGCTACATCACTATCATTGTATTCCTACTGCTGACGGGCCTCATGCTTTGGGTGCTCAAGTCTGATTTCAACATCCTCGACTATGGCTTTGCCAGTATGGATGGGCTCTTCCTCATTGGCCCGTTCCTTTACCTCTTCCTCATCCCAGCCATAACAATGCGCACCTTCGCAGAAGAGAAACGCGGAGGCACCATCGAGTTGTTACTCACCAAACCGCTGAGCGATTGGACTCTGATTTTTGCCAAATTCTTGGCCGCCCTCACACTGGTCGTCATCTCGCTACTGCCTACGGCAGTATGCTACATCAGCGTAGTTACGCTTGGAGACCCCGTTGGCAACATAGACAGCGGTAGCGTGGCTGGCTCATACTTGGGCCTAACAATGCTCGGTGCTGCTTTTGTTGCTATCGGCCTATTCGCCAGCTCCATCAGCAGCAACCAGATTGTATCGTTCATCGTGGCCGCACTAATGAGCGCAATTGCCTATTTGGGGTTCGAATCAGTCTACAATATGGGCATATTGGGCAAAGCCGACCTTTTCGTCAAATCGCTCGGCATGATGCACCACTACGAATCGGTGAGCCGTGGCGTAATCGACACGCGCGACGTGCTTTACTTTTTAAGCGTAATAGCACTCTTCCTGCTTGCCACACGCATTGTGCTCCAAAGCCGCAAATGGAAAGGATGGCAGAGCCGTCGCAAAATGAAATATAGCCAATGGCTCGAAGCCGGCAGCATTGTTGCTATCGTGTTGTTCATCAACGTTATTGGACATTTTGTTTTTACACGCTTCGACCTAACTGCCGAGCGCCGCTACACCCTCTCTAAAGCCACGAAAAGCCTCCTTCGCAATGTAGACGAACCCATATTATTTCGAGTATACCTCGAAGGTGAGTTCCCTGCCGACTTCAAGCGCCTGCAAAGCGAAACCAAAGAAATGCTCAACCAGTTTAGAGCCTACAACGAAAACATTGAATACGAATTCGTTAACCCGAACAACTTCACCTCGAAAGAGGAACAACAGGTTTTCTACCAAAAACTGGCCAAGAAGGGCATTCAGCCAACGCAGATACAGGTAGGTTCTGGCAACAGTCTCACAACACAGATTCTGATACCGGCGGCCGACGTGATATACCACGGACGGGAAACGTCAATACAATTACTTCAAAATCAGAAATATGTAAGCGAAGCCGACCTGCTTAACAACTCGATTCAGAACTTGGAATACCTGCTTGCCAACGCCATTCGCGCACTCGCACGCGGACACAAGCCAAGCATCGGATTTGTGCAAGGCCACGGCGAGCTGGTTGGAGGTCAACTCTACGACATTCAGTCTGCCCTGCAAGAATACTACAGTCTGGAATACGTAACCATCGACGGCAACATCAACGCCCTGAACGGCCGCACCAAATCGGCCGAAGATTCGTCAAAATACGACATCTTCAACAAGTTCGACCTTCTCATTGTGGCCAAACCCACCCAACCATTCAGCGAACGAGACCAGTTCATAATAGACCAATACATTATGCACGGTGGCAAGGTGCTGTGGCTCATCGACGCCCTCGATGCCGACCTCGACAGCTTGGCAAACAAGGGGCAAACAATCTCGACACGCCTACCGCTCGACCTCGACGATATGCTATTCAACTACGGCGTACGCATTAACCAGAATATCATTATGGACATCCGTTGCCGACCCATCCCCATGCGAGTGGGCATGGTGGGCGACAAACCTCAGATTGCCTTCCGCCCATGGTACTACTTCCCAGAAATTGTACCAATGTCGCAACACCCAATTGTGCGCAACCTCGACCTGATAAAGACCGACTTTGTGAGTAGCATTGACATTCTCGACAACAACGACGACGTGAGGCGAACCGTGCTGCTTGCAACATCCGAATACTCTCGCATAAAGAACGCGCCAGCCGTAATCGACCTCGGCGATGGCCAAGCCGAACCAGACCGCCGCCTCTTTAACCGCAGCAACCTACCAATAGCCGTGTTGCTCGAGGGCCGATTCCGCTCTACTTGGCGCAACCGACTGACGCCCAATTTCACCAGCCTGCCCGAGATGGCATACCGCGATGAAAGCGAACCCACGAAAATGCTCGTAGTGTCGGACGGCGATATAATCAAAAACCGATACAATGCACAAGAAGGGGCAACCTACCCCTTGGGATACGACTTCTACACACAGACGCTCTATGCCAACAAAGACTTTTTGCTAAACGCTGTGAATTATCTTATTGGCGACGAGGGTATGCTTTCTGCACGCTCGCGCGACATCAAGTTGAGGAAACTCGATGTTGTTAAAATTCGCGACGGACGCAATAAATACCAAGTCATAAACGTTATACTACCGTCGCTGATTGTGGCCTTGGCCGGAGTGGCGATAACCATCATACGACGCAAAAAATACTGCAAAACTAAATGAAAAAGAAGAACATAATAATCATTGTAGCCGTTTTGGTTGTGGGACTTGTGGCCACCATCGTGGCCCTACGAGGCTCGCGCAAATCCACTTTCAAGCAAGACTATCACGTGGCCGACATAGCCTCTGTGACTCGGGTTTTTATGGCCGACAAGGAGGGAACGCACGTCATGTTGGAACGCCCGGCCGCCGGCTCGGCAGACACCACTTGGATTGTAGACGGCCAATATCCAGCCAACCAACATCTGGTCGACCTCATGCTCGAAACACTGCACGATATGCGTATTCGCCAACAGGTTAACCGCAATGCCGTACCCAACATCATAGCCCGCATTTCGTCGTCGAGCGTCAAAGTCGAAGTCTACCAAAAGCGCTACGCCATAGACTGGTTCAAACACCACCTACGCCTTTTCCCGGCCGAGAAACTGGCAGTCACCTACTTTGTTGGCAACGAGACACAAGACCTGATGGGCTCGTTCGTGTTCCGCGAAGGCGACAAAGTGCCCTACATCATCCACATCCCCGGTTTCCGCGGATACATAACGCCCCGCTTCTTTGCAGACCCAACCCAGTGGCGCAGCCACAAAATTATAGACCTCGACATCAATCACATTGCCGAAGTGAAACTCGACATACCGGCCAGCCCAGACGAGTCGTTCACCGTGAAACGCAACGGCGATGGCTTCAGTTTTGTCGCTGCCGACGGCCAAGTAGTGCCGTTCGATACCGCCCGCGTAGCCCAGCTGCTATCGGGTTTCACCAACCTCAACTTCGACGAATACGCCCAAATTGTGCCCAACAGCAACACCGATAGCTCGTTTGTGGGCGGCCCTCGAACCGTGCTCCGCATAACCGACACCGATGGCAACAGCCGCGAGATGAAGACATACATCAAATACGTCAATACCGACGACCTGCAAGCCATGCCCGACCCCGAGATGTACGAAACCTTCGACCTCAATCGACTCTACGCCATTATCGACAATAGCGACACGGTACTCATTCAGTACTACGCTTTCGACAACATTCTGCAGCCCGCCAGCTACTTCCGAGGTCAAACCAAAACCGCCATAGCCAAATGAGGCCACTCATACTCATAACCAACGACGACGGTTTTGCCGCCAAAGGGCTACGCACCCTCGACGAAATTGCACAAGAATTTGGCGACGTCGTGGTCATGGCCCCAGAGAGCAACAACTCGGGCCAAAGCCACAGCATAACCCCAACGCGCCCACTCAGAGTACGCACCGTCAAAGAGAGCGAAGGGCTGAACGTCTATGCTTGCGACGGAACACCGGTCGATTGTGTAAAGTTGGCGCTCGAGTACTTCTGCCCACGCAAACCAGACCTCGTACTCTCGGGCATAAACCACGGCAGCAACAGCTCAATCAACGTCCTCTACAGTGGCACCATGGGTGCCGTTATCGAGGCCACAATATGTGGCTACAACGCCATTGGCTTCTCGCTGCTCAACCATAGCCACGAAGCCGACTTTGGCGGCTGCGAGCCCTTTGTGCGCACCATCGTGGCCGATGTGTTGGCCAACGGACTGCCCGAAAACGTATCGCTCAACGTCAACATACCCAACCTGCCCAAAGACCAGATAAAAGGCATACGCGTGTGCCACGAAGCCCGAACCCAGTGGCTCGACAGTTTCGAGCGACGCATAGACCCCATTGGCCGCCCCTACTGGTGGCTGACAGGCAAATTCGTGTGCAACGAACTGCAAGAAGGCTCCGACGAATGGGCTCTGCGCAACGGCTACGTTTCCATAGTCCCCACTCACCCCGATTTCACCAACTACCCGGCCATTGCCCCACTGCGACAACGCTATGAGTAACAACCTGCTGAAGCAAAACAGCCACCTCGTTGGCGCAATACTCGGCCTCGGCAGCGAAGCCCTCTCCGCACTGCTACTTTGGGCCGGGCTGGCCATAGCCGGCCAACCAATGGCAGGCCACGAACGCTGGTTTGCAGCCATATTCATCGCACCACTGCTGCTGCTGCGCCACTACGCCAAAAGCCAACAACAACTGCGCGTAACCCAAGCCCTAATTGTAACACTCTTCGTAACATTTGTAGCATTCATGGCGCTCCTACTCACCACCAAAACGCTTGAACTACAATGAAATACTACATCATAGCCGGCGAAGCCTCGGGCGACCTCCACGGAGCCAACCTAATTAAAGCGCTGAAACACAGCGACCATTCGACCTCAATACGATGTTGGGGGGGTGACAACATGGCTCAAGCCGCTGGCCAAGCGCCCGTGCGCCACATCCACGACCTGGCCATAATGGGCTTTGTCGAGGTTGTGGGTCACCTCTCAACTGTGCTTAGCAACATCTCGTTCTGCAAACGCGACATCGAGCAATTTGCCCCCGACGCTATAATCTATATCGACTACCCAAGCTTTAATATGCGCATTGCCCGCTGGGCTCACTCGCGCGGCTATTGCAACATCCACTACATCTCGCCCCAACTCTGGGCGTGGAAAAAATGGCGCATCAAGCAAATGCGGCGCGACCTCGACCTATTGTGCTACATTCTTCCTTTCGAACAGCAGTTCTATGCCGAGAACAACTTTCCGCAAGCCGTCTATGTTGGGCACCCACTACTCGACGCCGTCGACAGCTTCAAGGCTCAAACCCATGCTACACCATCCACCGACCCACGCCCAATCGTAGCTTTGCTGCCTGGCAGCCGCCGCCAAGAGCTGAAAAAGACCCTCCCCAAGATGGTCCGTTTAGCCAAGCATCACCCCGAATACCGCTTCGTGGTAGCAGGCATGAGCCTCATTGGGGCAGAATTCTACCGGCAGTATCTCCCCGACAATATCGAGTTACTATTCGACCAAACCTATCAACTTCTGTCTCAAGCCACTACGGCAGTAGTCTGCTCCGGCACCGCAACGCTCGAGACGGCCCTCTTCGACGTGCCCCAAGTGGTGTGCTACAGCGCCAACCCAATATCGATAGCCATAGCCAAAGCCGTCGTCAGCCGCCGCATACGATACATTTCGCTCGTCAACCTAATTGCCGACTCCGACGTTGTGGTCGAACTCATCCAAGAAGACTTCAACGACAATCGCCTCGAACTTGAATTCAACAAACTGAACAACAGCGAGGTACGTCAAACAATGCTCGCGGGCTATGCTCGTGTTCGTCAACTGCTTGGCAATGCCGGAGCCTCGCTTCGCACAGCCAAAGCCATAACAGAAACCATCAATCGCCACCACCAATGAAACGCCTCTTCGCCATACTACTACTCTCCATCTTCACTCTCCAGGCCCAAGCCGAGCACGTCAGGGTGCGCCTCTTCTCGAACGCCAAAATCGATGCCATCACCCTCTCGTTCGACCTCGGCAGCTACAACCTCTATGGCGACAACTCTACACTGCTCGAATCGGAAGTGAGCGAGGGGCGCTCGGTCGAACTACGGCCCGACAACCAGAAAGTGCGCATCGTTGTTGGCGGCGACGACTACGGTTCCTTCTCATCCATACGCCTCGAGGCCACCGACACCGCCTGTATTGTATGCCTCGACCCAAGAAACCAAAAAAGCCGCACCTACGAAGGCAACATCGAGGTAACAGCTCCCAAAAGCGGCAACCTACTTATTATCAACGAAGTAGAGTTCGAAACCTACATTGCCGGCGTTGTGCAAAGCGAGATATACGGCAACCAGTCCGACATCTTCCGCATACAGGCAGTTATTTCGCGCACATGGGCTCTGCGCAATATGCAGAAACACAAAGCAGAAGGCTACAATTTTTGCGACTACGTACACTGCCAGGCCTACAACAACCGCTGTGTGCGTCCCGACATCATGCTTGGCACAATCCAAAGCAGCGGCGAGACCATTGTCGACACCGACGGCAACCTCATCGATACCCCATTCCACTCGAACTCTGGTGGGCAAACCGCCAACTCCGAAGACGTGTGGAAAGCGGCCCTACCCTACCTACGCTCGGTCGAAGACACATTCTCATACCGTATGCGACAAAGCGATTGGACCAAGACAATAAGTACCGAGCGTTGGCTCAACTACTTTGCCAAGAACCACAAACTCAACACCTCCGACCCTGCCATACGCAACGAACTGCTGACCTTTGCCCAACCGCAACGTAAAGCGCGCATTGCTGGCGTAGCACTGACCAAAGTGCGCTCCGACTGGCAATTAAAGTCGACCTTCTTCACCGTCACCCTCGACGAGAAAACAAACTCTGTCATCCTCAACGGCCACGGCTATGGCCACGGCGTTGGGCTGAGCCAAGAAGGGACTATCCGCATGGTAGGCCTCGGCTACGACTACGAAACCATAATCCAGCACTACTACACTGGCGCTCAGATACATCGCGATGCTAACGTAGAACACCACTACGTAGAAAACTACGTGCGCCAGATTGCTCAAATAATCGAAGAAGACAAACAAAAACAGACCCAAGTGAAGTCTAAAAAAGACGATTGGCTCGGACGCCTCTTCCGCCTGCGCGACCGCGAGGAACGCGAAGAAGTCTACGAAGAAAACTCCGAAGACAACGAGCGCACATGGGAATATGATTGGTAACACAATAAAAAAACATTTTTCACGTTATATTAATATCATGAAACACACAATTGCCATAATCCTAACCGTCGTCGCACTGGCCGCCCCTGCCGCCAGCGCCCAAATCAAATGGAACAACATAGCCACGGCCGACACCGCAACCCTCGGCGAACGCCTCGTTTTCATCGACTTCTACACCTCGTGGTGTGGCTGGTGCAAGAAAATGGACCGCGAAACATTCACCGACCCCACCGTGGCGAAAATCATGACACGATACTACTATCCCGTCAAGTTCGACGCCGAGAGCGGCCTCACCTTCAGCTGGAAAGGCACCTCATACAAAGGTAACCAACCCGTCAACGGCCGCCAGCGCCCCCACGAGTTTGCCTACGCCATACTGGGGCAACGCATGGGCTTCCCCTCATACGGCATATTCGACAGCGACCGCAACCTCGTCAACGTGCTGCCTGGCTACTACTCGGCCAAAGACTTTACCATACTGCTGTGGTACTTCGCCTCGGGCGACTACAAAAAATATGCCTACGAGCGCTACCAGCAAATCTTCGATTCCGAAATCAGACCCGAAATGGAAAAACTATTAAAATAAAACGCTATGGGACTCTTCAGCCGAAAACCTAAAACCCAAGAGCAGCGCGAGACACTCGACCGCGGCATGGCCAAAACCAAAGAGAGCTTCTTTGCCAAACTCTCCAAGACCATACTCGGCCGCTCCACCGTCGACGACACAGTGCTCGACAACCTCGAAGAAACCCTCATCACCTCAGACGTGGGCGTCGAAACTACGCTCAAAATAATCAACCTGCTCCAAGCCCGCATAAAACGCGACAAATACATCAGCACCAGCGAACTCAACTCAATACTCCGTGCCGAAATATCGCACCTGCTGAGCCAATACAACGACAACCTGCCAGCCGACTTCGACTCGCCCATGCCGACAAAACCATACGTAATACTCGTAGTCGGAGTCAACGGCGTTGGCAAAACCACCACCATCGCCAAGTTAGCCTACCAGTACAAACAAGCCGGCAAAAAAGTCATGCTCGGAGCCGCCGACACATTCCGTGCCGCCGCCGTAGAGCAGCTCACCCTCTGGGCCGACCGCGTGGGAGTGCCCATCGTGCAACAAGGTATGGGAGCCGACCCTGCCAGCGTGGCCTACGACACACTGCAATCGGCGTTAGCCAAAGACATTGATGTCGTCATCATCGACACCGCTGGCCGCCTACACAACAAGGTTGGCCTAATGAACGAGCTTACCAAAATACGCAAAGTGATGCAAAAGCTCGTACCCGATGCGCCACAAGAATGCCTGCTCGTGCTCGACGCTTCGACGGGCCAAAACGCCATAGAGCAAGCACGCCAATTTACCGAAGCCACCGACGTCAACGCCCTGGCCCTCACCAAACTCGACGGCACCGCCAAAGGTGGCGTCATTATCGGCATAAGCGACCAATTCAAAATCCCAGTCCGCTACATCGGCCTCGGCGAAAAAATGACCGACCTGCAACTCTTCAACCCCGACGACTTCGTCCGTTCCCTCTTTGAATAAATAAAACAACACCGCTCTGCAATAAGTATATTAGAATAAGACAACCAACAATGAAAGCTAAACCATTTATCAAATGGGTGGGTGGCAAAAGCCAACTCATCGGACAGCTGGGAGCAATGCTGCCAGCCGATTTTGATACTTGGGAAAATGTCACATATATCGAGCCTTTTATTGGAGGTGGAGCAATGTTGTTCTATATGCTTCAGACTCATTCTAACATCAAAAATGCCATCATTAACGACATCAATGAGGACCTGACAACATGCTACAAAACTGTGAGAGATACCCCGAAAGAACTAATACAATCTCTCACCGAAATACAACAAGAATACTACGCCCTAAAAACTGAAGACTCGCGCAAACAGTTCTACCTAACTACTCGCAACGAATTCAACACCAAAGCACTGACTCCGATACGAAACACGACTCTATTTTTCTTCCTTAACCGGACCTGCTTCAACGGGCTATACAGAGTGAACAAATCGGGCTTCTTCAATGTCCCCTTTGGCAGATACGACACACCTACTATTTGCGACCCTGAAACCATCTACGCCGACAGCCGACTGCTTCAAAATGTCGAAATAATGACTGGAGACTACCAGCAAACTTTCTGCAAGGCTCAAGGCAAAACACTATTCTATTTGGACCCTCCTTACAGACCCTTAAATAGCACTTCATCGTTCAACGACTACACAAAATACGCATTTAACGACGCTGCTCAAAAAAGATTGAAGAAATTCTGTGACAAAATCGAGAATGCCGGTTTTGCATTTATGCTGAGCAATTCAGACTGCTTCAACACCCCTACCAAAGACCGCTTTTTCGAAGACCTTTATTTGGAATACATCATCGAACGGGTCTTCGCCTCGCGCAGCGTCAACTCTAACCCCCTGCGCAGAGGCAAACTGACCGAACTACTGATTCACAACCGCATTAGCGCCAACAACATAATATAAACACCTCAAGCTATTTTATGTCAGCAATGGAAAGACTGGAACAATTCTGTTACGAGATAAAAAGCTCTCTGAATCAAGAGGGAGGTTTGACGCTTACCGCAGCCAGAAATGTTGTGAGCAAAATAAACGAATTTCTATACACCACCTACCCCAACATCGGAACAACAGAGTCGTTGGGCGAATACAGAGCCTATTTCTCTGACTTTCACGTTTTTTGGGAGAAGCACCACAAAGAAATCCTCGACTGCGAAATAGACAACCAAAAATGCGAAAAAGTGGCCGAATCCTTACACACAGTATTTGTAAACACCGATGGCGAAGCCTTTCGGGAACTCTACAACACCTGTGGTTTAAATAAGGAGGATATTTGCAGAGTGCGATGCCTGACCGCAAACCAAGATTTCCGAGGCTCATTAGACTTCTCTATGTTGGCAAAAATCTTCAAAGAAGACAATGCCACCTTCGACGAAGAACTAATCTACGGAGATCCTACAACATTCATAAACAGGATTGGCATTTCTACCAAATCGCAGAACGATAAGAGGATATCCTACGCAAAAACCATAGCTGCCTTTTTGCTCGAAAAAAAATGTTCGCCCTACCAATTAATCGACCTCTACAACAGAGACATTTTCAAACTAAGAGAAGCAATAATAGCCTGTCAAGGCTCTGGGTTTGGTTATAAAAAAACAGATATGTTTCTTCGCGACATGGTCGTTTTAGGCGTTTGGGACAATGTCGAAGGCTTCGATAAGATTGACGTTGCAAGCGACGTCAACACTATTAAGGTTGCATTAAGGGCAGGCATAATCAAGACGGCTATACCGCTGGTATCCAGCTTCCTCGATATTTTTTGCCACCAATATATCTACATAGAGGCCATGAATGCTGCGGCTTGGCGCAGAGTGTGGGAAATTTGGAAAGAAAAATACCCTCTCGAATGCATAGAAAGCCCTTGCTTGATAGACTATTTTGTCTACAACGTCATTGGTAAACAGTTTTGCAAAGAGATACTGTACCAATTTGAATGCGAGACTCACGAACATACATTCATGTGGCACTCCATAAGGAACCATACCTGCCAAACGTGCTTGAAAAAAGGTATCAAACGGGTAAGCGCTGCCCCCATAGCACGAATGTTGCCATGCTCGTCTGATGAAGGCTACATAGCCCTACGCGAGACGCCCTATGTAGCTTCGCTCCCTCACGACAAGAAAATAAGCAACTGTCCGTTCCGCAACATCTGCAACGATACTCGCCATTTGCAGCCGCCAAAGTCAATCAGCATTCTGGGGCAAACAGGATGGGCAACCGCATACGCAACAAAAGGCGAAGGCGGTGGAGGCCTTATGGCATAAAAGAAACTACCACGACCAATAATACTCTACTGAACAATGAAAGTCAACATCATAACCTTGGGGTGTTCGAAAAACACCGTCGATAGTGAGAATCTGGCTGGCGCCCTCGAGGCGGCAGGCCACACCGTGCACTTCGACCGCCAACGCAACGACTGCGACATAACCGTGGTCAACACCTGCGGCTTTATTGGCGACGCCAAGGAGGAGAGCATTAACACCATACTGCAACAGGTGGCCGTCAAAACTCGTGGCCACAAAGCCCGCCAACTGGTGGTGTGCGGCTGCTTGGTGGAACGATACCGCGACGAGCTCACAGCCGAAATGCCCGAAGTCGACGCCTGGTATGGCGCTCACGAGTGGGAGAAAATGGCGGCCGACATAGCTGCAGCAGCCAATGCCACAACCTCGCAACCTGCCGCTGCCGACAGCATCGCCGCAGCCCCCACGGCACGGTCGCTCTCGACACCGAAGCACTACGCCTACCTCAAAATTGCCGAAGGCTGCAACCGAGCCTGCTCCTACTGCGCCATACCGCTCATACGCGGCGCGCACCACTCGCGCCCTATCGACGAGCTGGTGGCCGAAGCCAAGCAGTTGGTGGCAGGCGGCGTTAAGGAGCTCATCGTCATCAGCCAAGACACCACCTACTACGGCCTCGACCTCTACCACCGCCGCGCACTCGGCGAACTGCTCGAGCGGCTGGCCACCGAGAGCGGCGCCCACTGGATTCGCCTGCACTACACCTACCCCACCTCGTTCCCGCTCGACGCCATCGACGCCATTGCGCGCCACGACAATATATGTAACTACATCGACATCCCGCTGCAGCACATCAACAGCCGACTGCTCAGTTCTATGCAGCGCGGCATAGACCATCAAGGCACCCTCGACCTCATTGCCACCTTCCGCCGCCGGTTGCCCAACGTGGCCATACGCACCACCCTCATCGTGGGCTACCCAGGCGAGACCGAGGCCGAGTTCGAGGAACTGAAAAACTTCGTTGCCACCGCTCGGTTCGACCGTATGGGCTGCTTTGCCTACTCGCCCGAGGAGGGCACACCCGCCTTCGCCCTCGGCGACCCCGTGAGCACCGACGAGAAGCAGCGTCGTATCGACGAGCTTATGGCCATCCAAGAGCAAATATCGCTCGAGCGCAACCAAGCCCTCGTGGGGCAAACGCTCGAGGTGATGATAGACCGCCAGGAGGGCGAATTCTACGTGGCTCGCAGCCAATACGACAGCCCCGAGGTAGACAACGAGGTGCTCATTTCCGCCGCCAACACGCCACGCCTGCACCCTGGCGACCTGCGCCAAGTGCGCGTTACCGACGCCTACGAAAACGACCTAATTGCCACACTATGCTGAAAGATATTTACCTTGCCGGTGGCTGCTTTTGGGGCGCCGAGCACTACCTGAAACAAATCAAAGGCGTAGCCTCTACCGAGACCGGCTACGCCAACGGCAACGCCCCCAACGGCCAAGCCCCGACCTACGAGCAGGTCTATACCGACCTCACCGGCTTTGCCGAGACGGTGCACCTGCGCTACGACCCAGCCGTTGCCGGACTGCCGTTCCTGCTGCGGATGTATTTTCTCGCCATCGACCCCACCTCGCTCAACAAGCAGGGCGAAGACCGCGGCACCCGCTACCGCACAGGCATATACTATACCGACCCAACCGACCTGCCCACCATAGAGGCTGCCTATGCGGCCGAGCAGGCCAAACATCAAACCCCGCTGATGGTAGAAGTGGAACCGCTACGCAACTTCTACCGCGCCGAGGACTATCACCAGGCCTACCTCGACAAGCACCCCGATGGCTACTGCCACCTCCCCTCGCGCCTCTTCGTCATGGCCGCCCAGGCCGAGCCAGAAAAATAAGATAAACTGTTGATTACCAAGACCGAACACCTACTTCGGTCGGGTTAAGGAGGGGTTAGGGTCGTATTGAGGTCGAACAAGGCTTGATATTCAAGCAGTTACAAAACGGCAAAAAAGGCCCCGTTTCCCGATGGTTTTTCGAACATAACCGGATGATTGTCAGTTGTTTATCGGACAAAAGTGGCTTTTTGTGCCGAGAGAGGGGATATTTTTGCTGGAGTTTAGTGGTTTTCCGGGTCGACGAAGATGCGGCAGGCACCGATGTAGCGTTTTGCGTAGTAGGGTTCGGTGGAACGCGAAACGATAACGCCACCGTGAGTGGCAGCATGAACAAAGCGGAAGGTGCCCGACGTGGAGTCGGCCTCGGTCACGATGCCAGTGTGTCCCACGGTGCCAGTGTGGCGGCGTCCGCCGAAAAAGACGAGGTCGCCTGCGCGCAGCTGCCTACTGTCGGTTACGCGGTGTCCCGCGTGGTACTGGCCGCCGCTGTAGGAGGGCAACGTGTGCCCAAACTTGAGGTAGACATAGCGGGCAAAGCCAGCGCAGTCGAAAGCCTTCGGGCCTTTGGCGCCATACTTGTAGGGTGTGCCGAGATACTTCAGCCCTTCGGCCACGAGCATAGCCCCCGAGTCGGGCACCGCCGCCACAGCCGGATATGGCCAGAGGTTTGCCGTTTGTCGGGCTTGGCTGTCGAACTGGGCCGGCAGGTCTATGCGCCACGGCTGGGTGGGCGACTCGACATTTTGCGCCCAAAGCGACCCTACGCCAGCGAGGCAAAAAAAGAGAAGCGCCACTGCCGTCAGCCCTGTCTTGGGTTGCCTAACGGGCTTGGGGGTTGATGGCTCGATGCTCGTATCTTCCTGTTTTTCAATCCTCAACCTAACATCCATCGCTACCACTACGGCCGTGAATGCCCAGAAGGGAACCGAGAGCTTATCGGTATCGAGAAAATTGTTGAACACACCGTGCACATAGTAGGTGAGCAGGCTGAGGGTGAAGGCAAGCGTCATGTTGGCCACACTGCGGTCGCGTGCCGTTCGGTAGACGCGCACACCGGTGGCAAAGGTGGTCATAAAAAGGGCCACCACGAGTGCCACGCCAGGAACGCCCTGCTCGGTGAGGGGGCCAATATATTCGCTATGGGCGTTGCCGAGGTCGCCAGCGTTGGTGCTGATGGTCGAAAGCTGATAGGAGCGCTGATAGGAGGCGTAGAGAAACTGGTAGGTGCCAGGGCCTGTGCCAAACACGGGGCGCTCTTTCCACATACGCAGCGCCGAGGCCCAGCGGTTGAGGCGCTCGAGGTTGCTGGCGTCGGTCGAGATGTTCGAGATAGACTTAACCTGGTCGGCCAAGTCGTACGACGAATCCTGTTTGTTCTTTCCCAGCTTGTAGAGCACGTCGCCCTGATAGACAAAGAAAGCGCCCACAAAAAGACCAAACAGGAGCATCATCCACTTAACTTTCATGCCCATACGCACCGCCACATATACCGCCACAGCGGCCAGCACGCTGAGCCATGCAGCACGGCAGTAGCTGAACAGCAAGCCCACCAACAGCAGGCCGAACAGGGCGAACGAGAGGAGTCTCATCCAGCCTTTGCTGTTGCGGCTGAAGATGAAGTAGAACGCCGCTGGCAGAAACAGGGCAATGGCGCAGCCGTAGGCAGTGTGGTCGTTATAGAAAGGCTTCATCACGCGGTGCAGGGTTTGCAGGTCGCTGAAGTTGCCCACTGTTTTGAGGGTCGAGATAAGCACCACGATGATGAGCCCAATGCCGTAGGCCCAAAAAAATTGGCGAACACGGGTGGTGCTGCTAAAAATCATGGCTGCTGCAAAAAAGAATGGCGTTACGAACCACACTCGGGCCAGAGTATACTTGACCGAAACCCACGGCAGTTGCGAGGTGCACGAGGTTACAACCATCCACCCAATCGAGGCCATCAGCAGCAACGTAACTGGGTGGAGCAACAGGCGGCGGTCTATGCGGTAGCCATTGTAGCGGCGAGCGGCCAGCAGGCGAAAGAGGAATACCGCCGAGCAAAGAATCATCATCGGCTCGACGGGCATGGAGAGCTGCATACCTGGCAGGAGCGTCATGTTTACTGCCAACGGGGTGAGCATGGCCATAACCATGAGGCCCGTCTCGAATCGCAACACGAAAAGCAGCACTGCCAAGCCAGCCAGCGGCAGCAACAAGAGGTAGTAGAAGTCTTTGGACAACGCAAAAGTGTTGCTCGCCACGAAAATCAGCGTGACGAGCAGCGCCGTAATCAAGCCACGGTTTTTGGTCCAGAAGGTCTTGAGGTTGCCCATTTTGCGAGGTTTTTAGCGGTTATTATTCCTCTTTTTTAGCGAAAAGCAGGAGGCCGAAAATACACATCACCACGGCACCAATCGAGCCGAGGGCCATGATGAGCAGGCGCTTGGGGTAGGCTTTCTTGTCGGCCGGCACAGCTTGGTCTACCATATATTTATAGCTCACCTCCTCGTCTTTGTCGATAGCAGTTTGCGAGGCGCGCGTCTGCAGGTCGGCCAGTTGGTCGCATTCGGCGGCAATGAGGCGGTCTTTCCACTGGCTGGTGGGGAGCGAGGCGGTCGAGTCGAGTCGGGCTTGCATATCGGCACAGACTTTCTGCATAACGTCGGCGGCATTGACGGCGCGGTCGTGATGAATGCGGTGGCAGAGGGTATCGTAGTTGGCAGCCATATAGTTGGCAATGTCGGCTGCCCACTGCGGGTCTACGTCGAGCACCGACACCTCAACGCCCAAGAACTCGGTGCGCTTGACGGTGATATTGCTGCGATATATCTTATTGGTTTTAAACAACTTATGTGGGTCGTTGGGGCTGATACCATAATGCTCAGTCAAGTTGAAGCACTCGCAGACGTCGCGCTCCATCGAGGCCGAAGAGAGGATTTGGATGGCGTATTCGCAGTCGCGCTCAATGCCGTAGTCCATAAAGTCGAGGCTGTAATGGTAGTCCATAATGGCTTTCGACAGGCGGTTCGAGTTGGTTGGGAAGATAACGGCCGTCGATTTGTAGCGAGGCTTTATGACGAAAGCAGCCACCGTCGAAGCCACCAGCGCCACCACAAAAACCCAAAGCAAGACCTTCCACCAGCGGGCAAAAAAGCGCAACGTGGCGGTGTGGTCGAAGTTGTTTCCAATGTTCTGTTCCATATTTTACAATATATACAATAATTAATATAACGCACACGGATGAAAAATATTGTGTGATGAAATTTTTTTTTATTTTTTTGAAAAAAAATTTTGCCATATCGAATTAATGTACTATCTTTGCAGTGTATTAGTTAAGTAGAACACTAACCAAATGTTACAATAAAATGATAGAAATCAAGAACTTAGACTTCGGCTACAAAGCGACACCGGTCTTGAAAAACATCAATTTGAGCATTCGCGAGGGGGCCATTTACGGCCTTTTGGGCGAAAACGGGGTTGGAAAAACCACGTTGCTTAAACTAATCTGCGGCCTGCTGCCAACCGACGCTGGCACGGTAGAGGTAGATGGGGCTACGGCATTCGACCGCGAGCCCGATATGCTGCAAAACATCTTCCTACTGCCCGACGAGGTGCGCCTACCCTACTCTGGCACCCCAATTCGCTATGTGGGCGAGATGGCACCATTCTATCCCAACTACTCGGAGGACGACTTTAGGCACCTGATGCAGGAGCTCGAAGTGGAGCCCGAGCGCAAATTCAGAGAGATGTCGTTCGGCCAACAAAAAAAGTCGCTGTTGGCTTGCGCCCTGTCGCTCAACACGAAGTATGTGTTGCTCGACGAACCCACCAACGGGCTCGACATTCCTTCTAAGTCGCAGTTGCGCAGCATTCTCACCCAGCGCATTGGCGGCGAGAGCACCATCATCATCTCGACCCACCAGGTTAAAGACGTCGAGAACCTTATCGACCCCATAATCATCCTCTCCAACAACGATGTGTTGCTTAACGCCACGATTGAGGAGATTTCGCGCAAATTCTTCTTCGAATATGGCGGCGTGGCTAATCCCGAAGCACTGTTCAGCGAGCAGCTGCCCGGCGGCTACACCAACGTAACTATCAACACCAGCGGCGAAGAGAGCCAGCCAAACATCGAGGCACTGTTCAACGCTGTGCTGCACAACAAAAAGCGTGTCAAAGAACTCATGAACCAATAACGCAAAAAATAGGAGAATAGTACGTCATGAATAAAAAAAATTTTGACCTCAACCGTTTCGGCAAACTTGTCAAACACGACCTTGCCACACTTTGGCCCACGTTTGGCCCCACGATGCTCATCATCGTGCTGCTACCCATGACGATTTGGCTCTCTGTCCTCGTTCTTGGGCACCATCTCAACATCGAATCAATACCGCCCGTGGTTAGGCTTATGCTCATCTGCTTCTCGGTAGTATTGGTGGGTATCATGGCCCCCTCGCGCATATACCGCTACGCAAACATTAGAAAGGATGGCATATACTTTGCCATGCTGCCAGCCTCGAAGTTGGAGAAGTTCGTCAGTATGCTGCTCATGATTATGGTGGTTTGCCCCATAGTGGCCCTTATTGGTGGTCTGCTGGTCGATATGTTTTTCACTCTCTTGCCATTCGGCCCATACCGCACAAGCATTTGGAACATGGCAGACTCGTTGCACGAGTTATTCAACTTTGGCGATGACTACGAGGCCTACTACTACTTTGGCCGCTACTTAACTCCAGCCAACGTCATTGTTTCGTCCATTGGGGAGTACTTGGCAAACGTGGCCCTCTTCCTCTTCACCTCAACCATCTTCAAACGCCACAAAGTCCTTTTCACCATCTTGGCTCTCTACGCCATAGAGTTTGTGCTGACGCTCATTGCCACACCAATCATCGTCACTCACTTCATGGAGCTTTCGACCTCTGGCCTTGTCGACACATGGGTGCGCAACTACGACCCCGACCTCATACTCCAGAATATCTACTATTGGGGCCACGCAACCAACATCATCTTCTTCGTCGGCCTCACATTGTGGTCCGGATTGCGTCTGAAAAAGATGCGTTATTAATAACGTAAAAAAAACGATTTTATTATGGAATTCAAGAAACAAAAAACAATATACCTCCAGATAGCCGAGTCGCTCTGCGACCGCGCGCTGGCTGGCGAGTGGGATGCCGACGGGCGCATACCCTCGGTGCGCGACGTGGCCGCCAGCCTTGGAGTGAACCCCAATACCGTCATGCGCTCGTTCGAGAGCCTGCAACAGTCAGACATCATCTACACCAAACGCGGTATGGGCTACTTCCTTTCGTCCGACGCCAAAGAAAAAATCATAGAACTCTATCGCAAAGAGTTCCTCGAGGAAGAGTTGCCAGCCATTATGCAACGAATGAGATACTTAGGCCTCGACGCAAGCATTTTTAACCAACAAGAAAATACTAAAGAACAATGAAAAAATATATCTTAACAGCCTGCTCGGTAGCAATTATCGCCATAATGGCAGTCTCGTGCGTGCGCACAGAGAAATACTACGACCGCCAACTCGACTCGATGTTGGCAAACAACAACGCCGTTGCCATTGCCAACTACAATGCTGGGGACGAAATCAACATACTAATCGATACCACCCGCCTGCGCGTTGCCTTCGACTCGTTGGCAAACGGCGAGTTCACGCTCGACAGCATCTACTTCTCCGACTCGATGCCTACCAAACCCTTGTATCGCGCCATGATGGGTGTCTACTACCAGATAAGCAACGGAGGGTGGGGTTACCGTAACGTGTACATCTTCAAGCGCGTGAACCGCAAACATGGCACCACTACCTACTACTGCCTCCCCTATTTCGAGTCTGAAGACTACATCACCACAGAGGAAACCTACTACGACTCTACCACTAACGAAACAGTCAACACCGCCATTTACGCATCATCTGACTACTTCGAAGAAGAAGTTTACGACGAAAATGACAATGAGATTACAGTTACCTCCCCCTCTAACAATGTGATATACCAAGCCATTCTTTTGTCAACTCAAAAATAACAAGGATTAAACAATGAAACGTCACATCATTTTAGGATTCGTGCTGGCCTTTATTGGCTGCACAGCCATGGCACAAATAGGCATAGGCAACGACAAACCTGCCAAACAAACCAATCTCAGCGCCCAGGTACCACTCGACAAAAAGGTGCGCTACGGCAAACTCGAAAACGGCTTTACATACTACATCCGAGCCAACAAGAAGCCCGAAAATCGCATTCAGTTCCGCTTGGTGAGCAACGCCGGCTCCATTCTCGAACGCGAAGACCAGCGCGGCTTGGCCCACTTCTGCGAGCATATGGCCTTTAACGGCATTAAGGGCTACCCACACAACGAGATGATTAAGAAACTGCAAGACCATGGCGTGGCCTTCGGGTCGCACGTAAACGCCTATACCGGTTTCGACCAGACTGTCTATTTTGTCAACATCCCGAGCGACGACCCCGAGATGGTACAGATGGGCATAGACATACTCGACGGCTGGGCTGGCAACATACTCTTCGACCAAGCCGAGATTGAGAGCGAGCGCGGCGTCATTCACGAGGAATGGCGTGGCCGTCTCGGCGCCGGCGACCGTATGCTGCGCAAACTACTCCCACTGTGCTATGCTGGCTCGCTCTATGCCGAACGCCTACCCATAGGCCTCGAGAGCGTCATAATGAACTTCGAACGTCAGTCGATTGTAGACTTCTTCAACGACTGGTATCGCCCCGACCTGCAAGCCATCGTCATCGTTGGCGACATACCCGACATCAACGCCATGGAGCAACAGGTGCGCCAAGTTTTTGGTGCTCACCCCAAAGCCGTTAACCCCAAAGAACGAAAAGCCTACACCGTGCCAGACAATGTTGAGCCCATCATCGCCATTGCCACCGACAAAGAGGCTACCAGCACCAGCATCGAATTCAGTTGGAAGCACCCTGCCGCCCACGAAGGCACCGTTGGCGACTACCGTCAAAGCCTCGTGCGCTGGCTTATTGTCATGATGATAAACGACCGCATGAACGAACTGTGCGAGAAAAATTCGTCGCCAATGATTGGTGCCGGCGCTGGATATGGCTCATCTATGGCGCGCGCCATAGACAACTTTAGGGTTGCAGCCGCTCCCAAAGAGAACCGCATCGAGGCCTCGGCCACAGAACTGCTCCGCATTATGAAACAAATAGACGACCACGGCTTCCTCCAAACCGAACTCGACCGCCAGAAAGAGGAACTTTTGGCTCTCTATACCAAAATGGCCAAAGAGGAAAACAAAACCGAGAGCGACGACTTGGCCGACGAATACACGCAGCACTTCCTCACTGGCTCGCCAGCCCCTGGCATAAGACAGGAATGGCGCTATGCCAAAGAGTTCATTCCCGGAATAACGCTCGAAGAATGCAACCAAACTGTTAGCGAGTGGATTACAGACAACAACCTCGTTGTTCAGCTTACCGCTCCCGAACGCGACGACTTGGCCATACCCACCGAACAGACATTGCTCAACATTGTGCGCAGCAGCAAAAGCGTCGAGACCGAACCGTGGGTCGACAACTTCGAAGACAAGCCCCTTTTCAGCGACAACGTGCCCGCTGCCACCGCCAAGATTACGGGCACCAACAACGTGCTTGGCTACACCGAATACACCTGCCCCAACGGGGTGCGCTTCGTGGTGAAAAAGACCGACCTCAAAGCCGACGAAATTCTCATCGAATCGTACTCGCACGGCGGCACCTCGCTCTATGGCGACGCCGAGGCCTACACCGCACAGAACGCCACCAGTTTCGTTGTGGCCGGCGGCGTGGGCGACTTTAGCCGCACCCAACTCGACAAACGCCTCAAAGGTAAAAACGTCTCCATTGTGCCACAGATTGGTAAAAACTATCAGGGTTTTTCCGGCGACTGCTCGCCCGACGACCTCGAAACCGCACTCCAACTAATCAACCTCTACTACACCGCACCTCGCAAAGACCAAGAGAGCTACGAACGCATTGTCGACGCTACCGTCAACCAAATAAAGTTCATTGCCGAGAACCCGCAGGTTGCTTTCTCGAAAAAATATTACGAGACGGCCTACCCCAACGACCACCGCACGGTGCTCATTGCCACCGAAGAGCAGGTGCGTTCGCTCTCGCTCGACCGTATGTTCGACATCTATCGCGAGCGCTTTGCCGACGCTTCGAGCCAGATTTTCTTCTTCGTGGGCAACGTGGACGACAAGGATATAGACCTCATTGCGCGCTACCTTAACAACTTGCCAACCAACGGCAAACAGCGCAGCGAGAAGTATATTGACCGCAGCAGCGATTTCGCCAAAGGTGTGGTCCACGCCGAGGCCGTTAAGGGTATGGAGCGTCAGGGTATGCTCATTATAAACGGCGAGATGAAAGTCGACGCCAGCGAACTCACCCCCGAAACCCGCGTAGCTCTCGACGCCTTTGGCGAGGCCCTGCAGATAACCGTGACCGAAATCATACGCGAAAAGAACGGCGACGCCTACTCGCCCTCGGCCAGCGTTGACTACGCGCTGCTGCCTTCGGGCAAGGTGGAGTGGATGTTCTACATTGGTTGCGACCCAGACAAGGCTAAGAAGATTGAGAAAGACTGCATTAAGATAATGAAGAACTATCTGCGCAAAGGCCCTGACGCCGCCACACTCGACATGGTGAAGAAGCAAATGATTGTGGACCGTGGCAACAGCCGTCAAGAAAACTACTTCTGGATGAGCCAAATATACTATTCTTATAACCTCGGCGAGAGCCGCGACTACATCGAGCGCTACAACGAGATGGTTCAAGGCGTGAGCGCCAAGCAGATAAAGCAACTGGCCAAGCGCTACATAGACCTTAAGAACTACGTGGTTGTAACCCTACGGCCCGAGAGCCTTGAGGGCAACGCACAATAGCCACCTGAAGCCTGCCGCGGGTCAGTGGCCGCCCAGCTTTGGCGCGCGAACCTCTGACCCGCGTGGCAGGCTGCTAAATAAAGTTGCTATATGGCACAATAAAGACATCAATTTTTCGTTCTTAAAAATAAGTATCTAACATAAAAAGCATACCAGTCATGAAAAAGACCATTTCACTACTGTTCGCCGTCGCGCTGCTTGCCACCACGGCCATGGCTCAAGAGCAAGAACACAATTCGAATCCGTGGGGGTTCAATGTCGAATTCGACCTCGGCCTGAGTGCCATAGGAGGCTTTGGCAACTCGACCGACCACTTTGCGGCCACCCTGCCACAAATAGACTACAAGCAGCACCCAACAGCCTTTGCGCATATTGGCTTGTCTGACGTGATTAACTACAAAAGGTTCCAAATCGGGCTGAACATTGCGTGGAGCACTGGTGGCATTTACAGCTACGCCAACCAATACATAGAGCGCAACGACTATCACGTATGGCTCGACTTGGGCTACAACTTCAAGCTATCTAAAACCTTGTCGCTCAACCCGATGGTAGGTTTTGGCACCGCCACGAGCACCAGCTACGTAGCCTCGGGCCGCAGCGGGTCCGACTACGTTGGTTCGTTCACCAGCAACAACCTTGCTGTGCCGCTCACCCTCAAACTGTGGTACAACTACGACGACTTGGCCATAGGTTTCTTTGTGCGCTACACCCTATTCCCCACCCAAATTGGCGAGACGACCATCACCGGCCTCGAATCGAAAGTAGACGGGCTGCGCATCGAGCCAGCAGCACTAACCGCTGGCATCGCGTTCTGCTTCTGACGGGCACAAACCGTGAGCCCCACCGCACAATCTGGGCAACGCCTGTGGCGTTGCCCAGATATTTTTCCGCCCACAAAACCACAAGGACATTTCGCCTGCCTGGAACCCGAGCGCGGCCGGAACATTTCAGTCTAAAATACTCAAATTATTAGTTTTCAATCAAAAAAAGTTTGCTATATCAAAAAAAAATAGTAACTTTGCAAACTCAATAATAGTGCCGCAATGGACCAAGAAAAGGACACAACCATACAGTTTAGCGGCTTGAAATCAGGACGTTACACGTTCGATTTCGTGCTGGACGACGACTTCTTCGGCAAGTTCGAAAACGAAGAAATCGGCGGTGGTGATGTCCATTTTCACGTCGATTTAGACCGCAAAGAGCGCACCCTCATCTTTAATTTTAGCTTCGCCGGCACCCTCGCCACCACCTGCGACCGCTGCCTCGGCCCCATGACTGTAGAGGTGAAAGGTACCGATGCCCTATGCGTGCGCTTTAGCGACACCGAGACAAGCGACCAAGAAGACGTCGCCATACTGCCCGAGAACGCTATCGAGATAGACCTCGCACCCTATATGTACGAGATGTCTGCCGTGCGCCTGCCGCTCCAGCACATACATGCCGACGGCCAGTGCGACCCCACCGTGGCCGCCCTGCTCGAACAACACCAACCCAGCACCGCCACCACCGACCCCCGTTGGGACGCCCTGCTCAAACTAAAAAACGAAAATAAATAATTAAAAATACACAACTATGCCACATCCAAAACACAGATTCTCGCAGACACGCACTGCCAAGAGAAGAACCCACGACAGCTTGGAGAAAGCCCAGCTCACCACCTGCAGCAACTGCGGCGCTCCCGTAATGTACCACCACGTATGCCCCCAGTGCGGCTACTACCGCGGCAAACTGGCCATCGAGAAAAACAACGAGGCCTAACCGCAAGGCTCCAAGCCAACAATCTGCCCAGCCGTTAACACCGACAGCAGAACCGAACACGAGGCCGAAGCTAACGCTTCGGCCTCGCTATTTTTGCCCCCTGCACTCGCCTCAACATCGCCAAAAAATCGATGGCCAAACGACTGAATATCAAGCCTTATTCGACCTCAATACGACCCTAACCCCTCTTTAACCAGTCCTAAGTGCTATGAATTAGGAAGTTAGGTAGGGCCAAAAACTACAAATCGAGACCCACGTAGCACTTTTTTTGAGAACCGAAAATACCCCTCCCAAATTCGGGCAGTAGGAACCGCTCGACTCGGCGCGTTGGGCTTGGTATGAGTGAGGGGAAAAAGAGCGAGGCCCGCCGGGGCCTCGAGGCAGAGGCCGGGCTGTGGCAACCGTCGAATTCTGATAAAAAAAAGTTGGCGAGGGCAGTTTGCACCGCCCTCGCCAACATTGTGTGGAAGGCTTAGTAGCCAAAAACTTCGTCGAGCGAAAGTTTCTTCACCTTGCCGAACTTACTGAGGGCGTTGAAATCCATATCGCTCTCTTTGCCGAGAATGAGGTAGAATTTCTTTTGACCCTTGATTTGCTGCTGTTGGAAGTTGACCAAGTCGCGCATGGTCAGTTTTTGGTAGGCTTGGAAGTTTTGTTTGCCGAGAGGTTCTTTCCAGCCCATACGCTCGCAGTTGAGGTAGCTGTTAATAATGCCCATCTTGGTGGTGCGGGCGGTGCGGCTGCCAGCCAGCAGGGCGTCCTTGGCCAGCTTGAAGTTGGCCTCGGCCTGGGGCATATCGTCGAAGAGCTCTTCGTAGGCGTCGAGGGCATCCATCAGCTTGTCGTTCTGGGTAATGACGTTGGCCGAGTTGTAGAAGTAGCCATCCTTGCGGCCGCTGTTGGTGTAGTAGCTGCTGGCGCTGTAGGCGAGGCTGCGTTTTTCGCGCATCTCTTGGAAGACGATGGCGTTCATCGAGCCGCCGAAGTACTCGTTGAAGAGGTTCACGTTGGGCATGAGCGCGGCGTTGATGTGTTCGCCACGGAAGTACTCGGTTACATAGGTGTTCTTGGCGTCGTAGTTGACGAAGAGGACCTGGTTCTCGTTTACGGCTTGGGGCTGGAACACCTTGTTGGCGGGCACCTCTTTGGTGGGTTTCACGGTGTGGATACGGTTGACGGTGGCAGTGGCCTCGGCCAAACTCAGCGGGCCATAGTAGAGCACGCGATGTTTGTAGCCAAAGAGGTTGTGGAGGGCGTCGGTGAGCTGTTTGGCGGTGTAGGCGCGCAACTCGCTGTCGCTCATGGTTGTTTCTTTAATATACTGTTCGCCATAAGTGCCATAGGTGTTCAGTGCGCGGAAGGCGGCACGCTGGTTGGTCTTGTTGTCGGTACGGCTTTTGATGAGGCGTTCGACAAGCGAGTTGAGGGCTTCGTCGTTGGGTTGGCAGTTCGACATAATTTCTTCGACAAGCGTCATGGCTTTCTCCATGTTTTCGGCCAAGCCGCTCACGCTAACGGTCACGCTCTCGCCACCCACACTGATACCCCAGCTGCAAGCTAAGCGATAGAACTCTTCCTGCAGTTGCTCGGCGGTGTGGTTGGGGGTGCCGAGGTAATCGACAAGGTCGGCAGCGAGGTCGATGGTCTTATCGGCAGTGCTGCCAAACTCGAAGCGGTAACGAAGGTTGAAAGTGGCGTTCTCGGTGTTCTTGACGTAAAGAACCTCGCTGCCGTTGGTGGTTTTGCCCTTTTGCAGGTCTTTTTTGAAGTTGACAAACACGGGCTGGATAGGCTTGGCCTTGGCGGCGGCGTCCTTAATGCTGGCCAAGAAGGGGCTCTCGTTGTCGCGGCTAACAAAGATGGGGGTGATGGCGGGTTTGGTGACTTTGGTCACGGGGTCGGGGGTGTCTTGGTGTTTATAGACAATGACGTAGTTGTTGTCTTTGCAAATGCGGTTGGCAAAGTCTACAATGTCTTTCTTGGTTATTTTGGCCAACTCGTCGATTTCGTTGCAAACATCGCCCCAGTTTCTGTGCTCCACAAAGGCGTAGGCCATCTGGCTGGCGCGGCTGTTGTTGCTTTCGGCTTGCTTCATGATTTGAAGTTTGAGCTGGTTGATGCTGGCCTCGAGCAGGCTCTCGTCGAACTCGCCATTCTTTACCAGGTCGAGTTGTTCGAGCAGCATATCGCGCAGTTGGCCGAGGGTTTGGCCCTGGGTGGGGCGACCACCGAGCATAAAGGCAGCGTAGTCGTTCAGAGTGTAAGTGCCGGCATAGGCACCGAGGCAGAGCTGTTTCTGATTGAGGTTGAGGTCGATAAGGCCGCACGAGCCGTTGTTGAGCACCATTTCCATGGCTTGAGCCAAGAGGGCGTCGTGGCTGCCATTACCCTCTTCGATACGGAAGGCGATGGTGAGGCTGGAGGGGTCTTGACCGTTGACAAGGCGCACAACGGGGGTGGTGATTGGGGCCTCTTTGACCTTGGTGAAGGTGGGCACGTTGCCCGGCTTCCAGCTACCCATATACTTATCTATTATCTTTATCACCTCGTCGGGGTTGAAGTCGCCAGCCATTGCAACACACATATTGTTAGGCACATAGTACTTGGCGTGATACTCACGTATGTTCTTCATCGAGGGGTTTTTGAGGTGCTCGATAGTGCCGATGGTGGTTTGGGTGCCATAGGGGTGGTGGGGGAAGAGGGCAGCCATCATGGTCTCGTTAACGCGGCGGTTGTCTTGAGCCATGCCAATGTTCTTTTCCTCATAAACGGCTTCGAGCTCGGTGTGGAAAAGGCGAAGAACGAGGTTGGGGAAGCGGTCGCCCTGGACCTTTGCCCACTGCTCGACCTGGTTGGCGGGTATGTTCTCGACATACATTGTGTAGTCGTTGCTGGTAAAGGCGTTGGTGCCAGTGCTGCCAATGGCGGTCATGCTCTTGTCGTACTCGTTGGCGATGGCGATGGTGGAAGCTACATAGCTGATAGAGTCGATTTGGTGATAGATAGCGGCGCGACGGGTCTCGTCGGTGGTGCGGCGATAAACCTCATAGAGGTTCTCGATTTTTTGCAGTTCCACCTGCTCGCGCTCCCAGTCGGTGGTGCCAAGTTGATGGCTGCCCTTAAAGAGCATATGCTCCAGATAGTGGGCCAAACCGGTGGTTTCGGCGGGGTCGTTCTTTGAACCGGCACGCACTGCGATGTAGGTCTGAATGCGCGGGGCATCCTTATATACACTCAAAAAGACCTTGAGGCCGTTGTCGAGGGTATACTCACGAACCTGCAGTGGGTCGTTGGGGTAAGTCTTGTAGCTGTACTGCTTTTGGGCATAGGCCGAAAAAGCCATCATTGCGGACAAAGCCGCAAAACAAAGCACTAATTTTACTTTTTTCATAATTTCAACTATTTGTTTTACAATAAATTCATTTCAACTGTCGGCAATTTGCCGAAAGGCAAATTTACACAAATTTTCTGAAATATACACCTTTTCGCCTATTTTTTATTTTCGCTTAGGGCGCAAAAAGGTGCAACTTGCTGAGTATTGGAGACTTTCGGCATTTTTTTCGGCATTGTGGAAAAAAAGTGAGAAACTTTTTTTTGCCAAACGGTAATAAAAACGTAACTTTACAAATGTTTTTAATGTGCAGTCCCCATTGTAATGGGGTGATTTTTAGAATTTTATAACGACCATGAACGAAAATATAGTCAACAAAATCGCTCAAAGTTTGCGTATGGCCTGCGCAGTGGCCGACCGTATGGCCACCTTGCAGGGAGAAGCCTGCGTGATTGAGCGCGACATTCTTCTCTCGCAATTGCGCGAAGCCTACCTCGCCGCACTGCAAATAGACGTAACCGAGTCTGCTTCAGAGTCCCAAGCCGAGACTCCAATTGCCGTCGCCCAACAGCCGGCAACAGCCGAGCCCGAACCCGAACCACAGCCCGAACCCGAACCGGAGCCCGAACCAACAGCCGAAGTGAAGCCGCTCTTTGCTCCCGACAGCGAGGAGCCCACGCCAACCGTAGCCGAACCACTGATGGAGCAAGTGGAGAGCACTGCCGACGACAAACTCTTCGAACCCACCGACGACCTGATGGTCTTCGAAGTAGAACAACCAGCCGCCGAGCCAGAGCCGGAACCAACTCCAGAACCGGAACCAATTCCCGAACCCGAACCTGAGCCAACTCCAGAACCAGAACCCGTACCTGCACCCGAACCCGAACCCGAGCCGAAACAGGAGCCCGCCTCTGTCGCAAAGCAACCTTCGCTGTTCGACTACTTGGCCACCACCGAAACCAAAGAGCAACCCGCCGTCCGCACGCTGGGAGAAACCCTCGGCACCACCCACAACCTAAGCGAGCAGCTTGAGCGTCGCGCCATGCAAAACAAAGTAAGCGACCTGCGCACCATCATAAACATCAACGACAAGTTCAGTTTCATGTCCGAACTGTTCCACAACAACATGAAAGCCTACAACGACTTCATACTGCGCCTCAACGCCACCAACAGTCGCGAAGCTGCCCTCGACCACGTGCAAGAAATAGCACGCCAATACAATTGGGACAACAACTCGATGGTAGTGGCCAACTTCTACAAAATATTCGACCGCAAATTCTAACCGTCCTATGACCGACAACCGCAAAGCCATACTCTTCTCGGCCCCTTCGGGCTGCGGCAAGACCACCATTATCAAGCAGTTACTCAACCACTTCGACTGCTTCGAATTTTCCATCTCGGCCACCTCGCGCCAGCCACGCGAAGGCGAGCGCGACGGGGTTGACTACTACTTCCTCAGCCACGAACGGTTCAAGGAGCGCGTTGCCGCCAACGACTTTTTGGAGTGGGAAGAGGTCTATCACGGCACCTGCTACGGCACGCTCAAATCAGAGATAGACCGCATTTGGAACAACGGCCACGTCATAGTGTTCGATGTCGACGTCAACGGCGGACTGAACATAAAAAAATACTTCGGCCAAGACGCCCTCGCCATATTCGTCATGCCGCCCAGCGTCGAAGTGCTCGAGCAGCGCCTGCGCAGCCGTGGCACCGACAGCGAAGAATCTATCGCCAAACGCCTGGGCCGCTCGGCCGAGGAGCTAAAACAGTCGCCCAACTTCGACATCACCATAGTCAACGACGACCTTGCCACCGCCGTCGAGCAAACCCGCCTCGCCATAAACCGATACCTCAACCTCTGACCGCACAATGGAACCGCTATTCCGCCTACTAAAACGCTACGACTACATCTTGGTCTTCGTTGCCTTGATGGTGCTCTCCATCATCCTCATGGCGCAAGCGGGCACCTACCAAAGTTCGCGCATAATCTCTGCCGCCAACCGCGTAGCCGGAGGGTGGTATAACACCACTTCGGCCGTGAACAGTTACTTCGGGCTGAAAGAAGAAAACGACCGCTTGGCGGCCGAGAACGCCATGCTCCGCGCCCAAGTAGAAAGCTCGTATATGAGCTACAGCGACAGCGTTTTCACCGTGAACGACACCGTTTACAAACAGCGCTACGCCTACATCGAAGCCCAAGTGATAAAGAACTCGTGGAAGCAGTTCAAAAACTACATAATGATAAACAAAGGCTCCTCGCACGGGCTCAAACCCGACATGGCCGTAATCTCGCCCCAAGGCATCGTTGGCGTGGTGGTACACACCTCGCGCAACTTTGCAACCATCATGCCGATACTGCACTCCGACAGCCGCAACAGCGTGAAAATAACCCGTATGCAGACCAACGGCACCCTCGTATGGAATGGCCACGACTACCGCTACGCCTCGGTGGTAGACATACCCACCACCTACCAACTCTACCAGGGCGACACGGTGGTAACCTCGGGCTTGGCCAACGACTTTCCCGAAGGCATACCGGTGGGCTACGTCGAAAAACTGGATACCGTGAAGGGCAAAGGCTTCTACGACATAACCATACACCTCGCAACCGACTTCAACAAACTTAACCACGTATACATTATTAATAATAGGTTCAAACGCGAACAAGACGCGCTGATGAACAAAACCTTGAGCGAAGAATGAGCAACAACTTGATTATACGCAACATAATACGCTTCGTGGTGCTGATGGTGCTCCAGGTGGTCATCTTCAACCAAGTGTCGCTATGGGGCTACGTTCTGCCCATGCTCTACGTGCTGTTTGTGCTCATGCTGCCCACGGGCATGAACAAGATAGCGCTGCTGCTCATAGCGTTCGCCACGGGGCTTACCGAAGACCTCTTCTGCAACCTGTTGGGTTTCCACGCCTGCGCCTGCACTGTCGTGGCTCTGTGTCGCATACTTTTTGCCGACAAGATACTAACCCGCAACGAAACCACCGAAATAGAGGCCCCCAGCGTCCGCACCGTCACCCCCCAATACTACATGGGCTACCTTGCCCTGATGATGGCCATATTCTACGTGGTCTTCTTCGCGCTCGAGGTGTTCGACTTCCACGATTTTTGGTACTCCATTTGGCAGGTCCTGGCAGCCTCGGTGGCCAGCTCGCTGGCTACCACCATCATTGCCGTTCTGTACCAAATCATATTTATTAAACAGCGCAAACAATAAAAAACCTTTTTTCGCGTTACCCTAAATATGAAAAAGACCGCCACAGCACTCGTAGTCATGCTCGCAACCGCTCTTGGGGCCTGCGCCCAAACGGCCATTGGCCACTGGCACGACCACCTGAGTTTCAGCGCCACCCACCGCGTACAGGTGGCTGGCAACGGGCGCGTCTATGCCGCTGCCAACCTCGGTATGTTCTACTACGACCGCGACGACCAAACCCTGACGCGAATGACCAAGGTCGACGGCCTGAGCGACGCCGGCATTGCCACCTTTGCCTACGACGAACGAACCAAGACCCTCGTCGTGGCCTACAACAACTCTAATGTAGACCTCGTTATCGACGACCGTGTGTTTAACATATCCGACATTAAGCGCAACGACAATTTGGGCAACAAGGCCATCAACTCCATACGCTTCCACAACCGCAAGGCCTACCTGTCATGCGGCTTCGGCATAGTGGTGTTAGACCTCGACCGCAAAGAGATTGGCGAAACCTACCACATTGGACAGGACGGCACATACACTGCTGTATACGACCTGGCTTTCACGGCCGACTCTATCTACGCCGCCACGGCCGAGGGGCTGAAACACGCCCCCACCAACGCCCGCTACCTGACCATTAGCGACCTCTGGGAGCCACTGGCCGACTCGGCCCTGACCGACTACACCGTGACCACGCTCGACACCCTCGGCGGAGCCCTTGTGGCCACCGCCCACTCGTTCGACCCCACCAGCTACACCCTCTTCCGCAAAGAGCCCACAGGCTTCGCACCAATGCTGACGGCCGACCTCGTGGCAATGCACCGCGTGGGCGCCGGCCTGCTCGTAGCCTCGGCCACAAGGGTCGACCTCTACGACACCCATTTTGCCCACACCGACAGCCTGCTCGCCTTTGCCTACGGCAACCTCGAGGTGAACGATGCCGACCTCGACCGCGATGGCACCTACTGGCTTGCCCACCCCTGGGCCGGCCTGCTGCACTGCTCGCCTCAAGGCGACCGCAGCTACTACCCAAACGGGCCCGTCTCGGCCGACAACACCTACCGCCTCATGCCCTACAACAACACCATGATGCTCTGCCCAGGCGGCAAAACAACCACCTACTCCAAACTCTACAACACCGCCAACCTGCTAACCTATCGCGGCACGCAGTGGGAACAACTGGACCGCTCTAACCACCTAATCGACAGCGCCTCCGACCTGCTCGACGCGGTGGTCAACCCCTTCGACTCGACCGAGATTGTGGCCGCCCTGTGGGGCGACGGCGTGCTGCGCATTGTCGACGGCAAACCCGAGCTAATCTACAACGACAGCACCACCGGCGGGGCTCTGCAATCGCTGCAATCGGGCCGCAACAGGCTCACCCTCACCGGCGCTTTGGCATTCGACGACAAAGAGAACCTCTGGGTGGCCAACTCGGGCCAAACCCACGCCTTAGCCGTGCGCCGCAAAGACGGCTCGTGGCAAAAATTCAACACCTCGGCTTTCGCCTCGGCCATAGAGGTCGACAAAATTATCTGGGACAGCATTACCGACTTCAAACTCATGGCCGGGCGCGCCAACACCATCTACGTGCACGATGGCGACAGCCGGCTAGCCTACATAGACCCTAACAATGGCAGCAAGCTGCGCACCGAAACCGTGAACTGCATGGCGCAAGACCAAAACGGCGACATCTGGATTGGGACCAACAAAGGCATCAAGGTAATCTACGACGCCTATCGCGCTTTCGACGGCGGCGGCAACGGCGAGAAAGCCCCCGTCAACTGCAGCAACATAACCATAACCAACGGCGACTTCTACGAATACCTCATGGCCTACGAAAACATAACCTCGATAGCCGTCGACGGAGCTAACCGCAAATGGGTGGGCACCGCCGCAGGTGGCCTCTACCTCATTTCGGCCAACGGTATGCAACAGCTGCAACACTTCACCACGGCCAACAGCCCCCTGTTTTCAGACAAGGTGGTGAGCGTGGCCGTGCAACCGCGCTCGGGCGAGGTCTTCGTGGGCACCGACCGCGGCCTGCTCTCCTATCGCGGCACCGCCACCTATGGCGACTACTACAAGCAAGAGCGCACCTACGCCTTTCCCAACCCCGTGCGCCCAGGCTACGACGGCCCGATAGCCATCAAAGGGCTGCCCCGAGGCGCGGTGGTACACATAACCGACGCCGCCGGACGCACCGTCTACTCTGCCCACGCCACGGGCGGACAAGCCGTGTGGGACGGCCGCACCCTCGACGGCCAAAAAGTGGCCTCGGGCGTTTACTACGCCTTTGCCGCCAACCAGTCGGGCCACGAATCAGTGGCCGTCAAAATACTCATCATCCGCTAAACCCACCGTCGGCCCATGCAACTCACCACCCAGGGCCTTGTGCTCCACACTACCCCCTACGGCGAAACGTCGGTCATAGCCCGCATACTAACCCGACAACTGGGCCTGCGCTCCTACATAGCCAAAAACGTCCGCTCGCGCTCGGCACGCACCAAGCAAAACCTCTTCCAACCCATGACGTGGCTCGACATGGTGGTCTACAACAACCCGCGCCACGCCATCAACCACATACGCGAACTCTCGCCACTGCCCCAACCCGAGCCCACCATGCAGCACCTGGCGCTCAAATTCTTCATGGCCGAAGTACTCTACCGCTCGCTGCGCGACGACGAGCCCATGCCCGCCCTCTTCGACTACACCACCGCCACCCTGGCCAACCTCGACAGCGCCGACCTGGCCAACCTGCCCATCGCCTTCCTGCTCGCGGTGGCCGACCACCTCGGCATTGCCCCACGCAACAACCACAGCCCCGCACGCCCCGTTTTCAGCCTCGACGAAGGCTGCTTTGTGTCGCCCTCGTTCTCCGCCACCGACACACCACAGGCGGTGCTAGACTACGACCAGTCGGCCCTGCTCCACACCTACCTCGACCCCGCCAACACCTCTCGCCCACCACTGGCCGACCGCAGCCGGCTACTGACCAGCCTGCTCGACTACTACAAAATTCACCTCGCTACATTCGGGCAGTTCAAATCGCACGAAATACTCCACGCCGTCCTCTCATAACGATAAATTCAACTACCTGAAAACCAGGGTCAAGGAGGGGTTAAAGAGGGGTTAGGGTCGTATTGAGGTCGAACAACGCTTGATACAGAGGCACTTAACACCCCACTTTGGCCCATTTAGAAAGCCTCGTTTATCGATTTCTAAGCACTGATTAGCCCCTTCCGACACCGACTCCAAACCGACCACAGGGCGAACTTGAGCCTAAATCCAGTCGGTTTTGTTCTCGCAACCAGCGAGCAGCCGACCGATGTTTTGGTGGTGCAGAACGATGATGTAGAGCCCCAGCAGAACCTCGGTAGCAACATAGCCAACCGGTGCCCCGAAGAGCCAGACAAGCAACGGCGCTGCGGCGAAGGCCACCATCGACCCGAGCGAGACGTAGTGCGAAAAGTGGGCAACGAGGAACCAGAGAGCAAATGTGCAGAGTCCTGCCAACGGGCAGAGAACCAGCGTGATACCGAACCCCACAGCAACCGACTTGCCCCCTTTGAAGCGAAGAAACAGCGAGTGGCTGTGGCCAATGGCAACCGCGGCAGCAGCCACAGCGCTTAGCCACCACACCCCAGGCCAGAGCAGCCTCGCAGCCAGCACTGGCAGCGCCCCTTTGAGCATATCGAGCGCCAGAATGAGGTAGAACCCACACACTGCCTGGCGCTCGCCACGCTCGGCCTTTATGGCGCGAGCGGCGTTGGTGGCACCCGTCGAACCCGACCCAACGCTGCGCAGGTCAACGCCCACCTTGCGACGCACAACAAGGTAGCCCACCGGCACCGAGCCGAGGAGGTACGAAAACAGGCTGAGCAGCAACGTGGCGATAATCATAGGCAGGTGGTTTTAGGCGATATTGAATAGTTGGCGCAAGGTACAGATAACGCCCAAATCATTGTTGGAAGGCACTATGCGCGACTTTTTTTTGAGCACTTCGGCAGCGTTGGCCACCGCGAAACGCAGCCCCGCGTGGGCAAACATATCGAGGTCGTTCTCGCTGTCGCCAAAGGCGCAAACGTTGGCCTCGGCAACGCCAATGAGATTGATTAAACGACTGATTGTCACCCCTTTGTTTGTCCCCTCGGCTGTTACGTCGAGCATATAGCGGTTGGCCACGAAGACCTCTATGCCACTCGTGGCAAGCAGCGGCTTGAGTTGTGGCATCGAGCCGTCGAACTTGAGGAGCGAGAGTTTAGACACTCCGCAGGCATAGGCGGCAAGGTTTTGGCTCACCGCGAACGGAACCTGGTGTTTTTCAAGAAATTGGCGCAGGGCCGACGAGGCATCGTTGGTCAGCACCGTGCCGTTGGCGTAGAGCAGCGGCGAGGCTGCATGGAGCTGGGCAAAGTCGAGACATAAATCTACAGCTGCAGGGTGCATAAGGCTGTCGGTCAACACCTTATAGCCCTCGGCAAGTGTAGCACCGTTGTTGGCCACAAAAAAAATATTGCTGGCAAGAGGCTCGAACAGTTGTTGCAGGTTCTGCAACTGGCGGCCGCTGGCCACGGCAAAGGTCACACCGCGACAAATGAGCGCTTCTATCACCTCGAAAATCTGGGGCGGAATGAGGCCATCGTCGGTCATTAGCGTGCCGTCCACATCGGTTATAACGAGCTTAATATCAGCAATTTCTGCCATAGTTCAAAGAAGTGCAATTAAGAGTCCAACAATGCCCACAATGGTGCCGATGACGGCAAGACCTTTTTCTGACGACACCCAGCGCACGAAGAGGCGCAACGTCGAGTCGGCATAGGCAATTTTGCCGTTCTTGTTCAGCACCAAGCGTTTGGCCTTTGCGAAGTCGGCTTCGAAACTGGCACGAAACGACTCGAGCAGGGGGTCGCTGGCTGGCGAAAACGACTCGTACACAATGCCTTGATTTACCGCTTCGCCTGTTCGGGCGGCCGTCGAGAGGAAGAGTTTTCCGCCGCGTAGGGCCAAGCGCGAAAGTTGGTCGTTATTTTTGAGGTAACGAATTTCGGTTCCGCCACAGCGCAGAAGGTCGACCACTACGTCGCGTTCGGCACGCTTGTAGCGGCGAGGATGTCTGTAGAGTAAAATCCTGATATTAAGGTGGTTGGCATCGGTCAAATCGACCAATTGGGCAATGCGCTGTAGGGCTTGGTTCTGCTCGTCGGTGAAGTAGGCGCCCTTCTTTTCCCTAATCGAGAGCCAGCGAAGGCGCGACGAGGTGATGAGCGTTTCTTGCTGTGGATTGGCGTCGATAAAGAAACGGCAGCCCTCGCTATTGAGAGCCTTCAGGCCTTCGACCAAATGGGACGTTCCGCTTTGTTTCTTTTCTACAGTTTCCATATCGACAGGTGAACCAATTTTTTTGCAAAGTTACGCATTTTTTCAATTTCTCTGCAAAAAAAATCGCAAAGTCCGTCGACAATGGTTAGCAGCAGTGCTGATTGCGAAAAAGAAAATGCCACACACTCAACAGGTTGGCATTTTCTTTCTGCATACAAATTTTTCTACCCTTAGGCCTTTTGGCGGTTAGAGCGTCATTATGCGTTTCATGGCCAGATTTTCGTAACCCTCGGGGCAGTGGGTCGAGAGGTAGACTGTGGGATTGGTTTTGACGAACTCGCGCACGCGGTCGAGGGTTGTGCGAGCCGCGGCAAGGTCCTCGAACACAACCGACAGGCGATTGGCCTTGAGCGCTGCGTCACAGTAGGTTACGTCGCCATGCATCATGTAGAACAAGCCTTCGTTTTCGGCCACAACAACACTGTTGCCATGGGTGTGGCCCCTGGCTTCGACCATCCAAATGCCGTCGGCAATGCGTTCGGCACGTGGGAAGTTGTGGTAAGCGCCGTCCTTGTAGGTAACCCTGACGATGTTCTCGCCTTCGAGCTTCATGGCATCGGCATCTTCGGGCGCGATGTATATCTTGGCATTGGCAAAGTGCTGAATGGCTGCCGAGTGGTCGGCGTGCTTGTGGGTAAGGAGGATTTTGGTTACCTGCTCGGGCTTGTAGCCGAGGGCGGCAAACGAGTCCATATAGTCGGCCACCTTGTCGCCCATAAACAGCGGAGCGCCGAACTTGCGTTCAGGAGCCTCATAGCCGTTGTCGAAACCGGTATCGACAAGAATAACCTCGGAGCCTGTATCGATAAGGAAATTCTGAAGACTGCTACGATAAATAATTTGGGGGTCGAGGCCTTCCTTGCTCTCGCCGCCAAAGGCAAACTGCTGGTTCATAAAACCATAGTCAAACATTCTGACTGCTTTGATTTCCATAATTCTAATATTGCGTTGATATATATACGTTTCGTGGGGTAACATACGGCTACAAGGCCGCTATCTCTTCGTCAGTTAGGCCCGTTATTTGAGCAATCAAGGCCACCTCTATGCCCATGGTTTTCATCTTGGCGGCAGTGGCACGACGTTCTTTCTCCATACCTTTTGCTTCGCCCTCCTCAAGCCCCCGAGCAATACCCTCGGCGAGGCCTTCGGCACGACCCTCGGCACGACCCTCGGCACGACCCTCGGCGAGACCCTCGGCACGACCTTCGGTATGGCCCTCAGCATGGCCGTCAGCGTATCCTTCGATACGGGCAGTATCGATGACGTCGTTCTGTATCATCTGGTTTTCAAGATGGCGCTCATAGGCTCGGCGCTCGCGGTCGTCCATCGAGAGGTACTGCAACTTGGCACGAACCTCCTGCAGGCCGGGCACATCGGTGTCGGTACGAACCTTGCCGTTCTTCAGGTAGTCTATCCACTCCTCGAGCGGCGTGGTAGCAACTTGGTTGAACTCGTTGACACGGATGATAAAATACTCTGGCATGATGTCGCTAACGGGCCTCATACCAAGGGTTTCGCGCTCGCGGGGCGAGATGGAGAGTTCGTCGCCTGTGTGTATGCCTACAAAATGCGTAGTGCCGTGATACACAAAGTCTTTGCCCATACCCAGTGGAAAATATAAGATGTTGATGGAGTAGACTTTTTTGACTTTGTTGTATTTCTCGCCAAGCTTGATGTTGTCTGTTATCACTTTCGAAACACCGTAGAGCATCCGCTCTATGAAGTAGACCTCGCGGGCGAGCTGCACCTCGACAATGATGTACTCGCCTCGGCTGTTGCGCGCCATGACGTCGACACGATTGAACTTGTCCTCGGCCGAACTCTGGTTGCCTTCACTCTCTAAAATCTCCTCAATCTTCATTTGCTCGCCTATCAATACGGTCATCAATCCCTCGAGGACGGCGAAGTTTGCCTTGTCGCGTAACATACGTTTCGCGGCCCAATCAAACCTGATATATTGCTCGTTAATCATCTTTACACATCCTTTCTCATATAAATTTCAAAATGCAAATTTACGAAAAAAAATCATTCTACACGCAACATTAACAAAAATTTGCTCCAAAAAAAAACGACACACAAGAAGAATTATTTTATAAAAAATGCATTCAATACGATTTTTTTTCGTAACTTTGCAGGCACATCGCTTATTGACATAACAATATAAAGTATGAAACTTCAACGCCTTACAAAACGAGTTGCTCTTCTTGCGACCACCTTTCTTGCCATTGGGACAATGGCGATACAGAACGTTGCCGCCCAAAATGCCTACTGGGTTATGCTGACCGACAAGACCGGCAGCACATTCGACCCAACGACCTATTTCGACACCAAAGCCCTCGAACGCTACGCCCAATGTGGAGCCAACCCGGCCGACATTTCGAACTTTCCTGTTAGCGAAAATTACGTTGACGGCGTTGCACAAATAGCTACCGACACCATTGGCCAAAGCCGCTGGCTGAACGCAGTGGCCGTCACCGCCACCAAAGCCCAGGCCGAAGCCATCGCCGCCCTCCCCTACGTGAGCCACCTGCTCCCCATAGCGGACGCACCTGCCGTTTTGGCAACATACAACAACAGTGAGGCCAACGAAGAAACAGGCAACAACCCGAAACTGACCGACCAACTTGTGCGTATGCAGGGGCAAAACTTCCGCGACCACAACATCGATGGCCGTGGAGTGAGAATTGCGGTCTTCGACGGCGGATTTCCACGCGTCAACACCCATGCCGCCTTCCGCCACCTGCGCGACGAAGGCCGAATTATCAAGACTTGGAACTTCTGTAACCGCTGCGAGAACGTTTATGGATGGAACAGCCACGGCACTATGACCCTAAGCTGTATTGCCGGCCGCGAAGGTGAACGCGACCTAGGCTTGGCCACAGGCGCCGAATTCCTGCTGGCGCGCACCGAGGTGGAACTCGAACCTGCCAAAGAAGAGGTGTGGTGGATGCAAGCCATGGAATGGGCCGACCGCAACGGCGCACAAGTAATCAGCTCCAGCCTCGGCTACGGCAAGGAGCGCTACTTTACGCGCGACATGGACGGCACCTCGCTCGTGGCTCGCGCTGCCAACATGGCCGCTCGCAAAGGCATACTGGTTTGCAACAGTGCTGGCAACGAGGCCACCGACCGCCAGTGGACAACAATCATCACCCCGTCCGACGCCGACAGTGTGCTCTGTGTGGGCGGAATTGAGCACGACCTGAACCACTATCGCCACATCTCCTTCTCCAGCTTCGGCCCCTCGGCCGATGGCCGCCAAAAGCCCAACGTGGTGGCATTTGGCCACGCCCGCACAGCCAACACTACTGGCGACGAATCTTACCATTACGTCGACGGAACCTCGTTCAGCTGCCCGCTTGTGGCTGGTTTTGCAGCCTGCGCTATCCAAGCTATGCCCGGCAAGAGCGCCATGCAGATGATGGACGAAATTCAACGTTCGGCCGACCTATACCCCTATTGCGACTACGCTTTTGGCTACGGTGTGCCACAAGCCTCCTACTTCACCAGCACCGCCAAACCCACCGAACCCACCTTCCGTTTTGTCGAAGTGGGGACCGACAGCGTAATGATGGCCGTATACAAACCGGTGAGCAACACCACGGTTTTCTACCGCTACATTAAACCCGACGGAACGCTGAGCCACTACGGCTCTTGCGAGATTGAGCACTCTGCCGAGGACCAGGGCCTGATATTCGCCAAAGCCTCCGTCTTTAACCGCACTCTGGAGGTGCACCTTGATGGCTACACTGCCCAATACCGCCTGCCTGCCGAGGAGCAACAACGCTACATCAACAGCAGTTTCTGGTATGAGCCAGACAGCCCCAAAGGAGTGACCTCGACCATGCAGTTAGCACGCAATGGAGCCTCGGCCAACAAGACCTCGAAATGGGGCGGACAATCGAAATATCGCTACGACATATATCTACAATACGGCATGATGCCCAACACCATGAGCGACGAGCTGACGGTTACCTTTGCCGACGCCGGCCGCGTTGGATTCCGCCTGCTTACCGCCCTGTCTAAAACCTATTGCCTCGGTTTCGGGCTGGAATATGGACACAGCGAATACGCCCTCACCACCGACCACGCCGCTCCGTTCGAGTGGTTAGTTGTGCCAACGCCCACCAGCCGCCGCTTGAAACTTAACGAATGGTCGCTCGAACTCTTCCAGCGCGTGCGCCTCGCTCCCGGCGGCCAACTCTCGGGTCGCGGCATACACTGGGACCTCGGCCTCTACGGCAGCTTGACCACTGACAACTACGTCATAAAATGGCAACCCGATGGCCTACCATACGCCTCGGAGGAAAGAACCTACAAGGACCTGTCAAGCTTGGGTCAACATCGTATTAACTACGGCCTGACCACTCGTTTTGGCTACAGCATCTTAGCCGTATACGCCCGCTACAGGCTCAACACCCTCATCCAGAAGCCTACATCGCCAGACGTCGCCCTGCCCCGACTCGAAGTAGGCTTGCAACTCAATTTCTAACGTAAACAATTAAAAAACAGTTTAATATGACACTCGAAGAATTTCAGAACGAACTGCGCCTCGGCATTCCCGACCCGCTACCCGAACCCCAACCTTACGACCCCACGGTGAACCATGCCCCGAAGCGTAAGGACATACTCACCCCAGCCGAGAAGAAGTTGGCCATTCGCAACGCCCTTCGCTACTTCCCTGCCAAATATCACAAAATGCTGGCCAAGGAGTTTGCCGACGAGCTGCACCAGTATGGCCGCATCTATATGTATCGTCTTCGCCCAACCTACAAGATGTATGCCCGCCCCATCGACGAGTATCCAGCCCGCTGCCGCCAGGCTGCCGCAATCATGCTCATGATTCAGAACAACCTCGACCCAGCCGTAGCTCAACACCCCCACGAGCTCATAACCTACGGTGGCAACGGTGCTGTGTTCCAAAACTGGGCGCAATATCGCCTCGTGATGAAATACCTCAGCGAGATGACCGACGAGCAAACCCTCGTCATGTACAGCGGTCACCCCATGGGCCTCTACCCCAGCCACAAAGAAGCGCCGCGCGTGGTGGTTACCAACGGCATGATGATACCCAACTACAGCAAGCCCGACGACTGGGAGCGCTACAACGCCCTCGGCGTAACCCAATATGGCCAGATGACAGCCGGCAGCTATATGTATATCGGCCCGCAGGGCATCGTTCACGGCACCACCATCACCGTGCTCAATGCTGCTCGCAAACTGGGCGGCGGCACTGCTGGCAAACTCTTCATCACCGCCGGTTTGGGCGGCATGAGCGGCGCTCAGCCCAAAGCTGGCGACATTGCTGGCGTGGTCTCTATCACCGCCGAAATCAACCCCGCCGCCACCCAAAAACGCTATGACCAAGGCTGGGTAGACGAGGTTCACGCCGACCTCGACGAACTCTTTGCAGCCGTGAGCAAATCTATCGAAAAGAAAGAGGCACGCTCCTATGCCTACCAGGGCAACGTGGTCGACCTCTGGGAATACTGCGCCGAACGCAACATCAAGGTCGACCTCGGCAGCGACCAGACCTCGCTCCACAACCCCTGGGCCGGTGGCTACTACCCCGTGGGCGTTGGATTCGAGGAGGCCAAGGTGATGATGGCCGAGCAGCCCGAACTCTTTAAAGAAAAAGTACAGGAGAGCCTGCGCCGCCACGTGGCAGCCATCAACAAACTCACCGCTAAAGGTATGTACTTCTTCGACTACGGCAACGCCTTCCTGCTCGAGAGCAGCCGTGCCGGTGCCGACATCTGGAATGCCGACCACACCGCCTTCCGCTACCCCAGCTACGTGCAGGACATCATGGGCCCCATGTGTTTCGACTACGGTTTCGGCCCATTCCGCTGGGTATGCACCAGCGGCAAACCCGAAGACCTCGACAAGAGCGACCACATTGCCATGGCCGTGCTCGAGGAGATTGCCTCGCACTCGCCAGCCGAAATACAACAGCAGATGCGCGACAACATTCAGTGGATACGCGGCGCTAAAGAAAACCACCTCGTTGTGGGCAGCCAAGCCCGCATACTCTATGCCGACTGCGAAGGCCGCACCAAGATTGCCGCTGCCTTCAACGAGGCCATACGCAAAGGCGAAATCAGCGCCCCCATCGTGCTTGGTCGCGACCACCACGACGTGAGCGGCACCGACAGCCCCTTCCGCGAAACGTCTAACATCTACGACGGTTCGAACCGCACTGCCGACATGGCCGTGCAGAACGTCATCGGCGACAGCTTCCGTGGCGCCACCTGGGTCTCTATCCACAACGGTGGCGGCGTTGGCTGGGGCGAGGTGATGAACGGCGGCTTCGGCATGGTGCTCGATGGCAGCGAAGCCTGCGACCGCCGCCTGCGCTTGATGCTCCACTGGGACGTAAACAACGGCATTAGCCGCCGCAGCTGGGCCCGCAACGAAGGTGCCATGTTCGCCATCAAGCGCGCCATGGACATCTGCCCCGAGCTCAAGGTAACGATGCCCAACCTTGTCGACGACGAAGTCCTCGAAGGTCTGTTCTAAAAAGCATTATTTAAGTATGGGGCATATAGGTTTCCTGCAACCTATATGCCCCTTTTATTATGGTATTAAGGTGGCGAACAGAAGCAGGTAGCCACCTCGCGAACTGCAATATTTATTGGGCCAAACTGCCCCTGAGATGGGGCAAAAATCGAGGGCTAAGTGGCTCTGTATCAAGCGTTGTTCGACCTCAATACGACCTTAACCCCTCTTTAACCCCTCCTCAACCCTGGTTTTCAGGCTGTTTTGGAGAGGTTAAATAGGGGTTATTTTTATGGTTTTGCGCGTCGGGTTGGGAGCGGCGGTTTAGTTGTAGGAGTGCATTCCGCCGAGGAGGAGGTTGACACCGAAGTAGGTGACCAACACGCTGGCAAAGGCAAGCACGCTGTAGAGGTGGAAGCCACGGACCGACATCTTGGCACCGAGCGGAATGGCGTAGACGATGAAGGTGATGAGAGCCCAAACCTCTTTGGGGTCCCACGACCAGTAGGTGCCCCACGAGAGGTTGGCCCACACGGCGCCTATAATTATGCCCAAAGCAAGGAGAAATACGGCTGGGAAGAGCAGCAGCAGGTCGGTGCGTTGCTGTTGGGCCGAGACCTCGGGGTGGCGCTGCACCGCCAGGCCGGCCACTCCGCCCATCATGACGAAGAAGAGGAGGGCGTAGGCTATCATGATGACGGTGACGTGGAGCGTGAGGAGGGGCGAGTTGAGCACCGGCATGAGGTTGGTTACCGGTGGGTTAGAGCCACTCATCATGGCTACCAGTTGGCTGAAGCCAATGGCCATGGTGCCACCGGGGACAACGAAGGGCGAGCGACGGTTGAGGGCCAGGGTGATAATCCCGATGACGAGGCCCATGAGGTTCATGCTGTCGAATCCGCCAGCCATCGGGGCGTGGCCGCCGGCAACCCAGCGCAGCACTATGATGGCAAGGAGCCAGAGGGTGAGCAGGGCCACGAAAACGAGGCCCACACAACGCAGCGCGCGCTTGGCCTGCTCGGACCAGCGGCGTCCGACAACGGCTGCTGCAAAGAGCAGCAGGCCGAGGGTGACGCTGAGCATGGCCAGCCAACGACCGGTGGTGAGGCTGTTGTAGAGGCGCTCGGCGTGTTGCCGCGAGGTTGAGGGGAGGACTGTGGCGGCGTTTTTGTGCTGAAACTCGATAATCTTATCGAACACGTGGTTCAAGGCCTCGAAGTCTTGGGCCACAACCAACTCCTGGCAGTAGCTCTGGTATTTGCGCACAAAGAGGTAGGTGTCGTCGCTCAACGCGAGTGGCAAATCGTCGTTTTGGGCATACCAGTTGAGGGTTCCAGCGCTATCGGAAATGGGGAAAATGCGCAGCAGTTTGCCACGCATGAGGCTACGCACGAGGCTTTGTTTCTCGATGGCGGCGCGCAACTTCTTGTCGGCGGTGGGGCCAGCCTGGCTGCCTTCGAGCACCGCGAGGTCGGCAAACGAGAGGTGTCGGCCATCGAACTGATATTCATCCTGCCACTGCCCGCCCTTGACCTTGATGGCGGGCTCGTTCTGCCACTGGTCGAAGTAGAAAAGCCAACCACTGAGCACCTGCTCTGGTGTGAGGCCGCGATAGGTGGCCGAGCCTGTGAGCTTGGTGGTGAAGTCTTTTGCAAAGGTCTGAACCGGGCAGACTCGCCCTTTGTAGAGCATCATCATCTGCCCCATGCGGTCGGCGCTCTCGCGTGGCAGAGTGGGCGGTGGGGTTGCCGCGCGCGAAGCAAGCGGCAACAGCATGATGGCCAACACGGCAGTGCCACGCAGCAACGAGCGGAAGCGGCCGCGACCGTCGAGCATGAGCCACAACAGGCCAACCAGCAGCAGTGCGTAGCCGCAATAGGTTACGGCAATGCCCCACGGGTCGTGGGCTACGCTGAGCACCGACGTGCCGTCGTCGTCATAGTCGGCTTGGTAAAAGCGATAGCCGTTTCGGCGGTAGATGTTGTTCATCGATATGATTTCGGACTGGCCGTCGATAGTGAGGTGGCTAATGAAGTCCATCGGTGTGTGTGTTCCGGGATAGGGCACCACCTCGAAGTTGTTGAGTGTGAGGCTGAAAGGCACGTGCCACTGCGAGCCGTCTTCGTTTTCGACGGTGTTGCAGGGTTCGGAGGGGTGGAGCGTCATCTCGCCGCTTTTGCCGACCCACGAGGTGAGGGCTCCGCCAAGCAGTATGACGGGCACTGCAACGTGGGTTAACAGCAACGCCGGGCGGCGCCACATACGGTCTTTGATAATGACCCACACGAATGCCACTGCCAGCAAGCCCAGCAACAGGGCAAACCACCACGAGCCGTAGAAGTGCGTGGCCGTGAAGTCGGGACCTTTGTAGCGCTCGACGATTGTTGCGGCGGCCAGCACGATGGCCAGCAACACGAGGAGGGGAGTCTTTATTAGGTTGGTTTGGATTTTCATATTTTTTTTCTTCTTATGAGCGGTTCTAATTCTTCGAAGCTACTTAATTAGTGCTTTAGAGGTGGCTTTTATTGCTGGTTGAGGGGAAAAAAAACTGTCCTCGTTGCCTCGCGCAACGAGGACAGATGGGTTGGTTGCGACTCAAACTTAGATGGCTTCGATAAACTTCACCACGGCGTCGCGGTCGGCTTTGCTCAAGGCGCGGAATTTCTCGACACTGCGGCGAGCGTCGCTCTGGGCCGAGCCGTGCCACATGATGGCCTCGACTACGCTACGGGCGCGGCAGTCGTGAAGGCGGTCGTTGTGGCCAGAGCAGATTGGGGCCAGTCCACGACCCCAGAGGGGCGTGGTGCGGCACCAGCCTGTGCGGATGTCGTTGACCATATAAAGGCGGTGCTGAACAAAGTCGCTGTAGGGCCAAATGGTTTGGTGCGGGTAGCGAGGCAGGCTGTTGTCGCCATCATTAAAGAATTTGGAGGGGTCGGTATAGCGGTCGTCGCCCGTGGTCCAGCTGGGACGGTGGCACACGGTGCAGCCCAACTCGCGGAAGAGTGTGCGACCACGCTGCACAGTGGGGTCGGCCAGATTGCGGGCTGCCGGCACGGCTAAGCCGCGGTGCCAGACCATGAAGTTGCGGAAGTCCTCGTCGCTCATCTCGACTGGCAGGGAGTCGTTAAGCAGGTAATTGCGTATGTCGGCAGCGGTGTCGCCAGTCTTGTCCCACTCGGGGAAAAGGCGGTAGAAGTCGGCCTTGACGTCGGGGTCGGCAGCGGCAGCGTTGGCGTAGATGGTGGGGTCGAGGCTCAGGTAGTGGCTGCGCTTGTTGATACGGGTAACGTTGGTGATGTTCCAAATGGCGTTGCTGCCCGGGGCGTCTTGCAGCGGGCCACGGCTCAGGGCGTAGGTAAAGCGGCGTGGGTGGCCCGAACCGGTGGGGTTCGACTCGCTGCCGCCATAATAACCGCTAACGGGGGTCCAATCGCCATTGCTGTAGATGGATTCGTTGATGGGCAAGCCCATTTCGGCCTCTTTCTTATACTGAGCCTTGAGCGAGTCGTCGGGTATGGCGTCGATGAGGCCCGTGCCGTAAATGCCGATAGTGGTCTCGAGGCGGAAAGCGAGGTTGGCGTAGTCGGTGGTGAGCGGTGCGTAGAAGGCTTCGGGGGCAATGGTCACCTCGGGATAGATAAGGTCGTAGGTCTCGCCGTCGTCAAAACGGTTGCCCCACTCGTCTTGCCAAGTCTTCCACTCGATGTTGATTCCGCTCTCGTCGATAGAGGGCTTGAAAGGTGCCACAGCACGCGTTTGTGGCATTCCGGCCACCGATTTTTCGTAAGGGTCGCCAGGGAGGGTCTTGTTGTAGACCACCAGCAGGTAGCCGTTGCCCCAGTCGCCGGCGTTGTAACGCTCCATGCGGCGACCGTGGCCGTAGCCCGGGTGGCAGCTTTCGCACGAGCTGCGCACGTAGAGCGGGCCGAGGCCGTTGAAGGGGGCGTTGTTTTGGGTAATGACGTGCTCGAAGAAGAACTCGCCATACTTAAAGGCGTTGGTCAATCCGGCCTTTTCGGTAGCAGGGGTGGGGTCTTCGTAGGCCGACGCCGACTGGTTGAATGTGGTGCCCAGTTCGCCACCTGCAAGGGTCTCGATTTCGACTTGGGTCATGCCGGACGTTGGGGTACTCGGCTGCTTCTCTTCTGGGTTGCAGGCGAATAGCAAGGCCATGGTTGGCAGCGCGAGGGCAAGTTTGGTTACGTTCTTGTTCATCGTTTCGAAGTTGTGTTTACAGCTTTTTAACGCTGTTTTGTAATATTTATTGTATATTTTTGAATAATTAACACTTCGAGTGCTTAGAGTTCGTCGATAGCGTTGTTAACCTCGGAGAAGATGGCGTCGACATTCTGGCAAGCCGTGATGGCGGTTTTGCACTTCTCGCTGGTGTAGTTTTGGACGAACGGGCGTGTCATATCGTCGATTTTGGCTATGGCGTCGTCAATGGCTTCGGTCACACGGGTTGCAAGTTTTTCGTCGACGTTATTCTTGACAAAGGTCTGGAGCGAGTTGTTCGCGTCGCGATTACCCTCAACGCCACCGTACCACACGTTCTGAATGCTGCGGAAGTTGTCGACAAAGTCGTCGATAGATTTTTGGCTATAGGGCGACTCGATGTAGGAGGTGTCGGCGGTTTCGGCATCGATTCCTGCAGGTTTACCAATCTTCGAGGTTCCAACCTCGTCGGCAATGGTTTTGCAGCCGTCGATGATGGCCATCACGGCAGCGAGTGGGGTGACGTAGGTGCTGCCAGCTTTGCCAGCGTTTTTGAGGTTCTCGCCATAGCTGTACGAACCTTGCAGGACGGTGACAGAGAGTTCTTCGAGGCGACCACCTTCTTCAAACAGAGCGCGATGGGCAGCGGGGGCGCTATTGCCGAGCCAACCCACCTCGAGCTGGTAGCAACGGTTGCGAAGGTCGCCAGCAACAGCAGCGACGTAGATGCGCGACAGGCTGTCGATGTCGGCCACTTGGCGGTGCTCACCGTTGCGCCAGATGACGTACTCTATGCCGTGGAAGCCGAGGAGGGTCTTATCCAGTTCGCCGGCAGCCAGGTCGCCATCTTCTCCGGCAAGGCGTGCCATGAGGCCAGGGGTACGCATGGTCTCGTTGAAAGCGTCGGCGTCGAGAGGCCAAGAGTCGATGTGTGGGTCAATGCCCTCGGCGGTAGCTATGCCAAAAAGGAAAGCCTCGCTCTTTTCCCACCACGAACGGGCCACGAGAAAAGTTTCGCAGGCAGCGTCGAGGTTGGCCTGCGTGGGGTCGTCGCGGAAAGTGGCCAACTGCGAAGCCAGCTGCTCGGCGCTGGCTGCCAAGGAGCTATAGGTTGGGCCTACGGTTTTGTCGACAAATTTGGCAGCCACTTGTGAGGCGGCGCTGTTGATGGCCGACATGTCGTTAGTGTTTTCTTCCTTGCCATTGTTGCAGGCAGCAAGAGCGAGCGTGGCCGAAGCCAGCGCGACGCAGAGGATGTGTTTTGTAACTTTCATCGTGATTTAGTTTTTGATTTATTATTGATTTTTAGTTAGTTGCGTATTCATTGTTTAGTGTTTAAAGAAGCCTGTCCAGGTTATGCCGAGTGCCACATAGGGCTCGTTGTTATATTGCTCGGAGAGGAGGCGGACGCCACATTCGGCTTTCACAATCACCTCTGGCAGAGGCATATAGTTAACACCAGCCGAAACCAAGCTGCGCTCGGCCCAGCCCACGTTGGCTTGCCCCTCGGCGGGGATGAAGCTGTCGTAGTGGTCGTAGCGACCAAAGAGGAAGAGGCGTTTGCCGTCGAGACGCGAACCGAGCAGGTTTACGCCCCCTTCGAGGCCCAAAGCCAGCGCTTTCTCGCCCACAAGCGTGTGAGGATAGGGCGAGGCCGAACTGTGGTTCTGGTTCTGATTGCGCGGGCCGATTGTGGCAGCGTCGCTCAGATAGCCATAGTCGGCATTGCCTCTAACTATCAATAAATTAGAGCGATAGGCAAAATCGAAGGTGGCGATGGCCACCGTTCCGGTTATGTCGTTGTAGCGTTCGCGCTTGTCGGTGACGATGTCGTTGTTGAACGAGTTGCCGACGTAGGCGCTAACGCCCAGACGCAACTGCGGGGTGGCCCACCAGTCGAGCCTTGCGGCGGTGGCCAAATTGTTTGCAGGACGGAATTCGTAGGCCGACGCCGAGCCGTCATGGACCCACCCCGAGTTGTTGAAGTAGTTGCTATTGAGTCCCGGCAGCAGTTGCACCTCGTAGCGCAGGCTGCGCCAACGGCCCCAGAGGCTTACGCCAGTTTCGTGCCAGGTGCAGGGCATGATGGTGTTTTCGCCCTCGGGTCTATAGACCGTAAAGAACTGATTTGGAGTGTGATTCTGATTGGTCATGCCCACGGGCACCACGATGTGGCCCATGCGCAGGTTGAGTTCGGGGCGGAACGACTTTTGGACCCAGAATTGCTCGAGGGCCACCTCGCCACCGCGCTCGATTTCTTTCTCGAACTCGCCGGTCTCTTCGGCCTCCATTTCCACGGCGGCTTCGACGCCGCCATGCTCGAACTCGATTTCGGTTCCCATTGACCAGCCGCTACCAAAATCGTAGCCCAACATTATGACTGCGTGCGGGAGGTCGACGCGTCCGTGGCCGCGCGCATCTTTATAGCGGTCGGGGAAGGCGTAGCGAAAAATGTTGTCGCTATAGAAATTGTATTTGTAGACGGCTTCGCCATAGCCGCCAATAGTTAGGCGAGGGGCGCGAGACGAGTCGGCCTGGGCCCAAACTTGGGCCGTCGCCAGGGTTGCCACAAGCAGGCAACAAGTTGAAATAGAGCGCGATAGTTTCATTTTCACATTAAGTTTTCGAACTGCAAAGTTCGCAATCTTGGCAATATTATGCAATAACCAAAAATGGTGAATTGTGTGTAGCGAGGCTCACCGAGGCTTCTTCCGAACCTCATCGAGGGTGGCTTTCGGCGCAATTCGTGGCCTGAGAAACAGACTTCATCATCCCGGTCGGTTCGCAAACAAAATCGGTCTATGAAAGAGATAAAAATCCTTCGGTCGCAACCTTTTGTTGCACCCCTCTCCTCCCCCACCCCAAGAGGGCAAAATCATGGCTTTTTTCTGGGAAAATCAGAATTTTTGAAATTTTACTTAAAACGCTGATTTTCAACGACATAAGTATTTTGTAGTAGAGAAACACATAACTCGCTGCGAATCAGCATATTAAACGTATCATCTCTTACTCATGTCTTACTCTTCTCTTAATCAACTCTTAGTCATGTCTTACTACTGTAAGAGTTGATATAGTTTTGACTCGGATTTGAATACTTTTTTGTCAGATTTTTATGTTTCTTGGGGTCTGCTCGCAAGATTGTTTAGAGACACAACTCTGGTAGCGCCTGCGGCGAAATCTGCGGGGCAATTTGTAGGCCCTTGCCGCAAGTTGCCAAACAAAAAAAACGGGCCGACGGCTCATTGCCGTCGGCCCGATGGGGGGGTGGGGGGGGGCGTGGGTGCCAGCTACTGCACCTTGATGGCCACTGAGCGGAACTCCTGCCAGCCTGCGCGGTCGGTGACGCGAATCATGAAGTGGTAGTCGCCTGTGACGCAGCCATCTGGCACCACGATGTCCTCGCTGATGACGTAATCGCGCGTGCCGGCTGGGATGGCGTAGTCGCGGTTCAGCACCCAGGGGTTGTCGGGGTGGCTCTCTGGCTCGAGGTCGCACTCCACGGCCGAGGTGCTATGGGTGTGGTGGTCGTGGTTGGTGTGGATTTCGAGGTTGAAGTTGCCCAGCTCCACGTTGTCGGTCAGCCGGTAACAGACGTGGATGGTGTCGCCCGAGCGATAGGCGTCGCAGTCGGTGGGCTGCGCGGTTATGCCGTCGGTGGTAATGGCGGGTTTTTCGACGTCGCGCGGCTCATCGGCACACGAGGCCAGAGCAACCAGCGCGGCTACAAAAAGAAACAAATTGGGGAGGGTTAACGTTCTATTCATGATTTTCTGACGTTTGGGAGCTGATTGGGGGTTCGAATGTCGACGCTTGCCGAGGCCTGCGACTGGTTGCCCTCTCGGTCGGCGACGGTTAAATACAGGTGGTATTCACCCTCTGGGGCGTTGGTGGGGATGTCGATATGCTCGTGGAACTCGGTGTTTTTCACGCCGATATACTTGCCGGAGGTCCATTCTTCCACAATCTTATAGCCGTTGCCTGCTTCGTGGCTCAACTCTACAAAGATGGACTTAATGCGCCCTTCGGCCTCGATGTCGGCCTCGAGATGAATGTCGTCGCCGATGTAGGCAACGTGGCTGTTGTCGTGCCCCACCTCGGTGAGGAGAATTTTTGGGGGAGCCAACTCATCGCCCCTGTTGCAAGCCGCGAAAAACAGGCCCGCCAGGACGAGAGCAATAAGGAATGACGCTATTTTTTTCATTGTTCAAACTCTTTTTTGCGTTGCTTAAATTCATATTTTATGCGTAGCGTGACATTGCGGCCAGGCTCCGGAATGTCGATTAGCCTATAATAGCTCGTATGGTCAAAATATTTAGCATTCAGCACATTATTCAGCTGCAAAGCCAGGGCCAACGTGCCACCGTTCAGGTCGAAACGGTGCGAGGCCGATAGGTTCAGGGTGACGAACCCTGGCGTAGGCTTTTCGGGTGGCACAATGTCGTTTTGCGACGCCACGGCGTGCAGGTTCAGCCCCAAGTTGCCGCAACCGCGGCGGTCGTAGTGCCATGTCAGGTCGCAGTCGGCCGAAGGTGGCACGGCAAAAGGCAGGGTATAGCCACGCTTGTCGCCTCCCGTCTGCCGCGAGCGGCAATACTGGGCGCGAAGTGCGGCCTCCCAACGTGGCGCAAAAGCCCAAGCGGCTTCGGCCTCGAGCCCGAAGCGCAAGGCAGGCGTTTGGGTGTAGCGATAGAGCTGGAGCCCCTCGACATAGTTGGGTGTAGGGTTGAGGTAGATGTAGTTCGGGAAATAATTAAAGTAGGGCGACACGCGCAAGCTGAAGAGCGCTACGTCGTATTCGATGCCGAGGTCAACCTGGTATGAGCGCTCGGGGGCGAGGTCGGCGTTGCCCTGCTCGTAGCGAAAAATATGATAGTTTATACCATTGGCACCCAACTCCTTAGCAATTGGCACACGAAAGGCCTTACCCACATTGAGGCGCAAAATCCAATTGCCGCGATGCCAGTTGGCACCGACCGACCAGGTTAGGGCGTCGAAATGGCGTGTGGTATCGGCCGAGCGCGACAGGTAGGCCGAATCGGTGCCTGACACGGGCGTAGGGTACCAGTCGCTATAGGGAGCGGTGTGGATGCTGGCCAAGTCGTAGCGCAGGCCGCCGTCGATAGTGAGCGAATGCGAAACCGCCCAACGGTCGGTGGCGTAGAAACCGAGGGCCGAACTCTCGAAATCTGGAATAATGAAGCCCCATCCGTCGCGACGATTGTGCTGGCGTTCGGTAGCGGTACCAAAGCGCAATTCGTGGCGCTCGCCCACTGGCAGCGTGGCACCCACGGTGGCACTGAGGGTATGCTTGTCGAACCGGCGCTCGAGGCTGTCGGGCGGGGTGGGCATAAAACCGTGCGATAGGGGCTCGGAAAGTTCTTCGCGCAGGTTGTGTTGCCAAGCCAAGTTGGCTTCGAGCGAGGCCGAGCCCAGCTGGTAGACGGTGTGGCTCTGCACTTTGAGGTGGTTGACCCACTGCAGCGGCAGGTCGACGTCGCGCGGCGAGTGGTCGTAGTCAATCTGCGACAGGCGCACCTCGAGGCCATGGGCATCGGCAAAAAAGCCGCTGCGAGCATAGACGTCGCTCACAGTGAGGTCGGTACGGAAGTTCTCGTTGTTGGTCCAACCCAGCATGAGGCGACCGTCGCGCTCGGTGCCAGCGGTGTTGCGCAGGCGGCCGTCGCGTAGCGGTATGCTGTACGAATAGTACTGAATGCTGTCGGCCGGGACACGATAGTCGGCATAGTCAAAGAGAGTAAGATTGGCTTTGTAGAAGAAGCCATCCTTTCGGCCCGCCACGCGGGCCGAAAAACCGCCTTGGGCATTGTTGCTGCGGCCGAAGAGGGTGGCCGAGGCCTCGAAAGGTGCAGCTGGCAGGCGGTTGCCGGCAAGCGACAGCACTCCTCCAATGGCGTCGGAGCCGTAGAGCAGCGTAGCAGGGCCCTTAATCACCTCGACCTTGTCGATGGCAAACTGGTCTACCTCCAAGCCGTGGTCGTCGCCCCACTGCTGGCCCTCGTGCTTAATGCCGTCTTCGCTCACAACCATACGGTTATAGCCCAAACCTCGAATTGTGGGTTTGGAGAGGCCCGAGCCGATGGCCGACGCCTTGACCCCTGGTATGGCCTCGAGGCTCTGCATGAGGCTGCCCGCGAAATGCTCTTCGAGGAAGGTGGCATCCACCTCGACAGCACCTTGCGTGCTACTCGCCGCTTGTGCCGACCGCGCACTGATGGTGACGGTTTGGAGGCTCTTCACACTGTCGGGCGGCGACACCAACAGCATGGCAGCCATCAAAATTTCTGTCATTTGACTTTGGTTCTGTTTTTTTTGGGGTTAACTACTTTGTTTCCAAACGCTAACAGGCATTACAGAACCGGAGGAGCGCGCAACCGCAGGTGCCCACTGGGGCGCTTATGTGTGGCTACGGTGCAGGGGCTGTATGAACTGATCACTATCATTGGTGCCACAATCAACACCAATGCGGCAGCCGAAAGCTTGGGCAACGACAAAATGTGGCAGACCAAGCAGGGCTGCGACGTGCTGTGTTGCTGGCCGAAGTGGGCTGGATGGGCCACGTGGCGCACACAGTCGCCACAAGCCAAATCGTCGGTAACTGATTGATGATGAACATGGAATGCCGACGCCATAAGCATAGGCAGATAGGCCACTGCAAGCAGCCACGCAATCCGATTTCTTAACCTTTTGTTCATCATAATCGGACTGCAAAATTACAAAAAAATTCACAAAAATCGAAAAAAATCAGTATGGCCTCATATTTTTTTTGTCAGTCGCGCAAAAAGTCGTACCTTTGCATTTTGAAAATGTCGAAAATTATGAGATTAAAAATACTGAAGCAGCACGATTTAAGGTCCGGCGAGCAGTTCGGCAGAAACAAGACCATTGCACTTGCGGTGGCCCCCTACGCAATTGTGGTGGGGCTCTTCCTGCTAATAGTGGCGCCACGGCTGCTGGCCAAAGGTATGTTTTACGACGGCCTCGTCTACTGCGCTGTGGCCGAGAACATGGCTGCCGGGAATGGCTCTGCGTGGGAGATGACCCTCTCGCCCACCATGTTCAACGAATTCTACGAGCACCCGCCACTTGCAATGATTTTGATGAGTTGGTGGTTCGGCATTTTTGGCGGAGGATATATAGCCGCAAAGCTCTACAACCTGTTCACATACGTGCTGGCCGCGCTGCTCCTCGTTCGCCTCTACCGTGTTGTGGGAGGCGAGAAGCGCACCGCCTGGCTCCCCCTGCTGATGTGGACACTTACCCCCCCCCGTAACTTCGCACATGGGCAACTGCCTGCTGGAGAGCACCATGACCGTGTTTGTACTCGGGGCCGTACTGTGCATATTGCACAAAGAGCGACGCTGGCTGTGGCACCTGCTGGGTGGCTTGCTGCTGTGCGCAGCGTTCCTCACCAAAGGCTTCACAGGCCTGTTCCCGCTGGCGCTGCCTTTTCTGTTGTGGATATTCGGCTTGCGCAAGGGCAGTTTCGTGAATATGGTCGGACTCACGCTGCTGGCCGTTTTGGCCACTGCCGCACCCGTGGCCGTGATGGTGCTGACCGATACGCGAGCAGAGCACTTCTTCGACATATACCTACATCACCAAGTGCTGCGCGGAGTGGGCGTACACGTGGTAGAGAATAGATGGTACGTCGTTGGCCGATATTTCATACACACCGCCGCTCTATGGGGTACGGTTTTGGTAACGCTGACCGTGGCGCTGCTGCGCAAAAAACCGGTGAGCCAACTGCCCTGGCGTTCGGCCATGTGCATGCTGACGCTGGGACTGTGCGGCGTGGTGCCGATGATGGTAAGCTACAAGCAGCGCGACTTCTACCTGCTTACGGCATACCCATATATGGTTGTAGCCATGTCGCTGCTGATGACGCCCTACGTTGGGCGGCTAACGCAGCAGATTGCCCTCGCCGCGCGCAAACCTGCTATATTCTACACAATCGTAGTTTTGGCGGTGCTGTTGCCGGCGAGCGCCGCGGCAGTGGCCGGCGCCAACGCCAACCACTTTTGCCGCGACAAGGTGTTGCAGGCCGATATGGAGGTGGTACTGACGGCCGTAGACGAAGGCGAGCACGTGGGCATACCACACTCCATGAGGAGCCAGTGGGCGCTGCTGTTCTACTACTACCTGGGCAAGCACATCGCACTTGGCGAGAGCGACACCTGCCGCCACCTGCTCACTGACGGCAAAGCCTCCGTCCCCGAAGGCTACGTCGAGGTACCTCTGCCCACACAACAATATAAACTTTATTGCCTCTCGGAGCAGTAAGCAAGCCCCCTACCCTGTGGCCCAAAATCGGGCAAATTATACCCCTCCCCCAACCAGCACCTCCAAGCCCAGTGGAGGCGACAAGACGAACACGCTCCGCGAACCCCACTTCGACCGGTTGCGCTCCCAACTGCAACCGGCTGAAAACCAGGGTCAAGGAGGGGTTAAAGAGGGGTTAAGGTCGTATTGAGGTCGAACAACGCTTGATACTGAGGCACTTAACACACGAAAATCGCCCCACAACTGAGCCTTGCCGACTCGATTGTGGGGCAATTGTTGGGCGATGTTGGTACGATTGCGGTGGCTCCTCGACCCGTTTTTTGGCCGATTTTGCCACGGTTTTTACCCCTCTCAAAATGGCCGATTACACGACCGCAGTGGGAACTTACTTACCAGCGGGTTTGCCGGGCTGGACGGGCTTGGCGGCGGCCGGACGGCTTATGCTTTCGCGCATATCGGTGTCGGCCTGGATATTCTTCATGCGGTAGTAGTCCATTATGCCGAGGTTGCCGTTGCGGAAAGCTTCGGCCATGGCGAGAGGCACTTCGGCCTCGGCCTCGATGACTTTGGCGCGAGCCTCCTGGGCCTTGGCCTTCATCTCCTGCTCTTGGGCCACGGCCATGGCGCGGCGCTCTTCGGCCTTGGCCTGGGCTATGTTCTTGTCGGCGTTGGCCTGGTCCATCTGTAATTGGGCTCCGATGTTTTTACCCACATCGATGTCGGCAATATCGATAGAAAGTATCTCGAAAGCGGTGCCACTGTCGAGGCCTTTGGTGAGCACGAGTTTGGATATGCTGTCGGGGTTTTCGAGCACTTGCTTATGGCTGGTAGCCGAGCCAATGCTGGTCACAATACCCTCGCCAACGCGGGCAAGGATGGTCTCTTCGCCAGCACCACCGACGAGTTGCTTGATGTTGGTGCGAACGGTTACGCGGGCCTTGGCAATGAGCTGGATACCATCTTTGGCCACAGCTGCCACTGGCGGTGTATCGATAACTTTGGGGTTGACCGAGGTCTGAACGGCCTTGAGGACATCGCGGCCAGCAAGGTCGATGGCGGTGGCGGTCTTGAAATCGAGATTCATGTTAGCCTTGTCGGCACTGATAAGAGCATTGACCACCGAGCCCACGTGTCCACCAGCGAGGTAGTGGGCTTCGAGTTCGTTCTGTTTGAGTTTGAGGCCAGCCTTTGAGGCCGAAATCATGTTGCCCACAATAACGGTTGGTGGCACTTTACGAAAGCGCATGAATACCAACTGGATGAGCGAGGTATAGACGCCCGATATGAGGGCTTGGAACCAAATGCCGATGGGCACGAGGTAGAGAAACAGGACGAGCAGGATTACGCTCAAGACGATGATAAAAATTGTTGCAGTTGTCATGGGTTATTGGTTTTTATTGTTTTTAACTACGCAGGTTGCATTAATGATTTAAGCGTTTTCTTGGTTCTGGAAACGGTCGTCGTCGACCTGACGCACGTCGATGCGATAGCCGTCGACGGCTATTACCTCGATGGGGCAATCTTGCTCTACAAAGCGGTTCACGGCGTGAACCTCGACCAATTGGCCGTCGATAAGTGCCTTGCCAGTTGGGGCAAGACGGGCTACGGTTACCCCACGCGCGCCGACGGCAATGGTATGGGGGTCGATTTGGTTGACGCGACTGTCTGACTCTTCGTTGAGACTGAATTTGCTCCAAGTTTTTGTTTTTATGAGTATGGCTATCAGTATGGCGCAAACCACCACACTACCGATGAGGACTATTGTGCCATAGGTGGTGCCGTAGGTTATGTATGTGCGCCACACGCCAAAAACGACGAGGCCGAGGCCGAAAACGCCGGCTATGCCGCCTGGGAGGGCAACGATTTCGAGCGTGAGCAGGACCAATCCGACGGTGAGGGCAAGGATGATGATTGCAAGTTCCATGATTATGGGGAGTTTATTGTTGGTTACTTTATGATTTCGGAGGTTAACTGTTTGTCGAGCAAAGCGGTGTGCATTGGCAGAAGGGTGTCGTAGCTGCCTCTTTTAACAATACATTTGCCACGCATTTTTACCAGGATGGAGCATTGTTCGGCTTGCTCGACGGTGTGGCGACAGATGTCTATGAGGGCTTTGATGACGTAGTCGAACGAGTGGACGCCGTCGTTATAGAGCATCAACTTGCACCCTTCGTCCTCGAGTGTTTCGGTTTCGGACTGTCCGAGCGGACTGGTATTCAGTTGTTCGTTGTTATTCATACTCAAACAGTTGTTTCGTTGATAAGAACTGTGGCATAGGCACTTATACCCTCTTCGCGGCCCACAAACCCGAGGTGCTCGGTGGTGGTAGCCTTGACCGACACGGCTCCGACCTCGAGGCCGAGCGTGGTGGCGATGGCCTGGCGCATGGCTGGGATGTGGGGCATGAGTTTGGGGCGCTGTGCACAGACAATAGAGTCGATGTTGACCACCTCGTAGCCTGCGGCACGCAGTAAGCGATGGCATTCGGCAATTAGCACCTTGCTATCAATTCCACGATAGGCTGGGTCAGTGTCGGGAAAGTGCTGACCAATGTCGCCCAAAGCGGCTGCGCCGAGCATGGCGTCGCAAATGGCGTGAAGCAGCACGTCGGCATCGGAATGTCCTTTCAAGCCGTGGGTATGCTCAATGCGTACCCCGCCGAGCCATAGTGGGAGGTCGGGTTGCAGTTGATGTACGTCGTAGCCAATGCCTATTCTCATATAATTGCGTTACTTTTTAGGGGTGTCGAACACCGCGGTGAGCGAAATGCGAATGGTGTTGGTGAGGGGGTTGTTGCCGATGAGTGTGGTAGGCACGAGGTAGGAGAAGTCGAACTTATATATATTGTAGCGCACACCGGCACCGAGCGTCAGATACTGTCGCCCGCCTTTGTTCTCATGTTCAAAGAAATAGCCAGCACGGAGGGCAAAAATATCGGCATACCAGTACTCGGCACCAAACGAGACTTGAACCTCCTGCAACTCTTCGGTGAAGCCGCCAGGGGCGTCGGCAAACGAGAGGAGGGCGCCTTCGACAACACCAATGCTATTGTAGCGAACAGGGTCGAACGGAATGGGGCGCGAGGGAACAAGAAGCTTATTGAAGTCGAGCATGACATTGACACGGTTATACTCGTCTATGATGTTACTATAACGGCCACCAATGCGGAGGTTGGCAGGTAGGAACTCTTTGTCGTTGTCGTCGTCGGAATAAGAGAGCTTGGCGCCGAGGTTGCTGATGTGGAGGCCGGCAGCTATCTCCTGCTGCTTGTCGATGGCGGTGGTGTAGTAGAGACCGATGTCGGCTGCGAGCGAGCGGCCTGGGTGGGTGGTGGTAACGCCGGCAGGGTTCGACACATCCTGGCCATTGGTGAGGTCGGAGGTAAGGAAACGACCTGTGGCACCGAGCGAAAGGTGGTCGTCGAGCTTCATGGCATAGGTTACGTCGATGGCAAACTCGTTGGGCATCATGGTTCCAATTTTATTACCATCGGCATCGGTATTAACCAGGTCGCCAAGCGAGAAATAGGTAAGCGTGGCTGCTACGGTCGAGCGGTTGTTGAGTCGCTTAAAGCCACCGAGGTAGAGCAGGTTCATGTCGTAGACCTGCAACTTACGGAGCCACGGGGTATAGGTTAGGCTGAGGCCCAAGTCGCCATCAATAAAAGCATATTTGGCGTTGTTGAAGTGGGCCGAATAGCAGTCGGGGAGCGTGGCAACGCCCACATCGCCCATGCCACTCGACACGGCATCGGGGGCTATCATCATTATCGGGATGCCTGTCGGGATGTAGTTTTTCTCACTTTTCATTGACTGGCCGCTGACGTTGACTTGGGCCACCGACGTGGCTGCCTGCACAAGTGCGAGGACGAGAGAGATGGTGCGGATGAATTTGTTCATATAGTTAAAAACGCAAGATTGCGAATTTTATTATGTTTCGACTTATTTTTTAACACATTTTGTAGTTGCGGCCATTACTTCGCCGTCGGTGGTGGTGACAAGGAAGCGCGCCACGTAGAGCCCCGTGGGGAGTTTGGCGCCGGTGTGAGAAGTGAAGTTCCACCGCAGTGGACCGATAACGTAACTCGATGGGTCGGGGTCTGGCTCAAACAGCGCCACGCATTGCCCAAACATATCGAAAATTTGAAGAACAACTTTAGCCACTCGCTCGGGGTCGTTGACTTGTAAACTAAACGAGACAGCCTCGGTCGAAGGGTTGGGGTAGCACAGCGGCTCGGCCACAACAAGCGTGTCGCTCGACCGCACACGGAAGGTGATGCTGGCAGTATTTGAATAGTTAAAGATGTTCCAAGCTTTTAGCTCGACCGAATGGAGGCCTGGCGAAAGCTGCTTCAAGGTGTATGCTATCGAGCCGCAACGGCTGTCGGCAAGGTCGGTTTCGTAGAAATCGTTGAGCACCACAACGCTGTTGGGGTTGCCGTCGAGCGTGGCGGTGATGTCGTGCCCCAGACCGCTACCAACGGCGTTGATGCCCACGCTGTCTGCCAAGAGGGCGAAGAGGGTTGGGCTCTCGTTGGTTATGCCACCGGTGCGGAAGTTAGTGTCGTTGATAAAGAGGCGTATTTCGGGTCGCGAAGCCACGATGTCGACCGTCTGGTCAAGGCCGCCGAAGAGCAGGCGCGAGTATTCGCCGCTGGCATCGTTGGAGCCGCTGCGGGCGTAGTGGCTCAGCTTGCCGAAATCGTACTGATAGGCAACATCGCGCGGAACGATGAAAGAGTACTCGAAGCGTCCGCCGCGCACAGAGTCGACACCTTTGTAGAGTATGCTTTTTTGCTGCGTGAAGGCCAGCTCGGTGCCGGGGTTGTCGTTGGCAAGGGTATGGGTTTTAATCTCGCGGTCGAAGACGAGAGGATAGATAACGCCATCGAAATTGTCGTCGCGAATGCCACTGTCATCTCTGATTTCGCCACTGATTTTGACGCGCGAAAGGACCATCGCCGAGTCGTTATTGTTGATACTGACAGCCGAGTCGTTGATGTGGGTCACCACGACTTGGCGGTTGGGAAAACTGAGGCGCATGGCAGGGTCGCCCAGCAGCGATATGGAGTGGGACACTGGTGTAGCGTTCTTACTTTGGCGCAGGGCTTCACCTACGGTGAAGTTAGGGTTGAGCACCATGAGGCAGACATTGGTGTTGAACGACTCGGTGTGACTTATGGGGCGCGAAGCGCTGATTATGCCCACCCCACCGCCACGGGCAGAGAGGAACGCTTCGGCGCCACAGAGGCCGTCTGGCAGGTCGTACCTGCCAAAAGTGCAGGTACTGGTGACAAGGAATGACAATTTGTCAGTATTGGCATAGTTGCTGATGTCGTCGAGTTCGATGTAGCGCTCGGTACCGATATAGTCGGTAGAGCCATGTCCTATGTAATTGATTAACAAGCAACCATAGTCCATACGACGCTTGAGGGCATTGTCCACATCGGGGTAGTACGAGCCAATTGCGCCCGAGGTTTGGACATACGAATCGGCATAGATTTTGTCTATATTATAATGTGGGTAGCGGGCCTTGATGAGCCGGGCCGTATACTCCGAAGAGTGAGCGAAAGCGGTGTCGAAAGGGCTGCTGGGGTCGGCATCGTCGGCCAAGAGGGTGACGTAGTTACGCCAGTCGCCACGAGGGTTATCCGAGGTGAGATCGCGCTTATTGACATAACCTAAAATCTTATCAACCATGTGGTTAGCCTCGTCGTCGGAGCGGGCAGGAATGCGTCCTACTGCCACATCGAGGGTCTCCGAATTGGTTCCCACCTCGTTGGGTCCGAGGTAGCCAAAGGCGTCGTCGGTGCAGTAGGAACGTCCATCTTCGTCGAACGAGAAAGGCGTTTGGTAGGTAACCACTGTTGGCAGGGTGGAGCCGAGGATGTTGCGATGGTCGTAAGTGCCTTTGCCAAAGAGCAATAGGTAGCGCGGTGCGCGCGAGCTGTCGCGCGTGGCCATGTTGCGAAGCAGGGAGCGAATAGCCATCGGGTCTTGCTTGCCCGACGAAAATTCGTTGAAGACCTGCTCTGGCGTAACGACGAGCGTTGTGAGGCTATCGACCGAACGGTGAAGCTCGGCAAGCAGTTCGGCTTGAGTCAAAAACTGGGGGTGTGCTACAATTACGTAATCGACCGACGGGCCGGACGTCAAGTCCTGGTTTTCAACCACTTCGACCGTTGTCGGCGAAAGGAAAGCGCTGTTCGGATAGAACGCCACATACGTGTGCGCCACCTCTGCCGAATCGACGAAACGGGCCACACCGTCGGCAACCTCGGCCGGCAACTCACAAACCTGGCCATCGACACGCCAAACGCGCAACCCCGATGGTGCCGACGAGATGTTGTAACGCAATGTTGCAGAGGAGTTTATCTGGCTGTTCCGCACAAAGGTTTGGCTGCTCGAAAAGGTGAGCGGAACCTCGGCATTGATTTCGACATAATCGAGGTAGCCTGTGGCCATAGGGTCGGTGGAGGTGTAGTTGAAATCGAAGTCTACACGGTTGCCACCCGAGTGAGCAAACTGCTCAATCACAGTGGTATACACCGTGTTTTGGCTTATAGTAGAGAGTACCTGCTCGCCATTGCATCTGAGGCTGAAAACGCCAGGGGTAGAGGCCACACTGGCCATGGCGTAGCGGCACTTGATGGAGCTGCCTGCCACAGGCGCCGAAGGCAGCCCGAGGCTGACACTGCGGTTTGGCACAGAATTTGTAAACTTCTCTCCCAGCCAGACCTGCCCCGTGTGAAAAATATTGACAAGGTCGCTGTTGCGCCAATCCACCACCGTGTGGGTCGTCACATCGAGCGCCGCAGATGAGGTAACAGTCAGAGTATCAACACGCAGGGGTGCAAGTCGCGAGTTGGTGGTAACAAAATAATAGTTCGAGTTCGAATAGGCGTGTACCTGTGCTTCGAAACGCTGGTCCTCAACACTATAGCGCCATGTTTCGACACCTTCTCCATAGAACAGCAGATAGTCGCCCTGGTCGAAAAGTCCATTGCCATTGGCATCGCTCACCCATATGGGGACACGTTGCAGACCATCGATTGGCGTAACAGCGTTGTTTTCAGATAATTGAAGGCCATCGCCGCCATACACGGCAATCGAGTCGAAGCTGTGGCCAAGCAGTTGGGGCAAGTTGCTACTGTTGAGGCGGTAAATGCCTGATACCTTGACACCTACACGCCACCAACTGCCCGAAGCGAGCACCGACGGGTCGTCCACCGAAGCCGACGCGGCTCCGAGGGCCGCCAATGCGAGTATTATGAGTCCAATTCGCTTCATAGAACTGAATAATTAACGCACAAAAAATAATTTTAGTATGTGGATGGCAATATTTTTTCTTAAAAAACCATCAAAGGGGTGCCTAAAATATCCCCCAAATGCCCCCAAGCGCCATCTGTAACTATCTGAAAATCAGCATATACACGGTAAATTTTATAACCCACTGGTTTTCAGCGCAATAAATAGGTTAGGGTCGTATTAAGGTCGTATTAACATCGCCCTAACATCGAACACCCCAAAAAAACAGTCCCAAACCGGTGGCTCGACCGACCGAGCAGAACCCCTCCGAAAAGCCACTTCGAGATGAGAGAAAAAGTGGCCAAAAATCGAAAAACCGAGGTCTGAAATCCCCTTTTTTCCGCCTCGAAACCACTTTTCGGCAAAAAATAAATCGTTGACAACGTGGTTGTTATAAAATATTTTTAAGAAAAGTTGCGCCGTTTCCGAAAAAAATCGTAATATTGCCGTTCAAATTATGGCCAAACTATGTTCAAGAATATGATGACACGCAACTTGAAAAAATGGGTTCTTGCAGGGGCACTGATAGCCGCTTTCGCAAGCGCCGGAGCTCAAGATATAGGCTTCTCGCAGTTCTACGCCAACCCCCTCTACCTCAACCCCGCATTTGCTGGTGCCAAGATAGCCCCACGACTGTCGTTCAGTTACCGCGCACAGTGGCCAGGACTGGCAAGTGCATTCACCACAGTGTCAGCATCTTACGACCAATACTTCACCGACCTTCACGGCGGTGTGGGCGCGAGACTAATGGCCGACCGCGTGGGCGACCACGGCTTGCTCTCCAGCACCTCGTTTGGAGCAATGTATGCCTTCCAGTTCCAAGTGGCACACGACATATATATTAGCGCCGCGCTCGAGGCCTCGCTCGTCAACATAGCCCTCAATTGGGACAACGAGATAATGCGCTTTCCCGATATGCTCGACCCACTGGGCAACCACGGCTTCGTCAACAACACCCAGGCCACTATGCCCGACCAGACCTCAAAATTCTACCCCGACTTCGGGGCTGGCGTGCTGGCTTTCAGCTCCTACTGGTACGGCGGTTTCGCGGTGGCTCACCTGCTCAGACCCGACCAGGGTTTCTACTCGGAAGACCCTGTGGCTATGAAGTTTACGGTTCACGGCGGTGGCCTCATCAACGTGTCCGAAGACGCTCGCCGAACCTCGTCGCTCGGCCTCGGCACCCCCATCATCTCGCCCAACATCGTCTATCAATATCAAGGTGGTCTACACTATTTCAACTACGGGCTCTACCTCGACTGGATGCCATTCATGGTTGGACTCTGGTATCGCCACGGCAGCGTCAACTCCGACGCCATGACCTTCCTTGCAGGCATTCAATACGATATGTTCAAATTCGGCTACAGCTACGACATCACGGTGTCTAAACTCGCCAACAGCACAGCTGGAGCCCATGAGATTACTCTCGGCGTCATGCTGCCAGTACCCGAAAAGAAAAAGAAGTACCGCGCAGTACAATGCCCCTCATTTTAATTAAAAAACGAAACAAAAACGAAAATATTGCGTAAAAGACAAAAAAATAAAACCATAAAATTATGAAGATATTCAAGCTCACACTCCTCATGCTGGCAACAGTGCTATGCTTCGCCTCGTGTGGCAAAAAAGCCACCTCGGCCACCACGGGCTGGAACCTCAACGACCCGAAATGGGGCGGATTCGACGCAACCGGCATACCCGAGCAACACGCCGCACCTGGACTGGTCTTCATCGAAGGCGGCTCGTTCGTCATGGGCAACGTGGCCGACGACTCGCGCTACCAGTGGAACAACGTGCCCCACACCGTCACCGTCTCCTCATTCTATATGGACGAAACCGAGGTCAGCAACATGGCCTACCAAGAATTCGTATACTGGATGCAGCGAGCCTATGGCGAGGAATATCCCGAAAAAGTGCGCGCCATCTACCCCGACACTGCCGCCTGGCGCGACAAACTGGCCTGGCGCGAAAGCTTTGTCGACTTCTACTTCCAAAGCCCCGCATACTACGAATACCCAGTCGTTGGCGTAAGTTGGGAGCAGGCTCAAGCCTTCTGCACTTGGCGCACCGACCGCGTTAACGAGAAAGTCCTCGTCGACAAAGGCATAATCATGCTCGAGCAAGAAGACCTCGGCACCGGCGCCTTCCAGACCGACGTCTACCTCGCAGGCCAATATCAAGGCGAAAACAAAAACCAACTGCGCGACCTCAACCCATCCAATGGTGGCGAGCCTCGCAACGTTCGCAAAGCCGATGGTATACTCTACCCCTACTACCGCCTACCGACCGAAGCCGAATGGGAATTTGCAGCCCTCGGCCTCATCGGCAACACCTACGACGAACGCGTAACCGAGCACAAAATCTACCCCTGGGCAGGCTCCTCGCTCCGCTCAGCCAACAAGAAATACTACGGTCAATTCTTGGCCAACTTCACTCGCACCCGTGGCGATGCCATGGGCGTGGCTGGCAACCTCAACGACGGATGGGACTACACCTGCCCCGTCAAATGGTACTTCCCCAACGACTACGGCCTCTACAATATGGCTGGCAACGTCAGCGAATGGTGTATGGACGTCTATCGTAAAGACGCCAGCCCTGTCGGAGCCTCCGAACTCGACCCGTTCCGTGGCAACATATACAAAACGCCCAAACTCGACGAAGACGGCGTGGTGCTCGTTGGCGACGACGGCATGATAACCTACGAAGAGGTCGGTTTCGAAAGCAACCGCCGCAACTACCGCCAGGCCAACAACGTCAACTACCTTGACGGCGACCGCGCTTCGAACCTCGACAACTGGATGGAACAAGAATCTGACGACGAGGAAGGTGCCGAATACGAGACCGACGAAGAAGAGGATGGCGACAGCGAATTCAGCAACCCCGAAGACGAGTGGACCAACAATATGTATCGCCGCAAAGGTACCAAAGAAAACCCCGTCTCGTCTATGGTCAACAACAAAGTGCGTGTTGTCAAGGGTGGCTCGTGGAAAGACCGCGCCTACTGGCTGCAGGCTGGCACTCGCCGCTACTACGACCAAGACAAATCCACCGCATGGATAGGCTTCCGTTGCGCCATGGACCGCCTCGGCTCGCGCGCAGAATAACGCGAACACTAAATGAAATCTCCCTTTTCTCGGGCCGCTGCTGCGCAGCGGCCCGAACTTTTTTCTACCCACTCCAAACCACTCTGCTCCACTTTCCCCTCAAACGCCCTGAAAGCAGATTGCAAATACAGCCCAGCCTCGAGCAAATGATTGGCTACCGTGGCAGCAGGTTGTGAGCACATTGACCCGACCTTGACTGGTTTCAAAGTCGAGTGTAGGGAGGCTGTTATCGTCCGAAATTTATTAAAAAGATTCTTGTCACAGGCTCGAATTTTGCAAAATTTGCGGGCTCTGCTTGGCGTTTTAGAGGGGGTATAACGATACCGTTAAGAAAATTTAACATTTCATAACAGCCTGAAAATCACAGAAATACCCCCCCAATTAGAAAAGTTGCGAAAAGCCTTTGGGTTTAAAAAAAATGACGTATTTTTGCACGCAACAAATATCACAACAACAAACAACAACAAACAACAACAAAACTAAAACCCGATGGGCCAATGGGTAACAACTGGCACACAAAGCAAGATGAAACGTAAACTCTTACTCGCTCTCAACCTAATCATTCTGGGCCTCGGCTCCGCTTCGGCCCAATCTCCATTTGCCACCCTGCAGCATGGCGACAACCTCACAGTCTACTATGGAACAGGTGCCTTTACCGATGCCAACGCAGCTGCTGCCAACGGCGACATTATTACCCTCTCGCCCGGCCACTTTGTTTGTGATGGGGACATCACAATAAGCAAAGCCATCACCATACGCGGTGCTGGCATGAGTCCCGATACCGCGGCTGGAACGTTCGCCACAACAGTGCGCGCAAATAACAATCATACAATACATATCAATGTACCTGGTGATTCCAATAATGTATTGCAAATAGTTGGAATCAATTTCTCTTTAACTGTATACCTTGAGAACTTAAGCAATGCGACGTTCGAGAAATGCATAATAATGCCGCACGGCACAGGCGCAAAAAGAATGTGTGGTTGCGTTTTTACCAATTGCCTTGTTAGCTGTTCTGAAATGGATAACTCAAGTCTCAACACTTTTATTAACTCTTTCGTTAACAATAAGTCAAGTAATAGCGATATACTGGTGAATTGCATATATACTGGCGAAGACCTCGAGTACGGCACATACCGGAATTGCATTATTACATATGGCAACTATCTATATACTTTGCCATCAAGCGATGCTCAGAACTGCCTGTTTATCACTAAAGGCGACCGAGGTAAGAGTACGTTATCCGATGAACTTAAGGTAAACAACTATGAAATAACAGGAGAGTATGGTAGTGGTGATTATACCTATAACTGGGCAGGTGTATTCAAAAAATATGATGGCAGCTATACTATCTATACTATCATAAACCCGACAAGCAAAACGTTCGAGCTCACCGACGAGGCCAAGTCGCGATTCCATGGCAACGATGGCACCGAGGTGGGCGTAAACGGAGGATTGGCGCCTTTCAACCACACCGTGCTGAACTATAAGATAACCGTACCGCAGAGTTCTACGACCGAAGGCAACTTAGACATCAATGTGGAGAAGGTGAACTAACCCATAGGAGACTCGCCCTATGAAACGTTTCCTCATCATTTTCTCTATGCTGGTGCTCGGCGTCGAGGGCCTGTATGCGCAGGTGCAATGTCGCTACTGGTTCGACAGAAACATGGCGCGCTCGCACACTGCAACGCTCGGTAACACAACGCTGCAGGTCGACGTGTCGGCTCTGCCCCAAGGCTTCCACACCATACACTTGGTGGTAGCCGACAGCAACGGGATTTGGCAGCAACCGACATCAGCCCTGGTCTACCTGCCCACGACCTCTGAGGCCACTGCCGACAGCAGCTACGCCTATTGGTTCGACCGCGACGACGCACACCGCCACACCGGCACGGTCGAAACCGGCCTGGTGCCCATCGACGCCACCTCGCTGCGCGACGGCTTCCATATGCTCTACCTGCGCTATGGTGGCGAGCTGCGCTCCTCACTCTTCTACAAGCCAGCCGACACTGTGCAGACCAGTGACAGCAGCTACGCCTATTGGTTCGACCGCGACGACGCACACCGCCACACTGGCACGGTCGAAACCGGCCTTGTGCCAATCGACGCCACCTCACTGCGCGACGGCTTCCATATGCTCTACCTGCGCTATGGTGGCGAGCTGCGCTCCTCGCTCTTCTACAAGCCAGCCGACACTGTGCAGACCAGTGACAGCAGCTACGCTTACTGGTTCGATATGAATGACACGAGGATGGTCGTGGCGAAGTTCGCCAACGGCATAGCCCCTATCGACGTGGCCGACCTAACAGACGGCATTCACCGTATCTACCTCGTGGTTGGGTCGGGAAGCAACGTCCAACTGACAGACACCCTGTTCGAGAAAGTGCCGGTGGTGTATACCGTCGCGGTGGCAAGTGCCGACAGCGTGATGGGCTCGGTAGATGGTGGCGGAGAATATCCACGCCATTCAACCGTCGCCGTCAGCGCCACGGCCGAATATGGCTACCTCTTCACCACATGGAGCGACGGCGACACCACAGCCATCCGCAATATCATACTGACACAAGACACCTCGCTCACGGCCTACTTCGTGCCCGACACCTTCAGCGTGAACCTCGGCCAGACCGACACCTCGCGTGGCACTGTTATTGTGGACGGCACGATGGCTTACCTCAGCACCGACACCGCCACAGCGCAAGCGGCCTACGGCTACCACTTCATGCAATGGAGCGATGGCGACACCACGAATCCGCGTACCCTCGTACTGACGCAAGACACCGCACTCACCGCCGTCTTCGAGCCGAACATATACACCGTGAACTTGACCAGTGCCGATAGTGCTATGGGACACACTATCGGTGGTGGACAATACGAATACCTCACCACCGTGCCACTCGAGGCACTGCCCAACTATGGCTACCAGTTTATGAACTGGAGCAATGGTGCGACCGAGAACCCCTACCAGCTGGTGGTACGCTGTGACACGTCCATAGAAGCACGCTTCGAACTCTACCGCTACACCCTAACGGTGCGTAGCAACGACATGGCCAGCGGCTTCACGATTGGCGGAGGCACCTTCTCGGTACTCGACACGGCCACTGCCACCGCTATCACACTGGCCGGCCACTCGTTCCTCGGGTGGGACGACGGCTCCGACGCCAACCCTCGCTGGTTGCAGCTTTCGAGCGACACCACCATAACTGCCATCTTCGAACCAATAGCCGAAATGCCCGACACGGTGACGCTCACTCAGGTTGACACCATTTTCGCCACCGACACCCTCGTGCTAGTCGACACCATCACGCTCGTCCAGACAGACACGGTTTTCAGCACCGATACCGTTTTCGGTACTGACACCATCACGATAGTTCAGACAGATACAGTGACGTTGGCATTCGGAGACACAATTTTTATTATCGACACAATAAATTCTGTGGAACTGCGTTATGATACGGTGACCTTGACCGACACGGTAACCATGTTGCAGACCGATACGGTTTTCAGTACCGACACGGTGACACTAATGCAGACCGATACAGTGACCATACTGCAGACCGATACGGTTTTCAGTACCGACACGGTGACACTAATGCAGACCGATACGGTTTTCAGCACTGATATGGTGATTGAGGTGAGGACTTTGACAGACACCATTACCGTTGTTCAAACCGTGACCGATACGATTTACACTCCCGAGTATCTATACGACACGGTAACTCTGGCCGACACAGTAACCCTCATCAACACCGACACGATAACCGTCTTCAGCACAGACACCGTAACCTTGACAGACACGGTAACCCTCTTCAGCACAGACACCGTAACCTTGACAGACACGGTAACCCTCTTCAGCACAGACACCGTAACGGTCCTCAGCACAGACACCGTAACCCTCTACGCCGACACGCTCTTCATAACCCAGTTCGACACTGTCTACATTCACGACACCATCTACATCACCGATTCGACCGGCATAGACGGCGTTGGCTATCCGCAAGTGAAAGTGTATTGCAGTGGTGGACAGATAATTACAGAGGGAGTATTAGGCCGCAGTGTGCGGTTGTACGACGTCAACGGTCGGCAACTGCAGGCAACAACAAGCCGTTTCGACAAACTCACGCTGCCCGTCCCAGCCTCTGGCGCCTACATGATAGTGGTAGACAACCTGCCAGCCAAGAGGGTGGTAATAATAAAGTGAATTTAGAAAAAAACTAACAACAAGGAGGGTGTCCCAAAAAGGCACCCTCTTCTACTAAACGCCCCCTGGCACAAAAAAACAAACCCCGCAAGAAAGTCTTCGGGGTTTTTGGTGATCTGCACAAGATTTGAACTTGTGACCTCTTGCCTGTCAAGCAAGCGCTCTAAACCAACTGAGCTAGCAGATCATTTTGTGCAATTTCTCTCTCGAAATCGGGTGCAAAATTACAAACTTTTTTTGAATTAGCAAAGTTTTTTTAAAAAAAAGTTGTATCTTTGCAAAAAAATAAAATACAACAGACGATGAAGAAAATCATTATTACACTGATAATCACACTATTTGGTCTACAGAGTGGAATAGCCCAAGTGGCAAAAAATAATTCGGCCGACAACATCGTCGGCACCTACGAAGGGGTGCAAGAGGGCTACAAATTTCGCGCAAAAATCGAAAAAAGCGCTCCCTCGACCTATCGCGCACAGGTGATATGGATGGAGCACGACCGCGATGCCAACGGCCACAAGTTGCTCGACTCCAAGAACCCCGACAAGGCCCTGCGCAGCACCCCCTGCGACCGCATTGAACTCATCAGCGGCCTCACCTACGACGCCAAGAAGCAGCACTGGAGCGGCGCCAAAATCTACGACCCGCTGCGCGGCATTCGCGCCAACGTGCGCTGCTGGTTCCAGAACGAGAGCGAACTCCACCTGCGCGGTTCGCTTTTAGGCATTAGCGAGACGGTGGTGTGGAAAAAAATAAAATAAAATAAAATCATCTAACTATGGCCGACAACTACCTCGAAAAACGTTACGAAGAGACCCTCGGCAGCCAGCGCCCAAAAGTGAAGCGCGTGGGCCCGAACCTCGACCAACTACTCGTCCGCGCACGCAGTTGCCGCGGCTACAACAAGAACTACCGCGTGAGCCGCGCCGAACTCGAGCGCATAGTCGGAGCCTGCACCAAGATTGGCTCGGCCAAAAACCAGCAGGTGCTCCGCTTCCGCCTCGTCACCCAAGGGCCTGAGGCCGACCTCATCAATGCCAACATCAAACTCGGCGGTTTGCTGCCCGAGTTGCACCTGCCACTGCCCGGCACCGAACCCGAGGCCTTTATCGTAGCCTGCACCAACGCCACCGCAAACAACTACACCTACATCGACCTCGGCATGGCCCTGCAAACCATGATGCTCAAAATCAGCGAGATGGGACTGAGTGGCTTAATCATCGGCGCTTTCAACAAAACCGAAATCAAGGCCGGACTCAACCTCAACCACGAGCCCCTCATGGTCCTGGCCGTGGGCAAAGGAGCCGAACAGTTCCAACTCGTCCCCGTAGCCGAAGGCCACGACCTGGCCTACTATCGCGAGGGAGGCACCCACTATGTGCCCAAACTATCCGCTACCGACCTCATAATCAATTCTTAATGCGCCGTGCACCGCTCCTTGCGGCACTCTTGCCCCTCATGGCGGGCATAGCCCTCGGCGGCTCGGTGTGCAGCCTTCAGCCGGCCGTGGGGCTCTGGGCGATGGTGGTCACGGGTGCCATTGCGGCCATCGTCGTGGTGGCTTCAGAGAGGGGCCAAGGTCGGGTTAAGGTCGTATTGAGGTCGTCTTTTAACATTTTTTTAACACTCATGTTCGCCTCCGTGGGGCTACTCCTTGCCACCCTCGACCAGCCCCACCTTCGGCCCGACCACTACTCGCACCATTGCCAACCCGAAGCCACACTGCTGCTCTGCCTTTCCGAAACGCCGCACACCACAGCCCGAAGCCTGCGCGCTGTGGCACAAGTCGAGGGCGTGGCTACCGATACGGGCCTCACAGACACTCGCGGCCGGATGTTGCTCTACTTCAAGCCCGACACGCTCTCGCGCGCCCTGCGGTGTGGCGACCGGATAGTGGCTCGCGTCCGCCCACAACTGCCGCCATCGGCCGACAGTCTTTCGCGCTACAACCGCCGGCTCTACCTGCTGCGCCACGGCGTTACCCACCAGACTTACGTGGCCTCGGGCGCGTGCAGGCGGGTTGGCGAGAGGCGCCTGACGCTACGCAGCCGCGCCGAGGACCTGCGTGCCCAATTCCTGCTCAAGTTGCGCGATGGCGGTCTGTCGCCGAGCCACAGCGCGGTGGCCGAGGCACTGATTTTGGGTTGGCGAGACGACCTCGACCCACAGACCACCGTCCTATATCGTAACGCAGGAATTGCACATTTATTGTGTGTCTCTGGCCTTCATGTCGGCCTCGTGGCGGCAGCGCTAACGTGGTTGCTGTGGTTCATCGGCCGCAGGCGTTGGCAACGAGCGCTGCGCGGCGTACTTGTGGTGGCTGGCGTGTGGGCTTTTGCGCTGCTCAGCGGGTTGGCTCCATCAACCGTGAGAGCCTCATTGATGTGCACTGCCTTCATCCTAACCGACATCCTGGGACTGCGCACCAGCGCCTACAACACCCTATCGTTCGCAGCACTTTGTATGCTGATTGCCAAGCCATTGCTGCTTTTCGACATTGGTTTTCAACTCTCGTTCGCTGCCGTAGCTGGCATTGTGGCTGGCACTTCGGCTTTGAAGCAAGTTACAACAATTCGTAATGCACTGTTGTACAGAGTAGTACAACTCTTTGTGGTCACCACATCGGCCCAGTTGGCGACACTGCCGTTCACCCTTTACCATTTTCACCAATTCCCGACCTACTTTCTTGTGGCCAACATGACTGTTGTGCCACTGGCCAGCGTACTGCTGGTGGCCGCGCTGGCGGTGCTTGTGGCTGGCGATTGGATGGTTGTTGGGTCGCTGTGTCAGTGGGTCTTACAAACACTACTCACGGCTGTCGATACCTTGCTTTCGGTCGTAGGCTCATGGCCACACGCTGTGCTGACGGTCGACAACTTTCCTCTTTGGGCAGCAGCGACCCTCGCCATGGCGGTTGTGGCCTTGTTGGTTGTGGCCAACATGACTGGTCGGCGACGGCTGGCTACTTGAGCAGGTTGCCGAGTATGCCTCGCGAAAGTTCGCGAGTGAGGGTTCGGGTCACGGCCGAGGTGGTGTTTTTAACGATTTTTTGCCCTGTCGAGGTGTTCGACTTGGTTTTCTTGCCCGTAACCTTATCGCTCACGGCAGTGCCGACAGCGGTAGCCACGGTGGCAGTGGCGGCGGTGATAACGGCACTCAAAATCTTGGAGCCCATACCTTTAGCCTGTTTCGAAGCAGCCTTTGGTTCGGCGCTCTTGGTGGCCTTTGCAGCCTTGGCTGTCGGGGCAGGCTTTGACTCTTCGGCCACGATGACGGCCTGCTCCTCGGCCTCGCGAAGCAGAACTTCGAAAGCACTTTCGCGGTCAATCATCGTGTCGTATTTGCCAGCAAGACGGCTCTGGCGAATCAGGTCGGCACGCTGCTGCTCGGTAATGGCACCAATCTGGCTAAGTGGGAAAAGGATTTTGGCACGTTGCACGATGTTGGGAGCGCCTTTGGCGTCGAGAAAACTAACCAGCGCCTCGCCAGTTTCGAGGTTCATGATAGCCTCGTCGGTCTTGAAGGCGGGATTGGGGCGGAAGGTGTCGGCAGCGGTGCGCACAGCCTTCTGGTCCTTAGGCGTGTAGGCACGCAGCGCGTGCTGAACTCGGTTGCCCAGCTGACCGAGGATACTCTCGGGAATATCGGTCGGGCTTTGGGTGACGAAATAGATACCCACGCCTTTGGAGCGGATGAGGCGGATGACCTGCTCAATCTTGTCGACCAAAGCCTTTGGGGTGTCGTCGAAAAGGGTGTGGGCCTCGTCGAAGAAGAAGACCAGCTTGGGGAGGTCCATGTCGCCCACTTCGGGCAGGGTGGAATAGAGCTCGCTGAGCATCCAGAGGAGGAATGTACTGTAAAGCTTGGGCTGAAGCATGAGTTTGTCGGCTGCCAAGACGTTCATCACCCCCTTGCCGCCCTCGGTTTGGAGCAGGTCGTATATGTCGAAACTGGGCTCGCCAAAGAAGCGGTCGGCGCCCTGGTTTTCGAGTTGCAGGAGCGAGCGTTGGATGGCTCCGACCGTTGCCGCCGAGATGTTGCCGTAGCGGGTGGTATACTCTTTGGCATGGTTGGAGACGTAGTCGAGCATAGAGCGGAGGTCCTTCATATCGAGGATGAGCAGGCCACGCTCGTCGGCAATGCGGAAGACGATGTTGAGCACCCCGTCCTGGGTCTCGTTGAGGCCAAGCAGGCGGCTCAGTAGTTGCGGACCCATTTGGCTGATGGTGGCGCGGATGGGGTGACCTTGCTCGCCAAAGACGTCGAAGAAGCGCACCGGACAAGCTTGGAATTGGGGCTGGCCGAGGCCGAACTCGGGTAGGCGTTTCTCGATAAATCCGCTCATGCGGCCAGGTTGACTAATGCCGCTCAGGTCGCCCTTCATGTCGGCCATGAAGCAGGGCACGCCTGCCTGGGAGAAAGTTTCGGCCAACACCTGCAGGGTGACCGTTTTGCCGGTGCCCGTAGCACCGGCTATGAGTCCGTGGCGGTTGGCCATTTTGCCTTCGATTGCGAGCGCCCCGTCGGCGCAGTGGGCCACGTAGAGCCCGTGTTCTTTGTCGTACATTGCAGTGGTTAGGGTCTTGGTTAACTTTTTGCAAAGTTACGCCTTTTTTTTGGATTGGAGCAAAAAATTTTAGGCCACTGTCGAAAAAAACAAAAAAAATTTGCACTTTAAAAAAATAATTGTATATTTGCATTGTCCTGATTTTTTGAAAAATTGGGGTAGTGTTTTTTAAACCAGATAGTTAGAAAATGGCAAAAGAGGTTAAATTCAGTTTAGTGTACCGCGATATGTGGCAGAGCAGCGGAAAATATCAGCCACGCGTCGACCAATTAGAAAAAATTGCGCCGGTGATTATAGACATGGGTTGCTTTGACCGCATTGAGACCAACGGCGGCGCTTTCGAGCAGGTAAACCTCATGTATGGCGAGAACCCCAATCGCGCCGTCCGCGCCTGGACCGCCCCTTTCAATCGCGCTGGTATTCAGACCCATATGCTCGAGCGCGCACTCAACGGCCTGCGTATGTATGGCGTGCCCAAAGATGTGCGCCACCTTATGCCCAAGGTGAAGAAAGCCCAGGGGGTTGACATCATGCGCTCGTTTTGTGGCCTCAACGACCCGCGCAACCTCGAACTGAGCGTCAAGTATGCTAAAGAAGCCGGCATGATTAGCCAAGCCGCCCTCAGCATTACCCACTCGCCCGTCCACACGGTGGAATACTATATGGGCATCGTGGACAAGCTGGTGGAGTTTGGCGCCGACGAAATTTGCCTCAAAGACATGGCCGGCGTGGGCCGCCCCGCCACGCTGGGCCGTTTGGTGAACCAAATCAAAACCAAATACCCCCACATCGTGGTGCAATACCACGGCCACACCGGTCCGGGCCTCTCTATGGCCTCGACCCTGATGGTGGCCCAGGCCGGCGCCGACGTAATTGACTGCGCCATCGAACCCCTCTCGTGGGGCATGGTCCACCCCGACGTTATCAGCGTTCAAGCCATGCTCAAAGACGCCGGCTTCCTCGTAAAAGACATCAACATGGAGGCCTATATGGCTGCCCGCCGCTTGACACAAGAGTTTATGGACGACTTCCTCGGCCTCTACATCAACCCCAGCAACCGCATCAGCACCTCGCTCCTCGTGGGCTGTGGCCTGCCTGGCGGCATGATGGGCAGCATGATGACCGACCTCCGCGGCGTACACGGCGCCATCAACATGGCCCTCAAAAAAGCCGGCAAGCCCGAGGTGAGCTTCGAAGAACTCACCGTACAACTCTTCCAAGAAGTGGAATACATCTGGCCCATGCTCGGCTACCCCCCACTGGTAACCCCATTCAGCCAGTACACCAAAAACATTGCCGTCATGAACCTCCTCGCCATGGCCCAAGGCAAACCCCGCTTCAGCCAGATTGACAAAGACAGTTGGAGCATGATTTTGGGCCGCGCTGGCCGCCTGCCGGGCCAACTGGCACCCGAAATAGTCGAACTGGCCAAAAAACAAGGCATGGAATTCTACGACGGAGTGCCACAAGACGCCTACCCCAACGCCCTGCCAGAATACATCAAAGAGATGGAACAAAACGGCTGGGACCGCGGCCAAGACGACGAAGAGCTCTTCGAACTGGCCATGCACGACCGCCAATATCGCGACTACAAAAGCGGCATAGCCAAAGAGCGCTTCAACAAAGAGGTGGCCCAACTGCGCGCCGAAAAAACCGCACCCACCGCCTCGGCTCCTGCCGGACAAACCTTCGCGCCCAACTACCTGAACCAGAGCCACCCCAAGTCCGAACCACTCGTGGCCACGGCCGACGGCCAAATAATCTGGGAGCTCGACTTCGACTCGCGCTCCGTACCCCCCACCCCAGGCCGCCAATACCGCGAAGGCGAAACCTTCTGCACCATACAAGCCAGCTACGCCCTCGTGCCAGTAACCACACAACGCGCCGGCCGGCTGGTCGACACCTGCGTGCCACAGGGCGGACGAGTCAAAAAAGGCGACACCCTGGGCTGGATAGAATAAGACCCAAACCGACACTAAATCTCCATAACCAGCTGCGAGCGACTGCCCAAAAACCAGTTGCTCGCAGCATTTAGCCCCCCATCGGCCGCCCAAACAGAGCAGGCAACGCATGGGCAGAAAAACCATCTGACACAAAACCTTAACGGTCGATTTCCGGTTATGGAGCCAACCACACCGCCCCCTACCCCCAAATCGCCCACTGGCGAAGACCAAATACCCCACTGATTTTCAGCACCTAAGACCCACCACAGAGGGGTTAAAGAGGGGTTAAGGTCGTGTTGAGGTCGAACAAGGCTTGACAATCAAGCACTTACCACTCGAGAAAAACCCCATTTCACACCCCCTCCACCTCGACCCCAAAGCGAAGAAAAAATATTGCCAATCCAATTTTTTTTCGTACCTTTGCACCTCGAAACCCGACCGCACCACGGTGCTAACAGCTTGGGTTTCCGCTTGGTAGAACGGTGAGCTCCACTTTAAAATTGTTTAACTTTAACCAACTGCAATGAAAAACAACAACGGATTGTTGCGCGCCATTCTCTCTATTAGCCTGCTCACCGTCATGGCCGGCGCCGCCATGGCCCCCGCTCTGGGCGCGGTGAGCGCACACTTTGCCGACCAAAGTCGCATGACCATTCAACTCATCGTGAGCCTGCCAGCGCTGTTCATAATAGTTACCAACTTGATGTTCAGACAATTGTGCAAACTCATGCGCACCCGCACCCTGGCCCTGGTGGGGCTGGCGCTCTACGTGGTGGCCGGCGCAGGCTGCTTCTTGGCCAACAACATAGCGGTGCTGCTCGGCCTGCGAGCCCTGCTGGGTGTGAGCGTAGGCATGATTATGCCCCTCTCGACCGGGCTGTTGGCCTACTACTTCGCGCCCGAGGAGCAAAGCCGACTGATGGGCCTCTCGGCCGCAATGAACCAAATGGGCGGCGTGGTGGCCACGCTGCTGGCCGGACTGCTGGCCACCGTGGCTTGGAACTACGCCTTCTTGGTCTACGCCGCCGGACTGCCCGTGGCGGCTCTGGTGGCGGCCAAACTGCCCAATGTGCGCCTCGTGGGGCGTGGCGAGGGGTTCAAAATCAAGACCTTGCTGCGGTTCTACCCCTCGGTAACGGCCATGCTGTTGTTGATGATGATATTCTTTGTCTACCCCACCAACTTCGCTCTGGCGGCGCAAGAGGCTGGCGTGGGCACCGTGGCCACAACCATCATCATGGTGGGACTTGACCTGGTGGCATTCGGCGTGGGGCTGCTCTTTGCCAAACTGATGAAGGTGGGCCGCGTCGCAATGAAGTATGCCGCACCGCTGCTGTTCGCCGCCGGCTACGGCGTGCTGGCCATCGGTGGCGGCGTGTGGACCATGATTGTAGGCTCTGTACTGATAGGGTTGGCCAACGGCTGCGGTGTGCCCTACATCAACACCATTGCCGGCATCAAAGGTGGGCGCGACGCCGCTACGACCGTCATGCCACTCGTTTCGGCAGCACTCTACGCAGGCCAATTCCTCTCGCCCATCGTGGTGAGGCCGCTGGCCGAGATGGTGGGCGGAAGCGCGTCGGCTTGGTTGGTGGCTGTGGGGCTGAGCGTGTTGTTCCTGGTTCAGACTGTGGTTACCCGTCGGCACCACGCCCTGCCGCCCGCATAGGGTGGTGGGGTTCATGGCTCGATGGTTTTGTTGTGCTGAAGGGCGTCGTTATGAATGCGTTTAATAACTTCTGTGCTCTGCGGGGTAGAGTTCTGTTCGCGCTCGCGCACCGAGGGGTCGACCCGATAGACTATCATCGACACCAGCAGGTAAACGCCGAAACCAACCAGTATGGCACCAACCACGCGATTGAAGACAGCCTGCAGGCGTGGGGTGATGACATTGTGGAGCGAGGCGGCGAGGCGACACTTGGCAATATCCAGCAACAGGGTGGTAAGCAGCACGCCGCCAAAGAAGATGTACATCTGGTTGGTCGGGATGTCGAACTCGCCCGAAATGAGGGCGATGACCGATACCCAATAGAGCCAAATCGAGGGGTTGATAATGTTGAGCAAAAAGCCGCGGCCGAAGATGGTGAAGCTGTTGGTCGTATCGGTTGGCATCGGGGTACGTCCCTGCTCGGCAGTTGTGGCTTGCTGTTTTTTAAGAAAAGTGAACACACCCATCACAATCATCACCGCCGAGGCCACAAGAGCCACCACCACGTTGTGCAAAAGTTCGAACATATCGACCCTTCGCAGCACCGTCAGCATAAGTCCCACGATGAGCACATCGCTCATACTTACGCCAAAAGCAAAGTGCACAGCGCGGCGGTAGCCATAGTGCAAGCTGTTCTGAATCAGCGAGAAGAATGCCGGTCCAAAACTGAAGAACAGCGAGAGCACAACGCCGCACAATATGCCGAGCAAGAGTTCTAACATGGCTTACGGTTGCGTACAGTTTGAATTTGCAAAGTTACGCAAAAATATTCATTCGGCAAAAATTTTAACATTCTTGGCTCTGAAAAGAGAGCTCGCGGCCGTCGATTCGGGCCTCGACCAGGGTGTCGGCTCTGTAGACGAGCTTCATCGAGAAGAATGGCGCCCCCTCGTCGAGCAACAGACGCAGAAACAGGCGGTCGCCTTCCCAAAGTTCGAGCGAGCCGAGGCGCGACTTGTCAATCCAAGCCAGGTCGCCCTCGCGGCAGTCGTCGGCCAAAATTCCACGCCATGTCGTGGCCGTGAAGAGGTGCATATACTCCGACGGCCAAGTGTCTGACACAAAGGTCACTATTCCCCTGTAGCGCCAGCGGGTAACCTCGAGGCCGGTCTCTTCGCGAACCTCGCGCACCATACACTCGTCGGGGCTCTCATCGCCCTCGCACTTGCCGCCAACACCAATCCACTTGTCGTGCGAAGCGTCGTTGGCTTTCTTCACACGGTGGAGCATCAGATACTGCGTCCCATTGTCGAGATAACACAAAGTTGTCTGCTTCATACAAAAAAAACGCCGTTTCGCCGAAAATATTTTATTGAATACAACTTTTTTTCGTAATTTTGCAAAAAATATCATAACGAGTATGCAACAACGGAAACATCAACCCAACAAGAAACGCACCTTCACGCTGCGGGCCGTAGCTTTCGCCATAACTGGCGTGGTGTGCCTCTTCACCCCCAACCTCACCCTAAACATCCTATCCATAGTGGCGGGGGCAATACTAATCATTATCGGAATCTTCACCTTCATCACATGGCTGCGAGCCGCACAACTGCTCCCTGCTAACACCATACAACTCATAGCTGCCATTGCCGAAGTGGCCATCGGCGTAACTTTTTTCATCAAACCCGAAAGCATGGCCATACTGGTTGGCATATTCATGCTCAGCGAAGGGGTGAGCAACATAGTGCGCTCCATCAACTACCGCCGAGCTGGCTCGCGAGGCGGAGTGTGGATGTTGGCCATCGGCATCGGCGCCGCCGTAATAGGCGTATGCGCTATGATTAAACCAGTGGCCGGAGCCATAACCATCAGCGTAATCATCGGCATTGGCTGCCTACTCATCAGCATTGGCAACCTGCTTGCCGCCGTGGGCGTAGCCCGCGTAGAACGCTACATCAACGAAGTGAAAAACAAAATCAACAGAAACAACGGCTTCGAAGAGGCCAACGTTGTAGAATAAACAAAAAGCAACCATGAACAACGCTTTTCTCGACCTGATACGCACCAGGCGCAGCATACGCTTCTACCAACCCGAACAAATTGGCGACGACGAACTTGCCACCGTGCTCGACGCCGGCACCTATGCCCCGACCGGCCACGGCCTACAAGACCCCTGGATTGTGGCTGTGCAGAACCCCGACCTCCGTCGACGCCTGAGCCAACTCAACGCCAGCTTCATCGAGCCCCGACCCGACTATGACCCCTACTATGGTGCACCGACCGTGGTGCTCGTCTTCTGCTCGTCCCCCGAAAAATGCAAAACAGGCCAAGCCGACGGCGCCCTTGTGCTCGGCACCATGATGCTCGCCGCCCACGCCATCGGCCTCGGCACCTGCTGGATTAACCGCGAACGCGAAATGTTCGACACCGACGAAGGCCGCGCCCTCATGGCCGAGATGGGCCTGCCCGAAGGCCTCGTCGGAGTGGGAGCCCTGTCGCTGGGCCACATTGCAAAAGGGCCAAAGCCAAACAAGCCCCGCAAAGAGAACTACTACCGCGTTGTTAAATAACACGAAATCAGCCACTATGCTCCCAAAAATCGGACAATACCAGTTCAAAGCCGAAGCCTTTCGTTGCAATATGCTCGGCTATTTGCCTTACCAGCAAATGGGCAACTATATGCTCGACGCCGCCGACCTGCACGCCAACGAGCGCGACTTTGGGATGACATACCTCATGCCGCGCCACTTGGCTTGGGTGCTATCGCGCTTCTCGCTCGAAATGACCGATATGCCACGTCCGGCACAGCCTTTCACCATCGAGACTTGGGTCGAAAGCACCCTCAAACTCTTCACCTCGCGTAACTTCCGCGTAACGTCGGGCGACAAAATTCTCGGCTACGGACGCTCGGTCTGGGCTATGATAAACACCCAAAGTCGCCAACCAGCCAACATACTTGCAGTACGCGATGGCGAGATGAACTATTGGGTCGACACCGATACCCCATGCCCGATTGCGCCACCAGCCAAGTTCCGCTTTGGTGGTAACGAGCAGAAAATAAGAACGATACAAACCCTATTTAGCGATGCCGACATCAATGGCCACATCAATTCTATGCGCTACATTGAGCACATACTCAATCTCTTTGAGCCCGACTGGCACCGCGAGCACTACATTAAGCGAATCGATATGTCGTATATGGCCGAAAGCCACTGCGGCGACCTGCTTCACCTCTACCTCGACCAAACTGCCGACGCCATTGGAGTGAGGGTGAGCAAAAGCACCACCGCCGACGGCGAAGAGACCGACGTTTGTCGCTGCCGCATAGTTTATTAACTGTCAAAGACAGAAGAGGTTGCGAGCATTAATGGTTGTTTGCTCGGCCACCTCGTCGAGAGAAAGGGACTTGATTTCGGCAATTTTTTTTGCCACTTGCACAATAAAAGCGCTCTCGTTGCGTTTACCTCTAAATGGGACCGGCGCGAGGTATGGAGCATCGGTTTCGAGCAGCAGGCGTTCAAGGGGGATGGCGCGGACAACATCGGCCATGGTGGCGTTCTTGAAGGTCACCACTCCGCCGATACCTAGATGAAAACCCATCTCCACCGCCTTTTGGGCCTCTTGAACACTGCCACCGAAACAGTGCATAACACCCTGATAAGCCCCTCGCCCAAGGTCGCGCAAGAGGCCAAACACCTCGTTGTGAGCCTTGCGGATATGCAACGCTACCGGCAGGCCAAACTCTTCGGCCAAAAGCATTTGCCTGCGAAGAGCCTCACGCTGCTGTTCGGCGAAAGTGCGGTCCCAATAGAGGTCCATACCGACCTCACCCACAGCCACATAGCGCTGTGGACACGAACGCAACCGGCGTTCGACAACATCGAGAGCCGCCTCGAAATCGTCGCCCACCGAGGTAGGATGCAGGCCCACCATCTCGCGAAAAAGCGACGGACGACTCTCGGCCAACTGCTCCTGGCGTGCCACGCTCGTGGCATCGATATCGGGTAGTAACATCAGGACCACCCCAGCCGCTTCGGCGCGGGCCACGGCTTCGGCACGGTCCGAATCGAAAGCCTCGTCGTAGAGATGACAATGAGTATCAATGAGTTGCATGATGAATAATATCGGTAAAAAGGTCATAGAGTTCTGCCCACTGTGGGTTGCAGGCTGCCAAAATCTGGCGGTGGGCTGCCACCGTGCCGCTATCGCCGCGGGCAGCCGGCCCTGTTTGCAGGCTCCAGAGGTTGCCACGCGAGGCTTTGCCGGCCGTTTGCTCTATGATGGGCAGCAGCAGCCGTATGTCGAGCCCGTCGGCCTGCAGCAATTGCTCGGCCATGGCGTTGAGAGCGTTGCCGAAATTGCTCACCATGACAGCTGCCAGGTGGCAACGAGCACGCACCTCGCCGCTGATTCTGACCAGGTGGGCCGACAACAAACCGAACAGCCGCTCGGCCTCGGCCGCAACGGGTTCGGAGCAGGCTTCGATACAGAAAAAGAGGTCGCTGTAGACCACCGGCACTCCTGCCACAAACGTTTGTGGCGACCAAACCACAGCCCCCTTTCGCCCTGTGGCCACGATGGCACCGAGTGGTGTAGCACCCGAGGTGTGAACCACCAAACCACCCACCGCCGGCAACTGCGAGGCGACGTGGGCAATGGCGTCGTCGCTCACGGCTATAATATAAAGGTCGCAACTGGGGTCGAGGCTGGCCAAACTGGGAACGCAACGAGAAGCAAACTGGGCAGCAAAGCGAGCCGCATGAGCCGCGTTGCGCGACCACACACAAGCCACCTCGGCGCCTTGCGCCACGAAAGCTGTGGCCATGTGCCACGCCACATTTCCGGTCCCGATAAGTGCAATTTTAATACTCGTCCTCCTGAAAGAAAAAGTCATCCTTGGTGGGGTAGTCGGGCCAAATGTCCTCAATACAGTCGTACTGGTCGCCCTCATCCTCAATCTCTTGCAGGTTTTCTATCACTTCCATCGGAGCACCTGTGCGTTGCGCGTAATCTATCAGTTCCTCCTTCGTTGCGGGCCACGGGGCGTCTTCTAATTTCGATGCTAATTCAAGTGTCCAATACATATCTTATGGTTCTAAAAAAATTTTGCAAATATACGGCTTTTTACGATAATACGCGAAATTTATTGAGATTATTTTTTATCTGCTTGATTGACAGTGTAGAACACCTCGTCGGCACCGGCCGCTACCACCGCTTTGCGCGAGAGAACGAAGAGGTAGTCGGACAATCTGTTGAGGTAGCGGAGCAGTGTGGGGTCGACCTTGACCTCGCGCGCGAGGGTCACCACACGGCGTTCGGCCCTGCGGCATACGCAGCGAGCCACGTGGCACTGGGCACCAAGCTGTGTGCCGCCGGCTACCACAAAAGAGCGCAGCTGTGGGAGCGAGGCTGTAATGACATCGATTTGGCGCTCAATGAGTTCCACATCGTCGTCGGCCACCTGAGGCAGGCGGTCGAGCCACTCGTCGCTCTCGGTGGCGAGGAGGGTTTGGATGGTGAAGAGCGTGTTCTGAACCGCCTTCAGCTCGTCGGTGTAGCCGCCAGGCACAGACTTGAACATCTCGGCCAAAAGGCCGATGTGCGAGTTGAGTTCGTCGACGGTGCCGTAGGCCTCGACACGGACGTCGTCTTTATTAACTCGGCTGCCTCCCACGAGCGAGGTTGTGCCGCCGTCGCCAGTTTTGGTGTATATCATACTGACAGTCAGATTTTTTCGACGCGTTTAACTTCTGGTATAGCTTTGCAGAGAGCCTGCTCGATGCCCTGTTTGAGGGTTTGTTGAGCGTGGGGGCACGAGCCGCAGTGGCCTTGCAGACGTACTATGACGACGCCTTCGGCCGTCATGTCGACATACTCGACGTCGCCGCCGTCTTGCTGCAGGTAGGGGCGGATTTGGTCGATGGCGTTTTTAACTTTCTGTTCGACGACAATTTTTTCTTGTTCGGTCATAATATTTTTGGCTTTTTGGCGTTATTATTTATGAAATTTTGCAGAGTTCTTTGACAACATTGTCGGCCAACTGAGCAAAGGCTTGACTTTCGGGCGAGGGGTTGGGGCTCCAGAGGGCGGCTGGCCTGCCGCTGTCGCCACTCTCGGCAATACTCTGAACGATAGGTATTTGCCCCAAGAGCGGAAGGCCCATCTGCTCGGCCATGCGGCGGCAACCTTCGCGGCCGAAGATGTAGTAGCGGTTTTGCGGCAACTCGGCGGGGGTGAACCATGCCATGTTTTCTACAACACCGAGTACGGGTATGTTTATGTTCTCGTTGCGAAACATCTCGACACCACGCACCACGTCGGCCAAAGCCACCTGCTGTGGGGTGCTGACGATGACGGCGCCCGAGACTGGGAGCGACTGGGCCACAGTGAGTTGAATATCGCCCGTTCCCGGGGGCATATCGCAAACCAAGTAGTCGAGTTCGCCCCACCAGGTATCGCCCACCAGCTGCTTGAGCGCGCCGCTGGCCATCGGGCCACGCCAAGCGAGTGCCTTGGAGGGGTCGACCAAGAAGCCGACCGACATTAGTTTTATGCCGTAGCGCTCGATGGGGAGCATATACTGCTTGCCGTCGTGCTTTTCGCCATAGACATCGTCGTCGCTAACCCCAAACATCATCGGCACCGAGGGGCCATAGATGTCGGCATCGAGCAGACCTACCTTGGCGCCTTTGGCGGCCAAAGCCACGGCCAGGTTTGCGGCCACGGTGCTCTTGCCAACGCCACCCTTGCCAGAGGCCACGAGGATGGTGTGTTTGACGCCTGGCAGCAGCTCGTGGGGGTCGGGCTGGGCCACGGGGCGCGAGGTGAGGCGGACCTCGACCTCGGCATTGCGGTCTACCAACTCGTGGATGGCGCGCACACAGTCGTCTTTCATCTTGTTTTTCATAGGGCAGGCGGGGGTGGTCAGCACGAGGTCGAAAGCAACCTTGAGGCCGTCGACTTCGATGTTTTCTATCATTCCCAATTGGGTGAGGCTTTGACCGAGGTCTGGGTCGTTGACCTGGCCGAGAGCCATCTCTATTTGTGTTTTTGTTATCATGGTACAAAGAGGCTTATGCCATAAATTTTGCAAAGTTACATAATAATTTCGAAACATAGAAAAATATTTATCAACAAATGAGGCCCGCGGCTTTAGCCGCGGGCCTCAAAACCGCCACATAGCAACATTAACTGTCTGAAAATCAGCAACTTACATAAAACAGTGAAAATCAGGGTTAAAGAGGGGTTAAGGTCGTATTGAGGTCGTATTAAGGTCGGACAAGGCTCGAAGCTGTTGATAACTTTTGGCTGCGGGGGCAGACCGCAGGGCAATAAAAACCCCTTCGGGACGTTATTCTACCTGTAGAAACAACACAACCGACTATGCACTCGCTACCGATACAGATACGATTTAACGACGTGGACCAGATGGGGCACGTCAACAACGCCGTCATCATGGAGTATTTCGACCTCGGCAAATCGACCTTCTTTGCCGCCGCCGGTCTTCCGCCCGAGGAGGGCGACTTCACCGTCATGATAGTCCACCTCGAGGTCGACTTCGTGGCCCAAATCCACTACCACGACCGCATCGAGGTGCTCACCCACGTGGTTCGTTTCGGCACCAAGAGCCTCACCGTCGAGCAGCAGGTGGTCTTGTCAGACAGCCGCCAGGTCTGCGCCAAATGCACCACCGTGATGAGTGGCTACTTGAGGTCCGAAAAGCGCAGCGCCGCCATCCCCGACGAGGTTCGCCAGCGGCTGCAAGACTAAACGCGGGCGTCGGCCTCGTCGTCATATTCAGACTCGACCGCGCTGCGGCGACGCTTGGGCGCTTTGCGCTTGTGGGCGTTGATGGTTTCGCCGGCCACAATGCCTGTGGGGACGGCTATTATCGAGTAGCCCAGCAGCATGACAATAACCGACAGAAATCGGCCACCGGCGGTGACAGGCACCACGTCGCCGTAGCCCACCGTGGTCATGGTCACCACAGCCCAGTAAATGCCTTGCGGAATGCTGCGTATGGCGGGGTTCTTTTCGTTCTCGATGGCGTAGATTATGGTGCCGAGAATGATGGCTGCCACCAGCACAAAGAGCATAAAGACCATTACCTTGATGGCACTGCGACGCAGGGCATCTAACAGGCGCGCTGCCTCGTCCTGAAAGCGCTCGAGCTTGAATATGCGGAATATGCGCAGCACGCGCAGCAGGCGCAACGCCGTGAGGGCCTGTGTGGCTGGTATGAAGAGGCTGAGGTAGGCTGGAAAGATTGACAAGAAGTCTATAAACCCCCACAGCGAAAGCACATAGCGCCACGGGTGCTTGAGGCAATAAATTCGCAGGTAATACTCGAAGGTGAAAGCCAGCGTGAAGCCCCACTCAATCACCACGAGCACCCAGTGCAGGGCCGGCGAGTTGAGGCCCAGCGTGGTGGCGCGGCCCATGACCATGCTGTCTACCATTAGCAGCACGATGTTGAGCGCTATGAGTATTAGGAGCCACACGTCGAAGCGCTTGCCGGCAGGGGTATCGGCCTTGAATATTATTTCGTAGATTTCGCGCTTGGTTATGCCGCGGTATTTCTTGGGCAGCAGCCAGTCGAAGAATATTTTGTGCATCACCTTGCCTATGGCGTTCAGCACACGGCTACCCATGGCACGATAGTCGGCCTCGCGCACTTTGCCCCAGAGTACCCACAGACGGTCTGCCAGATTATTCCAAAGACGTTTCATGTTTTTCTTGCTTTAACTAACTATGTTGTAGTAGATTACACTTTCGGCCTCGGGCACAAAGAGGCGGTTAGCCATGAGGCGCAACTCGTCGGCCGAAAGGTCGCGGTAGTTGTCGGGCTCGGTGTTGACCCACTCAGGGTGGCCCAACAGGCGGTAGTAGCAAAGACCAAAAGCGCGGTCGGCTGGCTTGTATTGCGAAAACAGGAAGTTAGCCTCGTAGTTGTTTTGCGCCTTTTGCAGCTCGTATTCGGTTGGGCCTTCGGTCGATAGGCGATGCAGAACGGCGTCGATGGCTTGCTCGGCTTGGGCCTGGGTTACGCCTGGGCGCAGCTTGCCACAAACCACAAGCAGGCCGGGGTCGAGGTCGCCAGTGATGTAGGCGTTGGGCTCAATCATCAGCCACTCCTGGCGCACCAGCGCGTCGTAGAGGCGTGCCGACTGGCCGTTGGCCAGCACGTCGGTCAGGCGGTCGCCCACATAGTAGTCGCGACTCAAACGTGGACCGATATGGTAAGCTTTGTAAATGGCTGGTGTGGGCACTTCGCGGCTCAGTTCCAACACGCGTCGCTCAACTTGAGTGGGCTCGGCCGGCAGGCATCGCGGCTCGGGGCAGGCGGCCGTAGCAGGCAGACGGCGAGCCACCATCTCGGCCACTCGGTCGGGGCTGCCAATGTTGCCACAAACGGCCATGATGGCGTTGGCGGGGGTATAGAGACGGCGGTGGAAGCGGCGCACCTCGTCGACCGTGGCCTGCTGCACATGGGCAATGTCGGCACCAATGGCAGCCCAGCGGTAGGGGTGGGTGGTGTAGCACAGGCGGCGCAGTTCGAGCCACACGTCGCCATAAGGCTGGCCCAAGTAGCGTTGCTTATACTCTTCGGTCACCACCTGGCGTTGCACTTCGAGAGCACGTGGGGTGACGTCGAAGTTGAGTATGCGGTCCACCTCCAGGTCTATGGCCTGTTCCAGCGCTTCGGCCGGCACAGTGAGGTAATAGTTGGTGTAGTCGTTGTTGGTAAAAGCGTTGTTTTCGCCCCCCATGCGGTTCACCACAAGGTCGTAGTCTGGGTAGCGTTCGGTGCCGCTAAAAAGCAGGTGCTCAAGCAGATGGGCAAAGCCAGTGTGGGAGGGGTCCTCGTCGCGGGCGCCGGCGGCGTAGAGCACGTTGACGGTAACCATCGGCGTGGTGGCATCGTTGTGGGCCAAGAGGGTCAGCCCCGAGGGTAGAGAGTATTCGCTATATTCAATCATGATGGTGGCCTAATGGTTTTTGAGTGCCGGTAGGTTGCTCGTTGGTGACTAACAATCAGTTGTTTGCGGCCAAAGTAGCGCTGTATCGACCCTGCAAATTTACGAATAATTTTTCAAACTACCAAATTATTTAACCATTATTAACCGGTCGTAGCGGTCTGAGGGTAGGCGCAGGTAGACGAACACCGTGTAGCGATTTGGTGTTTCGAAGTGGTCGCCTTCGAGGGTGGCGGTCTGCCCCTCGGTTTCGCCAACTGGCTTATAGAGAAGCTGATACGAGTAGTAGCCCTGCTTCAAGAAGAGGCGTGCTGTGTAGGCCTTGTAGCGTGGGTTCCACTCCATGAGGTTGCGGTCGTCGAGCGCCCAGTCGGTAAGGGCGCCCACAATGTGGAGCGAGCCACCCAGCAGTGGGCGTTCCATAGGGAGGCTGAAGTTGACCCAAACGTAGTCGGCCTCGGTGGCGTCGTTGGTGCGATTATAGACGTTCACTTTCATGCCCCCCATTAGCGCACGGTCCGACGAGAAAGGCTTGCGCGAACGGTCTTCGAGCGGACGGAGCATAGCGAATGTTTGGCCACCATAGCGCTCTATCTGCTGCACATTGTACATGGGCGAATGGATGTTGCTGATGTCAAAAAAGCGGAACATATTGCCGCCCGCAAACACGTTTTCGGGTCTATGGCTGAAGGCCAATGCGCCGCGGTCGTAGCCGCTGAAAGTTAGGGTTCGCAGGTTGTCGGTTCGGCCGTTTTGCTGCACACGCACTGTCAAAAACTGCGGTTGGCACATCTGGTCGGGTTGCACCGTCACGTTCACCTCTTGGTTCTGCATAAGGCCGCCGGTGGCAGTGGCACGGTCGAGGGTGGTGGCAACGCGCGCTGCCCCCTCGCTGACGTAGAAACGGCGCGTAAGGAACACACTGTCGGGATTGTTGCGCAGGTATACGGTGAGCGAATAGTTGCCCGAAGCCACAAACGAGCCATAGGTCGGGGGCACTGTGTGCCAATAGTTTATGTAATCGACGTTGGTAGTAAACGAGAACTGCATATTGTCTATCGACTCGTCGTCGAAACCCAGCATAAACTCTTCGGGCAAGAGGCTGTCGGGCTGCCAGTCGCGATTGCAGTGGGCAATGCGGCAACGCAGGTCGCGCGGCGAAGCCTGCATTAGGTCGAACCGCAACACCAACTTGCCACCGTCGCCAATAGTGAGCACCGGCGGCTCGCCCTCGATGCCGTCGCGAGTGAGGCTGACGGTGCGCACCTCGCTACGCCAAACCGAGTCAGACACGCGTTGCGCCGCAACATTCAGACTCACAACCACTAAAACCAATGCAACACATTTTTTCATGCCGCAAAGTTACGCAGAATTTTTGAATTACGGCCAGGTTACTCAAAATTTCTTTAGCGCAAAACAATATCACATTGATTTTCAAAAACATAACATCAAGCGTGCGTATATTTTCCGAAAATTCAAAATAAATTTGTAAATTTGCAAATTGTTATGGCCGACCGAACAGTCTATATCGAAACCTATGGCTGCCAGATGAATTTTGCTGACAGCGAAGTAGTTAGCTCCATTTTGAGCAAAGCTGGCTACCGCCTTGCCCCCAACGCCGGCGAGGCCGATTTCATACTTATCAACACCTGCGCCATTCGCGACAACGCCGAGCAGCGCATCCGCAAACGTGTGCGCGAACTCAAAGCGCAGCAAAGCCGTCGGCCGCAGTTGCGCATAGGCATTCTGGGCTGCATGGCCGAGCGCTTGCAGTCGCAACTCATGGTCGAAGAAGAGAACGTCAGCTTCGTGGCCGGGCCCGACTCGTATCGCAAACTGCCGGCCATCCTCGACGAGGTGGCTCGTGGCCAAAAAGCAGCCGCCACCGAACTCAGCACCACCGAAACCTATGCCGACATCGAGCCCGTGCGCCTCGGCGCCAATGGCATATCGGCCTACATCTCTATCATGCGTGGTTGCCAAAACTACTGCTCATACTGCGTGGTGCCCTACACACGCGGCCGCGAACGCAGCCGCGACCCCGAGACCATAGTGGCCGAAGCCACCAAACTCTACGAAAGTGGCTACAAGGAAGTTACTCTCCTTGGGCAAAACGTCAACTCCTACAACGCCAACGGTTTCACATTCGCCCAACTCATGGCGAAAGTAGCCGCCGTCTCGCCACAACTGCGGGTAAGGTTCGCCACCTCGCACCCCAAAGACCTGGGCGACGACCTGATTCAGACCATGGCCTCTCACCCCAACATCTGCCGCTGCATACACCTGCCAGTGCAAAGTGGCAGCAACCGTGTGCTCAAACTCATGAACCGCCACTACACGGTAGAATGGTACCTCGACCGCATAGCCGCCATTCGTCGCGCTATGCCCGATTGCTCCATAACCACCGACGTCATTGCCGGCTTCTGCTCCGAGACCGAGGAGGACCACCAGCTAACGCTCGACCTCTTCCGCCAGGTGGGTTACGACTACGCCTATATGTTCAAATACTCCATGCGCCCAGGCACTTACGCCGAACGACACCTATCCGACGATGTGCCCGACGACGTAAAAACCCGCCGCCTCGAAGAAATCATTGCACTTCAAGGCCAAATTGCCCTCGAAAACAACCGTCGCGAGGTGGGCAAGGAGTTCGAAGTGCTCGTTGAAGGCCCATCGCACCGCAGCCCCGCCCAGCACTTCGGGCGCAACAGCCAGAACAAAGTCCTCGTCTTCGACCGCCGCGACACCCAGCCCGGCCAGTACGTACAAGTGCGCGTAACCGACTGCACTGCTGCCACCCTCAAAGGCGAGTTAATCGAAACGAACCATTAATCATCCAAAGTCATGAAATCCAACAACTTCCTGCAACGATACCCCGTAGTCAAACACCTACTGCTCATGCTCGGCGTTTCGGTCGTGATAATCATCATCACCTTCATCCTCATCAAAATCTACGCCCGTCAGGGCCAGGAATACGCGCTGCCCGACATCGTGGGCGAAAACTTCAGCACTGTGACCGAGAACGACTCGCTCGCCCTGCGCTTTGTCGTGATGGACTCCATATACAAACCCGGGGTCGAGGGCGGCATCATCCTCAGCCAAGAGCCCAAACCTGGCACGCAAATCAAGAAAGGTCGCAAAATCTACATCACCATGACCTCCTACACGGCCGAGGACGCCGTTATGCCCGAACTCTCGGGAAGCACTGTGCGCCAAGCCGTGTCGCACCTCGAAAGTGCTGGTTTGCAAGTAGGTAGCCTCAAATTTATCGACGACCCATACAAGAACGCCGTCATTGGACAAACCATGAACGGCAAGAACGTCTATGCCGGCCAGCAAGTGCCTCGTGGTTCGCGCATAGACCTAACCGTGGGCCGCGGCGACGGCACAGGCCAAGCCGTGGTGCCATTCGTCATTGGCAAAACTTCGGACCGCGCAAGACGCGACATCATATCCCTCTCGCTCAACGTTGGGCGCGAACACTTCAAAGGCGTTAAGGACAAACAAAAAGCCGTGGTCTATCGCCAGCGCCCCGACTACACCGGTGTCTCCCAATACCCCTACGGGACCGAAATCGAGCTCTGGTATCGCGAAGCCGACGCCGAAGAGATTGACCGCATGATAAAAGAATTTCGTGTAGACTCGTCACAAATCATCCTCCCCGCCGCCACAGAGCAACCCTCCATGGGCGACGACGAGGGCTACCAATGGTAACATCCATGCGTCGCCAACTGCTCATAATCATACTCTTAGCACTATCAGCGAGCGTTGCAGCGCAGGAAGTGCTTGTTCCATCGGGACATAGACGGGTTAAGGTCGTATCAACATCGAATAACAAGGCCCCAAACGCCCCCTTGGTCCTACCCTTCTTCGACGACTTTTCCAACTACACCGGTGCCCCCTCCACCACCCTTTGGGCCGACCACCAAGCCTACGTGGGCCACGACTACGGCCCCAAACCACCAACCGTGGGTATGGTCACCCTCGACGCCATCGACGAACATGGGAGTCTCCATGCCGGAGCCTCGACCAGCATCTTTGGCGCCGACACCCTCACATCGCTTCCAATACGACTCGACACTCTTTTTGCCGACACCACGCGCGCCCTCGGCCCGGCCGACTCGATTGTCTTCAGCTTCTACTACCTGCCTGGTGGCGGAGGCAACCAGATGTGGCAAATAGTGGGCGACACCCCACAGGAGCAGGATTCGCTCATTCTCGAATTCTACCGCGCGGCCGACAGCAGCTGGACTACCGCTTGGCAACGCGGCGGCATTTCGGTCGACACACTCGTTGCACAGACCGGCCACACGTGGCAGTATGTGGCCATTGCCGTGACCGACACTGCTTTTTTCAACGCCGAATTCCGCTTTCGTTTTCGCAACTACTGCTCGCTGCCAACCAGTTCGAAGCCAGGCCGCGCCGCAAACTGCGACCAATGGAACATTGACTACGTGATGCTCGACCACTCGCGCTCGGTGCTCGACACGACGGTAGACGACATTGCTTTCGTCGACCCCGCACCCACCATGCTCGCCCACTACCGCGCCATGCCAGCACGGCAATACCGCACCTCTGACATGGCAACATCGCTCGCCATAACCATCACCAACCTCTACCACAGCCCCATCGCCACCAGCTATGCCTACACCGTGGCCGACAGCGATGGCAACACGCTCGACACCTACTCGGGCGGCAACAACAACGCGCCCCCATTCAACCCCGGCAGACACTACCAGCAGGCTCCTGCCCACGCCTCGCCGGCGGTGACCTACCATTTTGACGAAGGCAATACGCCACGCACATACACCATAACCCACGTGGTGAGCGAAGGCTCGGGCGACATACACACGCAAAACGACACTATTGTCTACCACCAAATATTCGACAACTATTACGCCTACGACGACGGCACCCCCGAGAACGGCTACGGCCTTTCGGCCAACGGCAACGTAGCCTACCGCTTCGACTTGAACGTGCGCGACACCTTGACGGCCGTAGACTTCTATTTTAACAGCACCCACAACAACGAAAACCTCTCGGTTCCATTCCGCATCAACGTGTGGCAAGCCAACGACGACGGCACCCCGGGCACCAGACTCTATCGCGATACGCAGCGACGATTCCCCAAGTTCGACAGTTTGAACACCTTTTGTCGCTACCGCCTCGAGAGTCCGGTCGTGGTGGATGGGAGGATTTTTGTTGGTTTTGAACAACTGAGTCCCAACTTCATAAACCTCGGATTCGACCGCAGCCTGAACACTTCGGACCGCATATATTGCCTCTACGGGTCGGAGTGGGAGCCCAGCTTCCTCGCGGGTTCGCTCATGATTCGCCCCTGCTTCGGGCAGAGTGCCCTGCTCGGCACCAACCAAGCGGCTGCCACAACCGCACCACGAGCCTACCCAACGCTGGCCAGCAACGTGGTAAACATCGAGGGAATGCCAACCGGCGGTATGGCCAAACTGCTCGACATGACCGGCCACCAAGTGGCCACCACACGCAGCAACACGCTCGACGTCAGCCACCTGCGTCAGGGACTCTATATGCTGCTGATAAACGACAATAATAATGTCGTGGTTGGCACAATAAAAATCGCCATTGTGCGTTAATCTTTTGTATGGAAGACATCGAAGAACTACAAGAAGAAAGCGGTCTCTACGAACACCACCGAATTACTGTAGACCGCGGACAGGAGCAGTTGCGAATTGATAAATACCTGCAAATGAGGCTCGAAGGAGTTTCGCGCAACAAAATTCAAGCTGCTGCCAAGGCGGGCTGCATTGTCGTAAACGGCCGCACCGAAAAGTCTAACTACAAGGTTAAACCGCTCGACGTTATAAGCATACTGCTGCCCGAACCGCCCCACAACTTCGAACTGCTGCCCGAACCCGTGCCACTGAATATAATATATGAAGACGACCAAGTGCTGGTGGTCGACAAACAGGCCGGCCTGGTGGTCCACCCCGGCGTGGGCAACTACACCGGAACGATGATGAACGGCCTGCTCTACCACTGCGCTGACCAGACCGACGCCGAGGGGCAACCCGTGGTGCCACGCCTTGTGCACCGTATAGATAAAGACACCTCGGGCCTGCTGGTGGTGGCCAAGACCGAGGAGGCCCAGGCCTCGCTCGCGCGCCAGTTCTTCGAACACAGCTCCGAACGCAAATATCGCGCCTTGGTGTGGGGCGATTTCGACGAGGACCACGGCACCATTGTGGGCAATATTGGCCGCTCGGCCAAAGACCGCCGCGTGATGTGTGTTTACCCAACCGACCCCTCCCTGCCCGACGACCAGCAGCGCGGCAAGCACGCCGTGACGCACTACAACGTCGTGGAACGCTTTGGTTACGTGACACTTATAGAGTGCGTGCTCGAAACCGGACGCACCCACCAAATCCGCGCCCACCTAACACACATCGGGCACCCGCTTTTTAGCGACGCAGCCTATGGTGGCAACGAAATACTAAAAGGAACCACCTTCTCTAAATATCGCCAATTTGTCGAAAACTGCTTTGCCCTCATGCCACGCCAAGCTCTACACGCCATGATTCTTGGCTTCGAGCACCCTACAACCCACACCACCACACACTTCGAAAGCCCACTGTCGGCCGACTTCGAGGCAGTGCTCGCCAAATGGCGCACCTATGCGGCCCAAAGCCGCAAAGAGTAGCGCTCTGGCCTACTCGCCCCACTCTATCGAGTAGAGCGACGAGAAAGCGCCAGCCAGTTGGTAGTTGGCCATGACCGTGGTGGTAATACCGTCGGCATAGCGACTCATAGCCACCAGCGTGTACGACTGGGTCGATTGCTGGATGGCCGACAGCAGGTCGGTGGCAAAAAGCGACTTGTCGGTATAACTCGTGAGGTCGGTGCCAGCCGTGTCGGAAATGACACCGACAAACTCGGCAAGCTCGCTACCGCGGAAGAGGAGTTGCTCCTCGTTGATGAGCGAAACGGCCAACTCGGTGTCGTGAGCACAAGGATAGTTGCCACTATTGTCCCACAGCGGCAACACCTGAACGCCAGTAGCTGGATTGACACTGACCAGATACTGCCAATGCTCGTCGACCGTTTTGGAAAACACCATGTGGCTACCCGCGCCCTCGACAGTTTGAGAGCCGATGAGCCAGAAACCAGCAGCCTCCATGGCCGCAGTCACCTCGTCGGCATTGAGCCCACGCAGGTTATAAAGATTAGAAAAAGTCAGCCAACTCGACGAGAAGACGGCATAGGCGGGCGAATCGGCATCTTGAGCCCTATCGGCATACACCTCTTCCTTTTCGGAGCACGAAACCATTATCGTGCAAAGAAGCGTCAATACAGTAGCAATCAATAACTTATACAGATTTTTCATAGGCCTGTATTTTATGGTTTACAATGCAAAGATACACACTTTTTTCGAAATGTGAAAAAATTTAACATTTTATTTGTAATTTTTTTTCATTTTCGACGTTATATTAATGTGAAAAAAATTGCCAAAACCAACGCCGCCCGGCTGCTCGACCGCCTCGGTATGGCCTACGAACTGATAGCCTACGAGGTTGACGAAAACGACCTCGGGGCCGAGCACGTGGCCGCCCAACTGGGCGAACCCCTCGGCCAGGTTTATAAAACCCTCGTACTCAGCGGCGACCACACGGGACACTTTGTGTGCGTAGTGCCGGCCGACCGCGAAGTGGACCTCAAAAAAGCCGCCCACGCCACAGGCAACAAAAAGTGCGACCTCATCCCACTGCGCCAGCTGCAACCACTCACCGGCTACATACGCGGCGGCTGCAGCCCTCTGGGCATGAAAAAACCGCTGCCAACACTCTTCGACAGCAGCTGCCTGCAACACAGCCACATCTACGTCAGCGCCGGCCTGCGCGGCCTGCAAATCAAAGCCTCGCCAGCCAACCTCGTGGCCGCAGCCAACGCCCAAACCACCGACCTAACATCCTAATACAGCGAAAGATAGAACAAGACCACAATATTTTTTTTACCGCAAGTCCATAAATCCGAAAAAAAAACGTAAATTTGCACCATAAAACGACACAGTCGGGGGTCGTCCCCGACAGGGAGCAAGCCGAAAAGCCCTGACCAGAGTAGGCACCAACCAACAAACACAAAAAACTAATGAGTTACAAAATTGAACAAATCGAAGGTATCGGCGAAGTCTACGCCGCCAAACTCAACGCCGCAGGCATCAAAACCACCGACGACCTACTTGCCCAATGCGCCAAAAAAAGTGGCCGCGCCAAACTGGCCGAAACCACTGGCATAAGCGAAAAACTCATCCTGCGCTGGACCAACCACGCCGACCTCTTCCGCATTAACGGCATTGCCGGCCAATTTGCCGAACTGCTCGAAGCCGCCGGCGTCGACACCGTCAAAGAATTTCGCCACCGCGTGCCAGCCAACCTCCAGCCCCGCCTGGTCGAAGTCAACGACCAAAAAAACCTCTGCAACCGCGTCCCATCAGTGTCCGAACTCGAAAAAATGATAGCCCAAGCCAAAGAGCTCGACACCATCATCACCTACTAAAAAAAACCTCTTCGAGCCAAGCCGACACCGCTTCTAACCACCTGAAAACCAACACCAACATCGTGTTAAAGAGGGGTTAGGGTCGTATTGAGGTCGGCTTGGCCTTGACATTCAAACCTTTACAACCAATGAAAAGCCAGCCTACGCCCCGACCATATAGCAAGGTCCTACTCGCCATCGCCGCTTTCCTATTCGCTACCACCACGGCCCTGGCCCAGCACACAGTGAGCGGCACCATAACCGACCATCAAACAGGCGAAACCCTAATTGGAGCCACCGTGGTCGACGTGCCCAGCGGCAAAGGCGCCGTCACCAACGCCTACGGGCGCTACACCCTGACCCTCAAAGCCGACTCTGCCGACCTCCGCATAACCTATACCGGCTACAAAAGCCAGCACCACAGCCTTGCACTCGACTCTAACCGCGTGCTCAACGTGGCCCTCGACGCCAACATCGACCTCCAAGAAGTGGTCATCACCGCCGAACGCATAACCAGCCCCAAAGTGAGCCAGATGAGCGCCATCGAAGTGCCGGTCGAACACATCAAGATGGTGCCCACAATCTTTGGCGAAACCGACGTCCTCAAAGTCCTTCAACTGCTCCCCGGCGTGCAGAGCGGCTCGGAAGGCATGAACGGTATGTATGTGCGCGGCGGAGGCCCAGACGAGAACCTCTTCCTGCTCGACGGCGTGCCGCTCTACAACGTCAACCACCTCGGCGGCTTCTTCAGCGCCTTCAACTCCGACGCCATCAAGACCGTCACCCTCTACAAAGGCTCATTTCCAGCCCACTTCAGTGGCCGCATATCGAGCGTGCTCGACATAACCACCAACAACGGCAACGACAAAGCCATCCACGGCAGCATCAACATAGGCGCCATAGCCTCGAAAATAAGCATCGAAGGCCCCATAATCAAAGAGCGCACCACATTCAGTTTCTCGGCGCGGCGCACCTACTTCGACATCCTTATGAAGCCCATCCTCGGCGCCATCACGATTGGCACTGGCGGTGGGAAAGTCGATTTTGGCTACTACTTCTACGACCTCAACGGCAAGATAAGCCACAAATTCAACGACCGCAGCCACCTCTACGCTTCCATCTATATGGGCGACGACCGCCTCTATGCCAACATCAACATCGGCGACGGTATGTTCTCAGACTACTCCTACAGCGAAAGCTTGAACATGGGCTACAACTGGGGCAACCTAACCTCAGCCCTACGCTGGAACTACGTAATCAACCCTCAACTATTCATGAACATCACGGCGTCGTATACACGCTACCGCAACAGACTCGACTTCGGATTGACTTCCGACAACACCTGGCCCGACGCCACCTACGGCACCATGCGCTCCACCACCGACGCCTCGATGGACTACAATTCGGGTATATCAGACCTCACAGCGAGGGCCGACTTCGACTACACCCCTCTGCCAGAACATAACATCCGCTTTGGAGGCTCGTTCACCCAGCACCTCTTCCAACCCGAAGTGTCGGGCGTAAAGATGGACATCACCGGAACACTCGACAGCCTCAACGAGCACTACGACACCATTGTGGGCCAAAGTAGAATCGGAGCCCAAGAATTTATGATATACGCCGAAGACGACTACTCCATCACCGACGCCATCAAACTCAACGCTGGCATGGCCATAAGCGGCTTCTTGGTTCAGGGCAAACCCTACTTCAACCCCCAACCGCGCCTATCGGGCCGCTATATGCTCACCGACGACCTTTCGCTCAAGGCTGGCTACGCCTACATGACGCAGTACCTCCACCTGCTATCGAGCAGCAACATCAGCCTCCCCACCGACCTATGGGTACCCGTAACCAAACGCATCTCGCCCATGCACTCGCACCAAGTGGCAGCAGGCCTGTTCTACAGTTGGCGCAGCATCATCGACTTTTCTATCGAAGGCTACTACAAATGGATGAACAACCTCATGGAATATCGCAACGGTAGCTCGTTCTGGGGCGGCTCGGTGGGGTGGGAAGACAAGGTTTGCCTCGGCCGAGGCTGGGCCTACGGCTTCGAAGTCTTAGCCCAAAAGAGCGTCGGCGACATAACGGGTTGGATTGGATACACATGGAGCAAAACCACACGCCAGTTCGACAAACCCGGCCAAGAACTCAACAACGGGCTCCCCTTCCCAGCCAAATACGACCGCCGTCACGACATCTCTATCGTGCTCACCTACAAGCCCAGCAAACAGTTCGACATCAGCGCCACATGGGTCTACTCGACCGGCAACACCGCCACCCTCGCCACACAGGAAATACCTGCCGACGACTACGACCCATCCGACACCTACTTCGACTTCAGCCCACTCAGTGGCCTGTTCAACGACGGCACATACCTGCCATACGTCGAGTCGCGCAACAACTACCGCCTGCCGGCCTACCACCGCATGGACCTGAGCGTCAACTTCCACAAACAGAAAAAACACGGCATTCGCACATGGTCTATCAGCGTTTACAACCTCTACAACCGCAAGAACCCCTACACCATATATAAATCATACCGCTATCACACCACCATCGACAAAACCTCCTACGGCAGCTCGCTGGTGCAACTCTCCATTTTCCCAATAATGCCATCGGTATCTTACATATATAAATTTTAGTTCACGCCCAAAATCATAACAACAATGAAAAACCGAATACTGATACTCTCAGCAACCATAGCTCTGCTTGCCAGCGCGTGCGACGACTTAGAAACGCCTATCGGATTCAACGGCGACGTGAGCAAGCAGCAGGCCGTCATGCAATCGAAAATCGAAACCGACGAGAACCTCAGTGTTAGGATGAGCTACTCTCGCTTCTTCCTCGACACATCGCCGTTCAAAATCGAGAAGAACGCCACTTTCTCGCTAAAGGTAAACGGCACGCTACTCAGCTCGGACCAAGGCGAATATGACGATGACGACCTATGCTACTACTTCGACTACATTCCTCAAGCTGGCGACGCCATCGAAATAACGGCCAACATTCCTGGCCACGACCCAGTGTCGGCCAAAACTGTCGTCCCGACCAAGCCTAACATCACTTCAGCCGACCTCAGTATGGGCAATTTCGACAACGAATACTCAGTACAGCAATTTACGTGCAACATTCGACTTAACGACCCAGCAAACGAAGAAAACTACTATCGAATCGATTTCTGGGCCACGATAGACGAAATCAGAACCGAAACCGAAATCACCGAACGCACTGTTCCAGACACCATTTTCCAAGATGGTACCTTCCATATTGGACAACGCACCGTTTACGATACCACCATCACGAGAGACACCTCTCTCTATAATATGTGGCCCGACGTCACTTGCAACGACTACCTCATTACAGACGGTACAAGCTCTATGCTCTCGCTTATCGACGAATTAGATGGCAACGAACTGTTCTTCGACGACAACAAATTCAACGGCCAAAGCCACGATATTCCTTTCTTACTCTCTTTAGATGACTACTACATAAACTATAATTACCAGTACTATGATTATTATGGCAAAAAGACAATCCGCACCCAACACATACCCTCAACGCTGAAAATATATATGGCTATCTACTCATACTCGCGCGACCTTTACCTCTACGAGTTGTCTGTGGCAAGCCTCGAAAACGAGCTGGGCTCCATCTTTTCCGAACCTGCCCAGTTCCACTCAAACATCGAGGGCGGAATTGGCATATTCGCTGCCAAATCGTCGACAACAAAGACATTCACACCTTTAGCCATCTCACCTACCACCAACGAGTAAACACTCTAAGCAAATGGGCTCACGAGTAATCATAACCGACAGCACACACCCCATCCTCCCTCAACGCCTGCGCGAAGCAGGTGTTGATGTTGTGGAGCTGCCTAGCCTCGACCGCGAGGGACTAATCAAAGCCGCCCAGGAGGCCGACGGCATTGTGGTGAGGAGCAAAATCACTGTCGACCGGCAACTTATCGATGCTCTGCCAGCATTGCGCTGCATTGGACGCGTTGGCGCAGGGATGGAGACCATAGACGTTGCCTACGCCGAAAGTCGTGGCATAAAATGCCTCAACTCGCCCGAAGGCAACCGCGACGCCGTTGGCGAGCAAGCCGTGGGAATGTTGCTCTCGCTGTTGTGTCACCTCAACACGGCCGACGACGAAGTGCGCCGTGGCCTATGGCAACGTGAGGCCAACCGTGGACTCGAGCTGGGCTCGCGCACAGTGGGCATAATCGGCTTCGGAAATATGGGCTCCTCGTTTGCAAAAAAAATTTCTGGCTTTGGGTGCAATATTTTGGCATACGACAAGTACAAATATAACTACGCCCCGAGCTACGTAACCGAGTGCTCTTTGACACAACTGCAACAACAGGCCGACATAGTGAGCCTGCACGTGCCGCTGACCGACGAGACCGACCACATGGTTAACCACGCCTTCCTCGCCTCGTTTGCTCGCCCCATCTTCCTGGTCAACACCGCGCGCGGCAGAGTGGTAGACACCGCCGCCCTCGTCGAAGCCATGAAGAGAGGCCAAGTGCTCGGCGCCGCCCTCGACGTAATAGAATACGAGGACATGAGCCGCGACGGCCTCGACTCGACCAGCTCTGAGCCCGAGCCTTTGGCCTACCTGCGCCAGTCGCCACGCACGCTGCTCACACCCCACGTGGCTGGATGGACCGTAGAATCGCGCTACAAACTGGCCGAAGTGCTGGCCAACAAAATAATCGACACCCTATGCTAATCGTACAAAACTGCATTCTGACCGACGACATTGTCGACCAACGCTTTGACTGCAACCTCGCCCAGTGCCACGGCCGTTGCTGCATCGAAGGCGACTATGGCGCCCCACTCACCTCCGACGAAACCGAAACCATAACCAACATCCTACCACAAATCGAGCCCTACATGACCCCCGAAGGGCGCAAAGCCATTACCAAACAGGGAGTGAGCGTGCCCGACAACGACAACGAGCCCACCACGCCGCTCATCGACGGGCGCGAATGTGCCTACATCTGCCACGGCACCAACGGCACCGCCCTCTGCGCCATCGAAGCCGCCTGCCGCGACGGCAAGTGCTCGTTTCTGAAACCCATCTCGTGCCACCTCTACCCCCTGCGGCTCGACGACTTTGGCCAGTTTATCTCTATCAACTACCACCGCTGGGAAGTGTGCCGCAGCGCCGCCGGCCACGGCCAACCGCTCTACCGCTACCTCAAAGAGCCGCTCATTAGGCGCTTCGGACAGGAATGGTACGACGAACTACTCGACCAAGTTGACGAATACCTCGCCCGCAAAAAAAACGGCGCAACACAATAAAAAAACACTCCAAACGTTATTCTTTTCGAAAACAGAACCACACAACCCCATGCCGACCCAGAAAACAAAACAGCAATACCGACTTTTCGCCCTCATCGTGGGCGTAGTGCTCATTGCAGACCAAGCACTAAAAATCTACGTCAAAACCCACTTCCAGATAGGCGAAGAAATCAACCTCATTGGCAGCTGGTGCCGGCTTCACTTCGTCGAAAACGAGGGGATGGCTTTTGGTATGGCTTTTGGCGGCACCAAGGGCAAGATTGTGCTCACCCTGCTGCGACTCATAGCCTCTGGCTCCATTCTGTGGTACCTCTTGCACAGCATTCGCCGCGGTATGCGCACCTCGCTCGTGGCCTGCATAACGCTCATCTTCGTGGGCGCAGTGGGCAACTTGGTAGATAGCTGCTTCTATGGCCTTATATTCAACGAGAGCTACTACAACATAGCCCAACTCTTCCCACCACAGGGAGGCTACGCACCGCTGTTGCAAGGCCGCGTGGTCGATATGTTCTACTGCCCTATAATCGACACCACACTGAGCACCGGCAGACACTTCATCTTCTTCAACGCGATATTCAATATTGCCGATGCAGCAATCACGATTGGGGTGTTTTGGCTCATCATAGACCAACTTATTGCAATTTCAAAACCCTTAGAATCAGACACTTCAGAAGAAAATTAAAAAAAAATTTTGCTAATTGAAAAATTCTTCGTAATTTTGCACTCGCTTTCGAAAGGAAAATGATGGCGTCGTAGCTCAGTTGGTAGAGCAGAGGACTGAAAATCCTTGTGTCACTGGTTCAATTCCAGTCGATGCCACCAAGCAAAGAAAAACTCTTCCCCACGTCGGGAAGAGTTTTTTTATCAACAGGCCTACGCGCTGGATGCCACCAACTTGGGTCCACGGCAGCACCTCGGGCGCAAAATAGTGGCACAATAAAATTCATCTCCCCGCGTTATCTATTACAAAAAAAACAGAAACTATTGCCCGCAGCAGCAATCGCTACCCACCCCTGGTGCAAACCAAACCTCACTGCAGGAGGCCATGAGTGCCCCCACCGTCTGAACCATACAGACCAACCGCTACAAACAAACTCTCGTCGCACAAGGCAAGACAAACAGCAACCGGCCGCGCGCAATAACTAAAACAAAAAAAACACTAACGAACCGAAAAAAAGTTGTGGCAACACTCCTGCGAGTATTGCCACAATATTGATAAGAAAAATGACGCTTGTATGGAAACTAACGTCTTTTTTAGATTATTCAGCGCTGCTGCCGCTCTCTTTTTCGAGGTCGGCTTTGAGGTTAGCCAGCACGTCGAGGTCGCCAAGAGTGGTCTTCTCGAGGGTCTCGTTAATCTTCTTGACGGTCTTCTGGGTGGTGCGAGCTTTCTTCTCGTCGGCTTCGCGGCCGCCCTCGACGTTGTCTTGGAAGGTGCGGGTGTGCGAAACGAGAATTTTCTTACCTTCTTTCGAGAACTCTATGACCTTGAAGTCGAGCACATCGCCCTGGTGGGCTTTCGACTTGTCGGCTTTCTCGAGGTGGCGCATCGGGGCGAAGGCCTCGACGTCGTAAGGCAGAGCCACAGTGGCGCCCTTGTCGTTGAGGCTGGTGATGGTGCCTTGGTGAACGCTACCAACGGCAAAGATGCTTTCGTAGACATCCCAGGGGTTCTCTTCGAGCTGTTTGTGGCCGAGCGAGAGACGACGGTTTTCGGCATCGACTTCGAGGACGACGACATCAATCTTGTCGCCAATCTTGGTGAACTCGGCGGGGTGTTTAATCTTCTTGCTCCACGAGAGGTCGCTGATGTGGATAAGGCCGTCCACGCCCTCTTCAAGTTCGACAAAGATGCCGAAGTTGGTGAAGTTGCGCACGGTAGCGGCGTGTTTGCTGCCAACGGGGTATTTTTCGGCAATGGCAAGCCAGGGGTCGGGCATGAGCTGCTTGATGCCGAGCGACATCTTGCGAGTTTCGCGGTCGAGGGTGAGGATAACAGCTTCCACCTCGTCGCCCACTTTGAGGAAATCTTGGGCGCTGCGCAGGTGCTGGCTCCACGACATCTCGCTGACGTGAATCAAGCCCTCGACGCCGGGCACCACTTCGACAAATGCACCATAGTCGGCCAGGACAACGACTTTGCCCTTGACGTGGTCGCCCTCTTTGAGGTTGGGGTCGAGAGCATCCCACGGGTGAGGAGTGAGTTGTTTGAGACCGAGGGCAATGCGACGCTTGGCCTCATCGAAATCGAGGATAACGACGTTGATTTTCTGGTCGAGCTGGACCACCTCTTCGGGATGGTTGATGCGGCCCCAGCTGAGGTCGGTGATGTGGATAAGACCATCCACACCGCCCAGGTCGACGAACACACCGTAAGAGGTAATGTTCTTAACTACGCCTTCGAGCACCTGACCCTTCTCGAGGTGGCTGATAATCTCGGCTTTCTGGGCCTCGATTTCGTCTTCGATAAGAGCCTTGTGGCTAACAACGACGTTCTTATACTCGTGGTTGATTTTGACGACTTTGAACTCCATGGTCTTGTCGACATAGACGTCGTAGTCGCGAATGGGTTTGACATCGATTTGCGAGCCGGGGAGGAAAGCCTCGATGTTGTCGAACACGGTGACAATCAGGCCGCCTTTGGTGCGGCTTTTGACGTAACCGGTAATGATTTCCTGGCTCTCGTATGCCTGGTTGACGCGCTCCCACGATTTGAGGATGCGTGCTTTTTTGTGCGAAAGAAGAAGCTGACCGTTGCTGTCTTCCTGGCTTTCGACGTAGACTTCGATTTTGTCGCCGGCTTTGAAGTCGGGGTTGTAACGCAGTTCGGAAGCGGGGATGACGCCGTCGGATTTGAATCCGATGTTGACGACGGCTTCGCGGTCGTTGAGCGACACGATGGTGCCCTCGATTACCTCTTGCTCGGTGAAAGCGTTGAAAGTCTTTTCGTAGGCTGCTGCCTGCTGCTCATCGCGCGACTTGTCGGCTTTCTCGGTTTTGTTGTCGATGGCGCTCCAATCGAAATCGGCCAGCGGTTGCACATTCTTGTAATCCATTGTTTGGGTTGGTTTGGTTTTTCTATTGACCGCCTGCCACGGTCGGGTTAAACATAACTAACACGCTGAGAGGCAACCCATTGGCAGGTATGGACCCGTCAGTGTAGACCGTGCAAAGATACACATTTTTTTTTATATGCAAAAAAATATTTTGTACCGCCACCGGGTCCGCTCCAAAACGTCAATATTCCACCCCCCTGCAAGTTGCAAAAATTCAGTTCTCGCAACTGCCTTATTTTCAGGGTCAAGGAGGGGTTAAAGAGGGGTTAAGGTCGTATTGAGGTCGAACAAGCCTTATCAATCAAGCACTTAGCCACCTTTTTTTGGCCATTTCCGGCCCCTGCTCGGCACGATTTATATCACTACAAAATAGGTCTTTCACCCCTCTTCGCCAGCTCAAACGGCCGTGCAGCGCGGCGTGCCCTTGGCACGCCGCGCCCATACAACGACCAATTTCTATGTGCTATTCGGCTACCGGTTTGGGTTTGGAACCGCTGAGGGCATAGTAGAGCAGGTAGGCAAAGCCGGCCACCACCACGATGTAGCTGGGCAGATAGTCGGCCACATCGACCACTACGTTCATGAGCAGTGGCAGCACTCCGCCGCCACACACGAGGGCCATAAACAGCCCCGACGCGCGCTCGGTGTAGCGTCCCAGACCCTCGACGGCGAGGTTGAATATTCCGCCCCACATGACCGAGGTGCAAAGTCCCACACTGGCCAGCAGGGCAGCACTGAGAGGTATGCTGTTGAATGCGAGGCCATTGGCACCGTCGAAACCTGGGAAGCGCACCATTATCGAAGTCGGCGCCAGCATGGCTGCCACAACGAGCACTATGGCCACCGAAGCCACCACGGTGAGCATTGAGCGTGCCGATACGCGGCTGCCCACAAGTCCGCCCACAAGGCGCCCCACGAGCATGAGCAGCCAGTAGAACGCCGCAACCGAGCCAGCCACAGCTTCGGCGCTCACGCCTTCGGCAAAGAAGTGGCTATCAGGATTTTGTAGCCATTTGTTGAGCACATTAGGCACTCCGACCTCGACACCGACATAGATAAATATGGCCACCGCGCCGAGCACAAAGTGGCGATACTGCAACAGGCCGCGCAGCGGGAGGGCGGCTGTGGCAGCCTGGCGCGACTCTTCGTTCTCGGGTAGCTTGGTGAGGAGTATTACTACAAAGGCGAGCGCAAAGACGGCCAAAGCGGTATACATGAGGGGGAAGGTGTCGCTAATACGGGCCTGGGTGATGTTGGGGATGAGCAGGCCAGTGACGACGATTACGGCTGTGCCACACAGCGAGTTGAACGTTCCGCCAAACTGTATGAGCTGGTTGCCACGGTTGCCTCCACCGCCCAAGCGGTTGAGCATGGGGTTGACCACCGTGTTGAGCAGGCACATCGAGAATCCTGCCACGAAGGCACCAGCCAGATATATACCGAAACTGCCAGCCCAGCCCGAGCACAGCTGTATGCCGACGCCCACAAAACCCACGGCAATGGCAATGAGGGTGGTCTGCTTGTAGCCACGACGTTGCAGTAGGTTGCCTGCTGGCACACCCATAATGGCGTAGGCTATAAAGTTGGCAAAAACGCCCAGCGTGCCTTGCCAGTTGGGTATGGTGAATTGGTTGCGCAGTATGTCGCCCATGGGCGAGGCGAGGTTGGTGACGAACGATATCATGCCGAAGAGCAGAATCATTACGATGATGGGCAGTGTGTAATTTTGTTTCATATTGGTTTATAGGGTTTTATGTTACTCCGAATAATGATGTTATACTGTTATATGGCCACAATTTTTCGCACTTGGCCAGTGGCGAGGCGCAGCAGGTAGATGCCTGCGCTTGGCAGCGCAAAACGGGCCTGGTTCGCGCCTGCAGCCGAGGGCGCAATTTGGCGTCCGCACACGTCGGTCAAAGTTGCCTGCGCCGTGCCTACAACGCTGACTTCAAGGCCGTTGACCGTTACACCGACGTCATCCGGCCATGGTTGGGCTATGGCGTTTTGCGATTCGAAATAGGCTCTGAGCACTACGTCATCGGTCACTGCAAAACGGTAAGGATTGTCGGTCGAGCCGTTGCTCCAGTGGCTAAAGGTGTAGCCTTCGGCTGGGGTGGCTACGAGTGTGGCCATGTCGCCATAATAGTAGTTGCCGCTGCCGCTAACCGAACCCTGCCCACTGATGGCAGGCGAAGCCTCGACACCAAACGGCCTGCGGTCGAAGGTGGCTACGTACTCGGCGTTGGCCAAAACGGTGAGGGTGCGTGGATTTTGGGCAGCCCCGTCGTTCCACTGCACGAAGCGGAACCCCGGTGCAGGCGTGGCAGTGATGGTGGTGGCGGTGTTGTAGTGGTAGGTTCCGCCACCGGCAACAGTGCCCTGTTGGTCGTTGGCCGAGCGAGCCTCGAGGGTGTAGTCGGCGGTGGTGTCGGAGAGGTAGGCCTCTATCATCCACGAGTAGTGGGTGCTGAGTTTCTGCCAGTTAGAGTTAGAGCCAAAGCTGGCCCATAGGCCATCGGGGTTGCCGGCATAGTGGGTGCAGGCCGCAGGGTATGGCACTTGCGACGAGCCGAGCACAATCCAGATAGGCATATTGTAGTCGAGAGCGATGGGGTAACTAAGAGTGATGGTGTGCCACGAGTTGTCGAGCGTGGTGATATAGGTTTGAGTGAGGGCCATTCCGCCAGGGGCGGCCGAACCGCCACGGTGAACCTTGACCTCATACTGCCCAGCTGTGGGGAGGTAGACGTGGACCTGGGTGAGAGTGCGACTGGGGTTCATGGCCACGGCCGGAAGGCGTGTTGCCCACCACACCTGGCCGTTGCCACCGTATGAGGTTATGTGCGAGCCCGAGGCGTAGCCAACTGTGTCGGCCCGTAGGGGGGCGAAGATGGCAGTGAGGCTAACAGAGTCGGAGGCGAGGAAGCAACGCGGGTTGATTTTTGCGCCATCGCTCCACTGCAAAAACCTGCAACTATCTGTGGCTGTGGCAAGTAGTGTAACAGTATCGACATAGCGAGCATAGGTTCCGGCTCCGATAACATTGCCGTATGCGGCGTTGTTGGTGGATGCTTCTACGTGCACTTGCGGCTGGTTGTCGGCAGCTGGCCGAATGCCAATTATGGCCGAGTTGGCGAGGTTGAAGGTGTAGGTTGCGTTGCCACCAGTGCCGCCAGGGGCTGGGTTAAGGGCCCCAATGCGATAGTAGCCGTCGCACCATCCGCCCCAACCCCAATTGAAGTGGAAGAGCGAGGCGGTGTCGTAGCCGTCGCACACAAAGGCGTGGCCGGTGGTGGTGTCGCGACCGGTGTAGAGCATTGGGCGGCCAGCGTCGAGTTCGCGGCGCAGGATAGCCTGCCACTCAGCGGGAGTGTAGTCTTCCATAGCAAGCGGAACCAGCGTCGACGAATAGCGGAAGTAGCGTTTCAGTGCATATTCGCAACTATGGTAGCTCCAATCATAAAAGGTGTAGGTTGCCGAGCTGCTGCCGCCTACGGTAGAGGTGCCGTAGGCCATCTCGACAGCCACTCCGCAGTGTTGCATGAGGGTTGCTACGGCGTCGACCTGGCGGTCCGTACTCCTATAATTCAAGCTATTGGGCATACTGTCCCAATCGTAGTGAGTGGTATCGAAGCGTGCCGATTGGTAACCGTAGTTCTGGTCGTAGTAGGAGGCTCGTTGGCGCCCCACGTCGGGGTGGTTCCAATATTTCATCACTTGGGCCATGGCGGTTGCCACGCAACCGGTGACGGCGCGGGTCGAGGAGGCAGAGTCGTAGGGGCAGAGGTCGTTATAGTAGCGTGTTTGGTCCCACGTGGTTTGCACCAATGGGTGGACCGCTGTTGCACCAACACGGTCGGGGCGCTGGTCGCGGTGCGACGAGGTAAGCTCTGCCCACTGACGGCGAATTGGCTCGGTAGGGCGCGCGCCGTAGGCCACGAGTGCGGCAATTTCGGCCTCATAGTCGTCGAGCCATTCCACCACGCTCACCATGTCGGGCCGGAGCGTGAATGCCCCGTCGTGAGAGTAGGCCAACACTGGTGGCACACAGTCGTCGGCAGCCACGATAACAAAAGCGCCATCGGCGTTGAAGATGTAGAAATTTGCCCAACCTTGTTGCAGCTTGGCGAGGGTTAGTTCTGTGCTATCGACTTCGAGCATATTAGCAGCAACCTGTCGGGCCAGGCTCACCGGCACATGCTCGGCACGAGTGGGCACAACGACTAAAAACATTGCGAGCGAGATTATAAAAAGTGCAAATCGTTTCATTTTCTGTCCATTACGCTTAATTATACAATTATTGCTGAATGCAAATTTACACTTTTTTTGTCAAAATGCAAAAAAAATCCACCTTACACAACACATTTTTTCAAACCTGCTGCAAGAAAGTGCACAAATGGCTATCGCAAACGCTCAAACTGTGGTGGCATTATGGGCTTAGTGTCTTGTCGGCTCACGCCCATTGGGCCTATTCCACGACCAGTTTTTTGGTGGTGGAGCCGAGTAGGGTTTCGATTTTTACGAGGTAGGTGCCACGTGGGAGTTGCGAGGTGTCTATTCGTGTTGCGAGGCCCGAGGCGGCTTGTTTCATCACGAGTCGACCACCGATGTCGTATACCTCCACGTTGCGCAGCCCGTAGCCCGACGCCACGGTGCACTCGTCCTGCGCAGGGTTGGGCCACAGCCCCGCGTTGCTCCCAATGGCGTCGGTCGGCTCAACGCCAGCGCTCTCGGGTATATCCAGTATCGGGAAGAGATTATACACCATGCGATTGTTGCTGTCATAAAGAGCCCACCGAAAGTATTTTTCGCCGTTTGTCGTCATGTGTTGTTCGAGAGTGTACCCTTTAGGAAAATATATGTCTACAGTGTCGTGGTAAGGGTAGTGCGATAATAAGTCAAAATAACTAACAGAAAAATATGGCGAGTGGTAGGCTGTTATCACAGCCTCGTCTTTGTCGCTCGCAGCGTTTATAAAACTATAGAACGTATCGGTCACGGTGATGGGATTGTTAAAAAAAACCTCATACAGTGGCAATGTGTCCACAGTGGTCGAGTCCTTTTGCACAAAAACTGTGTCAGAGTTCGTATATCTTGTAGTGTTGAACGGTGCTTGTGCGAGATATTCTGCAGTACTATCGTTAATATACTTTAAAATCGACACATTGAAATCGACGTCTACCGGAGTATCGGGAATAACAACTTCACTGAAACCTAAAATCTTAGACCATTCCGCTCCGACCGCAATGCCTTTGATGCGGATGCCGTCTGCAGCTACATATGCGCGTCCGAGGCCAATAATTCCAAAGTACATATGGCGATAGCGTAGATATACACTGATATGACTTGTATTGACAATATGCGGTATATGGGTATAGTATTTATCGGGAATGTTAAATATTGCAGAGTCGCTTGTGGAGAGCGAATAGGCACTTTGAATCAGAGTAAATAAGAGAGATACAACTATGATTTTTTTCATGGCTTTATGTTTTCTTGTTGGGTTATTGGCAAATGGTATTTACTGTATTGTAGTATTCGTATTGTTGTAACAAACGCCTCTGTGTTGTGGGTATTAGTTCCCCTTATAGTATTGGTCTGAGTTCTGGCAAATTTTAGAGTAGTCCCATGCCGTCGGCAGCAGGATTGCTACTGTGAGGGTTAATAAGAGGCTTAACTTTTTCATACTCTTTGTTTTATATACTATGTGCGACAAAGAATCACTCTGCAAATATACACTTTTTTTAGAAATATACAAAAAAAAATCCGCCACAAAAAATGTAGCGGATTTCTGAGACAGAACACATTCATTATCAACTTTTCAGGGCTTCTGAGCCGCTAACAATCTCGATAATTTCATTGGTAATAGCAGCCTGACGGGCTTTGTTGTAGCTGAGTTTGAGGTCTTTGAGGAGTTCGGTGGCGTTATCGGTTGCCTTCTGCATGGCAGTCATGCGGGCACCATGTTCGGCAGCCAGCGAGTCGAGGACTACTCGATATAAATACGACCTCAACATGAGCGGAACCATCTGGCGGAGGATTTCTTCTTTGCCGGGTTCGAATATATAGTCGTTCGAAGTGCGGCTGTCGGCGGTACGTGCGACTGGTTTTACGGGCAGGAACTGGTCGTCGCACAATATCTGCGAAAGCGAATTCTTGAACTGGTTATAAATAACCTCTACTCTGTCGTAAACCTTGTCGCAGAAATTTTGCATGATGCCGTCGGCAATGTCGGCAACGGCGTCGAACGAAGGGGTATCGAGCAGGTCGTCGTAGCTAGCCACTATGAGGCCTTTTTGTTTGCCAAAGAACTCGGTGCAGCGCTTGCCGATAGTGATGAGTTGAACCTGGGTGGCTGGCTGTTGCCGTAGTTCGGCAATGCGCGACGAGGCGAGTTTGATAACGTTAGAATTGAACGCGCCACAGAGACCTTTGTTGGACGTCACCACTACGAGTAGCACCTTGTCGGCTTTGCGCACCACGTGGTAGGGGGTACTGACGCCATCTTCGACATTGATGTCGGCCACAATCTCGTCGAGCTGTGCAGAATAGGGGCGCATACCGATAATGGCATTTTGTGCACGGCGGAACTTGGCGGCCGAAACCATTTTCATGGCCGACGTTATCTGCTGTGTGGAACTGACAGAGGCGATGCGCGTTCTTACTTCTTTCAAATTTGCCATATCGTAACGTGGTGTTATTTATATTTCTGAACCATATCGGTAGCAACAGTGCGAAGGACCTTCAAGTCGTCGTCGAGAAGTTTGCCCTGACGCAGGTTGTCGAGCACCGACTGGTGGTTCTGATGGAGGAAGAATAGGTACTCTTTCTCGAAATTGTGAATTTTGTCGACCGGTACTTTCTGCAACAGGCCATTGGTTCCGCAGAATATGATGGCCACCTGCTCTTCGACCGGCATGGGCGAATATTGCGGCTGCTTGAGAATTTCGACGTTGCGGGCACCTTTGTCGAGCACGGCCTTGGTGGCAGCGTCGAGGTCGGAGCCGAACTTGGAGAAAGCCTCCAATTCGCGATATTGAGCCTGGTCGAGTTTGAGGGTACCGGCAATTTTCTTCATCGACTTGATTTGTGCCTTACCACCCACACGCGAGACAGAGATACCAACGTTGATGGCCGGGCGCACACCCGAGTTGAAGAGGTTGGTTTCGAGGAATATCTGCCCGTCGGTGATAGAGATGACGTTGGTGGGGATGTAGGCAGAGACATCGCCAGCCTGGGTCTCGATGATGGGCAAAGCGGTGAGCGAACCACCACCTTTTACTTTGCCTTTGAGCGATTGTGGGAGGTCGTTCATCTGGGCTGCAATTTCGTCGCTCTGTATTATGCGTGCTGCACGCTCGAGCAAACGGCTATGCAGATAGAAGACGTCGCCAGGGTAAGCCTCGCGTCCGGGCGGACGACGGAGGAGCAGCGAAACCTCGCGGTAGGCCACGGCCTGCTTTGAAAGGTCGTCGTATATGACAAGGGCGTTGCGACCTGTGTCGCGGAAATATTCACCGATGGCGGCACCTGCAAACGGTGCATAGAACTGCATAGCTGCAGCATCTGAAGCAGTGGCGGCAACGACGATTGTGTAGTCCATAGCACCTTTCTCTTCGAGATTCTTCACGAGGTTGGCAACGGTGGAGCCTTTTTGGCCACAAGCCACGTAGATGCAGTAGACGGGGTCGCCCGCGTCGAAGTTATGTTTCTGATTAATAATGGTATCGATAGCGATGGCAGTCTTACCGGTTTGGCGGTCGCCAATGATGAGTTCGCGCTGACCTCGACCGATGGGTATCATAGAGTCGATGGCCTTGATACCGGTTTGCAGCGGTTGCTCGACGGGTTGGCGGTAGATTACGCCAGGGGCTTTGCGCTCGATAGGCATATCGAACAGCTCCCCTTCGATGGCACCCTTACCGTCGATAGGTTCGCCTATGGTATTGATTACGCGACCAATGAGACCTTCGCCCACCTTAACCGAAGCGATGCGGCGTGTGCGCTTCACGGTGTCGCCCTCGTTGATGGTATTGCTTTCGGAAAGCATAACAACACCAACGTTGTCCTCCTCGAGGTTCTGAACAATACCCTGCTCGCCTGTGGCGAACTCGACCAGCTCGCCGCTCTGGGCGTTGTTGAGGCCATAGATGCGAGCAATGCCGTCGCCCATAGTGAGGACGGTACCGACCTCTTCGAGTTCAACCTCGAGGTCGACGTTGGCCAGTTGCTGCTTTAAGATTGCCGATACTTCGGCAGGTTTTATTTCTGACATAAATAAATGGTTTTCGGTTGGTTAAAACTACAGCTTGCTCTTGTAGATGTTTTTCGAGTACTCTTTGCGCAGCTTCTGGATTTTGGTACTAATGCGCGCGTCGTACATATTGTTATTGAAGGCCATGGTGAAACCGCCAATCATGCTGGCGTTGACTTTGGTATCGAGTTCTACCGACTTGCCAGTGTGACGCTCTACCAATTCCCTCACCATTTGCTCGACCTCAGGCTGCACCTCGGTAGATGTCACAAAATCTGTCTTGACAATGCCACGACTTTCGCGATAGATGTCGAGGTAGGCAGTGCCAATGCCTTTGAGGTTGACAGAGCGATTCTTCTTGACGACGAACGAAAGGAAGAGCATAGTGGTTTGCGATACCTTTCCTTCGAAAAGAGCTTCGACAACGGCCACCTTCTTGCTTTCTTTAACCGTGGGGTTGGCAAGTATGACGTTGAGCTCGCGGCTGTCGGTACACACTTGGGAAACCAGCCTCATATCGTCGGCCACTACTTCTTGCTGAGACAATTCGTCGGCAAGAATGAAGAGCGCTTTGGCATAGTTGGTATTGATTCTGTAATTATTCATTAATCAATATGGGCGTTTTCGAGTTCTTTCTTGATGAGGGCGTCAGCCTTTTGCCTATCGGCGAGTTCCATCTTGATAAGTTTCTCGGCAATTTCTATCGAGAGGTTGGCTATTTGGTTTTTGAGGTCGTGCATCGCTTTGAGCTTCTCGTAATTGATGTTCTCGCGAGCGTTCTCGACAATGCGGTCGGCCTCTTCGGTGGCTTTGATGCGAGCCTCTTCGACAATCTTCTCGCTGGTCATACGGGCGTTGCTGAGCATGGCATCGCGCTCCTGCTTGGCTTGACGAAGCAAGTCTTCGTTGTCGGCCTTGAGGGCCTTCATCTCTTCGCGGGCACGCTCTGCGGCCGAGAGCGACTCGTTGATGGCATCCTCACGCTTTTTGAGCGATTTGAGGAGCATAGGCCACCCCCATTTGGCGAGGATGAACACCAAGATGCCGAATGACACCAACTGCCACACAATGACACCTATACCAGGATTGATTAGAGGGTTGTTCATATACGGTTAGTTCGGTTTGTTTCTGGTCTGTAACAGGGGGCGTCTTTCGAGGGTCGCGGCCAATCGCCGCGACCCTCATCGCGACGCATTGTGTTTGTTTTTGTTTTGGAGTTCTGCTACGGCCTTATTTCAAGGTAACGAGCAGACAGATAACGGCGGCGAAGAAGGCTACACCTTCGACCAGTGCGGCGGCGATAATCATCGTTGAACGGATGTCGCCACTGGCTTCGGGCTGGCGGGCCATACCTTCCATGGCACCCTGACCGATTTTACCAATGCCGATACCAGCACCAACCGATGCCAATCCAGCTCCAATTGCTGCACCAAGATATCCAATCGAAATGTTGGTCACAGCTTGCAAAAGAACGAGTAACGTTGTCATAAAATTTGTTTATTTAGTTATTAAAACGTTTTTCTAATTCAGACCGCAAAGATATACATTTTTTTTTGATTATTGCAACTTTTTTATGTTAATTTTTTACACATCTGCGCTATACGATAGATATTCAGGCTTTTACCGAGTTGTCGAGGAGGTCGAGACTGTAGTGCAAACCAACATTTTTGCGCCGCGCCATGGCCATTTTTATAGTAAGATAGGAGCAGGCTATGAGATTTCGCAATTCGCAGAGGGGCTCGGTGAGCACCGAACGGTTATATAAATCTTCGGTCTCGCGGTAGATGAGGTTGAGGCGGTCGAAAGCGCGACGCAACCTCAAATCGCTGCGCACTATGCCCACATAGTTCCACATTATTTCTTGCAACTCTTTCTTGGTCTGCGTGATGAGAATTTGCTCTTCGTTGAGCACCAATCCGTCGGCATTCCAATCTGGAACGCGGCACCAAGGCTCGTTGTTGGACGCGTTCTTAACCCTGGTAATGGCGTTCATGGCCGCATTGTGCGCATAGACCACAGCCTCGAGCAACGAGTTGCTGGCCAGGCGGTTACCACCGTGCAGGCCTGTGCATGAACATTCGCCAGCCGCATATAGATTATGTATAGAACTTTCGCCCTGCATATTGACCGCTATGCCACCACACTGGTAGTGAGCCGCCGGACGAATGGGAATCATGTCTTTGGTAATATTGAGACCAATTTCAAGGCATTTGGCATAGATGGTCGGAAAACCGCCGATGAGTTCGTCGCGACCAATGCCTCTGGCGTCGAGATAGAGGTGGTCGGCGCCAGAAAGTTTCATTTCGTTGTCGATGGCGCGAGCCACAATGTCGCGCGGAGCTAACGACAGCCTGGGGTCGTATTTTTGCATAAATTCACGACCTTTAGTATCTTTAAGTATAGCGCCTGCGCCGCGCATAGCCTCGGTTATGAGGAAGGCTGGCTTCTCGGCTGGGTTGTAGAGCGAAGTGGGGTGGAACTGCATGAACTCCATATCTTTAAGCACTCCGCGGGCGCGATGAACCATGGCCACACCGTCGCCTGTCGATATTAACGGGGTGGTTGTTGTGCTGTAGACGTTGCCCATGCCACCTGTGGCGAGCAGTGTGGTTCGGGCCAGATAGGTATCGACTCGGTTGGTGTCGCAATCCAGAGCATAGACACCGTAGCACTCGATGTCGGGTGTGTGTTTGGTAACACGCTGACCAAGATGGTGTTGGGTAATGATGTCGATTGCAAACTGGCGCTCTTTGAGCTCGATATTGGGGTGACTGCGAACGGCTTCGAGCAGACCGCGCTCGATTTCGGCACCGGTATTGTCTTTGTGATGAAGTATACGGAACTCTGAGTGGCCGCCCTCGCGGTGCAGGTCGTAGCGCCCACCAGTCTGGTCGAGGTCGAAATTGACACCATATTTAATAAGTTCGCGTATGCGCTCGGGAGCCTCGCGAATGGTCATCTCTACCACTTCGCGGTCGCATATACCGTCGCCAGCCACGAGGGTGTCGTGTATGTGCTTGTCGAACGAGTCGCTGTCGTACATCACAGCGGCTATGCCGCCTTGGGCATAGCGCGTGGAACCTTCAGAGGCTTCGCCTTTGGTCAATATGCATACTTTGCCGTATGGGGCTACTTTGAGGGCATAACTCAAACCGGCTATGCCCGAACCAACTATTAAGAAATCAACTTCGTATCGCATGGTTTTCTTGTTGTTTAGAGGGTGCAAATATACTAAAAATATCTGTATTGCTGAAAAAAAATATGCTTCGGCCACCAATGCAACTACTTTTTTTGACGCCACACACACAATAAAAACGCCTCGCTGACGTTATACTAAAAACACCGAACCGAAAACAAAAAAACAGGAATACAGCAATGGCCGACGACAAAAAAATAATTTTCTCGATGGTGGGTGTGGGCAAACTCATTCCGCCCAGCCGCCAAATTCTTAAGGATATTTACCTCAGCTTTTTCTACGGGGCCAAGATTGGCATCATCGGTCTCAACGGCAGCGGCAAATCGAGCCTCATGAAAATCATTGCCGGGGTAGACAAAGACTATCAGGGCGAGGTGGTTTTCGCCCCCGGCTACTCGGTGGGTTACCTCGAGCAGGAACCCCACCTCGACGACACCAAGACCGTAAAGGAGGTGGTGCAGGAGGCGGTGCAAGAAACTGTAGACCTGCTGCGCGAATACGAAGATGTGAACAACGCTTTTGCCGAACCCGATGCCGACTTCGACAAGCTCATCGAGCGACAAGGCGAACTAACCGAGTTGCTCGAAGCCCACGACGCTTGGAACCTCGACCAGCGTCTCGAGCGCGCCATGGACGCCCTGCGTTGCCCCGACGAGGACCAGCTGGTGGCCAACCTCAGCGGTGGCGAACGCCGCCGCGTGGCCCTCTGCCGTCTGCTTTTGCAAGAACCCGACATACTGCTGCTCGACGAGCCTACCAACCACCTCGACGCCGAGAGCATAGACTGGCTCGAGCAGCACCTGCAACAATACAAAGGCACCGTCATTGCCGTCACCCACGACCGCTACTTTCTTGACCACGTGGCTGGCTGGATTTTAGAGCTCGACCGCGGCGAAGGCATTCCCTGGAAAGGCAACTACAGCAGTTGGCTCGAACAAAAAACAGCTCGCTTGGCCATGGAGGAGAAGCAGGAGAGCAAACGCCGCAAAACCCTACAGCGCGAACTGGAATGGGTGCGTATGGCCCCCAAAGCCCGCCACGCCAAAGGCAAAGCCCGCCTGGCTGCCTACGACCGCCTGATGAACGAAGACGTGAAGGAGAAGGAGCAGAACCTCGAAATCTTTATCCCCAACGGTCCACGTCTGGGCAACAAGGTGCTCGAAGTGAACGGCGTGAGCAAAGCCTATGGCGACAAACTGCTCTACGAGGACCTCACCTTCAGCCTGCCACCGGCCGGCATTGTGGGTGTAATCGGTCCCAACGGCTGTGGCAAAACCACCCTCTTTCGCCTCATCATGGGCCTCGAACAACCCGACACCGGCACCTTCGAGGTGGGCGAAACGGTTAAGATTGGCTACATAGACCAGCAACACGCCGACATAGACCCCGAAAAGACCGTCTACGAGATGATTTCGGGCGGCAACGAAAACCTGCAAGTGGGCGGCCGCCTCGTGAACAGCCGCGCCTATATCAGCCGGTTCAACTTTGGCGGAACCGACCAACAGAAGAAGGTGCGCGTGCTCAGCGGTGGCGAACGCAACCGTCTGCACCTGGCACTGACGCTCAAAAGCGAAGCCAACGTGCTGCTGCTCGACGAGCCCACCAACGACATCGACGTCAACACCATGCGAGCTCTCGAAGAAGGCCTCGAAAACTTTGCCGGCTGCGCCGTCGTCATCAGCCACGACCGCTGGTTCCTCGACCGCATTTGCACCCACATACTGGCTTTCGAGGGCGACTCGCAGGTCTACTTTTTCGAAGGTTCGTATACCGAATATGAGGAAAATCGCCGCAAACGCCTCGGCGACGACACTCCCCACCGCATACGATACAAGAAACTGAAAGCCTAAAACAGTCCTCGCTCATGTCTGCCACCCACCGCAGCTGCCCGTTGGCGGCAAAAGTCCTTGTCCTCGTGGTCGCCATTGCCATAGCGTCTGCCAGTTCGCCCCTCGCCGCCCAAGAGGTCCTGACGCGCACCGACGATGGGCGCCTCGTCTCGTCGCTGCACCCCATAAGCAACGACCAGGGGCAAATGGGATGGAGCGTGAAATACACCTACGACAGCGCTGGCGTGGTGCAAAGTCGCACCCTTACGCGCTACGACCGCGCCGGCCACGCCGTGCGCCGCTCGGTCTACACGGCCGACGACGAACTATTGAGCGACGAGCGCTCGCGCTACGACCGCCGCGGCAACCTGCGCACCCACACCATAAACACCTATAGCAACGGCCGCCGAACCAGCCACCACACCACCCGTTTCAGCAAGCCGAAAAAAGAACAATAACAAAAATAATGTTAAAAAAGCGTCGCCAAAACCACGGGTACGACTTTTTTTAGTAATTTTGCAGTCGCTATGCAACTATTCTACTGCCCCAACCTGGAAGGCCCCAGCGCCACGCTCGACAGCGAAGAATCGCGCCACGCGGTTCGGGTGCTGCGCATGAGCGTAGGCAGCGAGATATGGGTAGCCGATGGGCGCGGCACCCTGTGCCGCGCCACAATTGCCGCCGCCGACCCCACAGCCTGCCTCATCACCATCGACCAAACACTGCCACAACAGCCACGCCCTGCGCTCACCCTCGCCGTAGCACCCACCAAAAACCCATCGCGTATGGAGTGGATGGTCGAAAAAACAGTCGAAACCGGCCTCGCCGCCCTCGTCCTGCTGCAATGCGACCACTCCGAACGCACCTCGGCCAAAACCGACCGTCTGGGCCGCATAGCCCTCAGCGCCATGAAGCAAAGCCTCCACACCCAACTGCCCCTCATCGAGGGTCCCCTACCCTTCGGCCAATGGCTCGCCACCCTGCCGCCACAAGAGCCGCACCACCTGCGCCTCATAGCCCACTGCGACAGCCAAACACCACGTCGCCCGATAGCCACCGCCCTCGCCCCAGGCCTCGATGCCACCATCCTCATAGGCCCCGAAGGCGACTTCAGCACCACAGAAATCGAGGCCGCACTCGGCGCCGGATTTCAACCCGTCAGCCTCGGCCACGCCCGCCTGCGCACCGAGACAGCAGCCCTCTACGCCGCCTGCGCCTTCAACATCGCCAACGACAGCCAACTCTAACCCCACCATCCAGCCATGAAAAAAACAGCGCCCCTCCTGCTCCTCCTCGCCCTACACTGCACACTCGCAGCCCAAACACCCATAGCCCTGCTCAAATACGGCGGCGGAGGCGACTGGTACGCCAACCCCACCTCGCTACCCAACCTCGTGGCCTTCTGCAACAGCGACCAAAACATGAACCTCGACCCCCAGCCAGCCACAGTCGACGTGGGCAGCATCGAAATATTCAACTACCCCTTCCTCCACATGACCGGCCACGGCAACGTAGTCTTCACCCCACAAGAAGCCCAAAACCTGCGCACCTACCTCATCGGCGGTGGCTTCCTCCACATCGACGACAACTACGGCCTGCGCCAATTCATCGTCCCCGAGATGAAAAAAGTATTCCCCGAACTCGACTTCGTCGAACTCCCCTACAACCACCCCATCTACCACCAAAAATACGACTTCCCCAACGGCCTGCCCAAAATCCACGAGCACGACAACCTGCCACCACGCGGCTACGGCCTGGTATGGGAGGGGCGACTTGTATGCTTCTTCAGCTGGGAGTGCGACCTCGGCGACGGGTGGGAAGACACCGACGTCCACCGCGACAGCCAAGCCACCCACATCCGCGCCCTCCGAATGGGTTCCAACATCCTCAGCTACGTCTTCACCCAACAGCCCTAAACAAAACCAACACTGCCCCCCCCAAGCAGCCCCTAACTCACTAAACCACAACCCTTAACACCTGTTAAAGTCGGGTTAAGGTCGTATTGAGGTCGAACAAGGCCTGATAATCAGCCCTCTACAAAACCATTTCGGAACACGCATAAATATAAAAAAACAGTCCGAAATCACTTTTTTTTTTGCATTTACAATAAATTTTGTATCTTTGCCAACCAATACTATACCAACCCCAACACGGCAAAACACCATTATACTACTGACATTCAGAACGATACAAAATAATTAAAGATACCTCAAACCAATGAAAATTTACCAGACCCAGGACATCCGCAACATCGCCCTCGTAGGCGGTGCCAAAAGTGGTAAGACCACCATGGCCGAAGCCATGGCCTTCTGTGGCGGCCTCATCAACCGCCGCGGCAGCGTTGACACCAAGAACACCATCAGCGACTATCGCGACATCGAACTCGACCGCAAATACAGCGTCGAAACCTCGCTCATGTACACCGAATTTGGTGGCAAAAAAATCAACATCCTCGACGTGCCCGGCTTCGCCGACTACCAAGGCGAGCTCGTAAGCGCCCTCAACGTAGTCGAGGCCGCCATCGTCGTCGTCAACGCCCAAAGCGGCGTCGAAGTAGGCACCGAAATAGCCAACCGCTACGCCGCCAAAACTGGCACCCCGATGATTTTCGTCGTCAACCACCTCGACGCCGAAAAGGCCAACTTCGACGACAGTGTCAACCAACTGCGCGACTTCTTCGGCCCCAAGTGCACCGTCCTCCAATTCCCCACCAACGCCGGCCTCGGCTTCAACCAAGTGGTCGACATCGTGGCCAACAAAATGTTCACCTTCAAAGACGGCAAAGCCGAAGCCAGCGACATCCCAGCCGAATACGCCGACCGCGCCGAAGAAATGCGCATGGCCCTCGTTGAAGAAGCCGCCGCTGCCGACGACGCCCTCATGGAGAAATACTTCGAAAATGGCGACCTCACGCCCGAAGAACTCACCCAAGCCCTCAAACTCGCCATCGACAAGCGCGACCTCTTCCCCATCCTCTGCAGCAGCGCCAAAGAGAACATGGGTGTAGGCCGCGTGCTCGAATTCATCTGCCAGAACGTACCCGCCCCCTGCGAGGTGGCCGAACCCAAGAAAACCAAATCTGGCAAAGAGCTTAAAAACAACATACAGAACCCCACCGTGGCTTTTGCCTTCAAGAGCGCCAAAGACAAAAACCTGGGCGAACTGACCTACCTCCGCATCTACGACGGCGAACTGGCCGAAGCCCAAGACGTTGTCAACGCCTGCAACCAGAGCAAAGAACGTGTGAGCCAGGTGCTCGTGTGCAGCGGCAAAGACCGTCAACGCGTCGAGAAAGCCTGCGCCGGCGACATTGTCTGCACCATCAAACTCAAGGATGTGAAGATTAACCACACCCTCACCACCGCCAAGAATACCGACGACGCTGTCGAAGAAATCGTCTTCCCAGTGCCCGTTTATATGGTCGCCGTCAAGGCCGCCAACAGCAACGACGACGAGAAAGTCGGCGCCGCTCTGAAAGACCTTTCCACCTACGACCGCTCCCTCACCCTCGAAAACAGCCGCGAACTGCGCCAAGTCATCCTCGGCTGCCAAGGCGAACTTCACCTCAACACCGTAAAGTGGTACTTCGAAAACCAGTACAAACTGGCTGTCAACTTCACCGCCCCCAACGTCCCCTACCGCGAAACCATCACCAAGAGCGCCGAAGCCATGTATCGCCACAAAAAACAATCTGGTGGTAGCGGCCAGTTCGGCGAAGTCCATATGCTCATCGAGCCCTACTTCGACGGTATGCCTAACCAGACCAAATACCCCATCCGCGACACCCAGGAGTATCCCCTCGAGTGGGGCGGCAAGTTGGTATTCAACAACTGCATTGTGGGCGGTTCTATCGACGCCCGCTTCATGCCCGCCATCCTCAAAGGTATCATGGAGAAGATGGAGCAAGGCCCACTCACTGGCTCCTACGCCCGCGACATCGTGGTCAACATCTACGACGGTAAAATGCACCCCGTCGACAGTAACGAAACCGCCTTCAAGATTGCCGGCCGCACCGCCTTCCGTGAGGCCTTCAAGCAGGCTGCTCCGAAGATTAAAGAGCCCATCTACGACGTAGCCGTCACCGTGCCCACCGAAAGCCAGGGTGGCGTCATGACCGACCTGCAAGGCCGTCGCGCCATCGTTATGGGTATGGATGCCGAGGGCAAGTACACCACCCTCCGCGCCAAAGCCCCTCTGGCCGAGATGAACCGCTACTGCACCGCCCTGAGTTCGCTCACCAGTGGCCGTGGCACATTCACCATGACCTTCAGCAGCTACGAGCTCGTCCCCGCCGACGTCCAGCAGGCCCTCCTCAAAGCCTACGAGGAAGCCGCCGCCGAGGAAGAGTAATCGTCTGCTCTCACCAGCAATTCATACGGGCGTACCCCGTGCACGCCCGTACATCAACCCTTACAAACCGGAAGCCCCTCTCGGAACTTCCGGTTTCCATTTGAAATAAAAACGACAGACCGCACACGCATATACCGACCGCATCTCCCCGCATCTCTTCTGGGTCATTGACAAGATACTGTCAGGCAGTCCCATAAGTCCGCTCAAATTCATATAACACATACACTCCGAGGCTTTCCCCTATTACCACCTTCATCTTTGTCATAAAGCGATTGTCAATATAACGTAGTTCAAGGTCATAGGAAAGTTAGGATATCATTTGAATGTGTGCTGCATACAATATTTGATTATTCGTTACCGTGATACGTTAATACGATTAATGATGTACTGATATAAACTGGCGACATATCGTATCCACAGAAGAATTCCAATTTATCAGAATATAACAAGAAAGTGAATTCCTGCCTTGAAAACGAATAAAAGGCCTGGGTTTGGCCGTCCAGGGGGGGGGGCATAGTATCATTCAGTTCAGTGGAGCCTGTACACCCCTTTTAGAGAAAGGATGTCAGAATGAGTGTACAAATAAACAAAGCCTTTTTCAAGGATTTCAGCATTGATTATAATGTTTGTTTTTATATTCATTATTTTATTTCGTAACTATTACCTTTTGGGTTGCAAAGTTGTCCACTTTTACCAAATACACACCGGCTGCCAATGATTTGTTGCGGACTTTACGTCCTGTTATGTCGAACACACTTATATTATCCCCTTTATTGTTTTAGATAGCTGACGGATGCCGAGCAATTGCATCCGTCAGACATCAATAACTATCTATGATCATAAACGGATATTCCAACCCACCGAAACAACTGGCATTATGAGGTAGTAGTAGCCATCAGTATAGTATTTCAATCCTGCACCGAAGTCCAAATCTTTGTAGCTGGCTCCTGCAACCAAAGAAACACCAGGGAGTACAAAATTAGTAAGGCTAAATCTCAAATCAAACATAGCCACCCAGTTGGCATCACCCGTATAGGAACGGACACCTAATGCACTTTCCAAGCCATCGCCATAACCAACGCTCAAAAATGTTTGCACGTATGTGTTAATCTGATATCCGAAAGAGGCAAAAAATCCTCGATATAGTTCTGGCCGAATGACGAACCCTTGCCCTCGCGTGAATGAGTTGTAGCCTCTGGCAGGCATCAAACTATATGTTTCCAAACCATCAGTTTCACAATAAGATATACTGGATAACGTCGTATTTTCAACGTTTTCAGCCAGCATTTCACCGGTTGTTTGTGCTTTTACGTTGGCCACCATCAGCATTGCTGAGGCAATCAATAATACTTTTTTTTTCATTTTCTTTGTGCCCTTTTATCCAGTCGGCTCTTCTGGTCAAAATCATTAATATGAATTGCAAAAATACAATTACCAAGTGCAATCTATTTGCACAAAAAGTAGAAAGTTAGTTTTCGTCTATCGTCATAAACGGAGAGAGTTTGCAGGTTGTGTCGGCATATCGATATATCCCTTGTCGCAACAGGGCTTCTCTGAATCCCATGATGATTCCTTCCCAAAGGTATGGAAGAGTCCGTTCCTTTCTCTTGTTTTCTCGTAACCAAACATTGGGTCGTCGATGTCATAATCCATCAGACTCAATCCTGGTTGGGATAGGGAGAACTTCACTTTCCTTAGTTCAGTCATAGACAAACCCTAAATCCGTGTCGGGCACAACTTTTTTGCCTTCCTGAGTTCCCTGCGGTTGGCGTTATTGCTACATACAAAAAAGCATAGAACTCGCGTTGTTAGTTCTACGCATATTAGGTATCGCCAAACACCTTTCCAAAATAAAACCAACTTTGAACCTTATCCTATGCTCCAATATGCAGTGGCACAAAGGCCAATACATAGGCAGAAGCAAAAGACATCAGTATCGTAGTCCTTTGGTTTAAAATTTGGCGAACTTTAATATGCGGACTCTTTAACAAATGCTTTCTTCGCATCGCACGACTACTCGCGTCGATTTCGGCTGCAAATATACACAATTTTTTCGATACTAATGCAAAAAAAAATAAGGTTCGTTGTAAAAATACTAAAAATCAACGATATACAAAACAAAAAACTGGCCACAACGGCTAACCTATGACACTGGTTATGAGCAGGGATTACAGAAATTCGCCCGTATAGTCATGCAATGGCCTCTGTCTCAATATAGATACCAGGCCTCCGATTTCCGACGAGCAAAACAACAAACAGCAAGGGTGCCCACACGGGTGCCCTTTATTATTTGGGGATTACCTGTATTAACTACCAGGCCATCACTGCACCTTAACAGCACCTTAATAGCACCTTAACAACACCTTGACTGCACTATGTGTGGATGCCGCCAACTGTCTCTTCGCGCTCCAACTCGAAAGTATTTTCAGCCGTGTGTAACACATATCATTAACGACGTTTGCCCGAATTTATTGCGTGTCGACCATGCTTTGGTAAAATTACGATGAAAATCAATGAAACACAGCACTGCCTGAGGCTCATGTGAAGCATTTGCAAAAAGAAAATACACGTGCAATCGTTTGATTTTCTGTATCTTTACGGCGAACCTTATTTTTTTGGCATTAGTATCGAAAAAATTGCGTATATTTGCAGCCGAAATCGACGCGAGTAGTCGTGCGATGCGAAGAAAGCATTTGTATAGGTCCGAAACTGAAATATCGCCAATATTCAAATCGGAGGACTGTGATACTGATGCCTTTTGCTTCTGCTTATGTATTGGCCTTTGTGCCACTGCATATTGGAGCATAGGATAAGGTTCAAGACAGTTTTATTCCGAAAAGGCGTTTGGCGATGCCTCAGTTTCATAGGACTGCGCAACACGAGTTCTATGCTTTTTTGTATTTGCCAAACTACAGCGCCCACCGTGTGCTACGATATGAAATAAAACAAAGAAAAAAAAACATGAAACATCTAAAACACATTGCGCACTGGGTTATTGCCGTCGCACTGTTGACCCTGACGACGGCCTGCCGCGACGAGGTGGCGCCCGGCGCTATTGCCGGCTTTGTGAGCGATGCCAATAGCGGCCAACCGCTGCGCAATGCCAATGTCATCCTCAGCCCACTGGGGCTTTCCACTGTGTCGGGTAGCGACGGGCGATATGAGTTTGACGACATCGACGCAGGCAGATACACGTTGCAGGCCTCAAAGGCGGGCTACCTGAGCAACACCAAGAATGTAGTAGTGAGCAGCGGGCTAACTACAACGGCAGACATCATGCTCTCCCCCAGCAGTGGGGAGATGAGCCTCAGCGTGACGCGCATAGACTTCGGCACTGGCATCAACGTGCAAACGTTCAACATCGTCAACAACGGAGCAAACGGAAGCTTCAGCTGGAGCATCGACAAGCTGAGCCCTGCCGACTGGCTCACCGTTTACCCCACCAGTGGCAGCACTGGAGCCGGAGAGCAGTCGCCGGTGACGTTAACAGTAAACCGCGCCGCAGTGACCACGTCGTCTACAGTGAACCTGATAGTAACCAACAACACCAGTGGCAACAGCATCAGCCTGCCAGTGAGCGTGGACTACAACAGTGGCACATTGACCGTGTCACCTACGGTAGTAGACTTTGGCACAACGTCAGCGTCGCGTACCATCACGTTAGGCAACAGTGGTTCAACAGCGTTGAACTACGAGATTAGCTACAACTGCGTATGGCTCACGGTGAGCCCGACGACGGGATACCTAACGGTTGGCGGAACTGCTGGGATTGCTCTCTCGCTCGACAGGAATGCCTTCAACGGCAACGCCGAGACAATCATCACCGTGCGCAACACCAACGACGGCAGCACCGTCAGCGTGCGCGTCGTAGCCAACAATGAAGACAATGGCACAGACGACATAGTAGTGAGCAGCGGACTGATGGCCTACTACACCTTCGACGACGGCACTGCCAACGACCTTACCGACAACGGAGCTCACGCGCAGATGATGGACGGAGCGACGACGGCAACTGAGTCTGGCGGGCGAAAGTACCTGAAAATTTCGTCCACACAGGCATCTTACTTAAATATTCCTTACAATTTCTTCAGTGGCTACAGTTACTGGACTGTTAGTTTCTGGGTGAAGGACCTAACTGCAGGCTGTGTATTTGCCGCAGTAAACAGCAGCAACAACAACGGATATGACAGACCCTGTCTATGGGCCGACCAGGGTGGGCAACTGATTGTCTATCTGAGAGATGCATACCACCACAGTGATATATCGTACAACTATGTAAACAATAGCAGTGCATGGCACCATTACACGATAGTCCGCGCCGGGGGGTCGACGGGGAACAATGTTCCAGTGAAATTCTATGTGGACGGGGCTCTGATGGACAATCTCAGTGTGCCATCGTCCGCAACCAACGGCACCAAGATTATCTTTGGGGGAGACAAGAACGGTTCTTATGGAATAGCACCGAGTATGAAGGTTGACAATATCCGTTTCTATGGACGTGCTTTGTCCAATAATGAGATACAAACCATATATAATAACGAACTATGAAAAAATATACAGCACTGTTTTTTTTGGCAGGATGCCTGTCACTAACCGCCTGTTTCAAGGAACTGGAAAATCTTGATTCGTCGAGCAACCCCACCAATCCAATATCCGATTTTAACTCCGGGCTGCAAGCTTACTATACTTTCGATGACGGAACAGCCTACGACCAATCAGGGCAAGATGCCCATGCTTCGACACCCAGTGGAGGTTCGTTTGTCAACGACAATGGCCACTCGTGCCTGAAGTTGAGCTCCGTCAATGCTGAGTATTTGAATATACCTTATAATTTCTTCAGTGGCTACAGCTACTGGACAGTTAGTTTCTGGGTGAAGGACCTGACTGCAGGCTGTGTGTTTGCCGCAGTGAACAGCAGCAACGACAACGGATATGACAGCCCATGTTTATGGGCCGACCAGGGTGGGCAACTAATTGTATATTTGAGAGATGCATACCATCACTGCGATATATCGTACAACTATGCAAACAACAGCAGCGCATGGCACCATTACACGATAGTCCGCAACGGTGGCACGACGGGGAACAATGTTCCAGTGAAATTCTATGTGGACGGTGTTCTGACGGACAATCTCAGTGTGCCATCGTACGCAACCGACGGTACAAAAATTATCTTTGGGGGAAACAAGAACGGTTCTTATGGCATAACCCCAAGTATGAAACTCGACAACATCCGCTTCTACAACCGTGCACTGACAAACAAGGATGTCATGATTCTGTACAATTCAGAGAAATAACAGTATTCACCAATAAAACACAACAACCATGAAAAAAACATTAATCATTTGCGTTGGCATCGCGACGCTGACATTGGCTTCCTGCGGCAGCAGCAAGAGCAGCACCCAAAGTAACAAAGGAGGTAACAGCCCGTTCGGGGAAACATACGAGATGCCCTGCGCCGAATATGACAGCAACAGCGAGTTCGGCGCCACTGGCATCTACAAATGCAGTGCCGCACAGAAAGGCAACGCCCAGATGTTTGCTCTGCAAAACGCCCAGCAGATTGTGCGCATGAAAATGCAGCACGCCTACAAGGGGATGGTGAGCGACTATACGAACAGCTACGGCAACAACGCTGGTAATGACATCCAGAGCAAAATCACCGCCGCTGGCGACCAGGTAATCAATGCCGTCATAAACGACACCCGCGCCACATGCGTGCGCTTCAGCGAGGTCGACGACCGCGGCAACATAGAGTGCTATGTAGGCATACGCATCAGCAAAGAGATGCTGGCCAAGAAAATCACCGAGCGCGTGAGCAACGCCTTGTCTCAGGACGAGAAGATGCGCATAGACTTCAAGGAAAATAAGTACCGCGAAGATATGGAAGCCCGCTTTAAGAACTTCAAAGACAACAACTGACAATGAGAAGAGCAATAACAATGTTGCTGTACCTGCTGGGGCTGGGGTTGTGGCAAGCCACAGCCCAGCAGGCTGGCGGCTTGCGACCCGACTGGGCAGACGGGTACTTCCGTGAACTGCAGGGGTCATATATAGAAGTGGCTACCGGCAACGGCACAGACTACAGCCTTGCCCGAGGGAAAGCCATAAGCAACATTGTGACCAAACGCAACTTGGCCTCCGGCGGACGATACACTGTGCAGATGGCCGGAGAAAGCAGCAACGTGGGTACAAACGAAGAGTTGACCGTCAAAGCTCGCATACTCGACGAATACGTCGAACACCGTGGCGATGGCAACTGGACGGTGTACCTGCTGGTGCAGACCTGCAAGAACCCACAGAACGACTATGACGCCGTCAGCGTCAGCGACCGGCACCCGATGACATGGCTCACCTTCGTGCCCGGCATGGTGCAACTTGACCGCGGACAGAAAGGGAAAACCATGGCCATAATCGGGGGCGAAGTGGCCATGATAGGAGGCATCATAGCCCTCGAGGGGGCAAGGGCCTCGTATAGCAACAAAGTGAACAACACGCACAACGCAAAGCTGAAAGCGTCCTACATAGACAACATGGACCTATGCGCCGATATGCGTAACATCTGCATTGTCGGTGCAGTGGCGATATATGCGTGGAATATCATCGACGCTCTTGTGGCCAAGGGTCCGCGAAAGGTATACATTGGCGAGGCGGGGGTGACGGTTGCTCCGTATGCCACAACAGACGGTGGAGGCCTTGCCATGAGACTTAACTTTTAACCATACACTAACGACGACAAAACAATGAAGAAAACGACAGCATTGGTGGCAGCGAGTCTGATAGTCCTCGGCCTTGCCTCCTGCAACAGGAATGAATACGATATGTACACCACAGTGGCCGGCTCGGTGGTGGAAGCGAGCAGTTCCAACCCAGTCAGCGGAGCTACCGTCACCATAAGCCCGTCGGGCAAGAGTAGCGTTACTGGCAGCAACGGGAACTTTGAGTTCACAAACATGGACGCACAGCAATACACCATCACAGCCCAGAAAGACGGTTACACAGCCAACCGCACACAGGTAACAGGTGTGGCAGGAGAGACCGTGACGATAACCATACCTCTAACACTAATCACAGAATAGGAAGAAATGAAACGCACACTCCTGTTGGTTACCATTCTCTTCTGTATAGGAAGTGGCAAAAGTATGGCACAATGGTCCATACTGCCACAGGTCTCGCTTGGCAGCCTGAACTACAGTTACAAGGCGCCAAACCCATACAAGTACGAGAGCGGCAGCGGCATATTCGCAGGGCTGGACGTGCTGGCACGGTACAATATAAAAGAGGCACTGGCCTTTGACGGCGGTATCGGGTTGAGGTACCACAGTTGCTCCGACAGCCTTGAAGCAGGCAATATAACATACGTTCCCGTCTTCGTGGGCGTTAAATGGGGGGAGGAGCTGTTCATTGAAGGCCGCATAGGATACAATATGCCACTCAACAGCAGCGGACTTGGCTACATTACAGGATGGTTTGCAAGCATAGGCGCAGGCATAGGGTCAGACAACATAGCCATCGGAGCAACGGTGGATATGTTACACCTGTTCGGTTCAAAGACACTGCTATACGTTCCCACAGGATACCTGCCTGTGAATTCCGGCTATGGTATTAGCCTATTCCTCGAATTCAAGATACCCATCAACGACTGACAACTATGAAGAGACTCCTGGCGCTATGGGGGCTGCTGGCGTTCTGTACCACCAGCATGGCACAGAACGACGACGAATACGAGGCCTTTAAGAAACAGGCCACGGCAGAATTCAACACGTACACGACCAACACAGAACGCGAATACGCCAATTACAGGGACAAGGCCAACGCCGAATACGCCGCCTTTGTGGAACAGGCGTGGACAGAGATGTATGCCCTGGCCGGCATTAAGCCACCCGCACCGCCAAAGCCACTCCGCCCACAACACCAACAAGAGTCCGCGCCTGACAGGATGCCTATTAGTATACCCTACGACAGCATTGTGCCCATGCCCATGGCACCGGTGGACATCGAGATGCCACAAATTCCATACACCGCAGCCTCAGAAGATGAACAGGAGGAGGTGGATTTCTTCGCCACGAAGGTGGTGGTCAGAGCGGTGAAGAAAATGGTTCTTATACAACTAACATCCCTGGCCGAGAAAGAGGTAGCCAAAGCGTGGCGCCAAATGTCGAAAGGCAACTACGACGGCTTGCTCGGAGACTGCCTGCGGCAACACAACGCCATGAAGCTGTGCGACTGGGCCTACATCCAGTTCTGTGGCACAGTGGCAGAACGCGTATTCGGTAAAAAAAGCAACGAGGCTGTGCTGCTGCAGGCTTTCCTGCTAACGCAGTCGGGCTATCGTGTGCGTATGGCCGAAAGCGAAGGCAAACTATTCCTTTTAATGCCTTTCGACCATACTATATATAACTATGCTTATATCACTATCGATGGACTGAAATACTATGTAATCGACGGCAAGAAGAGTGGCATCTACCGTGTTTGCCAAGCCTCGTTTCCACGTGAATACACAGCCAGTATCTCTATCCCCCGTCAACCGCAATTAGCCATGCGTGCTACACCGACAAAGACATTCGGAGGCAGTGGGCGATACCCAACCATGAAAGTGTCGCTCGGAGTAAACAAGAATTTGATGAATTTCTACTCGCAGTATCCCATCAGCGATGCGTGGAGCAGTTACTCGAAAGCCTCGTTGAGCGAAGCCACAAAGGCGAGTCTCTATCCTGCACTTCGCCGCAGCATACAAGGCAAAAGCAAATGGGTGGCCACCGACATGCTGCTCGACTTTGTGCAGCACGCTTTCGGCTATAAGACCGACCAAGAGCAGTTTGGCTATGAGCGGCCACTATTTGGCGACGAAAGTTTCTTCTATCCATACAACGACTGCGAAGACCGCAGCATCCTATTCTCTATCTTAGTGCGCGAACTGATGGGCCTTGATGTCGTACTGCTTCACTATCCCGGGCATTTGGCCACAGCCGTCAATCTTGGCGCAAGCGAGCAGGGCGATTATGTACTTGTCGATGGTAAGCGATACACCGTATGCGACCCGACATATATTGGAGCCAGCGTCGGCGAAGCGATGCCAGACTTCAAAAACGAAAAGGTCAGAGTGATTATCATCGGAGATACAGAACGCAAATAGGACAGCTCATCTGCAAATAGAAACGTATCAAATTTTGGTGGGAAGCCGTTGCCAACAATTAAAACAGCATTGAATTGGAGGCTCTACGGCAATGCTCGGCTTTATGAAATTCCGGCCAAAATAAAAAATACGCTCTTAGAGATTTTTTGCACAATAAAAAAGCGAAGTCGACGTTATATTATAATAAATTATTCGCAAAAAGCCAAAAAAGAAACACAAACAACCTATCGACAACATCTAAGCAACCGAATATACCTCATTAACACTATAACATAAAGATATGCAACACGATATGACACCCACATTAGCTAACAAGCCTCCTCAACACAATATGGCACGTGGAGTACTTGCTTCATATAGTCGCAAAAGTCGCACCGAAGACAAGGGCGCTATGCTTCGACTAAAGTTCCTACTCGTAGCTTTGCTTTTTGCAACAGGTGTAACTGGCGCGTGGGCAAAGCCTGCCATCATGGCGTCGACGAGCGCCTACTGGGCGGAGTCGCTATCGAAATCCTATGCACCTGCAACGACAATGGCAGGAGAGGAAGGTGAGACATATACGTTTTATGTAATCAACAACGGAGGACGGCAGTCAGTGAAAGCAATGGCCACCGTTGAGTCGACCACAACGGTGATAGCGGCCTTCAAGGCCACCACCACTTCGGTAATGTCGCCACTGATATTAAGCGATGATGACTATTACTTCTACGACACCGAGGAGGCCGCCGAGACAGCAACGGGCCTCACTTCGGGCGGCGGAAACGGCTCATCGTCAGTTTCCGATATTGACGTCAACAATGACAAAACCATCTTTGTGCGCTACTACTACGACCCTTCGACGAGTGTCGTTGACCTCAGCGGCAGCATTGAGTATAACATTGAGATTGGTGGGCGTTATCTTGCCTTAAACAACAGGCGCGAACGTCCAGAGACGATAGACCCCCTCAGCGTAACAGAAGAGGCATTAAAGTCTGCAAGTCTGACTACTATAAACGGCGACGGCTATCATTTTATTTGGAAATTATATGGAAACGACCCTTACGACATAGCGCTCATCGACAACTACAACGGCTCTACTACCCGTAAGCTTTGGGCTCAATGGACAGCCACTGGCACAACCGGCAACCATTATCTGAAGCCAGTAACAGGCACTTTGGGGAATGATAATCTATATGGGACCAATCTTGCTTCGTTTATACTGCTGAAGCATAGTTCTGGCACGGGTTATACACTCATGGCTGCCACACCAGCCAACCAACCTGATGGTAGTGGCCATTATGGCTATTTAATGAACAGTAATAACTCTAATGCATACAGCAATCCGTGGACACGCTTCGTGGCAGACGACGACGCTCATACAGCGGAGTTCATTGCCACTTGTGCCACCCCTACCATCACGTTCGACAACGCAACCAACGAAGTGACAATAGAAAGCCCAACTCCTGGGGCCACCATCTATTACACCTCATCGAACACGGCCACACCACCGAGCGACCCCACCCAATTAGCCCACGACGGCACTGGTTCTTCGCCTTTGACGATTACCAGCGTAACAACGACAACCACCTTTAAGGCTATTGCCGTCAGACCTGGGTTGGACGACTCGGAAGTCACAGAACAGACCATTACGAAACTCGACGATGTAACTTACAGTTTCGACGAAGTTTTATGGGAACTGACTATGACATCGTCGGCTGGTGCCACTATCTACTACACAACCAATGGCGACGCCCCCAGCACCTCGTCGCCGGCATTTGGCGCCTCGCCCCTTACTATCACAAACGCCACGCACTCCATGACCATCAAGGCCATTGCCGTCAAGGAGGGGTCCATCTCATCGAACATAACCACCAGCGAGCCAATACCACTCAAGACGGTTAGCAGCCCAACAATCTTATTAGAACACGACAGGTATATTTACAAGGGCGTAGCCATAGAACCAGAGGTGACAGTGAAGGATGGCGATGTTGTTATACCCTCGACGGAATATACCGTAAGCTATAGCAACAATAATGCCGTGGGCACCGCAACAGTCCATATCACCAATAAGGAAGGCGGAGACTACATTATTGCCAATGGTTCTGCCACTTTCGAAATAGCCAATATTATCTATGAACATGCACAGTATTATATCCTGCACCAAAACGGGACAGGCTATCTGAAAGTGAACAGCGCCAACGTCACTCTATCCAATGAAAACACTTTACGCTATACAAATATTTACAACAATGGCAGCTCGATATGGGTGCTGACCACAGCTGGCTATCTGCTCAATGGCTACTACTATCTGAATGTTGTCAACGGCAAGACGCTGGTTCTCTCCGACACACCCTCCACCCAGTGGCTGTTAGAAGATATGGGCGATGCCAATGGCAAGAAGCACATCAAGATGAACGACGGGTCGAAAGACCTCTACTTGTGTTACGATGGTGGCATAAAGGTGGTAGAGTCTCCCTCCAAATATTACAATGCCTGTCCCGTCGAGATAACGGAGACAGGGTGGAGTGGCCCCACGACGGATGACCGCACCCTCCAGTCGCCTCAACTCATCAAATACCTTCGCCCGTACTTTACCCAAAAAATCACCTATAGTTTTGTGGACGATGGTGGTACAACAAAGACCGCCTCCAACGAGGACCGCTATGTCTACGCCACCTACACCTATGAGAGTGGTGGCGACAACAAAGGGACAACCTGGGACATCAGCGCCGAAGGCATCATCTATAATAAGCAGGCAAGTGGCAATGTGTCTGTAACAGCCACTTTCAGTGTACTGCCCTACGACCCGATTGCCCTCGAAAATCATCCCACCCCCGTCACTGTTAGCAGGAAGTTCACTCTGCAACCAAAATACTTCACTCCCGACGCAGAGAAAAACTACCTACTGTTCTATACAGAAAGCGGGGACTACAGATTTCCTTATGGCGATGGCGAGAGCAGCGAGGGCACTACTGTCAAGACCAATGCCACCAAGGCTAAGCTGACCGAGCCCACTAACAATGACATCAGTTGGAAGATTGAGGTAGACGAGCAGGGTTTCTATTCCTTCAAGAACGTCACGACAGGCCGCTACCTTTACTACGACGCCACCGACTATGGCTACACAAGCGACTACGGAACGGTGAAATTTGGGGCAACAACCCTCCCCTCTGCCGACAACCGTTACAAGTTCCGCCTCTACAAAACAACCCACCCTACCTATGGCAACGTGGCGGCCATCATCCCGTACGATATGCAACACGTGGTATATAAGAGCGACGGAATAGCCAACGACATCTATTGCGGCTTCAATGTCTACACCACTCCGAAAGTCATCAGCCTAAACAAGCCCGGCAGCTCCAGATGGCGCATCTACGCATACGAAATAGAAGACCGGTTGACCGACAACTGGACCATTGCCGGCGCTAACAGCACATCGACCACTGGCGACAATGTTTTTACGGCCACTGCCAACTATTCTCGCAACATAGTAGAATCGCCCGAAAACAACAGAGACTTGGAGATTAACGGTACTTGGGACAACAAAAAAGTGACATACACCTGGACACTGTCTGGCGATGCTGCCAATCCCAGCTACACTTCTACCACGGTCAATAGTGCTGCCAGAACTGGTAAGTTTACCGTCACGGTCCATACGATGCCTATTATGAACACTCTGGGCGAAGTAAAGGCAGTGGCACAGGTTCCGGCAGGCTCCTATGCTAATCAGACGAAAGCGGTGACCGCCAGCAATACCACTATCTTCAACATCTACCCTCTGAGCACCGAACCTGCGACATTTACAGAGATTGCCACGCTTTCGGAGATAACATCAGAGAATGGCAACTACAGGCTTACGGCCGACATCGAGGCTGGCGACAGGCCAAGCGTAACAAACTTCAGCGGCTGCTTGGATGGCAACTGGAAAACCATCGACGGTGCGACAGAACCTCTCTTTGGCACTGTAACTGGGGCTGGCATAGTGCGCAACATCACGTTTACCAATGCCGCTATCTCGACCAGCGGGAACGTGGGTGCCGTGGCAGCCACGGCAGACGACGGCGCAAAGATATATAACATAGGTGTGCTGAGCGGCAGCATAGGCAGCACCGACGGCTATTGCGGCAGCGTTGTTGGCTTGCTCGACGGTGTGGCACGTGTTATAAACTGCTACAGCTATGCCACCATTACCGGCGGAACAACCGTTGCCGGCATCGTGGGCTACAACAACCAGGTATCGACCATGTCGAACATTAAGACCATCGTCATGAACTGTATGTTCTATGGCGAGATAACAGGCGGTAACCCCAAATATCCAGTCTATGGCGGCAACCTGATAGATAATGCAGGGACCGACGCCATAAACAACTACAACTATTTCCGCAGCGACGCCGAGTTCGACGACGCTTACACCGACATCAAAAACTACAACCGTTCGTGGCCCGCAGAAGAGAAATACCTGACGCGCTTCGAATATTACCGCTCCATTCTGAACAGCAACCGCCACCTGTGCACTTTCTGGATTACAAACAAACAGGGCTCTGAGCAGACCGCTGCCGACACCGCCCTTGTGGCCAAATGGGTGCTCGACCCTGATATTGCGCCCTACCCGATATTGAAGAAGTGGGGAAAATACCCGTCGGTCATCAACCCGATACCTGTCAATATTCTTGGCAGCCTGAACGTT
>JAFVCE010000007.1 GCA_017479385.1 Bacteroidales bacterium | reverse complement strand
TTACGCTTATGCCCAACCCCGCTAAGGGGAAGACCACGGTGCGCAGCAGCAGCTTGATGACCACTCTTACGCTCACCAGCCCAGCGGGTCAAATCGTCACAACGCTCTACCCACGCTCCAACCAAGCCGAGTTGCCACTCGTGGGGCTGCCCTCTGGCTGCTACATCGTAACCGTCACCACCACACAATCTACCTCGCACCACAAGTTGCTCGTTACCGGCAGTAAATAGCAGAATTGCTCGTTGCTGAAATAGGATAATGCAGTAGTGCACAACTTGTTGCAGCCTTTGGGCTGTGGCCGAAGTGGTAGCGCAGACCACGCACAGCGAGCGTCATCAGTGCTATTGAAGGGATGCAGCAAGCAGTTGCTATGTAGCAAAAACGTAGAAAGTTTGTATATTTTTTTCTGTTTTTAACATAAAGTTCAGATTTTCTTCGTAACTTTGCAGACGCGAAAAAAATACAAAGTTATGAAGACCCTTGGATTGAAAAATAGGTTACTCTCTGCTGCTGTGGTGCTTACGCTCGCAATTGGCGCACCAATGGCGATGGCTCAAAGCGACTCGTTGCCCGAAACCGACCCAGTGGTCACCGCACGTGTGGCGCAGTGGCAAAATCTGAAGTTTGGCTTGATGATTCATTGGGGTATTTATTCGCAGTGGCAGGTGGTCGAAAGTTGGAGTATTTGCAACGAGCCGTGGATTGTTCGCAACCAACTGGGGCCCAACGGTCCAATCAAGGGGCGCGAGGAAGCCGACTATGTGGAGTATAAGCGTGCCTACCAGGCTCTCAACAAGACTTTTAACCCTCGCCACTTCGCCCCCCAACGTTGGGCAGAGGCCGCCAAAAAGGCCGGCATGAAGTATGTGGTTTTCACCACCAAGCACCACGACGGGTTCTGTATGTTCGATTCGAAGTTTACCGACTACACCAGTGCGGGCCCCGACTGTCCTGCTCGGCGCGACTTTACGCGCGAGTTGGTCGACGCTTTTCGCAGCGCCGGCTTCTGGACGGGACTCTATTTCTCGAAGCCCGACTGGCACCACCCCGACTATTGGGCTCGCGAGTGGGCTACGCCAGACCGCAACGTTAACTACGATATTGCTACCTACCCCGAGCGCTGGGCTCGCTTCAAAGACTTCACTTACAACCAGATATACGAACTTACGCATAACTATGGCGACATCGATATTTTGTGGCTCGACGGCGGTTGGGTGCGCCCCGAGTGGAGCCTGAACGACGAGTCGCTGGCTTGGCTTGGCTGCTCGCGCAGGGTGCAGGATATTGATATGCCGCGCATTGTGCGCATGGCGCGCAGCAACAACCCCGACCTTATCGTGGTAGACCGCTCGGTGGGAGGTCGCTACGAGAATTATCGCACACCCGAGCAGACCGTGCCCGACAAACCGCTCGGCTACCCATGGGAGACCTGTATGAGCATGGGCGACAGTTGGAGCTACGTGTCTGACGACAACTACAAGTCGACCGCAACGCTCATCCACACCCTTGTCGACGTGGTGGCCAAAGGAGGCAACTTCCTGCTCAACATAGGCCCCGACGCCGACGGCAACCTGCCGCCCGAGGCCTTGCAGCGCCTCGAAGAGATTGGCGATTGGCTTTCGGCCAACGGCTACGCCATTTACGGCACGCGTCCGCTCAAACCCTACGTCAAAGGCAACCGGCGCTACACACAGAGCGCCGACGGTCGCCGCCGCTTCGAAATTACCCTTACGCCCAACTATCCCTACGCCACAGTGCGCGAGATGTAATCGGCCGAGTGGTGAGGGAGCGTGGAACGAACCGCTCGAGAGGGGGCAGTCGCCCGACGAGGAGGGGAGTGAGAGCCGGTTGCGGACGGTAGAGAGCCGTTGCGGCGCACCTGCGGTGCGCCGCAACCATCCACGACAAACCCAAAAACATACCATTCACGCTCGCTTCGAGGTCGCCTCGGAGTCGTCTTTTTGCCATTGCGTAACTGCTTGAATATCAAGCCTTGTTCGACCTCAATACGACCTTAACCCCTCTTTAACACGACCACAACCTGAAAATCAGCACGTTACAAGGGCCTAAATTCTGCAAAAATTGCCCCACCGATGGCGCACGGCTGCTCCACCTGGCTGGCGCCGCTCAACAGAAAAAGGGCCCATCTGCGTGGGCCCTTTGTTCTTTATTAATCCTAAAACAAAAATGGGTACTATGAGCGATTATTCTTCCATTTTTCTGAATGCAAAATTACACCCATTTTCGAGACCTCACAATAACCATTTTTGGTGATTTGTATAAGTTATTGATTTACTGATTAATACTCGGCCGGATGGGCGTTCATTTCGGGGTTGACGCGCTTCACCATACCTTGCAGGGCGGTTCCGGGGCCCACTTCGATGAACTCTTCGGCGCCGTCGGCAATCATGTTTTGCACAGTGGCGGTCCAGCGCACGGGCGAGGTTAGTTGCAGGTTGAGGTTGCGCTTAATCTCGTCGGGGTTGCTGACGGGGGTGGCGCAGACGTTTTGGTAGCAGGGGCAGATGGGCTGCTGGAAGGTGGTGTGCTCTATGGCTTCGGCTAGTTCGAGGCGTGCCGGTTCCATCAGTGGCGAGTGGAATGCGCCACCAACGGCCAGCGGCAGCACCTTGCCTTTGAGGGCTTTGAGCTTTTCGGAGGCCAAAGCCACACCCTCGACCGTGCCGCTGATGACGAGCTGGCCGGGGCAGTTATAGTTGGCTGGGACTACGGTTTCGCCCTCGATAGAGGCACAAACCTCCTCGACCGTCTTGTCGTCGAGTCTCACTACGGCTGCCATAGTCGAAGGGCGCAGTTCGCAGCATTTCTGCATGGCGTTGGCGCGAGCGGCCACAAGGCGCAGTCCGTCCTCAAAACTCATGGCACCAGCGGCCACGAGGGCCGAAAACTCGCCAAGCGAGTGGCCACCCACCATGTCGGGACGGAACTTATCGCCGAGGTATTTGGCAAGTATGGTCGAGTGTAGGAATATGGCGGGTTGGGTGACGCGGGTCTGCTTCAGGTCGTCGGGGGTGCCGCCAAACATGATGTCGGTAATGCGAAAGCCCACAATCTCGTTGGCTTGTTCGAACATATCGCGACAGGTTTTGTTGTTGTCGTAGAGGTCCTTACCCATTCCTACGAATTGGGCTCCTTGGCCGGGGAAGACGTATGCTGTTTTCATGTAATGTTGATTTGTGTTGTGATTGTTAAATATCGAGGTTTTCTTCTATATCCCAGTTGGCCCTCAGCTCGAGGGTCTTGGGATAGACAATTATCGGTTCGGGTTGTCGGCGCGAGGGGTAGTGGCCGGGGGTCCACTGGTGGTCGGCGTCGCGGTCGACGATTGTGCGCAGGCGGTAGCTGCCTGGCGCGAGGTTGGCAAAAACTATCTGTCGCGGGCCGTCGGCCACCTCCTGTGCCACCACGACGTTTTTCTCGTTGAGCAGTTGCACCACGAAGTGGTTGCCGTGGCGCTCGATGTTGGGGTTGAAACGCAGCTTGATGTTGCCAAAGTCTTCGGCGCGAGTGCTTTTGAAGTGGAAGCGCAGCGTGTCGTTCCATCGGCCGTAGAGGTCGGCCACGGTGCGTGGGGCGAGTGTGGCCGAATAGTTTTCGCCCTGAAGCGGCACAAAGTCGACCGTGGCCCACATCGAGTCGGGCCCCAGGGTAAGACTGTGGTGCTCCAGCGTGCTGTCCGAAAGGCGCATTATGGTCAGCGCCGAGTCGGCTTGGCGCAGGCGTGTGGCTGGTTTGTCGAAGACTATGCGCAGCGTGTCGAAGTGGCGCATGGTGGTGCCAATCGATTGCTTTACAAAGTTTTGCGGTGTTTCGGGCTTGGCGTTGCGCGGCCGTGGGCGGCCACGATATTTCAGTCGTAGGGTGTCGGCAATGCCACTGCTGTCGCTAACAACAATGGTGGCCGAATCCTGTTCGGGGTTGAGGGTCCAGATATTGACTGTGTCGCGTTTAACGCCGAGGCGCCACACGGCCGAGTCGGCCTCGACGGTGGGGGCTACAAGCGGGTTGGCAGCAATAAGTTGAATGTGGCCCGGAGTCACGAAGCCGGAGCGTGTTAGGCGTTGGCGGCTCTGGGCCGCGAGGCCAGAGAGGTTGAGCGATAGTTGCTGGCTGCTGTCGGTCATGTGGTGCGGCTCGATAATGCTGTCGGCAAAAGCCATGGCTTCAGTGGGGCCGAGGCGCAGGTTTTTGTCGCCATCGTCGAGCGCCACAATGTGGTATCGGCCTGTTTTGATGTGATTTAGCGCGAAGTTTCCTGCCGTGTCGCACCGAGTGATATAGGTTGGTTGGGTGGTCATGGCCAGCGAGTCGGCCACAGTGTCGGTTGCCTCAATGCGGAAGGCGGCCACGGTGATGGTCTCTTTGCGTGGGCGGGCGGTTTCGGCATCGACCACGCGGCCTGCTATGGCCATACTGTCGATAGTGCTACCAGTCGAAAAAACATATTCGAGCGACGGCAGGGCGTTGCCTTCGTTGAAGTCGACGATGGCCCCCTTGAACTGGAAGAGGTAGGTTGTGGCCGGTTGCAGCGTGTCGCGCAGGCGCACTCGCAGGCCGTGCCCTTTGGGTGTGTATTCTGGTTTGACCTTCATCGGGGGCGAAATGAGGATGTTGTTGTCGGCATCTTTAACGGTAACGTATTCGTCGAACCCGATAAAAAACTCTTTGTCGGCAAAGTTCAAGGTGCCGCTGGGCGGCTGCATTGTGGTGGTTTGTGGTGGGGTAACGTCTTTGGGACCGCCAGTAGGGTAGCCCTGCCGTGCGCACGAGGCGGCGCAAAGCAGCAAGGCTGAACAGATTATGGCAGAACGGAGACGCATGGCTGGGTGTTTATTAGAAGTTTACGAGGTCTTGATAGCGGTAGTCTACGCCGCTGTTGCTGCAGTTCACAACGAGGTATGATGGTGTTTCGGCCTCCTCGTTCAGGTTGTCGGTCATGACGTATTTCACGCCACCAATCTCGTGGCTTTCGCGGTGGTGGAAGTGTCCCATCATGAAGAGGTTCACGTTGTTTTCGCTCATCATGTCGAGCAATTCGTAGCACTCTTCTTGTGGCAGGCTTGCGGCAGGGGTGGTAGAGTAGTCGTAGCTGTTGCGGAAGAGGCAGGTGTGGGTGCAGACCACGCAGTTGCGATACTCGCTGCGCTGTTCGAGCACTTGGCGCAGCCAGTCGGTTTGGCGGCGGCCATGGGTGGCGTTGCCAGAGTCGAGGAAGATGAAGAGGTCTTTGGCGCCACTCACGGTTTCGACAGTAAGGGTGTAGGTCGAGGTGTGGAAATATTTTTCGTAGTACTCCTCGCAGTCGAAGTAGATGTCGTGGTTGCCGATAATGCAGAAGCAGGTGTCGTGGCGGGTGGGGTTGGGGCCTGTTGCGCCGTTGCCGGTTATCACCCTATTTATTTGGCGGAAAGGCTCTTCGCCGCTCTCGTTGGCCAGGTCGCCCATGATGATGCTGAACTGGGCCGATGGGTCGGTGCGCTCGTCGATAAGGAACTTGGCCACGCGTTCTGGGTTGTCGGTAACGTGCACATCGGAGCAGGCGTAGAACGAGTAACTGTCTGGCACGCCACTAATTACGTTGTCGCCGTGAGCCTCGTTCCATTCGAGCCAGCGGGCCACTCGGGCCTCGGTGTGGCTTCCGCCCGAGAAGAACATTCCGCCAATGTCGAGGCGGTTGCATGCCGAGAACGAAACGGTGGCAAGCGCGGCTGCGATTATTATTTTGATGTTGGTTTTCATGTGGTTTTAAGTGGGTTGATATTGGTCTAAATGGTTGATTAAAAGCGGCGTGCAGCGCCGAGGTGGATGTAGAAGCCGTCGTAGCTGGCTGTGAGGTTAAGCGACCCCACGGGGTGGAAACCCAGCTCGCCTTCGAGCCTGGTGCCCGACGGCAGGGTGTAGTAGCCACAGAGGCTGTAGGTCCACACGGTCATGCGTTCCATAAAGAAGTCGCCCATATTCGAGAAGCGTCCGCCGACGTTCCACTGTGCCGAGCCTTCGTAGAGCCAGCCTTCGATGCGGAACATCAGGTTCATGGGTTCGCACACAGTGCCCATGCCGCCGTTGGCGCGTTGCACCAGCTCGGCGGTGTAGCGGTTGGCAAATCCGAGGCGGAAGTCCCAGTGGCGGTTAGTGTAGCCAAGTAGCAGAGCGCCAGCAAATTCCTGCCGGTTGAGGAGTGCGAATTGGCGATAGATGTAGCGGTTTTCGAGGCAGAAGCCGCGGCCCAGGTCGGCGCGTCCGCCGAGGGTTAGGGCGAACCGTGCCGCCGAGGTGGCTTCGGCGCCGAAACCGAGGGTGTAGTTGTCGAAGCGGCGCTCGGCCATGGCGGCCAGACCGCCATAGTCGCGAGAACCGTAGTGGGTGTCGAAAATGGCGTAGGCCCGTGCCGCCCATAGGCAGGTGTCTTGAGCCATGGCGGTGGGCACGCCAAGCGCGGCTAAAACGGCGATAACTATAAATTTTTTCTTCATGGTCATAGTCACAATTAAAGTGCAAAGATACGCCTTTTTTTTGAATTACGACAAAAAAACGTTCGCAAGGCCTTGCCTTCTCCTCGTGTTGAAGATGAAAAGTGTGCCATGAAATTATTTTTTTTGGCGCTAAAAAGTTGTATTTCGTTTTTTATTCGTATCTTTGCAGTTTGAATTTTAAATAAGAACCATATCGTCATGTATAGAACAAACACTTGTGGAGAACTGAATATCAGCAATGTCGGCCAAGAAGTGACGCTGTGCGGATGGGTGCAGCGCTCGCGCGATTTGGGCGGCATGACTTTCGTAGACCTGCGCGACCGTTATGGCCTGACGCAGCTCGCCTTCAATATGGAGACCAACGCCGACCTCTGCCAGCAGGCTCGCAAACTTGGCCGCGAGTATGTGGTTCAAGCCACCGGCAAGGTGATTGAGCGCAGCTCGAAGAATACCAAAATCGCCACTGGCGAAATCGAGATAGAGGTTACTTCCCTCGCGGTGCTCAACGAGGCCCAAACGCCCCCGTTCACCATCGAGGATGTGAGCGACGGCGGCGACGACCTGCGTATGCGCTACCGCTACCTCGACATTCGTCGCAACCCGGTTCGCCGCAACCTCGAACTGCGTCACCGTATGGCTATGCTGGTGCGCAACTACTTGAGCGACCGCGACTTCCTCGAAATAGAGACCCCGATGCTCATCAAGTCGACCCCCGAAGGCGCTCGCGATTTCGTGGTGCCGAGCCGCATGAACCCCGGCGAGTTCTACGCTTTGCCGCAAAGTCCGCAGCAGTACAAGCAGTTGCTCATGGTGGCCGGCATGGACCGCTATTTCCAAATAGTTCGTTGTTTCCGCGACGAGGACCTGCGCGCCGACCGTCAACCCGAGTTCACGCAGATAGACTGCGAGATGTCGTTTGTGGAGCAAGAAGATGTGCTCCAGATGTTCGAAGGTCTGGCCAAGCACCTCTTCCGCGAAATGAAGGGACTGGAGTTCGACCAGTTTCCCCGCCTGACGTGGCACGACGCCATGCGCCGCTATGGTAGCGACAAGCCCGACATCCGTTTTGGAATGGAATTTAAGGAGGTGACCAACGTCGTTAAGGGTCGTGGCTTCGGCCTCTTCGACTCTGCCGAGCTCGTGGTAGGTATCGTAGCCGAGGGCTGCGCCGACTACACGCGCAAGCAGCTCGACGCGCTGACCGACTTTGTGAAGCGTCCGCAAGTGGGCGCCGGCGGCATGGTATATATAAAGTATAATAGCGATGGCAGCTTCAAATCGAGTGTCGACAAGTTCTACGATGCCCAGTCGCTCAAAGCTGTGGCCGACGCCATGGGTGCCCACCCGGGCGACCTCATGCTGCTGCTTTGCGGCCCGGCCATGAAGACCCGCGTACAACTCTGCGCTCTGCGCCTCGAGATGGGCAACCAGCTGGGGCTGCGCAATCCACAACAGTTTGCGCCACTGTGGGTTATAGACTTCCCGCTGTTGGAGTGGGACGACGAAACCCAGCGCTACTATGCCATGCACCACCCATTCACCGCCCCCAAACCCGAGGACGAAGCCTTGCTCGACGACCCCTCCCGTTGGGGCGACATCCGCGCCAACGCCTACGACATTGTGATGAACGGCGTCGAGGTGGGCGGCGGCTCTATACGTATTCACGACAGTGTGCTGCAAAACAAGATGTTCCACACTCTGGGCTTCACCGACGAGAAGGCCTACGAGCAGTTCGGTTTCTTGATGGATGCCTTCAAGTTCGGCGCCCCGCCACACGCCGGTTTGGCTTTCGGTTTCGACCGCCTTTGCTCGCTCTTTGGTGGTGCCGACTCGATTCGTGACTTCATTGCCTTCCCCAAAAACAACGCCGGTCGCGACGTGATGAGCGGCAGCCCCTCGCCAATTGCTCAAGACCAACTCGACGAGCTGCAAATAAAAGTAGATGTTAAGTAGCTTGCTCAAATCTATGCGCCTGCGCACCCTTCCCCTTTCGTTGGGAGGGGTGCTTTGTGGCGCTCTTGTGGCCTGCTTTTTCGTAGGTGCTGCAAATAATGCAAGCAAATGCTTGATAATAGAAATTGCTTTAACGGCATGTGCCTTGCAAGTGCTTAGCAATCTCAGCAACGAATTGGGCGACTACCGCAATGGCGTGGACAGTGTGTCGGACCGACAAGGACCTGCCTACGGCATGCTCGAAGGTGGCCTGAGCGAGCGCCAAATGGTGCTCGCCATTCGCATAACGGCCGTTTGCTGCTGCCTTTTTGGCCTGGTTATGACATGGCACTCTTTTGGCACACTTTTAGATTGGCGAGCCATAGCCCTGCTGGTGCTTGGTGCAGCCGCCGTGTGGGCTGCCACGCACTACACTCTGGGCAAGAACCCTTATGGCTATCGCGGCCTGGGCGACTTTTTTGTGTTTATTTTTTTTGGTTTGGTGAGCGTATTAGGGAGCTTTTATGTTGTTGCGCACACGCTTGTAGTGAAGCCCCAACTGGTTATTTTGTTGCCAGCTGTGGGCATGGGCTTGTTGAGTGTGGCCGTGCTTAACGTTAATAATATTCGCGACATAGAGACCGACCGAGGCACCCGGACCACCACCCCGATACGCATAGGCGAGAAGGCTGCCAAGTGGTACCAAACGGCCCTGGTACTGATAGGAGTAGGCTGCTTTTTCTATTTGCCCATGCGTCCGTACCCTATGCTCGTAACGCTGCCATTCTATGTTTGGCATCTCGTAATAGTGTGGCGTGGGCATGGCCGTCGGCTCGACCCGGCACTGCCGCTGCTTGTTCTTTCTACATTCGTGTTGGCGGTGATCTATGCTTTTACCTCCGCTTTTAGTACGTTAAGATAGAACCGATATGGCCTACGATTTCGACACCATAGCCACGCGCTACGACCACATGAACCGCCTGATGACGCTCGGGCTCGACCGCGCTTGGCGTCGGCGCGCGGTGCGCGAGTTGGGTGTGCCACCCGCCGATGGTGGCAAGGTTATTGACGTTGCTTGCGGCACGGGCGATATGTTGCTCGAGCTTAACCGTCGAGGCTGGAACCCGGTGGGCGTTGACCTCAGCGAGTCTATGCTCGCCATTGCGCGCAGCAAGACTTCGGCCCACGGTATGCACCCCAACTGTCTGGCTGCCAATGCAGAGCAGTTGCCGTTTGCCGACGGCGAGTTCGAGGCCGCCACCTGTGCCTTCGGGGTGCGCAACTTCGAGCACCTCGACGAAGGTTTGGCCGAGATGTGCCGTGTGGTGAAGCCTGGTGGTAGGGTGGTAGTGCTCGAGCTGTCTTATCCCGACGGCGGCCTGCTGCTGGCGCTCTATCGCCTCTATGTGTTGCGCCTCATACCGCTGTTGGGCCAGTTGGTGGCCGGCAACCGCGCGGCCTATACCTACCTGCCCAATTCGGTGCTCGCCTTCCCCAAAGGGGTGGCGTTCGAGGAGCATTTGGTCAAGGTCGGCCTGCGCCCCCTGCGGAGGCTGAAACTCACCTTTGGGGCCTGTGTGGCCTATGTGGCCGAACGCCCTGCTGAGGGATAAAGAAGCATAAAATCTGTTGCCACCGACTTGCTCGCGAGGGCTATTGTTCTACTTTTTATCGATAAAGAGTCGGGTTGGGGTCGTAGTGTAAATGGTTGAACGTCAAGTGTTGTTCGACCTCAATACGACCCTAACCCGACCTTAATACGATGTTGGTACTGGTTTAGAGGCTGTTACGAGCGGCTTTTTTGGCCCAAAAATGGGGTTAACGGAAGCGAACCATATCGATAAGTCTCACTCCATTGAGCCAAACGGCAATGCAGCCCACGCGGCCGTGTTCGCCCTGCCAGGTGTTGACCGGTTGGAGGGTGGTGTCGTCTACAATTTCGAAGTATTCGGGTTCGAATTTGAGGTCGTCGGGCTGTGGGTTGACGAGGTGGTACGACTCGAGGGCGTCGAGCACATATTGGCGCACGTCGTCAACGTCGTCGGTCTCCGACATTTCGACTGCTTGGCAGAGGGTTTGGTAGATGGCTGGTGCCATGGCGCGGGCGTTGGCCGAGAGGCGTGCGTTGCGGCTGCTCAGGGCCAGACCGTCGTCGGCGCGCACTATGGGGCAGGCCACGAGCTCGATGGGGTATTTTATTTGTTCGAGGAGGTTGCGGACGATGGCAATTTGCTGGTAGTCTTTCTCGCCGAAGTAGGCGCGGTCGGGCTGCGCGAGGTCGAATAGGCGGCGCACCACGACGGCTACGCCCGAGAAGTGGCCCGGGCGGCGGGGCCCCTCCATCACCTCTTCGATGGGGCCGAAGTGGTAGACGGTGGCTACGGGTTCGGGATACATCTCCTCGACCGTGGGCACGAAGGCTATGTCGGCGCCGGCCTGTTCGAGCAGGCGGCAGTCGGCCTCGACGGTGCGGGGATATTTGGCCAGGTCTTCTTGGTTGTTGAACTGTATGGGGTTGACGAAGACGCTGACCACTACCAGGTCGTTCTCCTGGCGCGCGCGGCTGATGAGCGAGAGGTGCCCCTCGTGTAGGGCTCCCATGGTGGGCACAAGGCCTATGGTTTGGTGGCGCTCTTTGGCTTGGGCCACAGCTTGGGCAAGTTGGGCGGTTTTATCTATGATTTGCATTGATAACGAGGTTGTTAACGGTTGTTGGTTGCGTTTGTTTAGGTTTGCTATATTTTGTTTTCGGGCAATGCCGTGTGGCGGCTGGCGCGGTCAGATTTCTTCGTATGGGTCGAAGTGGCCGTCGTCGTCGGGGCTGTCTATGGTTTTGCGGTTCAGCCAGCGGTTGGGCAACTCGAGCAGGTAGTTGAGTGCCGTGAGCAGGAGGCTGAAGAGCAGGGCGGTGCCAAAGCTGCTCACGTGGAACGAGGGGACGAGGGCCGAGGCGCAGAGTATGATGAAGGCGTTGATAACGAAGATGAAGAGGCCGAGGGTGACGGCCGTAAGCGGCAGGGTGAGCATGATGAGCACGGGGCGCAAGAAGTTGTTGAGCAGCGCGATGATGGCGGCGGTGAGCACGGCGGTGACAATGTTGCTCACCTCGACGCCGGGCATGAGCCGGGCGGCTATGACGACGGCGAGCGACATCACTATCACTTGTGCCACGAAACCCCATGGGCCCGTGTAGTTGGGTAGCCGGTTGTGGATTACGATTTTCATAGTTCGATGGGGCCTTTGCCTTGTCGGATGAGTTCGGGCTCGTTGGTGCTGAGGTCGACCACCGTCGAGGGTTCGGCCGAGCCTATGCCGCCGTCGACCACCATGGCCACGAGGTGGCCGAATTGTTCGTGGATGAGTTCGGGGTCGGTGAGGTACTCCACCTCGCGGTCGTCGCCCACCAATCGCACCGAGGTGCCTACCAGGGGCGAGCCTACCTCCTCGACCACAGCGCGCAGCACGGCATTGTCGGGCACTCGCACACCGATGGTTTTGTTGGCGTTTTGGTAGTTGCGGTTAACGTTGCTGTTGGCCTGCATAATAAAGGTGTAAGGGCCGGGGAGGCACGAGCGCAGCAGGCGGAAGGTGTCGCCGTCGACCGGTCGCAGGTATTCGGAGGCCTGGCTCAGCGACGCGCAGAGGAGCGAATATTTGGCCTGCTTCAGTTTGAACCCTTTGAGCTGGGCGATGGCCTCGACAGAGCGCTTAAACTCCATCGAACACACGAAGGCATAGAGCGTGTCGGTTGGCAAAACGACCACCTCGCCGGCCTTCAGGGCGTCGGCTACGCGCCTCACTTCGCGCGTGTTAGGGTTGTCGGGATAGATGCGAATAAGCATAACGTTACTTCCTTTTCGGCCTGCAAAAATACATAAAAAAATTGGATTGCAACAAAAAAAATAACGTCGGCCGCCTGCCGACCTCGCGCCAGTGTGCCGAAGGTGTGGTGCGAGGTGGGGGCGCTCTTCGTTGTGGCGAGCCACTTTTTATGGCGGTGGCTGTGGGTTTGATGTGCCGTTGGCGTGTGGTTTACTGCTTCGGGTTGGCGAGGTCCAGTGTGAGCCGCAGCGGCAGGTGGTCGCTGAAGCCACCGCGGTATTTGCGGCCATAGTGGGTGCGGAAAATCTGCCGTCCGGCACGCGTGGGGTATTCGGTGAACAAAAACGACGGTCTGAAGACCTGATAGTCAGCAATCTGTGCCTTGTTGCCGTTGGCCGAGGGGTAGAGTATGGCGTGGTCTAGGGTGCTCCAGTAGCCACGGTAGTAGTAGCTGTGTTGGTCGCTGGGCAGGCGCTGGGTGAGCAGTTCGGCACCGTCTGCCCGTTGGCCGTTGTGCAATCCCAGTATGTCGGCAATTGGACGCTCGGTGGCCTCGCAGTTCAGGTCGCCCATAACCACTATGGTGGTCGCAGGGTGGGTGCAACGCAGGTTGTCGACCTCGGCGTTGAGCAGTTTGGCGGCTTGCAGGCGCAGGCTGTCGTCGTTGCGGCGCGATGGCCAGTGACATAGAACTATGGCTAAGCTGTTGCCGCTTGTGGTGTGCCCCACGGCCACAATCATGGGGCGGGGTAGGGGCGATGGGGGCTCGTAGGCAGTATCTATGGCAAGGCGGCTGGCGCGGTAGACGAGGGCGCAGCCAATGCCGCGACGGTCGGTGAGAGTGGGGGCGAGGTAGGAGTAGCCCAGTTTGCGCAACGGTGTGCCGAGGCAGAGTTCGCGTAGGGGCTCGGCGCCTTCTATTTCGGCCAGCCCCACCACGTCTGGGCAGCCCATGGCGGCCACGACCTTGAAAATGCTGTCGCGTTTGGCAGCCATCTTGTGGCGCGTCCAGTGGTAGGCACCGCTGGGTGTGAAGTCGTCGTCGGCTTTGCTCGGGTCGTCGGTGGGGTCGAAGTAGTTTTCCACGTTCCACCATGCCAGCGTCAGGGTGTCCTGTGCGGCAGCCGTAAGCGGGACGAGCAGCAGCAATATGGCGACGATGATTTTCATTTGTGGCGACCGATTTTAGAGCCTGTGCGGATGGCCGAAACCACGTTGTCGAGCACTTCGTCGGGCACGTTGTTGAACCACTTGCACAGTTGTTCTTTGGCTTGGCGTTCCACTTCGGGGGTTATGTTATTTGCCACGGTGATGAGCGCCGCAGTCATGGCAGCAGCGTCGTCGGTGAAGCCTATTCCGGGCAGTATGTCGGCAATGAGGTCGACTGGCAGAATGAAGTATCCCAAAGCGCCGGTAACGATGGCTTTGTCGGCCAGCGACGTTTGGGGCGACCGCATAACGTGGTAGAGCAGCAGCGCGGTGTAGACCACGGCGGCACCCGTCGACTGGGCGGCGGTTTTTAGTTTGTCCCAAAATTTGTCGCCATCGTAGTGGTGGCCGTATTGCTCCATACGTTGCGGAATGTCAGCATATTGCGGTGTTTGTTGGTCCATAGTGCTTCGTTTTAGCGTAGAGCAAAGTTACATCTTTTTTTTCGATTGTGGAGCTTGAATGCGAAAAAAAAGTTGCGTCGAGGGCTAAAATGCGCGCTGTGTGGTAGTTAGCATCCAAATCTCAGCGGCTCGCCGTGGCCGGGGTCGTCGGCCGACGAGGGACGTCCGTTGACGAATACTTGGCTAATGCTGGTATGGAACGTCTGTCCTTCGAGGGGCGACCATCCACAGCGGTAGTGCAGGCTCTGTCGGGTCACGGTCTCGGCTCGGGGGGCTACGAGCACAAGGTCGGCTTTGTATCCATGGCGTATGTAGCCACGACCCTCTATGCCAAATAGTTGGGCAGGGTTGTGACACATTTTTTGCACCACGAGGGTCAGCATGGCGTTGCGTTCGGCCTCGTCGAGCGGTGTGGCGTAGGCGCTTTCGAGCATCATCTGCAGCGAGTGCTGTATCGAGGGTATGCCGCTTGGCGCGTCGAAGTAGGGCCGTTGTTTGGCTTCGAGTGGGTGGGGTGCGTGGTCGGTGGCTATGGTGTCGATAAGGCCATCTTCGAGGGCTGCCCATAGTGCCAACCGGTCGTCGTTGCTCTTAATGGCGGGGTTACACTTTATGAGGTTACCCAGCTGAGCGTAGTCGCGGTCGTCGAACCAGAGGTGGTTGGGGGTTACTTCGGCGGTGATTTTTTTCTGCCCGAGGTCGAAATTGCTCAGCAGGCTGAGCTCGGTGGCGGTGCTGAGGTGGGCTATGTGTAGCCGTGTGCCATAGCGGCGGGCGCGTTCCACGGCGTGGTAGGTCGAGAGGAAGCAGGCCTCGGTGTTGCGCACCTTGGGGTGGAGCGAGGCTTGTTCGCTCGGGGTGCCTTGATATTCGAGTTTGAAGTTGTGCAGGTTGGCCTGAATCACTCGCTCGTCCTCGCAGTGGGCCACAATGAGTTTGCGCGACTCGGCAAAAAGGCGGTCGAGCACGCCGGCGTTGTCTACCAGCATATTGCCTGTGCTCGACCCGAGGAAGAGCTTTATGGCAGCGTAGCGCTCGGGCGGTAGCGACAGCAGTTGGTCGAGGTTGGTGTTGGTGGCGCCAAGCATGAAGCCGTAGTTCACGGCGCTGGTGGCTGCGGCCATGGCCTCTTTGCGTTCCAGGGCTTCGAGGCTGACGGTGGGCGGATTGGTGTTGGGCATATCGACAACCGACGTTACGCCGCCGGCCAGGGCAGCGCGGCTTTCGCTCTCGAATGTGCCAGCGGGGTTGTCGCCCAGTCCGCCGTCGCGAAAATGCACGTGGGTATCTATCACACCGGGCAGTAGCAGCAGGCCTTGTGCGTCGACTATGGCCATTCGTGGTGCGGTTGGGTCGGTGGTTGGAACTTGGGTATGGCCTTCGGTTACTTGTGCAATCTTGTCGCCATCGATTGTTACCGAACCCACGAAGACGCGGCCTTCGTTGACTATGGTTGCGTTGTGTAGTAGCGTTAGCATAGCGGCGTGGAATCAGAATTTGTGACCTTCGGCCCAGCGACGGCCGGCTATTTGGGCTTCGGCCGAGGTGTTGTAGATGTTGGTCACAACGAACTGTCCAGTGTGGTCAATGCAGCCCCATTTGCCGTCCATCTTGGCGGGTGCCACGCGGTCGTTCCACACGAAAGTGAAGAGTTTGGCGTCTTCGAATATGGGTTTGATGACGTATATACCTTTATAGTCCACGTAGCCCCAAGCCTGGGTGCCTGGGTCGCGCACGGGGTAGAGCCAGTGGCCAAGTTCTTGGCCGGTGTCCCACTCGTTGCCAGCCTGCCAAGCTTCGTTGCTGAGGGTGAAGACGTTGCGCGAGAGGTGGTCGCCGGTGTCGCTTATGGCCAGCCAGTAGCCGTCGAGTTTGGCGGTGGCGAAGAGGCCTGTGTCGTTGGCAAAGCGCGAGGCATCTTCGTAGATGGGTTTTATGCGCCATTCGCCGCTCCAGTCGACCCATCCCCACTTGCCGTTCACGGGGTTGGTTACTGGCAGGCGCCAGCCTTCGAGGGTTCGGCCGTGTTCGTATTGCGAGAGGGCGTAGGCGGCATCTTCTTTGGTGAAGAATATGGGGTTCGAGACTATGTTGCCGTTGCGGTCTATGTTGCCCCAGCGGCCGTCTTGTTTGACTTGGGTGTAGGTGTAGTTATTGTCGTCGCCAAAGTAGTCGTGGTCTTGGTAGATGGGTGGCACAGCCCAGCGGCCGAGGTAGTCTACAAAGCCCCAAAGTCCGGTTTTGGGGTTGGTGACGGGTGTGCGCCAAGTGTAGTAGTTGCGGCCGTGAATCCATTGTTTGCCAGCCTCGGCAGCTTGTTCGGCGGTGAGGAAGATGGGGTTGATAACCATCACGCCTTTGCCGTCGATGCAGCCCCAGCGGCCGTCTTTGCGCACGGTGGCAAAGGCTTTGGGGTCGGTGCCGTAGAATGGGTTGGCTGCTTCGTAGACGGGCTGGTATTTCCAGCGGCCATAGTAGTCTACAAACCCCCAGCGACCGTCGCTCTGGTTGCGCGAGGGGTAGACCCATCGGCCTGGTTCGGCCACAATTTCCCACTCCTTGCCGGCTTGCTCGGCCACGTCGCGGCCGTCGAAGAGGTTGCGTACTATGAGGTTGCCGTCTATGTCTATGCAGCCCCACTTGCCGTCGAGTTTCACCACGGCCCAGCGGCGGTCGCCGTGGCCCTGAAATTCGCCAGCACGCTGATATTGAGGCGCTATGCGCCATGTGCCGTTGTCGTTTTTGTAGCCGAAGCGTTGCGTGGCGCTCTCCCAAGTGGGAGTTTGGGCTTGGAGGTTGAGTGTCGCCATCAGGGCAAGCACAAGGAGGGTAATGGTCTTCTTCATACTATGGGCGTATATATTTTTTCGCGCTGCAAAATTACGAAAAAAAACAGACCCGTACAAAAAAAAATGCACCCATGAGAAAATTGTTCCCAAAATCATGCTGTCGAGCCTTGCGGTGGTGCCATCAAAAAGTCGTTTTTTTTTATTTTTTTGCTCTGTTTCAGAAAAAAAATGTATATTTGCAAAACGAAACAATTGTTAAAAAATATATACATATCTGATATGCAGAGAGATACACAAATTTTTGACCTCATTCAGAAAGAGCGTGAGCGTCAAACCAAAGGCATCGAACTGATTGCCTCCGAAAACTTTGTCAGCGACCAGGTGATGGAAGCCATGGGCTCCGTCATGACCAACAAATATGCCGAAGGTTACCCCGGAAAGCGCTACTATGGCGGCTGCCAGGTGGTCGACCAGAGCGAGACCATCGCCATCGAGCGCGCCAAGAAACTTTATGGCGCTTGCTGGGCCAATGTGCAGCCCCACAGCGGCGCACAGGCCAACATGGCTGTGTTTCTGGCCTGCCTCAACAGTGGCGACACCTTTATGGGTATGGACCTCAACCACGGCGGTCACCTCAGCCACGGCAGCCCCGTCAACTTCAGCGGTATCAACTACAAAGTGGTTGGCTACCAGGTGAAGGAAGAAACCGGCACCGTAGACTACGACGATATGGAGAAAAAGGCCCTCGAATATCGCCCCAAACTCATCATCGGCGGTGGCAGCGCCTACAGCCGCGACTGGGATTGGGCCCGTATGCGCGAAATTGCCGACAAGATTGGCGCTATCCTCATGGGCGACATCAGCCACCCCAGCGGCCTCATCGCAAAGGGCTACCTGAACAACGCCGTGAAGTATTGCCACATCGTCACCACCACCACTCATAAAACCCTCCGCGGACCTCGTGGCGGTATGATTTTGATGGGTCAAGACTTCGACAACCCTTGGGGCAAGACCACCCCGAAGGGCGAAATCAAGAAGATGAGCGCCCTGCTCGACAGCGCTGTCTTCCCCGGCACCCAGGGCGGCCCCCTCGAACACGTCATCGCTGCCAAAGCCGTTGCCTTCGGCGAAGCCCTCACCGACAGCTACGACCAGTACATCCAACAGGTGATGAAGAACGCCAAGACCATGTGCGAAGCCTTCGTCAACAAGGGCTACAAGGTCATCAGCGGCGGCACCGACAACCACCTCATGCTCATCGACCTCCGCACCAAGTTCCCCGAACTCACCGGTAAAGAAGCCGAGAACGCCCTCGTGGCCGCCGACATCACCGTCAACAAAAACATGGTGCCTTTCGACAGCCGCAGCGCCTTCAAGACCAGCGGTTTGCGCGTCGGAACCCCCGCCATCACCACCCGCGGTTTGAAAGAGGCCGATATGCCCGTCATCGTCGATATGATTGACACCGTTCTCTGCAATCCCACCGACGAAGCTGTGCGTGCCAAAATCACCGGCCAGGTCAACGAAATGATGCAGAACCGTCCGCTCTTCGCTTGGTAAGCCGGCACCGGCTGCTGCACTCAACCGCTTGAAAATGCGGCAGATATAGGTTTTATGAGGGCGGCAGAAGCGAAGCTTCTGCCGCCCTCACTTTCCACTCTTTTCCGAAGAACCGACCGGTGTAAGAACTCTTTCGGGATAGGCTGAACGCGGTAGCCACCAGCCAAGCAGGGGTTGGCGAGCAGGGGGAGTCGCCGTGCGGTTGTCGGCGATTCGATATAAGGAGCTGTTTTTATCGATAAAGACCCCTTCCGAGGTGATGGGTTAACTGTCTCAATATCAGGCGTTGTTCGACCTCAACACGACCTCAACACGACCTTAACCCGACCACAATACTGTTTTTCAACCCCTTACGAAATGCACTTTGGTTAGGTTTTTTATCGAAAAGGGGTGCCGGATTTATCGATTGGTGCGCTGCCGCGCCTGGTTGTTGAGGCTACGACCAAAGGCGACCAGGCTGCCCAAAGGTTAGTTCGACTCGGTGTCGCGAGGTGCCCCTTTTTTGTCAGGAATCGGGCACGAGGCCGAGAGGGTCTCGAAGCGCTGCCAGAGGTCGACGAGCACCTGCTCGCGGTCGTCGGAGCGGTAGGAGCGCGACAGCAGGTCGTCTTGCAAGATGTTGGTTATTCGGGCAAAGGTAGAAACCATCGCGGTGCCGTCGCGAAAATCCTCGATGTTGCCAATCTCGGCCAGCAGCATGCGCAGGTGGCTGTCGTCGAGGTAGAATATCAGCGAACTGAATATTTCGCTGCGCAGGGCCAAAAAGTCGTCGCACGACACCTGGTCGTCTTCCAGCAGCTTATAAAGTTTGGTCACGAAACGCGAGTATACGGTCACCTTGCTCTCATATATCTTAATGCTCTTCTCCTTGGCCTCCTCGGTGGCGCGTTGCCCGTGCATCAGCACCATCGTCACCACCGCAACCACTATGGCTCCAGTGCAGGCTGCGAATATCTGCGACCACAGTTCCGGTATCTTCCAAATCCCGATGGCGTTGGTCAGTGCCAAAAAACCCACCACCAGCGCCAGCACCAATCCCACCACCAGGGGCCAAAAAAGATTACCTTGTTTCATCGTTCCGATTACATTATTTTTATATAATAACGTCGGCCGCGCAGATTTATTGTGTGCCGACCCGAAGAAAATATTTTCCAGCGCGGACAATAATAGTGAGATTTTTTTTCGCTATATTAGAAAAATATTGTATATTTGCAATCAGTTTAATCAAACAATTGCCACTATGTAAAAGAATGTAACATACAGAAATAGATAGCGATTCGTGCTATTCTTGGCCTTCAAATTTCCACACCGTCCTCACGAACGGGGACATCCCAATCAAGAATATGTCAACGAAACGTCGTTCATCGGCGTGGAATGACTTATTGATTGGGAGGGCGTGGAAACCCTGAAGGTCAAATGAAGATTATGTTCCACGCTATTTTTATGCCATTAACTCATCCTGTGAACCACTTTCGGAAAACAACAAATTAAAAACACATACAACCATGAAACGTACAATTATCATTATGGCGGCAGCGGCCGCATTGGTGTTCGGCGCATGCCGCAGTAACAAACCTATTACCCAGGAACAAATGGGCAACAAAGAGATTAGCCTCCCCTGTGCCGATGCCGGGCAGGACAGCAAGGAGTACTTCGGCGGCATGGGTGTGGCCGAGAACGTCAATATGCAGAACGCCCGACTGGCCGCAATCAACGCAGCCAAGAGCATGATTAACGCCAAACTTGGCGGGCTGGCCAGAGGCATTGCCACCGACTATGTGCGCACCCAGGCTGGAGGGGCGCAGTTGGACGATGTTCAGCGCATTGCCGAGCGCGAAATTGCGTCCATCGTCGAACGAATGCTCAACGACGCCGAGCAGACCTGCGAAAAACTCTACCAAACACCCAGCGGCACCTATCAGAGCCACATAGCCATCCGTATAAGCAAGAAAGAGCTGGCCCAAAAGACGGCTACCGCCCTCAGCGACGACCAAAAGCTGGAGGGTATGTTCCACCGCGACCAGTTCCGCAAGTGGATGGAAGAATATATGAGAGACTACCAAGGCAAATAAATTGATGAAGCGCAGCATACTCTTTACCATAACACTGTTGGTTGCCTGTTGCGCTATGGCGCAGCAGGCTCCGCAGTGGACATACACCACCCCCAAAGCAGGCAACGAAACCTACCTCTATGTGTGCGAACAGGGCATTGGCAATACGCAGCAGGAGGCCTTGAATGTTGCCCTCTCGCGAGTGTTCCAAACCACAGCCAACCGCATCGGTCAACCCTTCGACAGTAGACAGCTGTCCGAGTCTTTGCAAAACGGCACTCCATTAGAGGTTATATCGCGTCAATACAATATTCCTATCAATAAGGTGTGCGACTATACCCAGCCGTTGCAGAGCGGCGCCTATCGCGTGTATATACTTTGCCAAGTGGCCGCGGCTGGCAACATCGTGCCGGTATGGGACAGCTATGGCGAGTGTGCCAGCACCGGCGACGACGACAACTGGCGGGCTCTGCTCAAGTCGGTATTTGTCCCCGGACTTGGCCAAATGGGCAAAGGGTACGTCGGCGAAGGGGTGGTTACACTGGTTGGCGAGGTTCTGCTGGTTGGCGGCGCTGTGGGCACTTACTATTTGGCACAAGACAGGCTGAACACAATGCGCGACCCACAGGTGTCGTATCGTGCTTTCTCTTCAGCCCAGGGCGATTACAACACACTGCGCACCTCCAACTACATCCTTTGGGGTACGGCCGCAGGCTTGTATCTCTTCAACATAATACGTGCCGTAAGCATGAATAAGCGCCACACCGACGGTCTTGCCCTTGCTCCGGCTGCTATGCCAGCTGGTGCAGGATTGACCCCGGCAGTTGCTTTAACTTTCAAATTCTGACACAATGAAACGAACGTCTTTGATAACGATACTCATACTGCTGTTTACATCTTGTATAAGAGATTTGGAGCAGGAGGGTATATACAGCGAAATGACGGTAAGAGGTACGGTTGTGGAACAGACTTCTCAACAGTCTGTCGAGGGTATGCGTGTGCGGCTGATTTATAAAGAGCAGACGATAGCATCCACCCTATCGCTTTCGGATGGGACATTCGAAATGCCGTTGTCGCTCGACAAACTGAGCAAAGGAGTGTCGGTACAGGCCTATGCCGACTCGCTCTACGACGGAGTAAGCCTCGCCCTCGAGCCTCATGGTTATGGGCAGCAATACTACGATGTGGGTACACTCTATGTTGCGGGTCCCGAATTGCCGACAGTGGTCACCGGTGAGGTCGTCGACGTTAGAGCCACGTCGGCACAAGGCGTGGGAGAGGTGCTTTCTTCGGGCAAGAGCACTGTTGTGCGACGAGGCCTGTGTTGGAGCACCTTGCAATATCCCACACTGGCCAATGCATATGTGGTCGGCGGCAGTGGCGAGGGGCTGTTCAGTGTATCGATGGAGAACCTTGCTGTTGGCACCACCTACTATGTGCGAGCCTTTGCCACCAATGGCGTTGGCACAGCCTATGGCGAACAGCAGGTATTCTCAACCCTTGCTGGGCTGCCCTCTGTGCAGACGGCTACCGAGGCAACACTGCTCAGCGTCAGCACTGCCCAATGTGGCGGTGTGGTTGTCGACGACGGTGGCTTTGCTATTACAGCGCGTGGGGTTTGCTGGAGTACTACACCCGAGCCCACGGTGAGTAACCTACATAGCAACGACGGCAACGGAATGGGCACTTTCGTAAGCACCCTCACAGGCTTGCTGCCGAGCGCTACCTATTATGTTCGTGCCTACGCCACCAATGCCAACGGCACTGTGTATGGCGAGCAGCTTATCTTCACTACCCAAAGCGGCTTGCCCACAGTCTCCACAGCAACTGCCACCAGCATCACCGCTACCAGTGCCGTCTGTGGTGGCGAAGTCGAAACTGATGGTGGCTATTCCGTTACTCGGCGCGGCGTATGCTACAGCACCTCACCCCAACCCACCATGGCAGGCCTGCACACCACCGACGGTGCCGGCACAGGCCAGTTCGTCAGCCACCTGCTCAACCTCACCCCCAACACGCAATACTACCTCCGCGCCTACGCCACCAACGCCACCGGCACCGTCTACGGCGAGGAAAGAGTATTTATAACCACAAACTAATATGGAAATATGAGGGACAGATAAGATAGAGATACGAAACGGCAATAAGCACCTTTTATATTATGAGTCGACGTCAATTAAAGAATTGCCACAGTGACATCAGCTGGAGGCAGGTGCCTGACCGAAGGGAATGGTCTGTGAGCCTGATAAGCAAACCGTGGTATTGCCCAGAACATAAGACACGCCGTAGAGCGCACCGCATAGTTAGCGGCATAGTCCGTGCCTCGTTGAAAGAGAATCTGCGCAGCAAATTCTCCCCATTGACAGTGCCAGTATTGGCCCGTTGGTAATGGGTGTATTCGGGGAGGATAAACAGTAAAGAAAGATGGTAGAATGAGAGAAGAACCCAGGAAGAAGGAGTGAAGTACTCGACAAAGAAAATGTTTAACTAAAAATAATCAACCAATGGATAGAAACAATGTAAGTTTTGAAAAAGACGGCAAGGTATATACCGTTATAGACAGTGGAACCTTTATTGTCCCAAGTGAAGGTTCGGTTACATTCTCCTTTTGTGATCACCCAGTAAGGATGGCTATACGAGAGGGTGAGCATAATTCTTATAGAATTGATGACGGGGAAGACTCAATTACAATTAATGTTGAGGTGACCAGAGGTGCGGATTTTGTAAGTACTGCAGGAATGCTGGATATTGCATATGATGATGGTGGTGCAATTGAGTTTTCTTTCTCAATAAAACAAATTGACAGCGTTTCTTATTTGTTGATTTATGCATGGTACAAGACAAATTTGAATTGAATATGGAAGAAAAAACAGAATTGATTAACAGAAAAAGTGTGTGCTTTTTCGCTGCGTCAAAAACGCGAACTTCTCTACCCAAAAGAAAAAGCGATGAGGGGGACTTAAGTGACCCGAATCAGTTTAAGATGGAAATGGCAAAAATCAATGCTGGGAAAATCGGGAAACTATTTGGATACAAAGATGGGGCTGCACGAAATATGGCATTTATAATATGCGGATTACTAATTATAGTTGCCTCGGTTTTATCGCTTTGTATGGACGAGAGTATATGGGATATTGTCCTCCCCATAGTGGCACTGGCATTAGGATATTTGTTTGGTAAAAAATAGTTTCTTAGAATAGAATGTTTTTCTCGTAAATGAGTTGGACTTTTATGAGCCAAATAGACAAAATAGAAGAATACAAGTTTGAAAGAGTCTATGAGTTCTCAAACATTGTATCCATGTTAGTAATGGATTTAGAGGACTTAAAACCATACTACCCATTTGATGAAGAGGCATTTGCTGAAAGTGCTACAAAGTTTAGCAAAACGTCATTGCTTCATATTTTTACGGTCAGCATACTTATGGGATTCTATCGAGAAGAGTTCCACGATAATGGAGATTGCTACGATGAGGATGCTTATGAGAAATGGTGTGATATTTTCCATTCTTACAAAGTTAAGTTCAAGAGACGTAGATTTGATGACGAAGATGAGAATTTCTTTGAGGACTGGTTTAAATTAAACGAAGACTCTTTCTTCCGATTGTTTTTAGCTGTGTCTAATGAGGTTGTACACGTTCTTTTCGGGAATATGTCGTTTATAGTAAGGTTCAACTTGCTTATGAGCAACATTGTCAAAAATTACAATAATGAAAATGAAACAAGAAATATTCCCTTCCCCAAAGACCGAATGAATGAGGACGGAACAATCATTAGGTGCTCTATTCCACAGTGGGTGAGAAAAGTAGTAATATACAGAGACTATGGACACTGTGTTTTTTGTGGCAAAGACTTGACGGGTATTAATAATCAAATTGAAAAAGCGAACTACGACCACATAATCCCATTGAAACAATATGGAGTAAACGATCCTTGTAATATTCAATTGAGTTGTGAGGATTGTAACAAGAAGAAGGGGAAGGGCGTGATTCTTCCACAATATAAGTATCAAAAACTATGGTGATTGTCCAAATGAGATAACGTAAGTAACAAGGCATTAAAAGAAATGACACTTAGCGATTTTTTGATACTAATATCCATTGGCATTGCCGTCATAACGATGTGCGAGGC
>JAFVCE010000006.1 GCA_017479385.1 Bacteroidales bacterium | reverse complement strand
CTGCTGTTGTTGTTGTCGTTTTCCATTTTTCGAAGATTTTATTTGTTGTTGTTTTGTTCGTTTGTTGGTGCAAAGATACGCCCATTTTTAGTTCTGACGGAGCCTCGAAAGGCTTATTCCACGAAAGGTGGGGTTTGCTACACGAAAGGCCTGTTTCGTTACACTTTTGTCCGGAAGCCGCAACCGCAGTAGGGGCATTTTTTCTTCTTTTTCAGCACGTGGAAGTCTTGATTTCCCAAAAATTGACCACACTCTTTGTTGGGGCAGATGTAGGCATCTTGGAACTGATGTTCGATTTCTATATCTTCGGTGTTGCCTTTCGAGGTGTGTATCAGTCGGTATACGAATGACAAGGCGGCGGCAATACCAATAAAGAAAAAGATGTTGCCGAGCGATTCCATGTCGACGACGCGCCCCAAGGCGCCGAGCGACATCGAGAGCACCATCGGCAGCGAGAGTAGGAGGGTCTTCTGGTTTTCTTTGCGTTTGCGCTCTTGCTTTGTTTGGTAGTAGTTGTTCCACACTTTTTCGAGGTGGTCTATGTTGTAGGTGGCTTTGGGAGGCGGGACGTTGCCTTGCACTTTGGCTACAATTTGTGAGGCTATGTTGAGCACTGCTGGCAGCTGGAGTGGGAATTGGCTATGGCCCATGGCTACCTGGCTGCTTTCGGTGATGTATTTTTTCATCACTTCGTTGCCGTCGACGTAGGTGGAGTTTTGGGTTTTGAGGTTGGTTATCAGCATTCGGCCATTGGTGTCGACCTCAATCTGGCAATGGGCGCTGCCCTCCTTGGGTTGGCAGCGGCTCACGCTGTTGGGCACGCTATGTGGCGACCCGTAGGCGAAGGTGTAGGGTTGGCCGTTGATGGTTACGCAGACGTTGAGGCGGCCCTGGTCTTGTTCGCGCCCAAGTAGGATGGTCTTGCCATAAAGATTGGTGTTCATGGTGGGGAATTATATGTGTTTGACAAAAAGTTCTTTCAACTGCCTGAGGGCTTCTTTAGAGATGCCGATGTCGTGGCTGAATGTGGCACCGTCGCTCAGGGTGAGTTGTTGCTTGAGCGTGTTGATGTGGTAGACGCATTGAAGGTTGATGATGTAGCGTTTGCCTACGCGTGCAAAGTGGGCCGACTGCTCTTTGAGTTTTGTGTTCAGCACGTTATGCATTTGCATTAGGCTCATGCATACGGTGCCGCGTTGGCCACTTCGGAGTATGAGGTGGGTGTAGTTGCCGTCGGCTTCGATGTAGACGATGTTCTGCATCTCGATGCGGTACAGCTCGTCGCGCGAGTTGAAGTAGAGATACCGTGGTCCAGTTGTGCTCATGGTTCTGTGTGTTCGCGGTGCCGATACCCGAAGGGCTGTGTTGTGTATAAAAAGAAAGAAGCGCGGGTATCAAACTATCGTTTATCCCGTGTAAAAAGGCCTTCGCATTGCCCACCAACCGAGGATAAACAATGCCGAGCCCACGCTGTGACGAATATACTTTCGCAGTATATTTCACACCCATAGGCGCTGGTCATTGTTTCATCGTGCGGTTGGTGTTTGAGAAGTTGCGAAGTTCTTTTACACCGCAGATAAAACGCAGTTTCAGCGTCTTTCGTATGTTGGTTGCCAGTCGGTCGAGGTTTTAAGGACCTGGGATTGGCTTGGTTCCCTCCCCCTGGCCCATCGATTGGCTCGGCTGAATGACGTTGCAAAGTTACTTCTTTTTTTTGATTTGGTGGTTGGTTTGCGAAAATATTTTTTTGTTGGGGTTGGTTTGGGAGGGGTAGGGGAGGGTGGTGGTTTATCGATATGTTGGTTTCGGATGGGGTTGGAGTGGGATTGCGGTCGGGGTGTAAAGGGCTCAGTATCAAGCGTTGTTCGACCTCAATACGACCTTAACCCCTCTTTAACCCGACTTTGGGGTTGGTTTTGTGGTAGTTATGAGTGCGAAAAAACTTGGAGCTGGAGGTGGTTCCGAGTTTTTGTTATCGATAAATTTCGTGGCTGGGGAGGGTGGTTTTCTTTCCCCGCGGCGCGTTCCGCGCCGCGGGGGTAAGCCCCCTGTTTTGCAGTGCCGCGGGCCCAGCCTTGTGGGGGGTTAATAGTCTTCGTCGTCGCTGCCGTAGGCGGTTTTGGAGAACCAGGTGATGTAGTTGCCCACGTCGCGCGGGCTGTTGCCGATGAAGTAGCGGAAGGTGCCGAGCCCTTCGACGCTGACTTTGCGGCTTTCGAGGGGGAGGCTTTTGACTTGGTCGACCCACTCGCCGATGCTGCTGTAGAGCGTGAGTTCTTGGGTGCCAAAGTCGTAGTGGAAGTAGTACCAGTGGTCTTTCGAGGCTTGGAGCAGGAGGACCATTTGCTGGTTGTTGCCTTTTTTGGTTATTTGGGCTTTGAGTTTGACTTGTAGGTTGAGTTGTTTGCCTCCCACGCTGACGAGGTTGGTTCGGCCGTCGAAGTAGTAGCCCATGGCGGGCGAGTAGAGCCATTTGATGTTGTCGAAGACGAGGGTTTGGCCAAAGATTTTGGGCAGTTTGTCGAAGTGGCCTGTGGCGGCATATTGCGAGTAGGCTTCCGAGCCTTTTTCGGCGCCGAGGTGGTGCATGAGGGCGTGGCGCATGGTGGGGTTGGTGAAGGCTTTGGAGGGTTGCAGGCTGAGGTCGGCCTGTAGGTGTTGGGCGAGCGATTCGGCCAGTGCGGGGGCAATGGGGAAGCCTGCGGCGAAGATGGTGTTGAGGTTCACCTCTTCGTCGCCTGCGAGGTCGAGTCGTGCCGAGCCGTAGCAGAAGAGTTCGGCTTGGGTGCGGCGCAGAGCGAAGTTGATTGGCCCTTCGCCTTCGACGGCGCAGCCAGCGAGGTCCATCGAGAGGTAGGGGCCGGCCACGTTTTCGGGGTCGGCCACTTTGTCTTCGGCCCCGATGAGGTACTGGTTGCGCACTTTGCTGTAAGTGAGCACGCCGTAGGCGCCCATCAGCTCGTTGTCGGCCGGGCGCTCTTTGGTGAGGAAGGCCGAGTGGGGCCGCAGCGAGGTTTTGTCGAGTAGGATAGAGGCGGTAATGCGGTTGCCGCGCCAGTCGGTGGGCAGTTCGGGCACGGTGACGCGCACCGAGGCGGGGTCGGTGTAGCCGGCATAGGCCAGCAGGCCCAGTTGGTCGACGGGCAGGCAGTCCTGTATGAGGCGCACACCGCCTTCGAACCAGTAGTGCTGGCGGTTGCCCTCGACGCGCACCTTGCCGGCGAAGCCGAAGGCCGAGTTGAGGGTGAAGCCGGCGCTGTCGGCAATGGTGCCGGTGCCGATGGTGGTGCCGTTTGCGGTCTCGATTTTGGTTAGGTGGATGGGGGTTTGGTTGTTGTCTTCGTCGGTGTAGTAGATGGTGCCCGAACCCGAGTAGCTGTCGGAGGCCGCAATTTGCAGCTCGGCATCGAATATGTGGTGGAATGTGGCGACGCCGTCGGCAATGGCTTGGGCTTTGTGGAGCGGGGCCATCTTGCCCCCTTTGCGCACAAAGAGTGTGTCGGCGCCTGGGGCGATGTAGGCGTCGGCGCTTTTAATAAGGTATACGCCAGTGCAGCCGAGGGTGCCTTGCTCGTAGTGGTAGGCCGACCCCACGGCGTGGAATTCGAGCCTCTTCTGCGTCGGGTCGGTGCTCACAAAGTGTGCTCCCGGCTGCGAGCGGCGGGCAATGCGCTCTTTCAGGCCGAGTTGTTCCATGCCGTCCGAGCCCTCGCTGCTGCTGTTGATGAAGGCCAGGTTGTGGCGGTCCATATCCCAGGTGAACTTGTCGGCATACGACTCGTATTTGGCCAGGCGGAGCTCGGTTTTTTGCATCTCGCCGTTGGTTTGGAAGGTGGCGGTGCGTGCGTTGTAGTCTACGCGCGACTGTATGTTTTGAGCGGCGAAAGCCACGTTGTTGAAGGTGCGGCTGATGAGTGTGAAATCGGTCACGGCGGCCGACATCTCGTCGGTTTGGAGGGCGAAGCGGGGCGAGCGCAGCTCGCCCTCGTCGATGGTGGCGGTGCCGGTGGCGGTGGCGCCGGCGGGCTTGAGGTCTATGCGGCCCACGAACTTGGCCTGGTCGCCATACATGGCAAAGGGGGCACCTTTGTGGAGGGTGCTCACCGCCATCGAGTCGAGGTAGGGCAGCCAGTGAATCGAGGCACGGCCGTTGCGTATGTCGGGGAAGCCTTGGCCGGGGCGCACGATGAAAGTGTCGGTCACCGCCAGAGCCGAATCGGGCAGGAAGAGGAAGTCTTTGGAGTGAGACACCGAGGTGAGGTAGCCCAACTTGCCGCCGCCGTGCAGGCCTTTCTGGTTCAGTTTCAGGTTCTTGGTGTATTGGCCTTTGCCGCCATAGGCCGGCAGGCCGTTGTCTGAGGTTTGGATGGAGAAGCCGAGGTAGTAGTCGGGCTGCACAGTGAGGGGCTCTTTGATGTCGGGGAAAATGCCGGCCGAGGTGAGCACACCGTTAAATCGCAGGCTGTCGGTCTCGAAGTCGCCCAAACTGTAGAGCGTGAAGGGGGTGAGGGTGTAGTAGAATTTGTCGCGGCTGTATTGGCCGTGCTGAATAGATGGCATATCGTAGTAGACGTAGCTTTGGTCGAGGCTGTTGAATATGGGGTACTGCTTGTTCTTTTTCAGGCCCGAGTGGTTGTCTGATTCGTCGATTTTGAGGGTGCCCACAAGGTTGTGGAGCGGGGTGAGGACAATGTGCTCTGAATCGGGGTTGTTGAACATCGATACGAAGAAGAACATGGAGTCTACCTTTGGCAGGTCGAAGCTGTAGTCGTCGTAGGAGAAAGAGGCGTTGGTGACAAAAAAGACAAAGCGGCCCACGTTGATGCGGCCCGAGAAGGCGAAGTCGCGGTTTTGCTTCATCTGCAGTTTTCCGCCACGGGGGTAGACCACCACGTGCTGGCTGTCGCTCACCACAAAGCGGTCGACGCCGGTCATCATCAGCGCCGAGCTGTCGAGGCTCATGGTGGCGTTGCGGCCGGTCGAGGACGACTCGAGCGAGATGGCGTCGTAGTCGGAGTCTTTCGACTTGCGGTAGGCGTAGACGTAGTCGTAGAGTTTGGGCTTGACGACCACGCGGCCCGTGTTGTCGTTATACGACACCAGGCCCGAACTCGTCAGGTTGTGAATCATGAGTTTGGTTTGGGTGATGTCGAGGCCCAAAAAGTTCGAGAATTTTTTAATGCCGAAGGTGCTGCCGTTGGCCTCGGCAAAGGCGTGGACGCGCATAACAGGGTTGATGTCGTCGATGCCTTGAATTTCGCGGAACTTCTTGTAGGTGTAGTAGTTGGCCGACTCGAAGGTGGCGAAGGTCGAACTGCCCGACTGGCCGATGGTGGCAAAATCGAGTTGGTCTGAGTTGGTGTTCCACACAATGGCTTCGCAGTACACGTCGAGGCCGTGGTAGGTATCGGTATAGGGGCTGTAGAAGCTACGCTTGGGGTCGTTGATGAGGGTTACTTTGTGGTCGGCGGCTTGGTAGCGGACCAGTATGCCGTTGTTGTAGATAGAGTCGTCGTCGCCAATATAGAAGGCCACCGAGGCGTTTTCGCTCACGGCGCGGTCGGGGCTGATGGTGAACTTGCGCGAGGTGACAGCCAGTTGTCGCCGCCCACCACGGTAGAAGATGAGCGAGGCCTCGTGTAGGCTGTCGGCGGTGATGAATTTAGAGCCGTTCATCATGAAGCTGCCGCTATAGTCAACACCCGGCAGTATGTCCTTGATAACGAAGTCTTTCTGATACGAGCGAAAGCGTGGAAAACTGTATTTGGAAGGCTCCATGGCGTTGGCCACAGCCTCGTCGATACGGCCCTTGATGGGCGTGGCGAAGTACTTGGTGTTGACAAACTCGACCGAGTCGGCGCTGAATTTGGGGAATTTGACGTTGGCTTCGTATGTGGCAAGGTTGGCCCAGCACTCGGCGCGGTCGAGGCCAGTGCGACCCCAATCGATGTGGCCCCCTTTGCCCTGCCAGCGGCCGGTGGTGTAGTTGAACTGGCCCGAGGTTTGGTGGATGGTGCTTTGGTCGCGGTTCGAGCTGAGGGTGAGGTCGATTGTGCCGGCAAAGGTCACAACAATGTCGCCTCCGTCTACGCCAATGGTGAACTGCGCGCCAGGGGTAAAACTCCAGTCAGACGAGCCTGTGTGGTACAGTTTGTTTTCGGCCATCAGCTTTTGGCTGAAGTCTACAAAATCGCCCACCGCTTTGGCCTTGCTGTTTTTGGCCTCGAGCCGAGATAGGGCAGCGAGCCATCCGCCCAGCGCGTCGTCGCCCTTCTGGGCGTAGAGCATGAGGGTCGAGGTGAGGTCTGCCACGTCGGGCACAGGCTTCAGTCGAGCCTTTTGGGTGTAGGCGTAGAGCTGAGTCACTTGCTGTTGGCGCTCGCTGGTCATCGACTCGTAGAGCGGGGTAAACTGCTTGATTAGCTTGGTGTTGCTCTTCTTCTTCGAGTCGTCGGAAGTGGCAGAGTTAAGGTACTCCACCAGCTGGTCGGGCAAGCCGTCGGGGCTGAAGGTTATTCCTTTGCTTTTTTGCGCACTGGCGGCAATTGTGGCCAGGCAGAGCAGTAGGGTTACGATTAGGTGCTTACTTTTCATATTGTTACGGTAATCGGTATGGCCGAAACCAATTTGCAAATTTACAAAAAAAAATCTACATAAGTCGTCCTTTTGAAAAAAAATTTGCACGATTCAAAATTTTAGTATATCTTTGCAAAATGTTTTTGGAAGTGTAAGTTTTGCCTTCCATATTGATAACCAGACGAATAACAATTAAAAAAGGATACAAAAATGGGCATTAACGCAAACAAAAAAGTCAAAAGAAGAAAAGTTCGCATCAATGGCAACAAGAATTCTACCAACAACTGGGGTATCACCGCAGCTGGTTGGAATGCCGTTCACAAAGCCATCATCAACGCCGAAAACTAATCGTCTTCGCAATCACGACTGAGAATCAACGCCCGCTTCGACCGAAACGGGCTGTTTCTTTATTCACCAAACGGCTGTCAACCAACGGTTGCGCCCCTATACAAATAAATTATTTTTGTGGTTTGCGAAAAATGTCTTAACTTTGCAACCGGATATGACCAAGAAAGCGACACTACTAATGGTGCTGATGCTCGTATTGTCGGCAGTTTGGGCGCAGGGCGTAGACTTTGTGCAACGAGGTGCCGATATTGTGGTTGCTGCCCATAACGATGACTACGCCTTGTTGCACACCGACGACGGTTACCTCGCCCTACAAGCCGCTGGCTACGACCATCTCGACCTCGGACACAACAAGCCCCTCATTCCGCACCAAACACGCGTCTTCTCTATCCCATCGTCAGCCACATTCTCGCTCAATATATTGGCTCAAGACACCATCTCCATACTTCTCGATGCAAAGATAAAACCCTCGGCCGGACCAAACATAAAAGACAGCGAGCCGTTGCCGACCGCCGTCACCAAAGAGCACTATGGCAGCGGTTGGCTCTTCGACTCCCCCATCAGCGTTGAGAGGCTTGGTACCCTCGGTGCGCAACAACTGCTACGCGTTACCGTTGTGGCTGCCAATTACCTGCCAGAAGCCAACAAACTGCTGATTTACCGCAATCTCGAAGCCACAATCCACATCAATGTAATCGGCAGTCAGCAACCCGACCAGGCAGCAGCAGAGCGCATAGCCATTGTCGTCCCACCCGACTTTGCTCGCCAAGCTGCAACCCTTGCGCAGTGGAAAATGCAGGAGGGATACGACGTTGTTGTTGTCGCCGCCGAAAGCAACGACGCCAACAGCATCAAAGCCGCTCTCCAACAGCTGCACGACAGCGCCACGCCTCTCACACCGAGTCCAAACTACATTATTCTTATAGGCGATGTGGACCGCATAAAGGCCTTCACCGGTCGCTACAACCTGCCAGGCGAGGGCTACCACCGCTCCGATATGTATTTTGGCGAATTCACGGGCGACTACCTGCCCGAAGCCCTGGTGGGACGTCTCTCGGTGCGCGACAGCGCCGAACTCGCGGCCGTTGTTGGCAAGATTATTGCCTACGAGCAACTGCAATATTCGTCCACAATTGTCGAGAAAGCCATGCTTGTTGCTGGTCGCGAAGACCGTCAGCCTGCCCCTTTAACGACCAACGGGCAGGTCAACTACCTGAAAACCCAGTTCCACGACGCTGGCCTCGACACACTGTGCTACTACAATCCCACATCAGAGCTCCAGCGCAGCGACATCATTGCCGACATATCGCGCGGGCCAGCACTCGTCAACTACACTGCCCACTGCTACGAAAACGCTTGGGTTAGGCCATCACTAACTGTGGCACAGTTAGATACACTCGGTTTCGACCGACCGAGCGTATTTGTCAACAACTGCTGTTCGTCGAACGATTTTTTCGTAGACTGTCTGGGCGAAAGCTTGCTGCGCAAACCTGCCGGCGGAGCTGTGGGGGTGATTGGTGCTACCGACCTCACCTTGTGGGAGGAAGACTACTATTGGAGCATTGGTTACAAACATCCGCTCAGCGAAACGCCACCCTACACACCGCAATTTACTGGCGCATTCGACGCCCTCTTGTCGAGCCAAGCTACACTGGGCGAAATGCTTGTGGCTGGCAATATGGCTGTGACGCTGTCGGGCTCGCCCTACGACGCTACTTATTGGGAAATCTACTCCATTTTGGGCGACCCAACCCTGCGCCCCTCGCTCGGAACGCTGGGCAGCCTCGACCTGTATGCCACCGGCGCTGCGCAGTCTGGGGCAACCTCGCTCGTGGCAAAAAGCACTCCTGGAGCCAAAGTTTCTGCAGTACAGGATGGTAAACTGCTGGCAGTCGGTGCTGCCGGAGCCGATAGCACGGCACTCCTCGCATTTCGTGCTCCAATCAATACTGAACCTATCCTTATCACCGCTACTATGTTCGGGTATAGGCCAGCTTTCGATACTATTACGGTCGCCCCGTCTGCCCACGGCAGGGCAACAATCACCAACGCCACCTTGACCGATACCCTTGTTGATATAACCCTGCGCAATGTTGGCTCCCTCCCCATTGTGAGGCACAGTGTCAGGGTTGCTCAAACAACAGCCGACAGCAGTTGGGGGAACCACTTCGCTCCAGCAGAATTGACAATCGGCAATCTGCTGCCAGGGTGCGACACCATTATCGCACTGCCAATTGTGGTTGCTCAGCGCGGTGGTCAATGGCTCGCCGCGCACGTTGACCTCTACGACGAAGACGACTCTCTTTACTCTTCGACGCCGTTGTGCTACAAGCTCGACTTCGCCCGACCTCGGGTCGCTCTGACAATTGCAGACGGAAACGGCAATCAGTGCCAACAACTGGAAAGAAATAGCAGTTACAGTCTGCAGTTCGTGCTCGAGAACAACCCAGACAGTGCTAACATCAGCGTCGCTACGCTCCCACCTCACACCACAATAGACACCACCCTATCTGCCCCCAACGCAACACTGGGAATGAACGTGCCAGACTCGGCAACACACATTATTATATATGTTACCCTACATCGCGGCCTATACATAGAGCACGACACGCTGTGGCTCGCTGTCGACGAGTCGGGTGAAGGGTTCGAAAGTAGCGACTTCGCCTCCTATCCCTGGCACCAACCTGCCGTGAGGCCATGGACGATAGACAGCATTGCCACCTCGCACGGCCTCTTCTGCGCACGCTCTGGAGAGGTGGATAATAGGCAAACATCAGACCTGCAGATAACCATACACAACATCAGCAACGACTCAATATCGTTCTTCTGCAAAACGTCGAGCCAAGCTGGCGACGTGCTGACCTTTAGTATCGACGGCGCTGAGCAGGCCCGATGGAGTGGCCGTACCACCTGGCAACGAGCCACGTTCGGCCTCGCCGCAGGGCAGCACACTCTGCGCTGGCGCTACGTGAAAGACGAGTCGGGCAGCGACGGCGACGACTGTGCTTGGATAGACCACATAGAGTGGCCGCTTGTGGCTTGGACCAGCGAGTGCGGGTGGTTCGGCGATAGCGATACGGCCAACAACCAAGCCGATACCAACCTCGCCTTAACCTCGCTATGGGGTGCAGAACGCTGGGCTATGAACCCCAACCCAGCCACAAGCAATGTGCTCTTCACGGTGCCGGAACCCTGCACAATAACCCTCTTCGACCTGGTGGGAAACAGGCTCGACGAGCTAAAAATAGAAAAAATTGACACCCCGACACAATATTTTACCACCAAACTACGTTATGGAATTTATATAGTAACGTTCAAAAATGCCGGCAACACCATAACCAAGAAGCTGTCAATCATACGATAGACCCCCATGTCAGACACCACGCAAGTCACATTCCCAGCCCCATTCTACCTTGCCGACACCACCGCTATCGACACCACGACGCCCTACTACGAGCAGATTAAAGACTCCATCTACCTCAACTTCGCTCCACACCAACCTGCAGTGCAGCGCGAAAGCCTCTTCCGCAACCACAGCCTGCAACCTACCCACACTGCATTAGTGCCGCGAGCCGACAGCGCCCCCTCGCCGTGGTTCTTCGGAATGCTTATCTTTGCCACCATGGCTGTGGTCTACTACCTAAGAACCTACCGCATACGCTACTCCGACCTGCTCCATGCCTGCGTAGACCGTCCCGCGCTCGAGCGCCTGCTGCGCGACAGCAACCTCACTCGCCACCGTAGCCTCTCTATCATCATCGTCATGCTCGGCGCTGTCTTGGCCTTAGGTTTGGCCTTGGCGGCAGGCTACTCGTCGGGACTCGACGGCCTGCTCGTGTTTCTGGTCGCTTGGGCCGGAAGCGTGGCCTTGATGTTTCTTCGCAACGGCTTTGCCCGACTAATGGGCAACATTTTCGAAGACAAAGAGGCCGTGGCGGCCTATATTTCGAGCAACTATATGTACTACCTTGTCGAGACCTCTGCGGCACCACTTTTGCTGTTCGCGGCGGCCTACTCGCCGGGCGCAAATGACCTCTTCCTCATCGCAGCAGGAATTTTAATTGCTATCTTCTTCGGAATGAGGCTTTTCCGTGGAATGAGAACAATTTTAACATTTTCAAAATACGCAAAATTCTATTTATTTTATTATCTTTGCATTTTCGAAATAGTACCCCTAATTGTACTAATAAAAACGTTTATCACATTATAGTACAGATACTTGAGTCAAAAAGAAGAAATGAGTACAACTATTAAAAAAATCCTGATTTCTCAGCCCGCACCTGCCGATTTGGAGAAATCGCCCTACCGAAACCTTGTAAGTAAGTACAAACTCGACCTGACGTTTTACAAATTTTTCGACATTGTTGGCATATCCGCCTCCGACTTTCGCAAACTACGCATACACCTCACCGACTACACTGCCGTCATCTTTAACAGCAAGAACTCTATAGACCACTTTTTCCGTATGGCCAAAGAGCTTCGCGAAGTTATTCCCGAAACTATGAAATACTTCTGCACCTCCGAAGCCATAGCCCTCTACCTTCAAAACTACATTCAGTACCGCAAGCGCAAGATATTCTTCGGCAACCAGTACTTTACCGAGCTCATCGAGATAATGAGCAAACACCGCGACGAGAAGTTTATCTTCCCCTGCTCCGACGAGAAGCAGACCGAGTATACCAAAGCTCTCGACAAAGCCAAGTTCAAGTATACCAAAGCCCCGATGTATACCTCGAGCCCCAAAAACCTCGTCCCGCTCAAGCTCGAGCAATACGACATGATTGCCCTCTTCTCGCCCATCGGCGTGCGCTCGCTCTTCAAGAGCTACCCCAACATCAAGGACCTCGACATACCTGTGGCTGCATTTGGCGCCTCGACCCACGCCGCGCTGAAAGAGAATGGCCTGAAGCCCACCATCATAGCCCCCACCCAGTCGTCGCCCTCGATGGCTATGGCCATAGAGAACTACATGCTCGGCAAGTCGCAAGAGAGCGTCATATCGTCCAAGTCTGAAGCCCTCAAAAAGAGCACCACCCGCACCACTACCAGCAGTGCCAGCCGCAAAACCAAACCAGTCATAGCCAACAAAGCCCTCTACAAGCAGCGCATGGAAGAAAAGAAGGCCGAAGCCGCCGCCCGCCGAGCCGAACGCGCAGCCGAGCGCGCCTCGAAAGACAAAGACGCCTAACGAAGCTCACCGATACCGCACAATGTACACCTTTGGCAAACACGAACGCCTCTGTGCAGGCCGCCTCATAGAAAGCCTGCACGAATCGGGCCACCGCCTGGTGTCGTTTCCGTTTGTCATTAGGTGGATGACCTGCCAAGCCAACGACTTTGCAAGCCCAGCCCAAGTGCTCATCGTGGCGCCAAAACGCAAGTTGCACCACGCCGTAGACCGCAACCGCGCCAAGCGCCTTATGCGCGAATGCTACCGACTGCACAAGCCCGAGCTCTACACCTTTCTCGACCAACACAACGCCAAGGTGGCCATTGCCTTAAACTACATACACACCGACCTCCTGCCCTACGACAGCATGAACCGAAAATACGAGCGCGCCCTCGCTTCGCTCGAACAAGATATAGCCCAATGTCTCGCCTCAAAGCTTTAGCCACGCGCCTGCTCATAGCGCCCATACGCTTCTACCAGATGTGTATTTCGCCGCTCACGCCACCGGCCTGTCGCTACACGCCCACCTGCTCGCAATATGCCATCGAGGCCATTCGCAAGCACGGCCCGCTGCGCGGTGGATGGCTGGCTTTCAAGCGCATACTGCGCTGCAACCCCTTTGGTGGCTCGGGCTACGACCCTGTGCCGTAGCCGTCAAGCCAACCACCCTCAAACCGCCGCCAGAAGTTATCAACACCTGTCGGCGGATTTCTTTTTAAATAAAAGAATCGTTATGTTGAAAAAAATGTGTAATTTTGCCCCCGATATTACTATATACCACCAGTCATGGAACAACACCGCACACTGCAATTCGAAGGCAAGACAATACACTATCGCGACGAAGGACGCGAATTTAGCAACACATTGGTGCTGCTGCACGGTTTTTTGCAAAACCTCGACGTTTGGAGTGCCTACACACTGTGGTATATGCGCAGTATGCGCGTTATCAGCATCGACCTGCCAGGCCACGGCTTGAGCGATAGCTATGGCGAAGTCCACACCATGGAATTCATGGCCAAAGCTGTGCGCGCCGTGCTGGCCGATGCCGGCGTTGACCAATGCGTCATTGCTGGCCACTCTATGGGGGGCTACGTGGCCCTGGCTTTTGCCGACCTCTACCCCTTCTTGCTACGCGGATTGGCCCTGCTCAACTCGAACGCCATGGCCGACTCGCCCGAGAAGCGCCAGGCGCGCCGCGAGGTGTGCGAGCAGGTGGTATCGAACCGCGCGAGCTACATTGTGGGCAGCATACCGCCGCTCTTCGACGAAAGCCACCGCAACACCCTCTCGCAAGAAATCAAAGACCTGCAAGACCAGTGCCTCGAAACCACCTCGGAGAGCATCATTGCCGCCCAAGCCGGCATGGCCCAGCGCCCGTCGCGCATTGGCGTGCTCGAGCGCCTCGAGGTGCCAGTGCTCTTCGTCTTTGGCAAAAACGACAGTCGCGTCAGCCTCGAATACGGCCTTTCGCAAGCCATGTTGCCCCACCATTCGGAGGTGATGATACTCGACCACGTGGGCCATATGTCGTTCATGGAAGAGCGCGAATACGTCCGCCCACGCCTCAAAAATTTTGTCGACACCTGCTACGCCTAACGCTCCCGAACCATCCATCTGGGGGAGGTAAAAAAACTTTTTTTTGAAAAAATTATAAAAAAATTTTATCATTCCCAAAAAAAGTAGTACATTTGTTGGCGAAAACAAAAACAAGTTTTAATATAAAACACTGTATATCATGAAAGTAAACGAAATTATGGCTAACCTGGAGGCCAAACATCCGGGAGAAAACGAATACTTGCAAGCTGTTCGCGAGGTTCTCGAAACCATCGAAGAAGAGTACAACAAACACCCCGAATTCGAGGCTGCCAAAATCGTTGAACGCATTGTCGAGCCCGACCGCATCTTCACCTTCCGTGTGACTTGGGTGAACGACAAAGGCGAGGTCTGCACCAACCTCGGCTATCGCGTCCAGTTCAACGCCGCCCTCGGCGCATACAAAGGCGGTCTCCGCTTCCACAAAGCCGTCAATGTCAGCATGCTCAAATTCCTCGGATTCGAGCAGATATTCAAAAACAGCCTCACCAACCTCCCCCTCGGTGGTGGTAAGGGTGGTTCCGACTTCGACCCCGTCGGAAAGAGCGACGCCGAAATCATGCGCTTCTGCCAAGCCTTCATGTATGAGCTGTGGCGCAACATCGGCCCCGACCAAGACAGCCCCGCCGGCGACGTCGGAGTGGGTGGCCGCGAAATCGGCTTCCTCTATGGTGCCTACAAGAAACTGGCCCGCGAGCACTCCACCGGTGCCCTCACCGGCAAGAGCTACGGCTGGGGTGGTAGCCTCATCCGTCCCGAAGCCACCGGTTTCGGCGCCATCTACTATGTAGAGCGCATGGTGAAAGAACAAGGCGACAAGATGGAAGGCAAACGCATCGCCCTCTCTGGCTTCGGCAACGTGGCCTGGGGTGCTGCCACCAAAGCTATTGAACTCGGCGCCAAAGTCGTCGCCATCTCTGGCCCCGACGGTGTTTGCGAAATCGAGAACGGTATCACCAAAGAGATGATTGACTACATGCTCGATATGCGCGCCAGCAACCGCAACAAGGTGCAAGACATGGCCGACAAATTCCCCGGCCAAGCCAAGTTCACCGCCGGCAAGAAAGCTTGGATTGTGAAGTGCGACATCGCTATGCCCTGCGCTTTCCAGAACGAGTTGGCCGAAGAAGACGCCAAGATGCTCCTCGCCAATGGCGTGAAGTATGTTGCCGAAGTCTCCAACATGGGTTGCCAACCCGGCGCCATTTCCGCCATCCAGGCCGCCAAGGTGCCCTTCGGCCCCGGTAAAGCCGTCAACGCTGGTGGCGTCGCCACCTCTGGCCTCGAAATCTGCCAGAACGCCGGCCACATCAACTGGACCGCTGAAGAAGTCGACCAGAAACTCCACAAGATTATGAACGACATCTACGATATGTGCGTCGCACACGGTCGCGAAGCTGATGGTCACATCAACTACGTTAAAGGTGCCAACATCGCTGGTTTCATGCGCGTTGCCAATGCTATGCTCGCCCAGGGCATCATCTAAACAACACGCCAACCAACGGCAAACAACCACAAGGCGGCCTGCGCAAGCAGGCCGCCTTCGTTTTGCCCCAACCACCCACTCGCGACCAACCCCAAAAGCCATAAAAATAGGGTTACACAGCGCACTCATAACCGCCTAATTCTCAGCCCTTAAGTCGTATTAAAGAGGGGTTAGGGTCGTATTGAGGTCGAACAGCGCTTGATATTCAGCCACTTAGCCCCCCAAAAAACAGCCATTTCGCCCCCTCTGCATATCGGGCTTAGGGGGTAGGAGGGGAGACCTCGGTTGGTTGTTGCTGGGGCGATGTCGGGAGGTTGGTAGCGGTGCAACTCGAGCGAAGCTCGGGCAGCACCGCATATCTCTGCCTCTCTACTGGGCGTTTGGGGAAAGGACTTAGGCCTCTGTGGTTGCCGGTTCGTTGAGCATAGCCTCGACCTCGGCGCGGTGCTCCCAGAGCACACAGCCGCCGTCGTGCTCGCCACCCACGAGGCGCGAGTCGCGCAACTTGCGGAACAGGGGCGACTTGAGGGCTCCCGCTATGCCAATGGTGCGCACGCTGGCGTCGCTGTAGGGCGAGAAAGGGCAGGGCTCGGCTGCCCCGTCGGGACCTATGTGGAAGAAACCACGGCCCGCGGCCAAGCAGCCCCCCATCTTCTTTTCGCCACCGGGGAATGAGATGACCACCATGTTGTCGTAGCGCTGCATGAGGCGTTCCTGGGCCTGCTCCATAAGCTCGCTATCGGCGGGCGAGAGGGCAAGGTGCTCGGTACCCTCGTCGGTAGGTACGTATTCAACGTATATAACCAGCTTGCATCCGCGCTCGCGCAGCGAGTCTACATACTCGTCGGAGGTTATCTGCGCAAAGTTCTCGGTGGTCACCGTCAGGCTCACACCGTAGAAGAGGTTGGCCTCGTGCAGGCAATCCATGGCTTTCAGGGCGCGTTGGTAAACCCCCTCGCCGCGGCGTGCGTCGGTAGTAACGCGGTTGCCTTCGACGCTGATTACGGGTATCAGGTTCAGATTTTTGGCAAAGAAATCTAAGTACCACGGGCTAAACATAGTGCCGTTGGTGAAGATGGGGAAAATCATATCTTTCACCTCGGCCACCTGCTGCAGTATGTCGCGACGCGTGAGGGGTTCGCCACCAGCCAGCAGGGCGAAGTTTATGCCCAGCTTGGCGGCCTCTTCGAACACAGCGCGCCACTCTTCGGGCTTCATCACCTGGCGGCGACCCTGCCCCTCGTCGGCGGCAATGCCGTTAGCGCGAGCGTAGCAGCCCGCGCAGCTGAGGTTACAGGTGGTGGCAATGCTGGCAATGAGGAATGGGGGCACATCTACACCAAGCTCCTGCTGGGCGCGTTTGCGGCGAGGTTCAGAGGCCATGAAGGCTTGTTGCAGGCGGAGCACGGTGCGCGCCTCGCGGGGATTGGAGAGCACGCTGGTGTAGGCTCTCGTCATTATGCGTCGAATCGACGACGACAAGTATTCTTGCAGGTCTGTCATATTTATATTAGTACCCGTCAGGCTACAGAACTTGCAGCTCGACTATAAAAATCAGCGCAGGTAGTATTCGACCGTGGTTACCACGCGTATTTTCTTGATTTGCGGGTTGTTCTCGTCCAAGTCCTCAATCTCGAAATATCCCTGCGAAGCGGTGCGCATCTTGCCAGTGCGGCTGTGGCTGTTTTGGGCAAATTCGTTGGCGGCGGTGCGAGCGTTTTCGAGGCTTTCGGCAATCATGGCGGGCTTTATGTCGTTCAGGCCAAGAAACTGATAGTCGGCATAGCAGTCGACCAGAATGTCGTGGTTAACGAGTTGGGTTTCGATGGTCTCCTGCTTCTTGCGCACAAGGTCCAACTTGTCGGTATAGATGCTGATGGTCTGCGAAGCTCGGTAGCGGTACGAGATGTTCGACACGTTGTTGGCCCAGGTGTATTGGTCGTTATAGTCGGTGCTGCTCACCTTTATCTCCTCGGCGTCGAAGCCTTCGGCGAGCAACAAGTTGGTGATCACCTCGTTGTTGTTGTGTATTGTTTGGCGGATATTGGCCAGCGAGTTGTCTTTCGCAGAGTAGCTTATGCGGAGCACCACGCGGTCGGCCGGCACCTCTTTTTCGCACAGGCCACGCACCTTAACGGTGTTGTCATACGATTTGTAGGTGCGCACCATACACACCATCATCAATCCCAAAACCAGGGCGGCGAGAACTATGCTCGTGCCCAAAATGTAGTTTTTCTTAAACGGTATCTGACTACCTTTCATGTTGTTAGAGTTTTTAAGTTGTTTATTAATTTTTTGCAAAGATACGTTTTTTTTCTATTATGCTCACTTTTTTTTCAGCAAATCGAAATTAATGTCGTAAATTTGCAGCCCGAACTGGCCTCGGCCACAACCCAAACCAACCACATGAAGAATAACGCAACACGCCTAATTTTATTGTGCACGGTACTCCTTTTTGTAGGCTGCCGTCAAGACCCACACTTCATTGCCGACCGCAGTTATCGAGCCGAAGTCCATACCGACTTCGAAACCCGTATGGAGCAGTTCCCCATGCTCGACGTGAGGCTCGATACCCTCTCGCGTTCCGAGCGCGAAGCCATGGAGTTCCTTTATGCCTATATGCCGCTGAGCGACATGGCCGACTACGAGCCACAGTTCTTCCTCGACCAAGTGCGCACCTCACTTCGCGCGCGCGAGGAAATGCCCTGGGGCAAGGCTGTTCCCGATGATATCTTTCGCCATTTTGTGCTGGTCTATCGCGTCAACAACGAGAACCTCGACACTGCCCGCCAGGTTTTCTTCCGCGAACTGAAAGAGCGCGTAAGCGGTATGACCATGGAGGAGGCCGCCCTCGAGGTCAACCATTGGTGCCACGAACGAGTGGCCTACCGCGCCAGCGATGCCCGAACCTCATCGCCTCTGGCCACGATGCGCACCTCGCTGGGCCGTTGTGGCGAGGAGAGCACTTTCACCGTCACCGCCCTACGCGCGGTGGGTATACCCGCTCGCCAATGCTACACCCCACGTTGGGCCCATTGCGACGACAATCATGCGTGGGTCGAAGTCTACGTCGGCGGCGAGTGGAAGTTTATGGGTGCCTGCGAGCCCGACCCGCAGCTCGACATGGGTTGGTTCTCCGTCCCCTCTACGCGCTGTATGATGGTTCACAGCAAGGCTTTCGGCAGGTATAAAGGCGACGAGGAGGTGGTTCGCCGTACCCAACTCTTCAGCGAGCTGAACCTGCTGAGTCACTACGCCCCCACGCGCCGCGTAACCGTCATGGTCACCGACTCCGAGGGCCGCCCGCTACCAGGTGCCAAAGTTAAGTTCAAACTCTACAACTACGCCGAATATTACCCCCTCTCTACACAAATTGCCGACGCCGAGGGCAAGGCCTCGCTGACCACCGGCCTCGGCGACCTGCTTGTTTGGGCCACCGACGGCAGCCGCTACGCTTTCGAGAAGATTGACGTTCGCCAAGATAGCACGATGACGCTCGTCCTTGCCGAGAACTCCAATCCTCAATTCCCCGTCCTCAATTTCGAAATCGTACCTCCCGTTGCAGGTGCCCCCAAGGTTGTTGCCACCGACGAAGAGATGGCCGCCAACGCCCGCCGCCTGGCCTACGAGGACTCGCTGCGCAACGCCTACACCGCCACTTTCCCCACCAAAGATTACTTCCAGCAGCTCGAAGGTGTACAGCACCTGAACAAAGAGCAGCAGGAAATGTTTTGGCAACTGGTGTGCAAGTCGGAGGGCAACTACGAGGTAATCATCAACTTCATCCTCAAACATGGCTGTGGCGAAAAGCAATTCGGTGCTGCCTACGAATACCTTAAGTCGTTCTCTGACAAAGACCTGCGCGACATCACCGCCGAGGTGTTGGAGGCCCATTACCTACCTTACGATTGGGACTGGATGGAGGAGCAGGATTGCACAATCGAGGTTACCACAGGAGTATATATAAAAGGTATTGTGCCCGCCCGCATCAGCAACGAGATGGTGCGTCCCTACCGCGAAGAACTCTCCCGTTTCAAAGGTATGACGGCCGAAGAGATACGCCGTTGGGTGGTAGACAACATCGTTGTCGACGACACGAGCAACTACTTTGGCTGCCCCCTCTCGCCCGTGGGTGTATACAAACTGCGCCGTGCCGATAGCCACAGCCGCGACATCTTCTTCGTGGCAGCTTGTCGTGCCGCCGCCGTGCCGGCCTACCTCGACAACGCTACCAACATCGTCTACGCCTGGGACGGTGCTCAGTGGCAGAGCGTCGGTCTGTCTGCAAAGACCACCGCAGTTGCCCCAACGGCTACCTTGACCCTAACCTATCGGGGAAAAGAACCCGCCAAGCCTCTCTATTGGCCGCACTTCACAATTGCCAAACTCGAGAATGGCGACCTGCGCACCTTCGACTTCGAAGACGACCCTCGTATGTCCACGTTCCCTGCCACAATCCAGCTCGAGCCTGGCACCTATTGCCTCTCGACCGGCAACCGTTACCCCGACGGCGCTGTGCGCTCGCGCCTCGAATTTTTTGAGGCGAAGGCTGGCGAGAAGGTTGTCAAAGAAATCGTCATCATGCCGTTGCTGGCACGGACCGACGAGCTGGGCGTTGTCGACCGCAACCTCGAACTCTTCGACGGCATTGCGCTTTGGGACTATGCCGGCTCGACGGGTATGCTCTACATTAATTTGGGCAGCTATGCCGAGCCTTCGAAGCACCTCGTTGTTGAGCTCAAACAGTTGCAGTCCGAGCTGAAACAGTGGGGCGGTATGACCTATATGGTTGGCCCTTCCGGACTCGATATGCAGCAGTGGCAGTTGGCCAATACCGACATTGCCTATCGCAGCGGCGAACTCGAAAAAGCCATCGTGTCAGCCGCCCGAATCGAGGGCCCAGTTTCCTACCCATTGGTTGCCCTCATCACTGGGCGCGGACAGATTGTCTACCTCAGTCAGGGCTACAAAATAGGTTTGGCCGAGCAGGTGCTCAAAGCTTCGCGAGGCGTTTCAGCTTGATGTCGGGCAAAGAGGCGTCGAAATCGGCTGTGTTGAACTTCAACTCGTTGAAAGTCAACATACTACTGTCTGAGGTGAGGAACCATCTGTAATCGATTGATTGATACTCGATTAGTCGGGTTAGGGTCGTATTGAGGTCGGTATAAGGTCGGGTAAACGTCGGGTGGGCGTCGAATTTAGCCCTGCTGTACCCAGCGGCCGATACTTCGAAATGCACACACAAGTCGTTGCAAACCAGCGCGAAAGCCCCATTCTCGTCAGTAAAAGTGTTCATCCCGATGCTCCAATCGTCGTTCCAACCTCGGACCACTGCCCCCTCTATGGGCTCGCCATGCGGGTCGACAACTCGGCCGCGGATGGCTACATGGCTGTAGCCCAATATGTTGTAGTAGTTGACTGGTGGCTCGGCAACGCTGTCGGGGTCGAGGCTGCGTAGAGTTCTGACCACGCTGGCAGCGGGTTTGGGAGTGCCGTCGCTGCGGCGCAAACCGGTGTATTGTGCTTCGAAGTTAACCCCGTTGGGAAAATCTTGAAACTCCCACCAGCCGTAGCCCATGGCGCCGAGGGCGAGCGCGCGGCGGTAGGTTTCGACCATGAAAGTCGACTGCCAGGCGTATGGCACAGAGTCGCCGTCGGCCGGTAGCCCCACTTCACCAACCATCCAGGGGCGGCGTGGGTAGTGGGCATACCACCACATCTCGCTCCCCACGCGCAGAGGGTGATAAGTGTGGATGTTTATGAAATCGACTGGCAGCAGAGCGGGGTCCCACTCGAAGACCTCTATGGGTTCGGCCAATCCGATGGTGAAAAGCTGATGAGGAGCGTGTTGTTCGACCAAGTGGCGCCACTTGTTGGCTAACGTCGCGACGCTGCGTTTGGACCGTTGAGGTTCGGGGTCGAAATAGAGAGGCTCGTTAACGAAATCGTAGGCCCATACCGCGGAGCAGTCGGCCAGAGCGTCGAGCACTTCGGCCGTACGTGCCATTTGCTCGTCGGTCCACGGTGTTTTGAGTAACAGCATGATTTTCAGGCCTAAACTGTCGGCTACTTGTGCCGTGCGCCGCACAGCAAGGCCGAACTGTGTGCCCACTTCGTCGTAGTCGAGGTGGTCGGCACAGAGGCGCACCGCGTTGAAGCCCCAATCGGCCACCGTGGCGAGATGCTCTTCGACCGTGCCGGCACCGTAGTGTTTCATCGGTTTGAGCCACATACTGTCGGCCTCGGAAGCGACCTCGGCACCGTAGTTTATCATCAGCGGGAACCAAACCGAATCGTCGACCATGAAGCTGTTTTCGGCAACATAAACATAACCTTCAGCGCGTGTATCGCGCTGTGGAAGAGGTTCGTAAGTGTTGCCTCCGCAGGCACAAAACAGCAGTGCCGACCCAACAATCAGAACTTTTCTCATACCAAGAAAACGCCACTATCCACTTTTTATTGCCCACGCGGTTGAAAATATTTTTTCGCGCGTACCATTTTTTTTTCGTATATTTGCAGAAGTTTTTTTTACAGGCACATTCAGTCTAACCTCTGTTAATTAATGATATGACCCAATTTACTCACCTCCATGTCCACTCGCATTATTCGATGCTCGATGGAATGTCGAAGATTCCAGACCTCGTGAAGAAGGCCAAAAAGAATGGTATGTACGCCATGGCTTTGACCGACCACGGCAATATGTTTGGCATCAAAGATTTTCTCGACACCGTGAAGAAAGAGAACGGCAAGGTGAAGGATAAAATCAAGGAGGTTCAGGCTAAGTTAGAGCTGGTGGCAGACGGTTCTGACCCTGCCAAGCAGGCCGAATTGGAGGAAGAATTGTCGACCCTCAAAGGCCAGATATTCAAGCCCATAGTAGGGACCGAGGCCTATTGTGCCCGTCGCACACTGCACGACAAAGATAAAAATTTTCGCGAGGTTAACCCCGAAACAGGCCGCGAGCGCATAACCGACCGCTCGGGTTGGCACTTGATATTGCTCGCCAAGAACTTGCAAGGCTATCATTCGTTGTGCAAGTTGGCTTCGATTGCCTACACAGAGGGTTTCTACGACCGCCCGCGCATAGACCACGAGGTGCTTGAGCGCTACAAAGATGGCCTCATAGTTTGCTCGGCATGCATCGGTGGCGAACTGCCGCAGCACATAATGCGTGGCGACATCGAGGCCGCCGAACGCACAGTGGTGTGGTTCAAAAAGGTGTTTGGCGACGACTACTACATAGAACTTATGCGCCACCGCACCGATAAGCCCAACGCCAACACGCAGACCTATGAACTCCAACAGCGAGTTAATCCGGTGATGATAGAACTGGCTCGCAAGCATAATGTCAAGATAATTGCCACCAACGATGTCCACTTTGTCGAAGAAGAGCACGGCGAGGCCCACGACCACCTCATCTGTCTGGCCACTGGCAGGGACTATGCCGACCCCGACCGTCTGCACTACACCAAACAAGAGTGGCTCAAGAGTCCGGACGAGATGGAGGCCATCTTCGCCGACCTGCCAGAGGCTCTGGCCAACACCATGGAGGTGGCCGGCAAGGTCGAGACCTACAGCATCGACTCCGACCCCATCATGCCAGTCTTCCCTATACCCGAAGAGTTTGGTACCGAGGAAGAATGGGCTGCTAAATTTTCAGACGAAGACCTATTCCAGGAATTTACGCGTAACGACAAGGGCGAAGAGGTTGTGAGTCGCGAAGAGGGCGAAAAAAAGATTAAAAGGCTCGGAGGGTACTCGAAGTTGCGTCGTATTAAGTTCGAAGCAGACTACCTCGAACACCTCGTTTGGGAGGGCGCTCATAAGCGTTATGGCGCTGAATTGACCGAAGAACAACGGGAACGCATTGTGTTCGAACTACATACAATCAAAACCATGGGCTTCCCAGGCTATTTCCTCATCGTGAGCGACTACATACGTGCCGCCCGCGAGCAACTGGGCGTCAGTGTAGGCCCAGGACGTGGTTCGGCTGCAGGCTCGGTTGTTGCCTATTGCCTATGGATTACCGACCTCGACCCGTTGAAGTACGACCTCCTGTTCGAACGTTTTCTCAATCCCGACCGAATTTCGCTGCCCGATATAGATGTCGACTTCGACGACGCTGGCCGCGAAAAGGTTCTGGATTGGATTACACAAAAATATGGTCGCGAAAAGGTGGCCCATATCATCACCTATGGCACCATGGCCACCAAGAGCTCCATTGCCGATGTGGGTAGGGTAGAGAAGATACCGCTATCGACCGTCAACCAACTCAAGAGTCTCATCCCCGACCGAAGTTTCCCCGACGGCGTTAAGGACGAGAGTGGCAAGGCTCCCAAAGTCAACCTACACAACTGCTACAAGTATGTACCAGGCTTGAACGACATTATGAAGAACGGTCCAGACGAGCTTCGCCAAATGCTTATCTATGCCGAAGAGCTTGAAGACACTAACCGCCAGGTGGGCATACATGCCTGCGGCGTAATCATCGGGTCGCAAGATTTGACCAACGTTGCACCCGTATGCGTCATCGATAACCAGTTGGTGACGCAGTACGATGGTCATGTTGTTGAGAGCGTAGGCCTTATCAAGATGGACTTCCTTGGGCTGAAGAACTTGACCATTATTAAGAACTGTATCAATATGGTCAAGAAAACCAAAGGCATTGATGTCGACATAGACCATCTGCCGCTCGACGATGAGGCAACCTACAAGCTTTTCTGCGAGGGCAACACCGTGGGTGTGTTCCAGTTCGAAAGTGCCGGTATGCAAAAGTATCTTCGCGAGCTTCAGCCTCATGTAATCGACGACCTCATTGCTATGAACGCACTCTATCGTCCAGGCCCTATGGATAACATTCCCGAGTTCATCGACCGCAAGCAGGGACGCAAGCCCATCAAGTACGACATTCCTGTAATGGAAAAGTATCTTAAAGATACCTACGGCATAACCGTTTATCAAGAGCAGGTCATGCTTCTGAGTCGCCTGCTGGCTGGTTTTACCCGTGGTCAGAGCGATACGCTGCGTAAAGCTATGGGTAAGAAGCAGATAGAGAAGATGAACGAGCTCGAACTGCTCTTCTACGAGGGCGGCGAAAAGAACGGTCACCCCAAAGATATTCTCTCCAAAATATGGGAGGAGTGGAAAAAGTTTGCCTCCTATGCCTTCAACAAGAGTCACGCCGCTTGCTACTCGTGGGTTGCCTACCAAACGGCCTACCTCAAGGCGCACTATCCAGCCGAATATATGGCAGCCGTTATGACATCGGCTCAAACCGATATTAAGCGCGTCACTGAACTAATGGACGACTGCCGTCGCAACGGCATTCAAGTGTTGGCACCAAGCGTCAACGAGTCGGACAGCGACTTCTCTGTCAACTCTACAGGCTGCATACGCTTTGGCCTTCAGGCTATTAGTGGCATGGGCGAAGCGGCTGCCGATGCCATCATTAGCGAGCGCGAAGCCAACGGCCCCTTTGCCAGTGTGTTCGACCTCTTGCAGCGAGTCAATCTTCGTGCCATAAACCGTAAGAATATCGAGGTCTTGGTTAAGGCCGGAGCCCTCGATGGCATTGGCGAAATGACCCGTTCTCAATATTTCTACAAGGAGTTCGATACCGATAAGTCGCCTACCTATATAGAGGTCCTTATGCGTTGGGCGTCGCGCCAATACGAGGCTCGCAGTTCTACCCAGATGTCGATATTCGACGTGTCTGAGGACCTTGGCGAAGACGACCACCCCCCAATACCACAATGCAAACCCTGGAGCAATATCGAGAGTTGCTCTCACGAGAAGGAGGTTATTGGCATATATCTCTCAGGTCATCCGCTCGACGATTTCAAGTACGAAATGAAAACCTTTGCCAAGACCTCGCTCGTGCAGCTTGAACACCTTGACAAACTTGTCGACAGCGAGGTGTCGTTTGGCGGTGTGGTGACTTCGGTAAAGCAAGGTGTGTCGCAAAAAAATGGCGACCCCTATGGCCGAATGGTTCTCGAAGACTATGATGGCAGTTACGAACTGACCATGTATCGCGACGATTACTCCAAAAACAAAGGCTTCTTCACCGAGCAGACTTTCCTATTCTGTCGTGGCATAGTCAAGTCGGCCAGCTATCGCGACAAAGAAACGGGCGAGGAGCGCCGCCTCCCGCCGCGTCTGAAAATTACCACGATGATGAATCTTGGTAGTGTACTCAGTACTTTTTGTTCGGCGATGTGTATATACGTCAACCTTGTCGACGTCACACCCGATTTTGTTAACAGTATGTCGCAGATTGTTAAAAAACACAAGGGCTCGGTCCCACTCGAAATGAGGGTGGTTCACAGTAACGAACTCTCTGTCTTGCTGCGAGGTGCATACAAGGTAGAGCCTCGCGAAGCCGTAAACGTACTGTCGAAAATGCGCGAAATTGTTAAAATAGAACTCCTCGTACGCGAATAGCCGTCTTTGTATAGATATGGAACTGATGACCAAAGTAGCAGTATCCCCCTCGGCATTCGGTCTCGCACAGGCCTCCGACCACATAATTTCGGTAGGTAGTTGTTTTGCCTCCGAGGTGGCTGCCAAAATGCAAGCTGCGGGCTTCGACATGATGGTTAACCCCTTTGGCATACTGTTCAACCCCGTGTCGATTGCCCATTGTCTCGACCGCTGTACAGACAAGTCCGAAATGACACCCGACCTGCTGGTCGAAGCCGATGGTCGCTGGCACTCGTGGCTTCACCACGGCAGCTTCTCGTCCGTAACCGCCAACCAGTGTCTCGAAGCCTGCAACACGAGCATTGCCGAGGGACACAATTACCTACGTTCGGCAACCTGCCTCATCGTTACTTTTGGCACCTCGTGGGTGTTCGAACTGATAGCAAACGGCCTCGTGGTTGGCAATTGCCACAAGGTGAGCTCGTCCGCCTTCCGCCGTCGTCGCCTAACCGTCGACGAAGTTGTAGAGCAGTGGTCGCACCTGATAGGAAAGCTCAAACAATTCAATCCCAGTCTCAACATCGTGTTCACCGTTAGCCCCGTGCGCCACAAAGCCGACGGTTTGCATGGCAACCAGTTAAGCAAGAGTGTGTTGCTGCTCGCTGTCGACGAACTTTGCTCGCGTTTTGCGAGCAGTGGCGTTACCTATTTCCCTGCCTACGAGGTGGTAATGGACGAATTGCGCGACTACCGGTTCTATGCCGACAACATGACCCACCCCTCGCCGCTGGCCGTCGAGGTAGTGTGGCAACGCTTCCAAGAGGTCTACCTCTCGTCAGCTTGCCGCGAGCAGGCTCGCATAAACACAAAGCAAACGAAACTATCACAACATAAACCTCTATATCAGTCATGAAAAACATTGCTTTAGTCATGGGTGGCTACAGTGGCGAGCACGACATCTCTATCGCCAGCGGTAACCAAGTCTATACCCAACTCGACCATAATAAATATAATGTATACAAAATCGTAATCGAACGTTCGGGTTGGTACTGGCTGGCCGACGATGGTCGACACCTCGCGGTCGACAAGAACGACTTCTCGATAGACCAGGGTCGTATTAAGTTCGACTTGGCCTTCATCATCATTCATGGTAACCCAGGCGAGAACGGGGTTCTACAGGGCTACTTCGATATGCTCGGCCTGCGCTATACCACTTGCGACTTCTACACTTCGAGCCTCACATTCCACAAAGGCTATTGCAACCCTGTTGTAAAGAGTTTTGGTGTGGTCGACGTGGCCCGGTCGGTACTGCTCACGAGCAACTGCACTACGCCAGTCGACGAGGCCTGTTTGCGCTATCCGCTCTTTGTCAAACCCGCTGCCGGCGGCAGTAGTGTGGCAACCACCAAGGTCAAGAGTCGCGACGAACTGCAGGCTGCGGTCGACCTCGCGCTGACGGCCGACAATGCCGTACTGGCCGAGGAATGCATCGTCGGACGCGAGTTCGACTGTGGCGTTATGCGCACTGCCGATGGCCGCATTATGGTTATGCCTGTGACCGAAATCATACCCATCAATGGACATGAATTTTTTGATTATGAAGCTAAATATGAGGGGTTTAGTCGTGAGGTAACCCCAGCCGAGTGCAGCGATGAAGTAACCACTCTTGTTCAGCACACCTCGGAACAGCTCTACACCATGCTCAATTGTCGCGGATTGGTTCGTTTTGACTATATTTACGACACCGCCGATAGTTGCCTTTTCTTCCTCGAGGTGAACACTATTCCTGGCCAAAGCGCCGAAAGCATTGTGCCCAAGCAGGCTCGTGCAATGGGCATAGAGCCAGCTCAATTGTACCAGATGGTCATCGACGCCGCACTGGTAGGCGCCTAATTGGCCTTCAGTTCAACGTCTACCGTCATGGTGGCGTGGCCAATATACCAGTTGCCCGAGCCACCTTCGAAGTCGTTGCGCGGAAAGTCGACGGTCGTTGTTGTGTCGGCATAGCGCCCCTCGAGGTCGCGAAAATGGACGTCCTGCTTGTTGTGGGGGAGGTCGAGTGCGGTTACGTCGAAACTGCCATAGGTCGCAGTCGTGTCGGCATTATCGGCCATCTGCACCTCGACATTAGCCACTGGCTGCCCATCGGGGTTGGTGACGCGCCCCTTCACTTCGAACTCGGCCGTAGGGGTGCCATATTCTTCGCCCCCATCGATTACCTCGGACCCGTTGCAGCCCACGTTGAGGCCCAGTATGGCAGCGGCACCCATGAGCGCCCAATTTTTTAGTTTGAGGAATGCAATTTTCATAGCTTTTTAGCGTTATATAAAAAAGAAACCTCGCGTTGAACGAAGTTTCTTTCACTTTTTGAGGTCGCTTCCGGATTTGAACCGGAGTAGCAGGTTTTGCAGACCTGTGCCTAACCCCTCGGCCAAACGACCTGTTGTCGAATTCGGCTGCAAAATTACAAACTTTTTTCGATATGACAAAATATTTTTTCATTTTTCGCGTTATTTTTATAAAATAGGTTTGGCGATGAAAAGGCTCTTTTGGCTCATAATCACAGCGTTATCACTCGTTGCGTGTAGTAGTCGCGACGAGGCTTCGCTTATGCGTTCGAGGGTCGATGGACTGAGCAAAGAGGCCTTTGTGAACCGCTATCGCGACCCAATTTTGACACTCGACCGTAGTGCCGAAGCCATCGCCCTGCTACGCGACTCGCTGCCAAACTACCACTCGGGCCTGCTGCGCGCATGGAACAATATGGCTTTTGCCCACCTTATGCGCTCTGAGGCCGACGAAGCTTGGGACTGCCTCGACAGCGTGTTCGACTTTGAACCCTCGTGCCCAAACCGCGACATAGAGCGCACCATTGCCAGCCTCTCGGCCGCCCGCCTGCTGCAGCGCGAGGGCCATATTGCCGAGTCGTTCGAACTGCTCAACACCGTGGCTGCCTCGAAAACCCTTGCCAGTCGCCGCGGCGACCTGCTCTCGAACTACGCCAAGACCGAATACTACATTACCTCGCTCACCCTCAACTACCACTACCGCGATGGTAAAGCCTCCGACGTACGCCAGCTGCTCAACGAGGCCGAGAACAGTCGTGGACACCTGCCGTGCGACTTTGCGCAGGATATGGCGCTGAACTACGCCTTGGCCTATTGCTACACCTATCTGGGTTTCGATTCGGCCGATTTGGCCCGTGCCGAGGCTTACTGCATGGACAACCTGAGCCTGCTCTACGACAACCCCACGGCCTACAGCCCTTTCGACGAGGCTAACACCTTGCAGATTTTGGCCCATGCCTATAGCCGCATGGGGCTCGACACCGCCCGCGTGGCCCCTCTCTACCGCTATGCAGCCGACCTTTTTTGGGGCTATGCCGACCCCTACCAAATGCTCGGTGCCACGGTGGCCACGGCGCGATACGCGCTGACCAACGCCGACACCACCGCAGCCCACGCTGCGCTGAGCCGTTGGCTCGAGTGTTGTGGCGACATATATGGCGCCCAAGCACCAAAATTCGAAGCTCGCCTCTACGACCTGTTGCTGCGCTCGCAGTATCCGGCTTCGGCCGAGCAACGGCTGGAATGGTACGACCGTGAACTCTACCTGCAAGAACTCATTGCCGACAGTCGCGAGGCCGACTTCGAGGTTCAGCGCCAACTCTCCGAAGCTGTGCGCCAAGGAGTTGCCTCGCGCCGCTTTGCAACCATCTTGCTGTTGCTTGCAGTAGCTCTCGTGGTGGTTATAGTGTTCCTGTTTAGGCAAACCAAACGGCTTAACCGCGAAACACACCACCTGCAAGAGGCCAACCAGCGCGACGTGGCCCGCATTGCCAACGTCGAAACCTGCCTCAGTGTTATGCGCCACGATATGGGGCCATTCGTCAACTACCTGCAAAACCCCAAACTTTCGCCCGAGTTGCGCGCCGAGGTGTTACAGCAGTTGGTGCGCACGTTCGACAACCTTAAGCGCTGGACCAACCTCTCTCTGCCCACGGGCTTGGCCTTCTCGGCCACTGTGTTCGACATTGGCGAGGTGATGGCTCTCGTGGTTGCCGACGCCCCACGGCCGCACCCCGAGGTCTCTCTCTCTGCTCGCCCCACCACCCTCAAGGTCGAGGCCGACCGCGAGCTGGTGGCCATAATGTTGCGCAACCTTGTTGCCAACGCCTTGCAACACACTGTGCAGGGCAGCGTCGAAGTATTTGCCACCCCCTACGGGCCCGACCAGCGCTTTGCAGAGGTGACCGTGGCCGACACCGGCGAGGGCATGGACGACGAGACGCTCGACGCCTTGTTCCGCGCCGACAAACCCGCCCCACGCCCCGACGGGAGCTCCGGTTTTGGCCTCATTCTCTGCCGACATATTATTAAAAAACACGACGACCTCACTCTTCGCGGCTGCAAGATTTGGGCCGAGAGCGAACTGGGCCGAGGCACGTCGTTCCATTTCCTGCTGAAACAAGTTGAATTATAAAAAAGCCTAAATATGAACAAGATACGAGTGATGATGGTAGACGATGAGCCCATAATCCGCAAAGCGGTCAAGATGGAACTCAACGGTCGCAACGCCGAGGTCGAGTGTAGGATGGACGACGACGGCCAGGTCGAGCTGCGCACCGTCGAGCTGACCGAGACCTTTGCCACCGGAGTACGCCTGCTCGAAGCCTTAGACCGTGCCGAGAGCGGCGACATACCCGACTATGTGCTGCTCGACATGGAACTTCAGGGCGAACCCACAGGCGGCCTCGACATTGCCGAACGCCTCCACCGTCGCTACCCCACGGTAGGTATCATCATGCTCTCGGGCCGGTTCGACAACCCCTCGGCCGGCGACCCCCGCCGCAGCCAGCGCGTGGTCGAGATTGGTCGCGTGGTCTTCGACGCTCTGCGCCGCGGTGCCAAGGCCTTTGTGAGCAAAAATGCCGCCGGCGGCTTCTCGGTCGAGAACGTGCTGCGAGCCATTGCCTGCCTCGAACGTGGCGAGGACTACTACTTTAACTACCCCGTCATGCTTACCCTCAAAGACGCGGCCGAAATGTTTCTCGACAACCTCGAGGCCGACCAGCCCGAACTCGAAATCAGCGCCACCGAGCGCACGCTCCTCCTGCTCGAGGCAGCCGGCAACACCGCGCAAGACATTGCCTACGCCATTGGCGAAACCGACAAAACCGTGCAAGAGCGCCAGAAAGACCTGGCACGCCGCCTCGGCACCGTCAACAAATCGGGCGCCCGCATTGCCAAAGCCCTGCAATATGGCCTCATCAAGGCCGCCGACATCAAGTACCTGAAACGCTAAGTGCTCGCAGTACTGTGTGGCGCAGATTTAGTTTAGGTTTGCCAGCGGCCCAACCAAAGTCGTCATGAGTTCCAACTGCACTCGTGAGGTCACCGAGTGCCGGTTAGTTTATCGATAACCTTTGTTCGAATAATTTTTTTGCCGTGACCGATGTTAGGGCGATGTTAATACGACCTTAATACGACCCTAACCCCTTTAAGTGGTTGATTTTTATTTGTTTACATAATCAATTGATTTTCAGTGTTTTACGGAAATTGCGCTTTTCGAAGTTCCGACCTCGGGGGAGGGGAGATTTAAAATTGGTAGTTTTTTATTGATAATATTGCCCGTGGTTAACAAAAAAGTTGTATATTTGCAAAAGTTTTTTGAAACCTAAATTATTGTCAATATGTTGAAAATCAAGCGTGGACTCGATATTTGCGTCGAGGGCGAAGCGCGAAAAAATATTGCCGAGGCCGCCTTCAAGGCTCGCTATGCGGTTAAGCCCACCGATTTTGTGGGGCTGGTGCCGCGTGTGCTCGTGGCCGAGGGCGATGCGGTGGCGTGTGGCCAGCCGCTCGTTGGCGACAAGGCCGACCCGCGGGTGGTACTCACCTCGCCCGTGAGTGGCACCGTCGAGGCCGTTGTGCGTGGCCAGAAGCGCGCACTGCTGGCCGTGGTGGTGGCTGCCGACGGAAACCGCTCTGGACAGAAGGTCGACACGGCCGATGTGCGCCAACTGCTGCTCCAAACGGGCCTGTGGTCGCTGCTTCGCCGTCGCCCATTCGGCTCCATCCCTTCGCCCGACGCCAAGCCTAAAGCTATGTTTGTGAGCTGTTTCGACTCGGCTCCGCTCTCGCCAGACTACGATTTCGTCCTCAACGGTCGCGATGCCGATTTCGCGGCTGGCCTCGAGGCCCTCACCCAACTCACCGACGGCTTGGTGCACGTCACCTCGCGCCCAGACCAGCATCTTGGCGCCGTGGCAGCCCGCCTGGCCAAAAGTTGCGAACGTGTTGTGGCTCACACCATTGTGGGACCTCACCCAGCCGGCAACGTCGGCACCCAAATCGCCCTTATCGACCCCATCGACAAGGGTCAGGAGGTTTGGACCTTCGGTCCTCAAGAGGTGGCCCTCGTGGGTCGCACCATACTCGGCGGTGAATATTGCCCCGACCTCGTCGTGGCTGTGGCCGGACCGGCTGCCTCTCACCCTCAGTACTACAAAATGCGTGCCGGACGGCAGTTGGCTGACATAATGGCAGCCCAAATCTCGAACCCCGACTACCCCGCCCTCGAAGCCTCCGAAAACCATGTGCGCGTGGTCTCGGGCGACGTGTTGAGCGGTCTCAATGTGGGCCAAGAGGGCTACCTCTCGGCTCGCCACTCGCTCGTCTCGCTCCTGCCCGAAGGCGACTACTACGACTTCATGGGCTGGCTCATGCCGGGGCTACACAAGTTCAGTTTCAGTCGCACATTCCTCTCGGGATTTACCCGCTTGTTGCAGCCCTACCAGTCTGTAAACCAGTATCTTCCGGTGATGAAATTCGACACCAATCGACATGGCGATGTTCGTCCGCTGGTCTTTTCGGGCAGTTTCGAGCGTGTCTTCCCGTTCGATATTTACCCCACCGAACTCATCAAAGCCTGCGTCGTGGGCGACGTGGAGCGTATGGAGAAGCTCGGCATCTACGAAGTCGAACCCGAAGATTTTGCCCTGTGCGAAGTCATCGACCCTTCGAAAACTGAAATTCAGCAACTTATACGAGAGAGTTTAGAAAAACTCAGAAAGGAGGCAATGTGAAACCGGCCAACTCAATGAACGGTTTGCGTCGCTTTATCGACAAAATCAAACCCACCTTCAGCCCTGGAGGCAAGTTGCCGTGGCTGCACAGCACCTTCGAGGCTTTCGAAACATTCGCTTTCACGCCCAACACCGTCACCCGCACAGGTAGCCACATTCGCGACGCAGTCGACATGAAGCGTGCCATGATTACGGTGGTCATTGCCCTGCTGCCAGCCTTGCTGTTCGGTATGTGGAACATTGGCTACCAGCACTATACTGCTGCTGGCGAACCAGCCTCGTTTTGGCTCATGTTTGCCTTCGGTCTGGTCAGGATGTTGCCTCTGATTGTGGTGTCCTACGTAGTAGGACTGGCAATCGAGTTTGCCTTTGCCCAGATACGAGGCCACGAGGTCAACGAGGGTTTCCTCGTAACGGGTCTCATCATCCCGATGATTGTGCCCGTCACCACCCCGTTGTGGCAGCTGGCGTTGGCCGTGGCCTTTGCGGTCGTGGTGGCCAAAGAGGCCTTCGGCGGCACGGGTATGAACTTTCTCAACCCCGCTCTGGTGGCGCGTGCCTTCCTCTTCTTTAGCTATCCTGGCCGTATGTCGGGCGACTCGGTGTGGATAGCTCGCGACTGGTGGGGCCCCGACGCCATTGCAGGTGCCACCCCACTGGGTGAGCTCGCCACGGGTCCCTTGGGCGACTGGTCGGTGCTCGACCTGCTGCTGGGCACCATCCCGGGTTCTACCTGCGAGACCTCGGTGGTAGCCATCCTGCTCGGCGCTGTGGTGCTCCTACTCTCCGGCATCGGTTCTTGGCGCATAATGCTCAGCGTCGTTCTCGGTGGTGGCCTCATGGGCCTGCTCTTCAACGCTGTGGGCGCCAACGAGTTCATGCAGCTGCCGTTCTACTACCACTACCTCATGGGTGGCTTCATGTTTGGTGCCATCTTTATGGCAACCGACCCCGTTACTGCCGCCCAAACCAACTGCGGCAAGTGGATATACGGCCTGCTCATCGGTGCCTTTGCGGTGCTGCTCAGGGTGGTCAATCCCGCCTATCCAGAGGGCATGATGCTCAGCATCCTGCTCATGAACTGCTTCGCTCCGCTCATCGATCACTGCGTGGTCTCGGCCAACATCCGCAAGCGTGCTCGTCGCGCAGAAAGGAGGGTCCAACAATGAAGAACTTCTCGAACCGCTACATCTTTCTCTACTCGGCCGCTCTGGTGGCTGTGTGCGCCGTGTTGCTCTCGGTAGTGGCTATGAGCCTGCGCGACAGGCAGCGGCAAAACGTGGCTCGCGAGCAGAAGCAGATGATTCTGCGTGCCGTGGGCGTCGATGTGCCAACGGCCGAGGTGGACCGCACCTATGCTGCCATGGTTACCGACAGCCTGGTTGGCGACAACCAACCTATCTATTTGTACCACAAAGACGGAAAAACTGGCAGTGTTATTCCACTTCGTGGTCGCGGACTTTGGGGCGCCATCTGGGCCTATGTGGCTCTGGATGAGGACTTCCGCATTGTGGGTGCCGTCTTCGACCATGCCAGCGAAACCCCGGGCCTGGGCGGCGAAATTACTACCGACAAGTTCCGCAACCGTTTTGTGGGCAAACGCATAACCGACGACGACGGACACCTCATGCCTGTCTCTGTCAAAAAGCATGCCAATCCCTCTTCTGCCTACGAAGTTGACGCCATAACTGGTGGCACACTGACATCGAATGGCGTGTCGGAGATGTTTGGCACGGGTTTTGCTCCATATAAAGATTATATCGAAAGGAGGGCTGCCCTATGAGCTCTAAAAACTTGAAACTTATAACTTTACCACTGGGTAAGAATAACCCGATTACCGTCCAGGTGCTGGGTATCTGCTCCTGTTTGGCAGTGACAGCCCAGCTCAAACCGGCACTTGTCATGGCAGTGTCAGTGACAGTGGTCGTGGCACTGTCAAACCTCATCATCTCGCTGCTGCGCAACACCATCCCACCACGAATCCGCATCATCGTGCAGCTTGTGGTGGTCTCAACGCTCGTCATCTTGGTCAACCAGGTGCTGCAAGCTTTCGTTTATGATGTTAGTAAGCAACTCTCTGTTTATGTGGGTCTTATAATAACCAACTGCATTGTGATGGGTCGCCTCGAAGCCTTCGCCATGAGCCACAAGCCGCTCGAGTCGCTGCTCGACGGCATTGGCAACGGTTTGGGCTATGCCCTAATACTTTTCATCATGGGCTTTGTTCGCGAGCTGTTCGGTTCGGGCACGTTGCTGGGCTACCCCGTGGCCGAGAAGCTGGGCCTCTACAACATTGGCTACGAAAACAACGGCCTGGCCATCCTCGCTCCAATGGCGCTGATACTGGTTGGCCTGATTATTTGGATTCAAAACACTGTTAATAAGGAGGTTAAGAAATGACAGAGATATTCAACATTTTCGTCAAGTCGATATTTATCGACAACATGATTTTCGCCTTTTTCTTGGGTATGTGTTCCTACTTGGCAGTGTCCAAAACGGTCAAGACCTCGTTTGGGCTTGGAATAGCAGTGACGTTTGTTCTGCTGGTCACGGTGCCGGTCAACTACCTGCTCGACAAGTATGTACTCCAGCCTGGTGCGCTCGCTTGGATTAGCCCGTCGTTGGCCGATGTAGACCTCTCTTTCCTCTCGCTCATCATCTTCATCGCCGTCATTGCGGCTATTGTGCAGATTGTCGAGATGGTGGTAGAGCGCTATGCGCCAGCCCTCTACAACTCGTTGGGAATATTCTTGCCACTGATAGCTGTCAACTGCGCTGTCATGGGAGGCTCCCTTTTCATGCAACAACGTGGTTACCAGAACATTGGCGAGGTTACTGCCTTTGCACTTGGCTCTGGAATAGGTTGGCTGCTGGCCATTGTGGGCATTGCTGCCATACGCGAAAAGCTTCGCTACTCCAAAGTGCCGCCAGCACTGCAAGGGGTGGGCATAACCTTCATCATCACTGGCCTGATGGGTATTGCATTTATGTCTTTTATGGGAATTAAGATATGACACAGACTATAATCACAGCCTTGGTGGTTTTCCTCGTAGTGGTGCTACTCTTGGTAGCGTTGCTGCTGATAGTGAGGGCAAAACTGGTACCGCAAGGCAACGTAAAAATAACAATCAACAACGACCGCGAACTCGACGTGGCTTCGGGCAACACACTGATTGCCACGCTCGCCGAACAAAAAGTCTACCTCCCCTCGGCCTGCGGTGGCAAAGGCTCGTGCGGACAGTGCAAGTGCCGCGTGCTCAAAGGTGGCGGCGAAATTCTGCCCACCGAGACCGGCTTCTTCACTCGCCGCCAAATACAAGACCACTACCGCTTGGGCTGCCAGGTTAAGGTGAAAGAAAATCTCGAAATAGCTGTCCCACAGTCGGTTCTCTCTGTCAAGGAGTACGAATGCACTGTGGTTTCGAACCGCAATGTGGCCACCTTTATCAAGGAGTTCAAGGTTCAACTCCCCAAGGGCGAGCACATGGACTTCGAGCCAGGCTCGTATGCGCAGATAAAAATACCGAAGTTCGAGTTCAATTACTCCGACCTTGATACGACCTTAATAGGTCCCGAATACCTCCCCTCTTGGGAAAAATTTAAGATGTTCGACCTCCGTTGTGTCAATACCGAACCGACGGTTCGAGCCTACTCTATGGCTAACTACCCTGCCGAAGGCGATGTCTTCATGCTCACTGTGCGCATTGCTACCCCGCCATTCAAGCCCGACCGTTCAGGGTTCATGCCTGTCAACCCTGGTATTGCCTCGAGTTATATCTTCTCGCTCAAACCAGGCGACAAGGTAACGATGAGCGGACCCTATGGCGACTTCCATGTCGAAGAGCTGACAGACGAAATGATATGGGTTGGTGGTGGCGCCGGTATGGCTCCGTTGCGTGCGCAGATAATGCACATTACCCGCACCTTGGGCGAAACCAAACGCAAGATGCACTATTTCTATGGTGCTCGCGCGCTGAACGAGGTGTTCTACCTCAACGATTTCCACCAGTTGGAGAAAGACTTTCCAAACTTCCACTTCCACTTGGCTTTGGACCGTCCCGACCCAGCAGCCGACGCGGCAGGTGTGCCCTACACCCCTGGCTTTGTGCACAATGTGATGTACGAAACCTACCTCAAAGACCATCCAGCCCCCGAAGATATACGCTACTATATGTGCGGACCGGGCCCCATGAGCAAAGCCGTAGTGGCAATGCTCGATAGCCTTGGCGTACCAGCTGAAAATATAGCTTACGACGATTTTGGTGGCTAATTGCGTGCAATATTGTGAACGAGGAAGGCTCGTGGAAAAGTTATTCCAACCTTCCTCGTTCCCGTTCAATACACAAAAATTCGCGCTGTTGCCAAATAATCAAAAAATAATTTCGGTTGCAAACAAATTATTGTGTATCTTTGCAAAACGACAACCAATTAATTTTTTAACGTATTATATTAAAAAACATGAAATTACCTAAAATCCACTCTATCACTAAAAAGCTCTTGGTGGGCTGCGTGGGAGGGTTCTTGTTGCTGTTCCTGCTGTTCCACATGACAGCCAACCTCTTCATCCTGCGCCACGACGACGGTGCTTGGTACTCGGCTTTCTGCCACTTTATGGGTTCGAACTGGGTGGTCAAAATCTTCGAGATAGTGCTTCTCGCAGTGTTTCTGCTCCACATTGTTCTCACCCTCTGGTTGGCCATTACCAACCGTATGGCGCGCCCCGTGCGCTACCACGAACAGCAACGTTCCAAGACCCATCAAAATTCGAAGTTGATGATGATTACAGGTATCCTCATTTTCTGCCTGCTTATCGTTCACTTCTTCGATTTCTATTTTGTTAAAATAGGCCTGGTTAAGGGTGAATATATGGTCGAGGTCGAAAAAATCCAGACCGACGAGGTTATGACCATCCACCAATATGCTACCCAGCAAGGCATGACTCCTAACGAGTTTGTCGACGCCTTCGAGGCTCAAGTGCGCCAGTACTCCCATCAGCTCACTCCTGTCGAGCAAGAACAAATCGACGAAAACATCGCCGAGCTTCGCCGTGCCGTCCCTGTGGCAGAATTGTTCGAAAAGGCTTTTGCAGAAAACAACTTCAGTGCCGACCACAAGTGGATTCGCCACATCACCTACGACGAGCGCCAGATGTTGCGCCAAAATATGCCCGAATGTGGTGTGGAGCCCGACTTCTACTACCGTGCGCGCGACAAATTCTCACACTGGTACACAGTGCTTATCTACCTCGTCTTCTTTGCGGTGATATATCTTCACCTCAGTCACGCCTTCCCCTCGGTATTCCAAACCTTTGGTCTGAACAACTACAAATATAACAAAGCCATCGAAGTCTTGGGCAAAATCTACACCTGGGTTCTTGTGATTGGCTTTGCCGCTGTGCCCATACTTGTCTTTTTAGGGCTCTAACCACTAAAACTTGAACAATCATGATATTAGACTCCAAGATACCCGAAGGTCCATTAAGTCAGAAATGGACCAGCTATAAAGCCGCACAAAAGCTGGTCAACCCAGCCAACAAGCGCAAACTGGACATAATAGTGGTAGGCACTGGTCTGGCAGGTGCTTCGGCCGCAGCTTCACTCGGCGCGTTGGGCTTCAACGTCGACATCTTTTGCATACAGGATTCGCCACGTCGTGCCCACTCCATAGCCGCTCAGGGCGGTATTAATGCTGCTAAAAACTACCAGAACGATGGCGATAGTGTTGAGCGCCTTTTCCGCGATACAATCAAAGGTGGCGACTACCGTGCTCGAGAAGCCAACGTCTACCGTTTGGCAGAAGTTAGCGGTAACATCATAGACCAATGCGTTGCACAAGGTGTCCCCTTTGCCCGCGACTACAGCGGCCTGCTCGACAACCGCTCTTTCGGCGGTGCGCAAGTGAGCCGCACATTCTACGCCCGTGGTCAAACCGGTCAGCAACTCCTGCTCGGAGCCTATGGCGCTTTGAGCCGCGAAATAGCTCGTGGAACCGTCAAGTTGCACGAACGTTGCGAAATGATGGAGCTTGTTGTGGTCGACGGCCGTGCCCGCGGCATTATTGCTCGCAACCTCGTTACAGGCGAGTTGGAGCGCTATGCAGCCCACGCAGTGGTCCTCGCCACTGGTGGCTACGGCAACGTATACTACCTCAGCACCAATGCAATGAACAGCAACGGCAGCGCTGCTTGGATTTGTCACCGTCATGGCGCAGCTTTCGCCAACCCCTGCTATGTTCAGATTCATCCCACCTGTATTCCCGTTCACGGCGACTACCAGTCTAAACTCACCCTCATGAGCGAGAGCCTCCGCAACGATGGCCGCATTTGGGTTCCAAAAAAGAAAGAGGATGCCGAAGCCATCCGCGCCGGTCGTCTCAACCCTCGCGACATTGCCGAAGCCGACCGCGACTACTACCTTGAGCGTCGTTACCCTGCTTTTGGTAACCTCGTCCCCCGCGATGTCGCAAGCCGCGCCGCCAAAGAGCGCTGCGATGCCGGCTACGGAGTTGGCCCAACAGGCTTGGCTGTGTTCCTCGACTTTGCCAGCGCCATCGAGCGTCTTGGCCGCGACACCATCAGTCAGCGCTATGGCAACCTCTTCCAGATGTATCAGAAGATAGTCGATGTGGACCCATACGAAAACCCAATGATGATATATCCCGCTGTGCACTACACCATGGGCGGACTTTGGGTAGACTACGAGTTGCAAACCACCATTCCGGGCCTCTTCGCTGCTGGCGAGGCTAACTTCAGCGACCACGGTGCCAACCGTCTGGGCGCCTCGGCCCTCATGCAGGGCTTGGCCGACGGCTACTTTGTGCTCCCCTACACGCTACAGAACTGCCTTGCAGACCAAATCTATGTGGGCAAAATCAAGGCCGAAGGCCCCGAGTTCGACGAGGCCGAACAGGCTGTTCGCAACCGCCTCGACTCGCTGCTCTCAATTTCTGGAAATGCCGAGGGTCAGACCTACTCCGTCGACCACTACCACAAGGCATTGGGCAAGGTTATGTGGGAGTATTGCGGCATGGCTCGCTCCAAAGAGAGCCTCGCAACCGCTGCCAGCGAGGTTGCGCGACTCGAAGCCGATTTCTACCAGCATGTCTACATCCCCGGCAAAGCCACCGAGATGAACCCCGAACTGGAAAAAGCTTACCGCCTGGCCGACTACTTCGAACTGGCTCGCCTTATCGTTGCCGACGCTACTCAGCGCGAAGAGAGTTGTGGCGGACACTTCCGCATCGAGCACCAAACCGAGGACGGCGAGACCCTCCGCGACGACGAAAACTTCATGTTCGTCGCAGCATGGGAGTATCAAGGCCACGACGTGCCCGAAGTTATGCACCGCGAAGAACTCAACTATGAGCACATCAAGATAGTGAAACGTAATTACAAATAAGCACCCTAACGTCATGAAATTCACTCTACATATATGGCGGCAAGAAAACGCCACCGCCAAAGGCTCATTCCAAACCTACGAAATAGATAACATTTCGCCCGACTGCTCGTTTCTCGAAATGCTCGACCAGCTCAACGAGAAACTCGTCAACGACCGCATAGCTCACCCCGTGTGCTTCGACAACGATTGCCGCGAAGGCATTTGCGGAATGTGTGGACTTTACATCAACGGTCGCCCCCATGGCAACGACGACGGCGTTACCACCTGCCAGCTCCATATGCGCCACTTCAATGATGGCGACGAGATATGGATAGAACCTTGGCGAGCCAAACCCTTCCCAGTTATTCGTGACCTGGTGGTGAACCGCACCGCCTTCGACAAGATAATACAAGCCGGCGGCTACATTAGCGCCACAACAGGTGGTGTGCCAGACGCCAACAGCATCCTAATACCAAAACACAAGGCCGACCAAGCCATGGATGCTGCCGAGTGTATTGGTTGTGGAGCCTGCGTTGCAGCCTGTAAAAACGCCAGCGCTATGCTCTTCGTGGGGGCTAAAGTCTCCCACCTTGCCCTGCTGCCGCAAGGCAAGCCCGAGGCAGCCGACCGCGTTTATAAAATGGTCTGCAAGATGGACGAACTGGGTTTCGGCGCGTGTACTAATACCTACGCCTGCGAGGCAGAGTGCCCCAAGCAAATAAAGCGCCAGAACATCGCTCGCCTCAATCGCCAGTGGATTGGTAGTCTCTTTGGTCGCGACCGTAAGAAGTAACCACACTCAGCCTCGGCGACCTTCCTAATGCAACAAAACAAGGGCATATAACTCGGTATGCCCTTGTTTCTTACATAAAAATGAAACCCCTTACCGCACACAAAAGGGCCGGGGAGCTTCGCTGCAAAGATTTGTTGCACATTGATGCGGTTTAAACCATTGTCACAGCTCGGGTGCGTATATTTTTATGTCGCTTGCCGAATTTCGCAAATACATATTTTTTTTAGCAATCCGCGCATAATCCAAGAAATTTGTGTAATTTTGCAAAAACTTTTTAAGCCATCAGGACCGCTTGTATGAAACGAATACTACTTGTAAACGATGTTGTGGGCTACAGCCATGTGGGTATGGTGGCAATGTTACCTATACTTACCTATTTGGGCCACGCAGCCTACAATCTACCCACCGCGCTGGTGTCGAACACCCTCGACTACGGCCAATTTAGTGTGCAAGACACAACCGCCTATATGCGCGACACCATACCTGTGTGGGAGAAGTTGGGCTTCGGCTTCGACGCCGTTTGCACAGGTCTCATGTTCAGCGAAGAGCAGGCGCGCCTTGTGGCCAACTACTGCAAACGCCTCGGCTCGCAGGGCGCTACCGTGGTGGTAGACCCCATTATGGGCGACAACGGCCGCCTCTATAACGGCATGAGTAGCCGCCAAGTGGAGCTCATGCGCGACATGGTGGCGGTGGCCGACCTCACCCTGCCCAACTACACCGAGGCCTGCTACCTTGCCGACCTGCCCTACACCAACAAGAGTCTTACCTGGGGGCAAGCCTGCCAGTTGCTCGACGCTGTGGCTGCCATCGGTGCCCGCTCGGTGGTGGTGACCAGTGCCAACGTCGAAGGCCACAGTTGTGTCTTGGGCCGCCGCAGCGACACCCCTCTGCCTGGAGTGGAGCAAGACTTTGCAGACGGCCGTTATTTCCGCATTGACTACGAAGAAATACCAGTCTTGTTTCATGGCACGGGCGACATCTTCTCGGCCGTACTTATAGGCCACCTGCTGCAGGGCAAGAACCTCAAAACCAGCACCCAAATCGCCATGAATGTGGTTAGCCGCCTGATTGAGCGCAACCGCAACCAAGCCGACAAATGTCTTGGCATACCTATCGAGCGCTGCCTCGACCTTTTAGCAACCGAAGCTTAACCAACCGCCCCATGGACCAGTCGTTGAAACAATACCTGCAAGACCTGGCCTCGCGCTACGAGGTAGCCACCTTCATCGAAGGCGACCCGTCGTGGTTTATGCACCAAGTCGAGGGCGAAGCCAACCGCGAAGCCATGGCTTTCGTGGCTTCGGCTCTGAGCTACGGTTCTCGCCAGCAGTTCATGCCGCGCATTGAGCAACTGCTCGACTGGGCGTGTGGCGATATGCACAGCTGGTTGCTCTCGGGTGCTTTTGCCGAAAAACTTTGTGCCGACGATACAAGCTCGTTCTATCGCCTCTATAACTGTCGCACAATGAACCTCTTCCTTTCCGACTACGGGCGTCTCCTTGCCACCCACTCCACCATGGGTAACTACCTCCGCACCGCAGGCGTTACCACCGGTCTGCAGGCGGTCGAAGCCATAACAGCCTGGTTCGCCAAGAACAATTCGGGTGTGGTGCCGCGCGACGCCAAGTCGGCCTGCAAGCGTGTTTGTATGTTCCTTCGCTGGATGGTGCGCAGCGGCTCACCCGTCGACCTCGGCCTGTGGCACACCTTCATCGACCGCCGCACCCTCATCATGCCGCTCGATACACACGTGTTGCAAGAAGCCTGCCGGCTGGGCCTGCTAACCTCGCGCACAGCCACCATGAGCGCCGCCCTGAGGCTTACCGAAGCACTGTTCGAGGTGTTCCCCGACGACCCACTGCGTGGCGATTTCGCACTGTTTGGATACGGAGTAAACAACGCGCTATGACACTCGACGACAACACCAAATTCCGCCTGCTCGAGGCCGAAGTGGCCGACGGCCGGCAAATCGCGCTCCCCTTGCGAGGCAAGAGTATGCTGCCTCTGTTGCGCGAGGGTTGCGACATGGTGGTTCTCGGCCCAGTTGCCCAGCCACCCAAACGAGGCCGTATCTACCTCTTTCGCCATGAGGGGAAATACCGCCTGCACCGCCTGACGAAGAGGGTAGGGGAGGAACTCGTTTTTCGTGGCGACAACGCAGTTGCCGTCGAGCGCGTAAGCCCGACCAGCGTCGTGGCCGAATTGCTCGCTGTGAGCCGCAAGAGGCGCACCTTCGGGTGCTACTCGTTAGGTTGGCGTTGCCGCTCGTCGGCGAGTTGGCTGTTCGCTCAGGCCAAGCTTGCTGCCCGCACCCTTGCCCAAGGCTCGGTCAGGAAGCGCGTGGCCCCGTGGTATATAGCCGCCGTGGTGGTGCTGATGTGGGCCCCGCTAAACGGCCTCGGCGTGCCGCTCGATAACTTCGTGTTAGGCATTCGGGCCGACCACCTTGTCCACGCTTCGGTCTACCTGCCAGTCGCCTTTTTTCTGGCTGCGTTGTGCCATTTTCGGGCTTGGCCCACGCTCCTGCTGGCCGTGGCGATGGGTATTTGTACCGAGTGCGGCCAGTATCTCCTGCCGTTTCGCAGTTTCGATATCAACGACATGATTGCCAACTTTTTAGGAGTGCTACTGGGTTGGTCGATAACACGCGTTTTCGACCATCGCCACCCCTCATTTCGCGCGCGTTAATGAAAAAAAAGCCGTAGTTACAATTTTTTTTCGTATCTTTGCATTTTGTTAAAAATTGTGTCAATACAAAACTTATAGCAAGATGTGCGGAATAGTTGGATACATAGGTGAGCAACAGGCTTACCCGATTCTTATTAAAGGTTTACATCGCCTCGAATACCGTGGCTACGACAGCGCCGGCGTGTCGATGATTGGCAGCAACGGCAACCTCACGGTCTACAAAGCCAAAGGCAAGGTCAATGCGCTCGAGGCCATCTGTGCCGACAAGGATGTGAGCGGCACCATCGGCATTGCCCACACCCGCTGGGCAACCCACGGCGAGCCCAACGAGGTGAACGCCCACCCACACTACTCGCAGAGCAAGAACCTCGCACTGGTCCACAACGGCATTATCGAGAACTACAAAACCCTGCGTGCCGAGATGGAGAACAACAACTACACCTTCTGCTCCGACACCGATACCGAGGTCCTTGTCCAGCTGGTAGAATATATGCAGGAGCTACACCACTGCGACCTCTTCACCGCCGTCCAGAACGCTCTGAAACACGTGGTTGGAGCCTACGCCATAGCCATACTCGACCGCAGCAACCCCGACCAACTTATCTGCGCCCGCAAGGGCAGCCCGCTCATCATCGGTGTGGGCAAAGACAGCAACGGTCGTGCCGAATTCTACCTCGGCTCAGACGCCACGCCCATCATCGAATACACCGACCAGGTAATCTACCTCAAAGACGAAGAGGTGGCCTCGATGGACCGCAGCGGCCGCCTCAACATCACCAACCTCGCCAACGTTGCCCAGACACCGCAGATGCAAACCCTCGAGATGAACCTCGAAGCCCTCGAAAAAGGCGGCTACCCCCACTTCATGCTCAAAGAAATTTGGGAGCAACCCCAGGCCCTGCGCACCAGTATCCGCGGCCGACTGCAGGTGCAAGACCGCGATGTGCTTTTGAGCGGCATTATCGACAACCGCGACAAGTTTGTCAACGCCCGTCGCATTATCATCTGTGCTTGCGGCACCTCGTGGCACGCCGCCCTCATTGGCAAATACTTCATCGAAGAGGCCTGCCACATACCCGTCGAGGTAGAATACGCCTCCGAGTTCCGCTACCGCAACCCCGTCATCTATCCCGACGACGTGGTCATCGCCGTCAGCCAAAGTGGCGAAACCGCCGACACCCTCGCAGCCATCCAACTGGCCAAGCAACACGGCGCTTTCCTCTACGGCGTTTGCAACGTCATTGGCTCCTCTATTGCCCGCGCCACCGACAGCGGTACCTACATCCACGTGGGCCCCGAAATCGGCGTAGCCTCAACCAAAGCGTTCACTGGCCAAGTGGTCACCCTCATGCTCCTCGGCCTCGCCATTGCCAAAGAGAAAAAGACCCTCGCCGACGATATGTTCCATATGCTCGTCAACGAACTCTGCCTGATACCCGAAAAAATGCAGTGGACGCTCGAGAACAACAAAGACATCGACTCTTTTGCCCAGATGTTTACCTACTGCCGCAACTTCATCTACCTCGGTCGCGGCTACAACTACCCCGTGGCCCTCGAGGGCGCCCTCAAACTGAAGGAAATCAGCTATATACACGCCGAAGGTTACCCCGCTGCCGAGATGAAACACGGCCCCATAGCCCTCGTCGACGAAGAGATGCCCGTCGTAGTCATTGCCCCCAAGCGCGGTATGTACGAGAAAGTGGTCTCCAATATCCAAGAGATAAAAAGCCGTAAAGGTAAGATAATAAGTGTGGTAACCGAGGGCGACAAAGTGGTGCGCGGCATGAGCGACTACAGTTTTGTCATACCCGACACGCGCGACTGCTTCGTCCCCATGCTCGCCGTCATACCGCTCCAGCTGCTCTCCTACTACGTGGCTGTGGCCAAAGGGCGCAATGTCGACCAGCCTCGCAACCTCGCCAAAAGTGTTACCGTAGAGTAAATCAGAGGCTGCGCCCTTTCGCCCGAGCGAAAGTGCTGAGGCTCAACCTCGCCCAAAGTGTGCCGACCCTCTCGCCAAACTGCCGGCACGCTATTGCGTAGCCCACTGCTTCTGTGCTTTTTGGGAGGGGTATACAAGCGCAGTCCAACTTGTTGATTTATAGCCCCAAAGTCGGGTTGGGGTCGGGTTAGGGTCGTGTTGAGGTCGAACAGCGCTTGATACTCAGTAATTTACAAACCGTCCGTTGCCCCTCCATTCGGCGAGCAAAGCCCCTCTTCGGGCGGTCTAAGGTGTTGGACTTGTGCGAGATAGTGGCTTCGGTACCACTGTGCGTGGTCAAAATATGTCTGTGATGGTCTGCATCGAGCCTCCGATGAACACCTCATCGCCCACCTTGTGGCCACGCAGCGCCGCGTAGACCGGTGTTTGGGCCGAGATGGCGTAGTAGGTCTCTCCCCTCACGGCAAATTTGCCCATACCGATGGCCATGAAGTAGCGGCCGCGGTTGGTTACAACGATTGCACCGTGGTCGGTCACCGTGTGGGGCGCCATTGTCAGCAGTTCGTCGAGTACGCGCAGGCCGGCGTTGGCGTTGCTCAACTGTTGGGCATACATATCGCGGGCGCGCATCATCTTGGTCCTGTACGAGTCGTAGCGGTCCACATTGGCACCATAGTCGTTGCTCTGCTGCTGGGCCGAGTCCATCTCCTGGCGAGCAACATCGGCAATGTGCTGTTGCTGGCTGCGGCAGGCGCTGATAACCTCGGTGCGTTGTTCTTCGCGTGTCATGGTCTTCAATCTGTGTTGTCGGGGGTCTAATCCCGTGGTGTTGATACTACAACGTGGTTTTTGCCATTTTATTGTGCGGAGCGGCGTTTTTTTTTGCAAAAAAAAGGGGAACACTTCGTTGTAGGAGTGTTCCCCTTTTGGGTTATCGGCTATTGTTTAGCGAACAATGATTTTCTGGGTCTGGTTGCCACGGGTGGTAATGAAGTGGGCACCTTGCGAGAGGTTGCTGGTGCTGACCTTGACGCTGCGTTGGCCTTGCTGCACGGGCACGGTCTTGACCGTCTGGCCCAAGCTGTTGACGACGTTGATTTGGCTGGCGTTCGAGCCTTCGCCAAACTCGACGGTGATGTCGTTGCCACGGCCCACGAGGGTGGGGAAGACGCTGAGCGGCAGTTGCACGTCGACGCGGTTTATGCTGCTGGGACTGTTGCCCTGGCCGAGCGAGTAGACGAGTATTTCGGTGATTTCGTCCTCGTCCTCATCGTTGGAGCGTTTCTCGGCGGGGAACGCCATGTAGTAGTTGTTGCCAAGTTTTACGATGGCAACAACGGCGAGGCCTTCTTCATCGCCGTAGGGGATAATGTAGTAGCCGTCGGGTAACATGATGGTGTTCACCACGCTGCCGTCGGTGATGTCGATAATATCGAGGCCGTAGATACCCATGTGGGCGTCGATGTCGCGGTTCAGGTAGTCATCGGTGTTGTAGTCCATGTTGTAGTAATCGGTGTCGTAGTAGAGCTCGGTGCGCGGCAGGATGTACTCGAATGCGGCGTTGGTGTTGAAGAGGGTCTGGCTGACGACGAAAGCCGAGGCGTTCTCTATGCCAGAGTTGCCCAGTTCGGTGTAGACGCATACCACCGGGAATTTGTAAGCTTCGTTGGTCCAGCTGTCTTCGGTGTACCAGCTTTGTGTGTTTTGGCTGAAGCCTTGTCGGGAGGACTCAAATTCGTCGTATGTGGCAGTCCAAGAGGCGGTTCCGATGGAGGTGAACGTGGTGTTGTAGATGTTGAGGTTTACGGTTGGTTCATCTTCATTGCTAAGGTCTGGGGTGGCAATGGCAATGCCGGGCTGCCCTTCTTGCATGAAGGCGGCGGGGATGTAGCTGATGGGGATAATTCCGGGGTCGTTGAGGTTAACTCTCAGAATTGGGTTTTGGGCGTTGGCGGCGAGGCCTGCGAGGCAAAAGATTGCCAGCGATAGTACTGTTTTTTTCATTTTTATTTATACCCTGATGTGTGACGGGCGCAACTGTTTGTTAATTAGTTATTTGTGTTGTTTGTTTTGACTTGCTTTGCAAGTGCAAAGTTACAACTTTTTTTCGACATACGTATGTTTCAATATTTAAAAAATGTTAAGAGCGGCAAGTTGGCGTTTGTTGGGTTGTGGTTGTGGCGTTTGTTGGGTGCGGATTTTCCGGGCGGCAGGGGGTGTGTTGTATCGATATTTCGTTTTCGAATCGGGCCGCGACAGCGGCCCGATTTTGGTTCGCGCAGCGTTCGTGGGAGGGGTGGTTTTTATGAAAAAGGCTGCTTTGTAACTGGTTGATTCTTAGGGGTTGGGTCGTGTTAAGGAGGGGTTAAGGTCGTGTTGAGGTCGAATAAGACTTGATTTCCAATCGATTGGCTATCGATGTTGACCCCTCTGTTGGGCGATGGTGGGGCGATGAAGTGAGGCCCGATTTCGCTTGCGAAATCGGGCCTCGTTACTGTTTTATCGATAAAATGTCGGTGCCGATGGCTTAGTTGGTGCGGCCGGGGTAGACCTTGAGGGCTTCCTCGAGGCACTTCATGGCGGCGCGCAGGTCGTCGATGCAGAGGCAGTAGGTTATGCGCACCTGGTGGCGCCCCTTTTCGGGGTTGCTGTAGAAGCCGGTGGCGGGGGCAAGCATGACGGTGGAGCCTTCGTATTCGAAGTCGGTGAGCAGCCATTGGCAGAAGCGGTCGCTGTCGTCGATGGGTAGCTCGCACACGGTGTAGAAAGCGCCTTTGGGCATGGGGCAGAAGCAGCCAGGGATTTTGTTTATGCCTTCGACTATGACGTTGCGGCGGGCGGTATACTCGGCAATGACGTCGTCGAAATATTCTTGTGGCGTGTCGATGGCGGCCTCGGCAAAGATTTGTCCGAAGCTGGGGGGCGAGAGGCGGGCTTGGGCCAAGCGCATCATGGCGCTGAAGAGTTCGCTGTTGCGGGTGATGACGCAGCCCACGCGGGCGCCGCAGGCGCTGTAGCGCTTGCTCACCGAGTCGAAGAGTACCACGTTGTTTTCGCAGCCCGGCAGGTTGAGCACACTGAAGTGTTCCTCGCCGTCGTAGCAGAATTCGCGGTACACCTCGTCGGCAAAGAGGTAGAGGTCGTATTTTTTGCAGAGCGCGCCAACGGCGTAGAGGTCCTTCTCGCTGTAGAGGTAACCTGTCGGGTTGTTGGGGTTGCAAATCATGATAGCGCGTGTATACGGCGTGATATACTGCTCAAAATCGTCGACCAACGGCAGTGCGAAGCCGCTCTTGATGTCGCTCGGCACGGTAACAATCTTTGCGTCGCAGAGCTTAGCGAAGGTGTTGTAGTTGGTGTAGTAGGGCTCGGGGATGATGATTTCGTCGCCCGGGTTGAGGCAGCAGGTGAATGCCATTTGCAGAGCCTCGCTGCCGCCGGTGGTTACCAGTATGCGCTCGGGGGTGATGTCTATGCCGTGCTGCTTGTAGTAGTGGCACAGCTTTTCGCGATAGCTCTGAATACCAGCGCTGGGGCTGTATGCGAGCACGTCGATTTTGGTGTTGGCCAGGGTTTCGAGAGCGCCTTTGGGAGTTTTGATGTCGGGCTGACCAATGTTGAGGTGATAGACGTGTATGCCGTGGGCTTTGGTGGCGTCGGCAAAAGGTACAAGTTTGCGGATGGCCGACTGGGGCAGTTCCAATCCTTTGTGCGAAATGTGTGGCATTGGGTAATGGTGTTTGGTCTATTGTGGCTTTTGGGGCTTACTTCTTGATGGGCTCGGGCTGTTGCGGAGTTACTATCTGCTGGGGCTGAGCGGGGCTTTGGGCAGGAGCGCCTTCTACCTTACCACGAATGCGCAGCACTACGGCGTCGGTGTTGACGGCGTTGGAGTTGACGGTGATGGTCTTCGAGAAACCGCCAACGCTGTTGGTGTTGTAGTGAACCTTGATTTCGCCTTTCTGGCCTGGCATAACGGGCTTGTCGGTGTAGGAGGGGGTGGTGCAACCACAGCTGGCGCGCACACGGGAGAGTACGAGGGGCTCGTTGCCTTCGTTGACGAATTCGAACACACAGTCGCCGTTGGCGCCTTTGGTGATAGTGCCGTAGTCGTGCTCGGTAGTGATGAACTTGATTTTGGCACCGTTTTCAGGCGTGGTGGCGGTCTCGGTGGTCTGGGCGTTGGCTGCGAAGAAAGTCATGGCAGCTACGAGGCAGGTGAGAAAGAATTTTTTCATAATCGTAAAATTTTAATGTTTGTTGTTTCGTTTATCTAATTTTTTTGAACTGCAAAAATACTAAATTTTTAGTAACGCGAGAAAAAAAATTATTGCACCCCGAAACAATTTTTTCAAAAAGCTTGGCAAAAACCGTCCCCGAAACGAGAAAAAACCGAGCCGTTCTGTCGGTATAAAATACTGATATATAATTTGTTGTAGAACGTTGGCCTGTGCGATTAAATCTAAAATTCCGCCCAATGTTAAAAAAAATTAAAATCGTGTCACAAAACCGCAACCAGCCAACTTTGGGCGGTACCGAGAGCAGGCTCGATGGGTTTTAGGGCGCGAGGCAAGGCCGAAAGCGCCAAAATTAATATTTTTACGACGCAATTGGTTGTCAATCAGGCAACTAACAATTACTGGCGGCCGTTTAATATTATTTTTTTTTATTAATCAAAAAAAATAGTGTATCTTTGCAGCCTTGAAAGTATTGTAGAAAACAACTGATTATTAATCTTATAAAACTAAAACTATGGCATTTAAAGGACAAATCGTTATCGATACCGAACGCTGTAAAGGTTGCGGGGTCTGCGTACCCGTGTGCCCGATGAAGTGTATCGAGCTGTCGAAAGAAGTAAACGGAAAGGGCTACAATTTTACCCATACCGTCAATGACAAGTGCATCGGCTGCGCCAGCTGCGCTATGGTATGCCCCGACGGGGTTATCTCCGTTTACAAAATCAAGTGTTAAATAAGTAAAAATTGATACTATGGCAAAAGAACTGAAATTAATGAAAGGCAACGAGGCAATTGCCCGTGCAATGATTGCCAGCGGTACTGACGGTTATTTCGGTTACCCCATCACCCCGCAGTCCGAGGTTATGGAAACCCTTATGGCCGAAAAGCCGTGGGAGACCACCGGTATGGTGGTGCTCCAGGCCGAAAGCGAAATGGCTTCTATCAACATGGTTTACGGCGGTGCTGCCACCGGTAAGAAAGTGGCCACCTCGTCGTCCTCGCCCGGAATTTCGCTCATGCAGGAAGGCCTCACCTACCTCGCTGGCGCCGAAATCCCCTGCGTGATTGTCAACGTAATGCGCGGCGGCCCCGGTCTCGGCACAATCCAGCCCTCGCAGAGCGACTACTTCCAGAGTGTTAAAGGTGGTGGCCATGGCGACTATCAGCTCTACACCCTTGCCCCCGCTTCGGTGCAAGAGATGTACGACTTTGTGTTCGACGCATGGGACATCGCTTTCAAATATCGCAACCCCGTCCTCATCCTCTCCGATGGCGCCATCGGTCAGTGCATGGAAAAACTCTACACCCGCGACTATATTCCCCGCTGGACCGAGGAAGAGCGCCGCGCCAACGCTCCTTGGGGCACCTGGGGCAAACCCGCTAACCGCGCCCACAACATCATCACCTCGCTCGAACTCGACTCGGCCCGCCAGGAAGTCTTCAACCACAAACTCCAGGCCAAATATGCCGAAATGAAAGAAAAAGAGGTTCGCTACGAAATGCTCAATTGCGACGACGCCGACTACATCTTCGTTGCCTACGGTTCCAGCAGCCGTATCGCTATGAAAGCCATGCAGATGGCTCGCGAAAAAGGTATCAAGGTCGGTCTCTTCCGCCTCATCACCCTCTTCCCCTTCCCGACCAAACAACTGGCCGAGGTGGCCAAGCACGTCAAAGGCATTCTCTGCGTCGAAATGAGCGCCGGTCAGATGATTGAAGACGTGAAACTCGCCACTGCCTGCAACGTCAAAACCGAACACTTCGGCCGTTTCGGCGGTATTATCCCCACCCCGGGTGAGGTTCTCGAAGCCCTTGAAAACAAAATCATTAAATAAATGTGTGTTGACAGTGTAAGTAAGTTATAGCAACAACAATAACGCCAGAACACACCAACACAATATCAAACAACAGAAAGAGATATGAACCAAGATATAGAAGCTCGCAAACAAGAGCTGTTGAATCAAGGCTACACCGAGGTCTACACCAAGACCAAGGTTCTGACCGACGCAGTTATGCACTACTGCCCCGGTTGCGGTCACGGCACCACCCACCGCCTCGTCGCCGAAGTTATCGACGAAATGGGCATCCAAGACAAGACCGTCGGCGTTTCGCCCGTCGGATGCTCGGTTTTGGCTTATAACTATTTCGACGTCGACTTCCAAGAGGCAGCCCACGGTCGCGCACCAGCACTGGCCACCGCCGTCAAGCGCCTCAACCCCGACACCTTCGTCTTCACCTATCAGGGCGACGGCGACCTCGCTGCTATCGGCACCGCCGAAACCATCCATGCCTGCAACCGTGGCGAGAACATCACCATGATTTTCGTCAATAACGGTATCTACGGCATGACTGGCGGCCAGATGGCCCCCACCACCCTCGTCGGCATGAAGAGCGCCACTACCCCCTACGGCCGTCGCGTTGACCTCAACGGCTACCCCCTGCGCATGACCGAACTCATCGCTACCCTCCCGGGCACCTACTACGTTACACGCCAGAGCGTGCAGAACCCCGCCGCTGTGCGCAAAGCCAAAGCTGCTATCCGTCAGGCTTTCGAAAACCAGAAACTGAAAAAAGGTCTCTCCTTCGTCGAAATCCTCTCCAACTGCAATTCGGGCTGGAAGATGACCCCCGTTCAAGCCAACAAGTGGATGGAAGACAACATGATGCCCAACTATCCCGTTGGCGACATCAAGGTGGACGGCAAGCTCGTCGAGAACGTCGACGTCAACCGTCTCGCCCTCGACCACCCCTTAACCGTGATGCAGTAATCGCCGATTAAGAACCGAGAAAACGACTTTTCCTTATATATATATTAATGTGTAGACCAATGCATAAAGCCATGAGTAAAGTCAATCTTACAAAAGCTACGTTTGCTCTTGTATGGCTATACACATAATCATCAAGAATGGGAAAGTCTATACGGTCAACATTAAATTTAAAACTAAACAACAATGACTGAAGAAATAATCATAGCCGGTTTCGGCGGACAAGGCGTCCTCTCTATGGGTAAGATTCTTGCCTACTCCGGCGTCATGCAAAACAAAGAGGTTAGCTGGATGCCCAGCTACGGCCCCGAGATGCGCGGCGGCACTGCCAACGTCAGCGTCATCATCAGCGACGAGCGCATCAGCTCGCCCATCATCAACACTTTCGACACTGCTATCATCCTCAATCAGCAGTCGCTCGACAAATTCGAGAGCAGCGTGAAGCCCGGCGGTCTCCTCATCTACGACCCCAATGGCATCACCCACGAGCCCACTCGCAAGGACATCAACATCTATAAGATTGCCGCCACCGCCAAGGCTCAAGAGCTCGGCATCAGCAAGGTGTTCAACATGGTTGTCCTCGGTGGTTTCCTCCAGCTCAAACCCATCGTCGATAAGCAGTACATCCACGAAGGCCTCGAGCACTCGCTGCCCCAGCGCCACTGGAACCTCATTCCCCAAAACGAGGAGGCTATCGAGATTGGTAAGGGCCTCATCGAGTGTGTCCAGAAACTCTAATGCCACGTTGCGCATTCAGCGCGCTTGAGCAATAAACCAATCCTCAAGTCGGAAGCCCCGAGAGGGACTTCCGACTTCTAATTACCAAACACGAGCCATTGCTGCCCCATATCTGCGCCCGCGGCCACAGCCGCGGGCGCGGGCGAACCCCCACCCGTTCTGCAACTTACGGTGAAAGAAACGCCCCGCACCCCTGGCGCAACGGTTTGCCACACCGTGGTTTAGAATCTGCCGATGGCGCTCGGCCAAAATTTATTTGGCCAGTTCGGAAAAAGTGCGTAACTTTGCACAAAATTTCAAACTCGCAAAACAATGAAGAAAACACTTTTACCTATCGTGATAGTCCTGGCCGTGGTCGCCGTCATCGGCGTTTGGGTCACGAATGTCAACAACCGTATGGTGACTTACGACGAGCAGGTGTCAAAAGCTTGGGCGCAGGTCGAAAACGTCTATAAACGCCGTATGGACCTTGTGCCGCAACTCATTGCCACCGTGCAGGGCGAGGCCGACTACGAACGCTCCACCCTCCAGGGCATCGTCAATGCCCGCTCTCATGTGGGCCAGACCCAGGTCGACCCCTCCAACCTCAGCGAAGAAAGCGTAAAGGCCTACCAAGAGGCCCAAGACCAGCTCTCGTCGGCTCTCTCGCGCGCCATCAACATCACCGTCGAGCGCTACCCGACCCTCGCTGCCACGCAGGGCTTCCGCGACCTCCAGGTTCAACTCGAAGGCACCGAGAACCGCATTGCCGTCGAACGTGCCAACTTCAACGAGGCCGTAAACGCCTACAATTCGGTCGTCCGCCGCTTCCCTACAAGCCTGATAGCAAGTATTTTAGGCTTCGAACGTAAAGGCTACTTCACCGCTCCGGCAGGTGCCGAAAACCCAGTCGACGTCAAATTCGAATTCTAACAATGTCGGCTTTCCGAAAACTGTTGTTGCTGTTGGCGTGCGCGACAAGTTTCGTGCACGCTTCGGCTCAATGGTCTCCAGAGCCAACCTCGAGGCTGGTCAACGACTATTCGTCCATCCTTACCCAGAGCCAACTCAATGAGCTCGAAACCAGGCTGGTAAACTTCGACAACGAAACGTCGAACCAAATCCTTGTCGTCATCACACCCACTCTCGGCGGCGACGAAATCAAGGCCGTCGGTCAGCGCATTGGCCAATCGTGGGGCGTGGGTCAAAAGGAGTATGCTAACGGCCTGGTAATCATAATCAAAAGCAAAACCCAGCAAGAACCCTATGGCGATGTGGCCATACTAACCGGCTACGGACTTGAGGGTGCACTGCCCGACCTTTTTTGCAAAAAAATTATCGACAACCAAATGGTGCCCCATCTTGCCGAAGGCGAGTACTACGAGGCTATCGTCGAAGCCCTAAATATCATAGAACCAGTGGCTAAGGGCGAATACGACTATGCCCACTACACCGACGACTACGATGATTCCGAGTACGGCATCTTTGCCATTGCATTTCTCCTCTTTGCCGTAACGGCCTTCATCATCGTCTGGTCGTCTAAAAACAGAGGCGGTGGTGGCACATCGAGCGGCAGCAGTTGGGGCGCCTACGGTGGCCCCTATGGCGGCTGGACGTCGGGCGACTGGTCGTCTGGCTCGTCCTCATCGGGTGGCTTTGGCGGATTTGGCGGCTTCGGTGGCGGCAGCTTCGGCGGCGGTGGCGCCTCTGGCCGCTTCTGACCTAAATGTTAAATTGTTTCTAAAAATTATGTTAAATTTAACTTAAGATTTAACATAATTTTATCTTTTTGTCACTGTGTGCGATTTTCTAAGTGTCTGATTCTATGATATTTGACTGTAAAAATCGTAACTTATTGAAACACAGGGTTAAAGTCGGGTTAGGGTCGTATTAAGGTCGTATTAACATCGGGCACGCAATTTTTATGTTAAATTTTAACATTCACCCCCTGTCGATGACAACCCGTAGCGAGAGTGATTGGTTGCCGATGTTTGGTCGAGGCTCAGAGGGTGTCGAACCCATATCATGGCGAGCAAAAAGCGAGGCCGCCCGCAGGGCGGCCTCGCTACACTCTTGATTCTATGATATTTAGCCTTCGAGATGCTCCTTGCGCAGCAGGTCGTTGACGGTCTTCACAGGGTTGAACGTGGCTAAGGGCACTTCCACAAATACTGTGTTCCAATTGGCCATAGCGCCATTCCACAGTCCGGGCAGTTCCTGCGACTTAAGTGTCTGTGCGCCACGACTTTTCTTGCTTATGAAGCCCGTCTCGGGGTCCACAAATTGGCGCAGGTCGAAGTATCGTCCGCGGTAGTTGCGAGTGGAACACACGAGGTCGACTGGGTTGAAGTGGGTCGAGCTCTGCAGTAGGGCCTCTTGTTGTGGGTCTTTGCGGTTAATTTGAGCCGTCTCTACTATTTGCAAGCCCCTGATTCCATGGGTATTAATGGTAAAGAATGGACCTCCGCCAGGCTCTCCCTGGTTTTTCACCATGCCACAAATGCGCATTGGGCGGTCGAGTCTGTCGTGCAGCACGGCGGCCCTCTGCTTCGGAGCAAGGCTGTCGAAGTCGTCGGGCAGCTCTATGTGCAGCGTGTTGCGGGCAAAGCGTGCTGCGGCAGCGAGCATTTGGGGCGAGCAGCCTTCGTCGATGGCGCGCAGGTAGCGGAACGTCTTGTCGGTCAGTTCGATAAGCATTCCGGCCAGCGCTTTTTTATACACCATAGTGCTGTGTTTCATCCAGTCGGGCACCACATTGTCAATGTTCTTCACAAATATAATGTCGGCGCGCTGGGCGTTGAGGTTCTCGATAAGCGCGCCGTGGCCACCAGGGCGGAACACGAGGCGCCCTTCCTCGTCGCGAATCGGGTTGTTCTGCTCGTCTACGGCAATGGTGTCGGTGTAGTGTTGTTGCTCTGAGAATGAGAAGTTTAGCCTAATTCCGAACATCTTTTCGTAGCGGCTTCGCACGGTGGTGGTCAGTTTGCGGAACAGGTCGCGGTGTTCGGGCGAGACAGTGAAGTGTATGTGTACCTTCCCGTCGCCGCTTCGGGCGTATTCGGCACCCTCCACAATGTGTTCTTCGACCGGGGTGCGAGCCTCGCCGCCGTAGCGGTGGAACTTGAGCAGGCCTTTTGGTAGCGAGCCGTAGGCAAGAAACTGGTCCTTAAGCAGATAGTTAATAATTGTGCTGTAGTCGCCACGGTTCATGTACTCCTGCAAATCCAGGCCGTTGCGAGCCATGCAGGCCTGCAAGTCTTCGAAGAATGCAAAAGTGCGTATGTTCTCCAAAAACTCCTTGACCGAAGGGTATTCTTTGGCAAAATTGGTGGCCACCCCGAAGTATTTGGCAGAGAACTCGTAGAGGTCTTTAAACATACGTGTTGCTGCGCCCGAAGCCGGCACGAACTTGATGGTTTTGAGGCGTTTAGACCGGCGTTGATATAGGTCGATGTAGTGGCCGATTTCGTCGTCGCCAAGGCGGACGATGCCGCCATTTTCTACGGTCGCGGCATCGGCAAGTTGGGTGCGCGGAAAGCCACTGCGAAAGCGAGCTATCTGAGCCTCGACCTGCTCGCGAGTCAGACCGTGAGCCTCGATTTGTTGCAGGTCTTCGGGGGTGAGTGTGACGCTCATAAGGTGCTTATTCTATGATATTTAGGTTAGTTTCTCATCTCGCTCAAAGGCTCGCCACTGCGGTCGATACGAATAACGACCTCTTTGGTCTCGCCATCGGCCAGGCGCACTGCTGTTTCGCCTTTGTGGTAGAAGAATTTGTTGGTGGGCAGACCGTCGGCCACATACTCGTATTTGGCCACGACGTTCATCAAGGCGGGGGCAGTCAGGCTGATGGTGCAGACACCGCTCTTGTTGGTGCGCTCGGTGGCATAGGTGCGACCCTCCTGCTCGAGGTACACAAAGGTGCCCGAAAGTGGCTTGCCTGTCTCCATGTCGATGGTTGTAACCTCCACATAGCAGTTAGTGTCGTGGTCGCAAGCACCGAAAAATGTCGTCGCTAAAACGCTGATAAATAGGGCGCATACGATTTTTAAACTTTTTTTCTTCATAATTTTTGAAATATTTTTGTGCATATATGAATATTTTCAAGTATTTTTGCAGTGCAAAATTAATGAATTTTTGTGGTTTGTTATGAAAAAAATTGCTTTTTTAATGATTTTTTTTGCGAGCACGCTCGTTGCGACGGCTCAACAGCCTGGTAATCAGGTTGGAAAAGGTAAGGCTTCGACCTATGTGAAAATCGAAACCAGCTATGGCGACATGGTCGTTTTGCTCTATAACGATACCCCTCGCCATCGCGATAACTTCATTAAGTTGGTCGAGCAGGGCTACTACGACAGCCTAATTTTTCACCGCGTTATTCGCAACTTCATGATTCAGGGTGGCGACCCCGAATCGCGCAACGCGCGCCCCGGGCAGATGCTCGGCAACGGCTCGCCCGGATACACCATCCCGGCCGAAATTACCCCCACCCACTTCCATAAAAAAGGTGCTCTCGCAGCCGCTCGCCAGGGCGACGAGGTGAACCCGACCAAAGCCTCGTCGGGCTCGCAATTCTATATTGTTCAGGGCACTGTGGTCGACGACGCGATGTTCCAAGTCCTCGAGTCGCGCTACGGCAAGACCTACACCGACGAGCAGAAGAAGGTCTATCGTAGCCTCGGCGGCACACCGCACCTCGACGGCGACTACACCGTCTTTGGCGAGGTGGTCGAAGGCCTCGATGTGGTCGACAAAATCGCCGCCGTCGAGTGTGGCCGAATGGACCGCCCCAAAAACGACGTCCGTATGAAAATGACAATCATAAAACGCTAATAACCAGAAGACTATGCTTATAGACGACATTCAAAAACATATCGACGAAATACGCGCCTACCAGCTTGCCCAGTCGCAAGACATGGCAACTGTGGCCGAAAATTTTCGTATCAAGTATCTTGGCAAAAAAGGTATCATCAACGACCTCTTCGAGCAGTTTAAAGCCATGCCCAACGACCAAAAGAAGGCTCTCGGCCAGGCTCTCAATATGCTGAAAAACACCGCTCAAGGCAAGCTCGAGGAATTCAAAAACTACGTCGAGCAACACCAAGACGAACTAACCGACAGCGACTTGACCCGCCCCACCGATTTTGTGCAGGCCGGTAGTCGCCACGTGCTTTCGGTCGTGATGAACGAAATTATCGACATCTTTGGTCGTATTGGCTTCACTGTGGCCGAGTCGGTCGAGATTGAGGACGATTGGCACCTCTTTTCGGCCCTAAACTTCCCACCCGACCACCCCGCCCGCGATATGCAGGACACCTTTTTCGTAGAAAAAGGCGAAAGTGGCCAAGACGTGGCTCTGCGCACTCATACCTCGTCGGTCCAGGTGCGCGTGATGGAGAACAACCGCCCGCCCATCCGCATCATTGCACCGGGGCGCGTGTTCCGCAACGAGGCCATCAGTGCCCGAGCCCACTGCATATTCCATCAGGTTGAGGCACTGTATGTTGACAAGCACGTCACCTTTGCCGACCTCAAACAAACGCTACTCTATTTTGCCAAAGAAATGTTCGGCGAGCAGACCCAAATTCGCCTTCGCCCCAGCTACTTCCCATTCACCGAACCGAGTGCCGAAATGGATATTTCGTGCAACATCTGTGGTGGCAAAGGCTGCAACATCTGCAAAGGTACCGGCTGGCTCGAGATTTTGGGTTGCGGCATGGTAGACCCTAACGTGCTGAAAGCATGTGGTATAGACCCAAACGAGTATACCGGTTTCGCCCTCGGTATGGGAGTGGAACGTATGGCTATGCTCAAGTACCAAATCCGCGACCTTAGGTTGTACTTCGAGAACGACCTTCGTTTCCTCCGTCAGTTCGACGCAATAGTCTGATTCTATGGTAAGTACGATAGAAATTAACGCCATGCGCTTCTACTCGCACCACGGCTGTTTCGAGGAGGAGCAAGTTATCGGCACCAACTTCGAGGTTGACGTTGCGATGGCGGTCGATACCAGTCTCGCCCAGAAGTCGGACAACCTCGCCGATACTGTTAACTACCTCTCTGTTTATCAGGTTGTTAAGCGCGAAATGGCGAAACCGTCTCATCTTTTGGAGCATGTGGCAGACAGGGTGGGGGAGGCCATTTTGGCCGAGTTTGCGATGGTCGGTGAGGTCAAGGTCCGTTTGAGCAAGCTCAACCCACCGCTCGGTGGTCAGATTGGGTCGGTTAGTGTGACTATTTTAGCCACTCGTTAGTGCCTGATTTTCAGTGTCAAGGAGGGGTTAAAGAGGGGTTAGGGTCGTATTGAGGTCGAACAAGCATTGATATTCAGGCGATTAAGGCCCGATGTTTACCCCTTCTGAGGTTGCCTAAATCAAGTCGTGGTCCTTAAAACTGAAGTAGGAGGCTCCGTGGTCGGTTAGGCCCACAATGATGTGGTCTATAACCTTGATACTAAGTATATTGCCTGCTTCTGCAGCCCGTCTGGTCAGTTCCTTGTCCTGCCGGCTGGGTTCCATCTTGCCCGAAGGGTGATTGTGTACGAGCGCGATGTGGGTTGCGTTGCGCTCTATGGCGCCGCGAAAGATAATTCGCAGGTCGACCTCAAGTGACGTCAGTCCACCAACAGCAATGCGCTGTTTTCCATTGATTTTGAGCCTGTTATTCATATATATTGCCCAAAATTCCTCGTGCGGAAGGTCAACCAATGCCGGTGCGATGTGGTTGAAGAGGTCTTCGCTCGATTTGACTATAACCTCCTTCTGCTGCCCGACTTCGGCCTGCATTCGGTAGCCCAACTCGAGGGCGGCCAGCAGGGTTACGGCTTTGGTTTGCCCCAAGCCTTTGAAGCGCTGCAGCTCGGGCACTTCGAGCCTCGACAGGTCGTAGAGGCTGTTGCCGACTGTCTCGAGAACTTTTTTCGACAGTTCAACGACGCTCATCCCTTGGCAACCGCTGCGCAAAAGAATGGCCACCAACTCGGCATTGGTAAGTGCCTTTTTGCCGTTGGCGAGCATCTTTTCGCGGGGCTTATCCTCGTCTGCCCATTCCTTGAGGGAGAGGTTTCGGTCGTCCATATTCAATAAATTTTGTGCAAAATTACACTTTTTTTACGAATTTTCTTGCAGTCTCAAAAAAAAATCTTATCTTTGCACATTCAAAACATAGTAGAATAGAAACATAAAATTATACGTAAACTATGCAGAATAAAGGACTTATCAGATTTTTAGCGTGGGCTTTTGCCCTGGTCTGTTTGTTCCAGTTGTCGTTCACTTTCGTGACGCGAAGCGTGGAGAGCAAGGCCAAGAAGGCATCGCAAGCCTATGTGCAGAGTGAACAAATCCAAAAAATTGCTCAAGCCAAGGCCAACGGCCGCGACGTCGATGCCCAGAACTACATCGACTCGATTCGCAATGCTCGCGAGGCCCAGTACCTTGACTCGATGGCTTCGCAGAAAGTCTACCTCGGCTACACCTACCGCGAGTGCCAAGGCCGCGAAATCAACCTCGGCCTCGACCTGAAAGGTGGTATGAACGTCATGCTCGAGGTTTCGACTGTCGACGTGGTTCGTGCTTTGGCCGACCACACCGACGACACCACCTTCAACCGTGCCATCGACCTCGCACTCGAAACTCAAAAGAAAACTACCAATCGCGACTTCGTTTCGCTGTTCTACGATGCCATCCGCCAAATCGACCCGAATGTGCAGTTGGCAAGTTACTTCAGCACCCAACTTCGCGACAAAATAAAACTCGGCGACGACAACGACGCCGTTATCAAAGTTGTTAAGGATGAAGCCAGCAGCGCCTACGACCGCACCTACCAAATCCTCAGCCAACGTATCGACAAGTTTGGTGTGGCTCAGCCCTCCATCCAGCAACTTCGCGCTTCGGAGCGCATCTTGGTCGAACTCCCCGGTGTGAAGGAACCCGAACGCGTTCGCAAACTCCTGCAAGGTACTGCCCAACTCGAGTTCTGGCTCACTTTCGATAACACCGAGGCCTACCCAATGCTCGAGGCTACCGACAGCTATCTGGCTTCTATCAATGCCGGCTCTAATAATAATGTATTAGAAGAAGAGGCCACAAACGAGGTTTCTGCCGAAGACTCGTTGCTCAACGCCCTCTCCTCGGCTGCAAATGACGAGGTCTCCCAGCAGATGAGCGAAGAACAGCTGGCTTCTCACCCCCTCTTCTCGCTCCTCATGCCCTACATTGACCGCAATGGCCAACTCGGACAAGGCTCTATCGTTGGCCTTGCCCAAGGTAAGGACCGCGACGCCATCAGCGCCATGATTCAGCAGGCTGCAGACAAGAAGGTCTTCGACGCCAGACTCGTCAAATTCCTCTGGTCGGCCAAACCCGATGCCCATTTTGGCAAAGAAATCTACACCCTTCATGCCATCAAGATAACCACCCGCGACGGTAGCCCTCTGCTTGATGGTGGTGTTATTACCGATGCAAGCCAAGACTTTAGCAACACCGGTCAGAACGAAATCTCGATGACCATGAACAACGATGGCGCTCGCGAATGGAAACGCATCACTGGCGAGAACGTCGGAAAGTGCATTGCCATCGTCCTCGACGACCAGGTCTATTCCGCCCCCAACGTCAACCAAGAAATTGGTGGTGGCCGTTCTTCTATCACTGGCGACTTCACCCTCGACGAGGCTAAGGACCTTGCCAACATCCTCAAATCGGGTAAACTCCCCGCCCCAGCCGTCATCGTTCAAGAAGCTGTTGTCGGACCATCGCTCGGTCAAGAGTCCATCAACCGCGGTATAATCTCGTTCATTCTGGCATTTATTATTGTACTTATATATATGGTGGTCTTCTACAACCGTGCCGGTTGGGTGTCGGTTGCTGCTCTGATTACCAACGTGTTCCTCCTCATCGGTATCTTGGCTTCGATAGGAACCGTCCTCACTCTGCCTGGTATTGCGGGTATAGTCCTCACTATGGCAATGGCAGTCGACGGAAACGTTATCATATATGAACGTATTAAAGAAGAACTTCGCGCTGGAGCCAGCCTGTCTAACGCTGTTGAGAACGGCTTCAAGAATGCCTACTCTGCCATCATCGACGGTCAGGTCACTACCTTCCTACTTGGCCTTGTGCTCATCATCTTCGGTTCGGGCGCTGTCAAAGGTTTTGCCGTGACCCTCTGCATTGGTATTGTCACCTCCCTCTTCACCAGTATCTTCATCACCCGTCTCATCATCGACGGTATGCTCAATAAGAAGAAGAACATCACCTTCTCTTTCCCATTCTCCGAGAATTTCTTGCGCAATGCTAAAATCGATTTCATCGGCAAACGCAAACTGTTCTACATCATCGCTGGCGTGGCCATAGCCATCTGCGTGGTCAGTTTCTGCTTCCGCGGTTTGAGTTTTGGTATCGACTTCAGCGGTGGTCGTACCTATGTGGTCCGCTTCGACCAACCTGTCAATGCTGTCGAGGTCCGTTCGTCGCTTGCCAACCAATTCGAAGATGCCCCCGAGGTTAAGACCTATGGCCCCAGCAACCAGTTGAAAGTGACTACAAAATACAAAATCACCGAAGACGGCGACGAGGTTAAGAACGAAATCGTGTCCCGTCTCTACAACGGAACCAAAGAATACTTCAAGGAGAACATTACCATCGACGAGTTCAAGTCTACCGAGACCAACCCGCTGGGTATTATCCAGGCCGACCAGGTCGGTGGCACCATAGCCCACGATAACTTGATGCACTCTATCTGGGCTGTTATCGGAGGTCTGCTCGTCATGTTCGTCTACATCGGTCTCCGCTTCCGCAGTTGGCGTTTCGGCCTCGGTAGCGTCACCGCTCTGACCCACGACACCATCCTCGTCATCGGTCTCTTCTCGCTCCTCTATGGCTTGCTGCCGTTCAACCTCGAGGTTGACCAGTACTTCATCTCGGCAGTCCTGACCGTTATCGGTTACTCTATCAACGCCACTGTGGTTATCTTCGACCGCGTGCGTGAGTACCGTACCCTCTATCCCAAACGCGACATGAAGACCCACATGAACGATGCCATTAACTCAACATTGGCACGTACCGTCAACACCAGTGGCAGCACCTTCGTTACCCTGCTCATGATGTTCATCTTTGGTGGCGAAGTCATCCGTGGCTTCATCTTCGCACTGCTCATTGGCGTTTTTGTTGGCGTTTTCTCATCGCTCTGCATCGCTTGCAGCATCGTCTACGAAATTGCCCCTGCTAAACAAAAACAGATAGAAAAAGCCTAAAATCAACTTGATAGAGGCCAATTTAAAATAAGACAATGGGTTCGACACTGCTTGTCATACTGATAATCGCTGGAGTAGCTTTGCGTAGTTATAACAAACTGCGCAAAGCTATAAGCGAAAACAATGGTACTGCCTACGCTTCGCCCGTGGTGGAAGAGGAGGAGGTATCTGAACCCCAAGCCGAGCCTGACTACTTCACCTATGAGAGTGACTCGGTCGATGTTGATACGACCTCAACCCGACCCCAACCCCTCTCTAACCTCGACTTGGCTGACCAAACCGAGCCGGAAGGCTCGCAGTTCGACCTGCGTCAGGCGGTCATCTATCAAGCTATACTGACTAACGAATATACTGCTGAAACTAATTAAAAATCATATTTAACTCTTTACATGTTGACAAAATGAGTATGTTAAGAAAAGTATTATTGACAATCGGTCTACTGTTGGCAACCAACGCCATGTTGTTTGCCCAGGGTACTTTGACTGGTACTGTGATCGATTCGAAAACCAAAGAAACCATGCCGTTTGTCAATGTCGTGGCTAAACAAGACGGAGTCGTCATCCGCGGCGGACAAACTGATTTCGATGGCGTTTACACAATCAAACCCTTGCCGGTTGGTAAATACGACATCGAAGTTTCTTATGTGGGCTACCAGCGCTACACCCGTGTTGGGGTGCAAGTCAAGGCCTCGGGTTTCTCTATTGCTGACGTCGAACTTGTGCCGACGGCAACCAATCTTGAAACCGTCGAAATTGTCGAAGAAAAGAACCCACCATTCGAAATTGGAACCGCCGAAAGCGGCCAGCGTCTGAATCCAGACGATATTGCCCGTATGCCCGCCACATCGGTCTCGGGCATCGTGGCTGCCGTGGGCGGCGTGGGCTACAGCGACGGTGGTGCGGGTACGGCCCGTGGTGAGAGCGGTATGGTTACCGTTCAAAACGGTGTCCGCAAACGCGCCGGTGTCGAGCCTCCCAAAGAAGCAATTGCCGAAATCCAGGTCATCCTTGGTGGTACACCTGCTTCAATCGGTGAAGCTGTCGGTGGTGCTCAAATTATTACCCTCAAACCACCATCAAGCCAGTTCAGCGGTGTTGTTCGTTGGGACCCCATCCTCGACTATCGTCACATCCAGAACCTCAGCCTCTGGCTGACTGGTCCGCTATATAAGAAAAAGGTCCTCGCCGACGATGGCAACTCCTCCTATGAGCGCACCTTGATAGGTTTCCGCCTCACCATGCAGGCTCAGACCTATTATGCAATGGGTTATCGTGTCAAAGACCATCGTTACCAGATTGTCAAAGACGAGTATGTGCGTCAATATGAACAGAACCCTCTGTCCTACGACCCAATAACGCGCGCTATCAACTATGCTGCCGAGACCGGCCTATACAAGGACCATTTCGAGCCCATTACCCGCCTCACAAAGAAGAACTTCGGTGGCGATGCCTCGCGTGTCCCGAATCTGCAGTCCTACTATGTCGGACTCGAAGGTGCCCTCAACTTCGCTTTTTCCGACTATGTAACCCTTCTCGTTACTGGCGAGTATAGCTACAGCTACAGCCCCAACACCAGCCTTTCGCCGCTTGGTATGTCACTGGCGGGCAACTCCGTCTCTCAGGCTCACGATGTAGCTCTCACTGTCGACTTCACACAACGCTTCCGCGACCCAGAGCCTTCTGCCGATAACACCGATGCAACATCGTCGAGTGCTCTCCCAATCACCAACGTGATGTACAACATCTCTGCCAAAATCCAGCGCGAGACTTCTCGCACTTACAATGCATCGTTTGGCAGCTCGATGGACGATATCTTCAAGTATGGCCATATTGGTAAGTTCATCAACGAGCAGTCTCCCTCGTGGGAGTACTCCAACATTGTCTACGACGGTGTTGAGCAATTAGCATTGGTGCAAAACAACTGGCAGGATAATGTTCGTTATGTCGAAGGTTCAAAGTGGAACCCCATCCTTGCCAATTACAACAATCAACTTTTTGGAATTTCCGACATAGCCCCGTCTCTTATCAACCGCGAAAACATTGTCGGTTTCAAGGGTCTGATGAATGGTGACTCGCCATCATCAATATTTGGCCTTTTGAGCAACGTCGGTGTTCAGAGCACCGGCTTCTCGAAGTCTCAAACCGACATTCTTTACCTCCAAGCCAAAGCTTCGGCCCAAATCAAAGGTCATAACCTTGAGGTCGGCTTCCAATACGACGAATATTGGGCCTCCGCCTATTCGCTTGGCGCCTACAGCCTGTGGACCATAATGCGTAACGATGCCAACTTCCATGTCTCGCAGATGGACAGAAGTAGTGCTCACTACGAGTGGAATAACTCCCAGTTGCAAGTCTCTTACGACCGTCTGAACAACAAAGACCAAGAAACCTCGTTCAGCCGCACTATGCGTCAGTGGCTTGATGCTAATGCCGAACGTCTCGGTCTTGCCAACCCTGGCAAGAACGGCTGGCTCGATGTAGACCGCTATGACCCCGAAGTCTTTGCTCAAGCTGGCGGTATCAATATGTTCTCTACAAACGAACTCTTCAATAGTGGTAGTCCTGTTGTTGCTTATTATGGTTACGACCACACTGGTAAGAAATACAACAGCCGTGAGTGGGACCTGGGTGACTTCTTCCTGCCCGACGCGAACGGATTCCAGTACCTTCGTTCATTCTCGCCCATCTATATGGCAGGCTATGTTCAAGACCAGTTCCGCTTCCAAGACCTTATATTTAACGTTGGTGTCCGCGTAGACTACTTCAACGGTAACCAGTATGTTCTCAAAGACCCCTACCTCCTCTACACATCTTATACAGTTGATGATATTATCAATCGTCGTGATGGTGTCAAAATCGACAAATCTGCCCTCGCTTCGGGTGCTGACCCCGACTGGGTGGTCTACGTTGATGACCCGGCGGCTGCCAACCCCACTATTCGTGGTTATCGCGACACTGAAGGTAAGTGGTACGATGCCAAAGGTGTTGAGGTCGCTTCCCCCAGCAAAGTGGCAGGTGTCTCTGGCCGTCCTACTCCTTACCGCACTCCTACAGGTCAAAAAAGAGCTACTATTGGCAATAAAGACGATGGCTCTGGCTACAAAGTTGATGCCGATGCCTTCACAGACTATCAGCCGCAAATTGTTGCGATGCCCCGTATCGCTTTCTCTTTCCCAGTTGGCGACAACTCCCAGTTCAAGGCTAGTTACGACATTATTGCTCGTCGTCCCTCGTCGGGCTGGCAGGCCGACTATGTCGACTACCTCTACATGACTCAACGGCAGTCTACATCTAACCCCAACCTCAAACCCGAACGTATCACCAACTACGAAATCGGTTTCCAACAGGCTCTCACACAGTCGTCGGCCTTGAGTATTTCTGTGTACTACAAAGAGACTCGCGACCTTATTCAGCTTGTTCAGTACAATGGTGCAGACCCCAACCCCAACTACTATTCCTACGACAATATCGACTTCCGTACCACTAAAGGTTTGACAATTTCCTACGATATGCGCCAAACCAAGAATATTCGTATCAATGCTAACTACACCCTGCAGTACGCCGAAGGAACAGGCTTGTCTACCACCACTATGACCGAACTTATTAAAGAAGGTTACACCACCCTCAAGATGCTCAACCCGATTAGCGACGACCGCCGCCATGAGTTTAAGGCCAATGTCGACTTCCGCTACTTCTCTGGTGCCAAGTACAATGGTCCTGTAATCACTCGCATCGTTACCGACTCTACTGGCGAAAAGCGTAAAAAAGAGATAAAACTCCTCGAAGACTTCGGTGTCAACTTCATGGCTGTTGCACAGTCGGGCCGCCCATACACCAAGGCCTTCTCTAACAAGCAGGCCACCATTGTTGGTAGCTATCGCGGAGCTCGCTTGCCCTGGGGCTTCTATTTCGATGTCGCCATCGACAAAACTTGGCCCATCACCATCAAAACCAAGTCTACCGATGCCGAAGGCCGTGTCCGTACCAAGACTCGTATGACCCAACTTCAAGCAATCGTCACTATTACCAACTTGTTCAATATCAAAAACGTCCTCCAAGTATTCCCTGTCACGGGTAATGCAGAAGACGATGGCTACCTGACAGACCCCGAGACCCAGCGCGAAATCAACGCATGGCTCGACCCCGACTCTTTCCGTGACCTCTATCAAGTTGCCTACCTCAACAACTCGGTTTGGAACTATAGCACTCCTCGTCGAGTCCAACTGTCACTGTCCTATAAGTTCTAAAATCAAAAACGCGTAATAAATCAATAAAAATGAAAAAGATATTCAGCAAATTAGTATTGGTAACACTCCTGTTCTCCTTTGTTCAGGGAACGGCTGTGGCACGCGAGTGTATTACATGCAAAAAGAACAATACACCTACCGTCATACGTACCAAAGCCGCTGCACAACCCTGCAAGAGGGCTCAAAGTACAGCTGAGTTGAACGTCAATAACGTTCGCGCTCAAATCAACGGCTATGGCAATATGTGGTATGATGGTAGCGTGGCCAAGTATCACTTGCCGCAAAACAGCAATACCAGCCCTCTGTTCTGTGCTGCTCTTTGGATTGGTGGTACCGACGTCAACAACCAGTTGCGTCTTGCTGCTCTCCGCTTTGGCTCCGACGGCGACGACTATTGGCCAGGTCCTCTCGAACTCCAAACCGCGTCTGTCGACCTCAGTGTCTGTAACGCATACGACAAACACTATATTATAACCAAAGCCGAAGTTCTTGCACTCATGCAGCACTTTAGCTATGACTCTACAGGTGTAACAATGAAGACTGACCCCACCGAAGATATTACAGAAGTCATTGAAGAATGGCCTGCTGAGGGTAGTGGCAATCAGTCCCGTTACCTTGCTCCATTCTTCGATGCTAACGAAAACGGCATATACGACCCAATGAATGGTGACTATCCTTACTACGATTTCGACAATGTCCTCTGCCCTCGTACTATCAAAGCCTCTCTCCCCAAGGGTGAAAAGTATGTGAACGTACCTACTATGGAAGAGAGCAAGCAGCACGGAGTAATTACGGGTAGCGTTCTCCCCGACCAAGTCCTTAAAGGTGACCAGACCATTTGGTGGATTTTTAACGATATGGGTAATACCCATACCGAGACCAAAGGCCAAGCAATCGGTCTTGAAATCCGTGCCCAAGCTTTCGCTTTCGCTACCAATGATGCTATCAACGACATGACCTTCTACTCTTACGAGATTATCAACCGTTCCACTTACGAACTTCGCGAAACCTATTTCAGCCAGTGGGTCGACCCTGACCTCGGCTACGCTTTCGACGACTATGTAGGATGTGATGTCAAGCGCGGTCTTGGTTACTGCTACAATGGTGATGACAACGACGGCCCTGGTTCCGGTAGCTACAGTGGAATTCCCCCAGCAGTTGGTATCGACTTCTTCCAAGGCCCTTATATGGACCCCGACGGTAAAGACAACCCCAAAATCGACATACCTTATATCCAAGAATATGGCGATACCAAGACTAAAGAGCTCTTGGCCAAGTATCTGCTTCCTGGTGGTGCTGACTACGACACAATCGGTATTACCGACGATGCAGAGCTGTTCTTCGCCGCCGACCCTCTCAGCTGGTATAACCCTAAGAACCACCCTGGTGACGAGGTCGGAAACTGCGCCATCAACGGTGTGAACTTTGGTAATGGTATCGTCGATGACGAGCGTTTCGGTATGCGCCGTTTCGTGTATTACGACAACTCCTCTAACTCTATCAATGGTGAACCTACTAAAGCTAAAGACTACTATAACTACCTTCGTGGTTATTGGAAAAACGGTTCTCGTATGAAGTTCGGTGGCGATGCCATTAATACTGGTACCACCTCCCTCGACTGCGACTTCATGTTCCCTGGCGATAGCGATCCTTGGGATTGGGGTACCAATGGTGTCTCTCCTCAAGCCAATGGTTTCGACAAAGCTGAATGGACAGAGAGAACTGTCGGTAACACTCCCAATGACCGTCGTTTCATGCAGTCTGCTGGTCCATTTACACTTAAGCCCGGTGCTGTTAACTACATCACTGTCGGTATTCCTTATGCAAAAGCTTCGTCTGGTAATTATTGGGCTTCGGTCGAAGCTCTCCGTCAGGTTGACGATATCTGCCAAGCTCTTTTCGACAACTGTTTCAAAGTTCTCGACGGCCCCGATGCCCCCACACTGGTGGCTCAAGAGTTGAGTAACGAGGTGATACTCTACCTTACCTATGATAACAAGTCCTCCAATAACTATAAGGATGGTAAACTTGAATCCTACTCCGAGTTTGACCCGAGCATACCCTCTTCCTATATCGATAGCACGGGCCAACCTCAGCCCTACACAGACGACCAGCGCAGTTACAAGTTCGAAGGTTATCAAATCTATCAGCTTTCCGATGCTAATGCTTCTGTCTCCGATATCGAAAGGGGAGACCTCACTAAAGCCCGTTTGGTCTATCAGTGCGATATTGAGAACTACTACGATACCGTCAACAACACCATGCCTATAGCAACCCTGGTCAACTACAAGGTTAATACCGCCACAGGCCTCATCGAGCCGCAGGTAATGGTTAATGGTAGCAACAGCGGTATCCACCATGTGGTGCGCGTCACCACCGACCAGTTTGCTTCTGGAACCAACACCAGTCTGGTCAACAACAAAGAGTACTACTTTATTGCTATTGCCTATGCACATAATAACTTCAAAGAGTACTCTCAGACAGACCCGAATAGCCTCGATGGTCAGAAGGAACCCTACCTTTCAGGTCGTAATAACGAGTATGGTGGAGCCATTCTTCCCATCACCGTTATTCCTCACAGCCCTGAAGTCGAAAACGGTGGAACTATTGCCCAGTCGGAATTTGGCATGAGTCCTCGCGTCAAACGTGTTTCTGGCTATGGTAACACAAGTGTTAACACTCTTCGCCTCACCAATGAATCCTACGATTCTATCCTCTCCAAGCCTGCTGGTAAGTTCAATGCAGACTTCCGTTTCGACCCACAAACTGGTAAGTATATCGACAACTCAAAGATGGAAAACCCCGCAATGATTGCCGAACCTGAGTATATTGAGAACAATGGCCCCATCAACGTCACTGTTATCGACCCGCTCAGCGTCAAACAAGGTGTTTACCAAATCCGTTTCTGGAATGAAGGTGTTGATAACCGCAATGAACCAATCAACGACTTCTCGAAAGGAGTAAATGATTCGACCCGTTGGTATATCGTCACTGCCGATGGTAGCCCGCTCTATTATAAGGATTCGTCCGGTATTCAAGTACCTGTCTATGAAGTTTGGTCCGATTTTACAATTGGTCGCTACAATGAGCAACTCTTCCTCGACCTTGGTATATCTGTGGCTTTAGCCTCGCCCAAACCCGTTGCCACACCTCTCAATGAGAATATGTATTACCAGAATGTCATTGCTGGCGGTGTCGCCAACTCTGGCGTCGTTCGTAACGCTTCTATTACATTCGCCGACGAACACAAGCAGTGGCTTGCAGCTGTGTCCGACTTCGATGGCTATCAACCATACAACTGGATACGTTCAGGTCAGCAGTATTCCACTGGTACTATCAGCTCCTTCCTTGGCAGTACTGATGAAATAAGACTGTCTGAGCCCTACCTCGACGAAGACTACTTCCGTGCTGAACCCGACCCGAAATATAACAACAGTACAAACTATCCTCCAATGTCGTGGGGTGTAGACCCCTCGCAGGAGTTCGAGGATGTCCTTCTGGGTTACTGGTCGCCCTATGGTTTGGTATCCACTCTGCCTTTCCACCCTGGTTTCAGTTTTGCATACTACATTGCTGACCAATCGGTCCTCGATTCGCTAAATACCGTATTCCGTGGCACCAAGGTGTTCAACTATAATGAAATACGCCGTGGTCTCTTCGATAACTTGCGCAACAAGTCACTGATGTTTAACGACCTTTCTGCGTTGCCGAGTGTTCGTATTGTGTTCACTGCCGACACCTCAAAGTGGACCCGTTGCCCTGTTCTCGAAATGTGTGACGACCACACTCAATCTGAAGGCAATGCTCGCCGTTTCCACATACGTAAGCATAAATCGGTCGACAAATTGGGCCGCACCATCGACGACTACAGCGGCATGACTGCCGATACCACCAATCCGAACAACCCGGCTTATATAAGCGAAGAGGGTATGGGCTGGTTCCCGGGCTATGCAATCTCCACCGCCACTGGCGAACGCCTCAACATCATGTTTGGTGAAGATTCGCGCTATGTTCAGTACAATGGTCGCGATATGATGTGGAATCCTGTTGCTACAGATGTCGAAGGTGTGAGCGACTATGTCATGGGCGGACGTCACTTCATTTATGTGATGAATGCAACCAAACAAAAGTTCTGGGACATCAAGAATAACGTCAATCCCACGAGTCCGGACCTTACTACTTTCCGTACTCCGTCTTACGATGCTGGTCGTTGGGCAGTCAAGATGCTCTCCTCGCTCGATAGACTTATGCAGTACAATAACGCCGAAGAGGTATACAGCCTCTCGCACGGTGTGGTCAACTCGCTCCGTAACTCTACGGCTGTTATCCCGGTGCGCGACTCTATCGAACTCCTGTTTGCCTCATGTGCATGGGTTAATATGCCACTTGTATCTGATAGGTATATCTTCAAGTATCCTGGCAATAATGCTGAACTCAATGCTGGCGAAGATTACTTTGGTAACAGTTGGTACAACGGTATTGCTTGCGACGTTACAGTCGATATCGATGTCAATATGCCGTACAACCTCTATATGTCTGCCAACGAGACTCGTATCAACCAGGTCATCCCTGGCCATGCCATCGTCAATAGCAATATGCCTGTCTTCCAGTTCGAGATTACTGGCAGCGATATGACCCTCACCGACCGCGTTGCTGCTCGCAAGACCGACAAGGATTACCGCGACTCTATATTGTCTCTGATTAATGTTGTCCCCAACCCATACTACAGCTATTCTGACTACGAGACAGCCAGCCAGCTCGAAACCAAGGTTCGCATAGTCAACCTCCCCACAGGTTTCAACGAGCAGGGTGCAATTGGTGCCAACATTTCTATCTACACAGTCGACGGAACGCTGGTGCGTAAGTTCCCAACTGTTCCTGTTAATCAAACTACCTACGACTGGGATTTGCACAACCAATCAGGTATCCCGATTGCTGGTGGCATGTATTTCATCCATGTCGAAGTGCCTGGCATTGGCGAGCGTGTCATCAAGTGGTTTGGCACCATGCGTCCGGTCGACCTCAACTCGTTCCAGTTCTAACATCTATTTTGAAACCATCTTAAATAAAGAGAGAAATGAAAAATATAATTAGAATATTTGCAGTAGTACTCACACTGGCGGGTCTTATGGCTGGCTCGACAATGGCTGGCAACGACAAACGCCGTGGTACGCCTGGCGCTTCCGAAACGCTCATCAACCCGTGGGCAGGAAGCTCCGGATGGGGCGGAGGTGATATAGCCAGCGTGCGTGGCTTGGAGTCTTTCTATAGCAATATTGCAGGTTTGGCTTTCATACGCCAGAACGAGTTAGCCTACACCAACACCATCTACCTCGGAGGCTCGTCAAAACTCACCGGTGCCGCTTCTATCAATGCTTTTGGTCTCGGTGTCAGAGTGTTTGAATCGGGAGTGTTGGCCGTACACGTCATGTCGATGGGCTTTGGCGAAATACCAGTCACCACTGTCGGCAGCCCCGACGGTGGCAATGGAACCTTCTCGCCCAGCTTCATGAACATCAACGTGGCCTATTCGCACTCCTTTACCAATAGCATTCATGGTGGTGTCAACATCAAGATTATAAACGAGCAGACTGCCGACGTAACTGCTTCTGGTTTTGCCGTCGATGCTGGTATCCAGTATGTCACGGGCGAGAACGATGAGCTCAAATTCGGTATCTCCCTCAAAAACTGGGCGCCCGCTATGCAGTTTGATGGCCCTGGCTTGTCGCGCACAACAACTAACGCAGCTGGCAATACAGTAACCGTCAGCACTCGCCGTGCCGAAATGGAGTTGCCGACCAACCTGAACATCGGTCTGTCCTACGACTTCCTTTTCGAGAATCTTGACCAAAAGCTTACCCTTGCTGGTGCGTTCACCTCCAACGCTTTCTTGCGCGATAACTTCACTGTTGGTGCCGAGTATGGTATGCTCAATATGTTCAAGGTCCGTGCTGCATACGTCTATCAACCTGGCCTTTGGACCACCGATGCTGCCACTGCCAACAGTGGTCTCTGTGTTGGTGCTTCGGTCGACATAGCACTCTCGAAGAAGAAAGACGGCGCAGCAGGTACTGGCCTCACCATCGATTACTCTTATCGCAGCGCAGCTCCGCTCAAGGGCTCTCACGCCATTGGCGCTTCGCTCCGCTTCTGACCTTAGATTTAAAGTAAGAGAGAAAGCAAAGCAACAAAAACAAAAATTAGGAAAGGCTTAAAAGTGCCTTTCCTAATTTTTAGATAATAAGAAGGAACCATCAACAAAAACGTAACCCAATGTCTGAAATAAAATATTATAGCGAAGAAGGTCTGCAAAAGTTGCGCGACGAACTTCATCACCTTATAGCCTTCGACCGTCCGGCTGCTGCCGCTGCCATAGCCGAAGCTCGCGACAAAGGCGACCTCTCCGAGAACGCCGAATATGATGCAGCCAAAGAGGCTCAGGGCCATCTTGAGGCTCGTATCTCGAAACTCCAAGAGCTGGTGGCCAACGCCCGTTTGCTCGACGAGTCGAAGATAGATACCTCAAAGGTTCTCCTCCTCTCCAAAATCACCATTCGCAATACTAAAACCAAGCAGAAGCAGGTCTACACCATCGTGCCCGAGAGCGAAGCCAACCTAAAGGAGGCCAAAATCTCCATCACTTCGCCCTTCGCTTCGTCGTTTCTTGGCCATAAGGTTGGCGAGGTGGTAGACGTCAACGTCCCTGCTGGTAAGATGACGTTCGAAATACTCTCTATCGAACGTTAAACAGACCAGAGAACTCGCTGCTGATAAAGGTGAGCAGTTTACAGTAGTAAATTCAAACCCAACAAAAGACTGTATAAAAAATGGCATCAATATTTTCGAAAATAGTGGCTGGCGAAATCCCTTGCTACCGTGTGGCCGAGACCGAGCATTGCCTCGCTTTCCTCGATATCAATCCTGTGGCGAAAGGCCATGTCCTCTGCATACCCAAACAGGAGGTTGACTACATTTTCGACCTCGACGACGAGCTTTTTGTAGAGCTCCATCGCTTCAGCCGTAGCGTGGCCAAAGGCCTTAAAAAGGTCTGTCCTTGCACAAAGGTTGGGGTGGCGGTGGTTGGCATCGATGTTCCCCATGCACACATTCATCTTGTTCCGCTCAACAGCCCTTCTGACCTCAGTTTTACTCATCACGTGACCATGACGCCCGATGAGTTGGCAGACCTCGCACAGCGCATTGCAGCTGCTATCGAACTTTGACCCAGGTTGTCCATTGTGGCGCAACAAGAGCTAAGCAGGCTGTATAGACCATCTTTTTTAGTTACAACAGTGCGGCCAGCGGTGGGCTGGCCGCATTTCTCACCCCTCACAACCCATATTGTGCGCCGCTCTCCCCAGAAAAAAAACAAAAAAATGCGTCTCGACACAATATTTTGAAAAAAATCGCGTTGTTTTAGCTCTATTTCAAAAAAAAATTGTATCTTTGCACCCGATTTCGAAACCAAAACTGAACGCTATCGACACGAATATTATCAGTTTAAAGAACCAAAAATAACGAAGGTTAAATGGACGTAAATACCACACAACCTACAGACAACGAACTGATTAAGCGCTATCGCGAAGGCGACTATTCTTGTTTCGAAACCCTCCTTTCGAGGCATAAAAGCAAGGTCTATGGTTATATATTCTCGGTCGTAAAAGACAAAGATGTTGCCGATGACATATTCCAAGATACGTTCTATAAAGTCATTCTCACTATAAAAAGCGACTCGTATAAGGACGAAAACAAGTTCATCAACTGGATTATGCGCATTGCTCACAACCTCATCGTCGACTACTTCCGCAAAGGTAGCAAAATGCCCATAGTCCCCAGCCGCCCCGATACCGACGTGCTCGAAAACGTCAAACTGGTCGACGACAATGCCGAGCACAGCATTATGCGTCAGCAGACAAGCAAAAACATCCGCAAACTGGTGCGTATGCTTCCGCCCGAACAACGTCGCGTAGTCATAATGCGCCACTATGGGCGCTACGACTTCAAAGACATCGCTGCGCGAACCGGCGTCAGCATCAACACAGCCCTCGGTCGTATGCGCTACGCTATCATCAACCTCCGCCGCCTGGCCAAGGAGAACAACATCTACATCGAGTTATAATCATCCGTGCGGGTCGGTCTGTTCAGAAAAACATAGCGCAGAACAAAAATATAAAAAAAATCTGCAACGTGGCACAATAAAATCACAAAAACTGCGTTGTAATAACATGACCGACGACCGACGTTTTATCCGATTCGACTGGGCTGCCAAGCGTATGCTGCGCGACAAAGCCAACTTCGACGTGCTCGAAGGGCTGATGACGGTCCTTATTGGCGAAAAAATCAAGATAGAAGAAATCCTCGAGAGCGAAAGCAACCAAGAACGCGCCGACGACAAGTACAATCGCGTCGACGTCATGGCGCGCAATAGCAAAGGCGATTTCATCATCGTCGAAGTGCAACTCAACCGCGAGGTACACTACTTCGAGCGTATGCTATACGGCGTGTCGAAAGCCATCACAGACAACATCCGCCTCGGCGATAACTACGGCAAGGTCAAAAAAGTCTACTCCATCAACATACTCTACTTCAAGTTTGGCGAAGGTGCGGACTACCTCTACCACGGCACGACGCAATTCATCGGCGTCCACACCCACGACGAACTTCGCTATCGTCCCAGCGAGGCCGACGTCCTCGGGCTGCGTCAACCGAAAGATGTCTTTCCAGAGTACTACATCATCCGAATCAACAACTTCAACGACGTAGCCACCACGCCTCTCGAAGAGTGGATAGACTACCTCAAAAATGGCCGCATCAGCCCCGACACCACAGCCCCCGGCCTGCAGGAGGCGAGAAAAAAATTAGACTACTATTCCATGCCCGAGCGCGAGCGCCGCATATACGACCACCAAATAACCAACATGGTTATAGAAGACGACGTCCTAACCGCCTCATGGCGCGAAGGTCGCGCCAAAGGCCTCGCCGAGGGTAGAGCCAAAGGCCTCGCTGAAGGTAGAGCTGAAGGTAGAGCCGAGGGTAGAGCCGAGGGTAGAGCCGAAGGACTCGAAGAGGGCGCCAAGCAGCAGGCCGTGGCCACGGCCAAAGCTCTGAAAGTTGCCGGCGTAAGCCGAGAAATAATCATAAGCACTACGGGGGTAGACCCTGACGAGTTAGCCTAAAATACCATACTTCCAGTAACAATGGCAATGTGGATGGAAACACCCACAGGTGTGCTATTGTTGCAGTCGTAAGTAGTTGAAAATCATGGTTGAGGAGGGGTTAAAGAGGGGTTAGGGTCGTGTTGAGGTCGAACAAGGCTTGATACTGAGCTACTTAGCTATCGATTTTTGGTCGATATTTTACCCTTCTCAAGCCCTCCCATCCGTAGGGTAGGGGAGGAAGAACGTGGCGATTAGGGCTAAATATTCTTTTTTAGAGAGAAGAAAAATTCGAGGCCGCCGCCCTGACGTAGCTGGGCGTAGATTTCGCCACCGTGGAAGAGGACGGCGTGCTTCACGATGGAGAGGCCGAGGCCGGTGCCACCGTTGGCGCGGCTGCGCCCGTTGTCGATGCGCAAAAAGCGGTCGAAAATGACGGGTAGGTATTTCGGGTCTACCCCCTGTCCGGTGTCGAAATAGTGGAGGTATAGCCGGTCGTCGTCGGTGTTGTAGCATTCTATGCCAATCTTTGAGTTGGGGCCGGCATAGGCTGCCGAGTTCTCAATGAGGTTGCGAAAAATGGCATAGAGCAGGCTTCGATTGCCCACGATGGTAACCTCAGGCAAGGTGTTGCTGAGGGCTATTTGTTGTTCGTCGAGCCGGTCAGATAGTTCGAGGTGTGCCTCTTCGGCAATGTCGTGCAGAGGTGCAGGCTCTTTGGGGAAGAGGTCGGCCGATTCTTCGAGTTTGTTGATGAGCGAAATGTCGGTAAGCAAGTCGCTCAGGCGCAGGGTTTGAGAGTAGCAGCGGTTGAGGAAGTAGCGGCGGCGCTCGTCGTCGAGCGGCTTGTCGCCGAGCAGTATTTCGAGGTAGCCGCGAATCGAGCTCACAGGCGTTTTTAGTTCGTGGGCAATGTTGTTTGTCATCTCCTGCTTTAGTTGGCGATTGCGGTTTTGCTCGACAATGATTTGCTGCTTCGACCGCTCTGCCTCGTTGGCCAGCGCGCGCAACCGCTTGGCCTGGATGTGTCGCGACCGTTCGCGCAGTAGCCAAGCAATGGTTACGGCCGCTATGGCGATGAGCAGTATTGTGGTGGTCGAAGTCATGGCGGCACGTGGTGTTTATTGGTTTTGCTCAATGCGGTAGCCGAAGCCAGTCTTGCCACGCAGCAGCGAGGCTGCGGGCCCTAACTTTTTGCGAAGTCGAGCTATGTGTACGTCGACCCCACGGTCGCAGATATAGGCGGTGTCGCCCCACACGTGTTCTATTATTGCTTCGCGGCTGAAGTAGGTGCCTGGGTTGTCGCACAGCAATTGCAAAATCATCAGCTCTTTGCGGGTGAGCTCGGTGGGTATGCCATAAACGCTGGCAATGCCCGTTGCAGGGTCTATGCTAATGGGGCGGTTGTCGGGTTGCGGTGTGCTCTGCGACGAGCGACGCAACACGGCGCGAATGCGAGCCAAGACGGTGCTGAACGAGAAGGGCTTGCTAACGTAGTCGTCGGCGCCAGTGCCGAAACCTTGCAGCAGGTTGGGTTCGTCGGCGAGTGCAGTGAGGAAGATGATTGGTGTGGTGTTGCCGTCGTTGCGCAGATGTCGGGCCATGTCGAACCCCGACATATGCTCCATCATCACGTCGAGCAGAATCAAGTCGGGCCGCGTGCCAGAGGCCATCATGGTCAGAGCCTCTTCGGCACTGGCAGCGCTGGCAACGTCAAAGCCCTCGGCTTCGAGGTTGAAGCTGAGAATCTCGCGTATGTCGAGTTCGTCGTCCACAATCATTATCAGTGCCATATGCTCGTTTTTTTTTGTTGGTTACTGGCCGGCAGTAAAAGTATAATAATAACGCCCATTGGGCGCAATTATTGTGTGTTGGGATTGAATTTTTTTTCTTTGGTTGGTTGTGTGGGGGGGGCGGTGGAGCAGAAGTTGGGGCGAATGGAGGGTAAAAGTTGGGCCGCGCTTTCGGCGCGGCCCAACAAGTGTTGTTAACTTTTATTCTACAAGCAGCAATTATTTGCCACCGTTGAGTTTTTTGCTCAGAGCGTCGGCACCGGCTTTAATGCCTTTTTCGGCGGCATCTTTTGCGGCATCGCTAACTTTCTCTTTCACGCAGCTGTTGAACTCAGCTTCCATAGTAGCTTTGAACTCGTCGTTGTTCTGGTAGGAGGCATAGGTCTCGCTGAGGATGGATTTGATGCAGGCCTCGACCGAAGAGGGGTCGGTTTTGTAGCAGTTGCATTTGGCACGGCCAGCCTCGCGGGCGGCATCGAGCATGGCGGCGTGTTCGGCCTCGCTCATGGTGGCGGCAGCCTCAACGGGGGCAGCGGTGCACTCGGTCTCGGTGGCAATCTCTTCAACAGCCTCGCAGCAGGTAGTCGAGTCGACGGGTTCGGTGTTCTTCTTGTTGTTGCAAGCCACGGTCATCGAAGCGACAAACAGGGCGCAGCCAATGTAAAAAAGTACTTTCTTCATGATGTTTTGTGTGTTTTTGTAATTAACTATTAATTTTTTTTCGGGCTGCAAAATTACAACAATTTCTGCAAATAAAGGCAAATGCAACTTTTAATAATTCTTAAATTTTTATTCAACCCTCCGCCAAATGCAGAAAAAAGCGTATCTTTGCAGTATGAAACGCATACCCACAGCACTGGCCATTGTGGCCGTAATAGCAGCATTTTCGGTATCGTGCAACCGCGAAAAACTCCCAGAAGGGGTGATGGACGAGGCACGAATGGTCGATTTCTTGACCGAAGCCTACAAACTCGAGAGCTTCTATGTTGTCGAGTGTGGTTTTAAGTATGACAACTTTTCGGGCGAAATTGTTGCAACCTACGACTCGCTTATGGCCGCGCAAGGGGTTACGCGCGAAGCTTTTGAGCGTAGCATTGACTATTATTCGCACCACCCCGAAGCCTACGAGAGCATTCACAACCAGGTGGTAAGTCGCCTCGACGACGAGTTGAGCGAGATTCAAGCCGGATTAAACAACAAATAAGTTTCTCTTCTAAAAAATCAGAGAGAGGATTTGGCTTGAAGCAATCCTCTCTCTATTTGTTATCCTATTCCAAGCTTACGAACGCGGAGTTTTGAAGTCGAAGAAGATTTGTACGCCAGCCATCTGGTAAATCTGCCAGTGGCCCCAAGCGCCCATACCGCTGAAGTCGGTGTCGTGTTTCAGGTTCATCGAGAAGTTGGCCGCAATGTGGCTCGAGAGGCGGTAGTCGAGTTTGAGTTCGAAATCGACATCGGTCTCGAACCAGCGACGCTGAACCCACGACATTTCGCTCAAGCGCTGCCATGTGTCTGTGCCAGTCGAGAGGGTGTACTTCGAGTCGTTGCTCATAACTACAGGGTCGTTGCTCCAAGCCATATTTGATGGTTTCTTATAGTCATAGAAGAACTCAGCGCGAGCGTAGAGGTCCAGTTTCGGCAGAATATCTTTTTTAAGATAGAACAATTTAATATAAGAACCCAAGGCGAAGTAGGCGTGGTCGAAGGTCGAGGGGTCGCTCGGGTCGAAGTTGTTGGGCTGAATAACGCCATAGTAGCGTCCGTCGGCAATGAGTATGTCGTTGGTTACGAAGGTCGTTTTGCCGGTGAGGAATGAGAGCGATACCGACCAGTTGTCGCGTTTGTGTTCGAACGAGAGGGCTGTGGTGAGGTAGGCTGGCGACATGAAGCCCGAAACCAGGGTCTTCGAGTCCTCGGCCGAGGGGCCGAAACCGGTATACTCGTAGCCGTTGTCGAACTGCGATTTGAAGTTGGCCGTGAAGTTAGCGCCCCAATCTTTGAAGGCTTTGAACGAAAGCGACGAGGTTATGTCGATTTTATCGACGTTTTTGCGGCGGCTCTCAAAGCGTCCGCCAATGGTGTCGTTGTCCAGGTCTTGCCAAGCGTAACCGTAGGCCAAGTCTACAATGTTGTCCCACACAAAGCGCGAGTGTGTGTACTTGTAGTTGCCAAAAAACGAGGCGGTTGCGGCAATCTGCGAGTTACCGCTCGACGACCAGTTGTTGTAGAACTGTTCGTTGATGGTGAGGGCCGGTTTCGACGATGTGGTCCAAGTGCCACCAAGAATTGGCGACTGCGGTTTGGTAGCATCCTGTGCTGTGGCAGTTGAGGCTACAGCAACGAGCACAGCAAGTAGTGTAAAGGTCTTTTTCATTGAGCGATGTATTTACTAATTTCGTTATTGATTTCTTCGGCAGTGAACCCACGCGACGAGAGGTAAGTGTTGAGCTTGGTTCGCATTTGCTGCGGCTCCAAGTTGGTGAGGGTGCTCAACTTGGCTTCGGTGAGCGACTTGAGCGAGGCCTCGTAGTCCTCTTCGTTAATTGTGGTCAAGGCTTTGGCAACGATGTTGCTCGGAATGCGCTTCAGTTTCAGTTCGTATGCAATCTTGATGCGACCCCAACGTTGGTGGCGCACCTTGCTCTCGACGTAGGCGGCAGCGTACCGACCTTCGTCGATGAACTTTTCGGCCACGAGCATATCCACTATCGTGTTGGCTGTGGGCACCGGCGCCCCCCAGTCGAGCAGCTTTTTCTGCACCGACGAGCAGCACTGTTCCGAGGTTGCACAATATTGTTGAGCTTTTTCTAATAGTTGTTTTCCGGTGTTGTCGAGCGTGGACTTGGGATTCATTGTTCTTCAAAAAAATATTTTGCAAAATTAAGAAAAAAAATCCGATTACGCGTCAAAGTTGCAAACTTTTTTTCAAAAGCACCTCCGCAGCTACCTGTCGACGCGCACATTGTGGCAATTTTTTTTATTGTGTAATTCAAAAAAAAATCGTAATTTTGCATTTTATTAATTATGTTGTAAAAACATGGGAAAAGGAAGAATACTCTTTGTGAGTCAAGAAATTACACCTTTCACACCCGACTCTGAGACTGCTCGCTGGTGCCGGCAGTTCCCCATTTTTGCACAAGATGGCGGGCGCGAAATAAGGATTTTTATGCCACGATTCAGCTATGTCAACGAACGAAAAAATCAGCTCCACGAGGTTATTCGCCTCTCTGGAATGAACCTCATCCTTAACAATTGCGACCATCAACTCATCATCAAAGTGGGGTCGATACCCTCGGCCAGGATTCAAGTTTACTTTATTGACAACGACGAGTATTTTACCAATCGCGGCGGTTTGTTCGACGAGAACGGCCAGCTCGAGCCCGACAACGACGAACGCCTCCTATTCTTCGGCCGTGGCACCCTCGAGGCAGTCCGCAAACTGGCTTGGCAACCCCATCTGATAAACTTCACAGGTTGGTTCAGTTGTATGGTGCCGTTCTACCTGCGCCGAATCAACAAAGAAAACGCCTTCTTCAACGGAACCAAAACGGTGGTCACGCTCACTGCCGACCGCTTCGAGGGCTCCATCAACTCGCAACTGGAACACAAAATGAAGGTCGATGGCGCCACCGCCAAAGACATCCGCCTCTACAGCCAAACCGACTATATGGGCCTTATGAAGGCTGCTGTCACCTTCGCCAACGGTGTGATTGTGGCTTCGCCCGACGTAGACCCCGAACTCGTCGCCTTCGCCCACGAAAATAAACGCCATGTGGTTGACTATTGCGAAGACCCAAAAGAACTTTTCGGCAAAGCGAACAAACTGTTCGACAACATAATTGGCCCAATCGTCACCAACTAATCCTGTTAATCAATCCCTACAATCGCTAACAATGAAATCCAAGCAGCTGATAATATCGCTCTTTGCAGCAGCCAGCCTCTTTCTCGCTGCCTGCTCGGCCGACGAAACCGACCTCGGTCTCGAGTTGCAGGACCCCACAACAAGCTATGCCGGTCAACGCTTCACCCTCACGGCCGACTATGCTATGAGCGTGCGCGACGATTCTCTCTCCACTACAGGCTATTCGCTCGGCGTGGTGGGCAACTACAGCGACACCGCTTTCGGCTCTGTCTCTTCTGTTCTCTATACCCAAGTGGCGCTGCCCAACATTACAGGTATCACCTTCGACGAACAAACGGTTATCGACTCGGTGGTGCTCTATTTCGTCACCGGAGGCTTCTTTCCGACCAAGGCCGACGGCTACGACCTCCACTTCGACGTGTTTCAGCTTGCCGAAGCGGTCAATTCCGATAGCAATTACGTCGCTACAGACGAACTGCCAGCCACGACAACCTCGCTCTATTCTGCAACACAGCATTACACCATGGCCGACAGCATAATTGCTCTCCGCCTAAACGACAACATACTACCGCTCCTGCAAGGAACCCATACCGAAGATGCTTTCTTGGCCAGCATGAAAGGCCTGCGCGTTAGTATCGACCCAGCCACTTCCACGCCGTGTATGGTCACCGTCAACTGGTTGGCCACAAACACCTGCATGAGGGTTTATTATCACTACGAGTCTGCACCCGACGACTCGCTTACCTACGAGCTACACACTGGCGCGGCAACCCACTTTACCCATTTTTCGCACAACTATGCCGGAACCACTCTTGGCTCCGACAGCGTGGCCGGAACCAGTCGCCTCTACCTCGACCCGCTGGGTGGCTACAATGTCAAGGTCAGTTTCGCCTCTGCTATCGAGAACTTCCACAACCAACACCCCTACGCTACAGTTCACTATGCCGAGATGTTGTTGCCATTAGCGGCCGACTCTGACGCTAATCGCCCCGACCGCATACTCGCTTTGCGCTATGCCGCCGACGGCTCTGTAGTTTCGGTGACCGATATGATGGATACCTATCTCTATGCAGGCTACGATGGTGGGTTCGACACCGTGCGCAATTGCTACCGCCTACGCCTCACTACTCAAGTTCAGGGCTTGTTGCGCGAAGGTACCGACCTCGGCTTGCTGCTCACCCTCAACTCGCGCCGCCACGCCGCCCAACGAGCCATCGTCAACGGCCCAGCTACGGCCGACCCCATACGCCTCGAAATAGTCTATACCGAATAGCCTAAACCCTCAAGAAATCAACAATATGAAGCGCCAATTATCCATAGTCATCCTATTTGCAGCCCTCTCTGTGTCGGCTGCTGCACAAACACGCTATCAAAAATTCTACGACGGTTCAGAACAGGTGGCCGTAGAAGGTATGATGACCGACGACGGTCAGCGCAACGGCCAGTGGACGTGGTGGTACCCCGACGGGCGTGTCTCGCAGCAAGGTACGTATAAGAACGGTCAACGCACTGGCGTGTGGCGTATGTTCTACGAAACTGGCAGCCGTATGGCCGAAGAGTGTTACGAAACAGGCACGTCGCGCAGTTGGTATCGCAATGGCGACCTCAAAAGCGAGGTTGAAGTAATAGCTGGCAAGAAAAATGGCACCTACCGCTCGTGGCACGAAAACGGCCGCCAGCGCGACGAGGTGACCTACGTCAACGGCAGTCGCGAAGGCTCCACCCGCGAATGGTTCAGCAATGGCCGTGTCAAGTTCGAAGGCACCTATAAGGACAACGAACTCACTGGCCGCGCCACCTGGTACACCCCCGACGGCAACAAAGATATGGAAGGCCGCCTCGTGGCTGGCGAGCAAGATGGCGAATGGCGCTTCTACTGGCGCACCAATGGCCGTATAGGCATCAAGGGCAACTACGCCAACGGCCGCGAAGTGGGCACCTGGACCTACTATTACGAAACAGGCGAACCTTGGCGCAGTGGCCAGTACATCGACGGCAAACGTCAAGGCCTTTGGACCACTTGGTACGAAAGTGGTCGCAAGCTGCACGAAGGCAAGTATCTGAACGATAAAGAAGAAGGTTCATGGACTCAGTGGTACGAAGATGGCACCGTAGACTATACCGGCACCTTCAGTCAAGGCCTCAAGAACGGCGAGTGGCGTGGCTACTACGACGACAACACGGTGCGTTACGTCATACACTACTTCAACGACGAGAAAGACGGCGAAGAAGTTCGCTACTACCCCAACGGCAAAGTCGAACTGCGCCAAAACTTCCGCAGTGGTAAGCTCAACGGCAAATACGAGCGCTACAACGAAGCGGGCAAACCCGACGAGAAAGGTTCGTTTGCCGATGGCGAAAAAGACGGCAAGTGGACCTGGTATGACGAGTACGGCAAAGAAATGCGCACCATGAAGTTCCGCGCCGGACAGCAGGTTAGGTGATTTTTAGTTTTCGGCCTCAAATCGCACTTCTAATGAAACTACTGCTCGCCTCCAAGTCGCCGCGCCGCCAGCAACTCATTACCCAACTGGGTTTCGAGGTGCAGTGCGTCACGCTCAACGCCGACGAAACTGTAGCCGCCTCGCTACCTGCCGACCAAGTGGCCGAAGCCATAGCTCGGAAAAAGGCCGACGCTTTCGACCGCTCCGCCCTTGCCCCCGACCAAGTACTTGTCACGGCCGACACCATCGTCGTAGTCGATGGTCGCGTCCTGGGCAAACCCTCGTCGCGCACCGACGCCATTGCCATGCTCGGCAGCCTTTCTGGCCGTGCCCATACGGTCTACACTGGTGTATGCCTTGTGTGTGGCGACCGCCAAACATCGTTTACCGAAAGTACAGAGGTTTATTTCAACCATTTGGAAAAGAGTGATATAGAGTGGTATGTAGATAACTATAGCCCTTACGACAAGGCGGGAGCCTATGGTGTGCAGGAGTGGATGGGCATGGTTGCCGTCAGCCGAATAGAGGGTTGTTTCTACAACGTCATGGGGCTGCCAACCCCGCGTCTTTATGCCGAGCTGCTGCGGTTTTGCCCCGAGGCTGCGGTGGCGAAGAAAAAAAGTGCCCGGCCGAGGCAATAAAAAACGATTCTTGTCGTTATAGTAGGTGGCGCATTTCGGAACGAACCGACAGCACCACCAAACGCTCTTTTAGATGAAAAAAGTACGCATAACCGCCATCGCCTCTGCGACACATCCCGCCCTTTCGGCGCTGTTCGAGAACCCAATCGAGCACGCTTGCGAAGTGCAGTTGGGCCAGCAGTGGGTCTCGCTCGGCGCGCAGCGTCCGCAGGGGCTCTGCCTCGAGGCGTGGAAGACCATGCAGCCCTTTGTTGAAGAGTTGGCACGTGGCGGTGGGCACATCTTCGGCGACTGGATGCGCAACCCCCATTCGGCCATGGTGAGTTGCAACGACGGCTTCCGCCCAGTGAGTTTTTATATCGAAACTATTGAGGATTAGCACTATGGACTACGAACTGACCGGTCACTTCGGCTATCGGCGCATTGTGCGCGCCACTGTGCCCACCATCGTCACGATGGTGGTTATGTCGCTCTATAGTGTGGTCGACGGTCTGTTCATCTCGAACTGTGTGGGCACTACCGCCTTTGCTGCGGTCAACCTCATGTGGCCCGCTCTTATGCTTGCCAGCTCGTTGGGTTTGATGACCGGAGCTGGTGGCAACGCCTTGGTAGCCAAAACGATGGGCGAGGGCTATCCCGAAAAAGCCAACCGCATTTTCAGTATGGTCGCTGCTTCGGGCCTGTGGAGTGGTGTTGTTATTGGCCTGCTGCTCTTCGTTCTGGCTCGTCACGTGGCGCTGCTCATGGGAGCCGATGGCGAGATGCTTCGCGATTGCGTGCTCTACACCCGTATCTGCGCTGTGGGTATGCCCTTCTTTATCAACCAAATGGCTTTCCAATCGCTCTATCCCACGGCAGGCAAGCCCCAACTGGGGACCCTCATGTCGGTCTTGAGCGGGCTGGTCAACATAGCCCTCGACGCGTTGCTCGTGGCTTGGCTCAAAACAGGGGTTGTTGGCGCGGCCGTGGCCACAATGCTGTCGCAAGTGGTTGGCGGCCTGGTACCGGTGCTCTATTTTATGCGACGTCGCCGAGGAGCGCTTCTGCGGCTCGTGCGCACCCACTGGATTGGTCGCTATATGCGCCAAGTGTGCCTCAATGGTCTGTCCGAATATGTGGCCAGCATTGCTGTCAACGTGGTGAGCATTTGCTACAACTTGCAGCTTATGCGCTACATCGGCCACGACGGCGTGGCAGCCTACGGCGTGCTGATGTATATCGGCTTCCTCTTCTCGGCCGTATTTATTGGCTACAATATTGGCGTTGCGCCCGCCATTGGCTACAACTATGGCGCCCAGAACCGCGCCGAGTTGCACAACCTGTTCCGTAAGTCGCTTGCCATTCTGGCCATGGCAGGGGTCGTCATGACGGCCTTGGCCGAACTCTCGGCCAACTTTTTGGCCAACATCTTTGTGGGCTACGACGAGGCCCTGTGTGCCCTCACCATCCGTGCCACGAGGCTCTATTGTGCCAGCTTCCTCATCTGTGGGTTCAATATGTTCGTCTCGTCGCTCTTCACGGCGCTCAACAATGGCGTTGTTTCGGCCGTTGCGTCGTTCGCCCGAACGCTCGTGTTCGAGCTCGGAGCGGTCCTCTTGCTGCCACTCGTCATCGGTATCGACGGCATTTGGCTCGCTGTCGACGTGGCCGAATTGCTCACCCTTGTCCTCACCATTTCCATCCTCCTCGCATTCCGCAAACGCTACGGTTATTGAGCTCTGCTAAGTGCTTGAAAATCAGCGTTTAGACGGTGAAATTTATAAAGCGTTGATTTTCAGTGCTGTAGATAGGTTGTGGTCGTGTTAAGGTCGTATTGAGGTCGCCCTAACATCGGGCACGCATTATGAGCCAGTGCTTTGCGAGTCGAAGCCGACTCGATTTTTAGGCCTCAAAAACCTGAAAAACAGTGCTTAAACATCCCACTTGAAGCCAGCGAACGGGTTGCGGGGGTCGAAGTCGTGTTCGGCCGCCAGTTCCTGCAGCCGTTTAATGCGGCGAATGCCCCAGCGCCACATCTTGATGTCGAACCAAATAAAGACCACCATCAAAACGCTCTCGATGAGGGTGGAGTACTGGCCGAAGGCTTCGCCAACCATGAGCAGCGAGTCGTAGGTGCCGTGTAGCAGTATGGGCAGCAGCAGCGCCTTGAATAGGTTGGCACCTCGGTTGTTGGGGTCGAACTTGGCCAGCGAGAAGTAGTATCCCATCGTCACTGCAAACAAGAAGTGAGCCGGCACGGCCAGCAGTGCGCGCATTATTCCGGTGGCTGCACCGTAGGTAAAGACGTAGTTGATGTTCTCTACAAAAGCAAAGCCGAGGCCGAGAAAAACGGCGTAGACTATGCCGTCGAAGTATTCGTCGAAGTTGTGGCTGCGCCACACAAAGAGCATGAGCAGTACAAATTTGCACAACTCTTCGCTCATTCCGGCCACAACATAGCCGTTATATAACCCATCGAGCACTCCGCTGTCGAAACCCACGGCAGAGAGGGCGGTCTCCATAACGATGGCTGGCACCACCGAGAAGCAGCCGGCGAGGAACACCACGCACAAGAAGCCCAGCGGCTCTTTGTGGCCAGTGTCTTGGGTGTAGATAAAACCCAGCAGGAGCAGTATTGGTAGGGTTGCGATGATGGTTAACATTTGGTTGATTTTTAAGTGTTTGACGATTGTTGTGGTGTGTTAAACTATGGCGCTGCCTTGGTGCGTACCGCGGCGTTCGAGCTCGGCTTCGACCATCGGGCCAATCTCCTCGTTGCGCACCCAGCGGCCGTCGTCGTGGTGCCAGGCGCGGTTGGGGTCGGCTTGGTGGCGCGGTGGCACCTCGCCAGCCAGGCGTTCGAGGCCGAGGTCGGGCCGCAGGCGCTCCACGAAGTCGCAAACCAGAGCGATGTATTCGTCGAGGTCGAACCTCGTCACCGTCACTTCGCCCCGTTCCACTTGTGAGGCCAACTCCGTGTTGCGGAGCAGCTGCAACTGGTGCAACTTGAGCGATGTGAGCGGTAGGCTGTTGATTGTAGCGGCTTGAGATAGAATGTCGTCGCGGCATTCGCCTGGGAGTCCGAGAATGAGGTGTCCGCCACAGTTGAGGCCACGTTTGGCTGTGGCTTCGATGGCGCGGCGCGTGCAGTCAAAGTTGTGGCCTCGACCAACGAGTTTGAGTGTGCGGTCGAGGCACGACTCTATGCCGTACTCCACCGCTATGTAGCGCCCATCGGTGTTCAGGCTGGCCAGCAGGTCGAGCGTGGCGTCGTCCACACAGTCGGGCCTTGTTCCTACCACAATGCCACCAATTTCGGGATGGGCAAGGGCTTCGAGGTAGCGCTGACGCAGGGTGTCGAGACTGGCATAGGTGTTGCTAAACGACTGGAAATATGCCACATATCGCCCTGCGCGGCGATAGCGGTGGCGGTGAAACTCCAGCCCCTCGTCGAGTTGTTGGGTTATGCTCTTCGATGGTTGGCAGTATGAGGGGCTGAAGGCGCTATTGTTGCAGAACGTGCAACCCGTGGTACCCAGCGTGCCGTCGCGGTTGGGGCAGGTGAAGCCGGCGTTGACCGAGATTTTTTGAACTCGGCCTCCGTACCGTTTGGCACACATGGCAGCGTAAGAGTTGTAGCGGTTCATGCTGTTTCGTGGGCTTAGTTGCGGTAGCCAATAGTGCGGCGCACTTCGGACAGGGTGCGGGAGGCGCTGGCGTGGGCCTTGTCGCGCCCGAGGTCCATAATGCGGCGCAGCCTGGCGTCGTCGGCTTCGAGCTCCTTGATGCGTTCGCGGAAGGGGGCTATGAATTTTTCCATATCTTCGGCCAACTGCTTTTTTAGGTCGCCATATCGAATTTGGCAGGTGTTGTAAAGGTGGTCGAAGTGCTCCACCGTGTCGGCGGTCGAGACCACGCGCAGCAGTGTGAAGAGATTTTCAATCTCTTCGGGTTTGGTTTGGTTGGGTTCGGTGGGGCCGCTGTCGCTCTTGGCCTTCATTATTTTTTTGCGGATAACGTCTGGCTCGTCGGTGAGGAAGATGGTGCTGGCTTCGCCTTCGCTTTTGCCCATCTTGCCGGCACCGTTTAGGGCAGGGATTTTGACCAGTTGTTGGCCAAAACCAACAGCTTGTGGCAGGGGGAAGCATTCGGAGTGGTACATATTGTTGAACCTTTGGGCAAAGGTGCGGGTCATCTCGAGGTGTTGCTCTTGGTCTTTGCCCACAGGCACCTTGGTGGCTTTGTGTATCAGTATGTCGGCCGCCATGAGGGTGGGGTAGGTGAGGAGGCCGGCGTTGACGTTGTTGGGGTTTTGACGCACCTTGTCTTTGAACGAGGTGACGCGCTCGAGCTCGCCTAAGTAGGCGTTCATGTTCAGAAAGAGGTACAGCTCGACGGTTTCGGGCAGGTCGCTCTGTAGGTAGATGGTGGAGCGCTCGGGGTCGAGGCCACATGCTAAATATTGAACCAATATGCGGCGTGCGTCGTCGTATATGCTGCCAGGCGTGGGATGGGTGGTGAGCGAGTGGTAGTCGGCTATGAAGAAGTAGCAATCATACTCGTCCTGCATGGCCACAAAGTTGCGCAAGGCGCCAAAATAGTTGCCAAGGTGGAGGTTGCCGGTGGGGCGGATGCCGCTGCATACAATGTCTTTAGTCATACTGTTTTCGGTGTTGGGTATTGTTGTGAATACAATTTGCAAAGTTACGTTTTTTTTCGGATATGGCGAAAAAAAACTCCTCTTTCGTTATATTATTGTTTCTGACTGCGAAATGTTTTTTTGCTATAATGGGTTGGAATTGGATTTTTTTGTGTATCTTTGCAAAAATTTTTGACTCTATGGAAAATCGTTTTTGCATCATAATGGCGGGTGGTATCGGCAGCCGTTTTTGGCCGTTGAGCAAGCAGGACCGCCCCAAGCAGTTTCTCGATATTCTGGGCACTGGTCGCAGCTTTATTCGTAGCACTTTCGACCGTTTCAGCAGGCTGGTACCAGCCGAGAATTTTTTGGTGGTGACCAACGCTGCCTACCGCGATTTGGTGCTCGAGGAGTTGCCTATGCTTACTGCAGACCAGGTGCTTTGCGAGCCTATGCGTCGCAACACGGCTCCCTGCATAGCCTACGCTTCTTACCGCATTCGCTCGCGTTGCCCCGAGGCTCTCATTGCCGTTACGCCGGCCGACCATCTGGTTACTGACGAGGCCTCGTTTGAGCGCACAATTGCCACCGGTTTCGATTTCCTTAAAAGTCAGACCAAGGCGTTGCTCACAATCGGTATTCGCCCATCGCGCCCCGAGACGGGCTATGGCTACATAGAGGTGGCTCACGGCTCGCAGCCGGCCGTCTGTGCTGGCAACCAGGTGGTTAGGGTCGAGGCTTTCAAGGAGAAACCCGACCTGCCTACGGCGCGTAGCTTTGTCGAGGCTGGCAATTTTTACTGGAATTCGGGCATCTTTCTTTGGTCGCTCGAGGGCATAATGGCAGCGTATAACGCTTATTTGCCCGATATGGTGGCGCTTTTCGACGAGGGTGCCAATCTTTTTGGCACCGAGCGTGAGCAGGCTTTCATCGACGGTATGTTTGCCCGTTGCGAAAATATTTCGATAGATTACGGAGTGATGGAGCGTGCCAGCGAGCGCTACACTATACCGGCCGATTTTGGCTGGAGCGACATCGGCACCTGGGGGTCGCTCTTCGAGCATTCGCAGCGCGACGCTGGCAACAACGCCTTGCGCGGACGGGTCGAGGCCGTGGAGTGCCACAACTCGGTGGTTAACATTGAGGATGGGGTGACGGCCGTGGTGCAGGGGCTCGAGGGGTGCCTGGTGGCCTATCGCGACGGCTCGCTCTTGGTGTGTAAACTCGACCGCGAGCAGGAAATAAAGAATTGGGTTGAGCGTCTCTGACTTTAGGCGAGGCCCTAAAAACAGTTCGAGGCGGCCGCGCGCAGCGCGGCCGCCTCGAACTAAACTCACCGCCTAATTGAGCGAGATGCTTATCTCGATGTCGCCCACCTTGATGTCTTGGCAGCAGCGCGCAAAATCCAGTATGTTGCGCACCACCTGTTGCGACGGCTCGGTGGGGCAGTCGGTAGCAAGGCTGTTAGCGGTTTCGGCAAAGTTGTATTCTTCTGTCATACGCATTGGGTTTTGGTTTCTTACTGCTATTAAAACTCAAAAAATGGCAAAATATTGTGTGCCGATGAAAATTTAACATTTCTTTTCTTAAAAAACCTTCAAAAAGGTGGCAACAAGGGTTTGGGTTCGGCCAAAAGTGCTCTTGCCGAGGCTCGGCGTGGGGGTAGAAATCGGGCAGGCGAGCAGCAAAAATTGGGCAAAAATTGTGGTTTAAGTGGCTCAGTATCAATGCTTGTTCGACCTCAATACGACCTTAACCCCTCTTTAACCCCTCCTCAACCCTGATTTTCAGCCATTTGAGAGGGGGTATTTTTCGGGGTTTTGGCAAAATGAAGGCGGCCGCAGCTTTTGGCTGCGGCCGCCCGTTGGCGGTGGGAGTAACAGGGTTCGAACCAGTGACCTCCTGCTTGTAAGGCAGGCGCTCTGAACCAGCTGAGCTATACTCCCTTGGTTTTTGCGGTTGCAAAAGTACTAATTTTTTGCGAATTGGCAAAATTTTTCTTCATTTGTTTAGTTAAAACTCTGCATTTCAAGCAGTTTGCTATACGTTCCGCCGCTAATTGCAAGCTCCGAATGGGTTCCGCGCTCCACTATTTCGCCATTTTTGAGCACCACAATCTCGTCGGCTTTGGCTATGGTCGAGAGCCTGTGGGCGATGACAATCGAGGTCCGGCCGCGCATGAGGCTCTCGAGAGCCTCATGTACGGCGTGTTCAGACTCCGAGTCGAGGGCCGACGTGGCCTCGTCGAGTATGAGTATTGGCGGATTGCGCAACACGGCCCTGGCTATGCTCAGCCGCTGGCGTTGCCCGCCCGAGAGGGTTATGCCGCGGTCGCCGATAACGGTTTGGTAGCCCTCGGGCAGGGCGCTGATAAACTCGTCGGCACCCGCAATGCGAGCCGCGCGGCGCACCTCATCCATCGAGTAGCAGCTTTGGCCGAAGGCAATGTTGTTGGCCACCGTGTCGTTAAAAAGTATGCAGCTTTGGGTAACAATGCCCATCAGCGCGCGCAGCGAGTTGATGTTGGCGCGGCGCAGCGGTAGGCCGTCGACCAAAATCTCGCCCTCGGTGCAGTCGTAGAAGCGGGGCAGGAGGTCTACAAGTGTGGTCTTTCCTGCGCCCGAAGGGCCGACCACGGCAACCGTCCGCCCGCGCTCGATGTTGAGGTTGATGTTGCGCAGAACCGGCACTGCCACCCCGTCGGCTCCCTCGTAGCCGAACGACACGTTTCGGTACTCGATGGCGCGCTCGAAGCGGTCTATCACCACCGCGTCGGGGGCTTCGATAATGGTCTCGTCGGCGTCGAGAATGTTGAAAAAACGTGCTGCCGAGGCGCTGCCTTTCTGCAAACTGCTATACGACTTAACTATGGACTGTACGGGCGGTATGAGCCGCGCAAAGATGATGACAAAGAAGATGAAGACCGACGACTGCAGCCGCCCGCTGATGACAAACCATCCGCCCACGATGAGGATGGCCACCAGCCCCAGGGTGCCCAGCACCTCAGACAGCGGGCCGCTCAGTTCGCGGCGCGAGGCCACGCGCACCATCGTGCGGCTGTATTGGCGGTTGATTTCGCCAAAGTGGCGTGTCTGCTCCGCTTCGCGGTTAAAGGCCTTGATGGCTCGAAAGCCGTCTATAGACTCCTCGAGCGTGGCAAAGAGGTCGCCCAGTCGCTGCTGGCCGCGCGCCGAGCTCTTTTTCAGGCTCTGCCCAACACGGGCAATGAGGAAAACGGTGAGCGGCAATATGGCTAAAAAAAGAAGGAAAAGTAGCGGACTGATGTAGATGAGCGTGGCGCAGAACACGATGATGTTGATGGGGTCTTTGATGAGCGACTGTAGGGTGCATACTACGCTCCACTCTACGTCGACCAGGTCGTTAGACATACGGCTCATGATGTCGCCACGGCGCCCGGTGGTGAAAAACGACACCGGTAAGATGGTGATTTTGTGGTATATATCGTTCCTCAGTCGCTCGATAATGCCGTTGCGAATGGGGCTGAGGTAGTGCATACCGAGGTATCTGAAAAGGTTGCTCAGCAGCGAACAGGTCAGGTATCCGCCAGCCACAATGAGCAGGCAACGCCACAGGCCGAGGCTTTCGCGATATTGGTAAAGGTGCCACAAAGCCCACTGGGTTAGGCTGTGCTGGTCCCAACCCAGCTCGGGGCAGGTGTCGGCCACTGGCGTGAGGCCAAACAGCAGTTCGGCAAAGGGGATGATGAGCACAAACGAGAAGAGGTTGAAGAACACGTGCAGCAGATTGAACACGAGGTTGAGCGCAATCTCTTTCTTGAAAAAGCGCAGATAGCGGAACACTCGCATTATGGGCTGCAACGACTTCATGGTGGCTATCGTATTGAGAAAACAATTCGTGGCGAGGCAATGCCGCTGCCGCCGTCGTAGGTTAGGCGTTCGGGGCGCAGCTTGAGTTGTAGCAGGTAGTCGTAGGCCTCTTTGGCATGGGCTCGGCGAGGCATCTCGATTGAGGCGTGGACCGACGGGTTTTGCAGCAGGAACTGGGCGTAGGCCTGTAGCAGCATTTGGCTCGTGGCGGTCAGGCCCAAGCCCTCTTGCACCACGAGGTCTACCGTTTGCGAAGCGCCGTTGGTGAGTTGTTTTAGTTCTAAGCGTTTTGGCAACACATTGGCAGAGCGTGCTTTAGCGGCCGATATGGCCATTACCAGGGGTAGGTAGCCTGTGGCCGAGGCGCACACCAAGTTGGTGGTCTGGCACGAGAGGACGAGCGCCACGTATCCGTCGGCCGAGTCGGCCAGGTATACAGCGTCGGGTGCGCCGTCGCGCAGCAGGGTTACCGTGGCTGGCAGCGGTTGCCCGTCGGTGTTGGTCACGGCCGAGGTGTGTAGCGCCATGGGTTCGGGGGCGGCGGCAGGGTAGAGGTCGAAGCTAAAAATGTCGGTTCCTCCCACTCCACCATAGTCGGTGGCGCGGCCGGAATAGTATGCCATCTTGCCGTCGGTGGCCACGCCAAAACAAATTTCGTCGCGCTCGCTGTTGATGGGCAGTCCGAGGTTGGTAGGGCGCTGGTTGTAGTTGTCGGCGAGGTCTATAAAATAAAGGTCGTATCCGCCAAAGCCTTGCCAGCCGTTCGAGGCGAAATAGAGTGTGTGCCCATCGGCGTGAATGAAAGGGCACTTCTCGTCGCCAGCAGTGTTCACGGTTGGTCCGAGGTTTTCGGCGCGGCTCCAGTCGCCATTGGGTAGGCGATGGCAGCGCCAGATGTCGGTGCCACCCTGTCCGCCCTGGCGGTTCGAGGCAAAGTAGAGGTATTGCCCGTCGGGGGTGATAGATGGTTGCGACTCCCAGGTGTTTTCGCCGTTCACGTTGCGGCCTGCGTTGCGCCGTTCGTCCCACTTGCCGCCTCGGTTCACGGTGTAGAATATGTCGCAGTTGGCATAGCCGTGAGCGCCAGCCGTGAGCACCGAGTAGTAGAGCGTGCGACCATCGGCGGTGAGGGTGGGGGAGCCCTCGCTCTCGCCCTGGTTGAAGGGCTCGTCGAGCGGCTCTCCTGCCGAGAACGAGGTGTCGCGCCAGCGACTGTAGTGCAGCTGGTAGGCTTTCTCTTCGATGTCGCGGGCGTAGAAGGTGCGGTTCTTCTCGACTGGCACCTGGCGCAGGTAGTACATCGTTTTGCCGTCGGGACTGAGGTATGGCAAGCTCTCGTTGTGTTTAGACGAGGCGCCTCGTACGACAGTGGGGAAGAATGGCACTTGGTTGCGTGTGGCTTCGGCCAAGAAGGTGGCCCAGTGCAGGTAGTTAGAGGCCTCGGCGTAGGCAGCTTGGGCCTCTTTGTCGGCCGAAATCGACACCATGTCGAAATAGCGTTGCAGGCACTCTACGGCTTCGTCAAAGCGGTCGTCGCTGTAGTAGATAACGCCCATATAGTAGTGCGCCAACGGGTTTGGATAGTCGGGGCATAGGCTTATGAGTTTTGTAAAGTAGCGACGTATGCCCACCGTGTTGAAGTCTTTGCGCACGGCGCACATTCCGAGGTAGAAATAAGGGTCGGGGGCTTTGGGATTTTTGGCCGAAATTTTGCGCATTGCTGTGGCGCATCCAGTATAATCTTTGCGCTGGTAGGCTGCCACGGCTTGGTCGTATTGTTGGCGGTCGTTGCTGCGCACAACTGGGCCACACCCCGCAGTTTGGGCAACTATGGGCAGGCAGAGCAGCAGGGCTATGGCGGTGGCAACAACGTGTTTCATGGCGTTGGGCTATAGTTGAGAGGTATCTATAACGAAATTCGAATCCTCGCCGTTGCAGGGTGTGGTGCATTTAATGGCGCAGTCGTCGCACGAGGCCGAGAGTTCGCCATGTAGGCGTTTCTTGACCATGTCGGCCACGGTGTCGCGCAGTTGCGGAACGGCAATAGAGCGCACAACCTCGTCGCAGAACGCATAGCTGAGCATTGTTACGGCTGTGCGTTGGCTAATGCCGCGCGAACGGAGGTAGAAGAGGGCCTGCTCGTCGAGTTGGCCTATGGTGCTGCCGTGCGAGCATTTTACGTCGTCGTTGTAGATTTCGAGGAACGGGCGTGTGTCTACATGGGCTTTATCGGTCAGTAGGATGTTGCGGTTGGTTTGGTATGCTTCGGTCTTCACGGCTCCATCTTGCACCAGCACGTGGCCGTTGAAGCGGGCTCGAGCGGCGTCGTCGATAATGCCTTTGTAGAGTGTGCGGCTGGTGCAGTGGGGTGTAGCGTGCTCAACAAATATGTAGTTGTCGCACTCTTGGTCGCGGTCCATGAGGTAAAGACCGTTGGCTTCGAGTTCGCAGCCTTCGCCCACCATGCGTATCGCAATATTGTTGCGCACGCGTTGCCCACCGAGGGTGACGGTGCAGAGCCGCAGTCGAGCCCCTGCTCTCATGGTGATATTGAGCTTGGTGTTGCGCTCGTTGTTCATGAACTGCAGGTGGTAGAGGTCGAGCGAGGAACGTTCGTCGATAACAATTTCGAGGTTATCGTTGTTGCCGGCGAGTGGGGTATAGCCTTCGGTGGGGTTGATGCGGAAGAGTTTGTAGTTCTCTTCGTCCACAATCACCATCGGTGTGCTTTCGCCACGAATGGTGTCGAGCACTTTTAGTGGCGCACTACATTGCCAGTTGTCGCCCCAGATGTCGGGCAGTTGGTCTTTGCGTATCATTGGCCGAGCTCCTCTTTAATCCATTCGTAACCTTTGTGTTCCAGCTCGAGGGCGAGCTCTTTGGGGCCGGTTTTGACAATGCGGCCTTCGTAGAGCACGTGCACGTAGTCGGGCACAATGAAGTCGAGTAGGCGCTGGTAGTGTGTGATGACGACGGTGGCGTTGTCGGGGCGGCGCAGCTTGGTGACGCCCGAGGCCACAATGCGGAGGGCATCGATGTCGAGGCCCGAGTCGGTCTCGTCGAGTATGGCCAGCGAGGGGTCGAGCATGGCCATTTGGAAGATTTCGTTCTTCTTCTTCTCGCCACCGCTGAAGCCTTCGTTTACCGAGCGGTTGGCCAGATTGGTGGTCATCTCTACAATTTTCTTTTTCTCTTCCATCATGCGCAGAAATTCGGCGCCGGTGAGCGGGTCGAGACCGCGGTATTTGCGTTGTTCGCTCACGGCGGTGCGCATGAAGTTGGTTATGCTCACGCCGGGAATTTCGACTGGGTATTGGAAGCCGAGGAAAATGCCCTCGCAGGCACGTTGGTCGACCGTGAGGTCGAGTATGCTGCGACCGCGGTAGAGTATGTCGCCCTGGGTGATGGTGTATTTGGGGTTGCCGGCAATGGCTCCGGCCAAGGTGCTTTTGCCGTTGCCGTTGGGACCCATAATGGCGTGCACTTCGCCCGCCTGGATGTCGAGGTCGACCCCTTTCAAAATCTCTTTATCGCCTATCGAAACATGTAAATTTCGGATTGAGAGTAGTGTCATATTTTATTCTATTTTTATGATTTACAATATTTTATGTTGTCGGACGTGGATGGCCGGCAATTACAAATTTACAAAAAACTTTTGGCTTTGGAGTTTTTTTTGTAACTTTGCACAGACTTTTGTTTTGATATGAGTAGGCCAATTATCACATTGACAGCGGACTGGGGTTCGCGAGATTTTTTCGCCGGCATGGTGAAAGGGCGAATTTTTTCTCAATTGCCCGATGCCAACGTGGTCGATATTGCGCTCGGATTAGAGCCCTACAACATTGTGCAGGCGGTATTCGTGGTGCGGAGTGCCTGCACCACCTTCCCGGAGGGGACGATTCACATCATCGACGTCAATTCAGAGGAGACCATCGACCAGAGTTTTGTGGCCATAGAATACCGCGGCCAGTATTTTATTTGTACCGACAACGGCCTGCCCTATGCCGTGTTTGGCAACGATTTTACGCGTGCTGTGCAGCTGCACGTGTTTCAAGATAGCGACTATTTTACCTTCGCAGCCTACAATCTTTTTTGCAAGGTGGCGGTGATGATTGCACAAGGCGAGCCGTTCGACTCGCTCGGCGTGGCAGTCGATACGCTCAACCGTCGCCAAGTGCCCACCTATGTCGACGATGGCTCGCGCCTGAGCGTTTATGTTACCTACGCCGACTCGTATGGCAACATCTACCTCTCGCTCACCCATAGCGAGTTCGAGGCTCTGCGCCGTGGCCGCCGTTTTCACCTCGTGGTGCGCGAATACACCGTTACCGAACTCTCGCCGGGCTACGATGAGGTGCGTCAAACAAGCCGCAACTCGGTGCGATTACTGCTCACCGTTTCGGCCACGGGCTACCTCGAGTTGGCCCTCAAGGAGGCTTCGGCCACGAAACTCATCGGCGTCCGCCCAGGCGACACGGTGCTCATCTACTTCGACGATTAGCGCCACGGCTCGCATAGTAGTGGCACAACATTTTTTTTATAAAAAAGTGCTGCAAATACACAATAAAAAACTTTTCGTTGCGTTATTATTATTTAATAGACTATGAAAAGTAACCAATAAAAAGACGAAATAACACCATAAATGAGACCTATATTAGTTGGAACCGATTTTTCAAGTGGGTCGTATGTGGCCCTCGAGTTGGCTGTCGACATTGCTAACCGTATGCAGACCGACATTTTGCTGGTGTGGGCCCAACGCGCCAAAATACTCTTCTCTGACGAGCAGACCAACACCATGGCCCACTTGGCCGATGCCAAGCTCGCCACGCTCTGCGACGAGTGGCAGCCACACCTGAAGTACGGCACCATGCGCCACGAAGTCTATAACGGCAAAGTGGGTGCTGGCCTCGCCGCCGTGGGCCGTCGCGAGTCGGCCATCATGATTGTTATCGGCACCAACGGCGCTTCGGGCTTCGAAAAATACCTCATCGGCTCTACTGCCGCCCGCATTGTGCAGGAAGCCTCATGCCCGGTCTTGACCGTGCGCGAGGGCTTCAACTTCCACAAAAAGTTAGAGCGCATTGTCGTACCACTGCGCATCAACGCCAACTCGCGCCAGAAAGTGCCACCCGCAGCCTCTATGGCCAAGGTGTTCGATTCGGAAGTCTGCATACTCGGTCTGCTCGAAATGGCCGAAGACGAGTCGTCGCTCCGCACCTATATGAAGCAGGCTACCGACTACCTGGAGCAGGAACACATACGCTACAGCACTACTATTCAGAAATATAGCGACTACTCCGACGCGGTTCTGAGTTTTGCCGACGGCCTCAATGCCGACCTCATTATTATCAACACCGAGCAGGACAAAATCATTGCCCAACTCTTCCTCGGCACCAATGCTCAGCAGATTGTGCACCGTTCGCAAATTCCGGTGCTCTGCATCCACCCCGAGGACTACATTAACGTTTCTGCTAAAATCTGACCCCCAACGATGGCCGACGCAATCATTATCGGAGCCGGCGCTGCCGGAATGATGGCTGCCATCGTCGCTGCCGAGCGCGGTCGCGAAGTCCTCTTGCTCGAAAAGATGGGCCAGCCTGGACTCAAGCTTCGCATAACTGGCAAAGGGCGCTGCAACCTGACCAATACCGCCCCGTTGCGCGAATTTTTGGGTCATGTGGGCTCCGACAGCCGTTTTGTGCGCAACTCGGCCTCGCGTTTCTTCAACCGCGAGTTGATGGAGTTTTTCGAAAGCCGCGGAGTGCCCCTCGTCGAGGAGCGTGGCGGACGCGTGTTCCCCAAAAGTGGCAAATCACTCGATATTTTTTTGGCCATGATTGGCGACCTTGAGCGTCGCCCAAACGTCGAAATCAGACGCAACTGCGTCGTCCGCACTCTGGCCATAGACCAGTGGCCAGACGGTACGCGCCACGTTGGCGGAGTGCGCTTGGCCGACGGCACACGCTTGGCTGCCACTCGTGTGCTCGTGGCAACGGGCGGACTGTCGTACCCCACCACCGGCTCGACAGGGGCTGGCTACATGATGGCTGCCGAGGCAGGCCACTCCGTGGTGTCGCAGGTGCCGTCGCTCGTGGCCCTCACTTGCAGCGAACCACTCCCGCCCGAGGTGGTGGGCTTCACGCTGCGCAACGTCGAACTCTCGGTCGCTAACCCCGACGGCAAAATCGTGGCTCGCCATTTCGGCGAGATGGCTTTCGCCACCGACGGCTTGGCTGGCCCCATAGTGCTCTCGACCAGCCGCGAGGTGAGCCGCCTGCTCAACGAGGGGCAGAAGCTCACTGCCCGCGTAGACCTTAAGCCAGCCGTGCCAGCCGACGAACTTGACCGCCGCCTGCAGGCCGATTTCGACGCCCAGGGCAAACGCCTCTTCAACGACGCACTGCGCCTTTGGCTGCCGGCCGAGCTCGTGCCTCTGGCCCTCAAACGTTTGCACATCGAGTATTACAAGCGCCTCCATCAGGTCAACGCCGCCGAGCGCCGTCGCCTGCTCGCCTTCCTCAAAGGGGTGGAGTTTACGCTTGTTGGTACCCATGGCTACAACGAGGCCATCGTTACCCAAGGCGGAGTGTCGCTGGCCGAGGTCAACCCCAAGACCATGGAGTCGCGCCTCGTGGCGGGCCTCTACTTTGCTGGCGAGGTGCTCGACCTCGACGCCGACACCGGTGGCTACAACCTGCAGTTGGCCTTCACCACCGCCCACGCAGCAGGGCAGAACCTGTAAAGACTTTCTTGCCAGCACCAACCTGTCCAAAACAAAAGGTGCTATATGACTTAAAACCTAATGTCCGATTGGGGCCTACTGCCCCCAAGTCGTATGCACCACCCCAGCAACCGAGCGCTCCACACCTATGAGGTACCAGCAAGGGTCGACCTGGCGAGGGGGTGAGGTTTGCTAAACGTTGTTGAAAACTTGTTCATACTTCGATGTTAATACGACCTTAACCCCTCCTTAACCCCTCCTTAGGGTATGAGGCAAGAACTAAAAAAGTTTTTTTGTGAGGGCTGACCTTGTGCGGCTGTTATTGCTGGCGGGTGTCGAGGGCATCGCGAAGGGCATCGGCCAGGAGCATGAAGGCGAGAACTATGAGCATGATGGCAACACCGGGCAGGAGGGGCATATAGGCGCTGTCGAGCAGGATGTAGCCGTAGTATTCTTTCACCATCGAGCCCCACGACGGCGTTGGAGGCTGCACACCGATGCCGAGGAAACTCAGGCCGGCTTCGAGCAGTATGGCGCTGGCAAAGTTAGAGGCAGCCACCACCACCACCGGGCCGGCGATGTTGGGCAGTATGTGTCGCAGCACTATGCGCGGAGTGCGGTAGCCCAAGGCGAGTGCGGCCTGTATGTAGTCTTTCTCTTTGACCGAGAGCACTTGGCCACGTACCACGCGGGCTATGTCGACCCACATTGTAAGTCCCACAGCTACAAATACTTGCCAAAATCCTTTGCCGAGGGCAAAGGTGATGGCAATGACCAGCAGCACGGTGGGGATGGACCACACCACGTTGATGAGCCACATGATGAGGCTGTCTGTCTGGCCGCCACGGTAGCCGGCTATCGAGCCGAGGCTTATGCCTACCAATAGGGCTATTAGTATGGCTATCAGGCCTACCGATAGGCTCACGCGCGAGCCTATCATGAGCAGGCTGAGCATATCGCGACCGTAGTTGTCGGTTCCGAGCAGGAATGTGCGGTTCTTGCTGCCCACAAAGCGCGAGCGCTCTATGGCGAAAGGTTCGCCAGCGATGGGGGTGAGCACGACGCTGTCGGTTGTCATAGATAGATTGGCCACGGGCAGGGCGGTGTAGGGCAGCGGGGTGCCGTGTAGCATTCGGCCGAGGAGGCTCTGTTTCGGCGCTGGCCGCTGGTCGTAGTAGGCAAAGAGGGCGTGGCTGCCGGGTTTGAGGGTGGCGAGTTCGAGGTATTGTTGGTTGCAGTTGGGTGTGTGGTCGGGCGTGATGAGGTAGCCCAGCAGGGCCACGAGCACGAAGAGCCCGATGACTGCCAGGCTGGCCACAGCCAGAGGGTTGCGGCGCAGACGTCGCCAAGCCTCGCGCGAGGGGGCATCGGCGCTGTTGCGACGCACAAAGCGACGGTAGGCTTGCGATAGGTCGTTGAGTCTCATCGGGCAAAAAAAAATTATTGAGGGTTAATGAGCCGAGTGGCGGTTGTTCAAAGCAGGCCCAGTTCGACCTTCACCTCGTCGGTAAGATTGTTGAAGTCCCATGGTGGGTCGAAGGTGAGTTCTACGTCTACGCTGCGCACACCGGTGATGTAGCTCACCATTTCGCGCACTTCGTTGAACATGAACTCGGCTTCGGGGCAGTCTGGGGCGGTCATGGTCATGAGGATGTGGACGTTGAGGTCGTCGTCGACATCGATTTTGTATATCAGCCCCAAGTCGTAGATGTTGACCGGTATTTCGGGGTCGTAGATGTTGCGTAGGCAACCCACAACGGCGCTGGTGATGGTTTCTTTGTTGGGTTCCATAATGGTGTGTTTTTTTATTGTTTCAGCGAGTAGGCAATGGCATACATTCGCATTTGTTTAATCATAGAGGTGAGGCCGTTCGAGCGCGAGGGCGAGAGGTGCTCTTTGAGGCCGATGGCGTCGATAAATGCCAGGTCGGCATCGATAATGTCCTGTGGACGCTGACCGTTGAGGGCGCGTATGAGGAGGGCGATGATGCCTTTGGTGATGACGGCGTCGCTATCGGCTGAAAAGTAGAGCAGACCGTCGCGCATCGTGCAGTCGAGCCACACGCGGCTTTGGCACCCTTTGATGAGGTTCTCTTCGGTTTTATGGCTCTCGTCGATGGTGGGGCAGCTGTTGCCCAGTTCGATGAGGTAACTGTATTTGTCGAGCCATTCGTCGTAGATGGCGAATTCGTCGATGATTTGTTGTTCTATTTCCTTGATGGTCATTATAATAATGTATGATTATTTACAAAAAAAGTCTATTTTGGCGCCGAGCGCACGAGGAACACCGCTGCCACGCCAAACACCACCTGTGGCAACAACACGGCCAAGAAAGCCGAGAGGTGGCCGTTGGTGGCAAAGACGGTGCTTACCTTCATAAAGATGATGAAGGCGAAGGCTATGGTTATGCCGATGGCGAGGTGTAGGCCTATGCCGCCACGAGTCTTGCGCGACGAGATGGCTACCCCGATTATGGTCATGATGATTATGGCGAGGGGGGTGAGTAGGCGCTGGTAGAACTCGATTTGTGCCGGCTTGACGTTGCCAGTGCCGCGCATTCGCTCGCGCTTGATGTGGTGGACGAGTTGCACGATGTTCATTGTCTCGATGTTTTGTGACGACTCGTTGAAGTCTTCGGGCGTCAGTTCGAGGTCGACGAGCGTGCGGTAGGGTAGGGTGGTGAGGCTTTCGTGGCCGTCGACAATAGTGCGGTGGTAGTAGCCATTGCAGTACCACTGGTGGCTGGCGGTGTCGTAAACAATGGCGTCGGCCTCAATGCGGTCTACGAGGGCGCCGGTGGCGTCGTGAATGTCGCGGCAGAAGTGGGTGGCCGTATTGCGCCGAACGTCGTAGTTGTCGGCGTAGATTTGCGTCCCTGGAGCCGACTGGAAGTGCAGGTTGGTGTAGAACGACGCTGTTTTCGACTTGATGTATTGTTCCTCGAACTCGTTGAGCAAGCGGTTGTTATACGGTATCAGGAAGCAACCAAAGAGTAGCACTACCAGGGCTACGATAAACGAGCCGTGCAGGTAGGGGCGCAGCATTCGGCGGTAGCTTATGCCGCTGCTGAGTATGGCTATGATTTCGGAGTTGCCAGCCATCTTCGAGGTGAAGAAGAGTACCGAGATGAAGATAAAAAGCGGGCTATAGAGGTTGGTGAAGCCCGGAATGAAGTTCAGGTAGTAGCGCAGGGCCACTTCGGAGAAGGGCACGTGGTTGCTCAAAAAGTTGTCTAAGTGTTCCGAAACGTCGAAGGTGATGACGATGGTGATAATGAGCAGCAGAGCCAATAAGAAGGTTTTCAGATACTTGAGCAAGATGTACCTGTCAATCCGTTTATAGTGTTGGGCTTCGCTGTTCATATTCGTGGTCTAAAAAAATTAGAGTTCCCTACCCGTTGGGGATTGTGGGGAACTCTAATAATAACTATTTTTTTCGAGTTTTATTGTTTACATTATGCCAAAAAGTTGCTGAAATTTTCGCAAACTTTCGAGGACGTTGGTTTTGACGTGTATAAATTCGTCGATTCCGTAGCCTTTGTAGGTTTCGACCATCTCTTTCGGGAAGCCGGCGAGGACCATGCTTTTCACCTTGCCTTTGAGCAGGCGGCAGGCCTCTTCGGTTATTTCGGCATACTCGTCGTCGCTCGAGCAGAGCACCACGATGTCGGCCTCGGCTTTGAGGGCGGCGTCGGCTCCTTCGGCGGCCGATTTGAAGCCGGCGTTGTCTATTATCTCGTATCCGGCCACGCCAAAGAAGTTGGTGGCAAAGCCGCTGCGAGCCTTGCGCATGGCGAGGTTGCCATAGGTGAGTAGGAATACTTTGGGGCGTTTCGAGCTGTGCTCGGTGGCAAGGCGCAGTTCTTCGAAGGCTTCGGCTCCGCGGTAGAGGCGCAGGGTGCGGATTTCGGTTCCTGTCGGTTCTGCGCAGCAGTCGCAACTGGCTGGGTGTTCAATTTTGCCGTCCATTTTCTCGATGAGGTTGGGGTACTGGTTGGTGCCGAGGATGGTGGTGCGGCGGGTGGCGATGTCGTTGTCGCGCTGGGCTGCTGTGGCGGCCACTTGGTCTTGCACATAGCCTTCGGCTATGGCTTTGGCAAAGCCTCCGAGGTTTTCGACGGCTATGAAGTTCTCCCATGCGTAGTGGGCAATGCTGTCGGTGAGGTTCTCGATGTAGTAGCTGCCAGCGGCGGGGTCGGCAATTTTGTCGAGGTAGGACTCCTCTTTGAGTAGTAGTTGCTGGTTGCGAGCAATGCGGTAGCCGAAGTCGTCGGCGTGTTTGTAGGCCGAGTCGAACGGTTTGACGGCTATCGAGTCGGCTCCGGCAACGGCGGCGCTCATGGCCTCGGTGGTGGTGCGGAGCATATTGACGTAGGGGTCGTATATGGATTTGTTCCAGGCCGACGATTCGGTGGCCACGAACATTCGGTAGGCCCGTTCGCTGGTGGGATTGTATTGTTCGGCAATTTTGCTCCAGAGCAGGCGGGCAGCGCGTATCTTGGCAATTTCCATGAAGTAGTTGCTGCCTGTGGCGAATTGGAGGACGATTTGCTCGGCGGTGTCGGTCGGGGCGGTGCCGAGGTCGGCCAAACGTGCCACGAGGTCGTTGGCTGCAGCCAGGGTGAAGCCGAGTTCTTGAACGATGTTGCTGCCGGCGTTGTGGATGAGGTTGCCATGGATGGTGATGGCGCGGAAGCAGGGGAGCTCGGCTTTGACGTATTGGATGAGGTTCTGCACTTGCTCGAGGTCGGCGTCGAGGCCGTTGCGGTAGGCACCGTGGGTGAGCGCGTGGCAGTACGGGTCGCAGTCGCAGCTGCCGGCCAGGTTTTGCGGGTCGCAGCCGGCTTGGCGAGCGTAGTCGACGTAGGTTTGGAGCAGGACAACGTAGTTGTCCGAGCAGCGGAAGTTGATTTTGACTTGGTTGAGGTCGATGCCGCGGAGCAGTGTGGCCATGTCGGCCGTGGTGGCTATTTTGCGTGTGCAGAAGCCGAGCGAGGTGGCGCCGCGCTTGACGGCGTCGACGGCTATGGCGTTGGCCGCCGTGGGGTCTTGTTCGACAATGTCTTGACGGATGTCCCACACGTTGCTTCCGGCCTGTTTGCCACGGGTGTAGGGGCGTTGGCCGGGGTTGCTGTCGAGGTATTCGAGGCCTTCGAGGTCTTCGGCGCGATAGTAGGGTTTCACTTTGAAGCCTTCGAGGGTTTTCCACACAAGTTTTTTCTCGTAGTCGGCGCCTTTGAGGTCTTTTTGGATTACCTCTTCCCATTTCTCGGTCGGGACGGGCGGAAATTCGCTGAACAACTTATTGTCTTCCATTGTGTTAACTTATTTTTACCTTTTCGTTTGAAAGGCAAAGATACAATTTTTTTTTCACTCGTCGTTTTTTTTTTGCAGTTTGGGCGTTTTTTGTGTATGATGGTGTGGGTGATGGGTGGGGTGTGAATGGGGTTAGTGAGGGTGAAAAATCGAGGGCTAAAGGCCTCAGTATCAAGCGTTGTTCGACCTCAATACGACCTTAACCCCTCTTTAATACCTCCTTGACCTTGATTTTTAAGTGGTTAGGAGGGGGTGGTTTAGCGGTGATTTGGGGGGAGTGTGATTTCGGTTACTTCGGGTCCTGTGGTGTAGAGGACGAAGCCGCGCACTTGGCTGTAGCCCATGGCGAGCATGGCTTGGCAGTATTGGGCCACTTGGATGCTGTGTTCGGGCAGTGGGGTGCCGGTTTTGTAGTCGATGACCCAGGCTTGGTCGTTGCGCGTCACTATGCGGTCGGGGCGCAGCAGGCGGCCGCCGAAGACGAGGTCGCACTCGTTGCGCACCTGCCACTGTGGGTCGAAGAATGGGGCGCAGAGCGGGTGGTTGACGAGGGTGTGGAGTTTTTGGCCGAGGGCTTGGCTTTCGGCCGGTGGGAGTTTTTGGCTGGCGCTGTATTGTGCCAGTGCTTGGGGGAGGCTTTGGGCGTCGGTAACGAGGGCGAGGGCGGCGTGGAGGCGAAGGCCGAGGCGTATGCGCTCTTCGACGAGGGGGGTGAGTGCCGTGTCGCTTTGGGCGGCTATGGCTATGCGCCCGTTCCAGTTGGGGAAGGCCACTCGGCGCAGTTTGGTGGCGCTGTTGTTGGCTGGTGCAAGTTGTTGTGGGACTGGTGTTTCGCCCCAGCGGTAGTGGCCTGGTTCGATTTTGGCAGAGGGGGTTGTGGCGGCGTAGTCGCGCAGCAGGGCGCGAAACGAGGTGGTGTCTTTGTCGGAAGCCTCTTCGGAGACGATGGCGAGGAGGTCGCGTGGGCGTGTGAGGGCTACGTAGAGGAGGTTGAGGTTGTCGATTTCGCGCTTGGCGAGCTCGGCGTCGCGCTGGGTGTCGAAGTTGGTCGAGGTGTTGGTGTTGAGGCTCACGAGGCCCACTGGCAGGCGCAGTTCTGGGTCGTCTACGCTCACCCAAAGCTCGCTGTTGGGCTCTTTGCGGTTCAGTAACGGCAGTATTATTACTCTGGCTTCCAGTCCCTTGGCTTTGTGGATGGTCATTAGGTTCACGGCGTCGAGGTCGCTGCTGGTTTGGGTGGAGAGCGAGCCGCTTTGCTGGTCGAACCATTCGAGGAAGGTGCCGATGTCTTGCCGGTTGAGTGTGGCGAATGTGGCCACGGCGTTGAGCAGCGAGGCGGCGTAGGGGTCGGCCGAGGCCTGGGGTCCGAGCGAGCGCAGCAGCTCCTCGCAGCAGTCGTAGAGGCTCATGGCGCGCAGGCTGTCGGGGTCGAGGCGCAGGCCGGCGGCCTCGAGCAGGGGGCCGAGGTCGGTGCGCCCCACGCCCAGTTGCTGGCTGTTGGCGCTGGGTGCGAGTCCGGCCAGGGCGAGGCGTTCGGCCACTTGGCAGGCGGCCAATCGGTCGTCGGGGGCGGCTATCCAGCGCAGTAGGGCGACGATGAGCATCGCGGTGTTGCTGCCAGTGAGGAGGAACGACTCGGCCGAGGTGATTTTGAGGTCGGGCAGGTGTTCGGCGAGGGCAGCGCTGACGGCAGCCAGGGTGGCTTTGTCGCGAGCGATGATGGTGATGTCGTGCGGGCTAAAGCCGGCTTCGAGTGCGCGCTTCACTGCGTTGGCCACAGCGCCGAGGGCTGCGGGGTGACCTTTGGTGTGGGGTACCAACTCGAGCTCTACGCAGCCGCCATCGCGCACGGGTTGTTGGCGCAACTCTTCGTTGCCGTTTTCGCGCGCGGCGCCGTCGGTGGTGTTGCCTACATAGATGGCTTGCAACTCGTCGTTGGTGGCAAAGCGTGTGCGCGCTGCCCAGGCAAAGAAGTTGTTGTTGAATTCGACTATGTTGCGGCCTGTGCGGCGATTTTGTAGCAGGTGGGCGAAGGCTGCGGTGCCGGGGGCGGCCAGAAGGCGGCCGTGGAGTGGGCTGTCTACGCGAGGCAGGTCGACAAACTGCTTCACGTCGCCCTGGCGAAAGCGGTAGATGGCCTGCTTGCCGTCGCCCACCACGAGCGAGCGGTTGCCGCTGGCTATGCCGTTTTCGATGAGCGGCACGAGGTCCTGCCATTGCAGGCGCGATGTGTCTTGAAACTCGTCGATGAGGTAGTTGCGGTAGCGGTCGCCGAGGCGTTCGTAGATGAATGGGGCGGGCTCGGTTTGTACTATGTCGAATATCTGTTTGTTGAATTCTGAAATGTGAACAATCTCGTTGTCGCGCGAATATTGGCGGCTTATGGTTTGCAGTTGCCCCATAAGGGCCATGGCAAAGAGGTGGCGCTGCAATGCGCGGCGGGTGTTGTAGCGCTGCAACTGGCTGTCGAGCAGTTTGTTGCAGTTGTTGTATGCTTCTACAATGGTGGGCCAGATGGCCTCGATGGCGGCTTGGGTTTGGGGCGAGCATTTGGCGGCGGCGAGCTTGTTTTGTTCGATGGCGGCGCGCGCGTGGGCTCCGGCGGGGGCGTAGGTTCCGGTGGCGAGCTTGCGGAAGAAGCCCACTATGCCTTTCGATTTTTGGTAGAAGTCGTCGTCGGTCAGGCCGTGGCTCTCGATGGCGGTCAGTGCCTCGGTGGCAGCTTGGGCTACGGCGGCTTCGAACTCGCGGTTGAGACGGCTGTATTGGTTGTTGATTTGGCAGAAGTCGTCGAGCGAGAAGTTGCCGAGTGCGTCTATGCGGGTCTGGCTGTCCTCCTTCAGCAGGTCGGTGGCCAGCTCTTTCAGCTCGGCCTCCACCTCGTAGCTTTTGCCCTCCTCCATCCTGCTTTCGGCAAAGCGGCGCAGCACCTCGGTGAGGGCCTGCTGGCCGTCGGCGCCGGTGCGGGCCAGGAGTTCGGCCACGGTGTCGGTCACCAGCGCCTCGTGGTTTATCATTATTTCGAAGTTCATGGGCAGCCCCAGGTCGTGGGCAAAGGTGCGAACAATGCGGTGCATGAAACTGTCGATGGTGCAGACGGCGAGGTCTGAGTAGGAGTGTAGAATGGCGCTGTGCACAATGGCGGCGCGTCCTGCCACCTCGGCAGGGCCGAGCCCCACCTGTTTGGCTACCTCGGCGGCCATTGGGGTATTTTTGCCGGCGGCCATCGCGGCCAGTTCGCCCATGATGCGCTCCTTCATCTCGCCGGCGGCCTTGTTGGTGAAAGTTATGGCCAAAATGTGGGCAAAACGGGTGGCGAGTTCGCGGTCGTCGGCAGCGTCGAAAGCTTGGCTAATATACTCTTTGACAAGCGTGAACGTCTTGCCAGCACCGGCCGAAGCCTTGCATATTACGAAGTTTCTGCTGCCGTTTTCCATGCTGCAAAATTACGAAAAAAATCGCTATCTGCCAAAAAAAATATCCACAAAAGCACGAAACGCGCTCGAAATACGAAAAAAATGTGTAATTTTGCAAATCCAAAACAGGAAAAAAAACTAACGCGAAGGACATGAACGACAATCTCGATGCCACCGGCCGAAGCCAGAACGCCCGCGAGCGCGAAGTGGAGCGCGCCTTGCGTCCGCAGGGTTTTGCCAGCTTTGCTGGTCAGCAGCAGGTGGTGGATAACCTCAAGGTCTTTGTATCGGCCGCCAAGGAGCGTCAAGAGCCCCTCGACCACGTGTTGCTTTTTGGCCCTCCGGGCTTGGGCAAAACCACGCTGAGCAACATCATTGCCAACGAGTTGGGTGTTAGTATGAAGATGACCTCGGGACCAGTGCTCGACAAGCCGGGCGACCTGGCCGGACTGCTCACCTCGCTCGGTGCCAACGACGTGCTTTTTATCGACGAAATTCACCGCCTTTCGCCCGTTGTGGAGGAGTACCTATACAGCGCTATGGAGGATTATCGTATAGATATAATGATAGAGTCGGGGCCGGCAGCACGCTCGGTGCAGCTCAACCTCAAACCCTTCACCCTCATCGGTGCCACCACGCGCAGCGGTATGCTCACCGCCCCACTCCGTGCAAGGTTCGGCATAAACTGCCGCCTGCAGTATTACGATGCCGATACCCTGACGCGCATCGTCAACCGCTCGGCCACCCTCCTCGGAGTTAAAATAACCAGCGAGAGCGCCCTCGAAATTGCTCGTCGCAGCCGTGGTACCCCCCGAATTGCCAACCTGCTGCTGCGTCGCGTGCGCGATTTTGCCCAAGTTAAAGGCAACGGAACCATCACGCTCGACATTGCCCGAATGGCCTTGCAAGCCCTCAATGTAGACCGTAACGGCTTGGATGAGATGGACCTACGTATCCTCTCGACCATTATCGAGAAGTTCCGCGGCGGCCCCGTGGGGCTCAACACCGTGGCCACTGCCGTGGGCGAAGAGGCCGGCACCGTAGAAGAGGTTTACGAGCCCTACCTCATTCAGGAAGGCTACCTTATGCGCACCCCCCGCGGCCGCGAGGCTACCCCGTTAGCCTACCAGCACCTCGGGAAAATAAAGACTTCTGGCAACCAGCAAGAACTGTTTTGAACTTTTTGGCCAACAGAAGCAACTTTTTTTTGTCATGTGAAATAAAAGTCGTATCTTTGCAGAAAATTTCGTTGCCAAACGGCTCATAACTATGCTCACTCTAATAAAAAACATAAAGGAATTGGTGCAGGTCGAAACAGGCCAACCAAAATTGCGCGCAATGGGAAAAGAGATGGCTCAATTGGAGACCATCAAGAACGCATATCTCGCTGTCGAGGACGGCAAAATCAAGGCTTTCGGGCCAATGCAGGAACTCGGCGCCGCCCCCATCTACCCCGACCGCGAAGTTGACGCTACTGGCCGCATGGTCTTCCCCTCGTTCTGCGACTCGCACACCCATCTGGTCTACGCTGGCAGTCGCGAAATTGAGTATTGCGACAAAATCCGCGGCCTCTCTTACGAGGAGATAGCCCGTCGTGGCGGCGGCATACTGAACAGCGCCAAACGTGTGCAAGAAGCTTCGGAGCAGGAACTCTACGACGACGCCCGGCAGCGCCTCGAGCAGATGATAGCCCTCGGCAGTGGAGCCGTCGAAATAAAGAGTGGATACGGCATGACGGTCGAGGCCGAAATGAAGATGTTGCGCGTTATTCGCCGCCTCAAAGAGACATCGCCCCTCGTTATCAAAAGCACGCTCCTCGGTGCCCACGGCGTTCCGATGGAGTATCGCGGCCGCCAAAACGAGTTTGTAGACATGGTCATAGACAAGATGATACCCCAAGCCGCTGCCGAAGGTCTGGCCGATTTCATCGACGTGTTCTGCGACCAGGGTTTCTTCACCGTCGAAGAGACCGACCGTATGCTCGAAGCGGGCGCCAAATATGGCCTCCGCCCAAAAATCCACGCCAACGAGCTGGCCTACAGCGGTGGCATACAGTGCGCTGTGCGCCACAACGCGCTGTCGTGCGACCACCTGGAATATACGGGCGATGCCGAAATCGAAGCCTTGCTCGGTTCCGAAACCATGCCCACCGTGTTGCCGGGAGCCGCTTTCTTCCTTAATATGGTACACGCGCCCGTGCGCAAGATGATTGATGCAGGCCTCGGTGTGGCCATGGCCAGCGACTGCAACCCCGGCTCGTCGCCCTCGCCCAATATGCAGCTCATTCTCAGCATGGCCTGCGTAAACTACCGTATGCTACCCGAAGAAGCCATCAATGCCGTAACCCTCAACAGTGCCTACGCCATGGGTGTGAGTCGCGAGGTGGGTACTATCGCTGTTGGTAAAAGTGCCAACTTCTTTATAACCAAGCCAATACCAAGCTACGAGTATATGCCCTACGCCTATGGCGAGAACAAGGTAGAACGTGCCTTCCTCGCTGGCCAAGAGCAATGATATTTTACCCACAAGGGACTGATTTTAGGTTTTATCAATGAAAAAATATCAGCCCCATTTTTTTTTGACAGAACAACAATGATAGAGGCCACCAACATCAACAAGAGCTACGGCAACCTGCACGTGCTGCGCGACGTTAGCCTCGCCATCGAGCAAGGCGAGGTGGTGAGCATTGTCGGTGCCAGCGGTGCCGGCAAGACCACGCTGCTGCAAATTCTCGGCACGCTCGACAGGCCCGACTCTGGCTCGGTGGTCTATGACGAGACCGACGTTACACGCTTGTCCGACAACGACTTGGCGCGCTTTCGCAACCAGCACATAGGCTTCGTCTTCCAGTTCCACAACCTGTTGCCCGAGTTTACGGCTCTCGAAAACGCAGCCCTGCCTGCCCTCATTGCAGGTCTGCCCCTGGCCGTGGCCAAAGAGCGAGCAATGGAGTTGCTGCAATTTCTGCACATCGAGGCCCGCGCCAACCACAAACCAGCCCAACTTTCGGGCGGCGAACAGCAACGTGTGGCTGTAGCCAGAGCGCTGATTAACAATCCTTTGGTCGTGTTGGCCGACGAGCCGAGCGGCAACCTCGACTCGGCCCACGCTCGCGAGTTGCACGAACTATTCTTCACCCTCCGCGACCGTTACCGCCAAACCTTCGTCATCGTTACCCACAACGACGAGTTGGCCGACATGGCCGACCGTAAAATAACTATCAAAGATGGAAAAAACTTATAACCCCATACACCGCCCCGAGCGCGACCAACACCGTCCCAAAACTGCTCAAACTCAGATAGTTTACGGCCTCAGGCCCGTGATTGAAGCCCTCGACGGCGGGGTACAGATTGAGCGCGTCTTGCTGCAAAAAGACCTCACCGGTCAGCTGGTGGGCGAGTTGCGCTCGAAGCTGCGCCAAAGCGTTGTGCCAGTTCAGTATGTGCCGGCCGAAAAGTTGGCAAAACTCACTACCGGCAACCACCAAGGCGTGGTGGCAACCGTGGCCCCAATACGCTACCACACCTTTGCCGAAATGGCCGACGGCCTCGAAGGAACGCCAATCATGGTCGTGCTCGACCACGTGACCGACGTGCGCAACCTGGGAGCCATAGCCCGCACAGCCGAGTGTGCCGGCGCGTCTGCCATCGTGGTGCCCGACCACGGTAGCGCTGCCCTCAACGACGACGCCATCAAGACCTCGTCGGGCGCGCTGCTGCGCCTGCCCGTGTGTCGTGAGGCTAACCTCAAGAGCACCATCCTACTTGCCAAACAATATGGCTACCAGATAGTTGCAGCAACCGAGAAGGCTTCGCGCCCATACACCGAAATCGACTTCTGCAAGCCCACGTTCCTCGTTATGGGGGCCGAAGAGAAAGGCATATCACCCGAATTGCTGCGCTTGGCCGACGTCCATGCGCGGCTGCCGATTGTGGGCCAAGTTCAGTCGCTCAACGTGTCGGTGGCCACCGGTGTCTTCCTCTACGAAGCCCTGCGTCAGCGCACCCTCAACCCCTAATTCTGCCCCTCCCAAATCATGGTAGGAGCAGGCGCCAACGCCACCGCGGTTGGCAGGGTTTCTCTGTCCCCAAAATGTGCCTCACGCGGCAAAAAAAATGTTAAAATTTGAACCACTCAAAATGTTAAATTTTTTAACAAAAAAACACAAAATTTCGCGACAGATTTCTCGTAAGTATTTGAAAATCAACACGTTAGGTTATTTTATGTAAGTCACTGAAAATCAGTATTGTAGAGGGGTTAGGGTCGTGTTGAGGTCGTATTAACATCGCCCTAAGGTCGAGTAAGCCCCCGAAATGTTAAAATTTCGCCCCGACGACAACCCCATGCCGGCCCCTTTTTCGAGCCTCAAAATCTGCTCTCCATCACCTCTTGTTTCCATCGTTTTTTTGCTCCCGACCCACTCGTTACTCTCACCCTTCACCCTCGCTAATTACCCTCCAGAGTCTCACCTGCAGCACCCTCTGCCAACCCAACCGGCAGGCGAATGCGATTGGCAGAAAAAATGTTAAAAAGTGGCCGGTTCGCTCCTTTTGCGCGTCTTTTTTCGTAGAAAAAAGTACCCGAAAAGGTGTGAGCTCGGCCAAAAATGGAGCCCGAAAAAAGGCCACTTGCCGACCCATAAAAAAGCCGAAAGGTACTCGAAAAACGACAGGCGAAGATGTTAAATATATATAAAAATAAAAAAAACTTTGCGAATTGAAAAAATAATCGTAAATTTGTATCGCTTTTTGTGTCCCGACAGATGGGTCGCGGATACCTTTTAACGAATGATAAACAATTGAAAATAAGACACATAGTATGATACACCCGATGAAAAAGGTATTTGTAGTTTTTGGCTTGATTTTTGCTATGGCGGCCCTCCCGCTGCGTGCCCAAATTTACCAGATGTACTCCGAAGACTTCGAAGACGCAACCAATCGGCACTACACGCTCTCGACCGGTTCTACCTATTCGATGGACGGCGAGCTCCACACCGATGGTGCGCAGTCTATCAAGCTCGTTCAGCGCACTGGCGCCACGGTAGAGTTGATTACCGACACCATCGACTTCTCGCAAAATATGGCGCTGACCTACATAGTGCTCGAGTTCGACCACATCTGTAACCTCAGTCTGCGTGCCAACCTCGAAGACCGTAACCGTGTGGCAACGGTCTATATGAAGCGCCCGGACCAGACCAACTGGACAATCCTCAACTACCAGTACTATCAGGGCTCGGTGCTCAGTGGCGGTACCTACTCGTTTTCGTGCGATTCGTATGGCGACTGGAAATCGAGCGAGATGGTTAACGACTATTGGCGCCATGAACGTTTCGAAATCAACACGGTGCTCAACAGTGTGTCGCAAGCCAACCGCAAGTTGCAGTTCAAGTTTGTGGTCAACAAACGTTTAGAAGGCACGGCCGACGGCACCGGTTGGTGGATAGACGCCATCAGCGTCAAAGCCAGCCAAGACCCCATCAAGGCCCCGGTTATCAATATGTTGTCGTTCCCCGATGCGGGAATCTACCCCAACAGCCGCGGCGCCAAGGTATTGGCCAAACTGGAGTCGTCTGTGGCGTCACCCCTCAACCCCGACTCGCTCTATGTCTCCTATTCGGTTGGTACCAACCCCACACATGAAGACACCGTGAGGCTCGACTCGGTGGCTGGCAGCCAAGGGCTCTACTCGGCTGTCATACCCTTCCATGGCTACGACACCCTTATGCGTTTCCACCTTGTGGCGCGCGACGCCAGCCGCAACGAGAACATGGCTACCTATCCCGCAAGCGAGACGGGTCGCGTAGAATTCCGCTACGCCCGTGGCAAAGCCAACAAGAGCTATGTGGGCGACGAGAACAACCGCCTCGACCTTAGTGCTATCGGGTCGTCGATAACCTACCCATTCCCATTCTACGGCGACAACCGAAGCGAATTTGTATACAGCAAGGCTTTTATGCAGGAGCATGGCTTCGGTCCAGGGTCGCTCACATCGCTCACTTTCAAGCTGTCGGATGTGTTGGCCCAAGACCAGACGCGCTACAACTTTACCGTCAGGATGAAGAATAAGCCCGCCACCTATACGAACATAAACAGCGATAGAATGTATACGGCCGACGCAAGCGACGTCTATTCTGGCGACTGGTTCTGCCCCGCAGGAGCCCAGTATAGCGAGAAAACCATACAGTTTACCGATACGTTTGCCTATGCTGGCGAAGACCTCGTGGTTCAGATGCTCTACAACGATGAAGTCGGAAGCAACTACTCTGCGCCGATTGGGGTTGTAACCATCCCCATAACGCCTGATAAGGTCACTATCTACTATCTCGGCAAGCAGGCTGGACAGTTCGATGACCCCTACACCTCGACAGGTTTCTTACAAGCTACAAGTCTCGATGAATGGAAACCTTTCTTCGGTTTCGAATCGCAAGCGAACCTGCCACTATACTGCGATGCCGGTATCGACTCGATTGTGTACCCCAATTTCGATGTGGCTACCACCACCGCGCCCGACGAGCAAATAGTGGTCAGACTGCGCAACTTCGGTGTCAGAACCCTCACCAAGGCACGCATAGCGTTCGATGTGGACGGTACGGGCACGCAATACTATGACTGGACGGGCAGCCTCGACGCCAACGAGACCGAGCTGGTGACCATCACCAACACCCTCCACACCGAGGAGGGTTTCCACTCGCTCATTGCTTGGACCGAAGACACCATCGAGTGTGGCTCCAGCCGCATTCGCGACTATGAGCCCTACAACGACACTGCCACTACAGACTTCATCTCGTGTGCCGGCCCGATGAGTGGCGAAATCACCATCGGCTACCCGAACGCCGACTACGACAACATCGAGCACTTCCTGTTCGTGCTCGCCCGTTGCGGCGTCGATTCAATACTCAATGTCTATTTGGCACCAGGCGAGTACACCAGTTTCGCGATGCCTTATGTCAATGGACTCTCCCCAGAAAACTATGTCAACTTCCGTGCCAAAGAGGGCGGAGTGACATTCTATAACTCGTATGGCGACGAATATCTGGTCGACCTAAGCAAGGCTCGCCACGTCTATTTCACCGGTATCGACTTCGCCACACGCGAGGAGGTGCCTACAATCACCGTCGATGGCCACGTCTACGCCTCGGAACCGCTCAAGGGGCTGCTCTATTTCGAACCGACTGCCACCGACTGCCATTTTGTCACCTGTCAGTTCACCGACAATCAGGCGGCACAAATGGCGACGCTGGTCAACACGGGCGGCGCCGACTCTATAGTCTTCGACAGTTGCACCTTCACCCGTGGCCAAGTCCAGCTGTGGCTGGCTGGCGAAGCAACCGATATGCGCGCCCTGCACAACCAGGTCACTAACTGCCTGTTCGACAATCCGGCTTTCGCGGCACTCACCGTCACAGCCCAGACCTCGCCCATCATTTCTCACAACGTCATTGCCGACGCTCAAACCAACGACCGCTACCTGCTCAGTCTGCAATACTGCGACGGTGGCCCGGTAGTCGAAAGCAACAGCATCTTCATCACCCGTGGCGCTGGCGCGTTGGCAGCCTCCGACATCGAGGGCACCGAGGACCACCCAGGCGTCATAGCCAACAACATGATTGAAATCAAGGACGACGGTTCGGCTATCAGCCAGATGACCCCGCTCAATATCCTCAACACCAACTGGATAGATGTGGTCTACAACTCGGTAAAACTCTCGGCGCCAACTCGCGTCAATGTGCCGGCTGCGGTCATCGGTGCAACAGGCTCCGAACTGGCCAACACCCGAGTGCTCAACAATATGTTCGTCGTTTTCGACCCCAACAACTTCGCGCTCAGCTTCGCCCCACTCAATGCAACTACCGTCACTTTCGGCCACAACATCTACTTCGCCTCGGGCAACACCCTCTGCCGCTATAATGATATCAATAACTGTGCCACACTGTCACAATGGCAGTCTCGTGTGCCATCCGACACAGCCTCGTTCGTCTTCAAACCCGACTTCCTCAACGCCTACAACGCCGACCTCCGCACCTACAACCGCGCCATCAAAGGCGTTGGCCTCCCAGTGGCCTCGGTTACGACCGATATGTTTGGCACCCCCCGCAACCCTGACACATCGTGCATCGGAGCCTTCGAGTTCACCACGCTCCAGTACGACTTTGTCATCTCATCGCTCTACGAACCCCTCACCAACTACTGCGCCGTTCCCGACCAAGTCGAGTTCATCCCCTCGCTACGTAATATCGGAGTCTACGTCTACGACCCCGACACATCTGGCGCCGATATTAAAGTCTACTTCAAGCTCAACAATGGTCCAACCAAGACCGCACTCGTCGATGCCACTGTCGGTGCCGAAGACTCAATAGCTTTCTCGACAGGTATCATGCTCTACCTGCCACCGGCTGGGCAGCTTGACTCGGTCCACCACATCAAAGTCTGGGTTGAGTCGTCGCTCGACCCCAACCACACCAACGACACCAGCGAGTTCACCATAGTCAGCCGCTACCACGCTTCGGCCCCGACTGGCTACGTTACCTCCGTCAACTATGGCGACTCCATCCAACTCACCGCCAATCGTGGCATCCTGCAATGGCCTCGCCACGTTTATAATATTGGCGACAAAGCCAATTCCGAGGTCTACTGGTTCGCCAGTCCCGACGACGAAGAACCAATCGCCGTCGGCTCCACCTACCAAACTCCCCCCCTGCGTGACGCAACGACCTACTATGTCGAGCAACGTCGCGCTATACCGCTAATGCGTATCACCCAAGTCCAAATCCGTAAAGCCAACGTGGTAGGTCTGCCAGCAACCGTGCCAGCCTACTATAGTTCCAATACTCAGACGGCTGTCATGCTCACCAACGTCGGCTCGGCCCCAGCCAATATGTACGGCGACCAGCTTAAGACCTTCTCCGCCACGGAGACATATAATAATAAGGAGTTCAATTTCCCGAACATAACCGTAGAACCAGGGCAGAGCATCGTTGTCCAGTGGGCAAAAACTTCGCGCAACGACCACCCCTCGGCCCTCATTGCTGGCGATGCCAACGAGGTTCCACAAATGCCAATCAAGACCGATGTCGCTTTCCTTTACTATCACGACGGTTTGATTGACGACGTTGTCCCGCTAAACAACATTACGAGCAATTCGCGTTGGGCCAACCTCAACGTACCGAACCATATCTGGGCTGGCGCCGGAATTGCAATGCCGGCAACTGCACCTGCAGGTGTTATCAGAACGTCGTGGCCCGACCCCAACGCAACCCCTGCCAATTCGGCTCGCCATTGGATTATGGCCTCGAACGACCACCGTCTCACCCCTGGCGTTTCAGACACGAACCTCTTCCTCTATTCCGAGAACGGTTGCCGTGGCGATTTGGGCGAAATACAGGTCGATGTAATCAATGTACCACTTGCCGACATCGAGCTGTATGACCTCGACATAAACAGCGGCTGTGGTCTGGGTGAAGAGCCTATCACGGTGAAAATCAATAACTACGGTCTGGAGCATTCCGACTCGGTTTTCGTGCATTACAGTACCGGCAACGAATCCTATGTCGATACCATTGCCGATGGTATTGCTGTCCATGACGAGCACATCCACACCTTCAGCCATCTGCTCAATATGAAGCGCGACGACGACACTACCTTTAACATCACTGTGTGGGTCGACTCTGTCAGGGGCGATTTAGTTCGCCACAACGACATACTCAACATATCGGTAGAGTCTCGATTCACCCTCCCCGCACCCGAAGTGGAGCAGAACGTGATTGCCGACTATGCGCAACACCTCACGCTGTCGCTGCCCGAAAACGAGACCTCGATGCCTATATGGTACAACAAAAGAATGGACAGACTGTCCACAGGTTTTAGTTTTACTTCAGACTATCTTTACATCGACGATACTTTCTTCGTCTCGCAGCAAAACTTGCAACTTTACAAGGGGCAAATCGGCGATTCTATCCAAGTAACGGCCAACCGTGAGCCTCGTTACCCCAACCCCTGGCAGTCTTACAACCTCCAATCGAAAGGTCAATACATCATCACCGCCAAAGAGTTGTACGACATGGGCCTGCAGCCAGGATTAATATCGTCAATATCTTACTATTTGGACGAAATTAGGTCGAACAAAATCAACACCTTCAAGCAGTTTGCCATCAGTCTTGGCACAACGACCGACACTGTCTTCAGCTCAACGACCGACTGGAAGCAGGTTGAAGACTATTATATAGATTCCAACTACAGTGTTACCACATACGACGGCAATACCGACGGCCTGCCCAACAGCCACGGCTGGATTACCTACGAGTTTTCCGAACCTTTCGAGTGGGATGGCGAGTCGAGCATTGTTATTCAAGATTGGCATATTTGCGAAAGCCGCAACACGAGCGGTGTTTCGATGGCCTACATCAGTTCTCCAGTGTCACGTTCGCTCTATGCAACATCCACATCGGGCACCAACTCTATCTACGCCTCAGCTGCGGCAGGAACCCTCTCTACCTATCGCCCAAGCATGAGATTTGTGATGAAAGCCTACTCGTGCGAGAGCGAGCCTTCGCGTATCGATGTCACCCTTACAGGTGTGCCAGATATTGACGCAATGGTGTCGTGGACAACCGAGACTCGTCCAATCGAGATTTCATCGTGCAGCAACTCCACGCTCGACGTCAATGTTCGCAACCTCGGACGACAGTCAATCACTGGCTACGAACTGCACTACTCGGTAGACGGTGGCGAATACGAAACCAACACCGTGACAGGTATCAACTTGGCCTCGTCAGAGATTGCAACCGTGCCGCTCATCTCGACCCCACTGCTCCCCGGTCGTCACAGCGTCAGAGCTTACCTCGTCGTCGAAGGCGACACCATCAACACCAACGACACTATCGAGGCTACGCTCAATGTAAGCTTCTGCAGTGGAAGCTACACCATTGGCGTCAACGAGCAATTCGCAACCTTCAACCAAGCCATCGATACGCTGAACCTCGTTGGTATCTCTGGTCCGGTCAACTTCAATGTTATGCCTGGAACTTATCACGAGCATATCGTCATCGACAACATCAGTGGCAACGCCACCAACGCTATATCGTTCACTGCTTTGGGCGAAGTCTTGGTCAGCCAAACCACCACCCCGGATGAGAACTATATACTATATATTAATAATAGCAACAAGATAACCTTCACCGGTATTACCTTCCGCTCTATAGCGCAGGGCAACACCAAGGAAAACCTGAGTTACGTCAACTCGGTGGTGATAGAAAATTCGGACAGCGTCACCCTCAACGAGTGTAACATAAAAGTTGGCAAAGGAGACCTCAATTCGGCAGGCGACTTTGCACCGCGCTCAACAGCATCGGCCGTTGTGCTTCGCAGCAATGTTGTCGACTTCACGCTCGAGAACTCAACCGTAGACAGTGGCTACTTTGCCATCACAACTGCAGACTCGGCTATTGGTATCAGGAATATCGTCATTACGAACAACCAAATTACAAACTTCCTCAAAGCTGGTTTGGTATTAAACGACGTTTATAACCTAACCATTGCGGGCAACAGTGTCTCCTCTTCGTCGAGGGCGAGTGGTCGCCCCCTAACAGGCATAACCTTAACCTCTATTGCAGGTAAGGTAGATGTTAATACGACCCATGTCTATCTCGACGACTCATGGCAGAGCACAAAAATCGGCCTCCGTTTGTCGCAAATTTCTGGCACCATGCAGGAACCAGTCAGCATCATTAATAATATGGTAGGCATCACCACCAGGGGCACAGGTTCCAAGCCAACGGCTGCAGCCATGTATGTTGATAGCACATCATACGTAAATATTTACTACAACACATTCAACATCAATGGTATGGGGCAAAGTCTCCCCACAACCCACGCCCTCTTTGTGGGCAAAAACAGCAGCCAAGTCAAGGTGATGAACAACATCCTATCCAACTACGCGCAAGGCTACGCGTACGACGTTGAGAAGGATACGAGCATTTCGACCTCGAACTATAATGCCTTCTATTCCACGGCCGAAGAGGAGAGCAACAAACTTGTATACTACGGCAAAGCCGTCCCGACCGAGACCCTACTCGCCACACTACAAGAGCGCCACGGAACCGAAGCTCTGTCGGTCGTAGAACGCCCCTACTATGCGGGCGACGACGACCTGCACCTGACTGTTACCAACATGACCGGTCGCGCGCTCTACAACTCCGAAGTGCCGCGCGACATCGACGGCTCCATCCGCCCAACCCTTCGCAAACCCTCGGTCGGTGCGCACGAAATGCTGCCAGCAACACACGACATTTCGATTGTCGAAATAACCAATCCTCAGTGGCCAAAGACAGTGACCAACCCCATCGACATCGAAGGCGACACCATCACTGTCAACGTCAGTTTCTATAACAACGGTAGCGCCACCGAACGCAACGTTGTTTGGTCGGCCGAAGTGGTTGGAACCGACATCTTCTCTTCGCCTCAGGTCATTGCCAACTTCTTGCCTCAGACGTTTGTCGAAGGCAGTGTCCAGCTCATCTGTCCCGTAGGCGTGCTCGACACGCAATATGTCCGCGTCAGTATCATGACCAGTGGCGACGAAGTGCCCGAGAACAACACGCGCGATGTGCGCTTCTACCTCGCTCCGGCTTTCAACATCACCACCATTGGCACCATTGTGCCCGAAGTCTATCGCAACTGCTACCGCGATAGCAACCCCGTCAAGATGGTTGTCACCAACGTGGGCTATCGCGACATCCCTGCCGGCACTACCACCACCATCGGCTACCAAACCAAAATGCATACCGTTGGCGTAGAAGTACCCAACATCCCTGCCGTTGCCACCGAGAGCTATCGCTTCAGCTCTATGTTCTCCATCGGCGATACCGACACCATTACCTTAGTCCACACCGCCAACCTCTATCCCACTGGCCTTGTCGGCCCCAACGCCAGAGCTATCCAGGTCGGCGTCCGCACTTGGATGACCTATGTTGGCGACAAGCACCCCGAGAACGACACCTCTGCCTACACCACCGTCACCTCCGATTACAAACCCACCAAGCCCGAGGGCAAAGACACAAGTTTCTATTATGGAACTTGGGGCAAGGTGCGCGCCGTCCAAATCGAGAATCTCGGTGTTCGCTGGTACTACGCCCCCGACACTACAACCAAACCTTTCTACCAGAATCCTGTTGTGACCAGTTCGTGGTTGTGGAGCAACACCCCGCAGTATTTCAGCGACTCGACCTACTACCTACAATGCACCAACACCACCACACGTTGTGTCAGCGACTTCGGTTCGGTGAATGTCCAAGTCAAACCACGTGTTGAAAAAGACATTGCTATCGAAGAAATCATTACCCCCAATTCGCCTCACGTCTATACCGAAAACGACACCGTTCGTGTTCGCATTGCCAACTACGGCACCACAGCACAGAGCAATATCCCCATTACTTATGTTCTCATGAACCGCAACGGTACCAACGCCAACAACCCATACCAGAAAGTTAAAGAGACCTACACCGGCACCATTGCCCCTGGCGATACAGCCATCTATGTCTTCAAAGAACTGGCCAACCTCGCGGCTGCCGTCAGCTCTACGCCTTCGCGCGAGACGTGGTTCAGCATCAACGCCTACACCGAATTGCCAGGCGACATGGTGCGCCGCAACGACACGGTGCGTACCTACAAACAATTCAACACCTACCCCGAAGACAAGTATTGCACCCCATCTATGACCGAACCGAGCGAAATGAACATAACACGCATCTCGTTCGGCTCGCTCGACCTGAACCTGCCACCGCTCTACCGCACCTATACCGACCGCACGGCCAAGTATAGTGCTACGGGCAACTACGTCATCCCACCAATCCACGTTACTCGAGGCATGACCGACTCTATCATTGTCGGCGTGGCCAGCAACATTACCCCCAGCAACGTTCGTACGCAAGTTAAAATTGCAGTCTTTGTCGACTGGGACCGCGATGGCGAGTTCAATTTCGAGATAGATACCAACAACAATTATGTGCCCGGTCGCTACAGCGATGTGGCAGCTTGGGGCAAAGCAACTTCCATACGCCGCAACTTTGCCAGCACCATCACCGTGCCAGACCACGCCTCGTATGGCCTCACTCGTATGCGTGTCGTTATGGTTACCGACACAAGCGTTACCATTAGCCCATGCTACTACAAGCGTACTATACGCAATACAGCTATAGGTATCGACACCACTATTACCAGCTACACCAACAACGCCCACATTATTGACCTCATGGTCTTTGTCGACGACGACAAAACTCAGCCTGGGGTCGATGTGGCTGTCAACCGTATGGTCTCGCCCTATTCGAGCATGATTACCGACTCGATTATCTCGCCAAAGATAAGCATTTCTAACAACGGCGCGTTGCCGCTCGACTCTGTCCGCTTTGAGTGCAACTATGTTTATGCCGACACCAATGTTGCCGACACCACAATATACTACACCTGGACGGGCAGCCTGCGCCCAGGAGGCTCTACCACCTGCACCCTCCCTCAACACGAGTTCCCGACGGGCCTAACCACGCTGACAATTAATGCTTTGGCCAATGGCGATGCCGATACAACCAATAACGTCATGTGGCACGAGTTCTATCGCTCGCCTATACTGGTTCTTGCCTACGACGACAACTTCGACGACGAGAACCTTTGGTATGCACCACGTGGGCACTCGCGCTTCGATACCAACTTCTGGCAACTTGGTACCCCGCATAAGGCACGTATCGACAGTGCTTACTCTGCCCCCAACGCGTGGTCTACAATGCTCACCACCACCATCACCACTGGTTATTGGGGCAGCCGCAGCTACCTCTACTCGCCGGTGTTCGACATCTCGCAGGTACGTGCCGACTCTATCTTCTTCAAGTTGCGCCGCAACATGAGCGAGGGTAGCCGTATGTATATGGAATTTTGGAACTTCGACGGCTACTGGTCTAAAGTCGATGCCGACTCGCTCGAACACTGGTATAACAACATACCCGACCCGCTCGATGCTGCTCCGCAGTACTACTTCGATGGCACCAACGCCGACTACGAGCAGTGCTATTTCTCTACTTCGTCAACTGGCCTTTCGGGCGACTTCCCCGAGTTCTCGCAGTTCCGTATGGTATATGAGACCGACGAGGGTAACTCGCAGGTGACCAACTATTTGGACGGTGTGGCGTTCGACGACTTCGCCATTGGTCATGCTCGACGACCGGTCGACGTGGGCGTGGTAGCCATCACCTATCCAACCGAACCCAAATATGGCCAAATCATCCGCCCAGAAGTCATCGTTCACAACTATGGCAACGACACCATCCGCTCATTCAGTTTGGCCTACAAGCCTTTCGGTACCAACCTGTCAAAGATGGGTACCTATACCGGAATTTTGCCGCCCGATGGCGAAGACCTCTTCAAGTTCGACGCCTCGTTTATTGTTACCAGCCAGTTCCCCGACACGTTCGCCATCTGCGCCTACACCAACGTCAACACCGATATTTATTGGGAGAACGACTCGGTGTGTAGTTACTTCATACTCGCCCCACTCGAGCACGACCTGCAGATGGAGGAGTTTGTGGAACCCAATAGCCGCACCATTGCTGGCGACTCGGTTGATGTTACCATACGAATGTATAACTTCGGTCTCGACTCTATTTACCTCACCGATGTTGTCTACGAGTTTAATGGTCAACCGCCTGTGCGCGAGACCGTTAACCTCATGACGCTCCTCGGTCGCCCGCTGCGCTACCAGGAATATTTCAACTACACTTTCCGCCACAAGGTGCGCACCTCGCTCGGCATTATGTCTATCAAAGCCTACTCGGCATACTCGATGGACGACTACCCGTTCAACGACACTATCGAGACCTCCTTCTCGGGCGTGACCTCCATCAACGATCTCAAGGCGCAGTCTATAGTTCTCGACACCATGCGTAGCGACGGCTTCACCGTTTCGCTCATCGTCGAGAACGACGGAGCCCGTGGTGCCAACGACTTCGAAGTAGGCCTCTTCTTTGGCGATGACACCGCCAACGCCGTCATTGAACGCTACGTGAACGATGTGCCCATACCAGCCCTCGGCACAGGCTACCATATGTTCAACCGTGTCTTCACCAACCGCGAAGATATGCGCAACATTACGGCCTTTGTCCACGTCGATGGCGACAACAACCCCAAGAACGACACCACCACCGCCATTGTTCCGCAATATATGGATGTAGCTGTGAACAAGGTTATTGTGGTCGAGAACCGCAGCGAAAACGACAGCGTTTACATCGAATTTGAGAACCGCGGAACAATGGTCATCAGCGGCCGCCGCCTCTCGCTTTCGGCCACCGTCAACGGCGTAACGCTCCACAGGGACCTCGAAGTGGAATACATGATTCCGCGCCGCAAGTACTCAATACTTTTCGACCAAACCGTGCCCAAAGACTGGACTCGCTCCTACGAGGGTACAGGTTCGGTTGTCATGGCCGGCGACGGCAATTCTGCCAACAACCAGACCACGGTGGTCGAGGTCGTGAACTACAAAGACGGTATTCCCGAGGTAGAAACCAACGGCTTCGTGCTCGAGCAGAACTACCCCAACCCCTTCCGCAAGGAGACCCGCATAGAGTTTGCCATACCCAACGCGGGCGAAGTCACCTTCATGGTGCTCGACGCTCTGGGCCACATAGTTCAGCAGTCGACAGACAATTACCCCGAGGGCCGCCACGTTATCGACCTCGATATGTCGCAGTATGCCTCGGGTGTGTACTACTACGCCATCAGCTATGGCGGCGAGCGCCAAATGCGCAAAATGATTCTCTACTAATGCTCGCCCGCTTCAAACAATACATCGAGCAGCAGCACCTCTTCGGCCCGACCGACGAGGTGCTGCTCGCCGTTAGCGGCGGTGTCGACTCGACGGTGTTCTGCCACCTCATGCAGGCGGCTGGCTACCGTTTTGGCGTGGCCCATTGCAACTTCAATCTGCGCCCGGGAGACTGCGACCGCGACGAGCTCTTCGTCCGCACTCTGTCTGTCCGCATGGGGGCACGCTTCCATGTAGCCCACTTCGATACTCGCCACTATGCCTCTGAAAATCACCTCTCTATCGAGGAGGCGGCTCGCAACCTGCGCTACGACTTCTTCGAGCAGCTGCGCGTCCGGTATGGCTATGCCGCCATTGCAACCGCCCACCACAGCGACGACTCGGCCGAGACCTTTTTCATCAACCTCATGCGTGGCACCGGCATTGCTGGCCTGCATGGCATTCGCCCACGCTCGGGATATGTGGTGCGTCCGCTCCTCGGTTTTGGCAGGGCTGACATTATGGCATACGCCGAGCAGCATGGCATAGAATTTGTGACCGACGTAACCAACAGTTCGCTCGACTACCGCCGTAACCAGGTCCGTCACCAGCTGCTGCCCCTTTTGCGCGACTTGTCCCCTGGTTTCGACGCCACGCTGGCTCGAACCATCGCTCACCTGTCCGATACCGAGGTGGTCTACCGGCAGGCTGTAGATAGGCTTCACGACAGGCTGCTGGTGGTCGATGGCCAACGCCACAGCTACCCCATTGCCGCCCTCGTCGAGCTCGAGCCACGCCGCACGCTGCTCTTCGAGTTGCTTCGCCCCTATGGCTTCAACGCCTCCGATGTGGCAGACATAGAGGTGGCCCTCGGCGCCGAGTCGGGCCGGCTCTTCCAGTCGCCCACCCACCGCCTGCTGCGCGACCGCCAGAGCCTCATCATCGAGCCGCTTGGACGGCCGGCAAGGCCGCCCAAGCTCGTGCTAACCCAACTGCAGGCGGCCGACTTCGACCCAGCCGAAGCCCGTCGCTCGAAGCTCGCGGCCTACTTCGACGCCAGCACCCTCGCGCTCCCACTCCAGGTGCGGCGCTGGCAACCCTCCGACCGCTTTACGCCATTTGGCATGAAAGGTTCAAAACTCGTCAGTGACCTGCTCAGCGACCTGAAAATCAATCTCTTCGATAAAGAACGAACATATATACTCTGCGACGCCGACGGAAAAATATTATGGGTCATCGGCCTGCGCACTTCGGAGCACCACCGAGTGACCTGTGCCACTGCCTCGGTGTTGCGCGTAGAAGCCGTGTTCGAAGAATAGACCCATCACAGCCCACCTTTTTATCGATAAAGGCTCCGAATCGATAAATTTCGCCATCTTTTAGAGCCGATTTTTCGTCTCTCTAAAACGCTGAAAATCAGGGTTGAGGTCGTATTAAGGAGGGGTTAAGGTCGTATTGAGGTCGAACAAGCCTTGATATTCAGATGTTTACGATTCGACAAAAATAGCTCCTCATACCCTCCTCTACTCGATATTAGGGCCTTTTTGCTGTCTTTAATGGTTGATACTGAGGGGTTTATCGATTAGTATTCCCACATATCGATACTGATGTTGAGCAGTTTGTCCTCAATGCGGTCGGCCTCCATAATGGCATCTTCGCCCGTGAGGTAGGTGCTGATGGTGCGGTTAAAGCGGTTGCTCTCGCGAGAGATGAAGCTGTTGTAGTCGTGGCTGGTAAAAATGTGGTCCCATGAGGGCTGTCCGGCCATGTTGTTTTCTTGGTAATAGGCTGTGTTGGTGGCCATTAGGTTGCGCACGGTCATGGCCTGCATTGGTATCCAAAACAGCGGCAGTCGCCCGAGGTACATCTCTTCTTGTCCGAACATTCTGAACTCGTCCTTGTAGGGCGCGAGGGCAATGGCGCGTACCACCTGCCGGTTGTCCTGTTTGTCGATAAACCAGGCCTCTTTGAGCGAGAACTGCAGTATCTCGCCGGCGTCGAACTCGCGTGGGCGGATTATGGTTTGGTAAACCTCGTTGTTGTCGTCGTCGTAGCCAATTTCGAGGCGGATGGTGTCGGGCCGCGTGTAGTTTAGGACGAACAGGTCGTTGTCGATAGGTATCTTCAGCTCGTCGTCTTCGTAGACGGTTATTTCGCTCCTTGTGACGGCGCGCCAAAAGAGGTTGGCAAGGTTTATTTTGCCTGTTGGGTCGTCCATATCGAGTGGGAAATACATATATTGGTTGCGCTCTTCGTGCAGGTCGATGGTGCGCCAAATGATTGATTCCCAAATAACATCCGACTCGCGAACGTAGGGTAGGGGTATGGCGCGGCTCATTGTTGTGTGGCTACGGTCGTGAAAATCGTTCCAATTGTGCTCTACTGTCTGGGCCATTGCAGTATGGGCCAGCAGCATGAAGGCGGAGGTTATGAGCACTATGTTTTTCATCGACCAATAAAAATTAAGAGTTAAGAGTTCGTCGTGAAACTCTTAACTCTTATTATAACGTGGAATTTCTGTTTTTAGTATTCCCACATATCCGATTCTATGTCAAAAATCTTGTCTTCGATAATCTGCGACTGGATAATGGCGTCCTCGCCGGTGAGGTAGGCCGAGATGGCGCGGTTGTGGCGGTTGTTCTCGCGAGTGATGTAACTGTCGAACCTGCGTTGGATGAAGACATCGTCGTAGGTGTTTTCGGCCACATTGTTGTTCTCGTCATAAGCGTTGGCGTTCACGAGCACTTGGCGCACGCGCATATCGTCCATCGGCACCCAGAACGAGGTGGCGGGCATGGTTACTTCCTCGCCAGCTTGCACATCGTCCTTCTCAAAGCGGAAGGCCATGGCCAAAATGCGAACCTTTTGGCGGGTATCCTGTTTGTCGATATACCAGCTCTCTTTCAGCTGCAGCATCTTTACCGAGGCGGGGTCGAAATCGGTTGGCACCACGGTGTCGCGGGTGTCGTAGTCGTCCCACTCCTCGATGTAGACCTGTTCCACCTTTTTGCTTTTGCCTTTCATCTGGCTGTAAGCTTTCTCCCAGTCTTGGGGCACCTTCATGTCGTCGTCCTCAAACACTTCGATGTCGCCGTTGCTGGCAGCGCGAAGAATGAGGTTGACAATGCTTATGCGGCCCTGGGTGTTCGAGGTGGTATCGACCGGGAAGTAGAAAAACTGGTTATACTTCTCGTTGAAGTCGATGTTGCGCCACACATACGATTCCCACACCACATCGCTTTCGCGCAGGTAGGGGTAGGGGATGGCGCGTTTGCCGGCCACCAGACCTTTCTCGTAGTAGTCGTTGAAGTTGCGACTGTCGTCGGCATCGATAATGCTTTGTGCGCTTGCGCTCAGGCCAAGTGCGGCAACGACGAAGATGTTTAACAGAATCTTTTTCATAACTGTATTTACTTTTTGATTGTATACACTGCGTAGGCCTCTTTGGGTTTTCCGTCGGGCATCATGACGGTGGCGGTGATAAATATCTTGTCGCCACGGTTAGCTTTCTTGATGACGGAAACGATTTGGGCATCCATCACGTCGCCGTTCTTCTCCTCGGTGCGGCCGTTGACCGAAATCGAGAGGTGGGTGACGCGCATAGAGTTCTTGGGAAGCGTGAATTCGAAACCCTTCTGCTTCATGGCAATGACGCGGGTGCCATCGCTGAAGTCGCTGCGCGACACGCGAGCGCCGTTCTCATAGCCACCAACGTTGATGGTGGGTTCGGGTATCTCTTTCACCTTGGCTTCGTATTTACCGAGCGAGGAGGTCTTGCCGTTGATGGTTCCATCGATGTTGATGACGATTTTGCGGCTGCCGGCGGTCGGTGTAATGATGTATTTTTCGGGACCACCGCCGTCGGGGTTGGGGGCGATGGTGGCTTTGCCTTCGACGATAGTGGGCTTGAGCGAACGCGAGTCGACGCCAGGCACCGAGATGGTGACAGGGTTGGCAATGCCGGCATAGAGCACCTGCATATTGTCGAGCGAGACCACAGCGAGAGGTTTGGCCACAAAGTAACTATCCTTGATGGGGTATTCTTTCACTCCGCCGTCGGGGTTGGTGACGTAGGCGGTACCGGTAATGGTCTGTGGACCAAGCGTGTTGCACACCACCGAGTAGTGAACCGAGCCGCTATCGTTGCTGGTGCGAGTTTGGCCGTTGATGGTAGCCGAGAACTGCTGATGCGAGTCGTATGCGGCCACGTTGATGTCGGTTTCGTAGGTTCCGCCCTGGATGATGTAGGTCGATTTGGGGCGTGAAATCATCGAAACCTGGTCGAACTTGAAGTCGCCAGCGCTGATTTGCTTATAGAGCATATTAACAACGTCGAATTCGGCGTTCATCGTTTCGGCTTTCATACGGGTAAGGGTCACAAGGGCAGCGCCTGCTACGGTGTTGTTGAAGTTGAGCATCTCCCAACTGGTAGGTTTCTTCTCGCTGTTGAGCTCAACACGCTCCACGTCGAGACCCAGAGCTACGTGAACGGAGTCGTCGCCCAAAATCTCTTTGACGCGTTGCTTGTATTCCATAATCTTGGCTTTCAGTTCGATGGCAGCGCCCGAAGTGGGGTTGTCGCCTTCGGCATCGCCGAGAAAGAAGCGTGTTCCCTTGTGGTTATTGTCGAGGGTTTCAATCCAGCTAAAGCCGCCTATTCTCATGGCTTCTTTCACGCTGTCGAGGTTGGTTGTGCCGTCGTCGTTCTTAAATTCGATTATGCGTACTTCTTTGGGGTCTTCGGGGTTAGGGGTAATTTTGGCTTTGCTGGCCAGCATACCTACAAAAGTATATTCAACGCTGTCGATATAGGCACCGAGTTCGGTCGATAAGCGCTTGACTTCCTGTGCTTTGTCGTATTTGTCTTGTACTTTGTCTCTACTGTTCTCGAGTGCTTTGGCGAAGTTAGCGTAGGTGTCGTCCAACTTGACGGCAATGTTCTCGTTCGATTTGTTCATAGCGTTGCCCACGGTCTTGAAACCGTTGACCACCTCGGCGGAAACATTGAGCGCCAACATGGCGGTGTACACGAGGTACATCATTGTAATCATTTTTTGTCGCGGTGTTTCCGGACAGTTTGTTGCACCCATATATTACTCCTTGTTTCTTATTTCAAAATTTGTAGTGTCGTTGTTTGTGTGTGGTGTGCTTATATGCGAGTCTGCATAGCGGCAAGCATATTGCCGTATACGTTGTTGAGTTCGGCTACTTTGCGAGTGAGGGCGTCGACCTGTTCCTTGTATTTGAGTATACCGTCGGCCGAGTCGGCAAAGTTCTTCATCATCACCTGCATCTTCTCTTCGACGTCTTTGTTGACGTTGATTTGGTTGCTGGCGTTCTGAATTTGGAGCTCGTACATGGCATTGATAGAGGAGAGGCTGGCCGACATTTTCTTCATCTCGTCGGCATACGACACGTCGCCGGTGAGCGACTGGGCGGTCTCTTTGTAGATTTCGGAGAGGGTAGAAACAGCTTCGGGGGCGCCCTGCATACTTTCGAGCAGCTGGCCAGCGGCCTCGGCGGCGTTGTCCATATTGCTAACAAACTTGTCGGTGGCGGCAGCTGCCGAAGCCATACTGTTCATCGAAGTGGCACTGTCGGCCAAGTTTTGCATACCTTGACCCAGGCGGTCGATGAGTTCGGGGCTTATTTTAGCGTCGGAGAGCATCTGGTCCAGTTTCTGGCTGAGCGGGTCGCTGCTTTTAGCTATCTGGGGTTGGCCTTCGCCTCCTTCGGTCAGTTCGTTCTCTGTCACCATGCCGGCGAGTTCTGGGTAAACGAGGCTCCAGTCCCACTCTTTGTGAGGCGGTTCGAACGCAGAGAGGAAGAAGATGATAACCTCAGTACCCATACCGAGGATAAGCATGATTTCACCACCAGGCCAGTGGTTAATTTTGAACAGGGCTCCGACGATAACGACGGCGGCTCCCCATCCATAGAGTTTGGCCATGAAGTTTTTGTAGGCTTTACTGCGAACAAGATTGTCTAAGAAGCTCATTTTGTTTAGTGTTTTTTTGTGTTACTTATTTGTTGATGTTTTTAGTTTCGGTTTTTGTTCTCTTTGTCATTCTGGTCGCGGCCGTCGATTTAAGTGCTCGTTTGGGCGATTCTGCTTGGTTTATGGTGTTGACGGGTGGTCTCTATGCTACTGGCTTATACTGCTGGTTAGTGTTGGCCGAGATGTTGAATGACGTTGAGGTTTAGCGCGTTACGTTGGAGGCGGTGCGGAGGTTGTCGCCTTTGACGCGGCCCAAGTAGGGCTGCACGCAGCGGAATCCGATATATGACTTGGCGGTGTCTTGGAATTCAAAGGTGCGTGTCTGGACTTGGATGAAGTATTTTTGGTCTTTCCAACTGCCGCCACGAACAACTTTGGTCTTCATCGCGTTGGGGTCTGACTCCTGTGCATCATATATATATGTAGGAGTTACGGCGTTGGCGATGTTGTAGGTGGATGGGTTGAAGGCGTCGAGGCACCATTCGCTCACGTTGCCAGCCATATCGTAGAGGCCGTAGTCGTTGGGAGCGTAGTGGCCGACCATGAGGGTTTTAACACCACCATCGTCGTCGTAGGCACCTTTGAGGGGCTCGTAGTTAGCGAGGAAGCAACCGTTAGGGTTACGCACATAGGGGCCGCCCCAGGGGTAGGATTGGCCAGCTATGCCACCGCGAGCAGCAAACTCCCATTCGGCTTCGGTCGGGAGGCGGAAGTCGTTGAGCTGGGTGTAGTTGATGCTTTCGAGATATTGGTTGAGGAGGTTGGAACGCCAGTTGCAGAAAGCTTTGGCTTGCAGCCAGCTGATACCAACCACGGGGTAGTTGTCGTAGGCGGGCGACGAGAAGTAGCTATGGGTGTAGTCGTCGTTCATGCTGTAGACGTAGTCGTGTACCCAGCAGAGTGTGTCGGGGTAGACGTTGATTACTACTTTCTTGATGAGCGAGTTACGGTTGTTGAGGCCTTTGGGGCGCACAGCGAACGAGGTGCCTTTGTGCTCCTCCTTGACGGTGGTGGCAACCTCTTTGCGTGCGGCCTCACGATAGTCGACCCAGTAGTATTCGTAGTTGAGTTTGGAGGCGTCGATAATCATACGATGGTTGATGTCGGTCATATAGTAGCCACCATCGATGAGGGCTTGGCGCACTTCCTGGTCTTTCCAGTCGATTTTGGTCTTTTTGTTGAGGATGGGTGGGTCGAGGGCTTCGCCGTATTGGTCTTCCTCGATAAGGAAACCTTCGATACCATTTTCACCAAGGATTTTGCGTGCGATGGAGTCGGACACCCAATAAACGAATTGGCGGTATTCGTTGTTGGTGATTTCGGTTTCGTCCATAAAGTAGGAGCCTACCTGCATTTTGCGCGGTGCTGGGACGGTGCCGTAGGTGACGTTTTGTGTTCCTGCACCCATGGTGAAGTTGCCCTGGTTGATGAAGACCATGCCTTTGAGGTCGATGTCTTCGAAGACGGGGCGGTTGGTTACTCCTACGAGTTCGCCTTTGTTGGATGAATTGCAGCTGCAGAGCAGTAGTACTGATGCGGCGAGCATGAAAATCGACTTCTTCATATTATTGTTGTTTTAATTTGTCTTTTACGCAATTTTTTTCGAAAAGTTTCGTTTTTATATAAAATACTATCTTAAGTAGCGAGTGTTGCCGTATGATGATGGTGGCTTTTGAGGCACTATGATTTTGAAGCTGAACTTGAGGAATAGTTCGAGGCTGCCGAAGCTGCGGCCAGGTTTGAAGGTGCCGAACTTGGAGGTGACGAGGTCGTAGGAGGCTCCGATTTGGAACTGACCTATGTCGGGAACGTCGATGTTGACGCCGGCGATGGCGGCCACAGCGTCGGTAATTCGGTAGCTGGCACCAGCCCAGAGTAGGTTACGGTAGTCGACGAGACAGGCCACGTCGGCTTGCCAGGTGGAGAGGTCGGCGGTTTTGATGAGGGCGGAGGGTTTGATTTTGAATACAGGGTTGTAGGGGAATGTGTATTCGTAACCGCCCATGATGTAGAGTGTGCGTGGGTTTTTGTAGCCGAGGTCGTCGTTCGACGAACCGAGCATATTCTTGACAGCGATGCCAGTGTAGAAGAGACCGGGCACTTGGTAGTAGAGGCCTGTCGAGACGTCGAATATGGTGGCCGACAATTCGTCGCCGTTGAGCAGAGGGTCGTTGGCGCGTTCGATGGGGTTGGAGAGGTCACCAGTGAAGTCGTTGTGGCCGTAGAGTTTGCCCTTGTCGAAGGTGCCACTGAGAAGGTCTACCTCGACGCCGGCGGCCAGCGTGCCAGGACCCCACACAATGCGGAAAGCGTAGTCGGCGTTGATGAGGGTGTTTTTATGGTAGCCGATTTCTTCGCCAGAAAGGAGTAGCCCCACACCGCCGTGGAGCCAATTGACGGGCATATCGACGGCAAACATATAGTTGGTTGGCGTAGAACCGGCCTCAACGCCAGGTGTCGGCGAGTCTATCTGGAGGCCCATCCACTGGTTGCGGTAGAACCCGAATACGTTGATGGAGCCGCTGCTGCCCACGTAGGCGGGGTTGTAGGACATACGGTTGAACATAAATTGTGTGTATTGTCCTTCGAGTTGTGCCGTGGCAGCCGACGAAATGAGTAGCATAACAGCAAAAAGGAGCACTCTTTGCAGGGTGTTTTGGGCGGTGTTTGCTATGTCGTTTTTTCGCCTCATGTGGCTGACTGTCAGTGTTGTATGTGCAGTCTCGCACGGTTTTGCTGAGCAAAAACGGTGTAGACTTTTGACTTGCAAAGATAATAATATTTATTTAATTGCGGAAATTTTTTTTGCTTTTTTTGCATTATTCCTGCTTTTTTGCTGTGTCAGGGTAGGGTAGAGAATGTGGTTTGCGAGGGGCTATTGAGAGGGTGCTCGATGTCAACCCGATGTTAAGACGATGTTAATACGACCTTAACCTATCTATGTGTTTGATTTTCAGTGATTTATGTAAAATACTGATTTTTAGTGTTTTAGGGTTTGTTGGGCTCTGTTTTGCGCAAGGCGGCTTCGGGGAATGTTTTGAGTAGCGAGGTTTGGAGTGGGGCAACGCGCCGGTAGGGTTGCCCGAGGCGGATGATGAGCGACACGCCGTCGGTGCCATATTCGGCTGTGGGTTCGACTTTGGATTGGTAGATTTCGGGCAGTTGGCGAATCATTTGTTCGGCGTCGGCGCGTGTGGGTGCGGTGCCTATGTAGAGGTCGAAGAGGCCTTGAGGTTCTTGTTTTGGGCTTTTGTTTTGGGCGGTGGTTGATGTGTGGTTTTGTGGCGTGGTTGGTGGCGGTGTGGCGGCGGTGTCTTGAGCTTGCCAGGCGGCCTCCCATTCTGGGCCGAGTAGGCGCACGTTGACGGGTTGGCTGCCGCGTATGCCTATGGCGCGGGCGGCGCGACGACTGAGGTCGAAGACTCCTCGTTTGGGGCAGCGGTCGTTGACTTTGACGATGACTTGTTGGCCGTTGTTTTGGTTGGTGACGAGGACGAGGGTTCCGAGTTTTATTTTCCAGTGTGCGGCGGTGAATCGTTGTTGGCTGAATATTTCGCCGCTGGCGGTTTTTCGGCCTTCGAAGCGGTCGGCGTAGAAGGTGCCTTTGTGGGGGTAGAGTGTGGTGGTGTCTGAGGGGTCGAAGTTTTGAGCGGCCGCCGTGGTTGCGGCGAGGGTGATTATTGCGAGTAGTATGCGGTATAATATGTTGTTTTTCACGGCGTTACCAAGTCAGTGCGTCGGGGTGGAACCATTGGCCGTGGAGGCGCAGGGTTTGTTCGATGATGTCGCGCACGCAGCCGCGTCCGCCGGGGTAGAGGGATATGTAGTCGGCAATGTCTTTGATTTCGGTGGCGGCGTCGGCAGGGCAGGCTGCTACGCCAGAGTGGCGCATAATGTCGTAGTCGGGCAGGTCGTCGCCCATACATACCACCTCGTCGGCCTTCAGGTTGTTGGTTTCGAGGAATTTGAGGTAGGTGCCCATCTTGTTGGCGCAGCCGGTATAGACCTGTGTCACGCCGAGCGAGTGCATACGGTTGTCGATGCTGGCCGAGGTGGCGCCCGAGATTACGGCCACAATGTAGCCTTTCTTGACGGCGTATTGAATGGCGAAGCCGTCTTTGATGTTGCCGGCGCGTACCGACTCGCCGTCGGCGAAAATCCAAACGCTGCCGTCGGTCATAACGCCGTCGAAGTCGAACACGAAGGCGCGTATGGGTTTCAGTTTTTCTTTGTAGTTTATCATGGCGTGTTGGTAGTATAACGATTGTGGGCTTGTTTTATTGTGTTGAGTGCACAATTTTTTATTTTGCCTGGGCTGTTGGGTGGCTGTCGAGGTCGTTGCACATTTGTTCGAACACTCGTCGCCAGCCCTGCCAGCCGTATAGTTCGGCGAGGTTTTGGTTGTGTACTATGCAGCTAAATGTACCGCCAACGGCGCGCAGCTCGTCGATTAGGGCTGCGTTTTGTGTCATGGCCTGCTCTGGGCCGAGGGCGAGGTATTTTTGGAGCGTGGTATCCATAACGCAGAAAGGGTGGAGTGTGAGCTCGGTTTGGCAGTCGCTCTCCAGGTCGAAGAATGGGAATGGTGTTCCGGTGCCGGCGCGGAAGCCAGTGATGTCGGCAAACCCCATAGAATAGTCGTGTTTTATGCCGGCCGAAAGTAGCGCTTGGTACGAGGCCGGAAGCCGCTGGCGGAGGAAGTGGAAGCGCGAGCGCACAATGCTGCGGTGCAGCGTGTCTGATAGGCGGCGGGTTTCGGTGGCAATGAGGGCGGTGTTGTTGGGCGAGTAGTAGGAGGGGTGTATGCCCACTTTGGCAAAGTCGCCCAGGTGTTGTAGCAACTGGCGGAAGTAGGTGTTAGTGTGTGCAATGGGCTTGTCGAACATACCGTAGTCGGCCATCAGTGCAAAGAAAACGAGCGGCACGTCGCGATGTGGCGCGAGGGTGTCGATGATGTAGTCGAAGGTGTCGAACGGGTCGGGTTCGCGGTGGCGGAGCACGCGCAGGCGATGGCTCACTTGGTCGAAATCTCGGTGAATCATGTCGCGCGCAAGTCCGGTAACGGTGCGGAAGACGCCCTTGTGGAGGAAGTTGTATGCCGCGTCGATGTCGACCGTTACCACAGCGTTGAATTTGCGTTCTGGGAATTCGAAGTCTGGGTAGCGCGCAGCAATGACATCGCGCACGGCTATCGCCCAGCGGTCGACCGAGGCTTGGTTGACGAAGCCGTGTCGCACGGCCAAGTTTTCGGCAGAGAGGTATCGGCCGTGCTCATCCTCGCGGTGGGGTAGGTATTCTTCGTAGCGGCTCAGCAGGTAGAACGAGGCTGCAAAGGGGTCGTATGGCAAGGCAATATCGCGTCCGTAGACTGGAAAAAGGGCCGTTGTTCCGCCCACATCGAACGGGCGTGGCTCTTGGTCCGATATGGCGGTCTCGAAAAGCAACCGGCAAGCTTTGAAGAAGGGCTCGTCGGCCACGGGCTCGCTGGCGTAGCTCAGTTTTGTGCCGCTGTGTTGGGCAAAGAGTTGGCGGTCGGTTGTCATGCTGAAATCAACGCGCAAAATGGTGTGCAGCACCACGTTGAGGGTGTAGAACAGGCGGTTGGTTATCTTGGGTGTGTATACGAGCAGCATGACGTTTGCGGTTGTGACTTTGTTGTTGGTTTCGAACTGCAAAAGTACGAATTTTTTTTGATTTATCTGTCGGCTGCCTAAAAAAAATGTTTTTCTTGTGCAATATTTTCCTATCGCGGTTTCTGTGTGGCGCTTATTTGTTTGATACTCAGTGCTCCAGGTTTTTATAGCAGTTTTGGGACTATTGTGGCTCCGCATTTGGATACCTCGATATGCGTTGGCACACCCAGTGGTAGAGCGTGGTTGTTCAGTCCGAGGTGGCCTATCGGCGCGCCGAAAACAATTGGGTAGTCGTAGTCGTGAACTGCGCGCAGTACTATCTGCTCGGCAGTGAGTCCGAAGGGTATAGCGTTGTCGTGCATATTGTTCAATCCGCCTACAATCAAGCCTTTGAGGCCGGCAAGCATTCCGCTTCGGCGTAGCGCGGTCATCATGCGGTCAATGTGGTAGAGGTATTCGTCGAGGTCTTCGATTAGCAGTATTTTCCCACGGGTATCGATGGCCGAAGGCGACCCTGCGAGGCTGTAGAGAATCGATAGGTTGCCGCCAACCACTTGGGCCTCGGCGTCGCCAATGCGGTTCATGGGGTGTGGTGGGCAGGCAATGGCGTCGGGGTTGCCCATCAGGGCGCTGAGCAGGGTGGCGAATGCGGCAGAGTTGTCGTCGGCAGTGGTTCGGATATCGATAGGCATTGTGGCGTGCAGCGTGCTGAACCCGAGACGGTTAAGGTGTGAGTGGAAGACAGTGACATCGCTGTAGCCAACAATCCATTTGGGGCGTTTGGCGAACAGCGTAAAATCCAACTGGTCTACAATCCTCACCGAGCCGTAGCCTCCACGGGCGCAAACAATGGCACCGAGCGTGGGGTCGTCGAGCAATCGTTGCAAGAGGTTGGCGCGGTGGGTGTCGTTGCCAGCCATCTGGTTTTCTTCGGCAAAAAGGCCTTCGGGTAGAATTGCCTCGAAGCCCTGTTGTTCAATAAGTTGCACGAATGGTGCAACCTCGTCTCGACTCACTTTTCGAGCCGGGGCGGCAATGGCTATGCGGTCGCCAGGGCGTAGTTGTTGCGGCACTATCATGTTATTAATAACGCAGTGCCGCTTGATTTATTGTGTTAAAGCCTTAAAATAAAGTCGGCCACGACTTGCATTGCTTCTTCGTTGAAGGTCTCTTCGATGAGCATATACTCGTCGGGCGAGCCTGTTGTGCAGCGTTGAAAGAGGTGGTTCAATCCGTCCAACTTTCGACACATTGCGTTGGCGTTCAGTTTCTTAATGGCTGCGAGGTTTGGCTCGGCCAGCACCTGGCTGTCTTTGCTGCCACATAGTGCTAATATTGGGCAGGCTACGCGTGGTAGGTATGTGCCGGGGTCGAGCTTTAAAAAAGAACTCATCCAACTGCTGTTCAATTGTTTATGTAGTTGATAGGCTGTGCCTTTGGCTATGCCGATGCTGTCGCGCTGTTTGTCGCTGAGTTCTTTTGTATAACGGTCAACAATGGCTTTATATTGTGCGAGAGGTGCGTTTTTTTCGAGCCCAAAAATCTCCTTCATCATTGCCACACGTATAGAAACAAGGTCGGCACTCACGCCTTTGGCAATGAATATAGCCTCGTTTTGTTGCACCATAACGTCGCTGCCGGTGCAGCCTTGCCCAGCCAGCATGACCACGAATTTGGCAGCCCTGTTGCGTGCTGCCACCATTGGTGCAATGGCCCCGCCCTCGCTGTGTCCGCCAATGCCGAGGCGGTTGGTGTCGATATGTCGGTTGCCTTTGAGCGCCATGAGCATTGCTTCGGCGTCTTCGGCAAAGAGGTAAGTGTCGGCGCTGTCGAGATTGCCCGTCGAGCTGTCAACACCGCGGTCGTCGTAGCGCAGGGTGGCTATGCCACGGCTGGCCAAGTAGTTGGCCAACACCAGGAATGGGCGGTGCTGCATAATCTCTTCGTCGCGGTTTTGTTGGCCGCTGCCGCTCACCAGCACCACGGTCGGAAATCGCCCGCCACTTTTGGGGTAGGTGAGGGTGCCGCTCAGGTGCACTGGATTGCCCTGGCTGTCGGTGTAGTCGGCTGTAATCTCTTCTTCGTCAAAGCTGTAGGGCGGCAGTGGTGTTTGTGGATGCTCAAGGGTAAACAATGTGTCGGAGGGATAGAACGTGATTTCCTCGCGCAGCAGTCCTTGTCGCCAAGTGCCTGCAAGATTGTCGCCAACCTTTTTCAGATTCATTTTCAGACCGATGGCCTTGCATTCAAGGTTCAGGCTCTCGTCGTCGACTTGCCAGCTGCTTGCAGGTATTGGTGCTGAAGATTGAAGTGGGCTGTAGAGTGTCAAAGAACTGTCGCCCAAGTGCAGACACAGAACGAGGCCGGTTTTGGCGCTGGTGCCAGTCCACCACTGTGCCTGCACAGTGTATGACACAAAAACGAGCGCAATTGTTGCAGCAATGGCAATACTTTTTTTCATCGACCGAACATTATTTTTTCGTTGTTGAACATATATGTCAGTCCCCATACAGCCATGGCGCTGTAAACCAAGTTGGAGCATACCGTGGTCATTACCGCGCTCCATTGCAGCGAATGGTCGAACACCCCAACCATAGTCTCGATAGAGTTATAGAAAGGAATGAGGTATGTAGTTATCGAGGCAGGCGTACCTGATTGGAACATAGGCATCAATCCAGCAAAAAGCACCACCATCATCAACGGCAGCACCATCGTACCGGCATTCTTAACATCTTTGGCAAAAGCCGAGAGCAGACTCACGACCGATGCCATAATGATTACCGTTCCAAAGATGATGAGCAACAGTGCTGCGTAGTCGCCAAACGTGTAGTTGAAAGCCAGGTCCAAGTCGTGCGCCTCGCCATGCACCATCTTGGGTATCGAGAGCACAATTCCGATGAAGCTTGAAAGACCGCTGAGTAGCGACAGTACCGAGAGCGAAATAATTTTGCCAATAGCCAGTTCGCTACGGTTCATGGGCGTTACGAGCAGTGTGGCAATGGTGCCGCGCTCCTTTTCGCCCGCAATCGAGCTCGGGGCAATGCTCATCACGCCGCTGAAAAGCATCATCACAATGAGCATTGGCAGCAGTTTGCTCCAAATGTCGCCCAAAATTTGGTCGGCCGAAGCCTGGTCGAATTTCTGCTCTTCGGTGTCGGCACGGTTCACGTCGAAGCGGTTGCTCATGCTGTCTTCGTAGGCTGTGAGCATTGCGGTCAAGGCGTAGTAGACGCGGCTCGAAGCGTTGTTGACAGAGTTGTAATATATTTCGACGTTTGGCGCCAATTCTCCACTTTGTGGCTGGTAGGCTGCAGTCAGCGAGTCGAATCCCTGGGGGAAACGCAGCAGGACAATGTTTGTCTCTTCGTCGTCGAGTAGTGGTAGCATTTCGAGCACACCGTCGGTCTGTTCTTTGACGACCATAGCGCTGTCGAGCATGGCTATAGCAGGCTCCAAGCTTGCTGGCATATTCTCTACATAAAGGTCGACGGTGTTGTTGCTGCCGTCGGTTATCATTTTGCTAATACCTATGCCCATTACGCTGTAAATAAGATAGATAAGTAGACCTGGCATTATGACGGCGGTGAAGAACAGTTGCCTGTCGCCAAAGAAGCGGGCAAACTCCTTTTTAACAATGGTCCATGTGTTCGATTTCGTTTTCATTCCTCGTCTCCTTTCACTTGTTTGTAGAGTTCAAAAAAGCGGTCTTCGATAGACAAACCGTTGCAAACCTCGTCTAATGAGCCACAAGCCACCATACGGCCATCGATAATAATGCCTACACGGTCGCAAAGGCGCTCCACGAGCGAGAAGATGTGTGTAGAGAGGATAATGGTTTTGCCTTCGGCGCGTAGTTCTTGCAGGTAGTCGGTTACGGTGCGAGCTGTGAGCACGTCGAGGCCGTTGGTAGGCTCGTCGAAGATGATTATGTCTGGGTTATGAACGAGCGAGATTACTAGGCTCAGTTTTTGCTTCATGCCGGTTGAGAGGTTGGCTACCTTGACCTCGGCAAATTTGTCGATGCCAAAACGTTCGAACATTTGGCGACGCCGTGCTTCGGTCGTAGTGGTGTCGACGTGGTGTAGTTGGCTGAAGAAGTTGAACAGATAGTTAGGGGTGAAGAAGTCTTCGAGTTTGAGCTCAGATGTGAGGAATCCAATACGTTCGCGCACTCGTTCGGGTTGGCTTACCACGCTGTAGCCATCAATCAGGGCATCGCCGTGTTGTGGTCGTATTAAGGTCGAGAGCATACGCAGTGTGGTTGTTTTACCGGCGCCGTTGGGACCGAGAAGGCCGAATATCTCGCCACGGTAGGCACTGAATGTTAGGTTGTCTACGGCCACCTTATGCCTGCTGGTGGCTCGTTCTATTTTTTGCTGTTTGAGAGAGAGGTTGAAGGTTTTGCTCAGCCCCTCTATTTGCAGAATTTCTTGTGTGTCAGTCATTTGGATTGAGTATTGTTTTTGTGTTGTCTCTGTAGCCGACCCTCGATGATGTTGAGCACGATGATAACAGCTACCAAAATCGCTATAGTGATTTTCGTTAGTAGGCCTTCGGTTAACGTTTCGGGCCAGGCCAGGTGGACTGCAATGACGGTAAAGAGCAGAGCCATGAGCAGTGCAATGACTCCGGCCGAGATATGTCGAAGTCCGTTAGGGTCGGGCGGATAGGTCACTCTTTCGAACTTCAGACCATCTTTGTCCTTGTTTTTGCGAAGGGTGTATTGAATGTTAGTCTCTGGGTGCAGCACGCAGCTTACCAACAGTGCGCAGATGGCGATACAACTTATTGGTAGCACAGCGGCGAGCCATAATGTGTCTGCAGCGTGGGTGACCAGCATGACGACCTGAGCCACCGTCAGTATGCCCGCTGCAACGAGTAAGGCTCTCATCACGATTTTGTTTTGTTCGGTCATGGCTGCTTCTTTTTTTGCGGATTGCGTTTGGCTCGCTTGAGGGCTTCGTTCAGTATCCATTCAATTTGCCCGTTGGTGCTGCGAAACTCGTCGGCCGCCCAGCGTTCGATGGCAGAAAGAACCTCTTCGTCGACCCTCAAGGCAAAAGTTTTCTTCATGGTTTATTGGTAAAGGCTACCTGTGTTGATTACGGGGCTGGCACTCTCGTCGGCACAGAGTACCACGAGCAGGTTGCTCACCATCGAGGCTTTGCGCTCCGAGTCGAGCTCGACAATGTTGCCTTCGGCCAGCTTTTTGAGGGCGAGGTCTACCATCGATACAGCTCCTTCGACAATCTTTTCGCGTGCGGCGATAATGGCGTCGGCTTGCTGGCGACGAAGCATGACGCTGGCAATTTCGGGTGCGTAGGCAAGGTAGTTGATTCGTGCTTCGACGATTTCGATGCCGGCAATTTCGAGGCGGCTACGTATTTCGTCTTCGAGGCGGCTGTTTATCTCGTCGGCGCCATTGCGCAGCGTAACTTCGCCTTGGTTATCCATGTTGTCGTAAGCGTAGAGGCTGGCCACCTTGCGCAGTGCGGCGTCGCTCTGCACGGCCACGAACGAGTTGTAGTTGGTCGACTCGACGTCGAAGCAGGCTCGATACGTGTCTTCGACGCGCCAAACCAGCACAAGACCTATCATGATGGGGTTGCCGTTGCGGTCGTTAACCTTTATGGGTTCTACATCCATATTGTCGGCACGGAGGCTGATTTTGCGTTTGCTGTAGAATGGATTAATCCAGAAAAATCCGTTTTGACGTGCGGTGCCGACGTAGCGGCCGAAGAAGGTGAGCACGCGGGCGTGGTTGGGCTGAATGACGCAGAAGCCGCCGATGTGTAGGCCCCAGCAGGCCCATAGCAGCACGTCGGGGATGACGGTCCACCCAAGTTCGCGCTCTATGCCTACTATCATCACGCCCAGGGCGGCTACGAGTAGTATGAGGTTGAAGATAAGGTGCAGAAATCCGTTGTTGGTAGCCGTCATTGTTTTTTGCTTTTCTTTGCTATTCATTGTGTTGTTTTTTAGGTTGTTGCGTAATATTGTTTTGATATTATTTTAATATCATTTCAACTGCAAAGATACGAAAGTTTTTTGAACTGTCAAATTTTTTCTGAAAAAGTTGCTGATTTTTTTGTATTACGTGCAGTGCCGAGGGAGGTGATTCGGGTTGTGTATGGGTTGCGGTAAGGGGTGGGGTGGAGGGTGGGCGATGTCAGGGCGACCTTAATACGACCTTAATACGACCACAACTTGTTTATGTTGTTGGAAATCAGCAGGATATATGCTGTTTGTTCGAATTGGTGTTGATAATCAGTGCTTTACGTGGCGTTTTTTGACGAAATATCCCATCGCCCAGGGTAGGATTATGGCTATTGCGAGACTGACCACGGCCGTGGCCCAGCGTCCGGCTATGGCGAGCCAAACGGTGTGTACTATAATATATATAAGTATTAGCGCGAGCCGCAGGCCGAAGTCGACGGTTTGAACCGACTGGGGGTCGTCGGTCAGTCGTCGACTGAGCCACGTGGTGGGTATAAATGCTAACGGGTTGGCTGTCAGTAGTATGATTAGTGTTTTAGGACATGCAATGCCGAGGGCAATGAGCGCCAGCGCGACGACGATTATCAGCCACAGCCTCGGCGCGGTAGCTGGCCGCGTTGGTATGGCTTTGGTGAGGTTGGCGCGAAGTTGCTGACTCATAGCGTTATAGGCGGCTATCGGGTCGGTATGGTAGAGTGGCATGAATTGACTTACGTCTATCGGTTGGCCGATTTGCACCTCGGCGCGCGTCCATGGAGCGCTGAAGCTACTGTAGGCTATGCCTACAGGTACCACGCTCACGCTTCGGCTCTCGTCGGCTGCTTGGGCGCGGCAGGCCATCTGGGCAAAGCCTTTCTTGAATGGCAGCAGGTCGGGGCCGGCGTGGTGGGTTCCCTCGGGCGCGATATAGACCGGCACGTTGTGCAGCAGGGCTTGGTGGCAAGCGTCGAAAGTAGCCTCGTTGGCTGCGAGAGCCTGACGGCCGTCGCGCGGGCGGTAGACGGGCAACGCCCGCAGAAAGGCGAAGGCCCACCGCGCGGCTCGGGTCGAAAAAATGTCGCCACGACAGAGAAACACCACTGGCTGTTGCGCCGTGCAGAGCACCGTCAGCGCATCCATCAGTCCGTTCTGGTGGTTGATGGCAAAAACCACACTGCCGTCGGGAATGAGGTCGCGTCCCACCACCTCCAAGTGGTTGGAGTAGTGACACTTGGCCGCATATTCTACCCACGGGCGGAAGAAGCTGTACCAAAACCGATGTTCCCAAATCTCTTTCATAACCAAGTTGCAAAATTACGAAAAAAAATCGAATTCGGGCCAACTGGTTTAAAAAAAATATTGCACATCCAAAAAAAAGTTGTATCTTTGCAAAAGTCAAAAACGACACAAAAACGTTTAACCAATTTAAAACCAACACATTATGCCTACAAGAATTAGACTTCAACGCCATGGTAAAAAGAACCAACCCTTCTACCATATCGTTGTTGCGGATGGTCGTGCACCTCGTGATGGAAAATTTATCGAGAAGTTAGGCACCTACAATCCGCTGACCAACCCTGCCACCATCGACCTCAACTTCGACCGCGCTGTCGAATGGGTCAAAAATGGTGCTCAGCCGAGCGATACAGTTCGCCACATCCTTTCTTATAAAGGTGTTCTCCTCCGTCGTCACCTCCAGATTGGTGTCGAGAAAGGCGCTATCAGCCAGGAAGTTGCCGACGTGCGCTTCAACGAGTGGCTCAAAGCCAAAGAGGCCAAGATAGCCAACGCCAAGAGCGAGGCCGAAAACAACGACCGCAACGTGCGCAAAGCTCGCCTCGAGGCCGAGAAGAAAGCCAACGAGACCAAGGCCGCTGCTGTAGCCGCTAAGCGTCAAGCCGCCATAGAGGCCGCCGAAGCTGCCAAAGCCGAGGCCGAAGGCGCTGCCGAAGCCACCGAGGCCGCCGAAGCTCCTGCTGCCGAATGAAATACGGTCGCTTCGACTCTGTGAAGAATTAAGTCTAAAGCTCTGCCCTGGCCATCTGCGCTGGGGCACTCTTTTTTATCGCAACGCAACAATGACAACAGACGAATGTTTCCGCCTGGGGCGGATAACCAAGCCATGGGGCTATAGGGGTCAAGCTGTGGTATTTCTCGACGTCGACTCGCCGACCGATTATGCCGACCTCGATTCGGCCTACGTCGAAACAAAAAATGGACTGGTCCCATACTTTTTCAAACTCGATAACTTCAACGGTAACAAGGCGGTAGCTACGTTCGAAGATATAGACCCCGAGCAGGCTGCAGCCCTTGTAGGCCACGACCTTTATCTGCCGCTCTCGATGTTGCCTCCGCTCACAGGTAACCAGTTCTACTTCCACGAAGTGGTGGGCTTTGCGGTGGTCGACGACAATTATGGAGAGGTTGGCACGATTAAAGGGGTACTCGAATACGTGCAACCGCTGTTCCAAATCGACAAAAATGGCACCGAAATCCTTGTTCCGATAGTCGACGAGATAGTGAAAAAAGTCGACCGCGAACATAAAACGATTTATATAAGTGCGCCTAATGGCTTGATTGAATTGTATTTAGACGAAAGTAACAAAGGGTGTTGATATGTTTTTTGCCAATGTGTTGTTTTTTTTGTATCTTTGCAGAAAAATTTTCGAGACATGGCAAACACGACCAACACCCAGGTAGAAAAAAATTGTTACTCGGCCGAAGAGTTGCAAATGTTCAAGGAATTGATATTGAAAAAAATTGCCGAGGCCGAGCACAATCTCGAACTGCTCAACGAGGCAGTAGCTGGCAGCAAGAACGATGTAACCGACACTGCACCAACGTTTAAAACTCTCGAGGAGGGCAGCAATGTCCTCTCGAAAGAGGAAAACTCTCGTCTCGCGGCCAGGCAGCAGAAATTTATTCGTGACCTCAAAGATGCCCTCATCCGAATCGAGAACCGCACCTATGGCATTTGTCGCGTCACGGGTAAGCTTATCCCAAAAGAACGCCTCATGGTGGTGCCACACGCCACGATGACGGTCGAGGCCAAGTTGGCGCAGAAAAAACGTTAATTTCCGAAACATTTTGTATTCATCTTTTTTATTCTTAATTCCGAGAGGGTTTGCCGCAGGGCAAGCCCTCTGTGTTAATATTTTTTCTTGTCGTTGGTGTCAGAAATATTTTTTTTCGTATATTTGCAGATATGAAATCTGGTAGTTCTTTTAGCAAGATGTTGGTGGTCAGCCTAATGCTGATGTTACCAGTCGTAGGGCGGGCGCAAAATTCTTTGTCGGTATCAGCCGAAGTCGACCGCTTGCTGGCGCAGCTTACCCTCGACGAGAAGCTCTCGCTCATGGTTCACCACAATCCTGCCATCGAGCGTGTGGGGCTGCTGGCCTATAGTTGGTGGAACGAGGCTTTACATGGCGTTGCGCGCGCCGGACAAGCCACCGTATACCCTATGCCAATTGCTCTCGCAGCAACGTTCGACACTACTTTGGTCCGTTCTCTCTTTGCCTCGGTAGCACTCGAGGCTCGTCTCAAACACGCTGAGGCTCAAGCTGCTGGTAACTTTGGCGACTATGCTGGACTAACCTTCTTCACACCCAATGTTAACCTTTTTCGCGACCCTCGTTGGGGGCGCGGCATGGAGACCTACGGCGAGGACCCATACCTCACGGCCGTGATGGGCAAAGCTTGCGTCGACGGCCTTCAGCACCCATTCGGTAACGATTCGCCCCTTTGCGTTGCGGCTTGCTTGAAACATCTTGCTGTTCATAGCGGTCCAGAGGGGATTCGCCACGAGTTCGACAGCCGTGTCTCCAGCCACGACCTACGTGCCACCTACCTCCCTGCTTTCGAATATATAATAATGAACAGCGACGTGCGTCAAGTTATGTGTGGCTACAACCGCCTTAACGGCGAACCGTGCTGTACAAATAACGCACTTTTGTCGGAAATATTGCGCAAAGAGTGGAATTTTAATGGCGTGGTGGTGACCGACTGCTGGGCTTTGAACGATACCTACGAGCGCGATACAGTCGTTCCACGCCACAAAACCCACGCCTCGGCCGCACTGGCCTACGGCGATGCTTTCGGCTCCGAAGTCGACCTCGAGTGTGGCAGTGGTCTCGAAGCTTTGCACAAGGCGGTGAACTACGGCTATGTGTCTGAAGAAAAGATAGATGAGCACGTTCGGCGCTTGCTCGCATTGCGACTCGAACTTCAGCGTTGGCAGCCTAAAGCCGTTCTTTTAGACCCAGTTTCGCCAGCCGACGCGGCTGCAATGAGTATGGTATTGCTCAAAAACACCGGTGTCCTGCCACTGCGCGACGACGACACTTTGCTCCTTGCTGGCCCCAACGTTCGGGACAGCCTCATGCCGCTCGGCAACTACAACGGAACGCCGCTCCACACCGTGACGGTTGGCGAGGCTTTGACGCCATTCGTCGGCCCAAACGCCAAAACGGTGGTCTATGTTGGTGGGCTCAATCCCATGCTCGAGGGTGAAGAACTGCCTGTCTACGAGGAGGGCTTTAACCATGGCGACCGTACCCGTATAGAACTGCCAAAGAGCCAAGTGGCAGAAATTAAAAACCTTAAATCAAGAGGCTTGAATGTGGTGCTTGTGCTCTGTTCTGGTTCGGCAGTGGCTCTCGATGATGTGATTGAATATTGCGACGCTGTGCTCATGGCTTGGTATGGTGGCCAAGAGATGGGAACCGCAGTGAAGGACCTGCTTTATGGGCGTCGAGACGACTTTGGCCGACTGCCCATAACTGTTTACCGTAGCACCGATGTACTACCCGACTTCGATGACTACGCCATGTCTGGCCGCACCTACCGCTATGCCGATAGCGAGCAGGTTCAGTTCCCAATTGGCTTTGGCTATAGTTATAGCTTTTATCAGTTCTGGGGAAAGCCTAAATTCAATGCCGACAGTTTGATTGTGAGCGGATTAGTTAGCCAATGTGCTACCGATGCTCCTCTCTCGCTATCCCACCGCACTGTGGTTCAAGTCTACCTCAAGCCGCAACCAACCGACCTTTCGCCCATCAAAACACTTGTAGGCTTTGCTTCGGTAGAAACCACTTGTTTCGAAGAAAAAATACCGTTCCGAATCGAGATTGACCCCTATTGGCTGCGCCAATTCGACGAGGCCACTGGCTTAATGACAGAACCTGCCGACGGTACACAGTTCACTTTGCAGGTGGGTTTTAGTAGCGACGACCGCGACCTTGTCGACATTCCATTCGAATACCACCACCATTAAACTGCATTTTTTTTTTTTTTTTTTCGATTTTAACATTTGGATTTAATTTTTTTTGTATATTTGCAGGTGATATTAATCCTAAAAACGAATAAAATATGAGACGTAGATTGTTTATTTTCAGCCTGTTGGTGTGCTTTTCTACCTTTGTGTTTGCCCAAGCCAATGGTCCTGTTTTACAATTCGGGCAAACGCAAATAGAGCCAGGTATGGTAGTTGCAGTCGATGATGACCACATTGCAATGTATCTTGTTGATTATGGAGCACACATTAAGTCGTTAGGCATACTCGATGTCTCGGCGTACACCACATGGAATTCTTCCACAATCATTTCCCCCAATGCAATACAATTGCCAGATAACATTAATGTTACCAAAATGTTTGTGTGTGAGAATAAACTGTTTTTTTGTGGGTCCAAAGCAACAACAGCGGGCTCGAGAAGGTCTTATTATGGATATGTCGATGTCGCCTCGGGCAATTTTGTTGGATTAATAACAATCAATGATGTGGGCGATTATGAAATTGCTTCAGATATAGTTGCATATAAAAATACTACGACTAATAATATCGACGTGGCTCTGGTAGTATGGAAACAAAATTTTCAATCATATGGTTTAACTCGTGTTGCTGACGCCACGACCCCCTCGCCAACAGCCAGTGTGTGCGATATACCATACTCCAACCGACTCTCTAACCTTACAGTAACAGACAAATATGTGCTTACTGTTATAACGGGTGCGCCACATTTGTTATATTATGGCAAAGACGATGCAGTAACGTCTTCAGTAAATGTGATGAATATGGCGTTGCCTTATTACCTTGCAAATCACGATGTATCCAGCGTTGCCCTAAATGGAGACGAAGTGGCTTTTGCGTATTATGCCTATAATATGTCGGGTTCGGTGTCGCACAAGATAAATATTTTCAAGTATGATATGCAGGGCGGGTCTACAAATACAATAGGAGCCATAGATGTAAACGATAAGATAATGCCTCCCAAACTGAAGTTTGCGCAAGGAAGACAATTGTTATCGCTACTCTTCCCCGAAGGCGGGCCCAACCTACCTGAACAAGTGTCGGTATGCGCAGTCATGGATATTGCCGCCCCTGCAATGGTTTCGTTATGCTATCATTCCGGAGACATCCCTGCTTATTCAGCACATGACTTGTTCCTCGGAACGTGCTGCGTCATGGCTGGACACAATAAGTGGTCTATATTCGACATGAATGCCGTTATCCCACCGCTCACGGTATCAACACCTTTTTTGACAGGTTGCTATACTACGAACATTTGTCCACTGAGAACTGGGTACCCTACGTCCATACTACCGGCTACCACATTAAGTTCTCGTACGGTGTCTGTTACCATAGATACAAGTCTGGCTACACCAACCCCGATTCTGTTATCCCTTACCTGCTATTAATCAAAAACATAGAATAGTCTAAAAATAGATGGATATGAAACACATAGTATTTGCAATAGTTTTGGTTGTTGTTGTCGCTCTCCCTTCGAAGGCGCAGGACACTTTGCGTTATGATAACATTGAAGAAAAATACCTCCTTCAGTACCCAAACGAGCCTCAAGGCCCTAAGTTTTTCACAGCGTCATTTATGACATATATCAACTCCATCCCATATCTACAATTTACATTGTTCAGAACGCAAACACCAATCAATCTATATGGGGTATTGCGACAATTAGATATTGATAGAACTCTGGAAGTAATTCCAAATACATTGGACTACAGTCTTAGATATGGTCTGATAGACTCATCTTCTTTTTATTTTACCCATCCGTATCCCGTAGTGCTTGTTTATCAGTTAAAGGATAGTATGTTTTATTTTGTGGATTCTACAAGCTTATATTATCGAGACAGGAACATATTAGAAATAAATGCAATAAGAGGCAATGGTCCAAGTCTGTACATACGGGACTTTTGTCCTGAATTTTCATCCGACTCGGCGTGGAACTCATTTACGTTTCCAATGATCGAAAATGATGATTACGAAGAAAGTAAAGAATACAAGCCATGTGTCGACTTCTATTTTCCAGAAGGTGTTTTGGTCCATGATACATTTGCCATTACAGTGGTACCTGGTGTGAGTCAACATAACTATCGACGTTACGTTGATTGTCAGGGGCTCATGAGTAGGGGCCTTATTGGCAGGGATGCAATATTTGAGACACTTGAAACAGATATCATAGCACAGTTTCGCCCACTTCTTCTTTTCCCAAATCAGGCTTCCGTAGTTCCTTTAAGTTTTCGTTCAACTATGTATAATATGTCTTTTACTAATGATTATAATATGTTCCCTCGTATAGTACCGTACGAGACCGTCGATACCACAAGTAATGAAGACGATAGCGTGAAGGTGGCGGCGGTAGAGCGGCCGGTCGAGGTTACGCTTATGCCCAACCCCGCTAAGGGGAAGACCACGGTGCGCAGCAGCAGCTTGATGACCACTCTTACGCTCACCAGCCCAGCGGGTCAAATCGTCACAACGCTCTACCCACGCTCCAACCAAGCCGAGTTG
>JAFVCE010000002.1 GCA_017479385.1 Bacteroidales bacterium | reverse complement strand
GTCCAAAGACAAACAAGAGATTTGGAAAAAAGGCTTGGAAGAGATGCCAAATGCAGATGGGAAGACCACGAGGTCCGCTCTCAAAATTGGTATGAATATTACTAAAACCAAGAAAAGACCAGATTTCACTTGGGAAGATATTAGTAGAAATATTGATGAATTCAATAAGAAAAACTACTTTACAAGGACTTTCAAATAGTGTGGATTATGGCACTTATTATGGTTATGTAAAAGATAATTTCAGCGGCACCATAGAAATGAAAAGTAACGATCAGAAAAAACTATACAACAGTTTGAAAAACATTAAAGAAAAGAAGTTATGAAAAAAAATAAGATAAACCTAACAATCTTTGCGGCGCTGTTGCTGTGTTTAGCAGGGTGTGGGAAGAAGCCGGTGGTAAACCCTGCAAGTTCTACCGAGGCAGTAGAGTCTATCAGCACCTCGCACACCAGCCCACAAGTGGATAGTGCCATTGAAACTATGGCTCAAGAGCCCGATATTATGAAGCTCAAAGAGCGGTACAGCGAGGCAAAGGCGACCATAGACCGAGTGTATAATGCCGAGCCAAAAGCCAATAGGATAATGACAGACCAGCTCAAACACGCCTATTACCGCCGATTTACGCAGCTGGCATATGCAGCTTTGAGCGACGGCAGTGGCTGGCGCGCCCCCAAATGGAAGGTGATAAGCTCGCTCTACAAAGAGATAAAGAGCGAAGGCTCCCCCTCGACCGTAGAGTGGGAAGAAATAAAGGGCGCGATGAACGACTACCACAGTATGTTGAATACTAAAAACAGCGTCCAGGAGTTTTGCTCTAAGCAACCCTCCTTTGCCAAAGCCAGCGGTATAGAGTGGCATAGCATCGACGATTGTAAACTTAAAATCAAAAGTCGCCCCAACGTAGGCAGTTTGGCCCAGAAAGCCCCTATCTACGACACACTGTCAGAAAGCAATATCCAGAATAAAATTAGCGAAGGCCACACACGGTTCCTCAGAGAATTGGTAACCCTATGCGATAAGAACCCAACCGAGTTTCAGAAACACTCGGAGGCTATCCTAAGCCAGTACGAAGAAAAGACCTACAAGAATTATTACTATGATGTGTACGACTACCATAACGCGGACACTAAAAAAGAGATAACTGTTACATTGTATTCAAGGTTAGAAGGCATAAAAAAATGACAAAGACAATGAAACCAAAACAGATACTTCTCGGCATTGCCTTTGTGGCAGTAATGGCGGCCCCGGCCTGCGCGCAGGTGACCATATCGCTCGACGAATACAACGCGCTGTTGCGCAAGGCCGATAGTTTCGACGCCCTTAACAAACGCGTGGAGCAGGACTCGATTGAATATAAAAAATTGCAAGACATTTATACCAAAGACACGGCCTCACTACAGGCCAAGATGCGGAAGTTGAGCAACGTTAATAACGAGAACAAAAAGCTCAAAGATTCGCTCAAGGTGGTAAATAAAAAGTTCATAGCTGCAGACAAAAAGGCGAAAGATTATGACAGAGTATCTAAAGACCTGAAGTCGACAAACGACAGTCTGAAGAGTTTAAACAAGTCGATAAAAAATATACAAAACGACAACAAGAAACTCGAAAGTCGTGTCAATAAGCTGGCAGGGTTGGAATCAAAGAACGACAGTCTGCGCGGTACTATAGAAAAGCTTAGCAACGAAAACAAAAGCATCCGTGGCGATGTAGATGTGCTTCGCAGCCCTACACGCGCCTTGCGGAACTACTATGACTCGCAAAAACCCAGCGAAGCGGTTGCCAGAACCTTCAATTTGCAGACGCTGCAGCGCGACTCGACGCTCTTTGCCCGCGAGGGCGAGACCATACCGTTAGCCCTCAAACAGCTCTTAGACTACCATCACGCCGCAGCCCACCTGCAGCGCCGCTACGCCAAACCGCAGTATGTGCCAGAATGGGCCGAAGAACTCAACAAGAAAATAGACAGATACTACTATATTTGCGACTATGTGTCGACCATAGCTGCAGAAATAGAAATGTACTTGAAATCTAAAGAGGCTGACAAAGCTAAGGGCAACGAAAGTTTGGAAACGGTCTATCGTAAATATGTCAGAGAGTTGGCCTACAAGATATTGCAAGAAGATATATTGGGTACGTATAGCCTGGAGGACCTCTCCGATTACCCGTATGCAAACAACGTCTTTGACAAAATAATGTTGCAAGTGCAGCGCGACATAACCGACGTGCAGGCATTCGAGAAGTTGAAAAAGGAAATAGAGCCATAGCCCACCCCTCGGGTCTTCAAAAAAGTAGAGCCCGGTGATAGATTTGTTCTGCCACCGGGCTCTTTATAGATAAACCGAATAAAAACACACACTGAACAATGAAACGAATATTTACCATTATCGCTCTTTTGATAGCCGCCAATGCAGCGTTTGCCCAAATTGGCCTAAAAGTAGAGTGCTACGAAGGCTTGAAGTCGACAAGCCAGTTTTGTATGGACGCGGGGTTGGGTGCCTATTTTGGTAACCACTGGAAAACAGGACTATATTATGCATTAGAAACTAACAACTTAATGACAATACACGAGCCGGAGGGAACCCCATTCAGTGCCTGTAGAATAATTGATGGCAAGATAGGTGTGAAGCTTAGTGCGATTTACAAGTTCGATACTTCTATGGTGTCGGTAGCCGTGGGCATTGATTTGCTGTGCAAGTTTGGCCATACCAGGGTCGAGGCCTACGATAGCCGCTGCGACCGTACAGAATGGTCAGCAGAGGATGGGGAAACGCCCACTTCATGGTTCAGCCTTACCCACGACGGCTCGCAAAGGTGGGGCCGAGGTGTTCATCCTGCCATAGAGTTGTCGCTCTATGTGCCACTCGGAGCGCGCCATAACCCCAATTTCATGTTCAGAGCCTATGTTGGTTTCAATCTTTTGTCGCCAATACCAGACGAGTTGCGCACCTCTAAAAGCGTTATTGGCTCGAGCGACTGGGATGAGTTTGAGACCTATTACGGTCGCCCCGAAATCAACATCTTTACCGAAACTGCAGCCGGTGTCAACTTTGCCGAGCGCAAAATAGTATATTGTGGTTTCAGTATAGGTTTGTGAAGATTTGATACAGAGGTGAGACGGGGGGGGGGATGTTGAGGCGCCGGCTTGCAGCCGGCGCCTCAATCGTTTTTTTACCACCACCCAGCAAAAAAAATTTTAGTGCAGGTGATAGAAAACCCCTGTTGCGAGGCTCTATATTGTCAGAAAAAAAATTAAAAACACAAAAACAACAAACCCAACTTAAAGCAATATGGAACCAATCATCAACTTCTTCGCCGCCGGTGGCACTGCCGCAACTCTCGTAGCCATAGCCTTGGCCGTAGCCCTCGGGCTGGCACTTGGTCGAGTCAAAATCAAAAGTTTCAGTCTTGGTGTAACCAACGTCCTCTTCGTAGGCATAGCCCTCAGCGCAATGGGACTGGCTGTCGACCATCGGTTGGTGTTCCTCATGCGCGACTTGGGTTTGGTGCTCTTCATCTTTGCCATCGGGTTACAGACGGGGCCCTCGTTTTTTGCTGGCTTCCGTCGAGGTGGTCTCCGTCTCAACCTGCTGGCTGTAGCCATAGTGGTGCTTGGTGCAGTAACGGCCCTGTTGCTTGCCGTGGTTGGGGGCGAAAGCTTCGATGTTATGGCAGGCGTGTATAGTGGTGCCATTACGAGCACCCCAGGTATGTCGGCCGCGCAGCAGGCTGCGTCGGGTGCCGGCATGGCTTCGGCCGACATCATTGCCAATGGCTATGCTGTGAGCTACCCCATAGGTGTTGTGGGGCCCATAGTGTGCTGCATACTGATACGCAACATCTGCCATGTGCGGCTCGACAACGAACCCGTTGCGTCGGCTGCTGCCGAGAAGGGTGGTGCCACAACCGACGCTTCGGCCGTTGGCAAAAGCGTTGCGGTGCTCTTTGTGGGGTTGCTGCTTGGTGTGGCGTTGGGGTCGATAGAGCTGCCGGTGGGCATGAAGGTGCCAATGAAGCTGGGTTTGGCCGGTGGCCCGCTCGTAGTGGCCATACTCATGGGCCATTTTGGCACCCGTGTGGGATGGATAGACAATTCTGTAACATCCGGCGTGGCTATGCAAATGGTGCGCGAGATGGGCATAGCCCTCTTCCTGGCTTCGGTAGGCCTCTCGGCCGGTGGCAGCTTTGTGCAGACCATTAGTGGTGGTGGCTACGTGTGGGTGGTCTACGCTGTGGTCATAGCGCTGCTGCCTTTGCTGGTCGTGGGACTCTTTGCCCGTCGCAGGCTTAACCTCGACTTCTATTCGCTCATGGGTCTGGCTGGTGGCGCCACCACCGACACTCCGGCCTTGGCCTATGCCAACAGTGTGGCCAACAACCCGTCGAACTGCCTGCCTTCGGCAAGTTATGCGGCGGTTTATCCGCTCACGGTTTTCATGCGTATCTTCACAGCTCAGGTCATGGTGATGATGGCAGTATGAGTAGCAATGGCTGCGATGGGGCAGGGTGGGGAGGTGAAAAAAAACTATTTTTTTAGTAGGAGGGTACACAATAAAAAGTCGGGTTCGACGTTATTATAACTGGAATGAGTGTGTTCGCTGCTTTCCGACGACCATTCTCAGCCACTATATTGAGGCCCGAGGCCACAAAAAGATAAGACCGTATGCCAGAGATATGAAACTGCTCGCTGCCAACATTAAACCGTTTGTCGCCGCCCACGGCTGTCGCCGCCGAGGCGTTGCCCTCGCCGCGCGTTCGCTCATGGCAGGTGTGGCCATCGTGCTGCTTGCCGCCACGCCGGTATGGGGGCAAAGCGAATGGTCGCCTCTCGGCCCACGCCGCGAGGCCGCCACGCCTCTGCGCCACGAGGTTAGCCTCGGCCTAAGCCTGACCCAGGGTTGGGGCTTGCAGGGCGCCACGGGCTGGGCAGCCACCTCGATTCAGGTCAACCCGCGCCTACGCCTGCAGTTTGGCGGAGCCAAGGCCACCTTCAGCCCCACCCCCGTGAGCCGCGCCCCTTGGCGCCACCCAACCGAGGCTAAAATGGTTATGGCCGGAGGACAATATGCTGTGAACCAACACCTTACGGTCGAAGGGCGGCTCTATCTGCTTCAAAGTCAGGACCAAAGTCGGGTTAGGGTCGGGTTGAGGTCGAGTCAAGCTCTGGCTTTCGAGGCCGGTTTGGAGTATCGACCCGACGACGAGACCGCCCTCGCCTTGCGCGTGGCCTACCTGCGTGCCGAAGGCGACATGAGCCTCATGGGCCCCACGGCTTTGATGTTCGGCCACGGCCACCACCCGCTGGGGTGGGGTTGGGGCTACGAGCCGCTGGGCTACTGGCCCCCATTCTGACAACCAAAGAACGAAAACACCTATATCTGCTACCAATAACTGCTACACACTGAAGATTTGAACCGACATGGAATACAACACACAACGCGAACAATTGACCATTAGCGACTACGGTCGCAACGTCTACAAACTAATACAGCAGGCCATGCGCATTCCCGACCGCGCGAGGCGCACCAAGGCCGCTGCCAACATTGTGGAGGTGATGGCTCGTGTCAACCCCAAATGCCGCGAGCAGGCCGACTATAAGCACCGACTGTGGGACCACCTGCTCATGCTCTCAGACTGGCAACTCGATGTGGACTGCCCCTACCCGGTAGTGCGCCGCGAGGAGGCCACCTTCCACCCCCACCGCCTGCAGTACCCCACAGGGCGCATTCGCTTTCCCCACTATGGCCGCTCCATGCAGCGCATGGTAGAGCGCGTGGCCGAAATGCCCGACACCATCGAGAAAGAAAACCTCACGGCCATGATTGCCGGCGGCATGAAACGCTCGTATCTTGTTTGGAACCGCGATGCGGTCAACAACGACCTGATTCGCGACCAGCTCGAGCAGCTATCGCACGGTCGGCTCAAGCTCGCGCCCGAATTCAAGTTCCGCGAGTCGCGCGACATACTTTACCAGATGGGTATGCTCGGTAAAGCCCAAGCCCAGCCCCAGCAACAACAACGCAAGAAAAAGAAGAAAAAGAAGAAGAAAAAAAGCGCCCAAGCCTGACGCACGCCACTGCGCGCACAAGTTTAGTTAAGAATAGTAGTTCGACCCAAAACACAACCAACCCATGGCCAGTTTCGAAATCACCGGAGGGCGCCGACTACACGGTGCCATAACGCCCCAAGGGGCCAAGAACGAGGCACTGCAAGTGCTCTGCGCCGTGTTGCTCACTGGCGAGAAGGTGCGCATAGAGAATGTGCCCGACATTCGCGACGTCAACAAACTCATCGACCTGCTGCGGTTGCTCGGCGTTAGTGTGCGCCAAGAGGGAGGGGCCGACCCCGACGGAGGGCGCACCTTCGAGTTCGAAGCCGCCGACGTCAACCTCGGTGCCCTCGACAGCCCCGACTATGCGGCCCAGGCCCAGGCCCTACGCGGCTCGATTATGCTGCTCGGCCCCATGATGGCGCGCTACCACCGCGCTTTTGCCCCCCAGCCAGGGGGCGACAAGATTGGCCGCCGCCGTCTCGATACCCACTTCTTGGGCCTCGAACACCTCGGCGCCACGGTAGAGTGTAAGCGCGACGGCTACCACCTGGCTGCCAAACGCCTCAAAGGGTGCTATATGCTGCTCGACGAGGCTTCGGTTACCGGAACGGCCAACATAGTCATGGCCGCCGTCATGGCACAAGGCACAACCACCATCATGAACGCTGCCTGCGAGCCCTACGTTTACCAACTCTGCAATATGCTCAACGCCATGGGTGCCCGCATTAGCGGCGTAGGCTCTAACCTGCTCACAATCAAAGGTGTCAAAGAACTCCACGGCTGCTCTCACCGTCTGCTGCCCGATATGATAGAGGTGGGCTCCTTCATCGGCATGGCCGCCATGACCCAGAGCGACCTCACCATCAAAAACGTCCAAGTGCAACACTTGGGGCTCATACCGCAGGTCTTCCGCCGTCTCGGCGTAGAGGTTTGGCAGCGCGCCGACGACCTCTACATCCCTGCCCAAGAGCATTACGAGATTGAGCGCTTCATGGACGGCTCCATCATGACCGTGGCCGACGCCCCGTGGCCTGGCTTCACGCCCGACCTTATCTCTATTGCCCTCGTCACCGCCATCCAGGCCAAAGGCAGCGTCCTCATCCACCAAAAGATGTTCGAAAGTCGCCTCTTCTTCGTCGATAAACTCATCGATATGGGCGCTCAAATCATCCTCTGCGACCCCCACCGCGCAACCGTCATCGGCCTCGACCGCGAGCACCGCTTGAGAGGTTTGCGCATGGCCTCGCCCGACATACGTGCCGGCGTGGCGCTGCTCATCGCCGCACTCTCGGCCGACGGCGTAAGTCGTATCGACAACATCGACCAAATCGACCGCGGCTATCAACACATCGACTCACGGCTCCGCTCGCTCGGTGCGGATATAAAACGTATAGATTGACTGTTTATTATGCTATTAAGACTTTTTAACAAAAAGCACAAACCTAACCCCATCTTCGGCGCCCTCGGCACCGATATGCATATGCACCTGCTGCCCAGTGTCGACGATGGTTCCAAATCGCTCGAAGAAAGCCTCGAGTGCCTTCGCACCCTCGCCTCGCTCGGCTACCGCCGCGCCATACTCACACCCCACTTTCAGTATCCACGATTTCAGAACAAAGAGTTCGACATAGAGCGTCGTTTTGCCGAGTTCAGCCAGCAGGTGGCGCAAGCCGGCTTGGATATAGAGCTGGTGTGCGTATCGGGCGAATACCGCATAGATAGCGGTTTCCAGGCCCGACTCGACCAACCCGCTTTCCTTACCTTTGGCAACAACTACGTGCTGGTCGAGTTCTCGCTCAACCACCCCATGATGGGCGTCGACGACATGATTTTCGACCTCCAAATGAAAGGCTACGAAGTGATACTGGCCCACCCCGAGCGCTACCCCTATATTGCCCTCGACGGCGACCGCTACCAGCGCATGAAAGACGCCGGTGTATACTTCCAGTGCAACATCCTGTCGCTCGTTGGTTTCTATGGTGCCGAATGCCGCCGCAAAGCCTTGGCCATGATAGACCGTGGCTGGAGCGAATTTCTCGGCACCGACACCCACAACACCATGTATACCCGCGCCCTGGTCGAAGCCAGCAACGACCGCACTGTGCAGCGCATTATTAGTCACAACCAGTTTATGAACAAAGAGTTATGAACCGACGCCTGATTGCTGTAGCCATTGCCGTTGCCACACTTTTGACCTTTGCTTCGTGCCACGACGATAGCTACGAGGGGGCCGAAGGCATCCCCTCCCTCGACGTGCTTCACAGGGTAGCCCTAACCGGCAACGACAAACCGCTGGTCGACAACGGCTATGAATTTTTCGACTACTACAACGCCTCGCCGCTCACTCCAGCCTACGGCAAGTTCCTCGGAGAGCAATGGCAGGCCACAGTCATCGTAGACGCCTCGAGCCACACAGCCAGCTTCTACGACAAGTGGAGCCAAACAGACCCCTATCCCTATAGCGATGTGGCAAAACGTTTCGGCACCCTCTTTGCCGAAGAGCGTTTGGTGGTCAAAGGCGAGGTGAGGTCGTTTGCTGCCACCATCTACGACACCGACAGCACAACGCGAACCTATGCCTCGCGCGAGGCTTTCCACACGGCGGTCGAGGCCTACTTTGCCTCGCCCGACTCGCTGCTCTACAGCCCCAAAACCATCTCGTTCAACATTGGTACCGACAGCGTTAGCCTCTCGCTCGAGTTGGCTCGCCACCTTGCCAACAGCGGCGCAACGCAGTCGTCGATAGCCATAACAGCAATCATGCCCGACACCACAACTTCACAACAATAACCCAACACCAAGTATGAAACTCGACGGACGCAGACAAAGCACCAACTACGAAGACCGCCGCTCGATGAGTGGCAAAACCATTGCCGGCCTCGGTGGCGCAGGTGCCATAATCGTGGCCCTGCTTGCCCTGCTGCTTGGCGGCAACCCACAGCAAGCCCTCGAACAACTCGCCAGCCAAACCGAGACCACCGACTACACCCCCTCGGCGCAAGAAGAGGCACTCAAAACCTTCGCCTTGCAGGTTCTGGCCTCGACCGAGGATGTATGGAGCGACCAATTTGCCAAACTTGGGCGAACCTATCGCCCTCCAAAACTGGTGCTATTCCACGGCTCGGTGCAGAGTGGCTGTGGCAATGCAACAGCCGATGTAGGCCCCTTCTATTGCTCGGCCGACGAGTGCGTTTACCTCGACCTCGACTTCTTCGAGAGTATGCCTCGCAGCCTCGGCGCTGGTGGCGATTTTGCCTATGCCTATGTCATTGCCCACGAAGTGGGGCACCATGTGGAGCACTTGCTCGGCACCCTCGACCAAGCCCACAGCCAAATGCAGAGCCAAAACGAGACCGAGCGCAACCGCACCTCGGTGCGCATAGAGTTGTTGGCCGACTACTATGCCGGCGTGTGGGGCCACCACGAAAACCGTATGTTCGGCTCGCTCGAGGAGGGCGACCTCGAAGAGGCTATAGACGCCGCACAGAAGATTGGCGACGACTACCTGCAGCGCCGTGCGCGTGGCCAGGTCTACCCAGAAAGTTTCACCCATGGCACTTCGGCACAACGCATGAAGTGGCTCAAGAAGGGCCTTGCCACAGGCGACCTCCGCGGTGGCGACACTTTCAGCCAGGCTTACAACAGCCTCTGACCACTCCCGCAACGAAAAAAAAGAAACCGCCGATATACTATCGCGCGGTTTTTTGCGTTATATTTATATTTAACGTTAAAAAACCGCAATGAACACACTCAATGCCGTGTCGCCCGTCGATGGGCGCTACCGTTCCAAAGCCGAGCCCCTGGCTGCCTATTTTTCGGAAGGGGCCTTGATTAAGTATCGTGTGCGAGTGGAGGTGGAATACTTCATCGCCCTTGCCGAACAACTGTCGCGCAGTGGCCAGTGGGCCGAAGCCGACGGTGCCCTCGTGGCCTCGCAAGCCGAGGCTTTGCGCGACATCTACCGCCATTTTTCTGACGACGATGCCATGGCCGTCAAGGAGATTGAAAAAACCACCAACCACGACGTCAAGGCTGTGGAATACTTCATCAAGCAACGCTTCGACGCCCTCGGCTTGGCCCACCTCAAAGAGTTTGTGCACTTCGGACTCACTTCGCAAGACATCAACAACACCGCCGTACCCCTCTCAATGATGGAGTGCCACCGCGATGTGCTTATGCCTGTCTTTACCCGTCTAACCGGCACCCTCCACGCCATGGCCATGGAGTGGAAAGACATCCCCATGTTGGCCCACACCCACGGCCAGCCCGCCTCGCCCACTACGCTTGGCAAAGAAATTGGCGTGTTCCACTACCGTCTGTTGGCTCAACTTGAGGTGTTGGCCACTTTCACCTTCAGTGGTAAATTCGGCGGCGCCACCGGCAACTTCAACGCCCACTTGGCAGCCTATCCCGCAATCGACTGGCGTGGCTTTGCCAACCGTTTTCTCGAAGAGCGCCTCGGCATTATGCGTCAGCAACTAACCACCCAAATCGAGAACTACGACGACATGGCAGCCTACTTCGATGCCATTAAGCGCGTCAATGTGATACTTATCGACCTTTGCCGCGACATCTGGACCTACGTCTCGATGGACTACTTCAAGCAGCGCATCAAAGCTGGCGAGGTGGGCTCGAGCGCTATGCCCCACAAGGTCAACCCCATCGACTTCGAGAACGCTGAGGGCAATCTCGGTTTGGCCAACGCCATACTCGAACACCTGAGCCACAAGCTCCCCATTAGCCGTATGCAGCGCGACTTGACCGACAGCACCGTTACGCGCAACATCGGCGTCCCATTAGCTCACACACTCATCGCCCTCGCTTCGCTCGAGAAAGGGCTGGGCAAGCTCATCCTCAACGAGTCTGCCCTTAGCGCCGACCTCGACCGCAACTGGGCCGTCGTGGCCGAAGCCATTCAAACCATACTCCGTTCGGTGGGCTACCCCAATCCCTACGAAGCCCTCAAGCAACTGACACGCACCAACACACACGTCACCGCCGAAACCATAGCCGCCTTTGTGGCTACCCTCGATGTGGCTCCCGAGGTCAAGGCCCGTCTTGCACAAATAACGCCCCACAACTACTTGGGCTATAAAATCTAAACCACACCACAATCTGCCATGCCCTTCACCATGCGCCACCTAAAACCCTACGCCCTGCGTTTTGCCCTCTACTGTGGGCTGACCGCGGTGTGCGTGGCTTTCACCATGGCTACGGCGCTAAGTGTGGCCGATTTTCTCAAAATCCTGTTCGAACCCGACGCCCCAACCACCATGGCCACCGGCAACCTGGTAGCCCGCTGGCTGGGCGGCCTCTATTCGTGGCTTATTGCCTTTGGGCAGATGAAGGCCATTGCCCTCTTTGCCGCCCTGGTCTTTGGCCTATATGGCATGAAGAACCTCTTTGGCTACCTCTCGGCGTTGGCCATTGCCGCCCTGCGAGCCGACGTGGTGCGCGATGTGCGCAACGAGCTCTTTGCCCACGCCATGCGCCTGCCAGTATCCTACTTCGCCACCCACAGCCGCGGCGACCTCTTGGCTCGCTTTGGTGGCGACACTACAGAGTATGACGAGTGCTTACTCGGCTCGATACAGATGTTGCTCACCTCTATCATCAGCATGGTCATGTATATGGCCATGCTCTTCTACCTCAACCTCAAGCTCACCCTCTTCGTGCTGCTCATGCTGCCCGTGGTAGCGGTAGTCATTGCCGGCATCTCGCGCCGGCTCAAGCATCGCTCGGCCGAGGTGCAAGAGCAGGGGGCACGCCTCACCGCCCTCACCGAAGAGACAATGGCCGGCCTCAAAGTGGTTAAGGCCTACACCGCCATCGAGTTCTCTAACCGCCGCTTTGCCCAAGCCAACCGCCACTACACCAGCCGGCGCACAGCCATGTTTCGCCGCATCTACTCGGCCTCGCCGGTGAGCGACTTTCTGGGCAACACCGTGGTGGTAGGCATATTACTCTTCGGGTCGGGCCTCGTGTTGGGCGGCAACAGCAGCCTCACCCCCGAGCTCTTCATAAGCTACATCATGCTCTTCGTGCTCATGATACCGCCCGCCAAAGACCTCAGCACCGCCATGGCCCAAATCAAGAAAGGGCGCGCCTGCACCGACCGCCTCGAACAGTTCTTGGCCCAGCCCCTCGAACCTGCCACCGGCCGCGCCATGACGGGCTTAAAGCAGGGCATAGAGCTGCGCGATGTGAGCTTCAGCTACGACGGGACAACACCAGTCTTGAGCCACATCGACCTTGCCATACCTCGCGGTCGCACCCTCGCCTTGGTAGGCAGCTCGGGCAGTGGCAAATCTACCATCGCTTCGCTCCTCGTTCGTTTTGCCGACCCGACCTCGGGTCAGATACTCTTCGACGGGGTACCTACAACCGAGTTAGAACCGAGTCAGGTTCGTATTAACATCGGTCTTGTGTCGCAAGAGACCGACCTTTTCCACACCACCGTCAGAGCCAACATAGCCCTCGGCAACCCCTCGGCTACGGCCGAGCAGGTGGAGCAGGCAGCCCGCACCGCCGGCGCCCACGACTTCATCATGCAGTTGCCCCATGGCTACGACACCGATATTGGCGAGGGTGGGCAAGCTCTCTCGGGCGGGCAGCGCCAACGCTTAAGTATTGCTCGGGCCCTCCTGCGCAACCCCGATGTGCTTGTGCTCGACGAGGCCACATCGGCCCTCGACACCGAGAGCGAGCGCCAGGTGCAGCAAGCCCTCGACCGCGCCATGCAGGGGCGTACCTGTGTGGTCATTGCCCATCGCCTCTCCACCGTTGTTGGTGCCGACGAAATTGCCGTTCTCGAACACGGCCAAATCGTTCAGCGCGGCACCCACAGCCAACTCATCGCCCAACCTGGGCGCTACCGCGAATTAGCCACCCTCCAACAACTATGAGTCGCCGCTTTGCCATAGTCACACTGGCAGTCGTTGGGGCTGCGCTTGGTGCCTGGGGGCAGCAACCCCTCGAGGCGGTGAGCCGCTATGTTGCCACCGTCGAGGCCGAGAGCCAGCGCCTATTGCTGCGCTGGAGCCCCTGTGCCGACTCGGCGGTGGGGGGCTATTGCGTTTCGACCGACAGCACCGACCAGTTAGGAACCTTGCGCTGGATTGCTATCGACACACTCCATTCGCGCCTCGACACCGTGTGCCAGCCACCTGCCTGGGCTGCGCACCACCTGTTTCGAATCCACGCCTTCGACACTTCGCTGTCGCGACAGAGCGCTATGACCGAGCCTTTTGGGGGCCTCGAACTCGAGGTCGATATGCGCCCTTGCGCCCGTCAAGCCACCGTCGGCTGGACCCTCTATGAGGGTATGCCCGGCGGTGTGGCCTCCTACCTGCTGCAGCAACGCGACAGTCCCAGCGGCTCGTGGCGCGAGGTGGCGGTGCGCTCGTCGGCCGTGGCCCATTCGGTCGAGGTCGAGTTAGACGACACTGTGTCGCGCCCCTCGTTCCGCGTAGTGGCTCGTAGTGTGGCTTTTTATGGGCTCGAAGCCCTCTCGTCGTGCTACGATTTTGTGCGCCCAGTGGCCGACACGGCGCGCTACCTTGTGGCCGACACGGCTTGGTTCGACCCTCAACAACTCGCTGCCGTGGTGCGCTTCAGGGTCGACCCCACGTTTGCCACCACCTACACCCTCTACCGCTCGTCGGCTCGTTGGCCGCTGGCCAGGATTGCCACCCTCGACCATAACGACGAAGGTTGGGTGGAATATGTCGACTCTCACGTGAGCCGCTCCGACTCGCTCTACCACTACCTCATATCTACCTACGACCGCTGCGGTCTAAACCTCAAGTGGTCAGACACGCTAACTCTCATCATGCCCGGCGAGGCCGACGTGGGAATCTACTTCCCCAACGTCATTGTGCCCTCTGCCGACGGGCCCAACGCCCGCTTTTGCCCCCAGTTTGTTGGGCTGCTCAACGAGGGCTACAGCCTTGTGGTCTACGACCGTATGGGGCGCTTGCTCTTTACCACCACCGACCCCGCCACCTGCTGGGATGGCACCGACCTCGCTGGCCACCGCTTGCCACAAGGGGCATACCCCTATGTGGCCCATGGCCGCTTTGCCGACCGCTCCAAGCGCACTGTTGCCGGCACCGTGACCATAATCAGATAAACTCATTAAATATATATATACAACGTCAAAAATCCATGAATATTGCCATCGTCATAAAAAATAGTGCCACCCGGTTGCAGCCCGACTACCAGCGACTACTCGAGAGCCTGAGCCGTAGCGGGGTTAGTACCACCGTCATCGATAGCCCCATAGCGCGCGGCGAATACGACTTCGTTCTGGCCGTGGGCGGCGACGGCACCATGCTGGCCGCCGTGGGCTTGGTGCGCGACAGTGGGGTACCGTTAGTGGGCGTAAACTTTGGCCACCTCGGTTTCCTCACCACCTTGGCAGCGGCCGACACCGACTCGCTTGTGGCCAACCTCTCGCAGGGACGCTACACTATCGAGAGTCACACCTTGCTCCATGCCACCATCGGTGGGGCCGACGACCTTTTTGTGCTCAACGAGCTGGCCCTCCATCGCCAACTCGACGCCCCACTCATGCAGACGCGCGTCAGCGTGGATAGCAGCTACGTGGCCACCTATACTGGCGATGGCCTCATCGTGGCCACACCCACAGGCTCGACGGCCTATTCGCTCAGTTGCGGAGGCCCCATACTCACTCCCAACGCAGCCTGCAACGTAATCACCCCCATCGGAGTCCACACCCTAACACTGCGCCCCATCATTGTGCCAGCTTCGGCCCACATCGAGCTCTCCACCAACCCAGGCGACCACCCCTATTGCCTATCGGCCGACTCTGACCACCGCCTGCTTACCCCTGGCGCCACAATCGACATAGAGCCCGCCAACTTTGCCGTAGGCATTGTGCGTATGGGCAAGCAAGACTTCTTCAGTGCTATTCACGAAAAACTGTCGTGGGATGCGTAATCGCCTGGGTGGTGTAGATACCTGTAACAGATAAAAGTTCAACAATAAAAAAAATAAACAACAATCGACCCCAATATGGACCTCTCTACCTATTTCGAACCCATAGACCCGCAGTGGCTCGACTCTCGCCCCAACACCACCCTCACCACTGTGGGCGACCACATCATGGCTTATACCGAGGGCGCAGCTTGGCCCGACATTACAAAGTGCGACATTGCCATTGTGGGTGTGGGCGACGGGCGCGGTTCGGCCTTCAACCCCGGCTCGGCCAAAGCTCCCGACGCTATTCGTCGCTACCTTTATCGCTTGGCATTGCCTTGCAACGATATGCGCTTGGCCGACTTGGGCAACATTGTCCCGGGCAAGACCCTGGCCGACACCCACTTTGCCCTTACCGAAGCGCTCTACAAGTTGCTCGAACGCGGCATTGTGACCATCGTTATTGGTGGTGGCGACGACCTCGTGTTCCCCATCTACAAAGCCTACGAAATTGTTGGCCGCGTTATCAATATCTGCTCGGTCGACTCGCGCTTCAACCTCGATGGTGGCGACGAGGTGAACTCCGAAAACTACCTGCAACACATCGTCATGCAGCAACCCAACTACCTGTTCGACTACACCAACCTGGGCTACCAGTCCTACCTTGTTGGCGACGAGCTGGTGCAACTGATGGACGAATTGAAGTTCGACGCCGTGAGCGTAGGCACCATCCAGCCCAATATGGAGCGAGCCGAGCCACTTGTGCGCTATGCCGACTTGGTGGCGATAGACGTTAGCGCCATGCGCCAGAGCGACGCCCCTGCCAACGCCAACCCTTCGCCACACGGTTTCCGCAGCGAGCAGGTGTGCCAGATAGCGCGCTTTGCCGGCATGAGCGACAAGACCTCCTGTTTTGCGCTCACCGAGCTCAACCCCGACTTCGACCGCCAAGGGCAGACCGCGCACGCCATGGCCCAGGCCCTGTGGTTCTTCATCGAGGGAGTATACAACCGCCAACAGGATTTTCCATACATAGACAAGCACAACTATAAACGCTTCACCGTCGAGTTGAGCGACCACGGCATGGACATCGTGTTCTATCGCAGCAAGAAGTCGGACCGTTGGTGGATGGAGGTGCCTTGCGTCAACGAAGAGCGTCGCAACCGATACGCGCCACACCTGCTCGTGCCCTGCAACCACAGCGACTACGAAAACGCCATGCAAAACGACCTGCCCGAGCTGTGGTGGAAGTATTATCATCGCCTCAACGAGGACTGATAGAGCTGCAACCCATCAGAAAAAAGCAAAAATTTTTGCTAAATTAGAAAAAAGTTGTATCTTTGTACCGTTTTTGAGAGAGAATAATAACGCGTAGGGGTGCTGCAAAGCGTTGTGGCTGAGAACATACCCTACCACAACTTGAACCGGATAATACCGGCGTAAGGAACGCATTATGAAAACACACACAATAACCGCGGCCCAATTGGCCGCCCGCATTTGCGGCGTTGCAGCCGCCATTTTGTTCACCAATGGTTTAACCTTTGAGGCTCAGGCCCAGCAGCAGAAGCAAGACTCTGTCCGCACTCTCGACGAGCTCATCATCTCGACCACGCGCGTCGACAACAAGGCCCCCCTCACCACATCTACCCTCAACCGCCAGCAGCTCGAGGAGCAGAAGATAGCCGTGTCGCTGCCCTACATGCTCGAGCTCGAGCCAAGCGTAGTGGTGTCGGGCGAGAACGGCCCTCTGGGCGAGCACAATATGCGCATTCGTGGCGTCGATGCCAGCCGTATCAACGTCAATATCAACGGCATAACCCTCAACGATGCCGAGAGCCAGGAGGTGTTCTGGTATAACATTCCCAACCTCGGCGGCATGGCCCAGAGCCTGCAGTTGCAACGTGGCGTGGGCGCCTCGGTGGGCGGCTCGGCCTCGCTTGGTGGTGCCATGAACCTGCAAACCCTCAACGCCTCGGCTGCCCCCTACGGCAACATCCACTTTGGCTACGGTTCGTGGAACACCATGACCTACGGCTTGAGCGCCGGAACAGGCATACTCAAAAACGGCCTCTCGTTCGATATGGCCTACAGCGGCCAAAACACCGACGGCTTTGTGCGCAACGCCAAGGCCAACCAACACTCGCTCTTTCTCGGCGCTGGTCACTACGGCGAGCGCTCGGTGCTCAAAGCTATATTCATTATGGGTTACCAGAAAACGGGCATTACCTGGAACGGAGCCCTGGCCGACTCGCTCGACAAGGACCCCCGCTACAGCGCAGAGGGCCTCTACTATGACAAGGATGGCAATATGCACTACTACGACAACCAGACCGACAACTACAATCAGCGCCACTATCAGCTGTACTACTCGCTTATGGCTACCGACAACCTGACCCTCAACGCAGCCTTCGACTTTACTCATGGCGACGGTTACTACGAGGAGTATGGCGACGACGAAAAGCCCTACAAGAAGTATCACCTCTACGCCCTCAATGGCGCTTCGACAAGCGACTTCATTCGTCGCCGCGAGATGTTCAACTCGGCCTATACCGGTACCCTCTCGCTGCACTACACCGAGCAGTTTATTAACCTCGATTTCGGCGCCAACTTCCTCTACTACGACGGCAACCACTTTGGCAACGTCATCTGGGCGCAAGACAGCATGAGCCTCGAAGGCACCACTTTCCTCCCCATTGCCGAGAACAACCCCTACGAGTGGTATCGCAACAAGGGCTCGAAGGGCGACAACACCGTTTACGTCAAAACCAACGTCGAACTCAGCGACCGTACCAACATCTACGCCGACCTCCAAATGCGCGCGGTAGACTACACCATTAGCGGCATCGAATCGAAGTTCCAACAGATGGATTACAACGAGGATTACCTCTTCTTCAACCCCAAACTGGGCCTTAACTACCTGGCCGACGGCAACCGCCGCTTCTACGCTGTGGCCGGTCTCACCTCGCGCGAACCTCGCCGCGCCGACATCAAGGATGCCCTCGCTCGAGAAGACACCATCAAGGCCGAAACCATGCTCGACATCGAACTCGGGTTCCAGCTGCCAGGCCAGCGCTTCACCTTCAACGCCAACGCCTACGCCATGCTCTACCGCGACCAAATGACCCCCTCGGGCGGCCTCTCCGAGAGCGGCTACGCGCTTATGGAGAACGTGGCTAACAGCTACCGCATTGGTCTCGAACTCGAAGGCGGTTACCGCTTTAACAGTATGCTCAGTTTCGACGCCAACCTCACCCTCAGCCGCAACCGCATTCTGAACTATACCTTCACCGACTTCACCGACGGCGACAACACCCTCCAAACCTTCACCCAGAACACCGACCTCGCCCTCTCGCCCTCCATTATCGGCGCCGCCATGGCCACCTTTACCCCAGTCAAGAACCTCAAACTGCAACTGGTGGGCAAATACGTTGGCAAGCAATATGGCGACAACACCTCGCGCGAGGTCTACGCCATAGACCCCTATTTCTTGCTCAACCTGCGCGCCTCCTACACCTTCAGCTTTGCCGGCAAGAGCGAGCTCGAGCTGCAAGGTTCGGTCAACAACCTGCTCAACCGCAAATATCGCCTCTACGCTTGGTCTGAAGACTGGGAAGAGGGTTGGGACGACGTGAACAACGTGCCGCTCGACTATCAGCACCACATCTACTACTTCCAGCAACCGGGCATTAACTTCATGCTCCGCGCCATCTACCGTTTCTGAACCACCAACAACCAACCTAACCATGATGAATAATGCAGTCGAAATTGTCGGAGCCGTCATTGGCCTGGCCTACATAGTGAGCGAATATCGAGCCGACCGCTGGTTTTGGCCCCTCTCGCTGCTCATGTCGGCCTTCTACATAGTCATCGACTTCAGCTCGGGCATCTACGCCAACGGCGCCATCTGCTGCTACAACTTCGTCATGTCTATCTACGGCATACTCGTGTGGCGCGGCGTTTTGGGCCGCAAAGACCGTGCCGCGCGCCCCATCAGTTCCTGTCCACGCCGCCACTGGCCCTGGCTCATAGCGGCCACCGCCCTGCTGGCCGTGGCTTTCTACTTCATTCTGCTCCAACTGCCCAACGAGAGCAGCTACCCGTTGCTCGACGGCATATCGTCGGCCCTCACCATCGTGGCCATGTTCATGCTTGCCCGCAAATGGTGGCAACAATGGATATGCTGGATGATAGTAGAACCGCTCATGATAGCAATCTTCTGGCTAACAGGCAACTACGCCTCGGCCGCACTCTACGTAGTGTTCGAGGTGATGTGTGTGCTCGGAATTATCCGTTGGCGTCGCGAAGCCCTCAAAGGCGAGGCCTAACCACCACACACGCAGCAAGATAGACCAATCTGAACCCGTTGCGGGGCCGAGCTGCGCTCGGCCCCGCAACGTTTCATAACCCTCTGAGCCATAAGCCCTATTCGACCTCAATACGACCCTAACCCCTCCTTGACCCGAGTTTGGCAGCGATTTTTCGCGCCGCGAGCGCCCTTTGTCGTCATAGACGATAAAGGGGTCGAGCCAAACCGCCCGACCCCTCTCTTATCGATTTTTAGTTCTCAATCAGCCTACCACCAACTCTGCCGTCGAGGTGTCGGTTTCGGCCAGGGTGATAGAGTGGAGGGCTACGCCAGCCGGGAGGTGTGGTTCGACGAGGGCGGCGAAGTGCAGCAGCAGGTTCTCGGTGCTGGGCTGGAAAGGGGTTTGGATGAGCTTGGCGTTGTAGGGGCCGAGGTCGATATGGCCTTTGTCGCTTTGTGGCAAGACGAGTGCGTGGTCGAAGGGGTCGACCACGTGTTGCTGAACTATGTGCTTGAGCAGTGCGAAGTCCATCACCAAGCCGTCGGCGGCTGGGCTGGCCTGGCTTTCGACGGTGACTGACAGGTGGTAGGAGTGGCCGTGTATGCCCGCACATTTGCCGTCGTAGGCAGGCAGGGCGTGGGCCATCTCGATGGTGAAGTGCTTGGTGAGGCGCAGTTTCATGGCTGGGGCTGGCTGTTGAGTTTTTGTTCGACCATGGCGCGGTCTACGGTTACTGTTTGGCCTTTGGGCTGGTCGGGCAGGGCGAACATGAGGTCGGTCATGACCAGCTCCATGATAGAGCGCAGGCCGCGGGCGCCGAGGTGGTATTGCACGGCGTGGTCTACCATTGCCTCGAGCGCGTCGGGTGTGAAGCGGAGCTCGGCCTCGTCCATGGCGAAGAGCTGCTTGTATTGTTTGACGAGGGCGTTGCGGGGTTCGGTTAGTATGCGCAGCAGGGCGTCGCGGTCGAGGGGGTCGAGGTGGGTCAGCATCGGAAATCGGCCTACGAGTTCGGGTATGAGGCCGAACTTCTTGAGGTCCATCGGTTGCAGGTAGCGCAGCATATTGTGGCGGTCTATCTCTTCGCGCGTCTTGGTTCCGCCGAAGCCTATGACGCCGGCTTTGAGGCGCGAGGCTATGTCGCGCTCAATGCCGTCGAAGGCTCCGCCCGAGATGAAGAGGATGTTGCGAGTGTCTATCTGCACCATTTTCTGCTCGGGGTGTTTGCGCCCCCCCTCGGGTGGAACGTTGACGATGGCCCCTTCGAGCAGTTTGAGCAGGGCTTGCTGCACACCCTCGCCGCTCACGTCGCGCGTGATGGAGGGGTTGTCGCTTTTGCGGGCTATCTTGTCAATCTCGTCGATGAAGACAATGCCGCGCTGCGCGGCTTCGACGTTGTAGTTGGCGGCTTGGAGCAGGCGCACGAGCACGTTCTCCACGTCGTCGCCCACGTAGCCGGCCTCGGTCAGGGTGGTGGCGTCGGCAATGCAGAAGGGGACGTTGAGCATACGGGCAATGGTGCGTGCCAGGAGGGTCTTGCCGGTGCCCGTCTCGCCCACGATGACGATGTTGCTTTTTTCGATTTCGACGTCGGCAGTGTTGTCGGCGCTGTGGCGCAGGCGCTTGTAGTGATTATATACAGCCACGGCGAGCACACGCTTGGCGTCGTCCTGGCCAATGACGTATTGGTCGAGGTGTTGTTTTATCTGGCTCGGGGTGGGGACGGGCTGGGTGAGCCACTGGTCGTCAGCGCTCTTGTTGTCTGCCTGGTTGGGGGCTGATTCGGAAGGGGGTTGCAGGCCCATCATCAGGCCGGCTTGGGTGGCGCAGTTGTCGCAGATATAGGCGTTGCCGTCGTTGCCCCCGATAAGCATATCGCATAGGCTCTCGGGGCGTCCGCAGAACGAGCAGTGGTTTTCGTGTGTGGTGTCTTTTTTTGCCATATTAAACTAATAACGTGGGATTGCTCTGTTTATTGTTCAGAGCAGCTGATTTTTGTCGGCATCCTGCCTGATGAAGATGAAAAGCAGAAAGGTGAAGGCCAGCAACGACGAGCCTCCGTAGCTAAAAAACGGCAACGGGATGCCAATTACTGGCAGCAAGCCGAGCACCATGCCGACGTTGACCATGAGGTGGAAAAAGAGTATCGAGGCCACAGAGTAGCCATAGAATCGCGCGAAGGTGGAGCGTTGGCGTTCGGCCATACTTACGAGGTGTACAAGCAGCACCACGTAGGCCGCAATCAGCAGTCCGCTCCCCAGAAAGCCCCATTCTTCGCCCACGGTGCAAAAGATGAAGTCGGTATCCTGTTCGGGCACGAAGTTGGCCTTGGTCACTGTGCCTCGCAAGAAGCCTTTACCCACAAAGCCACCCGAGCCGATGGCAATCTTCGATTGGTGGACGTTGTAGCCAGCGCCCAGCAGGTCTTCGCGTTTTCCGAGCAGCACCTCGATACGCTCGCGTTGGTGGCTCTCGAGCACGTGGTTGAACACCATGTCGACCGAGAAAATGAAGGCCACTGCCACCACAAACACGGCCAAGATGTTGGTGTAGTTGCGGCGCGTGCGCTTGTTGAGCCACACAAAAAGGTAGAACAGGCAGCAGGCTGCCACGATGCCTATAAGCACATATTTGTTTATGAGCAAGGCCAGCACAAACAGCACCACCGCCACCAGCCCCACGATGAGCACCATGCCCGAAGTCCCCTCGCGGAACATGGGCAGGATGAAGCTGGCAAACACCAGGGCCGAACCTGTGTCGTGTTGCAGCAGGATGAGGCCTGCCGGAATAGCGGCTATGGCTATGGCAGTGGCTTTGGTGCGGAATTTGGCAATATCTATGTCGATGGCGCTAATATATTTGGCTATGGCCAGCGCGGTGGCAAATTTGGCAAACTCCGACGACTGCAACTTGAAGCTGCCTATCTTTATCCACGATTTGCCGCCGTTGGTTTCGTTGCCTATAAAGAGGGTGAGTACCAGCAGGGCAATCACAACGAGGTAGATGATGTATGAGGTGTCGGCAAAGAAGCGGGGTTCGACGTTAAGAATGACTATGGCCAGCACCAGCGCCATGGCAATCCAGAGCAGTTGGCGGCCGTGTTGCAGCGTCAGGTCGAAGATGGCGGCGTGTTCGGGGTCGTAGCAGGCCGAGTAGATGTTGAGCCACCCGAAAATCACTATGCCGAGGTAGAGTCCAATGGCAAGCCAGTCGTATTTTTTGCGTTCTATGGGGTTCATTGGCGTTTTTTCTTGCTTTTTTTGGCTTTGTGGGGTGGGAGGGGTAGTTTTTGGCATGGAGCGGCTTCGCGGTATTGACGCTCCACGTCTTTGCGCTTCACCTCGCCGTTGATGTAGCGCTCGATGAGCAGGCCCGCTATTGGGGCGGCCCACGAGCCGCCGCCGCCGGCAGCGTTCTCGACGTAGACGGCTAAGGCTATTTGTGGGTTTTCGCGCGGGGCGAAAGCTATGAACACCGAGTGGTCGTTGCCTTTGTTCTCGGCGGTGCCGGTTTTGCCACAAACGTCGAGGCCAGGCACGTCGGCACGGTGACCGGTGCCTCCCGGTTCGTGCACTGCGCCATACATTCCGCGAATGGCGACCTCGAAGTGTTGGCGGCCTATGCCCGTTTCGTTGCGCGTGGTGTAGCGCTCGTCGCGCACCGAGTCGGGTCCGTAGAAGCGCACCATGTGTGGCGTTATGTAGTAGCCGCGGTTGGCCACGGTGGCGGCCAAGTTGGCCATTTGGAGTGGCACGACGGCCACCTCGCCTTGTCCAATGGAGTTGGAGTAGATGGTGCGGAAGTTCCAACGCCGGCGGCCGTACCAGCGATTGTAGAACGATGTGTCGGGTATGTTGCCGGAGGCCATGCCGCCTTTGGGCAGGTCTATGTCGAGCTGTTTGCCGAAGCCGAAGCGGAGCATATAGTCGTGCCACACGGTGAGCCCGTACTGGCTGTCGCGATTGGCGCTCTTGTCGTGGTTTTGTTGTATGACGCGGCGGTAGACTTGGTAGAAGTATGGGTTGCACGACATTTTGATGGCGTCGGGCACCGTCTGGGCCGAGGGGTGGTTGTGGCAACCCACGAGCGATTTGTCGCACACGAAGCCTGTGTTGGGTTGTATCACTCCCAGGTCGAGGGCCACTACGGCTTGGGCCACTTTGAATATGGAGCCCGGCGGGTATTGTTCCATCAGTGCGCGGTTCTGCATGGGTTTGGCTATGTTGGCGTTGAGGGCGCGGTAGTTGTCGCCGCGAATGCGGCCCACCAGCAGGTTGGGGTCGTAGCATGGGGCCGAGACCATGGCCAGCACTTCGCCCGAGGAGGGTTCGATGGCCACCACGCAGCCGCGCTTGTTGGCCATGAGTTCTTCGGCGTATTGTTGCAGGTCGGCGTCGAGTGTGGTGTAGAGGTTGCAGCCTTCGATGGGAAGGGTGTCGAGGGCGCCGTTCTGGTAGGGGCCTATTTCGCGGTTGAGGGCGTCGACGTGCATTATTTTTTTGCCTTTCACGCCGCGCAACACCTCTTCGTAGCTTTTTTCGAGGCCGCTCTTGCCAATGTAGTCGCCCATACGATAGTATGGGTCGCGGTCGAGGTCGGCTTGGTCCACTTCGCCCACGTAGCCGAGCACTTGGGCGGCGATGGGGCGGTCGTAGATGCGCAGTGTGCGTTGCGAGATGTAGAAGCCTTTGAAGCGGAAGGCTTTGTTTTGCCAGCGGGCATATTCTTCTTTCGAGATTTGCTTCATGAAGATGGAGGGGGAGTAGGGCGAGTAGGTTCGGGCTTTCTTCATGCGGGCGTCGAAGTCGTCGCGCGTTATGCCGACTGCGTCGCAGAAGTAGTTGGTGTCGAGCCCTTTAACCATTCGGGGGATGACCATGAGGTCGTAGATGGCTTCGTTGTGGACGAGGAGTTCGCCGTGTCGGTCGTAGATGAAGCCGCGTGCCGGGTATTGGGTTACGGGGCGGAGCGATTGCTGTTCGGCAAGTTCGCGGTATTTGGGGTCGAACAATTGTAGCATGGCCAACCGCACTATGAAGAGTGCGCCGGTGACGATGAAGATGGTTTTGACCACTCGGTTGCGGTCGGCGTATTTGTTGGACATACTGTTTTATATAACGGCGAATTGTGGTTTTTAGTGCGTCGGGGGTGAAAAAAATTTTAGTTGTGTTTTGGTTGTTGGTTGATGGGGGTGGGGTTTGGTTTTTTATCGATATGGGGCTTTGGTTTCGGGTTTTGGGTGGTGTGTTTGCGGGGGGCTAAGGGGCTGTGGCTCAAGGGGTGTTCGATGTTGATACGACGTTAACCCGATGTTGACCCGACCTCGGTGCTTGTTTTCAGCGTTTTGTGGGTTGGGACGGTTTGGGTTAGGGTTTGGTTCTTTTGTTATCGATAAACCGGGGGTGGGGGGATTAAAAAAATACGCTGCCTTCTGGTGTGAGGGCGGCGTTGTTTTTTTAGTCTTTAAGTGTTGTTAGTAGTCTTGTCGGTTGGTAGTTGGGTCTTACATGGCGTTGACTTTGCGCGTCAGTTTCGATTTGAGGTTGGCGGCTTTGTTTTTGTGGATGATGGAGCGCTTGGCCAGTTTGTCGATGATGGAAATCATTTTGGGCAGGCGTTCGGTGGCCACGGCTTTGTCCTCGAGGGCTCTGAAGTCGCGCAGGGCGTTGCGCATGGTTTTAGCATAGTAGCGGTTCTGGACTCTTCTGGTTTCGCTGGAGCGGATTCTTTTTTTTGCTGAAAGGTGGTGTGCCATGGTTTTTTGTGAATGTTCTTTCTTTCTTTTTTATTGTTTTCTCTTTTGTACTCCGTGCGGGATTCGAACCCGCGATTTTGAGAATGAAAATCTCACGTCCTGGGCCAGCTAGACGAACGGAGCATCTGCCTTAAAAGCGAGTGCAAAATTACGAACTTTTTTTGATATGGCAAAATTTTTTTTAACAATGGTTGTTGATTTGTTTCGCCGTTTAGTCCGTATCTGACTGAAAACGAAAGCCTAAGCGCTTGGCGGTGATGATTGATTTTTTGTCGAATGTGGAGCGCATTTCGCCCACCGAGACCACTTTTATTTCGTCGTAAGGGGGGGTGAGTAGGTCGAAATTGGTGGTGTATTCGATGGCCGATTCGATGATTTGGCGTACCGATTCGGGGGCTACTTGCGAGGTGCCGAAGTTGTTGTAGAGCATGCCGAGTTCGCGTTTGCCTTCGATGAAGTAGTGGCCTTCGCGGTTGATGAAGATGCGGCCGATGAGGTAGCCGAGGTCGTTGTCGCGTTGGTAGGTGAAGGAGTCGGCCAGGAAGTTGTAGATGTGTATCACGCCGCAGTAGGAGCGGCTGTTGTCGTCGCGTATGTATTGCGATTTCATTACTTGGTGGTCGCGCGAGAATTCGAAGACGTTGGTGTGCATGAGGAAGATGAGCACGTCGGAGGCGAAGTCTATTTCGAATTCGAAGTCGCCGCGGTCGGTGTAGGCGAGGTTGGTGTTGCGGCCAGTGGCGTCGCGCTCGGCGCGCAGGTCGTCGATGGTTTGGCGGGCGGTGTTGCGAAAGAGGGCGAAGGCTGCGCGTGTGGCGTCGTAGACTTGGTGTTTGAGGTCGTTTTTTTCGAACACGAGGTTGGTTAGTTTGGGGTTGAGGGGCATGGTGGTGTTGTTTTTTTGGTGTGGGTTATTGTTTGGGGTTGTTGGCGTGGGTGGCGAGTAGGCCGCAGGCGGCTTCGATGTCTTGTCCGCGCGAGGCGCGGAGGGTGCAGTTCACGCCGCGTCGCAGCAGGTGGTTGCGAAAGTTGTCGATGGCTGTGGTGGTGGGTGGGCGGTAGGTGGTGCCGGGTGTGGGGTGGCAGCGTATGAGGTTGACGAGGCAGGGCAGGTCGCCCACGAGGTCGGCCAGCAGGTCGGCGTGGCGCGCGTCGTCGTTGATGTTGCGGAAGAGGGTGTATTCGAACGAGAGGCGGCGTTGGCCAGTCCACGAGTAGTCTTTGAGGGTTTTGACCACTTCGGCAATGGGCCATGCTTTTTGGGCCGGCATGAGGGCGAGGCGTTCGCTGGCCACGGGGTTGTGGAGCGAGATGGCGAGGTGGCATTGGCTTTGTTCGACGAAGCGGCGCATTTGTGGCACGAGGCCGATGGTGGATACGGTTATGCGTCGTGGGCTCCACCCCAGGCCCCAGGGTGCGGTGAGCACTTCGGTGGCGGCGAGCACGGTGTCGAGGTTGTCCATCGGTTCGCCCATGCCCATGAAGACGATGTTGGTTAGTTCGTCGAACTGGGGCAGGGCGTAGGCTTGCGAGAGTATTTCGGCGGTGGTTAGTTGGCCGTGGTATCCGCCTTGGCCGGTGGCGCAGAAGCGGCAGTTCATTTTGCATCCGGCTTGGCTGGAGAGGCAGAGGGTTGTGCGGTCGTCGTCGGGAATGGTGACGGCCTCGACGGGGTGGCCGGCGAGGGTTGCGAAGAGGTATTTGCGTGTGCCGTCGGTCGAGATGGCGCAGTTGTGGGGCTGGGTTACGCTGACGGTGGTTTCGCTGGCCAGTGTGGCGCGGGTGGCGAGCGAGAGGTTGGTCATGCGCTCAATGTCCCACACGCGTTTGCGGTATAGCCAGTCGGCAATTTGGCCCGCTGTGTAGCGTGGCCAGCCGTGGGCGTTGCAGAGGTCCTGGAGTTGGGCCAGGGTCATTCCAAAGAGGTTCGGCTTCATGTTAGGGATAACGCGCGCGCGCCGTTTTTATTGTGTTTGGATGTCGATGGTGATATATTTTTTTGTTACCACGGGTTTCGAGCTCATGTTGAGGCGGGCTTTGCTGGGTTTGCCCGATGGGGTGACGAGGCGCACGCTGTTGGCGCGCACGTGGCTGATGTGGCCGTAGGGGCGCACCAGTTCGCTCATGGTGCCGGTGGGGTCGAAGATGTTGACCTTGCGCACCACGGCTGGCACGGTGATGGTGAGGTCGTCGATGTCGACGTTGGGGTAGCATTTCTCGGCCAGTTCGGGGCGGATGTTTTCGGCGGTGTCGAGCATCATGAAGTTGATGAGCGAGTGGTAGCGGAGGGTGGTTTCGAAGGTGCAGTGGCGCATAACGACGTCGAACGGGGTGTAGGCGTTGTAGGAGGAGCGAATGCGCAGCGGTATGCAGTCTACGAAGTTGCACGAGTCGTAGACGACGGTGCCGAACATAGAGCTGAATTGGGTTTGCTTGTTGCGCAGGGTGCAGCGCACCATGCGGGCGTCGCGGCCGTAGCAGTGAATGTCGAACCGGTTCACGTCGCAGCTGTCGAGGGTGGTGAGGCTCAGGTTGTTGGTGCCAAAAACGCCCCAGTTGCCGTCGGCCACCACGTTGCGGAAGAGGGTGTTCCAGTCGTTGTTCATCGAGAAAGCGTAACCATAGTGGCGGTAGCGGCCGTAGCCAGAGTAGGTGCCGTCTACGGTAACATCCTCGACGGTGATGTTGGTGCAGTTGCTGATAGAGAATATGCCGTCTGCAATGAGTTTACTTTTGGGTGTGGTTACGGTTATGTTGCGCAGCGTCACGTTGTTCTGCCCATTGAGTGCCACGCAGTTGGTGCGGTATTGCGAGCCTGGCAGGCGGTGCATGGTGAGGTTGGCCACGAGTTTGGGGGTGGCGGTGACGGCTGTCCACGAGCATTGTAGTTGGGTCGAGTCGGTGTTGTAGGGCGATATGGGGCTGTTCGCGGCTTGGCCGTCGCTCAGCAGCAGTATGTCTTTGCGGTAGCAGGTGTAGCCACCTTTGCTGCCCATGTTGCGGTAGGTCCAGGGGTGGGCGTCGGTCAGGAGCAGCAGTTTCAGGCCAGTGGCAAGTTGCGGCACGGTGCCGAATTGGCCGCTGTCGACCATGATTTTTGTCAATTCGATTGTGGCGAACTGCGCGCTCATGGCAAAGAGGCTTATGTGTTTGGCGTTGTTGCGCACATAGATGGTCAGCCCACCAAAGTCGGTGGTGTCTGCCAGGGGTATGGGTTCGGCGTCGGCCGGTATTTCGAGGTAGAGGGTGTCGACCCCGGCGTAGTTCACCGTGGTGTGGGTTTCTCGGGCGTGGCGGTGGGCGGCGAGCAGTGCGCGGTAGCGGTTGGCGTCGCTGCTGGCGCTGTCGAGGTAGGTGGCCACGCTCACTTGGGCTTGGGCTCCTGCCGCTACAAGGCAGAGCAGGAGGGCTATGGCGCGTTGTGTTTTTCGGATTTGTGTGTTCATGGTTGGCCTGTGCTTATCGGTTCAGGCTGCAAAGTTACGCAAAAAATATTGATTATACATTTTTTTGTATAACATTTTTTGCACAGCCTTGATAGGCAGCGTTTCTGTGTGGTTGGCGGCGGTAGCGGCTGTTGTGGCGAGGGGGGGCGTTAGAAGTCCCACTCCCAGTCGGTCTCGTTCTGAATTTCCTGCTGGAATTGCGAGCAGTCGAGTTCGGTCTCGAGCGGCACCGAGGGGCGTTCAAAGTCGCCGCGGAAGAAGTGTAACTTCTGGTCGGCGTAGACTTTCTGCATATAGATTCCGAATATGGGCAGAGCCATGGCGGCACCCTGGCCGTAGGTCATATTGCGGAAGTGGATGGAGCGCACCTCGCCGCCGGTCCACACGGCGGTGGCCAGCGTGGGGGTTATGCCCACAAACCAGCAGTCGGAGTTGTTCTGCGTGGTGCCGGTTTTGCCAGCAATGTTGGTAGAGTATTGGTTGAGGTGGTATTTGTAGTTCAGCCTCACGCCGGTGCCACTTTGTACCACGCCCTTCATCAGGTCGAGCATGAGGTAGGCTGTTTGTTCGTCGAGGGCTTCGTGGCGGTCGGGGGTGAAGCGCTCGAGCACCATCCCCTTCTTGTCTTCGATGCGGGTAATGAAGATGGGTTCTACATATTCGCCTTTGTTGGCAAAGGTAGCCATGGCTCCGGCCATTTCGTAGACGGTTATTTCGGGCGTGCCCACGCAGATGGCTGGCACGGCATCGATGTCGCTCTTGACGCCCATTTTGCGGGCAATGTTGATTACCTGTTCGGGCGAGCCCTGCTTCATGAGGTAGGCCGACACCCAGTTAACCGAGTGTGCCAAGGCCCATTTGAGGGTCACCATCTCGTCTTCGCGCTCGTGGGTAGAGTTTTTGGGGCACCAGTCGGGCTGTCCCCACACCTCGAAGCATACCTCCGAATTGGGCACCTCGGTGCAGGGGTAGAGGCCGAGGTCTTGCAGGGCCATGGTGTAGACAAAGGGTTTGAATGTAGACCCCACCTGGCGGTGGCTTTGCACGTTGTCGTATTTAAAGTAACGGTAGTTTATGCCGCCCACGTAGGCTTTGACGTGGCCGGTGCCGGGCTCGACCGACATTAGGCCCACGTTGAGGAATTTTTTGTAGTATAGCAGCGAGTCCCACGGCGAGAGTGTGGTATCGCGCGTGCCGTTCCATGTAAAGACGCGCATATTGACCTTCTCGTCGAAGTTGCGCCTGATTTCCTTTTCGGCCATGCCGTCGGCTTTGAGGGCACGGTAGCGGTCGCTTTGGCGCATGGCTTGAGTGAGGAGTTTGGTTTGCTGCTCCTCGCTAATGTCGCAGAAGGGGTTGCCTTTGCGGTTCTTCAGTTCGCGGAAGAAAGCGGGCTGTATCTCTTTGCTAAAATATTGGCGCACAGCCTCTTCGGCGTAGCGTTGCATTCGGGCGTTGATGGTGGTATAGATTTTCAGGCCGTCTTTGTGCACATCGTAGTGCTCGCCTTCGGCGTTGCGGTGGTGGCGGCACCATTCTTTCATGTAGGAGCGTATGTATTCGCGCAGGTAGGTAGCCAGGCCGTCGTTGTGGCTTTGAGGCGAGTAGCGCGACACGTCGATAGGCTCGTCTTTGAGTTGTTCGAGCTCTTCGTCGGAAAGGTAGCCGTAGTGGTTCATCTGCGAGAGCACGGTGTTGCGACGTTGCAGTGCGCGGTCGGGGTTGCGCACGGGGTTGTAGGTTGTTGGGGCTTTGAGCAGACCTACGAGCACGGCCGCCTCGGGGACGGTGAGTTCGGCCGGACTTTTGTCGAAGAAGGTTTTAGCCGCCGTCTTTATGCCGAAGGCATTGCTGCCAAAGTCGACGGTGTTGAAGTACATGGCCAGTATTTCTTGCTTCGAGTAGTTGTGTTCGAGCTTGACTGCCACGACCCACTCTTTGAATTTGGAGTAGACCACGCCGAGTCCGCGTTTGCTCTCGCGTGGGAAGAGGTTTTTGGCCAGCTGCTGGGTGATGGTGGAACCGCCGCCCGAACTGGAGTGGCGTCCGATTAGGGTTTTGAAGAGCACTCGGCCGAGGCTGCGGGGGTCGATGCCAGAGTGGTGGTAGAAGCGGGCGTCTTCGGTGGCGATGAGTGCGTTGACCAGGTTTTGCGATATTTCGTCGTAGGTGACGTTAGAACGGTTCTCGATGCCAATAAAACCGAGTATCTCGCCCTCGTCGGATAGTACCTCTGAGGCTTGGTTAGAGCGCGGATTTTCGAGCTCCTCGAAAGAGGGCATAAAGCCCAGCCATCCGAGCGAGAGCATGGTGAAGAACAGTATTATGGCTACCCACAGGCCGGCGAATATCTTCCACAGCAGGGGTATGATTTTGGGCTGTTGTTTTTTCTGGTTCTTTTTCATTTGGCGAGTTCGATTCTGAGTCCTACGTCTTTAATGCCCTTGATGGCGGTGTCGCGCATACCGTGGCCCACGCTGAAACGATAGTGTCCCGCCATGGGGAAGCGCATATTTTTGCGAAAATAGTAGCGATTGTCGACATAGCGGCCTGTGCGTCGGCCCAGCCACTGCCCGTCTGGTGCGGCCAGTGGGCACTCCATGGTGTCGGCCGCCACGCTGCCGTCGGGGAAAGTGGTGGTTATGAAGAGGAATGAGTTGGAGTAGGGGTAGGTCTGGCTTACGCGGAGGTCGACAAGGAAGTTGCACACGGCCAATGTGTCGTCTATGTCGGTGCCAAATTCCAGCCACTCAGAGCTGGGCCAGCCGTGTTCCTCAACGCGGTGGCTTTCGGCGTAGAGTTGACGGTGGTCGCAGGCGGCTACGATGGTGGCCAGCGCTATGGCGACGGTGGCTATGGCAAGTGTGCGTTTCATTGTTGGCGAGGATTATGGTTGCGGTTCGATGGGTGGTCGTTGTGGCGGCGTTGCGGACGGTCGTTGCCACGGTCGTTGCGACGCTGTTGGCGGTCGGCCGGTTGGCGATTGTGGTCTGAGTTGTTGCGGCGTTGGCGTTGGTCGTTGTCGCGAGGCTGACGTTGGTCGCGCTCGCGCGGTTGGCGTTCGCGTTGGGTGGGCTTGTCGTCGTTCACTACGCCGTCGCCACCCGAGGCCAGGCGAGCCAGTTCCTGTTCGAATTCGGCACTCGACGATTCTTGGGCTAAACCCGATGTTGACATGAGCTCAACCTGATAGTCCTCCAACTTTTCGGGGTATTGTTGGTTTTGGTTCATGGCTATGATGTCTTTGACATCTTGTGCCTTGATGGCTATGAGCTCGTTTTCGCCCTCGTATGCGTACCACATTATGCCGCGGAAAACGTCGGTCTTCTTGTACATTGCCAACCCTTTTTTGAACCTTATGGGTACTCCGGCAGGTGGGAACTGCTTCAGTGCGTCGGCATAGACTTCGTATTCGAAGTTGAGGCAGCACTTGAGTTTGCCGCACTGGCCAGCCAGTTTCTGAGGGTTGGGGAGTATTTGTTGGGTTTTGGCGGCAGCGGTTGTCACCGATTTGAAGTTTGTGAGCCAAGTGCTGCAACACAGTTCGCGGCCACAGGTGCCGAGGCCACCCACGCGGCCGGCTTCTTGGCGCACGCCGATTTGCTTCATCTCGATACGGACGTGGAACTCTTCGGCCAGGATTTTAATCAGTGCACGGAAGTCGACGCGGTCGTCGGCGGTGTAGTAGAAGATGGCTTTGGAGTGGTCGCCCTGAAATTCTACGTCGTTCACCTTCATGTCAAGTCCGAGGTCGGCGGCTATGCGGCGCGTTTTGAGCATGGCGCTGTGTTCTTCGCGGAACGACTCGACCCACCGCTCGATGTCGGCCGGTTTTGCGCGGCGAAAGAGGCGGCGCAGGTTTTCGGAATCGGGGCTGATGTGGCGTTTTTGCATTTGCAGGCGGCACACTTCGCCGGTGAGGCTCACTATGCCTATGTCGTGGCCTGGCATACCTTCGACGGCCACCACGTCGCCCTCGGTCACGTCGAGGCCGTCGGGCAGGCGGAAGAAGTCTTTGCGATTGTTTTTGAAGCGCACTTCGACAATGCCAAAGTGCTCGCCACCAGGCTGATGGACGCCGCGCAGCCAGTTGCATGAGGTCGACTTGCAGCAGCTGTTGGTTTCGCGACGGCACACGGGTATGTAGCTTGTGGGGCAATGGTTGCAGCCGCGCGAGAGGAATTCGGTCTCTTTGAAGTTTGTCCAGGGTATGGATGGGTCGGGTTCGAGCCAGGGGTCGGGCAGGGCCTCGCCGGCGTCGGTCGGGAGGGTGTCTTCGCTCTCGGCCTGCTTGGTGGCGTGTTTTTCGCGCTGGGCTTCGCGCCGCGAGCGTATAAATTGCTCCATCTCTTCGGCGGTAGCCACGTTGTCGTCTGGCCCCTCGTCGAGTATGGGCTCGGTGACGGGCTCGGGCACCGGGCGTTGTTCGGGCTCGGGTTCGGCCGGGGTGGGACGGGGCCGGCGCTCTCTATTGTCGGGTTTGCGGTTGTTGTTTTTCATCAGCGGTTCTTGATGTGTTTGCTAAGTGTGAACGAAAGGGCCATGAGCGCTATTTTGGCGTGTGCGTTTTGCTCGATGGCATATATTGTGTTGTTGATTGCGTTGAGTATGGCCTCGGCGTTGTTGGTGGTGACCATGGTGGGGAACGATTGGTCGAATTTGGCGTCGCCAGTGCCGAGGGGCTGGTTGTCGCCGGCAAGGTGAGTCATGAGGCTGCGCTGGAATTGGTCGAGCACATAGACGAGGAACCTCTTGAGCTGGTCGCGGCTCATGGCGGCCATGGTGTCGACTGTGTCGGAGAGGGCTCGCATATTGAGTTTGAAGAGCAGGCGCATCCAGCTAACGAAGAGGGCCTTGGTCTCGTCTGAGGGCTCGGCCTCGGCGCCAGTGCCGATGTTGATGGTCTGCACGCGCGAGATGACGGTGGGCAGGAGGTTGCTCGAGTCGGCCGAGACGAGCATTATAAGTGTCTGTCCGATAGGCTCTTCGAGGGTTTTGAGGAGCTTGTTGGCTGCGTCGTTCATCATTTTTTCGGGCAGCCAGATGAGCATCATTTTGTAGCCACCCTCGTAGGATTTGAGCGAGAGCCGGTCTACGATGAAGTTGGCGTCGGCCACGTAGATTTTGGCCTGTTTTTTCTCTATGTTGAGGGCGGCAAGCCAGTCGTCGTAGGTGCCGCATTGGTGGCTCTCTTCGAGGAATTTGACAAAGTCGGCTTGGTGCTCTTGCGAGGGCGAGACGTCGTCGTGGCCCTCTTTTGTGGCGGGGAATACGAAGCCGAGGTCGGGGTGCGAGAGGCTGGCAAATTTGCGACACGAGGGGCATTCGCCACACGAGTCGGCTCGCTGGCCGTCGCCTTCGTAGTGCCGGCGATTGGTGCAGCAAAGGTATTGGGCATAGGCTATGGCGAGGGCCGTGGCTTGGGGTGCGCCGACGAGCATTTGGGCATGGGCCACGCGTCCTTCGTCGACCGAGAGGGTAAGCCGGTTGGCCACAAGTGTCTGTCCTTCAATTGCTTTGAACTGCATTTCGCGTTGTGTTTAATCAGCAAAGTTACGTTTTTTTTCTGAATTGGCGAAAAGTTTTTTTTGCTTTGCTGTTTTTGCCCTGTTGGGGAGGGGTCAGGGTCGGGGCGAACGGAGCATTTTGCGCATGAGGGTGGCGACCACGGCCTCGGTTTGTTCGGGCGTGGAGGGGGTGAAGATGAGGATGGTTCGGCTGAGGTAGGATATGCCGAGGTAGCAGCTTCCCGACGGGTCGAGGTTCTCGCCGTCGAGGGGTGGCGGTTGGCTGGGGTCGAGACGGTTGCGTTGGGCAAAGAGTACGATGTCGGTGCCAGCCATGAGGTCGCGTTGTTGTTCGGGAGCGAGGTCGCCAATGGCCAGTTGTCGTCGCAGTTGGCGCCAGCCGTGGTCGGAGGTGGCTTCGAGCAGGAGCACGCCAACGGCGGTGTTAGAGTCGAGTTGGAAGTTGTCGACCTGCGCCACGCGCACTTCGGGCTGGTTGGCAAAGAGGCTATAGAGCCCCTCTTGGGCCTTGGCGCCGATGGGCAGTAGGCTGACTGTGAGTGCGATGAGGAGGGTTAGGTGTCGAGGAAGTTCCATATTTCGTTGATTACAGAGTCGGCATTGCATTGGGTGTTGCATACTACGCGGGTCTCCACACCGGGATTGTGGAGCGGTATGGGTTGGGGTTGGCCTGGTGTTGGGGCGAGGCTGGGTTGGGCTTGGGGGGCTTCGGCAGTCGATGTTGACAGCACCTTGACCCGACCTTGACCCGATGTTGATAGCACCTTAACCCGACCTTGACCCGATGTTGATAGCACCTCAACCCGACCTTGACCCGATGTTGACAGCACCTCAACCCGACCTTGACCCGACTGCTGGGTGGGTTGCGAGGGGCCGAGGTTGATGGCTGTCTGTGGGCCTACGGCCGATGGGGCGAGTTGGGTGGGGCCCTGGGCTGCGGGGTGTATGAGGAGCGTGGCTGCCACGATGGCGGTTACGGCAAGGCCGGCGCCGAGGCCGAGGCGTGTTTGGCGGCGGTGGGCGACTTGGCGAGCGCGGGCCAGCACTTGGTCGCGCCCGGCAGCTTGGGCCAGTTGCTCGGCTTGGTCGGCGTCGAGCTGGCCGCTGCGGTAGTGTTCGAGTAGGTTGTCGCGGTTCATGGTTGTTCGAGTTTTTGTTTGAGAGTTTGGTGGGCTTGTGCTATGGTGCGTTTGACGGTGGAGATGGAGGTGCCGGTGAGGGCGGCGAGTTCGGGCAGTGTGTATCCGTCTATGTCGTGCAGAATCATCAGCGCGCGTTGGGTTTCGGGCAGTTGTTCTTTGGCGGCCCAAGCCTCGCGGGCTTGTTCGTTGGGCAGGTCGGCGGCGAGCGACTGGATTTCGGCCAGAGGGGCGTTCCTTTTGCGTCGCCGCAGGGTGTTGATGCAGTTGTTGCGGAGCGAGCGGAGGCAGTAGAGGTAGGGGTCGCGCACGTGGCCGAGGCGTGTGAGTGTGGAGGCTATGGCTTCTTGGAGGGCGTCGCAGGCGTCGTCGTGGTCGCGCACTATGGCCATGGCTCGGCTGTAGAGTTCCAAGTAGTTGTCGGTTATTGGTTTGAGGCGTTGTTGCTCGCTCATAGGTGTGTTTATGACGGCGAGGTGGGCCGTGGCGGCTCATTTTTTAACATTTGTGCCACCAGTTCGTCCCACGAAGGGAGCGCGGCCAGTGGGGTGAGGGTGGCTGCTACGGGGTCGGTGGCGAGGCAGAGGGTTTGGCGGCCGTTGGTGAGTAGCAGGTAGGGCACTCCGAGGGCGAGGTTGTAGCGGCAGGCTTGGTCGGCAACTCTCTGTGTGAGCGTCACTTGCGGGCGTTTGCATTCCACAATCATGGCCGGCCTCAGCCCTGGGGCATAGACCACTATGTCGCACCGCCGCGCCATGCCGTTGAGGGCTATTTGCCCCTCGACCTGCATCAGCTCCAGCGGGTAGCCGTAGCGGCTGTGGAGGGTGGCGATGACGGCTTGGCGAACCTCCTCCTCGGGGGTGAGCGCCACACGGCGTCGGCGCACTGGGTCTGGAATCTGGGGCATGGCTTTGTGGATGATTGATAATCGGTGATTGGCTGTCGAGGGTTGTATTTTTTATTATTCTGTGCATTCCCAGCGGCCACCTTTGGTGCCGCCTATGCGCTGTATTTGGCCTTCGGCTTTGAGTTGGCGTATGATTTTCTTCACACCACTCTCCGAAAGTCCAGTTTCTTCTTGTAGTTCGCGGATAGTGACGGTTGGATTTTTCTTCATAGCAGAGAGGATTTTTTGGTTACTTTTTTGGTTACTTTTTTGGTTACTTTCTGCCATTTCTGCCAGCGCCTGCTTAAGGCATTGGAGCATGAATGTGATGAAGGCGGTGCTCGAGGCTTCGCTGTCGCTGCGTGCTATGGCAGCATAGTATTCATGTTGGTGCTCTTTGACTATGGTTTCGACTGGTATCCAAGCAAATATGGGTTTCCACTGCATTAGGAGGAGGGTTTGCCACATACGCCCCATGCGCCCGTTGCCGTCGGCAAATGGATGTATGAATTCGAACTCGTAGTGGAACACACAACTGCTGATAAGAGGGTGAGTTTTGGTTTGTTTTACCCACCCGAGCAGGTCGGCCATCAGCATTGGCACACGCATGGGTGGAGGCGCCATGTGTACGCACTTCTCCCCGTCGAACACTCCAACGCCGCCATTGCGGTAGCGACCGTTTTCGTTCACGAGGTCGGTCATCATCAAGCGGTGCGCTTTCAGTAAGTCTTTTTCTTTGTATGGGTTCAGTTCTAACAGTAGTTCGTAGGCTTCGATTGCGTTTTTTACCTCCTGAATTTCGTTGGGGGCACCAAGAACCCGTTTGCCTTCCAAGATGGCTGTAACTTGGTCTATCGACAGCGAATTGTTCTCTATGGCCAGCGAAGATTGTATGGTTTTAATGCGGTTCTCTTTTCGCAGGCGAGGAGTTGGCAGTTGGTCGGTTGTGGCCGAGAGGTGTCCGACCATTTCGGCTATGTCGGCAACAAACGACATTATTTCTTCGGTTACTGTGAATGGTGGGGTATACATGGCGAGAGGGTTGGCTAATGGGTTTGTTCGTTGGTGAGGCGATGAGTGGCTGCGTGGCGGGTGTGTCTCTGGGGGCTGTGCGTGGCTGTTATATATAAATGAACATTATAAATTATATAGACGTTTTACAAACATATAACGTCATTTTCTATAATTTATTGTCTGTGCGAGTTGCTTTTTTGCTGAATTTTTGCCGCAGCGTGGTTTCTCGCCTTTTTTAGAGCAGAGGTGGTTTTATTGGCTTAATGCAAAAAGACTATTGTTACCCCTCCCCCCCCCCTGTTAGGGGGGGAAAGGGGGGAAATCAACCTTCTTCCATGCCCTCCGACTCGTCGTCCATATCCATGCCTTGGCGGCGCTGCGGGCGGAGGCCGTTGTTTATCTTCCACGAGAAGCCTACGGTGACGGTGGGCGATATGCGGCGGGCTTGGAACACGCGGTCAAGTTGCTCGGTGTGGGTGGTGTGGCCCCAGCCGCCAGTGCAGAACACGTCGCTCACACGCAGGTTGATGGTACCACGGTGGTTGAGTATGTCTTTCTTCACCGCGAGGTCGACCCAATAGCTGGCGTGCATCTCGGTTTGCAGGTCGTGGAAAGGAGAGCGATATTGTGCGCTCAGCTGTATGGTCCAGTCGTGGGGAAGGTTCATATACGAGTTGAGCTTGGCGTCGACGCGGAAGAGGGAGTCGCCCTGGTTGTCGAGCAGCGAGGTGCCTTCGATGAGGCTTTCGAAGGCGTTGAGGCTGACGTTGATTTTCCACCACGGGGTGATTTGTTGGTCGACGATGAGTTCGAGGCCGTAGTTGAGGCCGCGGTTGAGGTTCTGCCCGGTCGAGGCCCAGTAGCCGTCATATTCGGGGTTGTATATTATCCACGGCGCGTAGTGGGCGGCCGAGGCAGCGTCCCACACAAAGCCGTAGTGGGTCATCATGTTGTTGGTTTGGCGGAAGTAGGCCGAAGCGAAGATGTTGGTCTTTTCGAACCCGAGGTTATAGCTCAGTTCAAAGGCGTTGGTGAACTCTGGGTCGAGGCCTGGGTTGCCGAAGCTCATTTCCATGCCTTGACGCACGTCGAGGTAGGGGTTGAGGTCCCACATATGTGGGCGGTGCACGCGGCGGCTATAGCTCAGTTGCAGGCTCTGCGCCTTGTTTATCTGGTAGCTCATGTGGAGGGTGGGGTAGGGGTCGGGGCGGTTTTTCGCCACGGGGGCTTGGTCGGGGTGAAGGTTGTCGATGCCATAAACTGCCCAGTATTCGCCACGCAGTCCGGCTTGGAGCGCCAAGCGGTCGGTGGCTTTCCATGCCAGGGTGGCGTAGATGGCGTGGGTTTGCTGGTTGTAGATGTAGTTCATGTTCGACGACTCTTCGGGGGTGCGCACCAGGCTGTCGGCGCTGTTATAGCGTGTGTACCAGTAGTTGTAGCGTTGGTCGCTCCAGCGCAGGCGCCCTTCGTAGCCGGCTTCCATTTTGAGCGATGCGCTGAAGGGGTGGGTGTAGTTAAGTTGCAGGTTGAGGTCTTGGCCGTGGTCGTCGCGCTCGGTTTCGCGCAGGTAGTAGCGTTCGAGGTTGGCCGTGGTGTTGGGGTAGAGTTGCTGCTGCCATCCGTCGCCACCGCCGTGGCGCCAGCTGTAGGCAACGTCGACCGAAAGGGCTTGCTCGGGTCGGGCAAAACGCTTGTCGTAGTGCAGGTTGAGCACCTGGTTGGTGTGGCTGTTGTCGTTGCTGTCGCGCTGGGTATAGTCGTAGAGGCCAGCGCTGTACAGGTCGTGGCTGTGTACTGTGGCGCGGCGCGAGCGGGTGCCGCCTCGCAGTTGGTAGCTCATTAGGATGGAGCTGGTGGTGTCTATAAAATATTCGAACCCCACCTTTATGCTGCCCATGCGGTTGGGGTTGCGGCTGCTGGTGAGGAGCGAGTCGTGCGAGGTTTCGGCTCCGCCTGCCTTGCGGGCAATGTCGTTCACGCTGCGCGACGACCATTGGCGCAGCCCGCCGTCGGCGTTGAGGGTGAGGTTATATTTTTCGGTGGTGTAGTTGAGGCTTATGTTGCCCATGGCGGTGGGTATGAAGCTGGGCAGGTCGTCGGGGATGAGGAAGGGGAGCGGGGCGCCAACGTTGGCGTTGACCACGCCGTTCAGCCCCAGGGCGCCGGTGGTGCGGTCTTTGAGTTTGATGTTGATGATGCCGCTCATGCCTTCGGGGTCGTATTTGGCCGAGGGGTTGGTGATGACTTCAATGTTTTCGACGGTCGAGGCCGGAATTTGCTCGAGGAGTGTGGCCAAATCGCTGGCTAACAGCTCGCTTGGGCGACCGTTGACGAGCACCTTGACGTTGGTCGAGCCGCGAAGGGTGACGTTGCCGTCGTTGTCGACCGCCACGCTGGGCACTTGTTCCAGCACGTCGCTGGCGGTGCCGCCGCCAGCCACGATGTTTTTGTCGACGTTGACCACGCGTTTATCGAGTTGGTATTCTACCATCGAGCGTTCGGCTACCACCTCCACGGCTTCCATCATGGTGGCCGAGGGGGCGATTTTTATTTTGCCGATGTTGAGGGTTTGGCGTTCGGCCGAGAGTTCCACTGGCGAGGTGTGGTAGTGGGGTTGGTAGCCGATGAAGGTTATGCGCAGCAGGTAGCGCCCGTAGGGCGCTTTGAGGCTGAAGGTGCCGTTTTGTTCGGTTACGGTGCCGCTGCGCAGCGTGCTGTCGGCTGGGTTGAGCAGGGCTACGGTGGCGTATTCGATGTTTTCGCCGCTGTGTGAGTCGACCACGCGGCCACGAATGGTGCCCTGTTGGGCTTGCAACCCGAGGGCTAATAGTGTGAATATCAGTATGGTTATGCGTTTCATGGTTGATGAAATAAAGTGGCAAAGATACGAAAAAAAACTGATTTTTTCACTTTTTTCTTCTGTGATGCGTATTTTTTTGCATCAGCGATGTTTTGGGCCTCGATTTTGAGTTTGCCGAGTCCGAGTCGTGGCTCGCGAGTTGCGGATTTCGTAACTTGCTGGTTTTCAGCTCTCAGGTCGCACTTCGGAGGGGTTAAGGAGGGGTTAGGGTCGTGTTGAGGTCGAATAGGCCTTGATGTTGAGGCGGTTACGTTTCGGTGTTTGAGCGGCGTCTAGTGGGGTTACAATGGTGCTTAGGCCGCTGGTTTTGTGGTGCTTGGGCGGTGCAAAGGGCTATTCTTGTCCTGCCTATTGTGGTGGACTGTGGGGTGGTGTGGGGGAGGTGCTGCCGGGTGGTTGCCTGGTGGTTAGGCTTGGGGTTTGGGTTGGCGGACGAAGTGGGGCATCTCGAATGGTATTTCTATCGAGTATTCGATGAGGCCGCCAAATTGGCCGTCGGCTTGCCACCATGGGGTTTGGTAGATGAGTTTTTTGACTTTGGAGCCGTCGGCGAGGGTTTTCTCGATGGTGTAGGCGTTGAGTTCGTGGTTGGCGAGCAGGCCTTTGAGTTTGGTTTTGGCGGGCTCGGGGTGGCAGTCCATGAGGTTGTTGCCGATGATTTTGTGGCCGTGGCTGTTGACGTCGGCGCTGTGTTGGTTCATGTCGAGGACGTTGCCTTCGGCGTCGCACACGGTGATGGCTATGTTGTTTAGGCCTTCGAAGTATTGGTCCATACTTTTGTGGGTGGTTGAGAGGTTTTGGGATTGTGGATTTTGTTGGTGCTGTCTTGGGGTTTTTCTTTGGTTGCGGTTGCGCTGTTCCGATAGTGGAGGGGAAAAATTGAGAATTGAAGATGGGGCTTTTTTCAGGCGTGTGGCGCGAAAAGAGACTCGATTTTCAATTCTCAATTTTTTTCTGGTTCCTGATTTTTTATTTGCACTGCAGGGCGGCGAGGGCTATGCTGTAGAGCTTGGTCTTGGCGCTGTCGCCACGGCTGGTGAGGACGCAGGGCACGCGGGCACCCATAACCATGCAGGCCAGTTCGGCACCGGCGAGTTTGGTGCAGGCTTTGTAGAAGATGTTGCCCGACTCGATGTTGGGGAAGAGCAGGCAGTCGGCGTCGCCAGCCACTTCGCTGGTGAGCTTTTTGGTTTGTGCGCTTTCGCGGTCGATGGCGCAGTCGAGGCTCAGCGGGCCGTCTACAATGGCGCCGGGGATTTGGCCGCGTTGGCTCATCATGCCGAGCCATGCAGCTTCGGCACAGGCGGGCATTCCGACCGATACTTGCTCGGTGGCGGCGAGGACGGCCACTTTGGGTTTGGGGTTCTCGAGGCTCTTGGCCACGCCGATGAGGTAGTTCATGATGGCTTGCTTTTGCTTGAAGTCGGGGGCGGGGATGATAGCCATGTCTGAGCAGACCAGCAGTTTGTGGTAGGCCGGCACTTCCATCACAGCCATGTGGGTCAGGGTGGGGTTCTTGGTGGCGGGCATGAGGCCTTTCTCTTTGTTGAGGATGGCGCGCATATATTTGTCGGTCGAGAGGAGACCTTTCATCAAAAAGTCGCCTTTACCCTCGTTGATAAGGGCCACGGCCAGGGCACCAGCTTTGTTGTCGTTGGCTTCCTGCACCAGGTCGAACTTGGAGGGGTCGATGCCCTCTTCGGCGCATACTTTCTTGATGGTCTCGATGTCGCCCACCAGGGTGGCGTCGATAATACCACGGTCTATGGCGGCGCTCACAGCACCAATGGTGTGGCTGTCGTTGGCGTAGGCTGCAACCAGGCGTTTTTTGCCTTTCGATTTGACCAGGTCGAGCAGGTCTTCCAGTTTTGTAATCATAAATATTTGTGTGTTAGATATTTGTGTTTATTGTTCGATTGTTCTTCGGAGTTGCAAATTTACACAAAAATTTTTACATATACGCGCCTGTTGCAAATATTTTTTTTGCCACCTGGGTTGCAATTCAAAAAAAATATGTATTTTTGCAACGTCACGCTTTGAGCCCGACGGCTACAAGGTGTTGACAAACAAAATGTTAGTAAGTTTTAAAGATTTAATAAACCCATGAAAAAAATCCTTATCGTCGGAGCTGGCGGACAGATAGGTTCCGAGCTCACCCGCAACTTGAGAGACATCTATGGCGACGCCAACGTGGTGTGTAGCGACCTTCGCCCCCTCAAAGGCGACCCCTACGAGCGCGGCCCAGTGGAGCGCATCGACTCTACCCAAATCATGCAGATTGCCGCCGCCGTCAAGCAGTACAACATCGACACCATCTACAACCTCGCCGCCATCCTCAGCGCCACGGCCGAGCTTAACCCCATGCTGGGCTGGAACGTGGGCATAGGCTCGCTCGTCAACTGCCTCGAAGTGGCCCGCCTCTTCGGCTGTGCCGTCTTCACCCCGTCGAGCATCGGTGCCTTCGGCCCCTCCACCCCGCACGACATGACCCCGCAGGACACCATTCAGCGCCCCAACACCATCTACGGCGTCACCAAAGTCACCGGCGAGCTGCTCTCCGACTACTACTACACCCGCTTCGGCGTCGATACCCGCAGCGTCCGCTTCCCCGGCCTCATCAGCTACCAAACCCTCCCTGGCGGCGGCACGACCGACTATGCCGTCGAGATATACTACGCCGCCGTCAAAGGCGAGAAGTTTGTCTGCCCACTGAAAAAAGGCACCTATATGGACATGATGTATATGCCCGACGCCCAGAAGGCCATGATAGACATCATGGAGGCCGACCCCACCAAGCTCGTCCACCGCAACTCCTTCAACGTCACCAGCATGAGTTTCGACCCCGAAATCATCTATGCCGCCATCAAAAAGCGCTACCCGCAGTTCGAGATGGTCTACGAACCCGAACCCATCAAGCAGGCCATTGCCGACAGCTGGCCCAACAAGATGGACGATAGCTGCGCCCGCCAGGAATGGGGTTGGAACCCGCAATACGACCTCGAGCGCATGACCGACGACATGATTCTCAACCTCAAGAAAAAACTCCTCTAAACCGCTGTAGCATAGAGCCATGAAGCCCAATCTGATAACAACCGTTGCAGCCCTCTTTGCCACGTTAGCCCTCGCCGCCTGCGGCGGCGGGGCCAAGCAGCAAGACCCCTCCTGCAACCAAACTCAAACCCAACAAACGATGGAACTCAAACCCGTAACCGAGCGCGTCCAGATGGGCGCCAAAACCTACGTCACCCCCCAACCCGCACTCATGATTGCCACCTACGACGCCGAGGGAACCCCCAACGTCATGATGGCCGCCTGGGGCGGGCAGTGCGACGGCAACAAAGTATGCTTCTGCCTCAGCACTCACAAAACCACCGACAACCTGCGCCTCAACCAGGCCTTCACCCTCAGCTATGCCGACGCTCGCACCATTGCAGAGAGCGACTACTTCGGCATCGAGAGCGGCAACAAAACCAACAAAGTGGCTGCAGCCGGCTTCACCGCCACCCCCAGCCAGAACGTCAAAGCCCCCATCATCGACCAATACCCGCTGGCCATGGAGTGCCGCGTGGTCGAGATGCGCAACGACGCTGACGGCGGCGCTTTCGTAGTCGGCGAAATCGTTGGAGCTGTGGCCGACCCCGCCATCCTCACCCCCGAAGGCAAAATCGACATCCGCAAGCTCAACCCCGTGGCCTGGGACGCCGCAAGCCTCAACTACTTCACCCTCGGCGACAGCGTGGGCCAAGCCTGGCACAGCGGCCGCGCCGTGATGGAAAAGTAACCCCAATCATCGCTCCTAACGAAGCAGACCTCTTTGGCAGCACATTAAATTAATGTAATAAGTCTGCCACCCAAAAGCCACCTCGCCCAGCAGCGAGGTGGCTTTTCTCTTCATCAAATATTCATTAAAAAGATTGGTCGAGGCCCGAATTTTGCGAAATCCGGGCCCCCTTTTCGGCGTTTTGGAGGGGATAAAGCAGGGTAGTTAAGAAAATTTAACATTTCCTAATCGGTTGTAAATAAATAAAATACCCCCCCCGTTCAGAAAAGTTGCGAAAAGCTTTGGGTTTTAAAAAAAATGCCGTATTTTTGCAACAAGATAGTATATATGGCTGTGGAACAAATTCGAAAAATAACACCAGCAGACTCACAAAACAGGATTTTTGCAAAAGAACCTCTTATTCAACAAATAACAACAAACAACATGAAGAAAAAATTATTATTTGCAGCCCTCGTGCTGCTGGCAGGCCTGACCCAGGGCGTCAGAGCGCAGAATTATGACTGCTCGGCAGAGGCTCCCAGTGGGCAGACACTCTATTATCGGGTAGTCTATGACCAACAAAGTGGTGAGCGTGAGCTTGTGGCCATACTGGTTCATCCGGGGAACGTTTCCTCTGGAGGTAGTTCTTGGGGAGACTATGAAATGCCGATAGGCGATTTGATTATTCCTGACAGTATTCTAAATCCATCCGGTTACGACGACAGCATCCCTGTTAGAGGTATCCAAAGCTATGCTTTTGACAACTGCACTGGCTTGACTTCTGTGGTTATTCCCAACACGGTGAGGGTAATCGGGGAATATGCGTTCTATTACTGCAGTAGTATCACTTCTGTGACCATGCCCAACACCTTGTCTACAGTCAATCTCGAATATCCGTTTGGTGGTACAAGCATTACATTTGTTGACAACGCCATTGCTCCATTTACATTCTCTGGTTGCACCCAACTGAGTGGGAACATCACGATTCCCGAGGGCGTGACCACTATTTCAGACCATGCTTTCGCCGGGACGAGCATCTCCTCTATCACTTGGCCGTCAACAGTTACCACTATCGGCGGTTTGGCCTTTGCACTATGCACTAACCTGGAGGGTACAGTCTCCATTCCGAGCAGTGTAACCACAATTGAGGGTGGAGCTTTCTTGAGATGCTATAAAACCACTTCAATCAACGTCCCTTCCACGGTGCAATTCACGGATTACTCTTATAGGTGGACAGAATTCCCAGCCAGCACGACGTTCCAGTTCGTGAAAAACATCAGCTACACAGGTTCGTTGATTGATTCGAACAACACATACGGTGTTGGAGCCTGGGGCGCAAGAACACTGAATGGGTATATTGAAAACAATGTTGTGTATCGCAACCAAAGCAAAAGGACAATCACCGCGTGCGACTATGAACAGACCAGTGTCACTCTGCCCGCCAGCGTGGATACTATCGGCTTCGGTGCATTCCTTTGGCATGAAGGACTCACGCAAGTAGTCATGCCCGAAGGATTGGCAATGATATATGGCAATGCGTTCAATTCCTGCACTGGGCTTACATCTATCGACTTGCCATCGACGTTAGACACCATTCTGGGGGGCGCTTTTGCCTATTGTTCGGGACTTACAGAGGTCGCCTTGCCTGCCTCGCTGGCTTACTTAGGTGCGCAAGTTTTTTTAGAGTGCGGTCTCGACACTCTGCGAATGCTGGGCAGTGTGCCTCCAATGTATGAAACCAATGAAGGATGGTGGACTAATATAGATGAGACCACGGGCGACACGCTTTGGGTTCACGACACATCGCTTGTTGATGTCCCCATAGTGGTTCCCTGCAATGCTGGTTACGCCTACCGTCATGCCGCTGGCTGGAGCGCCTGCCATAACATCATCGACCCCTGCGGTGGCGAGGTGGTTTATTACACCATTACGCTCGAAAGCGCCGACCCGGCAATGGGTAGAGTCGTCGTCAACGGAGTAGCCTCGGCCATAGTGGAAGAGGGTGACACGGTCACCATACGTGCCATTGCCAACGAGGGCTACCACTTCCTGCGTTGGAACGACAACGACACCAATGCCGAGCGCACGGTGGTCGTCACCTCCGACACAACCTTCACCGCCTACTTCGAGGTTAACGACACCACAGCAGGTATCGGCCTCGTGGACCTCGCGAGCGCCGTGATATACGCCGAATCTGGTCGTGTTGTGGTCGAGAATGCCGAAGGTAACGTTGTTACCCTCTACGATGCCGCAGGCCGTATTTTGGCCATCAAACAGTCAAACAGCCAAGCAATTGCCCTCGATGTCCCCGCCACAGGCGCCTACCTCGTCAAGGTCGGCAACGCTCCCGCCCGCCGCATTGTGGTGGTTAAGTAGCGCAGATTAACATATAGGCCCACATATCCCCACCGTATGCCCTGTGGTGGGGATTTTTTCTGCTTCCCCTTGTCCCGACCTTGACTCGATGTTAATAGCACCTTAACCCGACCTTAACAGCACCTTAACCCGACCTTGACTGGTTCCAAACCCGAGTGTAGGCGGAGGGCGGTTATCATAACATATTCATTGAAAAAAAGATTGGTCAAGGCCCGAATTTTGCGAAATTCGGGCCCCCTTTTCAGCGTTTTGGAGGGGATAAGGCACGGTAGTTAAGAAAAATTAACATTTCCTAATTGGTTGTAAATAAATAAAATACCCCCCCCATTCAGAAAAGTTGCGAAAAGCTTTGGGTTTTAAAAAAAATGCCGTATTTTTGCAACAAGATAGTATATATGGCTGTGGAACAAATTCGAAAAATAACACCAGCAGACTCACAAAACAGGATTTTTGCAAAAGAACCTATTATTCAACAAATAACAACAAACAACATGAAGAAAAATTTATTATTTGCAGCCCTCATGCTGCTGGCAATGGCAATTAATTACAAAGCCGTTGCAGATGATTTCCCATACACTTACAATGGTCAGACGTTGTACTACAGAATCTCTGGTTCTGATGCAGTCGTCGCTTGGCCCGACGACCGATGGATGAGTTCTCAACGTCCCACAGGGGATTTAGTCATACCCAGTACGGTTGTTCATGAGGGTATTGTCTACAATGTAACAGCAATAGAAGGTTTTGCATTGGATGGGTGTACAGAGCTCCGTTCTGTTGTTATTCCAGGCAGTATACTATCCATCGGACAATACGCATTTTCGCGTTCGGGGTTAACGAACGTCACTATAGGTGATGGAGTCAACACCATAGGATTATCGGCTTTCGAAAGATGTGACCAACTTGAGTCAGTTAATATTCCTGGTAGCGTTAGCTCAATCGGGGAACGTGCTTTTGCATTGTGCAGTGGACTCACATCGGTTTCTATTGAAAACGGAGTCGACTCAATATTAGCAAATGCATTCGGTGAATGTGGAATACAGTCAATTGAGATACCGCATTCTGTCAAACACATGGTTTCCGCTTTTTCTAGTTGCACCGACCTTACCTCAGCCATAATCAGATGCCCTAACACTGGTTATAATACATTCTCGGATTGCAGCAACTTGAGTTCGGTGCTTCTTGGCGACTCTGTCACAGTGATTGGAAAGTATACCTTTGACGACTGTACAAGCCTGACAAATATAACTCTGCCGGCATCTGTCGACACCATAGATTTCTATGCATTCAGTGATTGTCCATTGTCTTCCATCATCATTCCTGCATCTGTCAGTTATATGGATTCTCCTTGGGGTATGTGGGGGTCTTCGCTGGACACCATTTTCATGCTTGGCAGCGTTCCTCCAGCTGGCAATCCTGACTTTGCCTACCGCCTACCGACAATCGTCCCATGCAATTCGGGATCGGCATACATCGAATCGGAGTACTGGAGATATAACAACATTATTGACACTTGTGCAACTTTGACTATTATCAACAACGGTGGCGGTTATATCATATATGATATTGATAACGGGCATTATGATTATAATGAAGTGAACGACACAGCAGTACTAATAAGTCAAGGAGCAGTCATCTATATTTTCTCTTCTATCAACAATTACTTGGAGTTTGGCTTTCCGCCGAAGATGTTGACTCACCTCTATATGGATAACGTGGACTACATTGATTCGCTCACAAGATGGTATTATATGGCATACGGATATATAGAATATGTGGACACAATTACAGTTCCACCTTCCCATGTCATAGAAGCGGTTTTTGAAGATATTGGGCAGGTGACCGTTTTGTCTTCTGATACTACACTCGGCAATGTGTCTGGTGGGGGAATTTACCTCCTTGGCGTCGAGACTACGATAAGTGCACTACCTCACGGCGGCAGCACCTTCGACGGCTGGAGCAACGGCAGCATGGACAATCCGCTTACCATTACCGTCACCTCCGACACCACCATTACTGCCCTTTTCTCGGCTGGTGGCATTGCTGTGCATGACACGGTCCAAATTCACGATACGACCCAAATTCACGACACCGTCACAAATACCATCTACGACACCACAGTCGTTTACAACACCGATACTCTGTGGCTTACTCAGACCGATACCATCTACATCACTCTGTATGATACCATATATGTGCACGACACCATTGTTGTTGGTGTGGACGAAGTTGAGGCGATAAATGCCAAGATATACAGCAACAACGGTCAGATTGTTGTCGATGGCGCCGACGGCAACAGCGTGGTTCTATACGACGCCGTGGGTCGCCGTATGGCTGTGAAGCGCGACGAGTATTCCACCATGCGCTTCGACATCCCAACCACAGGCGCCTACCTCGTCAAGGTCGGCAACGCCCCAGCCCGCCGCATTGTGGTGGTTAAGTAGCGCAGATTAACATATAACGCCCATAAATCCCCACCGTATGCCCTATGGTGGGGATTTTTTCTGGTTCCCCTTGAACCGACCTCAACTCGATGTTAGCAGCACCTTAACCCGACCTCAACCCGATGTTAACAGCACCTTAACCCGACCTGACCGACGGCTCACATTGCATATTCACGCTGCCCGTCCCAGCCTTGATGCCTATATGAAAGCGGTAGGCAATCTACCAGCCAAGAGGTTGGCGATAGTAACGTGAGCTGAACTTCGGTCGGAAAATTATAACGACGCGAGGCGCTGATATTGCATAGCAGCGCCTCGCGTTTCCTCTATGGTAAATATTCGGATATTTGCCATAGCTTGCCCAATTCGATTGGCGGATTATTCAAAACCTGTATTTTGCACCCAGAAGAACATAACCAGGCATACGTCTATAGGTGGTTTGAGCTATGTAAAGAGGGGTGGTTTCGATTTCGCGCCACTCTATGTTTTTCAAATTCAGCACATTCCCACCTCGCAACGAAAGCCGCCAGTGCTTGAGCTTATACTCGAATTTGAAGCCCAGGTCATAGTAATCACGATTGTAGTTGCCATTCTCCAAGTGCGAGAAAGCAAATCTGACGACGGCACTGAACTTTGTCCAAGCGGCAGTCATCACCACATGAGCGTCGGTGTTCAAAAGGCTGCTTCCAATGTCGGCAGTGCTGTAATCGCTGGTCGAAAGGCTGTACGAGGCGCCGACCTCGAAGTTGAAAACGCCTCTCCTGCGCGACACAAAATCTATCGAGGCCGACCTCGACAGAGAATTAATCTCGTCGTCGGTGCCATTGAGCGACGTCTGGCTAACAGAACTTGTTAAACTGCCAGCCAACTTCAAATCGACCGGCCACCTGCCAAGTCCTTTCGAGAGTTGTGCGCCGAGGCTGCGATTTTGCATATAGCCATCGTTCTCATAAACCGTCGATGTGGCAATAGAACTGTCCTGCAAAGTGTGCGAGCGGGCGCTAAACCGGTTGTCGCTGATGCTGCCCATGACAAAAAACATCGTGTTCGAGAACTGGTCGTACAGTTGATAGTGCAAATTGGTCGACGCCGTTTTGGCAAAGGGGTTCACAATGTTAGAGCCGGCGCGCAGGCTGCTGCTGCCGTCAACCATGGGAGTGCGCAACAGATATTCCATCTCTATAGGGTTGCGCTCCATTTGTGCCGAAAGAGTGAGCCTGTGAGCGCTGCTGAACACGAGGTGCAACGAGCCCTGTGGCAGAATGTCGTTGCGGTGGTCGTCGGGCAAGCCGCCAATGTTGCTGCGCCACGCCGTACGTCGGGCCGTGGCACCGATGGCAAATTGAAACAACCCCTTGGTCTTGGCCAACTGCAAGGCTGCCGAAAGTTTCTCCCAATCGAGCACCGACTTTTCGTTCGCCCCTTCGTTGTGGGAGTAGGCAAAACTGTTGGCGTTGTGTTCGAAAGAGGCTGTGGAGGTGAGCGTCATCATACTCGAAAGTTTCAGCGCATAGCTCACCTCAGGGGCTACAATGGTGTTGCCTATGCTGCGGTTGGTCATTATCGAGTAGCCCGTTGCGGTGCTGTCATACAGGTAAGCGGGCAACAAAACATTGTCGGTCATCAAGCCATAACTAAAATTGCGGTGACTGTTGTCCATGGTCAGGTGTGCCGACAGCAGGTTGCGCCCCATCTTGATGTTGGCCACAAGCTCCTCTCTGATGTTTTGCTTGCGCAATTGGTCGTCCTCGCTGGCAAACATTTCGGTTGCGCCACTTTCGTCGATGCTGTCGTTGGTTTGCAGAGAGGTGTTGCTGAAGTGGGTGAGGTTGCTTATCTCGATGTTTTTGGTTGGTTTCCACCTTTCTTGCAGGTTGCCCGAAACGAAGAGGTTGCTGTTGCCATTTTGCGAGCGATGTTGTTGGGTTTGGTCAAGCGATAGGTATTTGCGTTCGGAAAGGCTCAGCGCGTCTACGTCCTGGCCATTGAGCATGACATTACCTTTGACCCGTAGTTTCTCGGAGTGGTTCCAGGTTCCGCTGATGTTGGTAAATCCGTTGAAAGAGCGGTAGATGTTGCTGCGTGGAATGAGCATCGACATCTCATCGGCAGATATTGGCAGGGCGGCGGTGCCGCTGCCAATGGCGGCCGAGATAATGTCGTCGAGGCCGATGACGTTTTTTATGTAGTCGCTTATGGAGAACACAGCTTCGCCGGTGTTGTTGCCTGCCAGTGTAGCAGTGATAGAGAGTTTATTGGCTATGGAGAGCAGAGAGCCGTCGAGTTTGGCCTTGTCTGTCAGTCCGCCGAGCAGGCCTATAACGCCGTTGACGCGGGTTCGCCCATCGGTTTTAATGTTCATAGCCACCAGTTCGCGGCTTGAAAATTCGTCGACCAAGCTGCCCGAGTGGTAGTTTCTGATAATTTCGGCACCTTTCATGGCGTCGGCAGGCAGTGTGTTGAGGGCGGCATCGCTGCCTTGGGTAAAGATGTCTTTGCCATCGACGAGTATCTTGTCGATGTCTTTGCCGCCGTATTTCACCTGGCCGTTGTCCGACACTTCCATGCCGGGAATTTTTTGCAGAACTTCGCTGGCCGTCTCTTCTGCTCCGGTTTTGAAGTATTCGGTGTTGATGGATATGGTGTCGCCTCGCACCTCGATGGTTTTGTAGTTCGATTTAACTATCACTTCGTTCAATGTTTTGGCATCGGTTTCGAGGCGAATGGTTATGTTGCTGGCAGGTGTGGGCAGAGGGTGGCGCCATTCTTTGCAGCCGAGGTAACGCACCGTGAGCCATTGCCCGTTTTGTGGTTGGGCATCGAGCTTAAAGTGGCCGTCGCCGTCGGTGTAGGCGAAAGCTTGCGGCGTGGCGTTGGTGTTGCTGTCGGCATAGAGGGCCACCGTGGCGAAGGCGGCAGGGCTGTCGGCCGTGTAGGCGGTGCCTTGTATCTGTGCTTGCAGCGTCAGTACAGGGAGTAGCAATGCGAGTAGTGCCAGTTTTTGTTTGAGTGCTGTCATGGTTCAGTTGCCTAATTGTATTACTTTGATTCCGCCCTCGCTGTTGTTGTCGACGCCATATTCTTTCATTTTTTGGTCCATTAGTTTCACATATTCTTCGCGCGAGACCTTTTTGCCTTTGGTTGGGGCTTTGATTTCGACTGGGGTGTCGATGACTTTGATTTCGGTCAGGGTGAACAATATGCCCCCCATGTTGAGTTCGACAATCAGTCCGGGCAGTCCGCAGTATCCCATAGGCCCAGCTGGAATTGGGGTTTCGGGCGAGTACCACGCCACGATGCTGTCGGTTTTGTTGGTTTCGGAAACGATTATGGCCTTGCTACATTTGCGTCCGGCAATGTTGCGCTGTTCGTTTTGCAAGTGCCATTGGGACGCTTGCAGAGGCTCGCTGATGAGGAACTTGCGGCTCATGAATTCTTCTTGCGTTACTTGCTGGCCAGCTTTGTAGTCTACATAGACCGTGCTGTTGCTGGTAATCATGCTTTCGTCAGACAGCTTTTCGTCGCGCTCGAACAACGACTTGCCGTCGCTGTAGGTCAGCACATAGTAGGTTCTGTTCTGAGAGAGTGCTTGCATGAGCATTTGGCCAATGTCGTTACCGACGCTGTTCGACACATCTTCCGGCAGATTGATTTTCGATTCGTAGGTGCAACGGTAGCTTTGAACCTGCCCCATTGCGCAGCTTGCCACAATTTGCAGCAAAACGGTGATTAACAGTTTGTTTGCTTTCATTTTGTTTTTATTTTATTGATTGTTTGTGTGTTAGGGTAGTTAGGGTCGTGTTGAGGTCTGCTTAAGGTCTGCTTTGGGTGCTGTCTGCTATGGTTTGCGGGGCGAGCATGAACTGGGTCTGGTCGTTTCGCATTAGGTGTCGGGCAATGGCCAGCATCTCTTCGAGCGAGTCGAAAAACAGCAGCCACAATGTCTGGTATTGCTCTTGGGTTACAATCAGATAGCCATATTTGCCCTCCTGGGCTGCCATTTGCGAGAAGCGACGAGTGAGTGTGGTGTCGATGGTTGCCTCGATGCTGTCTGTGGTGCAGACAATGCTATCGAAGTTCAGCCGAGCCTCGGCGCTGTCTATGTCAATAATGTTTTGCAGCAGCGTGTTGAGGAATTGTGTTACGATGGTGCCCTCGTCGGTGTTGGCCAGTGGGTCTTCTGTCCGGCCTGTGCTATCGACATAGTTAGAAATGAATTGTAGTTGCATCTTTGGGTAGTCTATCAGTTCGTTGGCAAAGGGCATGGGCATATTGTTGGTTTGTATCACCCCAAACTCCTCTTTTAGCCATTGCCAGTCGTCGTCGCTCAGTGCTTGCAACATGATGACATTGAAGATGTTGTCCTCGACCCGATAATTGCCCACCAGGGCCACCGTTACGCGGTCGACGCTGTCGGCATATTGGTCATAGACTTGCTGCAAGGCCGACTTTTTGGGCTGGCACGAGGCAAGCAGCAGGGTGGGCAGTAGTATGGCGAGTATTTTTTTCATCATTTGTTCACTATTTGGTTGAGCATTGAAATGGTGCCTTCGGGCGAGCAGTCGTTGTTGCAGGCAAACTGAATTTCTTGGCCGTCGATTTCAACAGTGCGAATGCCGCTGTGGCCGAACAATATGTGTCGTAGAGGTAGCAGCACTGCGGCCAAGCAGGCTGCTGCGGCCACGGCCCACCACAGGGTGCGTCGGCCCCCTGTTTTTGCCTTCAGAGGGGCCTGTTGGGCTGTGGCGATGTGGTGTTGCAAAGCGAGGCCGTCTATTGGGCAGCGGCTTTGGGCAGCGCTTTGCAGGCGTTGTTGCCACAGTTGGTCGAACTCGCTGGTTGTCTTGTTATCGTTCTGCTTCATATTTGTGTTTCAGTTTTTTCTTTATTCGCGAAAGTTTCATGGCAATGGCTGCTGTGGTCGAGCCGCAGATGGTGGCAATTTCGGCGTTAGAAAATCCGTCGAGGTGTGCGCGCACAATGCGGCAGTCGGCGTCGGGCAATTGGTCTATTAGTTGCAGCAGCAGGTTGTAGTTGTCGTTGGTTTCTGCGGTTTGGGGCAGGGCGGTGCCGTTAGGTGCGGGTCGATTGCTTTGTCGGCGTTTGAGCATGAGCATGGTGTTCGATGCCACGCGGTATATCCAGGTGCGCTCCGAGCTGCGTCCCTCGAATTGGTTCATGTCGCGCCACAGCGCGCACAGCACCTCTTGGAAGGCGTCTTCGGTTTCCCAAGCGGCGCTGAGGCTATAGTCAGAGCAGATGTGCCAAATGAGGTCGCGGTGGCGCATCACGAGGTCAGCGAATTTGGTGTTACATTGTTGCAGTGGTGGCATAGTTGGTTTTAGTCGCTTTGTTGTGTTAGGTGCAACAACCTGCATAAAAATAACGCTCATGTGTAAAAAAAAGTGCATCCAACAATAAAATTTGGCAATGATTGAGAAAAAAAATAGTATTGTCGCAGAGTGCAGCATTTGAGCAGTGTGCTACAAGTTCGACAAACCCTCTGGCACACAATATCCGCCAAAACCTGATTTCTCTTTTGGAGGAGATTATTTATATTTTGGTGGAAAATCCAAAAAAAATATGTATCTTTGCAGCGCGAAACCGTGTCGGAAAAGGAGTGCCTCGCGGCCGGTAAGGGCGCTGATTTTTCAGCATTCGCTGTGGCCTCACCGTGTAGCGGTCGCGCACCGAAAGGACGATAAAACGAAACTAAAAAATAAAAACATCACAACCAAAATGAGAGCATTTAGTAAAATTCTCGCCGCGGGGCTGCTCAGCGCCGCCCTGCTGGCCAACCAGGCTGCCGAGGCTTGCACCAACTTCCTCTTCACGAAAGGGGCCACCGCCGACGGCAGCACCATGATTACCTATGCTGCCGACAGCCACACCCTCTATGGCGAGCTCTACTATCGCCGCGCGGCCGATTACCCCGCCGGCACCGAGTTTATGCTCGTGGAGTGGGATACCGGCAAACCCCTCTTCAAAATTCCCCAAGCCGCCCACACCTACAGCGTGGTGGGCAACATGAACGAGCACCAGCTGGCCATTGGCGAAACCACCTATGGCGGTCGCGAAGAGTGCTGGAAATCGGAGGTTAAGGGCATTGACTACGGCTCGCTTATCTACGTCACCCTGCAGCGCGCCAAGAACGCTCGCGAAGCCATCAAGGTGATGACTTCGCTCGTGGCCGAATATGGCTACTGCTCGGAGGGCGAGAGCTTCTCGATTGCCGACCCCAACGAGGTGTGGATTCTCGAACTCATTGGCAAGCGCGCCGAGCCAGTCAAGGCCGACCTCGCCAAGAAACTGAAATACAACTACGCCGATGGCGCAGTGTGGGTGGCCCGCCGCATACCCGAAGGCTACGTTAGCGGCCACGCCAACCAGGCTCGCATTACCACCTTCCCCCAAGAGGCCAAAAAGTTCCAAAAAGCCAAAGGTAAAGGTCTGCACACCACCATCAGCAGCCTCCACATTGACTATATTTTCGAGCCCGAAGTGGAGTGCGTCTATGCTGCCGACGTGGTGACCTTTGCCCGCGCCTGTGGCTGGTTCGACGGTCAGAACGACGCCGACTTCTCGTTCTGCGACACCTACGCACCCCTCACCTTTAGCGGTCTGCGCGGCTGCGACGCCCGCGTCTATGCCATGTTCCACCGCGTGGCTCGAGGCATGGAGCGCTACGAGCCCTATGCCATGGGCGACGCCAAAGCCGAGCGCCTCCCTCTATGGATTAAACCCGACCACAAGGTGACCCTGCCCGAGGTGATGAACCTCATGCGCGACCACTACGAGGGTACCTCGATGGATATGACCAACGACCTCGGCGCCGGCCCCTTCCGTTGTCCCTACCGTTGGCGCCCAATGGACTTTGAGGTCGACGGCAAGACCTACGTCCACGAACGTGCCACCTCGACCCAACAAACCGGCTTCAGCTTCGTGGCACAGTGCCGCGGTTGGCTGCCGTCGCGCATTGGCGGCGTGCTCTGGTTTGGCGTCGACGACACCTATTCTACCGTCTACTGCCCCATGTATTGTGGCATAACCAACATCCCCCTCTGCTTCCGCGAAGGCAACGGCGATATGCTTACCTATAGCGAAACCTCCGCTTTCTGGCTCTTCAACCGCGTGAGCAACTTCGTCTATAGCCGCTACAGCGACATGATTGTCGACCTCCAGCGCGTGCAGGGCAACCTCGAGACCAACTTCCTCGCCGACGTGCTCAGATACGACGAGCGCGCCAAAGGTGCCCGCTCCGACGACGAACTGACCGAGCTCCTAAACGACTTCTCGAACCGCCAGGCCGAAAAGATGATGAAGGAGTGGACCAACCTCGACCGCTACCTCCTCGTCAAGTATATGGATGGCAACATCAAGAAAGAGCAGAACGGCCAGTTCGAGCGCACCCCCACTGGCATGGCCGTAATGCCCGCCCAACCCGACTACCGCGATGAATGGCTCCGCATGATAGTGCGCGACCACGGCAACGTAATCCAGGTCCGCTAACCGCGGCAGGCCATTCTTTCGGGTCCGCAAACACCACCCGCGGCGGGCGGCCTTTGGCCGCCCGCCGCGGATTATTAACAAGCCTCAATTTTAGTTTTTTAGCGCTCGATTTTCAATCCCCAACATGGCTTTTCGTTGCCCATGGGCAACGAAAAATTTCAAAATATCGCAGACTTGGAGGTGTGCGCAAACCGTTGATAAATAGCAATTTGTGGACATCGGGGCCGGACGGTAACGAGGTTTGTAGGCCACGAAAAAGAAAAAAAATTTTGCCATGTCGGAAAAAGTTAGTATCTTTGCACCCGATTTCGCTCGCAGGGGCGCGCAGGCGCTCCGAGAAATCGCAGAGCTAAATTCACGGAGAGGTGGGTGAGTGGCTGAAACCAACAGTTTGCTAAACTGTCGTACTCGATTAGGGTACCGGGGGTTCGAATCCCCCCTTCTCCGCCAAAACTAAAGTTGAAAATTGAACTCCGCAAATGTACTCAATTTTCAGCTTTTTTTTGAACCAAACACACGGGATATAGCGAAGTCCGGTTATCGCGCCTGCTTTGGGAGCAGGAGATCCCCAGTTCGAATCTGGGTGTCCCGACAAACGGAAAGAAACAACCGTGCGCGGCCCCGTAGCTCAGCTGGATAGAGCAACTGCCTTCTAAGCAGTAGGTCCTGCGTTCGAATCGCAGCAGGGTCACTACCCAAACCAACAGCTCTCGGACCACAACGCGCAACAATCCAAGTCGTTGATTACCAACCATCTGCAAGCGCAGCACAAGGTGTCGCCTTTGGCTCGGATGCTAACTGCTTGAATATCAATGCTTGTTCGACCTCAATACGACCCTAACCCCTCCCTAACACGAAGCGTGTGCCGACAGGCCCCCACACCAGGAGGCCTCGCGATAGCTAATTATTATAATAAAAGTAGGGTCTGTAAGACTCGTGTCTTGCAGACCCTGGCAAAAATACTTTGTGGTTCTTTGTCCGAAAAAATCAGGACCTTTTGGCCTGGTTGGCCACGCTCTGCATTTTGGCGGCAATGGCGTCGGGGTCGCCGAGGAAGCGGTCGCCGACGAGCTTCATCTGGTCGTCGAAAGTGAAGATGTAGGGCACGGCGGTGGGCAGGTTGAACTTGATGATCTCGTCGTTGCTCATGCCTTTCAGTTCCTTGACAATGCCGCGCAGCGAGTTGCCGTGGGCCACGACGAGCAGTGTGTCGTGTTTTTCGAAAGCTGGCAGGATGGTGCCGCGATAGTAGGGCAGGAGGCGCTCGATGGTGTCTTTCAGGCTTTCGGTGAGGGGTATGTGCGAGTCGTCAATCTCGTTGTAGCGTGGGTCTTGGCGTGGGCTGCGGGGGTCGTCCATAGCCAGCGCGGGCGGCTGCACGTCGAACGAGCGGCGCCAAAGCAGCACCTGCTCGTCGCCATATTTGGCGGCCGTGTCGGCCTTGTTCAGTCCCTGAATAGCGCCGTAGCTCTTCTCGTTCAGGCGCCAGCTTTTTTGCACCGGCAGCCAGTCCATATTCATGGCGTCGAGCACCTGGTTGAGGGTTTTCACGGCGCGTTTGAGGTACGACGTGAAGCACATTTCGGGGCAGAAGCCTTCGGCTTTGAGCAGCAGGCCGGCCTCGTAGGCCTCCTTTACGCCGGCCTCGGTCAGGTCGACGTCGGTCCAGCCCGTAAAGAGGTTCAGTTTGTTCCATTCGCTTTCGCCGTGGCGTATCAGGATGAGGGTCTTCATTTTTTGTCTTGCTTTTTATTATTAGTAAACGTGGTTTCGGGCAATTTATTGTGTTTCGATAGCCAAACTATTGCCAGTCCGCCTATAATGAACGGAATGCTAAGCAGTTGGCCCATGTTGAAGAGCATGCCGTCTTCGAATGCCACTTGGTCTTCTTTGACGAACTCGATGAGGAAGCGCATTCCGAACAGTGCCACGAGCCACCACCCGAAGAGGCGGCCGTTGTGCAACTTGCCGTCGTGGCGGCGGTAGGCTATGTAGCTCACAACGAAGATAATGAAGTAGCTCAGCGACTCGTATAGTTGTGTCGGGTGTTTGGGCACCGTTTCGCCGTTGCGTTCGAAGACGAAGCCCCAGGGGAGCGAGGTCTCGTAGCCGTAGATTTCGCTGTTAAAGAGGTTGCCCAGCCTAATAAAGGCTCCGCCGAGTGCTACAACGATAACCAGGCGGTCGAGTATCCACAGTATGTTGAGGTGGTAGTGCCGGTTGTAGAGCCACAGGGCAATGATGATGGCAATGGCAGCGCCGTGGCTGGCCAGTCCTTGGTAGCCGGTGAATTGGCCGGTCTGGATGTTGAAGGGCAAGAAAATCTCGGGCCAGTGGGCGGAGGTGCAGAAGTAGTCGGGTTCGTAGAACAGGCAGTGGCCCAAGCGTGCGCCGACGAGGATGGCCAGAAAGAGGTATACCACCAGGCTGTCGAGCAGCTTGGTGTCGACCTTGTCGTGTCGGAACATGGTACCCAGTAGGTAGTAGCCCAGCAGGAAGGCCAGCAAGAACCCGAGCGAGTACCATCGCAGCCCGAACGAGCCGATATGGAAGATGATGGGGTCTACATTCCAATGGATTGCTAACGGTAGCATGGCGGCGTTGTTTTATTTGGCGTAGTTGATGGCACGTGTTTCGCGTATGACGGTGACCTTGATTTGGCCGGGGTAGGTCATCTCGTTCTGGATTTGGCGCGAGAGGTCGTAGCTGAGCTTTGTGGCCTCGACGTCGCCAATCTTGTCGGCACCCACAATAACGCGCAGTTCGCGGCCGGCCTGGATGGCGTAGGTTTTGACAACTCCGGGGTAGGTCATGGCCATCTCTTCGAGCTTGTTGAGGCGGTTGATGTAGGCCTCGACCACTTCGCGACGGGCACCGGGGCGGGCACCGCTGATGGCGTCGCACACCTGGATGATGGGCGAAATGAGGTTGGTCATCTCTATCTCGTCGTGGTGAGAGCCAATGGCGTTGCAAACGTCGGGGTGTTCCTTATATTTCTCGGCCAGGTGCATACCGAAGATTGCGTGTGGGGTTTCGGGGTCGGTTTCGGGCACCTTGCCAATGTCGTGAAGCAGGCCGGCGCGTTTGGCCAGCTTGGGGTTGAGGCCGAGTTCGGCTGCCATGGTGGCGGCCAAGTTGGCCACTTCGCGGCTGTGTTGCAGCAGGTTTTGGCCGTAGCTGGAGCGGTATTTCATGCGGCCCACCATGCGCATAAGCTCGTGGTTCATGTTAACAATGCCGAGGTCGATGCATGTGCGCTTGCCAACCTCGTTGATTTCCTGTTCGATTTGGCGGCGTGTTTTGGCCACCACCTCTTCGATGCGGGCGGGGTGTATGCGGCCGTCGGTGACCAGTTTGTGGAGCGAGAGGCGTGCAATTTCGCGGCGCACGGGGTCGAAGCCGCTGATGATGATGGCATCGGGCGAGTCGTCGATGATGATTTCGACGCCGGTGAGGCTTTCGAGGGTGCGTATGTTGCGCCCTTCGCGGCCGATAATGCGGCCTTTTACCTCTTCGTTTTCGAGGTTGAAGACGCTCACCGTGTTCTCGATGGCGGCCTCGGTGGCGGTGCGTTGTATGCTTTGGATTACTATTTTGCGAGCCTGTTCGTTGGCTGTTATTTTGGCCTCTTCGACGATGTCCATAATGCTGTTGCTGGCTTCGGCGCGGGCTTCGTCTTTCATCGACTCGATGAGTTGCTGCTTGGCCTCGTCGGCGGTCATGCCGGCAATGTGTTCGAGTTTGGCCACGCTGTCTTTATAGACCTTTTCGACCTCGGCTTGGCGGCGGTGGAGCGACTCTATCTCGCCGTTGAGTTTTTCGCTCACCCCTTTCAGTTCTTCATTCTTCTTCTGCAGTTCGCCAACCTTCTGGTTGAGGGTGTTTTCGCGCTGTTTCAGTTTCTGCTCGGCGTCGCGCAAGCGGTTGTTTTGTTCGTTAACCTGCTTGTCGTGTTCGCTCTTCATTTGCAGGTATTTCTCTTTGGCCTGGAGTATTTTTTCTTTCTTGATGACTTCGCCTTTCTCTTCGGCGTCTTTGAGTACTTGTTGGCTTTTGGCAAGTAGTTTGTTGCGCATCACAGAGGTCGAGAGCCAAACTGCTACGCCTGCTCCGACAATGATTCCGATAAGGATATATACAATTACCATAGTGTTGGGTGTTTGGTTGTTGGGTGACGGAGGTCGGGGTGTCGCTGCGGGGTTGGCCGATGGTATAAGGCTTATCCTTCAAAAATTAATCCTGCACCGCGACCCTCCGGGAGTTATGGTAAACTCTGATGAGGTAGGATTTGAGCGCCGGGCGTCTGGGCCATACAGCTTACCCACCCATGAGCAGACTCGGTTTGTAAATGGTGTTGAGTTTACAAACTGTTTCAGGTTCGGTGCAGGATAGTGTCCAGTGTGTCGTCGATGGCTTTGAGCCGTGCGCCGAGTTCGGCGTCGCGGTTTTTGAGCGTGTTTTGCATCTTGACCAATTGGGTTATCTGCGTCAGTGCCACCATTGCCAGCAGGTCTTGATGGTCTTGGTATGAGTAGAGCTTGCCGTAACTGCGAGCCTGCGAGTCTATGAGTTCTGCCGCCTGGAGCAGGTTCTCCTGCTCTTCGTCGCTTATGCGGAGCTTATAGTTCCGGCCAAGTATGCCTACCGTTGTCGAGACTTCTGCCATGGTTCTGTTGTGGTGGTTTTGGTGTGGGTGCGTATTTTTGGTGTTTTAGTCTTGTTCCAGCTCGTTCAAACTGTTGTCTATAATACGTATCAACTGGTTGATCCTGAGTTTTATATCTGCGGTGTCGCCCCTGCGGGCCGATTCGTCACATTGTTGTTTTAATAATTTGTTTTCTTCTTTTAGGTTGTTTATTGTTATGTTTTGTTCGTTTATTGTATTTTCGAGCGCAATGCGAGCGTCGCGGGCTTCGGCTGCGGTGTTGCCGTCGAGGGCGGCTTGGTCGCCAAGTTGGCGTAGTTTGGCTTCGATTGAGGCCAGTGTGCTTTCGTGGTCGAGCATCGGTTTTGCTGCATTACATTATAAAAAGCGTCTGCAAAGATAATAAATTATTCTCAATTATGGAAAAAGTTTTTTGACGAAAAAGTGTGTCTCATGGTTTAACAGTTTGATTGTTTGTTTGTTGCGCCCGATACATTTCTGCCCCAGAAGGGGGTGTTTATTTGTTTTTTTTGAGGTTTGGATTTTTTTTCGTACCTTTGCATTTTGTTTTTTGAACTTTTTTGGAAGTTGAATATATTATGAAGATAGCATTGCTTGGATACGGGCGTATGGGCCACGAGGTGGCTGCCGCCGCCGAGGCTCGAGGCCACAAGGTGGCCGCCGTGGTCGACTGTCGCGACGACTGGGCCGCCCTGCGCAACGAGGTGGCCGAGTGCGACGTAGCCATCGACTTTTCGCTCCCCAACGAGGTGCTGGCCAACATAGACGAGTGTTTCGCCCTCGACCTACCGGCTGTGGTGGGCACCACGGGTTGGTACGACCACCTGCCCGAAGTGGCTTCGCGCTGCCGCGAACATGGCAAGTCGCTTTTTGTGGCTTCGAATTTCAGTATGGGTATGAATGTGGTGTTCGAGCTCAACCGCCGCTTGGCCGAGCTCATGGAGCGCATTGGTGGCTACGACGTGGCTATTAGCGAGACCCACCACATCCATAAACTCGATGCTCCGAGCGGCACGGCCATCAGCTTGGCCAGCGACATCTTGAACCGCTCGGGCGCCAAGTCGTCGTGGGCGCTCGACGACGGCTCGCCCCTGTCGCCCGACGTGTTGCGCATTCGCTCCATTCGCGAGGGCGAAGTGGCTGGAATACACGAGGTTACCTATACCTCGCCGGCCGATACCATCACCCTGCGCCACGAGGCCCACTCGCGCGCCGGCCTGGCGGCCGGCGCCATACTGGCCGCCGAATTCCTGCTGCCGCGCAAGGGTTTCTTCACTATGCACGATATGCTTCAATCTTAGATAACGAATAAACAACCCCGCTCGTCATGACCCCAACAACTCGCACATCGCGCCCCTACGCTTGGTTGCCAGCACTGCTCTCGGTGCTGCTGGTGGCTGCCGTGGTGTGGAGTTCGCTGGCTGGGGTGGTGAAGATTGCCCCTGCCGACCTGCTGTCGAGCGACATCTTCGTCAACCTGCGCTTGCCGCGCATAGTGACGGCCATACTCGTCGGCGCAGCCCTCTCGGTGAGTGGCGCGGCCTACCAGTCGGTGTTTCGCAATCCGCTGACCGACCCCTACGTGCTGGGTGTTTCGAGTGGTGCCTCGCTCGGTGCCGCTGTGGCCATCGTGGCCGGGCTCGAAAACAGCACTTGGGGCATTGGTGCCGCCGCCTTGCTCTCGGCTTTGGCCACCGTGTGGCTCATCTACCGCGTGGCCGCCATCGGCAACCGCCTCCACACCTCGACCCTGCTCCTCACCGGCGTGTGCCTCACGCTGCTGCTCAGCGCCGTGGTTACCTTCCTCATGGTGTTGCACCAAGACAAGATGGAGCGCATCGTGTTCTGGACCATGGGCAGCTTCTCCTCATCGTCGTGGTTCGACGTGGCGCTGCTGCTGCCGGTGGTGTTGGCGGGCTCGTTTGTGGTTATCTATCTGGCCAAAGACCTCAACCTGCTGCTGGCTGGCAGCGAGACGGCTCGCAGCCTCGGCGTCGAGGTCGAGCGCGTAAAGCGTTTGCTGCTGTTGGCTACCACGCTGATGGTGGCTTTTGCCGTCAGCTCGTGCGGCGTGATAGGCTTTGTGGGCCTCATTGTGCCCCACTGCATGAGGCTGGTGTGCGGACCCGACAACCGCCGCGTGGTGCCCTGCTCGCTCATTGGCGGCGCGCTCTTCATGCTGCTGTGCGACACCGCCTCGCGCACCCTCCTCCAACCGGCCGAGTTGCCCGTGGGTAGCATTACCGCCATCGTCGGCGCACCGCTGTTTATCTACCTGCTTTATCGTAACAAGAAATCCTATTAACCCACGCCTGCCCATGATTAAGCTTTGCGACCTCACACTCGGCTACGGCCACCGCACCGTGCTCAGCCACATAAGCCTCGCCCTCGAGCGCGGCTCGTTCTGCGCTGTGATGGGTGCCAACGGCTGCGGCAAGACCACGCTGCTGCGCTGTGTGGGTGGGCTGATGAGGCCTCTGGGCGGCCAGGTGCTGGTTGGTGGCCACGATGTGGCCACGCTCGCTGCTCGTCCTATGGCGCAATTGGTGGCCTACGTTCAGCAGCACCCGCAAACCGACTTCGAGTTCTCGGCTTTCGAAACCGTGCTCATGGGCCGCAACCCCTACCAACGCAGGCTCGAAAACGAGTCGCAGGCCGACTGGGACATAGTCGAGCAGGCCATGCGCCAAACCGGCACATGGCACCTGCGTTTGGCCAAGCTCGACGAGATTAGCGGCGGCGAGCTGCAACGCGTCATGCTGGCCCGTGCCATTGCACAGCAAACGCCCGTCATGTTGCTCGACGAACCTGTCTCGAACCTCGACGTGCAGCACCAGTTTGGCATTATGGACCTCTTGGGTGGGGTAGAGGGGAAGACCATACTCATCGTTCTTCACGACCTGAATTTGGCGCTCCGCTATTGCCCCAGCCTGATACTGATAGGCCAGGGTGGGGTGGTCTACCACGGGCCTACGTGCGAGGGGTTGACGCCCGAGAACATAGAGCGCGTGTTTGGGGTGAGCGCCAGCGTCGACGGGGGATATATCAGGTTTTTGCATTGAGAGGTGCCGGCACGGCCGGACTTTCGAGCCTTTATGGACGGTATTGGGCTGCCTGGAAGGCCGCCCCGAGTAGGCTTTTTTGGCACTGCTAAATGCTTGACTATCAAGGCTTGTTCGACCTCAATACGACCTTAACCCCTCTTTAACCCCTCTTTGACCCTGTTTTTGAGCTATTTAGCAGCCTCTTTTGTGTCGTGGGTTTGGTAGACCAAGAGGTTGTAGCCCTCGACGGTGAACTGGGGCCCGAGGGCGGCGTTGAGGGTGCCCTGCCAGAGGGTGCCGAGGCGTCGCCGGCATAGGGGCCATTGCAGGCCGCTGGCGCTGACTGGCTGCTCGGGGTCGAGGGCAAAGAGCGACACCTGTTGTCCTGGTTGGCTGGCGAAGGTGCGGCTGCCGCGCACAAGGCTGAATTGCCCGTAATTGGTCAGCATAGCGACGTCGAGCCCCGTGTGCTCGTCGGCAAAGGTGGCGAGGTAGGCTATGTTGCCAATGGTGTGGTCTTCGCGGCGACCGGTGGCTCCGACAATGGTGTAGGTGTTGTTAGCCACGCCATAGTGCTCCGCGGCCCACCCCACGGCTTTGTGCAGGTCGTTAAAGTCCTGCTCTGTTATGTGCACAAAGCGCTCGCCGAGGCGCTGGCGCAGGGCGAGTGGCAGCGAGTCGCCGTCGCCCACCACTACCACCGAGCCCTGCGGCAGGCCGTGGGCTTCGAGGGTGGCGTAGGCGCTGTCGCAGCACACAATGTGGTCGGCCTCGCGCAACGCGGCGAGAGGGGTGGGGTGGGTGGGGTAGTCGCCTGCGGCGAGTATTGCTATTCGGGCCATGGCTTGGGGGCTATTTAGCGCACGATGTCCATCTCTTCAATCAGATGATGGGCGCCGGCGTAGCGGTCGATGATAAAGAGGCAGTAGCGCACATCGAGCGAGATGTTGCGGCAGTAGGCGGGGTCGAAAAGGAGGTCGCTCATGGTACCCTCCCAGCAGCGGTCGAAGTTTATGCCAATGAGGCGGCCGTCGGCGTCGAGCACAGGGCTACCGCTGTTGCCACCCGTGGTGTGGTTGGTGGCAATGAAGGCCACTGGCATTTCGCCCTGGGCGTTGGCGTAGGGGCCATAATTTTTGGTGCGCCACAGCTCTTTGAGGCGTGGTTCGACCACGTAGTCGTAGATGTTGGGGTTCTCTTTCTCGATAATGCCGTCGAGGGTCGAGTAGTGGGTGTAGCGCACAGCGTCGCGTGGGCGGAAACCTTCGACGTGGCCGTAGGCTACGCGCAGGGTGAGGTTGGCGTCGGGAAAGAAGTTGCTGTCGGGATATTGCTCCATCATGCCGCGGATGTAGGTGCGCATGAGGAGGTTAATGCTGTCAGAAATTTGGTTGTAGAGCTCTGTTTGGTTGGCAGAGCCGAGGTAGGAGGCGAGGGCAAACGACTTGGCCACCCGCAGCAGGTCTACGGCTGGGTCTTTGGCTATCTTTGCGAGGTCGTCTTTGGAGCCGCTGTATTGGTCTATAAAGGCAGCAAAGCGTTCGGGTTTGTTAATCAGCGATTTGTCGAACACGCGGTCGAGGCCTTTGCGCAGCTCGGCTTCGGAGCGGTACTTCTTGTCCATATAGGGGGCTTGACCGACGCGCCAGGCGGCGATGAAGGTCTCGACAAAGATGGCGCGGTCTACCTCGAGGTGCGACTGCCAGATTGTGTCTTCGTCGAACAGGCGCGAATTGCTGCGGTCTATGGCTGATAGGATTTGCGTCCAGCGGTCCGACTCGGGCGTGGCCTGGCCGAGCAGGTCGAGCAGATTGGCGCGCTGCATGAGGTCCGAGGCCAGGATGGCTTCGCTATACCAGGTGCGCTTCACGTCGAGCGGGCGCAGGCGGGCGTAGAGTTTTTCGAGGTTGCCGAGCACGGTTGAGTATTCGGGGCGGCTGCTGGCCCAGCGGCTAAAGTCGCGCTCCTGTTCCTGCTTCTGCTCCACCCCGTGCAGGCGCTCGATGCCGAGGCTTTCGCCCTGCCATTTCTTCCAACCGTTGGCAATGTTGGCCACTGGGGTGGCATAGCGCAGGCGTAGGGCCGGCGAGAGCTCTTGGGCACGTTTGTAGTGGCTCAGGCGTATGTCGCGCATGGCAATGCGGATGGGGTTCTCGACGTTGGCGGCGAGGTCAACGGCGTCGTGCGTAACGTAGCGGCGCGTGGTGCCGGGGTAGCCAAAGACGAAGGTGAAGTCGCCCTCGTTGACCCCTTTGAGGCTAACTTCGAGGTGTTTGAGCGGACGGTAGGGGCGGTTGTCGCGGCTGTAGTCGGCCGGCTCGTTGTTGGCGTTGGTATAGACGCGAAAAACGCTGAAGTCGCCCGTGTGGCGGGGCCACATCCAGTTGTCGGTGTCGCCACCAAACTTGCCGATATTCGAGGGAGGGGTGCCCACCAAGCGCACGTCGGTAAACACCTCGTTGATGTAGGCAAAATACTGGTTGCCGTAGTAGAAAGGTTTAATCACACAGCGGTAGTGGGTGCCTTGGGTGAGCGACTTCGAGAGTTGCTCTATGTTTTTGGCCACCAGGGCCTGGCGCTCGGCCTCGGTCATGGTTTGGCTAACGCCATCGAGCACCTGCGCGGTCACATCCTCCATGCGCACCAAGCGGGTGGCTGTCAGGCCTGGGCAGGGCAGTTCTTGGCTGCGGTCGGCGGCCCAAAAACCGTGGGTAAGGTAGTCGTGTTCGACGGTGCTGTGGCTCACAATGTAGCTGTAGCCACAGTGGTGGTTGGTTAGCAGCAGGCCTTCGGCGCTCACAAACTCGCCCGAGCAGCCGCCGCCAAAGAGCACCACGGCGTCCTTGAGCGAGGCGTTGTTCACGTCGTAGATGTCGCTGGCCGAGATGTGCATTCCGGCACGTTGCATAGCGGCTTCGTTGCGTTGCAGCAACATAGGTATCCACATACCCTCGTCGGCCCAAGCCACGAGGGTGGTTATCAGAATTGCAAAAGTGATAAAAGTTCGTTTCATAAAAAATTGTCGGTTTTTTTCGTACAGAATAATAACGCAAAAAGGGCCCTTTTATTGCGCTCGGGCAACAAAAAAATTGTCGATTAAAAAAAAATGTGTAACTTTGCAGGTGATGAATTTTATCGAAAAGTTGTTAATGCTTTGTAAACCAAAGCATAGCGCTGATAATGAAAAACCACGGCAGACAATGAAATACCTCATAGTCGGATTGGGTAATGTTGGCGAGGAGTATGAAGGGACCCGCCACAACAGCGGTTTTATGGTCCTCGACCGAATGGTGGCCGAAGCCGGCGAGCGCTGGAGCCTCGAGCGCCATGCCTATCGTGCCGAGTTGCGCCACAAAGGGCGCACGCTGGTCCTCATCAAACCCACAACCTATATGAACCTCAGTGGCAAGGCCGTCAAGTATTGGCTCCAGGCCGAGAAGTTGCCCACCGAGCAGTTGCTGGTGGTGGTCGACGACATAGCGCTACCGGTTGGCACCCTCCGCATGAAGCAGAACGGTTCGGCTGGTGGTCACAACGGCCTGACCGACATCGAACGCAGCCTCGGCTCGGCAGCCTACGCGCGGCTGCGGGTAGGGGTGGGCGACAATTTTGCTCGCGGCCGGCAGATTGACTATGTGCTTGGCCGCTTCACGGCCGAAGAACTCGCGCTGCTCGAACCGGCCCTCGACCGCGCAGCCGACGGCATAAAGATGTTTGTCACCCAAGGGCCGGCTCGCGCTATGAACTCCGTCAACACCAAACCCCAACCCACAACCGAATGAAGACCCTGGCACTCGACATTGGCAACACTCGCACCAAGGCGGCCCTCTTCGACGACGAGGGGCAGATGAGCCTCGTCGACCGTTGGCAGCAGGCCTGCTACGACCGCGCCATTGTTTGCGCCAGCGGCCCGTTGCCAGAGGGGTTGCCCCAAGGGGCACTCGTGCTCGGACCCGACACACGGGTTCCGATAGGAGTCAGCTATCGGCGTTCTACTCTCGGGCCCGACCGCTTGGCTGCAGCCTGTGGGGCTTGGGCTTTGGCCGAGAGGCAGAACTGTATTGTGGTCGACGCCGGCACCTGCATAACCGCAGACCTCGTTCAGAACTCTACCTACGTGGGCGGCGCCATACTGCCTGGCATCGATATGAGCCTCGCGGCTCTACACAACTTAACCGCTCGGTTGCCACTGGTCTCGCCCGAGGGCGTAGACCTTTCTGCCACAGCCGGCACCACCACCGAAGCCTCGATAACGCTGGGCGTTGTGGCCAGCACTGCAGGTGCGGTGCGCGCGCTGGTGCAGCGCTACGAGCAAGGGTGCGGCCCCTGCCAGTTGTGGCTCACGGGTGGCGACGCTCTGCGCCTTGCAGAGTGGCTAAACGACGGCTGGCACCCCTTTCGCATTGTAGACAACTTGGTCTTCCACGGCCTATATGAGATAACGAAATTTAACGAAGAATATTGTATATGAACAGCAAAATAAATAAAATATTCAACACAGCGGCACTGTTGGTTGCTTTTGCAGCCCTCTCGGCCGCCCTGCCGGCTGCGGCTCAGAGTGGTAGCAACGCCCCTTTCTCGCAATTTGGCATAGGCCTCGAAGAGCAACCATTCAATATGCCCATGGCTGCCCGCAACGGTGGCGCCGTCATCAGCCGTTCGGGCAACAACTTTGTCAATCCCTTCAACCCCGCCAGCTACGCCTCTATCGAACCCCAGAGCTTTGTGTTCGACATGGGTTTCACCCTCCAAATGAGCACCTTGAGCAATTCTGCAAAGAGAGCCAACGACTTCCAGTCGCACCTGGGTAGCATAACCTTTGCCATGCCCATCACCAAGTGGTGGAAGATTGGCGGCGGCCTTATGCCCTACAGCACAGCCGACTACGAGTCGGTCAGTTCCACAACCGACCCCATTAGCGGCAACATCAAGACCCGCTACGATGGCTACGGCAGCGTGAGTCAGGTGTTTATCGGCTCGGCTTTCAACATTGTGGGGCGTCCGGACAAGCGCGATGTGCGACTGCAGGCCGGCTTCAATGCCAAACTGCTCACCGGCTCAATACAGCGCACCATAGCCTACGAACACCAGGGCAACGACACCTCTTATTTTATGAACTCGCGCAAGATGAAGGACACCTACGTGCGCAACTTTGCTTTCGACGCCGGTTTGCAGTTCTATATTCCCCTTGGCTCAAAGTATACCCTCGGGACCGGCTTCACCTTCGCCCCAGGCATGGACTATAGTTTGAACGAAGAGGGCCTGGTCTACACCTTCTTCCGCACCTCTACCGCCCTAACCGACACCATCTACCCCCTGCGTGGCGAGGAGGGAACCTTCGTCAGCCGAGCCCAAACCGCCAGCACCTTTGGGCTCGGGCTCTCGCTCGAGCGCGATGGTATGTGGGCCATATCTCTCGACTACACTTTTGCCCCATGGAGTGGCACCAAGTACACAGAAGGTTCGCCAATCGAAATCTTTGGCCAAAGTATGGTGCAATACGAGCCCAGCAGTCGCTTGGCGATGGCCCTCGAGTTTAAGGGCGACCGCGACGCTTCGTCGTACTGGCGACGCATAACTTGGAGTGCTGGCGGACACTACGAGAACAACCGTCTGGTGCTTGGCGAGGCCGCTAACAAGCAGCCTCTCGCCGAGTGGGGGCTCGGGGCCGGAGCTTCGCTCCCCATGCGCAAGGGCCGCTCGCTACTATCCTTCAGCGTGGCCTACTCTCACTTCGGTCAAAAAGACCTCCTGCTGCAGGAACGCCTCACTTTTGGCATTGCCATCAGCAGCTGCGAAACCTGGTTTATGAAAAGAAAATATAACTAATAGTGCAATAAATCATCAAAAAAACGAACTAAAAAAGAAATCGTTATAATTATGAAGAACATCAAAACATTGGCCTTGGGCCTCGGACTGCTCGCAATGAGCTTCGGCGCATCGGCTCAGCGCAACTGGGGATGCACTCCCGAACAACAGGAATCGATGATGGAACCGGTCTCGCTCTATCAAGACGCGATGAAGCAATACAAAGCCACCAAAGACGGTCGCTACCTTGAAGAGACCTATCCTCGTTGGCAAACCATTGTGGCTACTTGCCCCCAACAGAGCAAGAACCTCTACCTCAACGGCGCCACCATTATCAAGTACCTCATCAACAAAACCAAAGAGGCCGACGTGCGCGACAGCCTTATTGCCGAGTTGATGGCCATGTACGACACCCGTATTGCCAACTTTGGCGAACGCCCCGAGGTGCTGGCTCGCAAAGCTATGGACTATCAGGCCCTGAAACCCGACGACATTAAAGGCTACTACGAAATCTACTCGCAGGCCATCGCTGCTGGTGGCAAAGACCTCGAAGCTGCCTATGCCGTGAAGTATATGGAAGCCACTATCAAATATGTCAAAGCTGGCTTTGCCGAACCTACCCTGGTGGTCGACAACTACGACGTGGTGAGCGAAGTGCTCGAGGCCCAGCTCATTGCCAACGCCGCCGACACGGCCAAGACCAACCTCATTCGTGGCTACATTGGAGGTGTCGAGGCTGCTTTCGCACCCTTTGCCGACTGCGGCCAGCTGGTCGAAATCTATGCCAAGAAGTTCGAAGCCGACCCCACCAACATCGACCTCCTCAAGAAGATTTCTGGCATACTTATGAAAAAAGGTTGCACCGACGTGCCCCTCTTCTTCTCCACCACCGAGAAGCTCTACAGTCTCGAACCCTCGCCCGCCATCGCGGTTCGTATGGGTAAGATGTGCATCAGCAAGCAACGCTATTCTGACGCTGCCAAGTACCTAAACGACGCCGTCGATAAACTCACCGAGACCAAAGACCGCTACAACGCCTACCTCCTGCTCGGCATAGCCTATGGCGCCACCAACAGCTACTCGGCTGCTCGTTCTGCCTTCAACCGCGCTGCCGAAATCGACCCCACCAAGGGCGAACCCTACCGCCAGATTGCACAGCTCTATGCCCAGTCGTCGAGCACCGCTTCGGAAGATAACATCCACGGCCGCAGCGCCTATTGGGCCGCCGTCGACAAAGCCACCAAGGCCAAACAGGTAGACCCCTCGCCGGCCAACGTCGAGGCTGCCGACGCCCAGATTGCTCGCTATCGCGCCTACTTCCCCGCCCAGGCCGACGCTTTCATGGCTGGCCTCGAAAACGGCCAACGCTTCACCGTGCCGGGATGGATTGGCGAGAGCACCGTTGTTCGCACCAAGTAACGCCGTGACCACCCGTGGCCACAATTCAACCCCATCGGCCAGGAGCAGGTTCAAAACCCTGCCCCTGGTCGCTACGTTGTGCCTCGCCACGGCTTGCACACACAACGCCACACCGCCCGTAGCCATCGACCGGCACGATATGCCCAGCCAGCAACTGCAGGGTGCCACCGTGACGCGAACCAGTTACGGCAACCTCCAACTCACACTCCAGGCACCAATAATCAAAGTCTACGACTCGCCAGAACACTACACCGTCTACCCACGCGGGGTGAAGATGACCTTCTACGACGATAGCCACGAGGTCAAAGCCTCCATCAAGGCCGACTCGGCCATATCTAAAGACGACCGCAACCTCATGGAAGCATTCGGCAACGTGGTTGTAGAAGACCGCCACACGGGCGACACCACCTACCTCCACCGCATTGCCTGGAACACCGCCGACGGCCGCCTATGGTCAGACACCACCGTGCGCTCCGTCAACGGTCGCCGCGTCACCTACGGCGATGGTTTCGAGAGCGACGACCGCCTCGAAAACCTACACATCACCCATCAGCGTGGCACAATCGAAATAAACGACTGAACCAACCAAACTATGCAACTAACTGTCAAAGAAATAGCACAAAAGATACATGGCACCGTCGAGGGCGACGAAAATGTCATCATCTCCCGTCCCTGCAAGATAGAAGAGGGTTGCGAGGGCGGCATAACCTTCCTCGGCAACCCCAAGTACACACACTACATCTACGAGCACCGCTCGTCGGCCATCATCGTAGGCCGTGATTTTCAGCCCGAAGACGACCTCAATACGACCTTAATACGAGTCGATAACCCCTACATGGCGGTAGCCACCCTCCTCCATCTCTACAACAACATGACCCGTCCGCCCCGTGGCCGCTCGCTTCGCAGCCATGTGGGTCGTGGCACCAAATTGGGTCGTGGTTGCTATGTAGGCCCCTTTGCCTCGATAGGCCGAGGCTGCCACATTGGCAATAACGTTCAGATACACCCCAACGTCACCATTGGCGACGGTTGTCGCATTGGCGACGACACCATTGTCTATGCCGGTGCCAACCTCTATCGCGATACCATTGTCGGCGCTCGCTGCATTATCCACTCTGGTGCCGTGCTTGGAGCCGATGGCTTCGGCTTTGCACCCACCGAGGAGGGTGGTTGGAACAAGATTGACCAAATTGGCAACGTAGTGCTCGAAGACGATGTCGAAATAGGTGCCAACACCTGCATCGACCGCGCCACCATGGGCTCTACAATCATCCACCGCGGAGTCAAACTCGACAACCTCTGCCAGATTGCCCACAACGTAGTTGTGGGACAATATACCGCCATGGCTTCGCAAGCCGGTGTTGCCGGCAGCGCCAAGGTGGGCGAGCACTGCATTGTGGCTGGCCAAGCCGGCATTGTGGGCCACATCACGGTGGGCGACCACGTTACCATAGGCGCCCAAAGCGGCGTAACCCATTCGGTCGAGAGTGGCGCCACCATCTTCGGCAGTCCTGCCGAAGACGCTCGTCGTCGCCGCAAAATCGAGGTATATCTGCGCAACATCGAAAACCTCGTCGACCGTGTCAAGAAGCTGGAGCAAAAACTTAAGTCCTAACGCCACAGTTGGACTGCTGTTGGCAGCCTGGTGGTTGCTCAACCTGTTGCAGGCCGCCCTCACCGGTTTGGCCGACGACGAGGCCTACTACTGGTATTTTGCACACCACCTCGACTGGGGCTACTTCGACCATCCGCCAGTGGTGGCGCTGCTGGTGCGCCTTTCGCTTTGGGTGCCAATTAGCGGATTGTGTGTCAGGCTCTTCACAACGCTGTTGCAACCAGCCTACCTCTATATTTTTTGGTTGCTGATAAAGCCCGAAAGGCCTCGTTATGGGGCAGCGTTGGCCTATGTGGCAGCAGCGTTCTCGATGCCGCTGCTGCAGCTCTACGGATTCATAGCTACGCCCGACGCGCCGTTGCTCTTCGGGTCGGTGCTCTTTTTTGCAGCCTTCAAGTCGTTTGCTCAGCGCCAGTCGGTCGCCAACACCATACTGCTTGGACTGTCGGCAGCCTTGTTGGGATACAGCAAATATCACGGTTTGCTCGTGGTTGTGCTGGCTGTGGCGTCGCGTCTGCAACTGCTGCGCAAACCACAGCTCTACGTTGCAGGCGCGGTGGCTCTCGTTGCGTTTGTGCCACACTTGTTGTGGCAGTGGCGCCACGATTGGGTTTCGTTCTCATACCACCTTGTGGGGCGCAACCGCGAGTGGCACCTCAGTTTCACTACGGAGTATCTGCTCAACCTGCTGTTGGTTTTCAACCCGCTGTGGCTGTGGCACTACTGGCGTGGCGTTAAGCCCATGGCCACAGCCGACCCACTGCGTCGCGCCCTGGCGTTTGTGGGAGTGGGGTTCCCGGTGTTCTTTCTCTTCTCGACCTTGCGAGGACACGCTCAACCCCAGTGGCTATTGCCAGCGGTGTTGCCAGCACTTTGTGCTGTTACCGATGCCGAGGCCTGGCAAGGTAGTAGGCGCTACTTTAGGGTTGTTGTGGTGGCGAGTGCCATCTTGTTTGTTGCCGTGAGGGTACTGGCTGTTACCAACCCGTTTGGACTCAAGGGGCAGATTTGGAACAACGAGAAGGCCTATAAGGAGATAAGCGACCTGGCCGACGGCCGTCCTGTGGTCTTCATGGCCAGCTATACGGCTCCGGCCAAGTATATGATATACACCGGTGGCGAAGCCTATTCGGCGCCATTCTTCTTTGGTCGAGGCAGCCAGTGGCAGTACGACACCACCGACCACACCTTTGCAGGGCGCGAGGTGTTGGTGGCCAACTTCACCAACACCATGTGCCAAAAGGCCGAGTTGGCCAACGGGCAGACGCTGCGATACTGCGTTATAGAGAATTACAAGCCTATGCGCGAACTGCGCGCTGCCTGGGTGGGACCGGCCGAGGTTAGCTCTCAAGTGGCAGATAGTGGTTTGAACCACCTTGACCTCACAATCGCGGTGGTAAATCCTTACCCATACGACATTTATAGCACCGAGCGCGACACGATTAGGGTCCAACTCTCGGTTAAAGGGGCGGAGCGCTCGTGGCCATCGCTGCGGTGCGTGCTGACCGATACACTTGTGGCCCACGACACGACCTTGATTAGTTGCCACATGGCTGTTCCGGCCAAGTTGCAGCCTGGGCAGTACGAGGGGGTGATAAGTATTGGATATAAGACCTATATGCCGTCGGCCTGCAGCAAGCCGCTCAAAGTGAGGTTCGAAAAAAACGACAAAGAAGTTGTTTTATTGCGCTACGATGTCGAAAAAAATATGTAACTTTGCAAAAAGTTTTTGTAAGGACTAAAAATATAAAGTGCTATGATTGAAGCAGGCATAAGAGGTCGCCTCGAGACGATAGTCGATGAGCGCACTACGGCCGCTGCCGTGGGCAGCGGCCTGGTCGAAGTGTTTGCCACCCCGATGATGGTGGCGCTGATGGAGCGTACTTGCCACACGAGTGTTGCCCCGTTTTTGGACGAGGGGCAGACCACCGTCGGAACGCTTGTAGCGATGAGCCACACGGCTGCTACTCCGAAAGGGATGAAGGTGTGGTGCGAGTCGGAGCTGACCGAGGTGGATGGCCGCCGGCTGGTTTTTGCCGTGAGTGCGCACGACGAGTGTGGCCTCATTGGTGAGGGCCGCCACGAGCGTTTTGTGGTGAATAAGGATAAGTTTCAACAGAAAGCCGAATCCAAGCGCGCCCAATGAAACCGAAAGGGCCAGTTTGTTACGAGGGATGGGCACTGCTGGCTGTGGTGGTGCTTGCGGCCGCGCTGCGCGCGGCCGCACTCCCAGCCTCGCCCCTCACCTTCGACGAGCTGAGTGCCCTGAACCGCGTTGGCTACGATTCGTTGCCCGACCTCATTGCAGGCGGTGTGCGCAACGATGGACACCCAGCCGGCGTGCAACTCTTCTTGTGGCTATGGTGCCGTTTGGTGGGCACCGGCTCGGTAGTTGTGCGCCTGCCCTTCGTCGTGATGGGCACCGCGGCCGTGGCCTTGGTCTACGACGCTGGGCGCAGTTGGTGGAACCACAGAGCCGCCCTCTTGGCCGCCCTGCTCGTGGCCACCAGCCAACAAGCCGTATACTACTCCTGCCTTGCGCGCCCCTATGCTGCCGGCCTCTTTGCCCTAACGCTCACCCTCGCAGCTTGGAGCCGCATAGTGATGAGGCGGCAACAGTCGTGGCATCACTACGCTCTGCTCGCCCTCGGCCTTGCCCTGTGTGCCTACAGCCACTACTACTGCGCCCTCGTGGCCGCGCTGACGGCCATAGCGGGGTTGATAATAATTGCCGTAGAGGGCGAGCCGAAGACCTTGTGGCGCTACCTCGCTGCCTGCCTGGCCGCTGTTGTCACCTTTGTGCCACACCTGCCGTCGACCTTGCACCAGATGTTCGACCTGCAAGGCTTGGAATGGCTCGGTAAACCCACGCCCGAGTGGTTGCTGCAATATGTGCGCTACCTGTGCCACTTCTCGTGGGCTGTGCCGGCGGCGCTGGTCGCCGCCGTGGCGCTGATGTGGGGCCTCGGGCCACGCTCGGGCAGGCGTATGGCGCTGGCAGCCTCGCTATGGTTGCTCCCCATCGCCGTGGGCTACGCCTATTCTACACTGGTCAGCCCCACGTTGCAGACCTCGGTAACGCTCTTTGCCTTGCCCTTTGTGCCGCTCGCCATTGGCGGTATGGTGGGGGCCGAGAGCCGCTGGCCACGTGCTGCGCTGGCGTTAGCCACGGTGGCAGTGGCCATGACCGCCACACTGATTTGGAACCGCGAACACTATAAGGTGAGCCGCGAAAGCTACCTTCAGCGCTCGGTCGAGGCTGTTGTTGCTGCCGGCAGCGAGCAAACCTTGAGCCTCATAGCCCTCAGACCCGACCATTTGGCCTATTATGGCGATGTTGTAGGTAGCTCATTATCAGACTTTATTCGACCTCAATACGACCTTAACCCCTCTCTATACCCTCTCGTTGTCTGTTCTGGTCTGGACGAGAGGCAGTTACGCGCGGTGCGCAAACACTACCCCTACCTCTTGGAGCGACGGGAGTGTACGACGACCGACATCCTGACCCTTAGCCGCGACCCGAGGCCCGACACCGCGAGCTGGGGTACTCGCCTGCTGACTCGTGGCGAGGTGAGCGGTTGGGAGGATGGTTGCCCGTGGCTGCCGTTGTTCGAGGCGAGGCTCGACAGCCTGACCACCAGCCGTTTTGTAGAGTTGCATGCTGCCCTCCAGGTGGCCACCGTTAGCGAGGCTTCGAACGATGTGAGGCTGGCCTTGCAGCTGTTGCGGGGCGACAAAACCGTCGATTGGCGCGAGTCTTCGGCCGCCGAACAAAGTTTTGCCACGTCGGACAGCACGGCCATTGTCGAGGTTGCCCACCTGCTGCAGCTCAACGTCAAGCGACGTAGCGCCCTGAAACGCTACCGCCTGCGTGTGGTTCTGTTCTGCCCAGATGGGGCAGAAGCCGGCGCGCGGCCACTCGGCTACAGCCTCGATTTGCGCCCTGCCGGACGCTATATGTATGCCCTCGACGAGGAGTTATAGCCCCTCTCTATGATTAATTGCACCGCACCCAAACACAGGTTATGGCGCTGATTGCCACGTGGTTGAAAATTAATGTTGGTTATTTCGTTTTTTTTTCGTAACTTTGCAGTTTCAAATTTTTGAACCATACGATATTGCCAATGAATTGTAAGAACCCGATAAACCCCTTCATTTTGCGTCTTGCGGCGACGGCAGTGGCGTTGCTCTGCGTCTCTCCGATGTGGGCCCAAAGCCCAGCGTCGGAAAAAGGAAACAAGTCGGTGGTGAAGGTCAACAAACTCGACATCATATACGAGGAGGAGGAGTATAAGGGAGTGGTTATAGAGCAGAAAGAGAGCGACTTCGACGACCAGAACTACATATACCAAGCGCCCTTTGTGGTGAGCGACCCCGTTGAGGAGGAGGACGATGAGGAGACGCTCCGCGCCTACAACTCCATAGACGACGAGGCCGCCGAGAGCGAGGACGAGATATTGATGGCTGGGCTCGACTCGACAACCATCCACGTGCCCAAGGCCGATGTGGCGCATATGCAGCCGCTGACGCTCGATTTGGGCCGCTTTGTTTACCCCACGCCCTATTCGTCGAGGCCCACGAGCCACTTCGGGCCGCGCCGCCGCCGGTTCCACTACGGGCTCGACCTGGCCCAGCCCACAGGCGAACCCATCTATGCCGCCTTCGACGGCGTTGTGCGCATATCGCTCTTCAACCACTCGTATGGCAACCTCGTCATCCTGCGCCACGCCAACGGCTTAGAGACCTACTATGCCCATATGTCGAAACGCAAGGTGAGCGCTGGCGACCACGTCACGGCTGGCCAAGTGATAGGCCTCACGGGCAACACAGGCCGCTCGTATGGTAGCCACCTGCATTTCGAGGTGCGCTACGAGGGCAACGCCATCAACCCCGAGCATGTGGTCTCGACATCGACCCACGACCTTGTCAATAAGCAAATTACGCTCACTCCGAGTTCGTTCCGCAAAACGAGCGGCAGCTCTCAAGGCAGCGGTGTAACCACCGGCGCCAACGGGGCTAAATACTACCGTGTGAGAAGCGGCGACACATTGTCGCGCATTGCCAAGCGCAACGGCACCACGGTCAAGCGTCTCTGCCAACTCAACGGCATTAAAGAAACCACCATTTTGCAAATCGGACGCAATCTTCGCATAAGATGAGACTCGACATTCTTACCCTTTTTCCCAACATGATGCAGATGTTCTTCGAAGAGTCCATCATCAGCCGGGCTCGCAAGAAGGGCTTGGTGGAGGTTTGTTTCCACAACCTGCACGACTATTCGCTCACGCGCTACGGCTCGGTCGACGACTACCCCTACGGCGGTTCGGCCGGCATGGTGATGGCCGTGGAACCTCTGGCCAACTGCATCGAGGCCCTGCAGCGTGAACGTGCCTACGACGAGGTGATATACACCGCACCCGACGGCGAGCTGTTCTCGCAACCCATGGCCAACGAGCTCTCGCTCAAGGGTAACCTCATCATTCTTTGCGGCCACTACAAGGGGGTCGACGAGCGGCTGCGCGAGCACTTCATCACGCGCGAAATAAGCATTGGCGACTATGTGCTCACCGGCGGCGAACTGGCGGCGGCCGTTATTGCCGACGCCGTAGTGCGGCTCCTGCCTGGCGCCATAGGCGACGAGCAGTCGGCCTTGGCCGACTCGTTCCAAGATGGCCTCGTGGCTCCGCCCGAATATACACGTCCGCCCGAGTTCCGCGGCTGGCGTGTGCCCGACGTGCTGCTCAGCGGCAACCACGCCAAAATCGAGCAGTGGCGCCTCGAACAAGCCATCGAACGCACCCGCGAGCGTCGCCCTAACCTGTTAAAACAATAGTGTCAAAGAACTATTCATAAACCAATAACGTAAAACCCCAAAAAATATTGTACCCAACCATGACAGAATTCGAAAAATATGCAACCCTCCACCGCGGCATAAGCAGCACCACCATGGCCAAATACACCTCGGCCATCAACGCCTCGCTCACCCCCTACATAGTCGAAGAGCGCCAACTCAATGTGGCCCAAATGGATGTTTTCAGCCGCCTGATGATGGACCGCATCATCTTCCTCGGCACCGCCATCGACGACTATACCGCCAACGTCATCCAGGCCCAGTTGCTCTTCCTCGAGAGCGTCGACTCGCAAAAAGACATTTCCATCTACCTCAACTCGCCTGGTGGCTCGGTCTACGCCGGCTTGGGCATATACGACACCATGCAGTACATCCAACCCAAGATTGCCACCATCTGCACCGGCTTGGCCGCCTCGATGGCCAGCGTGCTGCTCTGCGCCGGCGAGAAAGGTATGCGCTGCGCCCTACCTCACGCCCGCGTCATGATTCATCAACCCATGGGCGGCGCCGACGGTCAGGCCACCGACATGGAAATCACCGTGCGCGAAATCCTGAAACTAAAACGCGAACTCTACGAAATTATTGCCCACCACAGCGGACAAAGTTATGAACAGGTGGAGCGCGACAGCGACCGCGACCACTGGTTCACCGCCGAAGAAGCCAAAGCCTACGGCATGATAGACGAGGTGCTGACCAAGAAATAACTCTTTCCTTAAAACTGCGCAGTGAGGCCGCGCTCTAATTAGCAGAGGCGACTTAAACCTATTGTGTTGTTTAGTGTGGTTGGTAAGCTCCTGGAATGTCCTTATCAACCACATTTGAATATTGGTTAGTCTTCGATACTGTCATAGATGTTCAGCATACAGTTCACTGTTTCTGTTCCAAGCATGAAGGCACCATTCAGGTCATAACAGTCGTGGAAAAAAATGCTGCGCGAGAAATGGCCCTGATAAAGGATTTTATCCTTAGAATTGAAGTTGATTGTTGTGGAGAGAGTACTACCTGCCACATTCAAATTGATAACTACCGATGTGGTTCCTCCCCCCTCATTAACTTCTGTTAAACAGAGGACGAGGCCTCCCAACCCCGGTTGGAAGTTTTCGTGAAGTTGAGTACGGAAGTTTTTGGTTTCGTGGTTTCTTATTTGTTTTCTGCTGAACTCAGCGCGTGCTTTTGATGAAACCTGCGCGCTATTTGCATCGGTTGCATAAATGGATTGCAGTTCGAATTCACTTCCGCCATACCAAATGTTATCATATTGAGTTCCAGAACTTGTTATGGATACAGAGCGTGCATCATAAACCTTGTTATCCGAGGAGGAATTATCGTTGGTTGGATTAAATGGAAGAGAGGGCATAGGGCTTCCCCAAATAGTACCGTTTTTTTCCAATTCGCCTATTTTGAAATTGGGATAAGCACCATAGTTTGTTTCACTTTTGTTTATGATAATTACTGGAATATGTTCTTCGTCAATGGATTTTTCAGTCACGGTGAAGGAAACAAGGTTTCCATTCTCATAGTAATATCCTGTTACACTTGGGGCATCCTTATCTTCTGGAGCAAAACAGATTACAGGCGTAGTTTGTTTATCCCAATCATCGTGATATGGCCAGTAGAACTGTAGGTCGCCGTAGTAATTATTTTCTGTAAGGCCATATACAGAGAGGTCAATACCCTTTTCAAGTGCTGAGCGAAGTTTATTTACTTGCTGTGATGGGAGAAGAAAAACTGAATTGTCGGTATTGAGTATGTCATAAAATTTCAAATTTTCATCCAATCCATATCCAGCAACAACATGAATTGCATTGTTTAATTCGCTAAACGATAGCGATTCATTGGCGAATCTTTTGGCTAAACTTTTTGCGAATAACTCGCGGTCATTCTGATTTAGGTTAATTTCTACGTTGTTTGCTTGAGCAATAGCAGTGTCATTTTGTGCGGATGATTTTCCCGTGAGTGTTGCATCCTTTTCGCATGAAACTAATGTTGTCGTGCCGATTATGGCAAGTGCGGTAAAAACCATTGTTAATGATTTGAAGTTACTTTTCATGGTCATTTAATTTTTATGTTTTAATTAATTAATTTTTTCATCATTGAGTCCTTTATATCATGCTGTTTTTTGCGTTAACTATCTTTGTTTTAGTCTCTTAGCGAAATTTTTTATCCATGTTTTCTGATACAAAAGTACACTCTTTCAATAATATACGCAATGGCAACGAATCGGGAATTATGGTGTTATGCTCGGAATTTTTCCGAGGATCTCTCTATTTTAAATATTTTTTCGTACTTTTGCAAACAATTAATGAATTATAAGACAATGCAAAAGAACGATAGTCAAGGTATCCGCGTAATTGACAACTCCATTAGGAAACAGATGCAACATCTCGACCGCTACGGCGACAATTACTTCAGCGAGGCAATCTCGCTCATTATGAATCTTGAGCCGTATGTGAACAGGGTTGTGCTCGGCCTTCCCAGCCGCACTCATGAACACCTCATCATACTTGTACGGCGGGGAACATCAACCATAAACGTTTCCTACAACGACTATACACTCAAGGAGGGGCACCTGTTTATCGTCCCGGCAAACAGCGTGCTGATAAAGAAAGCGCAATCGGACGACTACAATGTATTCTGCGTCGCATTTCGTATTCCCGAAGTCGAACACCTCGACCTGATTGACTACAAAGAGAGTCATATTGTGCTTTCCGACAACGACCGTCGCTTGGCGGAGAGTTACTTCCGACTGTTGGAACAACTCATCAAGTCCAAATCCAGCAATCAGCAAAGCGTGAACCACCTTGTTATTTCTCTGCTTTACGGAGTATACACGCTGTATCAGGAAATCAGCCGACCTGTCGCTCCTGTGCGTCCAGACCGTTCTCAGGAAATAATGAATGGCTTTACCCGTCTGCTGTCCGAGCAGGACTATCCAGTCCGCAAGCCAGAATACTATGCCAACAAGTTGAATATCACCAAAGGTCATTTGGCCGATATTGTCAAAGAGAAATCGGGCAAGACAACTATGGATTGGATTAACGAGCGTACAATTCTTTTGGCACAGGCAATGCTGGCATCGTCAGACGAGATGATAGAGGCGATAGGGAAGAAACTTTTCATCGTAGACGCCTCGCAATTCGTCAAGTTCTTCAAAAAACACACCGGCGAGACCCCCAATGAGTATCGTAAACGAATGAAGTAGTATACACTCACACCGAGTAATCTCCAGCACGTTGCATTTAATAGTCGATTCCTCTATTGTGTAACTGGTCAATGATGTTAAGTTCCAATTGTGGTGTTTCAAAATCTCGCTTCCAAGTTCCATCATATTGTTGATGCTTGTATATGCCCGTCCGAAACAGAGGAGAACTGTAACGCTGCTCCAAATCGTTGTTATACTCATCCTTATTGCCGTATCCTACAAAATGAAATATTACGTTTTGCCTGACAATATTTGTTCGATTAACTCCCTTTCTTACGTAAGCATTTTTCGTTGTAAGCTTTACCTCAATATCTTTCTGACAACAGGTCAACCTATACTTCCCATTTACCTTTTCGTATTTCATACGAACGACATCCATTGTTCTTTTGCCACCATCTTTTGAAACCATTCCACGAATTATTCTGGGCATTATATTTTTATTGTGGTTATTTTTTAAATATTTTATTGTGGCTTCCACAACCGCAAAATCATTCTGGTTAATGATAAGTGACACCACACATTGGTCTGAACACCATAAATTATCAATATATTCGACTTTGTAGTACATTGTGCCATTGTCGTCTTGTACTTCTGTCAGACTCTCTTTGGATAAATAGAAATCGACTGTGTCTCCAAAATAAAATTTTTGATAGAAGCGGACAATGTCACAGTAGATATGACCTCCGCGCCATGTAAAGAGTTCCTTATAGTAAGGGTCTGGCAACATTCGTTTCGCCAAAGAGGTGTCTACTATGGAGGCATTGTAATGTTTCATTATGAATGTGGTATCTATAATATGCGACAAATCTTTTGATATTTTGGTATTCTGTTTTTCTCCATATCCACAGTCGAGGAATTCATATTCTGCTTCAAGAAACTCAATTAAACTGTCATTCAAACATCTCCAGTCTCTGTAATAAAACAATGTGATGGTGCTATCCATACAATAATTGCTTTCCATTCTTCTAATACATTCTTTGACGACACTTTCAGCTGTACTGTAGGCTACTATTTCTACGGGGGTTAATGTAATCGCATTAGATTCCATCAAAATACAGGAGTCTTTAATAATTTGTTCTATGGATAGTTCGGTCGTCTTGTAGCCAAGCATAGATATCCTTATTATCTCGTCACTCCTGGTTTCTGCAGGAACAGTAATTGAAAAGTCTCCCATAATATTTGTAATGGTTCCCCAATTACTATTCACCAAATAAATGTGAGCATATTCTAATGGGAGATAAGTCTTATTGTCAAGTACTCTTCCCTTTATTGTGTAATTCTGTCCATTGACACACATCGGCAGAATTAGTATCGTGAGAATATGTGCGAGCTTTTTCATGATTTAAAAACATTAATAGGTGTGGGAAATCCCCACACCTGTTATTTATTGTCATTATTCTTACGGTCGTTATAGGCTTTTGATGAAGCATCGCCAGCTGCATCTAACTTCCATGTGATAGAAACTCCAGATTCTAGTAAGATGTCATTATTATGATATGTCGCAACTTCTCCTGATGAAATATCTGCCCAAGCAGCCACTGCCACATCTGCGACCTCTTTTGTAACCTCTTCTACGACACCCACAATGGCATTCCACAGCTTTTTTAATGGCGGAAAACATTTGTAGGTAGGCGTGTTTCCAAAGCCACCATGCAATGGATTGTCGACATTTGTTGCAACATCGTACCAATAAGCATAACTATATCGGGCAATGGCCAAGGATGATAAGACATTGTCATACTGATTCATAATGGTGTTCCCCGTTGAATAGTCTGGAATATGATGTTTATTATAAGAAAGAACTTTTGTCTCGATTATTTTGATTTTTTCGGCAAAATCATTTGGAGTAAACAATTCGTTTTTTGTAATCATGCTGTTTTTTTTGTGTTAATTATCTTGTTTTCAGTATATTGGCGAAAACTTTTTATCCATGTTTTCTGATACAAAAGTACACTCTTTCGATAATATACGCAAGGGCAACGAATCGGGAATTATGGTGTTATGCTCGGAACTTTTCCGAGGATTTCTCTATTTCAAATATTTTTCGTACTTTTGCAAATCATTCAAATAACTATAATACAATGCAAAAGAGCGATAATCAAGGCATCCACGTAATTGACAACTCCATTAGGGGACAGATGCAACTTCTCGACCGCTACGGCGACAATTACTTCGGCGAGGCAATCTCGCCATTATGAATTGCGAGCCGTATGTGAGCAGGGTTGTGCTCGGCCGTCCCAGCCGCACACCCGAACACCGCCTCATACTTGCACGGCGGGGAACATCAACCATAAACGTTTCCTACAGCGACTATACACTCCAGGAGGGGCACGGTCATCCTGCAATTTGACCTATACGCCTATTTTGTTATGGTTGTTTTCTATGCTGCTTTCACAAGCATCATATCCTCGTAATTTAGCACGACATCACCAACATACTGCCGATAGACTTTTGCACCTTCGAAGGGGTTACCGTGGAAGTCGTTTTTGGTTATCCACTCGGCCAGTTCGACGATGGTGGACTTGCTACTCAAACAGTCGGGGTTGTCGGCCGAGCCGACGGCACACCACGGTATCCCTATGTGGTAGGATGTGTTCCTCCAATTGGGGAAAACGCTCGAAGTAGGTCGGGTAGGAGTTCACCAAGATTGGGCCGCCTTTTGCTCTCCACTTCGCTATCGAAGCCCCACAGGGGCTTCTTTATCCCACCACTATATTCCTGCCTCGCGATAGGCCTCGGTGTTGCGCTCCCCACGTTGGAACAAATCTAACTCGCTACGGAGTTTCTTTCGGGCGATGTTGTGGCTCACGAAGATGTCGAGCAGGTCGGCAGGGTCGAACTTGAATATTCATTCACTCCCTACGGTCGTGTTCGAGGTGCATCACCTCGTTGGTCAAATACCTGATGTCGCCTTTCTTGTTGTGTTGCTCACGTCCCTCTGTTAGGACTTTGTCGAGCATTTTATAATACTTATTCATAATAGGTTATGGTTGCTTGTTACGGTTTTCCCCGCTAATTTCTAAAAAAATCGTATTTTTGCGACATTTGAATGAACAGTTAAAATAAACACAGACAATGAAGAAACTGATTATGCTTGGAATGATAGTGTTTGCAATAGCACTCTCCAGTTGCACAAACAAAAACAAAGAAGACATGACACAGATAAAATACAAGACCATACAAGTGGAGGATTGTAAAATATTCTATCGCGAGACTGGCGACCCGCAGAAACCCACCCTACTGCTGTTGCACGGTTTTCCAAGCAGTAGCCACATGTTTCGCGAGTTGATGCCTGAACTGGCAGCGGACTACCACCTCGTGGCGCCTGACTTCCCTGGCTTTGGGCAGACGGAAAGTCCCGACCGAGAGGAGTTTGACTACACGTTCGACCACCTGGCAAAGATCATCGACCGCTTCACAGAGCAAATGGGGCTCACGCAGTACGCGATGTACGTCTTCGACTATGGCGCACCCATCGGCTACCGCCTTGCCATGTGGCACCCCGAACGAATTACCGCTATCATCAGTCAGAACGGCAACATGTACGATGAGGGCTTAGGCAAGAAGTGGGAGGCGCGCAAGCAGTATTGGAAGCGACCTACTGATGAACTACGGCAGCAGTTCGCCTCGGCCTACGCGTTGGAGACCATCATAGGGCAGTACACCTACGGAACGCCCGAAGGCACGGTGGGTCCCGACGGTTACCTGCTCGACTACTACTATGTCTGTCTGCCCGGTCGCGCAGAGGTGCAGAACGACCTCATCCTCGACTACCGCACGAACGTAGCGCTCTACCCCGAGTTCCAACGCTATCTGCACGACCACCAACCGCCACTGCTGGCCGTGTGGGGCGAGAACGACCCGTCCTTCATCCCCGCCGGAGCCGAAGCCTTCCGGCGTGACGTACCCAACGCCGAGATACACTTCGTCCCCAGTGGACACTTCGCCCTCGAAAGCCACCACACCGAGATTGCCGCCCTGATGCGAGACTTCCTCAGCCGTGTGCTGTAGCCAACCACTAATATGCCAGAGAACAAAAAATGAAATGACAGGCACGCAGCCCAGCGCACACCAAACCAAAGGTCTTTATGGGAGATATGTGGAATGTAATATTTCATTATCTGATTTTGTTAGGCTGACGATACCTGCGAAATAATATTGTGATAGGGAGAAAGAGAATGTTGTTTCAGAGGGTAATAAAATTAATTGTTTGTGCGTTATTATAGCGTGGTGTGATTTCCGTGGTGAAAATGCCGAAATGAAACAACAGATTGAACAGAAACAATTAACATAAACAGACAATGGACAAAGAAAAATCTGATAGCAAAGGCCTGTCATTCTATGGAACATTTGCGATTATCTATGCAGTTCTAAACATTGCCGCGTTCTTCATTAATCTGCTTACGACAGAAGGGAGCGTGCTTGCCCACTGCGAGGGCGACGGATTTTGGGCAGGCTTTTGGTTTATGGTCTTTGGCATCGCCGCCGCACTTATCCATGGCATCGGTCCGGCCATGATGTTCAAGCGCAGGGGCAACGTTAAATTACTCTACTTTTTCCCTTTGGTGGTGATGCTCGTAGGTTTTGCCGTATTCCCTTTCGAACCTCTTGATTTTACAATTGGTTTGTTCCTGATTATCCCGTTGGGCTTTCCGTTGTTCAATTGTTTCTCATACGATTCCTCTATACATAACAATATAATTTGGGATAGCATATGGTTTATGTCTGTGATACCTGCTGTCATCTATGCTCTAGTCATTTTTGTAACCACTTTGTTTTTGCAAAGGAGGCAACAAAGCAGAGAAAAACAATAAACATCTCCGTTATCTGCGGCTGAAATAAACCAACGGCTGCTGTCCACAAGGACAGCAGCCGTTGCTGTTTTAGTGTATCGATGCAAGATTACATCTCACTCAGTTTCTTATATCCCTCGTAGCGCCGCTTGGCATTGTTCACTGCATTTAATTTTATTTCAGCGGTGTTCACAGCCTTTGGCAGCGCTCGAAGAAATGCAAATCCATTAGAGATCCGAAAGTTTTTTATAACCCTCATAACGGAGTTTTGCATTTCTTTCGGTGGCGACGAAGAGCTCTTCGGCCTCTTGGGGGAATGTCTTCATCAGCGAGTTGTAGCTCACCTCGCCCATGATGAAGTCGCGGAATTTGCTCCAGTCTGGCTCCTTGCTGTCGAGGTGGAAGCCATTCTTGCCTTCTTCCTCTTCGGCGGGGTTGAAGTGCCAGAGGTGCCAGTAGCCGCACTCGACGGCCAGCTTCTCCTCGTTTTGCGTGCGACCCATACCAATCTTGATGCCGTGGTTGATGCAGGGAGCATAGCAGATGATGAGAGACGGGCCGTGGTAGGCCTCGGCTTCTTTGATAACCTTGAAGTACTGCGCCTGGCTTGCGCCCATAGCCACCTGTGCCACATAGACGTAGCCGTAGCTCTTGGCAATCATGCCGAGGTCTTTCTTACGTATCTTCTTGCCGCTGGTGGCGAACTTGGCCACAGCACCTGCCGGAGTTGCTTTCGAACTCTGTCCGCCGGTGTTGGAGTACACCTCGGTGTCTACCACCACCACGTTCACGTCCTCGCGGCTGGCCAGCACGTGGTCCAAGCCGCCAAATCCGATGTCGTAGCCCCAGCCGTCGCCACCGAATATCCACTGACTCTTCTTCACCATGTAGTTCTTCAGTTCAAGCAGCTGCGTGCACACGTCGCAGCCGCACTGCTCCATCATCGGCACCAGTTTGTCGGTGATTTCCTTC
>JAFVCE010000001.1 GCA_017479385.1 Bacteroidales bacterium | reverse complement strand
TCTACCTCGACACCCTCGTCAACGCCACTGGTTGCGACAGTGTGGTAACCCTCAACCTGACCATCAACTACAGCACCACGGGCGACACCACAGCCGTGGCTTGCGATAGTTACACTTGGTACGACGCAGTCTACACCGAGAGCGCCACCCCGACCCATACGTTGACTAACGCCGCCGGCTGCGACAGTGTGGTAACCCTCAATCTGACCATCAACCGCAGCACCGTGGGCGACACCGCCGCCGTGGCTTGCGACAGCTACACTTGGTACGACGCAGTCTACACCGAGAGCGCCACCCCGACCCATACATTCACCAACGCCGCTGGTTGCGACAGTTTGGTAACCCTCAACCTCACCGTCAACCACAGCACCGTGGGCGATACCGCCGCCGTGGCTTGCGACAGCTACACTTGGTACGACGCAGTCTACACCGAGAGCGCCACCCCGACCCATACGTTGACTAACGCCGCCGGCTGCGACAGCGTGGTTACCCTCAATCTGACCATCAACCGCAGCACCGTGGGCGACACCGCCGCCGTGGCTTGCGACAGCTACACTTGGTACGACGTAGTCTACACCGAGAGCGCTACCCAGACCCACACATTCACCAACGCCGCCGGTTGCGACAGTGTGGTGACCCTCAACCTCACCATTGGCCACACCACGACCGACAACGTCGAGACTATCTTTGCCTGCAACAGCTACACCTGGCCGCTCAACGGCGAAACCTATACCGCCTCGACCACCGAGCCCAGCGTCACCCTGACCACGACCGAAGGTTGCGACAGCACCGTAACGCTCCACCTCACCATCGGCGATGTGAACCGCATCGAGACCGAGGTCGTAGCCTGCGACAGCTACACCTGGCGCGAGCACACCCTCACTGCCTCGGGCACCTATGCCGACACCGTGACCACTGCCGCCTGCGACAGCGTGTTCAGCCTCAGCCTCACCCTCAACCATTCGGCCCAGACCGCCATTAGCGAGGCCATCTGCCAAGGCCAGACCTACACCTTCGGCACCAGTGCCCTCACAACCGCCGGCACCTACACAGAGCACCTCGAAACGGCCGCCGGTTGCGACAGCGTGGTTACCCTTACACTCGCCCTCAACCCCGTCTACAATGTGGTTCAGACCGTCACCTCATGCAACAGCTACACCTGGCCGCTCAACGGCGAGACCTACACCGCCTCGACCACCGAGCCCAGCGTCGCCCTGACCACGGCTGCCGGTTGCGATAGCATTGTGACCCTCAACCTCACCATTGGCGACGTGAATCGCTTCGGCACCGAAGCCACCGCTTGCGACAGTTACACCTGGCGTGGGCATACCCTCACCGTCGCGGGTTCCTACTCCGACACCGTGACCGCCGACGGCTGCGACACCATCTTCAGCCTCGCCCTCACCCTCAACCACTCGGCCCAGACCGCTGTTAGCGACCAGTTCTGCTCTGGCTCTACCTATACCTTTGGCGACACCACTATTGCCGCCGCAGGCACCTACAACTTTGTCTACACCACGACCGAAGGCTGCGATAGCACCGTCAGCCTCACCCTCAGTCAGCTCCAGGCCAGCGCCACTACTGATGTGCTCACCGCCTGCGACAGCTTGACTTGGATTGATGGCGAGACCTACACCGCCAGCACCGCCACCCCGACCATGGTCTATACCAATGCCGCGGGTTGCGACAGCGTGGTAACCCTCAGCCTGACCATCTTCAACAGTACCCTCGACACCATCGAGGCTCAGGCTACGGGCTCCTACGAGTGGAACGGCCAAACCTACACCGAGAGTGGCTCCTACACCTATCAAGGCCAAAGCCAGCAGGGTTGCGACTCGGTTGTGGTGCTTGTGCTCGACATCACCCAGGGCATAGGCAGTGTGCTCGAACTCGAGAACCTCACCCTCTATCCCAACCCCACAACGGGAGTGGTGAACCTCAGTGTCGACCGTGCCGACGAGGTTATGGTCTACGACCAGAATGGCCGCCTCGCCATGAGGCTGACCAACGTCCGCAGTGTCGACCTCACTAACCTGCCGGCTGGCAGCTACACCCTGCGCATAACCCTGCCGCAAGGCAGCACGGTGCGCAAAGTGGTCAAGCAGTAACTGCTCGCCTGCCAACCCCTTTGCCCCAGCCAGGCACCGCTTGCGGTGCCTGGCTGGGGCTTTTTTGCAGCCCGGCAATATCAGTATCAGAAAAAATTCGTACCTTTGCAGCCGAAAAGGCAATCGGGGAAATACCCCCCCATTCAATCCACGCAACGAGGCCATAATGGTTCCCAACAACCCCACCACACCAGTCTGCCACCATGTGCAACAAACTGATTATCAGCAGAAACAAATATTTTTGATAGAGAAAGCGCATTTTTTGTAAAAAAAAGTGTAACTTTGCATTGGTTTTTTCCGCCTATGCCGAAGCTGAGCCGGCCCCACAGCAGAGGGTCGCGGGGTAGAGGGAGGGTAAAGAAAAAACCACGACATATTGAAAAGAAAGACGTTGAACTGACGTTTTATCTGCGGCTTATCGAACTTCGCAAACTCGACCCAAAGCATCCGCACGGTAAAGCAAGCCAGCGGCGTCCATCAAGAAGCGTAATCGTCTGCAGAGGGCCCGTCCGCTCGGAGCCCATCTTTCAGGTAGATAACCTTCAGCGTGGGCTTCGGCATTGCTTATCCTCGGATGCAAGGCAATGCGAAGGCCTGATAAGCGGGATAAGCTGAAAGTTGGATACCCGCGCTCTTTCTTTGTGAGTGCCAAACAAGTAATAACAAAAAAGAAAGAGACACAAAGCCACAACGCAGAGAAAACGTCACAACCAAATCATCAGGTATCGGGATTGGTCGGGACACAAAACGAGAGAGAGACACACACAGCTACCCACACCTCCCCACCCCCTCGTTGCAGAGGCAGCCACCAGCCTGCCTGCAACCGTACGGAGTAAAACAATGCAGACCGATGAAATTCATACCCCCGATACCATACCCCACCATAGCTCGGTGGCCCGACCCCAAGATAGCGACCTCGCTGCTGAACTATGAGGAATTGCCCACGGCCGAGTTCTTCTACGGAAAAAGCTACCCTGTCTTCAAGTCGCTACACAGTCGCTACACCACCGACGCCTCCAACGTTGTAGAGTTCATAAACGACATATACCTCGACCTCCTCCGCCCGCGCCCCGACGGCCGCCAATGCAAGTTGGCCAGCTACGACAACCGTTGCGCCCTCCACAACTGGGTGGGCGTTGTGGCCTTGCGCCACTGCTACGCGAAATACAAACGCGCCCTACCACAAAAAAAAATCGCCGCCGGTGATAGAAAAGCCTCGCCAGAGCCCTCTATAATGGCAGATATGAACGCCATCGACCGCTCCGATGCCCAGCGCATCATCGCCCTCATGCCCAACGAGCGCTACCGCCAACTCGTCACCCTGCGCTACCTCGACGGCATGACCAACGAGCAAGTGGCCGCGCAGCTCGGGCTGTCGATGGACAACTATTACAACAAACACCGCCTGGCCAAAGTGCAATACATGGCGGCATATATGAAGGAGAACTCGAAATGACCAACATCACCGACAACCAATTGGCAGCCTACTTTGCAGGGCAACTCGAGGGCGAAGAACTCGAGCAGGTGGAGCGCGCCATCGAGACCGACCCAGCGCTAGCCGCGCTGGCCGACCAGTGGCTCGACATGGCCAGCGACCTCTGTCGCCCCTCGGCCAGCCAACCCAGCGCCACGCCCAACCACTTTGCCGCCACCGCGGCCATACGCCCCGCCATGAAGCGGGCCCAGCAGGGCAAAAAGCCCACCGTGTGGCGCCCGATACTGGTAGCAGCCTCGATAGCGGCCCTCGTCAGCGTCACCGCCGTAGCCATAGTGCGGACCAACAACATCGGCACAGGCCCCACTGCGATACCCAGTCAGCTACCGGTTGAGGAGGGGTTAAGGTCGTATCAACATCGAATAAACGACCCCCAAACCCCCTCTCAAGCCATCCCCACCGAGAGCACCAGCACTACCACCCTGCAACGTGCCATGAAGAACGTCACCATCGTCCACCGCAACAACGCCCTCGTCATCAGTTGGCATCAATCCCTGCCGCGCTCGGTGGCCCATGCCTACAGCCTCGACGGCTCGTTCCACACCCAGACCAATACCACCGACCTTCGTGGCACTGTGCTCCCACTCGACAAGTTGCCCTACGGCACCAGCCGCTTGTCGGTCGTCCTAACACTATACGACAACGTCGATGGCCAGCTCGACAGCCTTGAGCGCAGCTTCATCGTAGACCTTTAAAACCCGAACACAATAAGTCTCAAACCTATGAAACACAAGTACCTATCCCTCATCACCCTCGCCGCCATTGTGGTGGCAACAACACTCCTGACGGCCTGCAACAACCGGGCTGAAACGTTGGTAGAACGTAACGCCTCGGGCGTAGTGCTAATCCAAAACATCAGCTACTACTCTATGGAGTTGGCCGACGGAGAGGTTATTTATTTTTCCGACTACAACGATGAAGACGGCATCAAGGGCCTGGAAACAGACCTCGATTCGGTTCAGCCCATGGTAACGCATGGCACAGGCTTCTTCATCTCCGACGACGGCAAGATTGCTACCAACCTCCATGTGGTCTCTGGCCAGGTCGATGCCAACCGGGTGCAGCGGAGCTTGTCCCGCCTCTTTTCGGCCCTCAAATCGGCGGCAGAAGACTACCGTTCCGACTTGCAGGAAGAACTAACCAAAGTCAAAATCGCCTTAGCCTATGTCGGTGGCAGCGACGCAACCCTGCTCAAGATTTATGGCCAGGAACTCGAGGAGGAAATTGCCGAAAGCAACGCCCTCATCAAGGCTATCGACGAGGTTGACCCACGCAACGCCGAGCCTCCACAATACCATTCTAAAATTGGTGTGGCCTATAACAATACCCACATCAACTCTATCGACCAGTTCATTCCTTGCACGGTAATCAAAAAGTCGGACAATGCCGAGATAGACCTCGCCGTAATACAACTCAACGACAAAAAAACCCCGGCCGGCCGCAAGGTCTACACTGTGCCGGCCAAAGATATGCTGGCCCACTACTCGTTTCCGGAGTACATAATGCGCCTTTTGGGTTCAGACAAGAACAGCAACCTCATGCTGCTGGGCTTCAACTATGGCACGGCCATGGGCATCACGTCAGAAGGCCTCATCTGCCAGCACCCCGAGGGTAAGGTCACCCGCGACGAGGGCAAGACTGTGCTCTACACCATTCCCACGCTCCACGGTTCGAGCGGCTCGCCAGTCATCAACCGCCGTGGCCAACTCGTGGCAGTGAACTATGCTGGCCTCGACAACACCCAGAACTACAACTGGGGCGTCAAAGCCATCAACCTCTACAAATTACTAAACCAATAACACTACGACAATGATAACGCTTATTTCGAATACCGGGATACAATTCATCGAGCGCCACGCCACGGTCAATCTCGGACAAGTCAAAAGGCGCCTCTGTTACCGCGAAACCGAGACCTCTAAGGGCACACACCTCGACCTGTTGCACTATTTTGATGGCGACAGACAGGCGGTGAGCTTGCGCGACCTCTTCCGCAACGGGTTCCTGCAAGACGATAAGCAGAGCCTCAAACCGCACTACACGTCGCTTGCCGACGTGACGAATGAGCACGGTATGCCAACCTTCGACGATAGCGACATCCACTTCATGATGGCCAGCCGTATGGAGAAAGTGCTCCTCGAAAAGGTGGCTCGCAAGTGGCTCCCATTCCCATATTTTGTTGAGGGTGGCAGGTCTCCCATCAACTGGTGCCGCGTTATGGTTGTTCCGCAGGGCCAGAAAGACGACGATGGCAACCAACAGTGGGATATGGTTATGGCCTTCGATACGCGCAGCGTGGTTAACGATGGCACGATAGACCCCAGCACCAGCGAGTGCCCCGTCTTTGGAACCGGTGGCGACCTCGACTTTGCCCCCTGCTCGAACGACCTCGACCTCTTTGCCTACGTCATGCCCAGTCTCGTCATGCCAAACGAGTGGATAGCCGCCTATATCTCCAAACTCGTGTGGGGTGTGTCGGGGCTCAGCGAAGTGCCAACCTCGGCCGACGACAAGCCACGCCTCGAATTCATGGTGGCCTATATCTATCTACTTGGACTGGTGCGCGACCTGTTTTTGCGCGACGCAGAGGGTGCAGTCGAACCGCTGAGGCTCTACGACCACCGCCATCAAGCTGCGGTCGATGTCGATATGGTTGTCGACATAGGAAACTCCAAAACCACAGCCATCTTGGTCGAGGGCAAAGACATAACGCGATGTCGAATGCTGGAACTGCAAAACTTTACCGACCCGTGGCGAACCACCCAGTCGCCATTCGACATGAATGTTACTTTCAGCCAACCCGATTTCGGCCCCAAGATAGATATGTCGGAACAGTTCATCTTTCCCAGCATTCTGCGCTTGGGCGACGAAGCCTCAGACCTCTTCTACCGCAACGAGGAGGGGGCCACGCTGGGGGTCGAAACCCTCTCGGTCTGCACCAGCCCCAAGCGCTACCTTTGGGACACCGCCCCCACCAGCCCGGCCGAGTGGCGCTACATTAAGTCGTTGGCCGACGACAACGACATTATAGGCCTCGATGGGCTCACCTCGCAGTTCGATAGCGCAGGGCGTTTTGTGGGCACCGGTGGTGGTGGCCCTGCCCACTATTCGCGCAGTTCGCTCATGACCTTTGCCTTTATCGAAATGCTGGCACAAGCCCGCAGGCAGCTCAATAGCGACTACTATCGCACTGTCTATGCCGGCAACCCGTCGAACTACCGTCGAATAAATCGCATAATCATCACCTGCCCCACAGCCATGTCGAAGGTAGAGCAGCAACGCCTGCGCCGTGCTGCAGCCGAGGCCCGCTTGGCGCTGCAACGCTACTGGGACGGCACGGCCGACACGCCTATCGCAAGACTCGAATCCGCCCTGCGCGCCCAGCCCATCGAGCCCAGTATGGGCAACAACGCAAATGGCACAACGAGCTGGTCGTACGACGAGGCTACCTGCTCGCAGATTGTGTATATCTGTGCCGAAATAGCTCACCGTTATGGCGACCTGAAACGTTTTGTCGACACCTATGGCACCATCCGGCAGGACTTAGGCAAATATGGCAAGAAGGCCCTGACGGTGGGCAGTATCGACATAGGTGCCGGCACCACCGATATCATGGTGGCTTCATACAAGTGTAATGACGATGGCACAACCCTCACGCCGGTGCCACTTTTTTGGGAAAGTTTTAACCGCGCTGGCGACGACATTGTGCGCGACATTGTGCAACAAATTGTCATCGAAGGGCCTAAGGGACACATTTTGGGGCAACTCTTTAGCCGTGGAACGCCACCTGCTGTGGCTACGGCAAAGCTCAACGCCTTTTTTGGTGCCAACCATGCCGGCATGACCTTCCAGATGAGGCTGCGTCGTCGCCGCTTTGTGCGCCAAGTATCGGTGCCCATCGCCAACCACTACCTGCAATTGTTACACGACGAGGTTAAGGACTGCGACCTGCGTTGGGACGATATTTTCGGCCCCGACAAGCAACCCGACCAAGCGTTGATTGAGGAGTTCGAAAAGCACTTCGGGTTCGACATCAAGACCGTGGTGTGGCACTACAGTGAGCAGGATGTTGAAAACATCATAAAGGTTTGTTTCGACAACCTCTTCAGCAAGCTCGGAGCCATTATGCAACGTTATGGGTGCGACATTGTTGTCTGCGCCGGTCGCCCAACCACCCTCGGCCCGGTGGCAACACTCCTCAAGCAGCACATACCCATCCATAACCGCCTGAAGCTGCTGGGGCAATACAATGTTGGCACGTGGTACCCCTTCCAGGACGGCAATGGCTACTTCGAGAGCCAAAAATCTATCGTCGCCGTGGGCGCGCTGTTGGCCAATATTGCCCGCAACGATGGCTATGGGCCGTTGCGCCTCGACTTCACCGAGATGGAAAGACAGCCCCTCTCTACGACCAACTATTTTGGCCTCTGCAACGCCAATGGCGATTGGCAACAAACCATACTCACCCCAACGCACAATCAGGCCCAAATCACCGTCAACAGTTTGCCACAGCGTGTGGCCTGCCGCCAGTTCGACAACGAGGCCTACCCCTGTCGCCCTTTCTATTCGATAGAGATTTCGGACGAGCGCATTGCCACCTACTACGGTTACAACAAGCTACCATTCAACGAGCGGAAGGAGCGAGTACTCAATGTTAGGAACAGGATTTCTGCCGCCATGCCGGTCACTGTAGACCTCGAGCGCGACGTGCAGTCAGACACCGAGTTGGTAACCATAGGGCAGGTTGAATCGACCATTGGCGCCGCCCTGCCGCAAGGCGTGGTTCTGCAAGTGAGAAGCCTCAACGAGAGCGAAGACTTCTGGATGGATTCGGGCGAATTCAACCTCCAACTGTCAGCCCATAGATAAGCACTAATTTAACAAAAAAGATAAGCCAAGTATGCCAGATATAGTAGACACTCCAAAGAAGGAGTCCCAAATAACAGACCGCCTGCAAAACCTGCGCCAGCGTATAGATAGTCGCCTTGCCACGGTCGAGGCCGCCATTGCTTGGACCCAAACAAGCAGCAACATACGCACCACCGCCGAGCGCCGTGGCGCCTACGACACCCTCACCCGCCAGCGCCGCGAACTGAAGCGCATAAAGCGGGCCATCGACGTCAACCCCTCCACCGTGCTCTTTGGCGAAAGCCAGAAAGGCAAATCGTACCTCATCACCTCGCTCTTGGGTCAAGACGAGTCGTCGTTAATGGTGGTCGATGGCGACAAAAAATATAATTTCAAGACCGACATCAACCCTGAGGGCCATGGCATAGAAGCCACTGGCATCGTGACGCGCTTCACCACGTCGACCGTCTCGACCATCGACGGTTTCCCGGTCAAACTCAAAATGCTCTCGGCGGCCGACGTGGTGATGGTGCTTGCCGATAGCTACTTCTCCGACCTACGCAACCACAACTTCGAGCGTGTTGGCGACTTTGCCGACCGCCTCAAGCAGCTCGAGGAACGCTTCTTGTCGCTTCCCCGGCAGGCTCGACCGCTGATTACAGAAGACGACATGATGGAGATTGGCCGCTACATAGATACCCACTTCCACAGCATTGCCGGCAACCTCAACCAGGGTTCGTTGCGCTTCTTTGCACGAATGGCTGCCTTGGTAGAGCACGTGCCAGCCGGCGACTACCCCGACCTCTTCTCCACTATGTGGTATGATAATCAATACTATTCCGACCTCTATACGACCCTAATGCGAAGCTATGCCGTAATCAACTATGCCCGAGAGGTTTTTGTGCCATACTCGGCACTGCTGCGCGAGGACCGTGGGGGCATGGCCCTCATCGACGTCAAGCGTCTGCATGACCTCTACGAAGGCGACAAACAACAAGTCCAGTTGCGCTACATGGCGGCCGATGGCCGTCTGGTCGAGGGCAAATTGGACCGCTCGTCGCTCAGCGCATTAACCTCCGAAGTTGTATGCAGCCTGCCCAAAGAGTTGGAGGAGCAGAAAGAGTTCCTCAAGGTGTCAGACATACTCGACTTCCCAGGCTGGCGCAGTCGCCTCAACATACCCGAAAGTCAGCTGGATAGCAACAAGCCTATGCCCCAATGCTTGCTTCGAGGCAAGGTGGCCTACTTCTTCTTTAACTACTCTGACAACAAGATGATTTCGACCCTCCTGCTCTGCCACGACAACCAGCAGACGGGCCAGGCCGATATGCCCGACCTGATATACAACTGGTTGCGCAGCACGATGTGTACCGACAACTACAAGGCCTTGCCCGACAAGCAGTCGCAAGAGCGACTGTTGCGCGAGGAGCGTGGCCGCTTTTTAGAGACGTCGGAGGTGGCACCGCTATTTATCATCATGACCAAGTTCAACCTCGACCTGCGCTACAGCGCGCAAGACGATATGCCCGAGCGCCCAGAGTCGCTTGTCAACCGCTGGAAAGGGCGCTTCGACCGCGTGTTGCAAGACGAAGTGCTCGCCTCGCCCAAGACCTACCAGTGGTTCAACGAGTGGACACCGAGCCAACCCTACTTCAACAACATCTACCTTTTGCGCGACTTCTATTTTTCGAGTCAAGACGAGAACAACATCTTCAGCGGCTGGACGCGCCAAGGCGGCAAGGAGCAGAAAGAGGTGGACGTGCCGGCCTACCCCGATTTCCGCCAAAAGTTGCGCCAAACATTCCTCGACCACCCCTTTGTCAAAGACCACTTTGCAGACCCCGCCCAAAGTTGGAACGATGCGGCCACGGTGGGCAACGACGGCACCAAGCCCATCATTGCCAAACTTTCCAAGGCTTCGCCAAACATATATTCGGCGCGCCTCGGCACGTTCGAGGCCACGGTCGATGGCATAGATACCACCATCAACAGCCTGCTCAACAACTTCTACCACACCGGCAACGAAGACGACAACATTAGCAAAGCCAAGGCCCACGCCGCGCGGCTCTCGGCAAGCCTCTCACTCTCGTTCTCGCGTCAACGCAGCCTTTTTGGCTACATGATAGAGAAGTTGCAGGTAGACCCCATCGAGATATACAACACGCTGCACTACGCTGTGAGCCATGTCAACACCGTGAACCACACGGGTGCCGACGTCTACTCCGCCCTTGCCGACGACTTTGCCGGAAGCATAGTGCCAGGCAGCAGCAAGGCCGATAACCTGAAGAGACTGGTACAGAACTACTTTGGCGGGTCGAAAGATGACTGCCGCAAATACTTCGATGACCACAACCTCGACCTCGATTATTTCATCACGGGCAGCTTCGCTTCGCCAGTGACGGTGGCCGACATACTGACCAAAGAACTTTGCGAGTTGTGGAACAACCACATGAGCAACGCCAACACCATGGCCAGCGTCTTCTTCCAGTCTGACCTCGACGACGTGGTAACCTGCTACACCAAGATGTTTGCCCGCCTCGACCTGCAGAAACGCCTTGTGCAGGCCATGCAAGAGTTGGCCGAAGCCAACAACCCAGCCATGCGTGTGCCGATGGTGGCCGACGTTTGTGCCGAATTGCTCAACAACTTTGTGGCCGACTTTGGTGCCACTCTCTACGACGCAGACACCAAGAATGGGCTGGCCAAGCACAACCAAAAAACGCCAGAGCTCAACCTCAACGCCGCCGACTTTCAAGCCACTGCCGCCGCTGCTGTGAGCCCCGCAAAGCCCTCGCCCGACGAGCTTTGCAAACTCTTCCAGTCTATCGACAAACCAGGCACCCAGCCCACCCCAAGCCAGAAAGCCACCTCGCTGTGGCTGGCTCGCCTCAGGGCTGCCATCATGGCGGACAGCAACGTGCCCGACTACGACGAGGCCGACAACAATAAACTAAAAGAAATATTAAACGCAATAAATAATAAGTAACATTATGCCACCAACAGTACTCAACCACAAGGTATTGTGCAACATCAGCGCGTCGGCGCTCAACGACTGGGCCTATGTGGACGGGGTGCCAGTCTATCGGCGCTATAAGGATTTGCAAGCCATCGTTGCCAACAATATCCAGCAGCCCTATCGCGACTTCCTGGCCTATGTTGTGGCCGACAACAACAGGTTTTATTGGTACACCCAAGCCAAAAATATGCCGCTGGTGCAACTGTCTGGAATGGAGCAGGCCGACTATAACCGCTACCGCGAGTTGCTCAACGAGACGCTCAACCACTACCGTGCTGTGGCCGACAAGCTGCGCACCAGCGGCGAGCACTTCAAGGCCGACCTCATTACCGCGGCTATTCACCATGTGGGCAAGACCGAGTCGGCCATCTTCTGTGCCAACGACAAGGTTGTTGCCACCGTGTGGGGCTGCCTGCCGGCTCAGGGCGACAAGGGTTTCGAATTTGTCGATTGGGTTATCTCGTCGCGGCGGTCGTGCACCGTGACCTTCGACCTGGGCAACAAGGGCACCACCACCATGAGCACTTCGTTCCACAAGTTGGAGGGTTCGCACATCGAGGGGGCACTCATTCCGGTGGTGACGGCGGCCAGTGGCTGGACCTTCCAGGGGTGGGACCGCGACCCCAGGACCTTTGTGGTAGAGGCCGACGTGGTGTTCACCGCTCGCTACGAGAAGGCTCAAGAGGGGCCTCAGCGTTACAATGTGCGCTTCTTCGACGGCGATGGGAAGCTGCTCGACCACATTTTGGTCGAAAAAGGTTCGTGGATTAGGCCCGAAGAGGTGCCAGGCCATGGCACGACAATCTATAAGTGGAACAACGACCCGCTGGCGTCGCAGGTGATGGGAGACACCGATTTCTATGCCGCAGGGCCGTTGCCTCCACCTGCCGAGAAGCATCGTGTGCGCTTCATCGACCGCGAAAGTTTGGTTTTGAAAGAGCTTCATATTCAGCACGGAGAGCACCTCAATACGACCTTAATACCTCGCAAACCCGACGGCAGTGATTATGAGTGGGATAGCAATCCGCTGTCGGGGCCGATTACGGCTGCGACCGATTTCAGGGAGCGCCGAGGTGGTCCTGGCCGTATGTGGACGGTGCGCTTTCTCGACGATAAGGACAACATTTTGCTCACCACCAATGTGCCCGACGGTGGGCAGTTGGGGGCCGACAATGTGCCGGCGATTGACACCGAGCACTACAGTTGGCAGACCGACCCCTTAGGCGCCGTCATCCACGAGGATACCGACTTTGTGTGCAGCCCCAACCGCCCGTCGTTTTGGGAGCGGCTCAAGCTCTTCTTCTCGGGCCGGTGGTGGAAGTGGCTGCTCGCAATCCCGTTGCTGGTGCTGCTCATTTTGTTCATTATGTGGATGTGTAGCCCCTGCTCGGCTCGGCCGTTGCCTAACCCTATTGGCGATAAGCCGTGGTTGAACGAGGACCCTCGGGCTGGCCGTGGGGGGATTTATAATCCGGGCAACCCCTACGAGGCCTCTCCCACGCCTGGCGACCGCACCGATTTGCTCCCACCCGAGGAGGGGGTGCTGGCGCCGATTGGCGACGACGACCCGATTGAGCAGCAGCCGGGTATGCCCCCGGTGGTGGCCAATCGCCTCAACGTGCTGATGGAGAACGAGGACCGCAGCGTGCTCGATTTTGTTGAGCAGTTTAAGAGTCGCTACCCCTCCGACGAGTACAAGGTTGTGTATTACGACGATGTGGTGAAGCGTGTGCAGCTGCAGGTGCCGGCCAGCGAACGCGAGGCGTTGAGGGAGCGGCTGCCAGGCGAGTTTATGCCCGATTTCAATATTTTTGTCTACGACGAGACGCTCTACCTGCAGTCCTTTGTCCCGACCGACCCCGCTTGGGCCGACCCCTCCACCTCGTGGCACCTGCGCCAGATGGGGCTCGAGCAGGCGTGGGATGTTACGCGTGGCAACCCGAAGGTTACCATCGCGGTGGTCGACAATGGGTTCAGCCTCAAAAACCGCGAGTTTGCTCACCGTGTGGTGATGCCCTACAACGTGTGGGAACATTCGTGCAACGTCACAGCCCGGCAAGACGACCATGGCACCCACGTGGCAGGCATTGCCCTGGCGGCCATGAACGGCAAGGGCTCTTGTGGCGTGGCGCCAGAGTGTTCGTTTATGCCGATTCAGGTTGCCGACGCGCGCGGGCGGATGACGGTGACCTCGATACTCGACGGCATTCTCTACGCTCTCTACCAGGGGGCCGACGTGGTCAACATCTCGGCGGGTATGACGTTCGACCCCCATCACCTGCCCGACATTGGTACGCAGCGCGGCATCGAGGCTTCGGCTTTCAAGGCCGAGGAGCGCCTTTGGAACGAGGTGAGTCGCATTGCGCAAAGCCACAACGCCATCATCGTCACCTCGGCTGGCAACCAAAACCTACTGGCTGGGATGGACCCTATGAAACGGCCGGACAACTTTATTGTTGTTTCGGCCGTCGACCAGCATGGCGCTTTGGTAAACAAAGCCTCTTTCAGCAACTATGGTTCGCATAGCACCGTGTCTGCCCCAGGAGTCAACATCTACAGCACGTTTGGGACCAATGGCTATTCCTTCATGAGCGGCACCAGCATGTCGTCGCCGATGGTGGCGGGTGTGGTGGCGCTGATGAAGTCGGTCGACGAGAGTCTCACAGCGCGCGAGATAGCCTGTGTGCTCCAATCAACGGGCAGCGATGTGGGTGGCGGCGTGGGCAACATGGTGAGGGCCGACAGGGCTTTGGCAGCCCTCACTACCAGGGCCGACAACCCCTGCTTCGGCGCCGACGAGGCCGAGCGGCCTGTGCCCTCGACGGGCGACGTGCAACTGCTGCTCTCGTGGAACGACTATAACGACCTCGACCTGCGTTGTGTCGACCCCTCTGGCGTGGTTATCGACTACAGCAACCGCACACCCAGTGGCACCGAGGGCCAACTCGAAATCGATATGAACGCCGGCTCGGTTCACTCCAATCACCCAATAGAAAACATCTACTGGCCCTCGGGTCGTGCACCACGCGGGACCTACAAAGTTTATGTCAAATTCTTCAGTCAGCATGTTCAGAACAAACCGTCGTCAGAATACACTCTCAAAGTCCACTACGGTTCGACCAACCGCACCTTCCGTGGCCGTGCTGTGAACGGCAGCGACTGGTACAAGGTGGTCGAATTCTCGCTTTGAGACTAAAATAACGAACAAAAATCAAAAATATTGTATAACTATAAAAAAATAAAAAATCAAGATGAACAACAAAGTACTTTACTGGATTTTGACCGGTGTGGCCGCAGTTGGCTTGGCCGTCGTGGTGTGGTTCAGCCGCTATTTCGTCACCTTTGGTAGCTCCATGGCCATTGTTTGGCCACTGATAGTTCTAATACTCGTAGTGGCACCGGTGGTGGTGGCCACACTGCTCAAGCCGGAGATTAACCCCCGCACCATGCGCCGCAACGCTTTGATAGAACTCGCTGCGCTGGTGGTTCTGGCTTTGGGTATGGGGTTGACTATGGTCTGGTCTAACCACACCTTCAACACACTGGCCAAAAGTGGCCAAATAAAAGAGCTGGTCGTCGACCAAACACAAGAGATTCCTACCCTGCTCCGCAACTTCTCTCAGTTCGAGAGCAAAACCACCAATTGGCTCGAAGAGCGATGGAGAAACATGACCGACAATGACATCAAACAAGAGTGGACCGATGGCGAATCGAGAGATGCTTACCTCAGTGGCTTTAAGAAAGAGCTCGAAAAAGTAAACGGCGAAGAGTGGGCCGGCATAGGCAGGCAACTCAAAGAGCAAGCCTTCGCGTCGAACGTTACAATGATGTACCTCTCCGACACCATCGAGGCCTACACCAGCAAGCTGGTCGAACAGCTCGACGCCAATGTCACCCGCCTCAAAGACGACCCTTACTACAAGAAAGTATTCGACGAGACGGTCGACGACGTCCGCGACTGGAACTACGTCCGCCATGGCCACGCCAACGTCAGGGATATATACACCACCCGCTCGCCCTTCAACCCGCTCACCGCAGTGGTGGTGGTGCTGCTCTATGCCGTCGCCCTGCTGCCCTACATCTTTACCAAACGTGCCATCAACAGCCATGGCCTTTTTGCCGAAGCCTTCGGCACTCACAGATAGTAAAAATCAGCTCAACGCATTGCTACAATAAGTAAACAACTTTAACACATCAAATATATAACCATGACAATCAATCAGATAATAGGAAATATTGATTTATACAATGACATCACCCCCGTGGTTGAGGAAATTATGAACGGTACCGTTATCGACGATACCGGCAATCCAGCCACCCCCGAGGTTCTGCACTCGCGCCTCTTTAGCGTGGTCAAGGTAGATTTCGAGACCGAATGTTGGAACTATGCGGTGGCCAATAATATGTTCGACCGCTTTGCGGAACTTTTCCCTACTTCCGAGCGCGAAATACCAGTCGACCCAGACCTTGTTACTAAGTTGGCCCTTAGCATTATGTACAATAATGAGGACGTAACGGTCCCCACCAATATGCGCAACGCCGTCGACGACGCTTGTTGGCAGATAGCCTCTGACGAGGATGAGCGCTCATACTACGACCGCTACTGCAAATTCTTCCCCCAGGGCAACCACTACGGCGAAGCCCAGGAGGCCATATCTAATTTCCCACCACCGCCACCATCACCCGAAGACGAAAGAAGAAAAATTATAGAAGACCTCGCCCACGACCCCAACAGCCACACCGTATCCGACGTAATGCGCTCCGGTATAAGAGAAGTGCCGGGCATACCCGCCGACATAATGAATTTTGTTTGGGAAAGCAACCGCCCGAACATCAGGATTGGCAATCTACAGGAGGACTCGTTTGGCGCCACGCAGTTCTACGTTTGGGGGGTGAAAGGAGCCGGCAAAACCAGTGTCTTAGCCTCGCTACTCTCGTGCGAAAGAAGCAACCTCAGTTGGCCAGCTGAGGTCAAGAACCCCAAGGGCTTAGGGTACTTTAATATGCTTAGAAACGCCTTGCCCCAAAGAGGCATTGGCTGGGTGCCCGACTCAACCGTATCCGGTTGTGGTCAGTATATGGCAATGAAGCGGGCCGGAGGCGGAAAACAGGCTCCGTTCGTACTCTTCGACGTGGCTGGCGAGGTCATCCGCGATATGTATCGCATCGCCATCGGCACGCTGGAAAATAAAGACATCATCGACCGCTTCTACACTTACTTGCACGACAGCAACCCCAAGTTCCACTTCTTTATCTACGATGTTACCAGTAGCAGCCTCGACCCAGAATTTGGGGTCGACCAAGATACAATCCTCCAAACTGTCTCCACTTACTTCCAGGAGAACGATGTTTTCAAAAAAAGCCGTACCCTCGGCTTTGCCATAGTGGCTGCCAAGAGCGATACCCTTGCCGCCGGCGGCACCTACCTTGATTTAAGTATAAGTGCTGCAAACCATATCCAAGAAAACTGCGGTGCCCTGCTCAACAACTTGGGAGACATTGCCCGTAGTGTCAGACAGATTGGCAGACACGACACCCTTCCGGTCATACCATTCTCGATTGGCAAGGTATATATGCAATACGTCTGCCGCCCCAATTTCGATTCAGCCCGTCAGCTGTGGGACAACTACATTTATAGAAACATTTAAGAACCCCCTTATCAATCCAGACAATGAAAATAACCAACATATCGGTCTCGGGCAATGTCGGCAATGGCGACAACATCATCTATGGGGAAGTGTTCCCCGACCTGCGCGATGCCTACCAAGAGGGCTACCTGCCGCGCAGTGGCGAAGAAGAGCTCTACGCCCTCCACCTCAGTGAGGATGGCAACGCCGTGGTTGTTGCCACCATCTATGGCAAAGACGAACCAGGCCGCGACGCCTATATAGCTTTCGCCGTGCAGTTCCCGACAAAACAAAAAGTCGACGGCGCAGCCCTCCGCGCCCTGATGCACCAGTTGGCCAAAGGCCGCGACAAGTATCTCGCCAACGAACGCCTTATTCAGAACTTCGACTGGGCCGGTTTTATCGACCGCGCCATAAAGGAGGCCAGCAACATAGAGTTATCAGAGCTGAAGGAGGCCCAATATCCCACCAGTCTCGGCACCATTGCGCGCGTAGATGTTGGCGACGAGCTCGAAAAATACCTTTCGCTCCCCATCCAAGAAGATTACAAAAAATATGACCTCATATTGTTCAGCACTGGCAAGTCGGCCCAGGCCTATCCCAGCGACAGCGACAGCGGCATCGTCACGATTCCCCTAACACTCAAAGAGCAACCCATAACAATAACTTGGAGCGGCACCTCTCTCTACACAATCGAGCCTCAGGCCACCGAAGTTACGGAAAAAGAGCTTAAGGAAACGATGGTAACAGTCAGTAAGCCGTACCACAAGGCTAAGGATGTCAACCTATCCAACATCGTTAAAGAAGATGGCTATCTGCACTATATATACAACACCGACCTCGAGATAGTCCTCACGCCCGAAACAAAGTCCATCACTTTCAAGGTAGAGGACGCCGGTGGCAGTCAGGATGACAAGGCAACAATCACGCTTACCATAGAATCCACGACCGACTCTGACGCAAAAGAAATCACGCTTCCCATAGAACACAAGACCAACTCTGCCACAATAAAATTTACAGGTTATGAAATAGGTAAGACATACAAATATACCTGCGCCAAAGCAGGTTTTAAGGAAAAAAAAGGTACATTTATCCCCGAAAAGGAGAACGAAAGTCTCAAAATTACCCTCGAAAAAGAGCCCCCCAAACCCACCCAATCAGATACGGGTCAAGGAGGGGTTAAGGACGTATCAACATCGAACAATCAACAAAATACTAACAACAGCAACAGTACCACTTACACCTACCATATCAGTAAAGATATTGAGAACCTCAGTGAGCTCAAAATCGACTATAACAATAATCCCGTTACTCTACAGCAAGGGTTGAACATAGTCATAGAAAAAGACGATTCTGGCTATTACTTTACGTACGAGTACGCATTACCTTCTTCATTTAAAGTTTCCTACAAGGGTAAGCAATGCACAATAACACAACGCGGAGAATTCCCTGTGTTCGACATTCTCATAAGCGAGTCGGGGTCCAAGAAGAAGCTAAAATGGATTCCCTTTGTTGCCGGTGGCGTGGTTGTTGCAGCCCTAATCGTTGTAGCCATCGTCACCAAAGGCTTTGGCTTATGGAAAGACAGGCAGGGTAGTGGCGGTAATGATTCTACCACTGATACCACCAGTACTACCACCGGTATTGATAATATGGAGTTAAATGACAGGAGAGACGCCCTCAATAAGAGAATTAATGGTTATCTCGACGGTAATGAATGGTATCTTGCAACTATGAAATCCTATAGGAATACAGCTTGTAGTATTAATGACACACTGAAATCTTCTACATTGGATACCATAGACCTCACACGCCTCGACGCTAACATATACCTCCGAGAGTGCTTCGACAATGCCAACAACAAGGATTTTAGAACGGCAGATGGCAAAACAGCTGTAGACGGTATGAAAGATACAATTAATATACAGAATCTGTCCAAAGACAAACAAGAGATTTGGAAAAAAGGCTTGGAAGAGATGCCAAATGCAGATGGGAAGACCACGAGGTCCGCTCTCAAAATTGGTATGAATATTACTAAAACCAAGAAAAGACCAGATTTCACT
>JAFVCE010000005.1 GCA_017479385.1 Bacteroidales bacterium | reverse complement strand
TGTGTCATGCACTGGTACATACTCCGTAAGGGTTAGGATATCAACCACAATCGTAGTGTCATGCACAGCGTAAGGCACGTCAACGTAGGTCGTGTCGTGGACATCGATATACGTCGTGTCGTGCACTGGCACATACTCCGTCAGCGTGTCTACTATAATGGTAGTATCATGTAAAGTTACCGTGTCTTTTGTAGAGAAGATTGCAGTAAATGATACATTCTCAGTGAGTGAGATGACATCTCTTGGATTGTCTGTATTGCCGTCCGTCCACCCGACAAAAGTATTTCCTGCAAATGGCAGTGCATAAAGGGTCAAGGGTGTATAGGGCGAGCAGATCTGTCCACCTACGGCTATTCCGAGGTTGGCATCATTACTTTTGGTGTCAACTGTAACACAATCGTCGGAGATTGTGTTTCGACTCCATTCACTTATGCTTTGATATGATTCTGTGTGTCCGCATGGTACAATCACCTGTGTACCTGTGCCTGTGAAAAGCTTTCCTCCATTTACTACGGTTAGGAAACCACGGCTATTATTCACAAGGTTGTCTACTATCGGCGCAACTTGTGCTTTACATATCGCGGTTTGCACTGTGTCGAACATGTAAAGATGAATTTGTTGCACATTCTCACCAATAACCAATTGTTTTATGTTTGTAAGATAAAAAGGATCCTCCCATATGTCTCTATACCTCGTTGTGCAATATGTTGCATTGTAGTAAACCGTATCTAAATTCGAACAACTTACGAATGCATATGTCCCGATTTGTTCCACCGATGCAGGAATGGTTACCGACTTTAGTTTTCTGCAATAGGCAAATGCGTATTCCCCAATCTTCTTTACGTTTCCCAATATCGTTACTGTGCGAAGACTATCTTGACTTTTGCAGATGTGGTGGGGAATTTCTTCCACGCTTTCGCCGAATACAATATTCCTGACTGTCCAAGAAAACAGTCTTCCACCGTAGCCACTCGGAAGTGAGGCATGTTTTGCATTGTAGTAAACGGTGGTGAGGCTGTCGCAATCCATCGCTATGCCGCCACCAAATGACGTTACATTTTCTGGAATGGTGAGAGTGGAAAAACCGCAATTAGACAATGCATCTTCGTCAATCTTTGTAACCGTATTTGGAATGGTGATGTCTGTTATGTAGGGTGCCATAAAACTATGGATGCGTGTCACGGCATAGGTTTTATTACCGTACGTTACGCTGTCTGGGATTACCACAGCACCATGCAATGTGGTATCTCCAGAACGGTACCGTTGTGTGTCAAACATAACATAGTTACTTTGCCAAACCATTACAGAGTTGTACTCCGGATAACCGTTTCTATAGTAAGAATCGTCATAGTTCCATTGGTAATTGATTCTGTGGCCACTTGGCGAAACTGCAGAGAACAGAGGTGTAGTTTGCGCCACCGATACTGTTGCTGATAATACCATCAGCAGGGTTGAGATTAATAGTTTGTTCCTCATCGTTGTAGATGTGTTTTGATTGATGCCACTATGAGTTCTCAGTTTGTGGCAATAAACAAAAAAGCATAGAACTCGTGTTGTTTGTTCTACACTCATTGGGCGTCGCCAAACGCCTTCCACAAGTAAAACTAACTTTGAACCTTATCCTATGCTCCTATATGTAGTGGCGCGAAGCCATTACATAGGCAAAAACATAAGGCATCAGTATCGTAGTCCTTGTGTAAAATTTGGCGAACTTTAATGAGTGGACCAATACAAATGCTTTCTTCGCATATCGACGTAACTCGCGTCGATTTTAGTGTGCAAATATACGCATTTTTTTCAATACCAACGCCTTTTTTTGATAAGGTTCTGTTTAATATACTGAAAATCAATTTAATAAAATTAGATGATGGATGAGTTTGTTTGTGACTTTATACAAAACAAATGTGTCACAAATTTGAGTTGGTGCATTACACGGATGGCGTGAACGGAAACTAATTGACACTTTTTTGCGAACAAAGCGAAAAAGAAAAGAGCAGCATAGATTGGGTCAAAACGGTGTCTAATCGCCTCAATATCAGGCCTTGTTCGACCTCAATACGACCTTAACCCCACTTTAACCCGTGCTTAATGCTCATTTTGAGTGGGTTAACGGGAGAAAAAAAATCGGCGTCGCCATGATTGGTAACGCCGATTTGAATGTTGTTTTTTGCAATTGTTTAGCGAACCACGAGGCGGCGAACAACGTTGCTGCCCTCGTTGGCAAAGATGACGTGGTAGACACCCGCAGCGAGCTTAGAGGTGTTGATTGTGTAGGTTATTTGCCCCTCAGCTTGGAGCGAGCTGGTATGGACAGTGCGGCCGTTGATGTCGACAATGGTCACGACGTAGTTGGCGCCGTTGCCGAGGTCGATTTGGAGGTTGGCCTTGTCGTTGCTGGGGTTGGGGAAGAACTGACCGAAGTTATCGTCGGTGGCGGCCACTTGGTCGATGCCCACAGGCTCGCTGTTGTCGGTCTCGGTCCAATCTGTGCTGAAGAGGAAGGTGATGTCCTCCATTGGTATGGCGGTGGTGTCGAAATCGTAGAGCGTGCTATCGACGGTCTGGATGGTGTCGGCATAGTTGGTCACGTAGTAGCTGAAATAGCCGCCTTGAGAAGCGGTCATTGGCTTGGTGATGGTTTTGCCGTTGTTGCTGGTGGCAGTGAGGTAGTATTCGATTGTGATAGTGGTGTCTGCGAGGACAGTATTGGTGTCGAATGTGAAGGTAGTGTCGTAGGTATAGGTGTAGGTAGTGTCGTAGGTAACAACCGACGAATCAGCGTTGTAGGCGGTATCGACAGTCATCAGTGTATCGATGGGGGTATAGACGGGGACGGAGTCGATAACCGTGTGGGGGAAGTTGGACTCGACGTGTGGGATAGCGCCAAAGAAACGGTTGCCGTTGGCGGTCAGGCCCACGGTTTGCCACGCGCCGCCAGCCACGCGGTAGGTGCAGGTAGCGGTATCGATGCCGCTCTTGTTGGTGATGATGGCGCTCACGGGCACATCCTCGCCCAGGGCGTTGAGGTCGTTGGCGCAACCGTTGACGTTTTTGTGCAGAATGCGGATGGGGTTGTCGGCCGGTATCTGCTTGGTGATGCAGTGGATGGCGCCGCCATAGCCGTCGAAGGAGGTAACGTCGACGCAATAGATGGTGTAGCCAGGATAGGCCTCCTTTAGTTTTTCGATATTGGCCTTGTCCCACGCAGCGGTAGGCATACCGGATTCATCCACACGCGAGAAGCAGGGCTGGATGATGAGGTTGTTGACGAATGTGTGGTTCGAGTAGGTACGAGTGTAGTTCTCATAATCGGAGGCGCTGCTGAAGTTCTGACCGTTGTTTTTCGAGGGGAACGGGATATAGCTTTTGCCATATTTGCGGCCGAAGAACGAGCTGTAGGAGCAGAGCGAATCGATGTTGCGATTGCCAGTGCGGTAGTCGACCCACGAACTATACGTCGAAGGCATCTTACTGAAAACGAACGAGTTCTCGTCCCACATATCGACGTAGAGGTCTATGTGGCCGGTGCCGCCGTCGTTTCTATAGGCCGGCAGGATGTAGGTGACACGCTGGCCGAGGAGCGACTTCAGGGCGTTCTTGACTTGAACATCCGAGAGAGGGGTCTTGCGGGTATAGGAAAGGGTGTTGTAGTCGCGTCCATCCCAAGTGTACTGGCCATATTGGTCGCGGTTGCCGACATAGATTTGGTCGCTCGAAAGGACCATGCCTACGCCGTCGACAAGGCAGTTGCCACCCTCCCACTCGATGGTGGTGATGTAGTTGGGAATACCCATGGTGTGATGAATGAGCGAGGGCAGGCTGTCGTCGAGGGCACGACCGGTGTAGTATTCGAAATCGAGCATAGCCACGCTGTCTTCAGAGCCGTAGTAGAAGCAAATCGGGCCGCAGTCGCGATACCAGAACGAGTTGCTCGGGCCAACAAGAAAACGCACATTGTCGTGGCGCAGGTTGTTGCGTTCGAGCGTGCGGAGAACGATAAGACTGTCGGCTTTGCGCTCCACATGCACCCAAGCCTCGGCGTTGCCTTGCTGGATGGCGTCCATCAGGTAGAAAGGCACCAGGTTGTCGGTAGTGTCCATAATGCCATAATAGTCGCCATATTGGCCAGTGCTTTGCCAGCCGGTGAAGCGACTATAGGTCTGATATTCAGCGTAGTGAGACACTATTGGGTCGGCAATGTAGTTTTGGTTCTCGGCTGTTTGGGGCCACGGTATGAAATAATAAGAAGGTGTAACCACAATGGCTTTCACCTCCTCCCACTCGCCGGGGAACCAGACACGGTCGGTGGGGAGATTTTTCTGAGCCACGCTCTTCACGCCGGGTTTCTGCACGGTGGCAGAGAGTGGAATGTTGCTCTTGAGTTGCTGTTCGGGCTCGCGCTGGTGGAACTGTTGGCGGTAGGCGGAGCGCATTTCGGGCGACAGCGAGAGTTCTTGAGCCGAGGCCATAGTGGCGAGCATGGCCACTGCCGCGGTGAGTATTATCGATTTGATTTTCATGGTGTTAGTTTTTTCAGTTAGAGGGGTTAACGTTTCAGACTGAGAATTTCGCGAGCTTCGTCGCTGGTGGCGATGGGGCGACCAAGCAGTTTGGCCATACGGACCACCTTGTCGACCAGTTCGCCGTTGCTCTTGGCGAGCACGCCGCGCTCGAGGTAGAGGTTGTCTTCGAAACCAACTCTCACATTGCCACCCATCACGATGGCAGGAGCAGCCAGCGTGAAGGCGTTGCGGCCGATGCCGGTGGCTGTCCAGGTAGAGCCGGCGGGGATGTGGTTGACCATCCAAACCAGGTTGTCGACCGTGGCGGTGGCGCAACCCAGCACGCCGAGCACGAAGTTGAACTGCATGGGGACGATTGGCAGCGGGTTGCCGTCGGGGCCGGCCACGCCGAAAGCAGATGGCACCTGGCCCTTCTTGGCCATGTGGACAATGGTCTCGAGGTGCCCCATCTCGAAGCACTCGTATTCGGGCTTGATTCCTTTCTCAATCATGCGTTTGCCAAAAGCGCGCATGGTGGGCATGGTGTTGTCGAAAATATCGTCGCCAAAGTTGCAAGTACCGCAGTCGAGGGTGGCCATTTCGGGCACGGGGGTGGTATTGGTGCTGTCGAGGCGCTCGTCGGGGGTCATACCAACCGCGCCGCCAGTCGAGGGAATAAGAATCACGTTGGGGCACTCTTTGAGGATGGCCTCGGTGCACTCTTGGAAGCGCACGTGGCTTTGGGTCGGGGTGCCGTCGTCCTCGCGCACATGGAGGTGCACAATGGCGGCGCCTGCATCGACTGCCGACTTGGCTTCGCGCACAATTTCCTCGACGGTGTAGGGCACGTTGGGGTTTTGTTCTTTGGTTACTTCTGCGCCACAAATTGCGGCGGTAATAATCAGTTTATCCATGGTTTTCAACTGTTTATATAATTGTTCCTGTTCTTTATAAAAATACAAAGATACACTTTTTTATCGAATGAGCGAAAAAAATTTTAAGCATTCGGAAAACTCAGTGTTCAAACCGATGAGCGAAAACGAAACGACGAAACCTTGCGCTAAGGACTGATGGTTTTGTCTGGCGAAGAGAATTTTTTGCTGGGACGAATTATTTTTTGTATCTTTGCAATTGGATTTTTTCGCCACGCTATGACGGTAAGGTACTACAATATTGCACGTTGCACCATTGGGGTGGAAGGAGAGCACGAACTGGAATTGCTCGCAAGACTGCCTGGGTTCGGCGTTTTTGCCGTCGCCGCGGGCGAGCCAGACCTCGTGGTCAGTTTTGGCCACACGGTGGAGATACCCCAACAGGAACCGCTGCATCGGTTTGATTTCGAGGAGAGTGGATACAGCTGCCGATACTATGGTACGGGCACGGAAAGGGTGTTCGTTATGGAGCGCGATGGTGGAAAACTCTACGCCCTGCGGCAGGCAGACAGCCACGCGTGGGCAAGCAGCGTCGACGAACCTTCGGCATTGCGCTTCTTGATATGGATGGCAATGAGCATCTACGGCACTCCGCGAGGGTTAGCACCGGTTCACGCTGCCTGCATTAGCTTTGAGAACCAAGCTGTTGCGTTTCTTGGCGAGTCGGGGACCGGCAAAAGTACGCACGCACAGCTATGGTTAAAAAATGTGGCAGGCACAAAACTTCTTAACGACGACAGCCCGATACTTCGCGTTGGCCAAAACAGGGCCGAGTTGTTCGGGTCGCCATGGAGCGGCAAAACACACTGCTACAGCAATATAGGCCTACCCCTGCGCGCACTGGTGCGGCTTAACCAGCGCGCCACGAACAGCATAGAGCCGCTCAATATGCTGCACGCGATAGCAGCCATCGAACCTTCGCTCCCCCCCGCCCTGCGCTACGACGAGGCTATGACCGACCACAGGCTGACTATGATTGCGCGGCTGACGAGGCTTTGCGGCGTATTCGCCATGGGTTGCCGACCAGACGATGAGGCGGCTCGGATGTGCCAAGCAGCCTGTTTCGGCACCCGACAAGGGGACTGAGACGAGGGCGAGGACTGCATTTGCTGGGGGGTAGAATTGGGGGTACTCGATGTTAGGACGATGTTAATACGACCTTAATACGACCACAACCCATCTACAACACTGATAATCAAATAGTTACAAAATTCACCGAATAGGTGCTGATAATCAGCGAGTTACGAGCATTGACAAGCGAACCTCACATCGGGTTATTAACAACTTTGTTAACAATTATAGAAATCTTAATACTACGAGGCTCTACAGCACGCAGCCTTTTGGTCTTAGTCTGGCAACATTAACCACTTGAGCCCTGCTTTTGCTGGACCAGCCAAATATCGGCGCACGCAGCAACGGTTTCTTTGCGAACGAATACGAACCGAACCCTTGCGGAACTCGGCAGACTACTGAACGCCTACTATGAGGAGTATTTTGTCGACATCCTTAACTTTGTTAAGACGCGAGTCGATGTCGGCCCCAGCTGGCGATGAGATGGCTTCGACAAAGTAGTTCTGGATGCGGAGAAGCAACTGACATTCGCGCTCGTAGCGACGCAGGTCTTCGGTACTGGCTATCTCGGTAATAGCGCGGTAGCTTTTGGCCACGCGGCTGTAGGCTTTGGTTATGTTGCGATACTTGTGGTCGTGGCCGTTGATGGCGGTTTCGCCGGCGCGAATGCTGTCTTGGATGTCGAGAACATTAATGCAACGGTCTTGAATGGAGATATACTCGTCGAGCTGTCCGAGGAAGACTCGGCCGCGCTCGTAGCTGGAGAAAGAGGGCGAGAGGTTGGTGACTTTGCGTATGGAGCGATAGCCACTGTAGAGGCGGCCGTCGAGCTTCTTGCCGTCGGTTATGGTCTTGTCGTTGCGAGCAATGGTGGAGCGGCGTTCGGCCACGTCGATATAGCATTGTTGAATGAGTTCGACTTCGGAAAGGCGGTCGTCGTAGTTGCGAGCACCGACGAGGTTGACAAACGAGGGAGTGGTGTTGAGCGAAGGCAGGATTTCGCGGTAGGCAGAAACCACATCGGCAAAGCGCTCGGGGTGGCCTTTAAGGATTGAATCGTGGCGCATACGAATGTCGTCGAGGCGCTGGAAGTTGTCGACGTAGATTTGTTGCACCTCTATAAATTCCTCGAGGTTGCCGATGAACTGGAGGCTCTCGGTGCTGCCGGTAAAGGAGGGTACCATATCTACGTTAGAGGCGGCCTCGGCGTATGACTTGACCACATCGCGATATTTTTTGCCGTAGGCGGCGTTGATGGCGGCCTCGCCAGACTGGATTTGTTCGCGCAGCTCGATGGTTTGCAGGTAGCGGTTTTGGATGGCGATAACGGCCTTGAGGCGGTTGGTGTAGGACTCGTACTCCTCGACGTTGGCAAACGAGATGGGCACGCGGGTTTGCTTGAAGACGCGCGAATAGGACTTATAGATGTCGTTATTTTGCTTGCTGCAACGGGCTTTGAGCACGTTCTTGAAGTTATCAATCTGCGAAGTGTACGAGTCGGACCCCAGACAATTGACCAGCAGGTCGTTTTGGAAGTTAGAGAGCTCTTCGAGTTGGGCTATCGACTCGTCGGTTGCCTGCCCCTCTGAGAGGTCATACTTATTATATACAATAAGATATGCGTAGTATAAATCTTTGAGTTCCTTCACTTTAGCCTTGTTTGTCTCGCCAATACCGTCGCAGGCTGCACCAATTGAGCGGTGGTGCATATCAATCTCCTCGCGCAGGTTGGCGGCACGCGTGTTGCGAGCTTGCTGCTGACGGCGCAACTCGGCTTCGGCACGCTCGCGCGCTATGCGCTTCTCGGTTTCGATTCGCTCTTTTTCGAGGTTGACGTAGCGCGCCGAGAGGCCCGAAAGGTAGTCGACAAGGTTACGTAGTCGCAATTCGTAAACGCCAAAGTCAGACACTGCTATATTGGTGTCGAGCCACACCAGGCTGTCGCGGCGCTCGTATTCGGTGCTGAGCGAGGTGAGCAGGCTTTGAACCCTGTTGCGGATTTCGTTACACTCGGCCGAAAGCGTAGGATAGTCGGCGTTGGGCAGCGAGTTGAGGTAGTTTATGATTGGCGTTGTGTCGCTAAAATATGCGCTGTCGAGCTTGTAGTTAGCAGCCAAATCGCGCACAGAGAGCATGATGACGTGTTGGGCTTTGACCAAACCCGACCCTAATATCATGAGACCCAGCAGAATAGCGAAACGTAAAGTCTTCATCGTTGTTTGTTATGGTTATTTTATACTACTAATAAATTATTTTCAGTCGCCATACGAAGAGCTGTCGAAGCAGTGTGTGCAGATGCTCTGTTTTTCGATACCGATGGCGTCGCAGACTGTTTGTAACGAGTTGAATTTCAAACTATCGACGCCCACATGCTGACGAATACGCTCCACCATGGCGGCATATTGAGGCGTTGTTTCGTCGTGGTAGGCTTCGAGGTTGCGCACCTGACCGCCTTCGAGTTCGGCTATCACGCGACGGGTAATAAGTTCGTTATCAGTTTTCGAGGCTGAAAAATTGAGGAAAGTGCAGCCGTGGACGAGTGGCGGACAGCTAATGCGGACGTGGACCGACTTGGCACCATAGGCGTAGAGCATACGCACTTGGTCGCGCAGCTGGGTGCCGCGGACTATAGAGTCGTCGCAGAAAACGACACTCTTGCCTTCGAGCACAGCGCGCGAGGGAATGAGCTTCATGCGGGCCACAAGGTTGCGCGCCTCCTGGTTGACTGGCATGAAGCTGCGCGACCAGGTGGGGGTGTATTTCAACATGGCACGCTTGTAGGGAATGCCGCGGCCGGCCGAGTAGCCGAGGGCCATGCCAATGCCAGAATCTGGGATGGGCGACACGAAGTCGGCCTCGACGTCGTCGGCGGCACCCATGGCTTGCCCCAAACGGTAGCGAACCTCTTCGGCGTTGACGTTTTCGTACTCCACGCAGGGGAAACCGTAGTATATCCACAAAAATGAGCAAATCTGCATCTTCTCTTCGGGAGCTTTGAGCTGCTCAATGCCGGCGGTAGTTATTTTTACAATTTCGCCAGGACCGACAAAGCGGCAGGTTTCGTAGCCGAGGTTAACGTAGCTGTGGCTCTCAGAGGCCACGGCGTAGTCGTTGCCACGGCGGCCGATGACGATGGGGGTGCGGCCATAGCGGTCGCGCGCAGCGATTATGCCGTCGGGCACGAGAATGAGCATATTGCAACTGCCTTTGACTTGGCGGTACACATTATTAATGCCATCGACGAAGTTTTTGCCCTGCGTAATCATCAAAGCCACGAGCTCGGTGGGGTTGGTGCGCGAAAGCGAGAGGTCGGCAAACTGTTGGTGGCGCTGCAGGCAGTCGCGTTCCAGCTCGTCGAGGTTGTTTATGCGCGACACGGTAGCCAGCGCAAAGCGACCCATGTGAGAGTTGACCATCATGGGTTGCGACTCGGTGTCGCTGATTACGCCAACGCCGACGTTGCCGGTCATCTCGGCCAAATCGTCGGTGAACTTGGTGCGAAAATAAGAGTTTTCTATAGAATGGATGTTCTGGTGCGGCTGGCCATTGTCGAAAGTGGCCATACCGGCACGGCGAGTGCCGAGATGAGAATGATAATCTGTTCCGTAGAACAAATCGGTAATACAAGGTTTGTCAGAAACGACTCCGAAAAATCCGCTCATGGTGTTTGTTGTTTTAAGATGATAATTTTAATATATTGATTTGTAATTAATTTCAATAAACTGTCAAAAATAATCGCATTGCAAATTTACACAAAAAAAATGGAATATCGGTCACAACTTCATTTTTTTTGGCATAAATATCGTTTTTTTTGTGGTTCAAGCCTCGTCGGTATGCTGTTCCACGACGTTGGCTGGCGAGAGTTTGACGGTTGTTATCGTGTTCACCGCCAAAGGATTGTAGGGTTGGCAGAGGCGAATGTAGTTGTCTGTCCACCCCTGCATGGTATCTCCATGACGGGTCGACTCCCAAAGAACCGGCCTCTCGGTGCCGATTTGCGACGCGACAAAGGCTGCCCTTTTTCGTTCCGAAATGGTATGCAGGATTTGGCTGTGGGCGCGGCGGGTAGCCATAGGTACCTTCTCGCCCAACTTGAGGGCGGCTGTGTTGGGGCGCTCGCTATAGGTGAAAACGTGCAGGTAAGATATTGGCAATTCCTCAACATAGCGGCACACCTTGTCGAACTCCTCCTCACTCTCGCCATTGAAGCCCGCCATGATGTCGGCCGCAATGCAGGCTTCGGGCATCTTGGAGCGAACATAGGCCAACTTTTCGGCAAAGTCGGCGGTGGTGTAACGGCGGTGCATCATAGCGAGCACGTGGTCGCTGCCAGCCTGCAGTGGAATGTGAAAATGGGGCAAGAAAGCGCGCGACGAGGCCACAAAATCGACCACCTCGTTGGTAAGCAGGTTGGGTTCGATGCTCGAAATACGGTAGCGCAGTATGCCCTCAACCTCGTCGAGGCGACGCAAGAGGTCTATCAAACGCTCGTTGTTGTGCTGGCCGAAGGTGCCTGTGTTGACGCCTGTTAGGACTACCTCTTTGGCACCAGTTTCGGCAATCTGGCGAGCCACAGCCAGGGTCTCGTCAATCGACGCGCTACGCGAGCGCCCGCGGGCGAACGGTATGGCACAATAGGTGCAAAAATAGTCGCACCCGTCTTGAATTTTGAAAAAAACTCTTGTGCGGTCGCCGGTCGAGAAGAGCGGTTTAAAGCTGCGGGGCTCGTCTACAATAGGCAGAAATTGGCTTCCGTCAGAGGTCAAAATTTCGTACAAAAGGTGTTTTTTATCGTTTCCGAGGACGATTTTCACGCCCGGAATGCTCAAAATCTGGTCGGCCGCGTTTTGGGCAAAACAGCCCACCACGGCAACCGTTGCCAAAGGGTTTTGGGCCACGGCTTGGCGAATGGCGTTGCGGCATTTTTTTTCGGCCACGGCCGTAACGGTACAAGTATTAACTATATATAAATCAGCTCGTTCATGAAAGTCTACAAGCGTGTGGCCAGCGTCGGTAAAGCGGCGCACGATGGCACTTGTTTCAGCGAAATTTAGTTTACATCCAAGAGTGTGGGCAGCGATGAGCATAGAGTTTATAAATGTTAAAATTTACTTAAATTTCGATATTTTTTTCTTCAATTAGAAAAAAGTTTGTAATTTTGCACTCGCATTCGACAGAGAAGAATTGCTCTCAAGGCTTGCCTTTCAGGGTGTTCGGCTTTAGAGAATGCTGGTAATAATTGGATTTTGTAATAGTGTTTAATGGGGAAAACAGGATTTGTCGCGAGACAGGTCCTGTTTTCTTTTATTATGTAGAGAGTGTTAGTCATCGAGCGGTGAGTGGTCTTCATATTTGCGCGAACGGACCATCTTGATGCAGTCCTCGTCGGGAAATATCACGAGGTCGAGAGCAGGGTCGAGCTTGAGTATGTCGCGGCCTTCAGCGTCTTTAACAATGTCTACAACGCTGCGCATAGAGACCAATATGCGGTTCTTGCGGTTGGCATAAGCAAAGTATTCGTTGCCCACACGAGTAAAGATGTTCTCGGCCGGTTCGCGGCCCTGAATTTTGTCGCCGTAGCGAGTATAGACCATTACGCGATTCTTGCCCTGACCGGCAACGCAGAGAATATCGAACACCGAGACATATTCGGGCTTCGGGGTAGCCACAAGCACCTTGCGGTCGGTCATGGTGCCATCTATCCAATTCTCGTCGATGGCGAGCACCCCGTCTTCATAATAGCGATAGGTGCCATGCTTGTAGCCATTGCGATAGTTGCCCTCGCGAGCCAGACGCAACGAGTCGTCGTATTCTACAAGGCGACCTTCGAGGCCACCTTTGACGTAGCGGCCAGTGATATAGCCGTTGCGGCCAATGCGCTTCCACCAACGGCCGTGGCGGTGATTGTCGACCCAGTTAGAGACTTCGGCCGTGTCGCCAGTCGAGGTGAAGATAATCGACGGTCCTTCTTTGATACCCATACGGTATGAGGTAGTTTTAACCATACGGCCTTGCTCGTCGAAGAAAGACCACACACTGTCGCGGTTATGCTGGTTGTAGAAACCTTTGGCCACGAGACGCCCTTTGTCGTCGTAGGCTTCGTGCGAGCATCGCTTACCATCTACGAAGTAGATGTTGCGCATACGCACCGTACCGTCGTGGTAGTAGTAGGTAAAGGTGCCTGTTTCGAGGCCGTCGCGGAAGTCGCCTTCGTAGATTTTGGCGCCGTTTTTGTCGGTCTTGAGCCAGTGGCCTTGACGGCGACCTTGCTTGTCGACAGTGTTCTGAGCCTGAGCCTCGCCACCAAGCACCACGAGGCTACAAAGCAGAAAGAATAACGTTTTTTTCATCTTGTTTATAATTATTTTCGAACTTTACTACAATTTTTATACTAAAATAACGTTAATATTGCGTAAAAAGTATTTGAAAATTGAATTCAATGATAAAAAAATTTTTCATAACGATAGTTCTACTGACGTTCACCACGCTGACAGTCAAGGCCCAAGGGGTGATTGAAGGCTATGTGCGCTCGGCCGAAGACAACTCGCCCATCGAGTTTGCCACCGTGGCCGAGCCCGACCGGCAGCCCCAAAACTCGACCCTCACCGACCGCCGTGGCCACTTCGCGCTCAACATCTCTCAAGCCGACTCGGTTACCATCACCGCCTCGGCCGCCGGCTTCGTGGCGCAAACGCGGCGCGTCGAAGTCGTGCCCGGCAAAGCCACGAGGGTAGTTTTTAGCCTCAAACAACAGTCGCGCCAGCTCGACGAAGTGGCCATTAACGACCGCCAACACAGCGCCACGGTCTACACCCAAATCGAGGCCGAGCGACTCGAAAATGCCGTGGGCCCCAACAGCGGTGTCGAAAGCCTGCTCAAAACCTTGCCCGACGTGGCTTCGAGCAACGAAATGTCGTCGCAATACTCGGTTCGCGGAGGTTCGTTCGACGAAAATTTGGTCTACATCAACGGCGTTGAGGTATACCGCCCCATGCTCATCCGCAGCGGCCAGCAGGAGGGGTTGAGCATTATCAATCCCGACCTCGTGGAGCGCATTAGCTTCTCGCCAGGTGGGTTCGACGCCATTTATGGCGACCGTATGTCGTCGGTGCTCGACATAGCCTACAGCCGCCCCACTGCATTCAAAGCCAAAATCAGTGGCAGCCTGCTGGGTGGCTCGGCCTCGGTGCAAGGCACTGCGGGCAGCCGCCTATCGTACAGCCTCGGACTGCGCCGCCACAGCAATCGCTACATCATTAGCAGCCTCGACACCAAAGGCGACTACACCAGCGCCTACACCGACCTGCAAGCCATTGTGGGTTACCGCATTAACGACCGCTTTAGCCTCTCGCTTACAGCTATCGCCACCGACAACGCCTACGGCCTTGTACCTATGAGCCAAACCACCACCTTCAAACCTATGGCCATCGACATTTACTTCGACGGGCAGGAGGTGGACCGCCACCGCACCGCGCTCGGCGCTTTGACTCTGAACTACACCACCGAGGACTGGCTGGTGCGTTGGACCACCTCGGCCCAGAACATCGACGAGAGTGAGCGGTTCGACATTCAGAGCCAATATTTTCTTTATATGCTTGGCACTGGGGGAAGCAATGGCGACTCTATTTTGAAACTGGACCGCGGCGTGGGCACCTTCCTCGAACACGCCCGCAACACCATTCTCTCGCAAGTCTATGCCTCCGAGTTGCGCGCCACGCGGCTCACCTCGCTCGGCAGTTGGAAAATGGGGCTCAAGGTGCAATACGAGCAGATAGCCGACCGCCTGCGCGAGTGGCGCTGGGTAGACTCGGCGGGCTACACCTACCCCTCGGTGTGGGTCACCCCCGGCCTGGCAGGCAACCTCCCCTACCCTCCGCTGCTTCAGGACTTTGCTGTGGCCAACAACCACGTGGGCACACTGCGCACTTCGGCCCACCTGCAGCGCGAAATTAACCTCACCACCAACGATGGCAGCGACCTGCGCATTACTGCCGGCGTGCGCGGACAATACTACCACTCTGTTATTGTGGGGCTGAACGACAGCGGCACCAACGCCAAGCCTCTCGTCTCGCCACGCGTAAGTATGGGCTACAGCCCTGCCGACCACCGCGACATGACCTTCAGCGCTGCCGCCGGCGTGTATCAGCAACCCTATTTCTACCGCGAATTGCGCCGCCCCGACGGTTCTATCAACCCCGACCTCGACCCCCAAACGTCGTATCAAGCTGTTGGCACATTCGACTGGTCGTTCCGTATGTGGGACCGCCCATTCCGCCTCACGACCGACATTTATTATAAGTATATCACCAACCTCATACCCTACACCATAGACAACTTGCGCATACGCTACTCGGCCGAAAACTCGGCTGTGGGCTATGCCACCGGTTTGAGTTTGAGGCTCAACGGCGAACTCGTCGATGGACTCGAGTCGTGGGCCAGCCTCTCGATTATGCAAACCCAAGAGGACATTGAGGGCGACGACTACGGCTGGCTGGCTCGCCCAACCGACCAACGCTTCGCCTTGAAGTTCTTTTTGCAGGACAACCTGCCGCAACTGCCGTGGTGGCGCATGAGTTTGAACTTGATTTACGCCACGGGCCTGCCTTTCACCGTACCCAACCAAACCAATTTCAGCAAGACCAACCGATTCCGCCCATTTTTCCGTATCGACTGGGGCAACACGCTGCAACTCTCGCAGTTCGATGCCATTCGCAACTGGAAGCTCTTCGACCACATTGACGACATTCAGCTCGGCATCGAGGTATTCAACCTGTTCGACTTCCGCAACGTGGCCTCCTACATCTGGGCAGCCGACTATTCGGGCGTGTACTGGGGTGTGCCGAACTACCTCACCGGCCGCCAAATAAACGTTAAACTCACCGTTAGTTTCTAATCCCCCCAAAGCCATGACCACCTACGACCTAACGAAACTGCAACCCACCAGCCTCGAGCTCGCCAACGGCAACAGGGCCAACCTCTTCGCGTCGGACAGCATAGAGCTGCTCAAACTCGACCTGATGTTCGAGGCCGGCAGCGCCTACCAAACGGTCCCACTCTGTGCTGGCGCGGCCAACCGCCTGCTGACCGAGGGCACCGCCAACCGCTCGGCCAAAGAGGTGGCAGAATATCTTGACTTCCACGGCATTACAGTCGAAAAAAGTCCCAACACCTACACCTCGACCTTGAGCGTATACGCCATGCCGAAGTATGCCGACAGCCTGCTGCCGCTCGTGGCCGAGATGGTGCAACAACCGGCCTACAGCGACGAGGAGGTGGCCAAACACATTGCCAACCGCAAACAGCACCTGCTTTCGAGTTTCAAGCAAACCGACTATGTGGCTCGCAACCTCTTCTACGAAGCGCTTTTTGGCCCCAATCACCCCTTGGGGCGCTACGCCACGGCCGACGATGCCGACCGCCTCTGCGCCGACGACATTCGCCGTTTTCACGACGACTACTACCACCTGGGCAACGCCACCATAGCCCTCGCTGGCCACTACGACGACCACACACTGCAGCTGCTCGACCGCTACCTGGGGCAAGCCCAACCCACAGCCCAGCCCGCACTGGCCGGTGGCCTCGCGCCAAGCTGGCTGCAACGCCCACCTCAAACCCTGCGCCACCACATGCCCGGAGCAGCACAAACCACGTTGAGGGTGGGCTGCATTCTGCCTTTCGACTGGCAGAGTGCCGACTGCGCTCGCTTTGGGGTGCTGAAAACCATTCTCGGCGGCTACTTCGGCTCGAGGCTGATGACCAACATTCGCGAGGACAAGGGCTACACCTACGGCATATACAGCCAAATGCTGGTGCTTCGGAGCGACATACTGTTCTTTATCACAGCCGAGGTAGACAACGACCACGCCGACGACGCCCTGGGCGAAATATGCCGCGAGCTGGAAATTCTGGCCACAACGCCCGTTGGGCACGACGAGCTCGACACCGTGCGGCAATATATGTGGGGCGACTTCCTGCGCTCGGTCGACGGTATTTTCGAACGCAGCGAACGGTACCTCAATCTGCGCACTTCGAACATCGACGACCAGTTTTCGGCCAACCTGCTCGATGCCATGAACAACGTGCAACCCGACCAACTGCAGGCCCTGGCCGCCGAAACCATAACCCCCGACCGCCTCACTACCGTGGTCGTAGGGCCTTGAGCAATGCGGCAATCGATAAATCACAAGTCCTAAATCGATAAAAAACAGGCCCACCGGGCCCCTCATAAGTGGTTGGAAAACAGGGCTGTGGTCGTGTTAAGGTCGGGTTAGGGTCGTATTGAGGTCGAACAAGCCTTGATGTTGAGGCAGTTAGCACCCCACCTCGGAGGGGTTCCTTATCGATAAAAATAGGTACATATCCACATCATTCGTGGGTTGCGACTGGGGTTTGAAGCGTTCCTAAGCCGAAATCCGGCACCGCCGGAAGCTCGAAAACAGGGTCTTGCTACCTTTCTCGCCGCGGTTCGGGGCAAGAAAGATGGTTGGCAATTTGCCGCTCGCTGATGTTGCGCAGGTGGCACGAAGCCACAACCTCGCGGCCGTCGAGCAGCAAGATAGTGGGCCACTGGCCACGACAGATGGCCATGAAGTGGGGTTTGGGCATTTGACGCACGGTGTAGGCAAAGCCGCCGGGTGTGGTGTCGCGACGCGAAGCATAGCCATCGTCTGGATTTGGACCAAGAAATACTATGGCAGCGGTGTCGAGGTCGTGGCGGCGCTCAATGGTGAGCAACTTCTCGATGGCCATATTGCAGTAGGCGCAGCCTGGGGTGACGAGCGCCAGCACATGGTGCCCCTGCGATAGGTCGGCCTCGGCCGGCTCGTCGAGCAATGCGGCAAGGGCTTCGTGGCCAAACTGCTCGTCGGTGGGGCCAAAAATCCAGTCGTCTGGCACCCTGACGGCGAACGGGAGGGCCAAGCAGAGCAATGCTACCACGACCGCGAGCCACGCCGTGGGGCGCAGCTGCCAGAGTGCCCCTTTGGCAGCCAAGCAGAGCAGTGCGAGCAACAGCGCGTTTTTGAGCAGCGACTGCACGGGCGAGAGGTGGGCCAACTGCCCCATGCAGTGGCACGAATCGGTGCGGCCAATGAGGGCTGCGTAGCCCAAGAAAAGGCTGAAAGCGACGGTTAGCAGCGTGGCTGCCAGCACCGCGAGGCGTGGGCGGTAGCCAACCGCAAGGGTCACGCCAACTAATAGTTCGACCCCAATGCAGAGCCTTGCAGCCCATGGCACGAGGCCAAGCGGCATGAAGCCGTAGCTATAAATGTAGACTTCGAAAGTGTCGAGCGCAAAAATTTTGGCACAAGCCGAGACCACGAAGAACAGGCCCACCAGTAGGCGAGCCACACCTCCGGCAACGGTCAGGGCTTGGGCAGCGCTACTTTTCATAGTCTATGCACTTTACGTCGATTTCATCGATACGCTCGAGGGTTTGGTAGCCCTCGTCGGTATCGGCGCGTTGCTCCTGTGCCACATGGGTGATGGCGCTGCAGCGCATGGAACGGTCGATGGTGATGATGCGCCAGCTCTCGGTTGGCGCGTCGGGGGTGCAACGGCAGAGGCGGTCTTTCTGGCACGAAGCGCAGAGCCCACACAGGGCGGCAGCAAGAAGGATAATGGTTTTGCGGTGTTTCATGGCTGCGGTCATTTGGTGAAGAGAGAATCGATGTCGTAGTGGTAGTCGGAGCAGAGAATAGAGTCGACAACGGTCGAGTCGGTCGGGCTGCGGTGGTAGGTATAGACGTTGAGTTTATCGCACGTGCCGGAGGTGATGTCGATAATTCTCACCACCGACGAGTTGCGCACTGCGCAACGGCACGAGCGCTCCTTGCTGCAGCCTGTTAGAGCGGTGGCAGCGGCTACAAGGAGCAGTGCAAATGTGAGTTTCTTTCTCATGGCATACTATCTTTAATTGTGTAAGTGCTTAAAGGTCGTTTAGCAAATCTTCGAGGGTTTGTTCGTCGTGAACGAGCACGTCGCGCGGTTTCGAGCCGTTGTAGGGGCCCACAATGCCAGCAGCTTCGAGCTGGTCGATAATGCGACCTGCGCGGTTATAGCCCAACTGCAACTTGCGCTGCAGGAGCGAGGTTGAGCCGAATTGCGAGGCCACAACCAAGCGTGCGGCGTCGTTGAAAAATTCGTCTTTCTGCTTGGGGTCGAACTCCTTGTTGGGCTCCTCGTTCTCGTCGAGGTATTCGGGCAATAAGAATCCTTCGGGGTAGCCTCGTTGGCCACCAATCCACTCGGCCAAGCGCTCTATCTCTTCGGTCTCGATGAGGGCGCACTGCAGGCGCACCATGTCGCTGCCGGCGAGCGAGATAAGCATATCGCCTCGGCCAATGAGCTGCTGGGCGCCGCCGGTGTCGAGAATGGTGCGCGAATCGATACCCGAGGTAACACGGAAGGCTATACGCGCTGGGAAGTTGGCCTTGATGGTGCCAGTAATGATGTTGGTTGTGGGGCGCTGGGTGGCGATGATGAGGTGAATCCCCACAGCGCGAGCCAACTGGGCCAAGCGTGCGATTGGCATTTCGACCTCCTTGCCGGCGGTCATGATAAGGTCGGCAAACTCGTCGATTACCAGCACGATATAGGGCATATAGTGGTGGCCGTTTTCGGGGTTGAGGCGGCGGTGGCAGAACTTGTCGTTATACTCTGTAATCTTGCGCACCTGGGCCTGCTTGAGCAGGTCGTAGCGCTGGTCCATCTCGATACAGAGCGAGTTGAGGGTGCGCACCACCTTCTTAACATCGGTAATGATGGCTTCGTCGCTATCGGGCAACTTGGCAAGATAGTGGCGCTCGATTTTGCTGTAGAGCGAGAGCTCGACCTTTTTGGGGTCGACCATGACAAACTTGAGCTCGGAGGGGTGCTTCTTGTAGAGCAACGACGCTATTACCGCGTTGAGACCCACCGACTTACCTGTACCAGTGGCACCGGCCATGAGCAGGTGTGGCATTTTGGCGAGGTCGGTCACGTAGGGTTCGTTGCTGATGGTCCGGCCTATGGCTATGGGCAGCTCCATCTTGGTGTTGTTGCGGAAAGCGTCGCTCTCGAGCATATTCTTCATCGACACAATTTGGGGCTTGGCGTTTGGCACCTCAATACCGACAGTGCCTTTGCCAGGAATGGGGGCGATGATGCGAATGCCGAGGGCCGAAAGCGAGAGCGCAATGTCGTCTTCGAGGCTCTTGATTTTCGAAATACGGATACCCGGGGCGGGCTTTATTTCGTAGAGGGTTACGGTGGGGCCAGGGGTGGCCGAAATGCCGACAATCTCTATGCCATAATCGCGCAAGGTCTTGACAATGCGGTCTTTGTTGGCCACCAACTCCTCGTTAGTCACTTTGGCGTTGCGAACCTCCCAATCCTCGAGCATATCGGTCGAGGGCATCTGGAACTGCTTGAGGTCGAGGTGCGGGTCGTAAAGGTCGTCGATGGTAAAGTGGCGGCTGTAGTCGTCGGCATCGGCAAGGTCGTCGGCCGGATTTGTGGGCTCTGCGTGTTCGTCCTGTGGCGTGGGTTGCTCGGAGCCTTCGCTCAAGCCAGTGTCCTCAATCTTAAATTCGGGTTCGGCTGGTTCGGTCGCAGACTCTTTCGAGCCTTGAGCGCGAGCCACAATGCGCTCGAACTCCTCGTCGATAGAGAGTTCTACCTCCTTATTCTCTTTGGGTTGGCGTTTAACCAGTGGGCGCAACTCGTCGTGGTGCTCGTCTACGGGGCTGTCGTCCTCGGCAAAGGGGTCTGCAGACTCGTCGGTTTCGACCGGCACGTGGTTCAGCTCGGGCACCTGCACAGGTTGGACCGGAGGCTCGGGGTCGGTGGCCACCTTCTCGAGCAAGTCGCCAGCTTTTTTCAGATTGGCAGCGCTGAGGTCGACTTCGGGCAGATTGATTTTAACCTTGTGGTAAAGCACGAGGAACACGCCTGCCACAAAAAGCAGCAGCACCAGAGTCCACCAACTGAGCCACTTGGCAAAAAATCCAGCCACGACGAGCCCAATACCAGCCACATCTTCGAAACTGACCGACTTGACCCATGCTCCGCCAATGTAGCCGAGGGTTGTCGAAATCCAAAACATCCAGAATATGACCGCGCCAAAGGTGCGCCACCACGGCATGATATAGATTTTGAAAAGTCGCAAACCGTAGACAAAAAACAGTAATGTAAACCCGAGCGAGGCCACACCGAACAGGTTGTGGGTGAAGAAACGGGCCACGGCCACGCCTGCCAAGCCGAGCCAACGGCCGTTGTGGCCGCCATCGGTGGCGTAGTAGCCAATAATAGCCACAAAGAGGAAGAGCGCAAACATTATGTAGAACGCTCCGCGGAGCTTGGCAAAGCGTGTGCTACGCAGAAACTCCTGGAATCGGGTTGTGGGTTTTACCGTTTTTTTATGTTTTGTCTTTTTTTTAGGCATTGCGAAGTCGGTGCAGTTTGGTTTTGAGTTACGGTGGTTATGATTAGGGTTGAATTATTCGCCTTGCAGGAGCTCAATTTCGTCTTGAAGTTCTTGGCCGAGGGTTTCGAGCTCTTCGTCGCTCAGTTGGTCGTAGCCAGCGGGGAGCAGGAAGTCGGCATCCTTCACCTTGCCTTTTACAATCTCGATGGCGGTGTAGGTTATGGCGCGACCTTCGCCAGCGTCGGTGGTACACTGCAGGGGCATACCTTTAATGCCACCAAAAAGAGCGTTGATTTGTGGGCCGATTTCGTCGGTATACCACATCTCGACGGGGTGGTCTTCGCCCTCGGCGTCGTAGGCGTGGCGAATCATCTTTTTGGCTGTGAAGCCAGCAATGTCTTTGGTTTCGCCATCAACATATTCAAAATAGAAGTGGCCAGGCTCGGTGTCCTTGATGGTCACGCTGTCGAAGTCGGACTCGGTGTAGGTCTGCTTAACGATGAGTTTGCCAGAACCTTGATAGGTGAACTCGCTGCCCTGGCTGCGCAGATAGTCGAGCAATTGGCTAAAATCTTGGCACTGGGTTACGGTAAGGTTCTGAACGAGGGTGCACTCCGAGAAAGGCGAGTCTTTGAAGATGGCGCTGTTGGTGAAAAGGTCGTTGCCCGATACGCGGATTTCGGCCTTGGCAGCCTCGTCGGGAATTTGAAAAGCAACCGTTCCGGTCGACTCAACTTTGTATTTCACGGTGCCTTTGAAGGTGTTTTGGGCCATGCTGATGCCCATCGAGATTAGCAGCACGGCAGCTGCAGCAACAATTTTTTTCATGATTATGAGTTTTTTACAAATTTCTTATTTTATAATATGCACTATAATAAAAACTGCAAAATTAAAAAAAAATTGTATCTTTGCAAAGTTTTTTTGAAAAAAAATTAATGAAAAAGACTTTGACATACTTAATGTTGGTTCTCTCGACGGTGTTTTGGGGCATAAGTTTTATTATGACCAAAGAACTTTTCAACACCGAGGCCGACATGACTGTAACTATCCTCATCACGTTCCGGCTGGCTGTTGCCACACTGGTTTTCATCCCCTCGCTGGCCCTGATGGGCAAGTTGCAAAAAATCAAGCGCGAAGACATCAAATGGTTCTTGTTGCTATCGCTGGCCGAGCCTTTTATATATAACCTCTGCGAAACGAGCGGAGTGCAGCTGGTTAGCGGCAGTCTGGCCTCGGTGGTAGTGGCTACGATTCCTCTTTTCGTGCCGTTTGGTATGGCACTGGCCTACAGGGAACGTATCGGCATCGGTACCATTGTTGGCGTCGTCATGTCGCTGGTGGGCATTAGCATCATGCTCATTGGGGGCGAGGAGCTAAAGGGGTCGCTCCGTGGTATGATTTTCCTCGGTGGAGCGGTGGTTATTGCCGTGGTCTATACCCTGATTTTGGTCAAAGTTGTAGACCATTACAGACCAGTAGTCATCACAGCCTATCAGAATATGTTTGGCCTAATATACTACTTGCCGGTTATGCTCATTGCCGACAGTTCGCACCTGCCGCTACTCTCCTACTCGCCCAAGATGATACTTCTGCTGCTCGTTCTCGGCGTGTGCTGCAGCACGCTGGCCTACGTGTTCTACAATTATGGTATTCGTCAGTTCGGAGCTTCGGCTGCTTGCATTTTCAACAACGCCATACCGGTGTTCTCGCTCATTGCCGCAATCATGATTGGGCAGGAGACCTTTGTGTGGACAAAAGCACTTGGGGCCGTGGTTGTGATTGGTGGTGTGTTTGTGGCCCAGTTTCAGAAAAGGCCGAATTAGTCTTTTAATATTTCGTGCAATTCTACCTCGTAAATCAGTGGCGAATAGGGCGGTACCGACGTCGTTCCACGCTCGCCAAAAGCCAACTGGTAGGGAAAATAGAAGCGATATTTGCTACCAGCATTCATCATCTGCAATGCATCTTGCAGACCAGGGAACATGGGGTTGCCCAACACGGTGACAATTGGCGGACGTTGCCCGTAGGTTTGGTCGAAGACTTCGCCAGTGAGCATAAGTATACCCTTGTAGTCAAAGCTTATGCGGCGTGCGAACTCGGCGTTTGGACCTTTGCCAGCCTGTAGGCACTCGTAGTAGAAACCCGATTTGTGTTTCTTTACATTAGGGTTCTCGGCTTCGAGTTTTGCAAAGAATTCATCCTGCTGGTCTTTAACATCGGCACGTTGCTTGTTGGCGTCGCGCATTTGCGCCAAGGCTGCCGTTTGGGCAATATAGCGCATGGCTTCTTGCATCTCATCGTCGCTGATAGGTTGCTCGTTGCCGTCGAGGGTGTGGCGGATTGCTTGCAGAACAAGTTCTTTGTCGAAGTTCATAATATCATCGTTCTGCAACGAAATGGCGAGATTTTCGCCCATGGCCCAACTCAAGGTGTCGATTTGGGAGGCCAGTTTCGGGGTCTTGGGAGCACACGACGCAAGCAGCAAGGCCGCAAAGAGTGGTATAAAAAAGCGTTTCATAAATTGTTGTTTTTCAGTATTATTTTCCTCGTCCTTGGAATATTATTATTACGGTGTAGAGAAGAATTTTCATGTCGGTTGCGAGCGTCATGTTGTCGAGGTAGAGCAGGTCGTAGCGTAGGCGCTCTACCATCTCGTCGACATTAGACGCATAGCCATACTTCACTTGCCCCCATGAGGTTATGCCTGGTTTGATGCGCTGCAACAAGAGGTACTCGGGGGCGCGTTTCACTATTTGGTCGATGAAGAATTGACGCTCGGGGCGCGGACCCACAATCGACATGGTTCCTTTAAGGACATTGTAGAACTGTGGAATCTCGTCGAGGCGCACTTTTCGCATGAAGCGGCCGAACGGGGTTATGCGCGGGTCGTTGTCTTTCGAAAGAGCTGGACCCATGGCCTCGGCGTCGACATACATGGAACGGAATTTATGCATCATGAATGGCACACCGTGTCGGCCAATGCGCTCTTGGGCATAGAAAACGGGGCCGGGCGATGTGCACTTGACAATGATTGCCGTCACCAAAAAGACTGGCGACAGGATTATCAGCGCTAAGAGCGATATAACCACGTCGGCAATACGCTTTACGCTATACTGCCACTCCTCCATGGGTTGGTTGTTGATGGTTATGAGTGGCGAATGGAATATGGAACTGATTTTGACAGTGCCGAGAATGAGGTCGCGCGCGTCGGGGGTTATCTTGATTATAAGGTTATCGCAACCGTCGAGGGTTCGGATAATTTCTTGGATTTTGTCTTGTTCGTAGTCCTCTACGGCAATGATAGCCTCCTCGATGTGGTATTTTTCGATGAGTTGACCGAGGTCTTCGAGCGTTCCGAGTTGTGGCATAACGGCCTGAAGGTCTTGCTCGATTGAGCCATTGACGGTTACAAATCCAACGAAGTTGTTGCCCGAGTAGATTTCTTGGTTTTCGAGGTCAATATAGGTCTGGAAGGCTTTTTTCTTGCTACCGATTAGGATGGAGGGGAAGCCAATCTGCCGTGTGTGGATTTTGCGAACAGTGGCCGTGGTGATGAGCAGGCGTGGCACATAAGTGAGCACAAAATGGACGCACAGCAGGAACAGGAACGAGGCGTAGTAGTTGTGGTAGGTGCTGATGTGGTCGTCAAGCAGGAGGGAGAAGAAGATGACGAGGACACCAATGACAGTGGCTATGGCGGTCTCGATGAGTTCGCGCAAGCGAGAACGCCGCATAACGTTGCGATAGGTGCCAAAGATGGCGTAGAGACAGAGCCACCCAGCCGGGACGAGGACTATCCCCCACCAGAAATTCTGGTCAGAGAAGACCTGGTTGATGTCGTTGAAGGTATTGGCCTCGATTCCGATTTTTCTGAAGAGGAAGAGGGCAGTCCAGGAAAGTATAGCGGCAAGGGTGTCGAAGAAGATATATTTGATTTTCAACTTTTTAGCCATGTCTTAAAATGGTACTGATACAATTTTTAGGTTGTCGAGCCAAATATCGCCCTCGGTGCCGTCGGTGTTGAGGACGGAAAATTCTATTTTGAAGTTCGGGCTGTAGGAGAATTGCCTCCATACGCGTCCGAGGTTGATGTAGAGTTTGCGCCACTCGTCGGTGGGGTAGATAACCATAATCTCTTCGGTCGAAGTACTTGCACCAGCCATTTTGGTAGAGCTCATACGAACAGCTAAACGCTTGGTTCCACGATAGTTAAGTTCGAGAAAAAGGGCTTTGGTCGGGTCGTCGAGGTTGGTCACACCTTTGGTCATGGTGAAGTCGAGGTGCGACAAGTCGGCACCGATATGGACGTGGCCACACCCCAATCCGGTGCAGGCTGCCTCGGCGTCGTGGCTGACCCACTCGACGAGGCTGTCGAAGATGATGCTGCCCTGGGTGGGTTCGAAAAATTCGTAGACCTGGCAGGGGTCGAGGAGTTGGGTATAGGTTGTGGTGAGGGTGTCGAAATGGAGGGTATCTAATTCATTAAAAGTCAAGCCATTGGTTATGATTATTGGCTCGTAGTATGGGTAGCGTGGGAGCATGGTGCTGTTGCCACTGAACCTTACTGCGGGATAGATTTCGAGGTACTCGGCTTCGCCGTTGAAGAGGATGGGAACGGTGAACGGGAGTCGGAAACCGCCTATTGTGTCGACCGTCGAGCGGCCAGGGTAGTAGGCCACAACATAGGCTGCAACGATTTCGGAGTTGTAGAATCCGGCTTCGGACGAGGGGGCCGACGAGCTTGGTTTGACCACATTGATGGCATCGATGTGCAAGAAAGCAGGCTTTTCGGGGTCGTCGGACCGCGTGCAGGCCACCATCGTGAGGAGGGCCATCGCGCCTAATATCAGGCCTCTGAGACTATTTTTACAAAAAATCATACCCAATATTAACGTAATATTAGAATTTTTAGTATTTTTGCAGACTGAAATTTTTGAAAAAAAATCGAAAAAAGATGAAAGAACTCGCCATGCACGTCTACGACTTGATGGAAAATTCGACTGCCGCCAATGCCACGGCCATCGTCCTCACCATTCGCGACAGCCTGAAAGACAACGACTTCCACTTCACTATCGAGGATAACGGCAAGGGGATGTCGGCCGATTTTCTGGCCAAGGTGACCGACCCCTACACCACCAGCCGTACCACTCGCAAAGTGGGGCTCGGATTGCCATTGATTAAGATGAATACCGAAAACTGTGGCGGTGGCATGAAGTTGAATAGTACCCTCGGCAAGGGCACACGCCTCGAGTTCTGGTTCGAGCACAACCACTGGGACCGTCCGCCGATGGGCGACCTCACTGGCACGCTGGTCATGCTTATATCGCAACACGAAGATATTCACTTTGTTATAAATTACACTACCGACGACGGCGAGTTTACGCTCGACACTAACGAGCTGAAGGATGCCCTTGGCGGTATGTCGATGAACGACCTGACCATTATTCGCTACCTGAAAGAGATGGTGGCCGAAAACTTGGCCGAAATCCACGCCAACGAATGAAGATAGGGGTTATATCGGACACTCACGGCACACTGCCGCGACAGGTGTACAGCTTTTTCGACCAGTGCGACGAGGTTTGGCACTGTGGCGACATTGGCCCCGGGGTGTTCGACGAGTTGCGCCAGTTTAAGCCCACGCGAGCCGTCTACGGCAATATCGATGGCGGCGACCTGCGCCTCGAACTGCCGCGCACTGCCATCTTTAGCGTCGGCGGCCTAAAGGTGGTTATGACCCACATTGGCGGCTATCCAGGCCACTACCAACCTGCCATAGGGAGGCTTCTGTCCACCGAAAGGCCCGACATTTTTGTCTGCGGACACAGCCACATACTCAAAATAATGTACGACAAGCAGTTGCAACTGCTCCACATCAACCCTGGGGCAGCTGGCTGCTATGGCATTCATCGCTTTTCGACCCTCGTGAGGTTCGATATTGATGGGACTCCGCGCAACGCCCAAATTCTCGAATTTCCCAAATTTGCCACCTCGGCCGAGTGAGAGGTGTGCCTGCGCGCAGAACCGACCAGACCGATTAGTTGCCAACGCGCCGTCGTCGCCCGACGCTTGCAGCCCCCAAAAGCCACCCCCTGCTTGGACTGTTTTGTGTCGATAAAAAAGTTGCCATTGGGGAGAATTTTTGCCTCAAAATGGCGTTTGTAACAACCTGATTATCAAGGTTGAAGTCGTATTAAGGAGGGGTTTGGGTCGTATTGAGGTCGAACAGGCATTGATAATCAGACAGTTAGGAGACTAAAAAAAGCCCTTTCGGCATCGACTGCGCGACGACGAGAGGGCGACTCTTAAGCGTAGCGCGGGCGCTTCGCGCCCGCGCAACGGACATTTCTCTATTTAAAGTAAAGCAGGCTGCGACGCTCGATGCAATGGACGGCCTTGCCGTTGGTGGTGATGGTAACCAAACGGATGGTCCAGTTGCCATGTTCGTCGGGCTCGGAGGGATAGTCGTAGTGGTAGGTCACCTTCGAAGCTGGGTCCCAGGTAGTTGTGCTCACATCGGTGGGGTTGCCCTCTTTGTTGTAGGAGGTGATGGTTGCCCGAACCGGACCGTTGGCGGTGTTTTCGAGCACACGCACAATGCGCCCCTCGCTGTCGTAGCTGATGGCGGTAGAGAGGTTAGCCCCATCTTTGGCAGAATGGTAGGTGGCGTCGAGGTGGCCATCGCGGGTGTAAACATATGAGTAGCTGTCGGTTGCACTGTTGAGGGTGGCTGGGCGGCCCTTGGGGTCGCACACGATGTTAGACACCACCGAGTCGAACTCGCCATCGTATGGGAAATAGGTCACCATTTTGCGCAACTGGCCGAGGTCGTTATACTCGAATTTGTAGCTCTCGGTGGTTGCACCCACTATTTCGCAAGCCGTCATGCGGGTTCCGGCGTAGTAGTATTGTTCGGTAACGGTGCCGTCGAGCGTCACGTCGAGCGAAGCCACCTTGAGGCCTCCAAACGAGTAGGTGGCCGACGAGGCGATAGACCAGCACGAGTCGTCGTCGACCGAATGCATATTACTAACAACCTGATAAACAGGGCCTTTAAGATTTACGTCGGCGCGTTTTTGCGAGCGAACAAGGTCGTACTGAGCCATAGCCAACACTGGCAGGCACGTTGCGATGAGTAATACTATTTTCTTCATTTGTTGAACATTATTTTCGAACTGCAAAATTACGAAAAATAAATGAAACTGCAAAAAAAAATTGATGGCGGCCGTCGAGGGTCGCCATCGTGGGGTTGCTGTATTGCAAGCCGTGGGCCTACATCAGTACCAACAGTTGAGCTGTGAAAATGCGCAAAAACATGGTGAGTGGATACACTGTTGCATAGCCAATGTTGGGCAATTTGCAGCCCTCGGGGGCTACGTTGTTGGCAAAAGCCAGTGTTGGCGGGTCGGTGTGGGAGCCGCCAATGAAGCCCATAAGCGTGTAGTAGTTCATCTTGAGCACCAAGCGCCCAAAGACGGTCACCAGCAGCGGCGGAACCATAGTGATGATAACGCCGTAGAGAATCCACATATAGCCACCGCCGGCCACTGTCTCGACAAAACTGCCACCAGCACTTAGGCCCACACCGGCCAGGAAGAGGGCTATGCCCACCTCGCGCATGGCGTGTACGCCCTGGCCTTCGGTGAAGTCGGTGCTGAACCATCCTTTGCTAACTCCGAGCCATCCGGCCACCAGAGCCACTACCAGCGGTCCGCCAGCCAATCCCAGCTTGACGGGGGCCTTCATGCCCACGGGTATGGGGATAGAGCCAAGCAAAATGCCAATGGCTATGACGACGAAAATGGGGATAAGCAGGAAACCACCTTTGCCCTTCTTGGCAGCTGGCTGAACAGCTGGCACATCGGCCACTACGGGCTCGTTCTTGAGGTCTATACGGCAAATGGGGCGCAGCAGCAAGCAGCAGGCAATCATGCCCACCACTGCCAGCGGGTAGGCCACAGCATAGCCAGCGGCCAACTGGTCGGCAGCACCTTCCATGCCTAAATCGCGCACCGCCTGCTGTGCGGCCGAGAGGCCGGGGGTGTTGGTTATGGCTCCGGTGTAGACGCCGGCCATGTCGGTCATACTCTGGTTGGCTACTTTGGCAATAATAACTGTAATAACCACACCCAGGGCAACGTTGACAACGGCCATGAGGTTCATGGCCAAGCCGCCTTTCTTGAACGAGCTAAAGAAGCCCGGACCCACTTGCAGGCCGACTGCGGTAACAAAGAGTATAAGTCCAAACTCCTTGATAATGTGGAGCATATCGTGGTTGCACGTTATCCCAAGCGCACTGAGCAGTATGCCCACAAAGAGCACCCAGGTAATGCCAAGGGTGATGCCTTTGATTTTGAATTTGCCGAGCAGTAGGCCAGCAAATATCGAGACGGAGAGCATCAGAACCGTGGTGCCTACTCCGCCACTGGTAAGTAAATTAGTCAGCCACATAGTTCGAATCGGAAATTAGAATTTGAAAATTGAAGACTGAAATCTCAATAATGTTATTCAATACCCTAATCGTTTTTCTCCTGTTGCGAAATCGTTTTTGCAGAAGATGTTAAGACTTTATCCGACGGGCCTCGGCAGACAGATATACGGCTTTTTTTTTGGGTTACAACAAAGCAACATTGCTCCATCATAAAGCCTGGAAAGCTGCTCGTTGGTCTGCATAACTAAAGTCCATCAACCAAATTTTAACGACTTCTTAAAATTGAAAGTCTGGCATGACAGAGCCAGCCAAACTTTCAATTTTTTTTCGATTTCGGTTGGCTATTCTTAGTCGCCGAGTGTGGCAACCATGACGGCTTTGATGGTGTGCATACGGTTCTCGGCCTCGTCGAAAACGATGCTGTTCTCGCTCTCGAAGACCTCTTCGGTCACCTCAATGCCATCGATACCGAACTGCTTGTTGACGTCGCGACCAACCTGGGTTTCGAGGTTGTGGTAGGCGGGCAGGCAGTGCATGAACTTGCAACGGGGGTTGCCGGTGTTCTTCATCATCTGGGCGTTGACTTGGTAGGGCATGAGCAGGTCGATGCGCTCTTTCCAAACCTCGGCGGGCTCACCCATCGAGACCCACACGTCGGTGTAGATAAAGTCGCAGCCTTTGACGCCGGCCACGGGGTCGTCGGTAACGGTAACTGTGGCGCCGGTTTCTTTGGCAATCTCTTGGCATTTTTCGACCAGCCATTTCTCGGGTTGCAGAGCCTTGGGGGCGATGATGCGGACATCCATACCCATCTTGGCACCGCCAACCATGAGGCTGTTACCCATGTTGAAGCGAGCGTCGCCAACATAGGCAAAGGTCACTTGGCTGAGGGGTTTGTCGACGTGTTCCTGCATAGTGAGGAAGTCGGCAAGAATTTGGGTGGGGTGACTCTCGTTGGTGAGGCCATTCCAAACGGGCACGCCGGCATATTTGGCGAGTTCTTCGACGGTTTCTTGCTTGAAGCCACGATACTCGATACCATCGAACATACGGCCGAGGACGCGAGCGGTGTCTTTCATGCTCTCCTTAACGCCAATCTGGCTGCCGCTGGGGCCGAGGTAGGTGACGTGGGCACCCTGGTCTTTGGCGCCGACCTCGAAAGCGCAACGGGTGCGGGTCGAGGTTTTCTCGAAAATGAGGGCTATGTTTTTACCGGTGAGGGTGGGTTGCTCGGTACCGGCATATTTGGCGCGCTTCAGGTCGCGAGCCAGGTCGAGCAGGTAGTTAAGTTCTTTCGGGCTGAAGTCGAGAATCTTCAGAAAATTGCGGTTTCTTAAATTGTAAGCCATTTCTTTTTAAGTTTTTATTTTGATTTTTTTTGACGTAATTTCTCTTCGATTTGCCAATTGCGCCGCGGTTTAACGCACAATGCGAGTGCCGCAGTTGGGGTTGCCCAACTGGCCAGCCTCGGTGATGATGCACTCTTTGCCACCATGTTCAACAAACATGATTGCGGCACGCACTTTGGGCGCCATAGAGCCTTCGGCAAACTGGCCTTCGGCAAGGTATTGCTTGGCCTGGGCCACGGTTATGACGTCGAGGGCCTGCTCGTTCTCCTTGCGGAAGTTGATGTAGACCTTGGGCACATCGGTAAGGATGTAGAACTCGTCGGCACCAATCTGAACAGCACAGAGAGCACTGGCCAAATCTTTGTCGATAACGGCCTCGACACCACGCACATAGTCGCTCTCTTCGACCACCGGTATGCCGCCTCCGCCAACGGTGACGACGATGTTGCCAGCAGTGGCCAGTTGTTGCACAATCTTGATGTTGTTGATTCGGGTGGGTTTGGGCGAAGCCACCACCTTGCGCCAACCATTGCCTTTGGGGTCTTCTTTATAGACAGCACCAGTTTGCGAGGCAAATTCCTCGGCTTGTTCTTTGGTGTAGTATGGGCCTACAGGCTTGGTTGGGTTCTGGAACATGGGGTCTAACTGGTTCACAGCCACCTGGGTAACGAGCGTAACCACATCGCGCTGTATATCGTTGCGAGCCATAACGTTGCGCAAACCGAGTTCTATCATATAGGCTATCGAGCCCTGCGTTTCGGCCACACAAAAATCCATTGGCATAGCTTCAATGCCTTTGGCGCGACCGGCTTCGTGCTGCAACATAACGTTGCCAACTTGGGGGCCATTGCCATGGCCTATGACGATATTATAGTTGCGTTTGAGCAGGTTACAGAGACTTTCACACGTTTGCTCTACGTTGGCCAATTGTTCGGCGTATGTGCCTTTTTGACCGCTCCGGAGGAGCGCATTGCCGCCAAATGCGACTACTGCAAGTTTTCTCATTTCATTAATATACAATTCGTTAACTTCCTCGCTCTACTGGGAGCGAAAATGCAAAGTTACACAATTTTTCTGATTTCGGCGTGACTATATAAAAAAATATTTTTGCAGGCGCGATAATACCCTCTGACGGAAGAAATATTTTTACATATTCGCGCACAATTTAAGATTTTTGTGTAACTTTGCAAATTTGTATGACAACCGAAATGCAACATAAATCATTGGCTCTCAGCAGCAAACCCGAATTTGCAGTTGGTTTGCTATGCCACATTAAGGCTATGGTAGACAATGCCAAGCGAGTTGTGCTGACGGCTCACACCCACGCCGACGGCGACGCGGTTGGGGCCGTAACGGGCTTGATGTCAGTACTTGGTCGACTTTATCCCGACCTTAACCTCACCCCAATGCTGCCTCAAGGATGCCCACGTCAATTTGAATGGATGCCCGGCGCGGCACTGATTTTGAGCGGCGAGAGCGAGCGCGAACGTTGCTGCCAGGCGCTGGCCGAGGCCGACATGATTTTTGTGCTCGACCTAAACACCCCATCGCGACTCGACAATCTGGCTCAGCCCTTTACGCAGGCCACTGGGCACAAAATCCTGGTCGACCACCACATCTCGCCAGACCAGGCCGCATTCCAGACCATCATTTCAGACCACACTATTTCGAGCACCTGCGAGTTGGCCACCTGGCTGGTCGAAGCTCTTTGGGGTGCCCAAGCCATCGGCAGCGAAGCTGCCACCTGCTTCTATACTGGTATGCGAACCGACACTGGTGGCTTTGCCTACAGCAACACTCAGCCGTCGCTCTACCACGCTGCGGCTATGCTCATAGGCACAGGCATAGACCCCGCCGAAATCAATAACCGCATAGTCAACATCTTTAGCGAACGCCGCTTGCGCTTCTACGGCTACGCCATAAGCAATTGCCTAACAGTTATGGCCGAACAGCACTTTGCCTATTTTGCTATCTCGCTCGATGTTCAGCGCCACTTTGGCGTTGGGTATGAGGACATGGATGGACTGGTGAACTACACCACCTTGATGTCCGACATCGAGTTTGGCGCCCTCATCCGCGAAGAGAAGCAGCGTTGCAAGGTCTCACTCCGCTCCAAACATACTGACGTAGAGAGCATTGCGCGCCAACTTTTTGGTGGCGGTGGTCATCGCAAAGCCGCGGGTGCCACCTCCACCCTACCCCTTGCCGAAACCGTCGAGAAACTAACCCAATACGTCGCCAGCCGATGAGAAGACCCATTATCATACTCCTCACTGCAACTGCAATCGCCCTGCTCTTTGCGGCCTGCCACCAAACTCCAGTCATCGACACCGAGCGCACGGCCGAACCCTCGCTCAAAGAGAACCTCATCAACGCCAACCGCTACATGGCCAAGAGCGAGGAGCAACAGATTGTGTCGTATATCGAACGTCGCGGCTGGACCATGCAAACCCTCGGAAGTGGCGTTAGGCTACTCGAAACCAAACGCGGCACCGGCGGCGCCATTGACTACGAAGATACCGTCAGCGTCAGTTACCGACTCGAGGCCATCAACGGTGTCGTCATCTACGACCAACACAGCGAGACATTCGTTGCAGGCCGTGGCCAAACGGTAAGGGGGCTCGATGTAGCCGTACGGCACCTGCGCCACGGCAGCCAAGCCACAATAATTCTGCCCTCGGAGCAAGCCTATGGCGTTGTTGGCGACGGCGACCGTGTGCCCACGCGCGCTATACTTATATATTATCTCACGGTACAATAACAATAACGCAAAAAAACGAAATAATATTATAACATTCACAACAAAAAACGATGAAACACACAACAAAATTGGCAACCGCCATGCTCGCCGCCTCCATACTGCTGGCAGCCTGCAACAGCAGCGACCTCAAAGGGTTCAAAAAAACCGACACCGGTTTGTACTACAAGTTCGAAAAGACCGACAAGAGCGGAGCTCAACCCCAATCGGGCGATGTGCTCGTTGGCGAAATGGTGTTCCGTTTCGACACCGTCGAGCTGTTCAACAACATGGGCAATCCGAACCGCATTATGATGGTCTACGAAAACGGTACTTTTGCAGGCGACATCAACGAAGGCCTCAAAATGATGCACGTTGGCGAACACGCCGTATTTGCAGTCGAGGCCGACTCTGTGGCCAAGTATATGGGTCCAGGCCAAATGCCACCATTCTATCAAGAGGGCACTGGCATGAAACTCTACTATGACATCACCCTCCAAGACATTGTCACCAAAGACGAGTTGGCCGAAGAGCAAGCTAACTACATGGAAGAGATGCAGCGCCGCCAGACCGAAGAGCCGGCCACCATTGCCAAATATATCAGCGACAACAACATCACCGCCAAACCCAACGCCGACGGCCTCTACAAAATCATACGCAAAGCTGGCAACGGTCCTCGCGTGGCTGCTGGCAAGCACGTGGCCATCAACTACACCGGCCGCCTTACCGATGGCACCATCTTCGACTCGAGCGTTGAGCAAGACGCCGTGGCTGGTGGTATCTACAACCCACAACGCCCCTACGAGCCAATGGACTATGTGGTTGGCCAAATGCAACTCATCAAAGGTTGGGAAGATGGCATTATGGGCGAAGCACAAGGCACCGAGCTCACCCTCGTCATCCCCTCGGCGCTGGCCTACGGTTCGCGTGGCGCTGGCGAACTCATCCCTCCGTTCTCGCCACTTGTGTTCGACATTCAAATAGTTAGTGTACAATGATGAACATCGTTATTTTCGGAGCACCTGGTGCCGGCAAAGGAACTCAAAGCGATTTCATAGTGAACCACTTTGGGCTGCGTCACGTTTCGACCGGCGACCTGCTGCGCAAAGAAATTGCCGACCAAACTGAGTTGGGCCTCAAAATCAAATCGATAATGGACGCTGGCCACTTGGTGAGCGACGACATCGTAGACCAAATGATAGACCGCGCCATTGCCGAAAGTCCTAACGGCACACTCTTCGATGGCTATCCTCGCAACGTGGCTCAAGCCGAGAACCTCGACCGTATGCTTGCCTCCCACGGGCGCTCGCTCACCTGCATGGTTCAGCTCGACGTGCCTCGCGAAGAACTCATTCGCCGAATTCTCGAACGCGCCAAAGTGAGTGGCCGAAGCGACGACAACGAGCAAACCGTCAAAGGTCGTTTGCTGGAATACGAGAGCAAAACCCTCCCTGTGTCCGAATACTACGCCAAACAGGGCAAACGGCTGCAAATCGACGGCATGGGCAAAATCGAAGACATCTCGGCAGCAATCATAACTGCAATCGAAAAACTCTGAATTACTACGTCAAGTGACAAGCAACTTTGTTGACTACGTTAAAATCTTTGTTCGCTCGGGGAAAGGTGGGGCCGGCTCGGCTCACCTTCTCCGAGTGAAATATAACGCCAAAGCAGGTCCCGACGGCGGCGACGGCGGGCGTGGTGGCCACGTAATACTGCGTGGCAACAGCCAACGATGGACTCTACTCCACCTAAAATATACAAAACACGTGTTTGCCGAAAATGGCCAAAACGGAGGCGAAAACCTCTGCACAGGTCGAGAAGGTAAGGACCAAGTGCTCGATGTGCCGTTGGGGTGCGTGTGCCGCGACGCCGAAACTGGCGAAGTACTTGGCGAAGTAACTGAAGATGGACAAACCCTCGTCATTGCCCGTGGTGGACGTGGAGGCCTGGGCAACGACCATTTCAAATCCGCAACAAATCAAACACCTCGCTATGCTCAACCAGGCGAGCCTGCTGTAGAGCGATGGGTAATCATAGAGCTCAAAGTACTTGCCGACGTTGGACTGGTGGGATTTCCAAACGCTGGAAAATCCACCCTCTTGAGCGCCATCAGCGCAGCTCGTCCCGAGATAGCCGACTATCCTTTCACAACTATCGTGCCAAACTTGGGCATAGTGAGCTATCATGACAATATGTCATTCTGCATGGCAGATATTCCTGGCATTATCGAAGGTGCCAGCGAGGGTAAAGGCTTGGGGCTGCGCTTCTTGCGCCACATTGAGCGCAACTCGGTACTACTATTCATGGTTAGTTGCGAGCAACTCGACATAGCGCACGAATATCACGTCCTGCTCGACGAACTGCGACGCTACAATCCAGAACTACTCGACAAGCAACGCCTGTTGGCCATAACCAAGTGCGATATGCTTGACGAGACAATGATAAAGCAACTCAAGCGTCACCTACCCAAAGGCGTCGACAGCATCTTTATCAGTTCGGTTAGCGGAATGAACATCCAAAGTCTCAAAGACAAGATAGTAGCACTACTAACGCAATGACACTCGACAGCCTAACACAACTCGACACAGAATGCTTTCTGTGGATTAACGGCCACCACACTCCGTGGTTCGACTGGGTTATGTGGGCTTTCAGCCAGCACTGGATGTGGGCAATAGTCCTAACCGCTGTATTCGCATTGGTAACACTGCGCGCCGACAGCAAACGGTGGTGGATTGTGGTAGTAGGCGTTGCCCTATGCTTTTTGTTGGCCGACCAGACCTCGGTTCTGATAAAAAATATTGTTATGCGGCCACGACCATGCCACGTGCTGCCCGATGTAACAATGTTTCGCACCAAGTGTGGTGGGCAGTACGGCTTTGTCTCGTCTCACGCAGCCAACATTCTTGCTGTAGCCACATTTATATTGCTGCGCTACCGCAACGCTCCTGTCAAACAAGTACTTTTTGTGGCAGCTATAACCATCTGGGTTGTGGCAGTATGCTACAGCCGAGTCTATCTTGGCAAGCACTACCCTGGCGACGTGCTTTGTGGAGCCATCCTTGGGCTGCTGATAGGAGTGCTTGTGAAACTTGCTATAACTGCGCTTGAAAAAAATCTTTTGAAAAAAACACACTGAAATGAAACAAAAAACACAAACTTGCGTAAAACAAAGCGTGCTTACTTATTTCAAAAGATGTATTTAAGAATAAGACGTCTCGCTGAGAGGCGTCTTATTTTATCTAAAAAAAACAGCCAACACACAGAATGACCATACTCGACATCATACTCGCCATACCACTCATCTTCTTCATCTACAAAGGATGGAAACGAGGCCTCATCTTCGAACTGGGAGCACTTATTGGCATAGTGGCTGGCTGCTGGGCTGCCACACACCTCTCCGAATCGGTTGCCCAATGGCTCAAAATCGAGGGCGAAAGCACCATCCTAATAGCGTTCTTCATCACCTTTGTAGGGGTCGTGGCACTCTCGTTCTTTCTTGGCAAATGCCTCGAAGGAGTCGTAAAACTTGTCCACGCTGGGATACTTAACAAAATTGCGGGCGCACTGCTTGGTATGGTTAAGTGCGTATGTATTCTGGCCGTGTTGCTCAATCTGGTTGTCATGGTAGACCGGCACCAGATGGTCATCAGCGCCGACACTAAGGCAAAGAGTCTACTGTTCAACCCAATACACAAAACTGGCAACCGCCTCACGGCCGAACTCCGCCACTACATAAACACTCACTACAAAAACATAACACGATGATACTCGCCCCAATGCAAGGATTGACCGAGGTACTCTTCCGCCGGACCTATCATCGCCACTTCCCCATGGCGTTCGACTACGCTGTCTCGCCATTCCTCTCGCTAACACACGGCAACCTTTCCGACGCTTATAAGAAAATAGACGACGTTCTACCAGAAGAAAACCACAACTCGATGGCTGTTGTGCCACAAATACTTGGCAAAGAGCCTGAAGAATTCATAGTACTTGCCAACCGGCTCTACGAATTTGGATACACCGAGGTGAACTGGAATCTCGGCTGCCCAATGCGCAAAGTGGCTGCCAAGCACCGTGGCAGTGGCCTGCTACCCTACCCAAACGAGGTAGACCACATTCTTGCCACCATCGTGCCGCAACTCAAACCGCAACTTAGCGTCAAGGTACGACTGGGGCTCACTTCGCGCGACGAGATTTTCCGGCTCATCCCCATACTCAACAACTATCCGCTTAAGAGCGTAACCATTCACCCACGACTTGGTCGCCAGCAGTACTCGGGCCATGTCGACCTCGACACTTTCGAGCAAACACTGCCACTCATAAAGCACCCCATAATATATAACGGCGACATCTGCACGCTCGAGCAATACCAGACCCTCGTCAAACGATTTCCGAACCTGCACGACATAATGATTGGCCGCGGCACACTCTACTGCCCCACCCTGCCGGTCGAGATAAGAAAAGGCCATCATCTCGACCCTGACGAAAAAAAGTTATCAACAACCAGTTTTCTTGCCGACCTCGTCAGAACCATCGACGAAGAACTACCCTCCGACGAGGCTAAACTGCGCAAAACCAAAGAATACTGGTGTCTCTTGGGACGCTCGCTCAACATCACCGAACAACAAGCACGAACCGTGCTCCACGCCACCACACTCAACGATGTACAACAACTTATTTCAAATTTCATACAATAAAAATCGCTTTTTTGCGTAATATATAAAAACGCCTATGAACCGAACAAGAATCATACTCCTAACCCTAATCTTGGTTGTGACAACAACGGCCTGCCATCACCGTATCGACCTGTCGCAGCTGCCCCCCGACGAGGCCTTGCAGCAACTCGACATACAAATTCGCCACAACCCCAAAGACCCCGAACTGCTCTACGCACGCGCCAAAATATATGTCGACGAACGCCAAGCCAACAATGCCATCAACGACCTCGGCCGCGCCATCTCGCTCAACGGCAAGGAGGCCAAATACTACGCCCTTATGGCCGACGCCCAGTTGATGAACGGCAATATCGAACAAAGCTACCAAAACTTGAACCGAGCCAACGAACTGACCCCAAACAACACCTCTATCCTGCTCAAGATGGGCGAAGTAGCCCTCTACAGCAACGACTACGACCGCGCCATAGACCACCTCTCGAAAGTCACTGCCGAGGAACCAGACAATATCACAGCCCTATTTATGAAGAGTATTGTCTACACCGAAAAGGGCGACACCGTTAACGCTGTGGGCTTGCTGAGACGCATCTGCGACCTCAACCCCGAGTTCGGGCCGGCCTTCGAGCACCTTGGGGTGCTCTATGCCAACCGCCTCAACCCGCTGGCTGTAGAGTACCTGAACACCGCCATCACCCTAGACCCTACCAACACCCACGCTCTTTACGCACTCGCAATGTACTACCAAGACCGCGAAGAGATGTCGCAAGCCGAAGAAATCTATAAGCGCATTCTCGACATCGACGACCGCAACTACGACGCATGGCACAATCGCGGATACATTGCAATGATGTACTACAACGACTACGAGCTCGCCATCGAATACTTCGACCACGCCCTCACAATCGCCCCAAACTACACACTGGCCCTCTTCCACCGCGGCCTTGCACACGAACTGATGGGCGAACGCTCGCTGGCGCGCAACGACTACCAGGCCGCACTGGACATAGACCCCAACTACCAGCCCGCCACCGACCAACTAAAGAAACTGAAATAAAACAAACCAACATAAATACTACTAACCATGAGCACATTAAAAGGACGCAACCTAATCTCCATCACCGACTTCAACAAAGCCGAGTACTTGGAGGTGCTGGACATCGCCGAGGGATTCGAAAAGAATCCGAAACAAAAAATTCTTAGCGACAAAGTGGTCGCTACCCTCTTCTTCGAACCTTCGACGCGCACACGCCTGAGTTTCGAAAGTGCCGCCAACCAGTTGGGCGCTCGCATCATTGGTTTCAGCGACCCTGGCGGAACCAGCGTCCAGAAAGGCGAATCGCTCCACGACACCATCGTCATGGTATCGTCATACAGCGACCTTATCGTTATGCGCAACCCCAAAGAAGGCTCGTCGCGCTACGCCTCCGAGGTCTCTTCGGTCCCCGTCATCAACGCTGGCGACGGCGCCAACCAGCACCCCACCCAATGTATGCTCGACCTCTACTCTATCCGCAAAACACAGGGCACCCTCGAAAACCTACAGATTGCCTGCGTTGGCGACCTCAAATATGGCCGCACTGTGCACTCGCTCGTCCAGGCCATGTGCAACTTCAACGCCACCTTCCACCTCGTCTCGCCACAAGAGCTAAAGCTCCCCTCGAGCGTTAAAATGAGCATCAAAAACGCCGGCCTGAAATACTATCAATACACCGACATCAAGGACATCGTGCCCACCGCCGACATTATATATATGACTCGCGTGCAGCGCGAACGCTTCCCCGACCAGATGGAATACGAGCGCGTTAAGGATAGCTGCATTCTCACTGCCGATATGCTCAAAGGCTGCAAGCCCAATATGCGTGTGCTCCATCCCCTGCCACGCGTCAACGAGATTACCACCGACGTCGACAAAACGACCCACGCCTACTACTTCCAGCAGGCTCAAAACGGCGTCTACGTGCGCCAAGCCCTCATGGCTGCCATTCTCGGAGCAAAATAACAACCAACATTTAATACCAAAACCATGGAAACCAAGAAAGAATTAGTAGTATCAGCCATACAGGACGGCACCGTGATAGACCACATTCCCACCGAAGCCGTCTACCAAGTAATCCGCATTCTCGGCCTCGAAAAATATAAAGACGAAGTGCTCATTGGCAACTACCTGGCCAGCAACAAACTGGGCCGCAAAGGCATTATCAAAATCAAAAACAAACACTTCACCAAAGACGAGGTGAGCAAAATAGCCCTCGTGGCCCCATTTGCCTCCATCATCAACATCGAGAACTACATTGTTACCGATAAGTTCCAGGCCGAAATTCCCGACAGTATCGAGAACTTTATTCGCTGTGCCAACCCCAAGTGCATAACCAATGCCGAGGTGGTGCCAACCAAGTTCTACGTGGTCGACAAAGAGAACCTGAAACTAAAGTGCCACTACTGCGAGAAATTCACCACCAAGGAAACCCTCCGCTTCACCGAATAAAACCACACCCCCGATGTCACACTTCCGCAAATACTACGCCCTTCTGGTAGCCCTCACGGCCTTGCTCGTCGTGGCCTCGTTCGTAGTCCAGAAGCAAGCCCCGCAAAACTTCATAGTGGCCCTGCCGCTCACGGCGCTCTATTTTGCCATCGTCACCGGGTTACAACACTGGTTTGTGGTCAACAGCACCAAGAAAGACCCTCGAACCTTTATTCGCAACTTCCTCGGTGCCACCATCGGCGTGCTCTTTCTGCACCTTGTGGTCATGGCCACCTATATGTTCACCCACATGGCGCAAGCCAAGATTTTTGTGGTGGGCTTCTGCATTGGCTACGCGGCCTACCTCGTATTCGAAACCGTAGCTCTCATCCTCTTTGTGCGCAACGCGCGCAAGAAGCAGGATTGACGCCACATTCAACACTCCACACCACACAACGCCGCCACAACAGTTGGCGGCGTTGCATTTTTTTGTCGAAAAAAAAGTTGTATATGAGTTTTTTTAAGTATCTTTGCACTCGCTAACAACACTCGTAACATGGCCAAACGCAAGATAATCAACGACCCAGTCTACGACGGTTTCCTTGCCATCGACGATGAGGCCATCCTCGCCCTCGTCGAGCACCCCTACTTCCAGCGCCAACGCCGCATAAAACAACTTGGCCTTACCTACCTCGTCTATCCTGGCGCCATGCACACCCGTTTTAGCCACATGCTGGGAGCCCTCAACCTCATGGGCCGCGCCCTCGAGGTGCTGCAACAAAAAGGCACCCTCATCACCGACGACGAATGTCGTGGGGCCAAGATGGCCATCCTGCTTCACGATATTGGCCACGGCCCCTTTTCGCACACCAGCGAGGGGGTACTGGTCGATGTGCCTCACGAAACGCTCACCTCGATGTTTATGCAGCGAATGAACGTCGACTCGTCGCTCGACACGGCTATCGACATCTTTCTCGACCGCTACCCCAAGCATTTCCTCCACCAGCTGGTGAGCAGCCAGCTCGATATGGACCGACTGGACTATCTTGGGCGCGACAGTTTCTTTACAGGTGTGAGCGAGGGCATTGTCGGCACCGACCGCATTATCAGTATGCTCAACGTCCACAACGACGAGCTGGTGGTCGACGAAAAGGGCATCTACAGCGTCGAGAAGTTCATCGTCAGCCGCCGCCTCATGTACTGGCAGGTCTATATGCACAAAACCGTTATCGCCGCCGACCAGCTGCTGCTCAACATCCTGCACCTGGCCCGACAGCTGCACCCCTCCTGCCCCAGCCCAGCCTTGCAGCACTTCCTCGCGCAGCACTACACCGAAGCCGACTTCAAGGCCAACCCTTCGCTGCTCGACCTCTTTGCCGAACTCGACGACGACGACATAATGGTTGCCATCAAGCAGTGGCGCAAACACCCCGACCCCATGCTCGCGCGCCTCTGCGCCGACCTCGTAGACCGCCGCCTGCCTGCCATCAGGTTCAGCAATACCCCGCTGACCGAAACCCAGCGCGACCCCCTACACGGCACCGGCACGCTCCGCAACCGCTCCTACGATTTCTCTGACCACGAAATCAAGGTGCTTTTCAAAGACGGCCGATGCGTGGGCATTGGCGAAGCCAGCGACCAACTCGACCGCCACTTCCTCGAAAAGCAGGTGACCAAATATTTCCACTTCTTCCCAAAATCCGAAAAACATTAAACCACCGCCACCATGAAAGTCCACTTCATAGCCATCGGTGGCTCGGCAATGCACAACCTGGCCATTGCCCTCCACCAAAAAGGAATAAACGTCAGCGGCAGCGACGACGAAATTTTCGACCCAGCACGCAGCCGGTTGCAACAACACGGCCTGCTGCCACCCGCCGAGGGCTGGCACCCAGAGCGCATAACCCCCGACCTCGACGCCATTGTGCTCGGTATGCACGCCCACAAGGACAATCCCGAGCTGCTCCGCGCCCAGGAGCTGGGACTAAAAATCTACTCCTACCCCGAATACCTCTACGAGCAATCCAAAGACAAACTGCGCATTGTGGTTGGCGGCAGCCACGGCAAAACTACAACTACCGCCATCATTCTCCACGTGCTGCAACATTGCGGCATAGAGGCCGACTTCATGGTTGGCGCACAACTCAAAGGGTTCGACGTTATGGTGCGCCTCTCAAACACGGCCAAAATCATGGTCATCGAGGGCGACGAATACCTTACCTCACCCATCGACCGCCGACCCAAGTTCCACCTCTACCACCCCAATGTGGCCATTGTTACCGGCATCGAGTGGGACCACATCAACGTCTTCCCCACTTTCGACATCTATCGCGACCAGTTTGCTCGCTTTGTGCAGCTCATAGAGCCCTCGGCTTGCAGCGCCTATCCCGTACCGCCCACGCTCATCTACTGCAACGAGGACCCCAACGTGCGCCTCGTGGCCCAAGAAGGCCGCCACCAAGGCCTCGTGCAACTGCCCTACAGCTGCCCCGACCACCGCGTCGAGGGTGGCACCACGTGGCTCGGCAACACCCCACTGCGTGTCTTTGGTCACCACAACCTGCTCAACCTCGAGGCAGCCCGCCTCGCTTGCCGCCAGGTTGGCGTAACCGACGAGCTCTTCATGCAGGCCGTGAGCAACTTCGAAGGGGCTGCCAAACGCCTCGAACTGGTTCACCACAAGGCCGACTGCGCTCTCTATAAAGATTTTGCACACGCGCCCTCAAAGCTCCGCGCCACCATCCAGGCCATGCGCCAACAGTACCCCGAACGCCAACTTGTGGCCTGTATCGAGCTTCACACCTACAGTTCGCTCTCGCAGCAGTTTCTCGACCAATATCGCCACACTATGGACCTCGCCCACACCGCCCTCGTCTACTACAGCCACCACGCCCTGCAACTCAAGAACCTGCCCCCTCTCTACCCCGAACAGGTGCGCCAAGCCTTTGGCGGCAACGTCGAGGTGTTTACCGATAGCAGCGCCCTGGTTGCCCGCCTGCGGCAGATGGGGTGGCACAATGCCAACCTGCTCATGATGAGCAGCGGCAACTTCGACGGCATAGACTTCGACCGCCTTGCCGAGGAGTTGGGAATTTAGTCAAACGTCTGTAAATCAACATCTACGGTGAGGTGCGGCCGACTTGCAGTCGGCCGCACCTCACCGTATGCATACCCCACCCTCGAATGGCGTTCGAACAGGGTTCGATGTCAACCCGATGTTAATACGACCTTAATACGACCACAACCCATTTAACACACTAAAAATCAGTTATTTACACAAATAACTGATTTTCAATATCTTATGAAGTTATTAACAATTTCCGTTCCTCCACCAAGCCCGTCTTGGGCGAGGGACGGTGCAGAAACTATTTCTTGGCCTTGGGAGCGTCGACTTGCTTCATCTGCAGAACCTCCTCGCGAGTGAAGGTTCGCCGCTCCACATTTGGGTTCAGCATGGGCGGAATGGCAACAACCACGCGTGCCAGCCACTGCCCTTCTTCGAACACCATGGTCAGCGTGTCGTCCTGCTCGACGATAGGAGTCGACTTGTGGTAGGGCACCAGCGCGGTGCTATCCGAAGTGATGGCGACACGGCCCAGCGTGATTTTGGCAGGCGTGTTGCTGGCTATAAAAGCGGTATCTAAATTGGGCAGCACGCTTTCGAAGAAGCCGAGGGTTACTTCGCGCGTTTCGCGCGAGGCGTAGGCTGCGGCCTCTTCAAAGTGGTAGTTGGCCACAGCTTCGAGGTAGCCGCGAGCCTGCGAGGCAATAGTGCGCTGCTGTTGCTGGCAGCCTGCCATAAGCAGCGGCAAGGCAAGGAGAATGACTGGGAACTTGGTTTTCATCGGCTGTATGGGGTAAAAAGAGAGTGTGCCACAGGGTGCACACTCTCCGTTTTTTTTGACGTTAACAAATTTAACTATTAGTTTCTTTTGAAAGCATCTTTTGCGCTGGGCTTGCTGGCGGGAGAGCTGGTGGGGTTTTGAACATTAGTAGCATCGCCTTCACCCTGAACGAGTTTGCCAGACTTGGCAGCTTCGACAGCAGAAGTTTTCTCAACGGTCTTGACTTGTGCCGAAGCGGGTTGTTCGGCAGGGGCAGCCTTCTTGACGGCAGGTTTCTTGGGAGCCTCGGCAACCACTTCGTTCACAACCGAGTCGACGGCGGTGCACTCGACGGTGGTGTCGCAGCAGGCAACCACTTCGGTGGTGTCTTGAACGCTGTCGGTAGTGGCCGGCTGCTTGTGGGTGCAGGCAGCCATGACGGTGGTGGCGCAAACGGCAACTAAAGCAAGTTTGAATGCGGTTTTCATGATTATTCTACGAGTTACTTATTATTTTTTCAGATAAACATTGGCAATAGAGGTGCTGAAGTTTCTGACCTCAACGTCTGTACCCATTACGGGGTCTTCGTCCTCATCATGCTCTTGGTAGAAATTCCTGTAATCAGTAAGACTGAACATCGAGCAAGCAATGTTGGCCGAGAAGCGCATGGTGGTGGGGTCGAGCACTGTCACCTCTGTGTTCATACCATCGTTGTATTGCCAGTCGCCATAAGAATAGCTACCTACTGTATAATATGTCTCAACATAGAGGTCGATATTGGTACAGGTAGCTGTTTCTTTCGAAAGACCGGCAACGTAGAAGTAGAATCCGGGGAAGTAGAAGTTTTCGCCCTCGAAACGCTTGGCAATCATACCGACGTTTGTGTCGCCAGCAGCACCCATATAGTCGTACTCGTTTACATCGAGAGTGGCAGTGCCGAGAGTAGCAGCCACAGAGAGGGTGTAAGTCGGGGTGTCGTTGCCACCAGTGGTGTTGTCATCACCAGTGTTTTCTTCTTCACCTTCTTTGCCACAAGCGACGAAAAGCATGGTGCTTGCAATCAGGGCTACGCCCATAAGTTTGAAAATGTTTTTCATTGTGTTTTTTGTTTTTGGTTAATAAATATTTTTATTCAATTTTCTTAAGTTGTGCTTTTCAGGCTCAAAATTTGTGCAAAAGTACACATAATTTTCGAAATATCAACATTTTTTAAGATTTTTTAAAAATAAATGTTTCAACAACCAATTGTGTGCAAAATCACACTTTACGGTAAAGACATTGATTAATAGCTACTTAACACAGAATAACGAAGCAAAAAACTGTAATTTTGAGCCTGAAAAGTACAACTTTAAAACGAAACAATATTTTATTAACCAAAACAAAAAACACAATGAAAAACATCTTTAAACTCATGGGCGTAGCCCTGATTGCAAGCACCATGCTTCTCGCCTCTTGTGGCAAAGAAGGTAATGATGACAACAATGACAACGGCGACAACAGTGGCAACAACCCCACCCCCGCCAAAAGTGTAGCTACCGTTACCTACGGTTTGGACACATGGAATGTTACCGACTTTGGCGCAGCCGCGAAGAATGGCGTTCTGACTGGCCTTCTTTACAAAAGCGACAACGACAATGACCCCATGGTCGAAATGAATTTCGGCACCTCCATCGGTACCTACACCTATAACAACAACGGATACTACCTGCTCTACATTGCCGACACTAACGACTACATACTCGATCCGGCAACTTATAAATATTATCCTCGCCACCAGCCCTACAGCACGAAACATACCATCAGCGCTATAGACCTCTCGAACAGCACCATCAGCGCAACTGTCGAGGCTCAAGTCTACGACCGTCAAGCCTATCTTGATAACGACAGCAACATTAATGAATCAATGATTACCGACGTCAACATTAACCTCGAGAACGCCAAGTGGCGCACCATACAACTTAACAAGTAAGCAACCTAAACCATGAAAATAAAAATTCTTACCCTTGCTGTTGCCGTGATGTGCATGGCCGCTTGCACCCACAAGAACAAGACGACCGACGCCACTGCCGACAGCGCCGCCTGCTGCGACACAACCCAGATTGAAGAAGTGGTGGCCGAAGAGGCTACCGATACCACCGCCGTGGTTGAGGAGGTGACTGTGAAGAAACCTGCCGCCAAACCCGCCGCCAAGAAGGTCGACGAAAAACCCGCCGTTAGCGTCGAGGTGAACAGCGACGGCACCACTACCGTCAAGACCGGTGGCAAGATTACCCGCAAACCCACTGCCGAACCCGAAAAGAGCGAGACCAAACAGGCCGAGCCCACAGTGACAGTGAGCAGCGACGGCACCACTACCGTCAAAACCGGCGGCAAGATACAAAGACGATAACCTTTTTTTAAGAAACGCCAAACGGAGAGCGCTGCCAACCAGTGAGCGCTCTCCTATTTTTAGACCCCAATCAAAGAATGAAAAAGAGCCTGATAGTAGTAGCCGTGGGGCTGACAATGGCCTCGTGTAGCAACCGCGCCGCGGTGGAGCGAAGCGCCTACCAGTATCTTGTGCACACTTCGGCCTACGACATCGAGGCTGCCAGGCACTACGTAACACCCGAAACCGACAGCACAACTATGGTTGTGGCACGGAATTTGATGGTTGATGTAGACAGCACCTACACGGCGAGCGACAGGCCCGCCCAATTGAGCTTGCTGCGCACAACGATAACAGACGACACGACGGCAACGGTGTGCTACCACAAGCGTACCCCACTGAAGAATTTTACCGACAGCTTGGCGTTGCGTCGCCGCGACGGTCGCTGGCTGATTCACAACCCGATGTGAGCACTGAACCAGAGGCGTTTAGGCTAAGGGGCGATAAAAGTCGCAAAAAAAATGTGCCTCGACGCGTAATATTTACGTCGAATTTACGTTATTGTTTTGAAGAGTTTGTGCCCACAGGTGGCGCAAGCTCGACACTATAAATAAATGTATACTATAAAAAAGTACTGACCATGAACGCCGACCAACTGGCACCACTACTGAAAACTACCGACTACGTGCTTAACCAGCCCGAAGGCGACTGCTCGCTACTGCTCACCGACAGCCGCAAACTGGGCAACGCTGCCAACACGCTTTTCTTTGCCATTGCCACCAAGCGCAACAGCGGCTCGCACTATATTGGCGAGCTGTACTCGAAAGGGGTGCGCAACTTTGTGGTGCCGGCCGACGACCCACAGCGCGACACGATTGCCGCCCTCGACGGGGCCAACGTGTGGTTTGTGGACAACGTGGTGCGCGCCTTGCAGAGCATTGCCGCTGCCAAGCGCGCTCTGTTCGACATACCTGTGGTAGGCATAACGGGCAGCAACGGCAAGACCATTGTCAAAGACTGGATAGTGCAACTGCTCGGCCACGACCGCCGCGTGGTGGCCAGCCCCAAGAGCTACAACTCGCAAATTGGTGTGCCGCTCTCGGTGTGGCAGTTGGTACCAGAGTGCGACATAGCGGTGTTCGAAGCCGGCATTTCGGAGTCGGGCGAGATGACAGCCCTGCAACGCGTCATAGAGCCCACCATTGGCATTTTTACCAACATCGGGCAGGCCCACGACGAGAATTTCCTTACCCGCAACCAGAAGATTGCCGAGAAGCTGCAACTCTTTACCCATTGCGAAACACTAATCTATTGCTCTGACCATAAGGACATTGTGGGCGTGGTGGCCGAAAAAGAACTCTTCCGCCATCACCGCCTCTACACCTGGGGGCACGGCGAGAACAACGAGGTGCGGCTTGTAGACCTGCAGCTCGAGGGCAAGAACACACGCCTGCGCATTTGCCACAACGGGCAGGAAAGCGACATAACAATTCCGTTTGTTGACCGCGCTTCGGCCGAAAACGCCATGCACTGCATAACGCTCATGTTCTACTTAGGCTACTCGGCGGCCGAAATTGCCAACCGCTGCCACAAGCTAACGCCAGTGGCCATGCGCCTCGAGATGAACGAGGGGGTAAACAACTGCCTGCTGGTTAACGACAGCTACAGCCTCGACCTAAACTCGCTGGCCATAGCCCTCGACTTTATGCAATACGACAACCACCACTACCGTCGCACCCTGATAATGAGCGACATACTGCAATCGGGCATACCCGAGGGCGAGCTCTACCACCAAGTGGCAGCCCTCATGGAGCAGCGCTCGGTGAGCCGCTTTGTGGGCATTGGCGACGCCCTGTGGCGCAACCGCGACGTGTTTGCCAACGTAGAGGCCGATTTCTACCCCACGGTAGAGGATTTTCTGAACCGATGCGACCTCAACTCGTTCCAAAGCGAGACGATACTGGTCAAAGGGGCTCGCTCGTTTGGCTTCGAGGCCATTGCCAAAGCCCTGCAACGCAAGTCGCACGAAACGGTGATGGAGGTGAACCTCGACGCCATGGTGGCTAACCTGAACTACTACCGGTCGCTCATCAAGAGCTCTACCAAACTCATGGCTATGGTCAAAGCCTCGTCGTATGGCGCTGGCAAGGTTGAGGTAGCCTCGACCCTGCAATACAACCACGCCGACTACCTGACCGTGGCCTACAGCGACGAGGGGGTCGAGCTGCGCCGCAACGGCATTAACCTCCCCATCATGGTGATGAACCCCGAAGAGGAGAGTTTTGCCGACATAATACGCTTTGGGCTCGAGCCCGACATCTACAGCTTCCGCATACTGGAACTTTTTGCCGACGCTGCCCGCCTCTACGCTCGCGGCCAGCAACTGCCAATACACATCGAGTTCGACACCGGTATGCACCGATTGGGCTTCGACGGGGCCGACGTGGAACGCCTATCCGAGACGCTTTCGGCCGACGGATGCTCGCTCAAGGTGAAGTCGATTTTTGCCCACTTGGCCTGCAGCGAGGACCCCGCGATGGACGATTTTACGCGTGGCCAGATTGCACTCTTCGACCAATGGAGCGCACAACTCAAACAAGCCCTGGGCGACGAGGCCGTGATGCGCCACATACTTAACTCGTCGGGCATTGTGCGCTTTCCCGAAGCGCAGTTCGACATGGTGCGCCTCGGGCTGGGGCTCTACGGCATTGCGCCCGACGACGAGACCCAGCAACACCTGCACCCAGTGAGCCGCCTGCTGACGCGCATTTCGCAAATCAAGACCGTGCCGGCCGGCCACTCGGTGGGCTACAACCGCCGCTTTGTGGCCCAACGCGACACCACCATCGCCATCATCCCCATTGGCTACGCCGACGGCATTCATCGCCAACTGGGCTACGGCCGCGGCCGCGTGATGGTGGGCGGCGAGATGGCGCCGCTCATTGGCAGCGTGTGTATGGATATGTCGTTTGTAGACGTGACGGGCATTGCCTGCGCCGAAGGCGACACGGTCGAGGTCTTCGGCTCGGCCGAGCACCTAAAACTCATGGCCGAAGCTGCCGGCACCATTCCCTACGAACTGCTAACGGCCGTATCGCCACGCGTCAAACGAGTCTACTACCAAGAATCGTAACCCCCAAAAGAGGCTGACGACAGGCCCACGGGTCGGCTCACCATCGAGTGGAAGTCGGCCTGGGGAGGGTATTTTTTGGGGTGCTAACTGTCTGAATATCAATGCCTGTTCGACCTCAATACGACCTTAACCCCTCTTTAACACGACCCAAGTCCTGATTTTCAAGCATTTAGGAGCGGCTTTTTTGGCTCGTAGAAGTGCATTTCGGTGAGGTAGGTATAGACCGGCTCGGTGAGCAGGTAACGCACGTCGTGGCCGGCGGCAATCTGGGCGCGGATGTAGCTGGACGAGATGTCCATCATCGGGGTCTGGACCATGGTGACGTTGGGGTGAGAAGCGAGCGGGCAATTGTGGCTGCCGGGGCGCGGATAGACCATGAGGCGATAGTTGGCCAGAATGTGGTCGGCATTGCGCCAACGGTCGAACGAGGCCAGGTTGTCTTCGCCCATAATGAGGCAAAAGCTGCGCGTTGGGTAAAGTTCGGAGAGGTGGGCGAGGGTGAGCGAAGTGTAGGAGGGTCGTGGGAGGCGCATCTCGACGTCGCAAGCACGCAGGCGGTAGTTGTCGTCGACTGCACGGCGCACCATCTCGAGGCGGTGATGGTCGGCCAAAAGCGTGGCGCGCTGTTTGAATGGGTTTTGGGGCGAGACCACGAGCCAAACCTCGTCGAGCCCACCGGTGGCGAGCATGGTGTTGGCTATTATCATGTGCCCCACGTGTATGGGGTTGAACGAGCCGAAGAAGAGGCCTGTGAGCTTCATCAGCTGTGAGCGGCTGCTAATAATATTTGTATCGCGTAACGATTTGGACATGGCGCAGCTTGTCGCCCTTAAAGGTGTAAATCTCGGCCACCTCGCCGGCAGCCGACATCACCTTGAGCACCGCCACGTCGGCCGTGTAGGACTTGGGGTAACGTTTGAAGAAGACCTTGAACACGTCGTCTTTACGCATACCGACGTGCACCCCATTGTCGAGCACCACCTCGGGGTCGGTAATCTTGCCGCCAAGCAGCTCGACGCGCTTGGTCCAAATGCTGTAATACATATCAAGAAAACTGCCGTCGAGGCGCTTCATGGTGTTGACCGAGACCGACATCGAATCGAAGTAGGCCTTGTAGCCCACCTCACGGTACCATTGCAGTTGATTGTCAGTAATATACTGCTCAATCGAGCTCCACTTGCCAACGGGGTAAATAACATAGTCGGCCAAAGTGTAGACCGTCATCGTATCGGTATAAACTTTAATGTCCTTAACCTGATACTCGGGGCGGCTGTAGGTCATCATGCGCATAGCTTTGGCGCGCGAACTCACCTGCTGGGCGAAACCGACCGAGGTTAAACATGCCATCAAGGCAACAATCGCAAACTTCTTCATTTTCAAAATCATTTTCAGCATTAATAACGCAACAAAATGAAAAATATTGTAAAAAAAACAAAAAAAAGTAAAAAAATAATAAAAAATGAGTATATTTGCATTGGATAAAAGAGAAACCTAAAATCTGCAAAGCACAGAATAACAAGATGTTAAACAAAAACAACAATTCAATTATGAAGAAAATCCTATTCTTTGCCACCACACTGGCCCTCGCCACCATGGGTATGGCGCAGACCTTTGTCGACACCACAGCACAAAAGCGCAATGTGGTTATCGAAGAGTTCACGGGCGTTAACTGCACCTACTGCCCCGACGGTCACAAAATTGTGAACCAAATCATTGCCGACTTCCCAGGTCGCATTTCGGCCATCAACATCCACCAAGGTAGCTACGCCGCCGCCTACACCACTCGTTGGGGCGACGCCATTGCCAACCAAACCGGCCTCACCGGCTACCCCGCCGGCACGGTGAACCGCCACGTCTTCAGCGGCAGCAAGACCGCACTGCAACGCAACCAGTTCCGCTCGTCGGCCAACACCATTATGGGCCTCGACTCGCCCGTCAACGTGGCCGCCAAAGCCTACGTCGACTTCTTCACCCGCACGATAGAAATCGACGTCGAGGTCTACTACACCAGCAACTCGGCCACCAGCCCCAATATGCTCAACGTGGCCATTCTGCAAGACAACATCCTCGGCCCGCAGGTTGGAGCCACCAACTTCTACCCCGAAATGATGGTTGGCAACCTCTACCGCCACAACCACATGCTGCGCGACCTCGTCACCGGACAGTGGGGCGACACCATCCACCAAACCACCGCTGGCACCTTCGTCTCGCGCCACTACAGCTACGAAATCCCCGACAAGATTAGCAACGTCGCAATGAAGGCTCCCGACCTCAAAGTGGTCGCTTTCATTGCCCAAGGCAAACAAGAAATCCTCACCGGCTGCAACGCCGAAATGACCTACTACGGCTGCTACGCCGACGAGCTGAAGGTCGAAAAGAGCGACTGCGACATCAGCTTCGCCCCCTACTTCGTGGTTTCCAATATGTCTAACGAACGCGTAACCGACATCACCATCCCCTACACCTATACCGGAGTTGCAGATACGCTGCTTGTTACCGACACCCTCGAACCCAACACGACAGACACCATCTACCTGCCCAACTACGCCGTCGAGACAGCTCCCACTGGCAGCGCCAACTACTATGCCGAGGCTGCCATCACCAAAATGACCCGCCTCTTCAACGCTCCGCAATACGACACCACCTACACCCTCGATACCACCATCACCGACACCCTGCGTATCGACACCCTCTACACCATCTACGAAGGCGACACGAGCTACACCTCGGCCACCATCCCCGCCACTGCCGACAGCTCTGAGATAGCCTCGATTACCGTTATCGACTCCAGTTACGGCATTTACAGCATGACCATCGACACCAACGAGTTCTCCTACATCGAGAACGAAGGCGGCCGCACCAAAGTCGACCTCATCAACGTCTATACAGCCCCCGGCCCCTTCTACCTGCACCTCGTGCTCGACCAATATGGTGCCGAAACCACCGTCAAGTTCCGCAAACAGAGCGACTGCTCGGTGATATTCGAAGACGGCCCATTCGACAACGACGAGAACCGCAACTCGAAAGCCATCTACTTCAACTTCGACCCCGCCGAGGCTGGCCTCTACATCCTTTCGGTCTACGACTCGTATGGCGACGGCAACAAGGGCTTCCGCCTGCGCGACGGCGAAGGTAACTACATCTTCACCAACAGCGGCAATTTTGGCAGCGAGGCCACCTACTACCTCAACGTGACCACCAACGGCACTGGCCGTATGGATGGCATTGAGGCTGCTGCCAACGCCACGACGCTGAGCGTCTACCCCAACCCAGTGTGCGACGAGTTGCGCATTGATTGTGGCGAAACAGTGAACCGCCTTGAGATTATGGACCTCGCCGGCCGCACCGTTATCGACACCAAGCAGGCCACCAACACCATCGGCACCAAGAACCTGACCGCTGGTATGTACATCCTGCGTGTGACCACCGAAAGTGGCATTAGCGTTCAGAAATTCGTCAAGAAATAACGTCCTGTACATCAGGCAAACAGCCCCCATTGGTGGCCGCACCGGAGTGTGGCCACCAGTTTTTTTTGGCCAATCGGAAAATAATTCGTAAATTTGCAGCATGAATTATGCAACCATCATCGCCGAAGAACTGAACCTGGGCCAACACCAGGTGAGCCGCACCATCGAACTGCTCGAATCGGGCGCCACGGTGCCTTTCATAGCCCGCTACCGCAAGGAAGCCACCGGCTCGCTCAACGAGGTGCAGATTGCCGCCATACGCGACCTGTTGCTGCGTCTGAAAGAGGTAGACAAGCGTCGCGAAGCCATCGTGGCCTCTATCGAACAGCAAGGCAAAATGACCGACGACCTGCGCCGAGCCATTGCCGAAGCTCGCACCATGACCGAGCTCGAGGACCTCTACCTACCCTACAGGCCCAAGCGCAAGACGCGTGCCAGCGTGGCCGCCGAGCGAGGCCTCACGCCACTGGCCGACAGGCTGTTGGAACAAGCCGCCGGCGATGTGGAGCAATGGGCTGCCAGTTTTGTGAACAGCGAAAAGGGGGTGAACAACACCGACGAGGCCCTTGCCGGCGCGCGCGACATTATTGCCGAGCGCGTAAGTATGGACACCCGAGTGCGCAACCGCGTGCGCAACATTTTTGGCCGCACTGCGCGCCTCACTTCGAAGGTTGCTACCAACAAAGCCGAGGAGGCTGGCAAATACGAGTCGTGGTTCGACTGGAACGAGCCGGCCGCCAAAGCCCCGTCGCACCGCATTCTGGCCCTCTTCCGCGGCCAAAACGAGGGGCTGCTCACCGTACACGTGCGCCCCGAAACCAGCGACGACGCCCTCGCCGCCATCGACCGCCAATACCTGCGCGGCAACAGCCCAGCCACCGCCCAGGTGGCCATGGCCATTCGCGATGGGTACAAACGACTAATCGAACCCTCTATCGAAAACGAGCAATACAACCTGCTTAAAGAGAAAGCCGACCGCGAAGCCATACGCGTGTTTGCCGAGAACCTGCGCCAGCTGCTGCTGGCCCCGCCTCTGGGGCAGAAGCGCGTAATGGCCATAGACCCTGGATTTCGCACCGGATGCAAGATTGTGTGTCTCGACGCACAGGGTGCATTGCTACACAACGAGACAATCTACCCCTTCAGCTCGGTGCGCGAAGAGCGCGCTGCCATTGCCAAACTCGAAGCACTGGCCGAGGCATTCCACATTCAAGCCATTGCCATTGGTAACGGCACTGCTGGCCGCGAAACCGAGGAGGTTGTGCAGCGTTGCCACTTCAAACAGAAGCTGATAGCCGTCATGGTGAGCGAAGCCGGCGCCTCGGTCTACAGCGCCAGCGACGCGGCACGCCGCGAGTTTCCGGACTACGACGTCACAGTGCGTGGCGCGGTATCGATTGGGCGTCGCCTGATGGACCCCTTGAGCGAGTTGGTGAAGATTGACCCCAAAAGCATTGGCGTGGGCCAATACCAGCACGACGTGGACCAAACCATGCTGCAACACAGCCTGGCCGACGTGGTTGAGAGCTGCGTCAACTCGGTGGGAGTGGAGCTGAACACCGCCTCGCGCGAGCTGTTGAGCTACGTGAGCGGCATTGGGCCTGCCTTGGCCGACAAGATTGTGGCTCACCGCAACCGCAATGGCGCCTTCGGCTCGCGCATGGCTCTGAACGACGTTAAAGGCCTGGGTGCCAAAGCTTTTGAGCAATGTGCCGGATTTTTGCGCGTGCGCGAATCGACCGACCCGCTCGACCGCAGTGCCGTTCACCCCGAACGCTACGCCCTTGTGGAGCGTATGGCCCGCTCTATTGGCACCGACGTGGCTACCCTGATGGCCAGCGCCGAGAAGCGCCGTAAGATTGATATAGCCGCTTTCGCGACCGACGACTGCGGCCTGCCCACCCTGCAAGACATAATGAAGGAGTTAGACAAGCCCGGTCTGGACCCACGCGCCAAGTTCGAAGTGTTCGAATTCGACAAAAACGTGTCGCGCCTCGAAGACCTGCGCGAGGGCATGGTGCTGCCCGGCATTGTGACCAACATCACGGCCTTTGGCGCTTTTGTAGACGTGGGTGTGCACCAAGATGGGTTGGTACACATCAGCCAGCTCTCGAACCGCCGCGTGAGCGACCCTGCCGAGGTGGTACACCTGCACCAATATGTACACGTGAAGGTGCTCGAGGTCGACCTGCGCCGACACCGCATAAGCCTCAGCATGAAGGGTGTGTAACTGCCTCAAAATTAGCACTTCAGACCTGTTAAAGAGGGGTTAGGGTCGTATTGAGGTCGAACAAGGCTTGACAATCAGACAGTTAGACCATAAAATTTGAGGGCGGACCTTGCGGTCCGCCCTCGATGTTTTGCTATTGTTGACCCTATCGAGCCCCTACCTCACCACGGTGATGGAGCCTTTGCGGGTAACGATGTCGGGCGTGCCAGGGCGACGGTAGCGCATAATCCAGGCGTAGGCACCTTGAGGCACCTCGCGGCCATTGATGTCGCGCCCATCCCACTCGAAGTTGGCGTCGTTGGCCTCGTAGATGAGGCGTCCGCGACGGTCGTAGATGTAGATGGTGAAATACTCGTATGCGTTGATGGTGTAGAGCCTGAAGCGGTTATTGGTTTCGAGGCTGGGGGTGAAGATGTTGGGCGTCCAAGCCGTGAACTGAACCACCGGCATGGCCAGCACCGTGTCGGCCGAGCAGTGGTCGCGCTGGCCCAGATTGTTCGACGAGGTCATGCGCACAAAAACGGTGTCGACGTAGGTCTCGTCGAAGGTATAGGTCACCTCCTGGCCGCCGATGGGGTCGGAGCCGTCGCCCATATCCCACACGGTGTAGGCGCGGCCATCGGAGACGTCGCGAAAGACCACGGTGGGGTCTTCAGAGTCGATAATGCCAGGATTGGTCTGCACAGCCAGGGCGGGTTTGGGCACTATGGTCACCGTTTTGTTGAGGGCAGTGGCGTTGCAGCCGTTGCTGCCGTGGCCCACCATGGTGTAGCGTGTGGTTTGGGTGGGCACAATGCGGATGGTATCTTTCTCCTGCTGGCCATCGAGCGAGATGTCGATTGGCGAAGCCGACCAGCTGTAGCTGTGGGCCGCCGAGCCATAGAGGATGGCCGTATCGCCAGGGCAGATGAGGCCGTCGGCCGGGATGATGCTAATGCGTGGCGAGACGAGGAAAGCGGTGTCTTGGCTCCAAGCTTGGCAGTGAGAGCTGTTGTTGGTAACCAGAACATAATATACAGTCGTGTCGCGGGTGGGTTCGACGGCCAGGTCGGGTCCTGGCGGCAGGCCGCCGCCTATGGAGCCACGAGTGGTCGACCACTGGTAGCTGTAGGTATCGGTGTTGCTGGGGTCTTCGACCTCTACCTCGACGTGCATATCGGTTCGTTGGCCCTTGCAGACCACGCGGTCGCCCGTTACGTTGAGTTTGGGGTTGACAAAGACGTGAATGGTGTCGTAGGCCACCGTATGGCACCATGTGGTATCGCCTTCGAGCACATAGAAGTCGCCATTATAGACGTCGAGTTCGACCGGCACTATGCTCTGCTCGAACACCTGGCTGACGCGCTTGTATTTGTCGGCACTGCTGTTGAGCACGGTGTCGATGTTTCCGGCCGAATCTTCGACATAGAGGTAGCGGTTGTAGGTCAGGGTGTCTATCCCTTCGAAGCGCCAAATGCGGCGATAGGTTGTAGTGTCGGAATAGTCGAGCCTGTAGGTGGCGTCGTTGAGCACCGCCGCAGAGCCTTGACAGGGGTTGCGGTCGGCAATTTCGATTGTGGTTTGTGGGCTTTCGAGCACCTTCATCGGCAGGCGGCGTGTGCTGTAACACATCGGCACGCCGGGCTCAGTGATGTTCTGCACATAGAGCAGCAGGCCGTTCATGCCGCCATGCTCGAAGGTAATATCGACCGTATCGCCATTAATGGTGTCTTGTGGTTGGCCCACGCAGAGCGGGTTGTCGTAGACCAGCCAGTAGGTAGCTTCGGGGTTAGAGCCTTTGTTGGGCGACTCGCTCTTGTTGATGAGTTTTATGCTCTTGTCGCACGACGGCATAGAGTCTATCATAACAACCGGCTTGTTATACTGGATGTCTGTAAAGACGTAAGAGTAGATGGGCTTGATGGGGTCCATATAGGAGGTCATGCGGCACATGAAGTACTTAATGCCGTCATATTTGTTCTCGGCTGCGTTGTAGAAGTCTTCCTGCTCGAGAGCGAAGCGGTTGGGTTGGCCATAGACCGATGGGCGGTCTATGCGCTCCCACTGATAAATGTCGCCATTAGGGTTGCGGGTGCGGATAATGCTCGAGTCGGGCGTCATGCTGTAGAACTTTTGGTCTAAGCCTTGCACGTCGTCGGGGCCACTAATCTTTTTGTAGAAAGCATAGCGGTCGAGACCGTGAGGAGCGTTGAGCGTATCGACCGAGGTCGATTCGCCTACAGGGCAGCCTTGGCCAACCATAACCATGGGCTGGCTTTCGCCAACGATGTAAGCATAGCCAAAGTGTTGCGAATAGGCACAATCGCCCACAATGATTTCGACACGCACATTCTCTCCAATAAATTGGGCAAGGCTTACGGCCACTGGTGTCCAGTCTTTCCAGTAGGTTCTATAATAAGACCCATAGCCAGAACTGCTTGGCAAAGGGTTGTTGTGCCAACCGGTCGAGTGGTCGGCGGTGTCTATACACTGCCCTGGGATGGCTTGCGAATTGTTGCAGGCTGTGCTGGGCTGCATATAGCACAGTGTATCGCTAATCTGGTACCATGTTCCGGGGTTACGGTAGTCCTCCTTCATCACGCGGATAATGAACACAGGGTCGTCGGCCGGACCATGACCACCTGCACCTGGGTCTTCGATAACGCAGGCATACTTGAAAGTGAGGAGCGAGTTTTCGCTGGTTACCCTCATGGTATAGTAAAGGGCGTCAGACTCGGTGCCGCCGCCGAGGTTGCCAATACGTATAGAACTGGTGTAGCCCTCGGGGCAATAAGGCAGACGATACTGTGTGTAGGGGTCGTAACCTATAGTAGAATCAATGTCGGGAGTGCGACTGTCGGTGTTGTGCATTATCACGAAATGGTTCTTCGGCTTTATCTGAAGCGACGTGTCGCCGTCGAAACTGACATATGTAGCATTGATACACGTATCCCAAAGAGCAATCGAGTCGGCCATGATTGGCTGCGGGCGCTTGGGACGTGTTACAGATGGGCTGCCTCCCCAACTGCTTGGAACGACACAACTGTCTACAAAACAGCTACCTGTCTCGCCAGTGATGGCGCTGGGAATAACCCCAAGTTTTATACCAACACGAGCGGTATAGAAATATTCGGAGCTATAGGTTTCGAAACTGAGGGGATTGGTCAAGCCTGGCGTTTGCGCCTTGATGGTGGTTGGTGCAACGATGGCTAAAAACAATAGCCCAGCGGTCAAAAAAGGCCAAAAACCGGTGACAGTGGCGCCTTTGGCACCACACGATGAACTATTGGCTAAACCTCGCGCAAAGCCCCATTGACGCGAGATTTCGGACGCTTTTATCAGCCCTAAAAAGCCGTTTCGAGTAGCTATATTTTTCATATTACGATGATATTAAGCGTTTTACGTCACAATTTACATATATCTTTATGACACAAATATACAACTTTTTGTTGCATTAACAAATATTTTTTTTCAATTTTTTTTATCTCCCACTTTTCTCGCCCCACTGCCACCGCAGTCACAGTTGGTACTGATAACGCCACTACAACCCGCACTCTGGTTCGCACATCACCACAATACCATTCGCACGCTTTGAAGCCCTGTTTTGACTAAAACTGAAGGGCAGCGACAACACACTGCCACTCAGCTTAGCTAATCAATATTTGCAGTTCCGGCATGGAACCACACTATTGCTGATTTTTCAATCCATAATTTTTAATCCTCCACATTGAGAAGATAGTAATTCTTCTTACCCTTCTGAACGAGGATACTGCCGCAGGGCAATATGTCGGCGACGCTGAGTGTGCAGTCCTCGCCAACCTTGGTCTTGTTGACCGAGATAGAATTCTGCTTCAGCTCGCGGCGAATTTCGCCCTTCGAGGCAAACATACCAGTCTCGGCAGCGAGGTCGATGAGCGACTTGCTCTGCTCGATTGTGCTGCGCGACACGGCGAACTGTGGCACGCCCTCGAACACAGAGAGAATAGTGTCGCGGTCGAGTGCAGCCAGCTGCTCGGCTGTGCCTTTGCCAAAGAGTAACTCCGAGGCAGCCACAGCGGCTTCATAGTCGCGCTGGCTGTGCACACGCACGGTGATGTCTTTGGCCAGCGCTTTCTGCAGCACGCGACGCTCGGGAGCGGCCTCATGCTCGGTTTGCAAGGCGGCTATCTCGTCCTGCGAAAGGAGGGTGAAGATGCGGATATAGCGCGCGGTGTCGACATCGGAGCAGTTGAGCCAGAACTGGTAGAACTTGTAGGGCGAGGTCTTGGTTGGGTCGAGCCACACGTTGCCGCCTTCGGTCTTGCCAAACTTGGTGCCGTCGGCTTTGGTAATGAGCGGACAGGTAAGTGCGTATGCTTCGCCACCTTCCATGCGGCGAATTAGTTCGGTGCCGGTGGTGATGTTGCCCCACTGGTCTGAGCCTCCCATCTGCAGTTTGCAACCCTTGGTACGATAGAGGGTTAGGAAGTCGTAGGCCTGCAACAGTTGGTAGCTGAACTCGGTGAACGAGAGGCCCGTTTCGAGGCGCTTCTTGACCGAGTCTTTGGTCATCATGTAGTTCACGGTGATGTGTTTGCCCACATCGCGAATGAAATCGAGAAAGAGGTAATCCTTCATCCAGTCGTAGTTGTTCAGTATTTCGGCCCCATTGACGGGGTTGTCGAAATCGAGAAACTTGGCCAACTGCTTCTTAATGCAGGCCACGTTGTGCTGCACCTCGTCGGCAGTGAGCAGTTTGCGTTCTGCTGCCTTGAACGAGGGGTCGCCAATCATACCGGTGGCGCCACCCACAACGGCGAGTGGCTTGTGGCCAGCCATCTGGAGGTGTTTGAGGAGCATTACCGAAACGAGGTGGCCAATGTGCAGCGAGTCGGCCGTGGGGTCGATACCAACATAGGCGGTTGTCACTTCGCGAGTGAGCTGTTCTTCGGTCCCGGGCATCATGTCGTGAATCATGCCACGCCATTTGAGTTCATTAACAAGATTTTGGTTCATCGGTATGTTGTTGTTTTGCTGTTACTGTTAAAAAAAAGAGGTACGTGCCCCTTGTGTGGGCAAGTACCTCTTTTGCTATCTAATTAATGTTATTTCACTACCATTTTGGCTGCCGAGACACTGTTGCCCACCTTGAGGTTGACAAGATACATACCCGGAGCAAGTTTGGAGCAGTCGAGGTTGCAGAGGTGACGGCCTTCGGGCACGGTGCCAAGGCTCTGGGCCAGGACCTTGCGGCCAGCGAGGTCGTAGACCACCAAGGAGGCGTTGCCAGCAGTGGCGAGTTCGAGCTCGATGTTGACGTTGTCGACTGCGGGGTTAGGATAGAGGCGCATGCTGTTTCTGCCAACGCTGGTAACGCGAGGAATATCGAGCCAGTCGGTCGAATCGACAATCTCGTTGACACTATCGGTAACGTGAGAGAGGTCTACAAAGACGCCACGACCGTAGGTGCCAAAGTAGATGGCATAGGGCCATTTGGTTTTGGCAAAAATCATGGTGTCGGCGTTGATACCGGTGTGCGATATGAAGTGAACAACAGGCATATTGTGGGTTTGCTGGATGATAGAGGTTACGGGCACACCGTTGAATTCGCCATAGGTGTTCCACACAGCGCCGTCGGTAAAGTTGTTGGCTTTGCAGCGGAAGACACCGTACTCGGTTCCAACATACACGTCGCCAGTAGTGAACTCGACCATCGAAGAGTAAACTGGTATGGAGGCGTCGGGGAGCGGACGGTAGTTGATGCTGTAGGTAGTGTCGGACGAAGCATTGCCTATTGCCATGACGTTGCCACAGTTGTCAGAGAAGCCCTGGAAAGTCACTACGACCTCGTCTTTGCTATGACTCACGGCGAGGCTCGAAATCTGACGGCCAAACCATTTATCGTTGCCATCGGCAAGGTAGGTGAAGGTGCTGAGGCGACGGCTGCCACCGTTACCAAGCTGGAGCATGATTTCGTCGTTGGGGAGACTATAGTCAACTTTGTCGAAATCGGAGATACGGACAATATAAGACTTGTCTTCGACGGGGTTGTTGACGGCGATATAGAGATTCAGACCGTCGTCGGAAACGGCGATAGCTTGGATGAACTCATTGTTGATGTCGCGAGCAGTGTATACGGTGCTCCAGCGCATGAGTTCTTGTTGGTCGGCGAAAGTGTTAGCCTCGGCGCTCCATGCTTTACGGAAGTCGGTAGGCATCCACGACATAAGGACAGAAGTGTTGTCGACACCGCCGAGGTTGGTGGCCGATTGGGCAACGATGAACATACGGGCCTGGAACGGATTCTTAACCTTGATGTTGCCAACATATCTGGTGTTGAGGTAAGTAGTGGTATCGTTAATGATAGACAAAGCCGGAACAGTTTTTGGGAAGACATATTCGAATGGGTAGCCAGCCTGGGCAGCGCTGCTTAAGTACATACGGTCGCCTTGGTTGATGGTAAAGTTCTTCATGATATATCTCGAGCCATTGCTGTCGGAGAGGTTGATAGTGTCGTTGCCACGATAGATAACTCCCAAAGTATCGAACGGTACAAATATGGTATCATTATATATAGTGTCGTTGAGGGTCTCCCAAAGAGCCATAACACCAACAGCAGGACCACCAGTAACGGCATTAGAGTAGAAGGTCTCTGATGTTGTCCAAGTTTGGGTGTTGGTGTAGTTAGAGTAGTCGGCATAGGAGCGGCCGTATGCGCCATTCTGAGCCGAGGTGAAGATAGTGCGGCGAGGAGTGGGTTTTACCTGCTGGAACATCGAGGCAGCAGTCTGCCCGCCATTACCATACCAAAGAACGCTGGCAAGGTGGTTCATGTTGCCGAGTTCGCCGTCGTCATACCAAGTTACCACGGTGTCGCCCTTGCTGTGAGCAAAACGCGAAGCAATATAAGGCACTGCATATTGGTTTGCACCAATGGTGAGGGCGCCGTCGGGCGAAACGGCCAAGCCGTTGACCTGAATGCCATTAAGTCCGCGACTAATATTTACAAAACTCTGGCAGTTGGTGTAGGAAAGGAACACACCGCCATCGGTAGCTACATAATAGTAAACACCGCGGTCCGGCGAATAGGAAGAAACAATCTGATTGATGCCAGAGTGGACATAGGCTGTCGAGGAGAAAACATTGGCCATGAAATCTCCACCGTTGAGGGAGTTCTCGTCATATGAGGTCTGGGTCCACTGGTAATAGCCCTCGGTATAGCCCTTGCCGACGAAAACAGAAGTACCGCCGATGTAGATTTTTTGGCAGTCGGTGGGGTCGACATAGAGAGCTCCACATGTAGCTGTTGTGTTATAGCTGAACGGGACTACGGTAGAGGTGGCCAAAGGCTGCCAGGTTTGCTGGTTGGTGGTGAGGTAAACATTCTCGAACAGACCATACTGGTTGGCGACCATAGCGTAGATGTAGTTATTGTCGGTCGGGGCGTATGCCAAGTAGATGCGAGTGTTGGTTCCACCGAAAGCAGAGTTCGACGATGAGATGTCGACCGGTTGAGAGTTGTCAACAACATTACCAATCTTGAACAGGCGGTTGCCAGACGAGAACATAGCCAAGTTGCGGCGTCCGATAACCATCACCTGGTCAACCTTTTCGGTAGAGACTGTGGTGTAGGTTGCCCAGTCGGCATTGGTTCTCACCTCCCAACGATAGAGGCCCTGGTTGGTAGCCACCAAGAGGTAGGTAACGCCGTTGCGCTGCATAGTCTCCATGTTGTTGACTGTGGCAAAGACACTGCTCGTGGAGGTGGGAGCTGTTCCTTCGATGGGAGTGAAGCGTAAGGAGTTGGTATTGAAGAGGAATAAGCCACGACCAATGGCAGTGAAAGCGCGGTGGCGATTGCCAACGGGGTAGTAACTCTCGCCAGTAGCAATGACGATGGTAGAGTCGTTGACTTGCACCATGCTGCTGATTGGGAGGGTCAACTGCGAGCCGCCTTCTTCATACATAGGTATATAATGCCAAGTGTTGACGTTCTTTACAACGTTGGATACTTGAAGCTTGGTGTAGATTTGGTTGAGGCGGTTGGTGTCGCCAGTACGGACATAAAGACCGCCATTGGCCACACCTGCAAAGATGGTAGACTGCGTAGTATCGGCTTGGTCGACTACGAGGCAGCGCACGCGACCTCCCAAATTGTCAGGACCCACCTCGGTGATTCTTCCCGAACGGTAATTTGCCTTGGTTTGGGCCTGCGAAGCTCCAGCTACGAGGGCCAAAACACCTACAAACAGGCCGAGTAATACTTTGTTTCTTTTCATAAAGTGCTAACTATTAATTAGATATTCAGTTTCGTTCAATATCATTTGAATGGGCAAATATACAACATTTTTTTCAATTACGAAAAAAAACTTTTAAATAAGATTATAATTATGCCTTTTTGTCGAGGCTTTTGAGAAAAAAGTGAGCATTTTTAAGATTTTTTTTGATTTCAGCAACAATATTTTTCTTTCGAAAGCGTTACTATTGTGTATTTCTTAATAATCATGAACGGAACAAACATGGAATCTGTCAACATTCAAGAACTAAACGAGCGCATCGGCCGCGAAAGCGATATGGTCGACATGCTGACGATGGAGATGGGGAAAACCATCGTCGGCCAAAAACAGATGATTGAAAGTCTCGTGGTTGCCCTACTGAGCGACGGGCACATACTGCTCGAAGGCGTGCCTGGCCTGGCCAAAACGCTGGCTATCACCACGCTGGCAAAAGCTGTAAGCGCCAAATTTAGCCGCATTCAGTTCACACCCGACCTGCTGCCTGCCGACCTTATAGGCACTCTGATATACAGCCAGAAAGACGAATCGTTCAAAGTGAAAAAGGGCCCAGTGTTTGCCAACTTTGTTCTGGCCGACGAAATAAACCGCGCCCCTGCAAAAGTGCAAAGTGCCCTCCTCGAAGCCATGCAGGAGCGACAGGTAACCATTGGCGAGCAAACCTTCAAGATGGAGGAGCCGTTCCTCGTCATGGCCACCCAAAACCCCATCGAACAAGAAGGTACCTACCCCTTGCCCGAAGCTCAACTTGACCGCTTTATGCTAAAAGTTGTAGTGAGCTATCCTCGTCGCGAAGAGGAGAAAGCCATACTCCACCAGCAGGTTAACGAGCCCAATGCCAAACGCCAGCAGGCCGCCGTCCTGCAACCGGCCGACATACTCAAAGCGCGCGCGTTAGTAAAAGAGGTGTATATGGACGAAAAAATCGAGAACTACATTACCGATATAATCTTCGCCACTCGCTACCCAAGCCAGTATGGTCTCAACAAACTCGAGCCACTGATGAGCTACGGAGCCTCGCCTCGTGGCAGCATCTGCCTCGCTTCGGCAGCCAAATCATACGCATTTATCAAACGTCGTGGCTACGTCATTCCCGAAGATGTGCGCGCTGTGGCCATGGAAGTGCTCCGCCATCGTGTGGGCCTCACCTACGAAGCAGAGGCCGAGAACATCAGCAGCGAAGAGATTGTAAACGAAGTGCTTAACCGCGTCGACGTACCCTAATCGCTGACCGATTTCAGTCAAAAAACCAACCGCCATAGAAACCACAATGGACAACGAGATAATCAAAAAAGTCCGCAAAATCGAGATACGAGCCCGAGGACTGTCGTCGCAGATGTTCTCCGGAGCCTACCATAGCGCTTTCAAAGGTCGTGGTATGGCTTTCAGCGAAGTACGCGAGTACCAATATGGCGACGATGTGCGCAACATAGACTGGAACGTTACAGCCCGCCTCAACCACCCTTACGTAAAAATATTCGAGGAAGAACGCGAACTGACAGTCATGCTCATTGTCGACGTCAGTGGAAGCAACCGCTTTGGCACCCATCAGCAATTCAAAGAAGAACTCGTTGCCGAAGTGGCTGCAACGCTGGCTTTCAGTGCCATACAGAACAACGACAAAGTGGGCGTAATACTCTTCAGCGACCGCATAGAAGCCTTCATTCCGCCCAAGAAAGGCAGCAGCCACATACTCCGCATAATCCGCGAACTTATCACCTTCCGCCCACAAAACAATGGCACCGACATCGCCCAGGCCCTCCGCTACTTCACCAACGTCATCAAGAAACGTTGCACCGCTTTCCTACTCACCGATTTCTACGACAAAGGCTACGAAGATGCTCTCAAGATAGCCGCCGGCAAACACGACCTCGCCGCCCTCCGAATTATGGACCGTCGCGAGGCCGAGTTGCCCAACATCGGGCTTACTAAGTTCTACGACCCCGAAAACGGCAGCACCTTATGGGTCGACACCGCTAACCCGACAACTCGCAACCTATTTGCCGCTCACCACGCCGCACACAAGGCCGAAGTAGAAAACACATTGAAAAAATATGGTGTCGACTTCTGCGACCTCACCACTGGCGACGACTTCGTCAAACCTCTACGCAAATTGTTCGAAATGAGACAATAGCAAAGTCATGAAACACACACTTGCAACCGTCATATTAATACTCGCCTCGTTCTCGAGCCTGCTCGCTCAAACGCAAATCGAACTCGACAACGACCACATACTCATCGGCCAACAAACGCGCCTCACCATCGTCAACGCCGACGAATACCCATCGGTCGAAACTATCGAACAAGACGACGTAGTGGCCATTTCGCAAGATTTTGACCAAGAAAGCCGCACACAAACTACCGTCATCACCAGCTTCACCCCAGGCCAACACATCATCCACATCGGGCATAGCGACTCAATACTGCTCACGGTCGACGACGTGGCCGACGTCGACACCACCACGGCCGACATCCGCGACATCGCTCCCCTACTCCGCGAGAACTACACTTTTTGGGAAATTTTTCGCTGGATATTGGTGGCTTTGGTAGGGGTTGGGGTCGTGTTGGGGTCGTATCAACTTCGGAAAAAGCGCCCCGGGCAACCCATTTTTGCCAAACCCACTCCCCCACCCCTTCCGCCACACGAGAGAGCGCTACAAGCCCTCGAAGCCCTGCGCCGCGAAAACCTCTGGCAGTCTGGCCGAACCAAAGAATATCACACCCGACTCACCGACATTGTTCGTACCTACCTCGAAGAGGCCTGCAACATTGCCTCGACCGATATGACAAGCGACGAAACCATCGATGCGTACCGTCATTCGCCCACTTTCGACACCTCCGTTGCCAAGCGCCTCGCCTCGATATTACACCGCGCAGATATGGTTAAATTTGCCAAATCCGAGCCACTACCACACGAGCACGACCGCTCTATGGACGAAGCCTGTGAAATCGTAAACCAGCTTGCCGACAAACTTTCTGCCCAAACCGACCAACAGCCAACCAACAATGAATAACATAACTTTTGCCCACCCGTGGCTACTGCTATTGTTGATACTTGTACCACTATTAATTATATGGTACATATTAAAATATCGCAAACAGCACCCAGCGCTGCAGTTCTCCGAAACTGCCATCTTTAGTGGCATTCGACCCACCCTGCGGCAGCGCCTGCACCCGTTGCTCTACGCGCTTCGGCTCGTGGCCCTTACGGCGGCCATAGTGGCTTTGGCGCGCCCACAGAGCACCCTCAACCGTCGCGAAACCTCGGTCGAAGGCATCGACATTGTGCTCACAATCGACGTTTCTGGCAGTATGTTGGCCGAAGACATCAAACCAAACCGACTCGAAGCCGCCAAGAAGGTGGCTGCCGATTTCATCGAAGGCCGAAACTCGGACCGCATGGGTCTCGTGGTATTTGCAGGCGAAGCCTACACCCAAATACCGCTCACCATCGACCACCACATACTGCTCGGCCAGTTGGCAAAACTAAAACTGGGTAGCCTCAAGGACGGCACCGCCCTCGGCGACGGACTTGCCACGGCAGTGAACCGCATAAAAGATAGCGAAGCCAAAAGCAAGGTAATCATCCTCATCACCGACGGTGTAAACAACCAGGGCTCCGTCGACCCCCAAAGTGCGGCCGAGATAGCAGCCCTCTACGGCATCAGACTCTACACTATCGGCATCGGCTCGCTCGGCAAAGCCCCATACCCATTCAAGGATGCTCTCGGCCACACACGCTATCAAAACATCGACGTCGAGATTGACGAGCCTCAACTGCGCGCCATGTCGGCTTGCACCGACGGTGGCGAATATTTTCGAGCAACAAGCAAAAACTCGCTCAGCCAAATCTTCCAGCAAATCGACAATATGGAGAAGAGCAAAATCGACGTCACACAATACTCGCAAAAACGCGACGAATACTTTCCACTGCTCGTCGTAGCCCTGCTCGCTCTGGCTTTCGAAATACTGCTCCGACTCACCGTTTATCGCACCACACCCTAACTTTGAACCATGATACATTTTGAACATACCAACCTGCTGTGGCTGCTGCTCACCATTCCTATACTCACCGCCCTGTGGATAGCCACTCGCCATTGGCACCGTGCACAGCTGCAACGCTTTGCCGACCGCTCCATGTTCGGCCGACTAATACCCGACGCTTCGCCACGCCGCACTGCCTTGAAGTTCGCTTTAATTATGTGTGCCCTCGCGCTACTCATTTTGGCTGTGGCAAATCCTCAAGCCGGCACCAAACTGCAAGAAGCCAAACGACAAGGCAGCGACATAGCCATCTGCCTCGACATATCGAACAGCATGATGGCCGAAGACATACAACCCAACCGCCTCGAACGCAGCAAACGCACCATAGGCAACCTACTTGGCGAACTGACCGGCGACCGCGTGTCGCTCGTGGTCTTTGCTGGCACAAGCTTCGTTCAGATGCCTCTCACCAACGACTATGGCGCTGCCAAGTTATTCCTCGACCAGGTGTCGTGCGACCAAATAAGCACTCAAGGTACTGCCATTGGCGACGCCATAAGCACAGCCATACAAACCCTGGGCTACGACGACCCCGACCGCGAATGGGTGCGTAACAAAGGGCGCGCCATCATCATAATCTCTGACGGCGAAAACCACGAGGACGACGCCGTGGCTGCTGCCAAAAAAGCCGCTTCAGAAAGCATTCGAGTATGCACCATAGGTATGGGCCAGCCCGAAGGTACACCCATACCAGAATACGACCCACGCGGACGCCGCAACAACTACAAACGCGCAAAGGACGGCTCTATCGTCATGACCAAACTCAACGAGACCATGCTGGCCGAGATAGCCCATGCCGGCAACGGTGTGTATGTGCGCGCAGGCAACACTGGCAACAGCATTGCCGAAGTGCTGAACACAATTGCAAACCTCGACAAAGAACAGTATGGCGAAGCCACATTCAGCGAATACGAAAGTCGCTATCAATATCCGCTCGCGGGTGCAATAATTTGTCTCGTTCTGGAACTAATTATATTTGAACGACGCAACCGCAAATTCAACCTGCATAAACTGCTACAAAAGGAGGAACCTGCACAATGAGACTCGCCAAAACAACACTCATAGCACTGACACTTACAGTAATAGCCTGCTCCGCTAACGCACAAAACATCAAAAAAGAGGTGCGCAACGGCAACCATGAGTACAAAAAAGAGCACTACGACAAGGCCGAAATAGCCTATCGCAAAGCCCTCGAAGCCGATTCGACCTACTACAAGAGCCACTACAACCTCGGCAACACACACTATCGCAACAAGAACTACACCGAAGCCGCCCGCCAATATAGCGCCGCCCTCGACAACACCGAAATCACTGCCACACAACGCAGCCAGGCACTTCACAACCTCGGCAACAGCTACCTGCAACAAGGTCTTGCCGACAAGCAGAACGGCATGGAGAATTTCAAGCAGGCCGTATCCAACTACCAAGAGGCGCTGAAACTCGACCCCAACAACGACGACACGCGCTACAACCTCAGTTACGCACAAAAAATGCTGCAGCAAGCCATGCAACAACAGCAGCAAAACGGCGGCGGCAACAACCAGGACAACAACCAAGACAAGGACCAACAACAAAACCAGCAACAGCAGGACCAAAACCAAGACCAGCAGAAAGACAACCAGCAACAAAATCAGCAAAACCAACAAAATCAGCAAGATAATCAACAAAACCAAGACCGCCAAGACCAAAACAAGCAGCCACAAAACAAAGCCGACCAACAACGCAAACAAGACGCCGAGCGAATGCTCGAAGCAGTGAAAAACAACGAGCGTCAAACCATGAAAGAACAAACCCAGAAAGTACGCGTAGCTCGTCCGCTCAAAACCGATAAAGACTGGTAACAACATGAAAAACATACTTCTAACCCTCCTCCTCGCTTTCACCACACTTGCCGCCATTGGTCAAGATATAACCGTTCGCGCACCGCAAACGGTCTATGTTGGCGACAACTTCCAAGTACGCTTCGAAGTCAACGACAAGGCTTCGGCCTTCAAAGGTCCCTCGTTCAAAGGTTTGAGCGTTTTGAGCGGTCCCAACCAATCATCGTCGAGTTATACAAGCATCGTCAACGGCAACGTTTCGCACACCATAACCAATACCTTTACCTACATTGTCAGAGCCGACCAAGAAGGAGAGTTCAACATCGGGGCAGCTTCGTGCACTGCAGGTGGAAAAACCATCGCCTCGCAACCGTTCTCTATCAAGGTCGAGAAGCTTAGCCAGCAGCAACAGCAACAACGCCAGCAGCAACAGCAGCAACAGCAGCAGCGTCGCGACCCGTTCGACCCCTGGAACAACCAGCAACAGGCCGCTACAACCAAAATCGACGGCACAACGTTGTTTGCCAAGGCCGCCGTCAGCAAAAGCAATCTCTATCAGGGCGAGCAAGCAATAATAACCTATAAAATCTACACACAAGTACCTATAAGTCAGTACCAAATAGACAAACTACCGGGCAACAAAGGCTTTTGGGCCGAAGACCTGAGTCAGGGACGCGAAATAAAGCAGTACGAAGAAACCGTCAACGGACAGCGCTACCAGGTTGCCGAAATCAAACGCGGTGCCCTTTTTGCACAAGAGAGTGGCAACCTCCGCATTGAGCCGCTCGACCTAAATGTGCTGGCAATGGTGCAACGGCAGCGCCGCCGTACCGGCACCATCTGGGACCTCTTCGACGACCCCTTCTTCAACTCGGCTCAAGCCGTCGAACGAAAAATCACTACCAATGCTATCAACGTCAAAGTAAAGCCGTTACCAGCTGCACCCGAGGGCTTCACTGGCGCTGTTGGCCACTTCGACATCGAAGGCGGACTCAACCTGAACGAAGTTCGCGCCAACGAGGCCGTAACCTACCGCCTCACCATAAGTGGCTCTGGCAATCTGCCACTTATCAACACACCGCAGTTAGAGTTGCCCAAGATATTCGAATCGTACGACCCCGACGTCAAAGACCGCATATCGAAATCGGACAACGGCATTAGCGGCAGCCGCACCTACGAGTGGATACTCATACCGCGCAGTCAGGGCGACTTCGTTATTCCAGCCTACGAGTTTGCCTACTTCGACCCCAGTGTTGGGCACTACGTAACCAAACGCGTCGAGGCTCAAAATCTTAAAGTCAACGCTGGCGACCCAAAATCTACAGCTATGGTTTCGAGCAAAGACGATGTGCGCCTGCTCAACGACGATATTAACTACCTCAAATTGGGACGTTACAAGTTGTCTGAACGCAACAGCGGAGTTCGCCCTTCGGCCTGGTTCTGGGTCGTGATGGCCGCAATAGTTGCCATAGCTGTGGCTGCCACTGCCATTGGGCGGAAACGCCAAACCAACTCGAAAGACATTGCTGGCACCCGACTCAAACAAGCCACACGTATGGCTCGCCGCCGACTGAAGAAGGCTGCCAACTACCTAAAAACCAACGACAACACACACTTCTACGAAGAGATATACAAGGCCATTTGGGGTTGCATTGCCGACAAATATAACATTAACCTTGCCGAACTCAATCGCGACACCGTGACCGCCTGCCTCCAAAGCCGCAATGTGGCTCCCGAGGTACAGCAACAAATAATGCAACTACTTCAGGATGTCGACATTGCTCGTTTTGCCCCAGGCGACTCCTCGACCCAACGCCAAGCCATCTACGACGAAGCCCTGGCCGTTATTTCATCACTCTAACCCAAAACTACTATCATGAAAAAGACACTCGCAACAATAGTCATATCGCTCCTCGTCCCACTACTGCCAGCCCAAACCATGGCCGATGCCGAGCGAGCCTACCAAGCCGGAAACTACGACGAGGCCGCCTCCGCATACGAGCAAATACTGGAGCAGGGCCTCGAGTCGGCCGCGCTCTACTACAACCTGGGCAACACTTATTACAGGCTGGGCCAAAACGGGCGCGCCATACTGAACTATGAACGCGCTTTGAGGCTGAAACCCAACGACCGCGACACACGCGAAAATCTGGCTCTTGCCGAAAGCCACACCACCGACCGCATTGCCACCCTGCCACAATTCTTCGCATTGCGCTGGTGGGAGAGCCTGCTCGGAGCCCTCGCGCCCACCAGTTGGCGACTGATACTGCTCGTGCTACTGGCCTCTACGGCCGCCCTCGTGGTGCTTACACTGCTTGCAGACCAGTACACCAAACGGCGCAACTACGCCATTGGCGCCACGGGCGCGATACTGCTGTTGGCACTCTGCACCGTGGTAACCATTGCCTCGTCGGCACGGCTGCAACGCCACAACCAAGCAGTGGTGACACAACAAGCAGTGGTGGTGAAAGGCTCGCCCGAGCGCGACAGCGTCGACAAATTCATCATCCACGAAGGCACCAAAGTGACCATCGACGAAAGCCTCTCGGGTTGGCACAAGATTAGGCTGGCCGATGGCAACACTGGCTGGCTCATGCAGGCCGACTGCGAAATTATTTAACACTCAACACACAACCCACGACACTCCCAATCATGGAAAGAATAGAACACGACGGAACAGTACTCGCCACCCAAAAAGGGCGCGTCGATGTTCGCATCGAGGTGCTCAGCGCCTGCGCCCACTGCGCCGCACACGCCAAATGCGGTATGGCCGACAGCAAAGACAAGACGGTGTCGGCCTTCACCACCGACTGGCAAAGCTACCAGCCAGGCGAACCGGTCAAGGTAACCCTCAGCGAACAAAACGGACTGAAAGCCGTGCTTTTGGCCTACGTTCTGCCGGCTATAATCATCTTGGCAGCCTTCGCGGTGCTCAACATAATGAAAGTACCCGAACTCTGGACGGCACTCATAACACTCGCGGTATCAGCCTGTTATGCCGGAATACTCTACCTCGTGCGAGACCGTCTGCAAAAGAAATTCGCAATCGACATCGCACATATCTAATTTTTTTTGTATCTTTGCAGTCTGAAATAATAATAAGCACAACAATCGCAATATGAGAAAAATAGTACTGATTGCCACCGCGCTCCTGCTCACCGTCGCAGCCATGGCGCAAGAATCCGAAACCAACGTCAACAGCCAATACCAGGCCGCCATACGCGATTTCATTCAGCAAGACGTCCAAAACCGCCAAAAAACCATGACCAAAAAGGCGGAACAGATACTCGTCAGCCTGCCCAACGACCAGAAACTTTACGACGAATCGTTTGTCACCATCAAGACCAACATCGTCGAAGGCACTCGCGAGGATGGCAAACCCGAACTGAACTACGTGTTCGACATAAGCTACAACTGCCGCCACTTCGAGGGCGTGACCGACGACTACCCCTCTGGCACCTACCTTTGGGACGCCTCCAACTCCTGCCGTGCCATCTGCAACCTGACCAAAACCTTTGTCGAAGGCATCTGCAGCGACATCTTCAGCGCTGGCAAAGAAATAACTGCTCGCATTACCTCTACCACCGACGCCGCCGAGATTGTCCACATCGACTATAACGGCGAGTTCGGCGACTTCCGCTACTGCCCCGTCACCTACAACGACGAGCAAATACGTATATCCATTTCGCAAGTCGAAGGCATTAGCAACAACGCCCAATTGGCCTACCTGCGCGCCCAGTCGGTGCGCCACTTCCTCGAAAACAACGTGCGCAACCTCCGCTCTACCAAAAACACATTCTACTACATCACCAAGTCGTTTAGCGACATAGGCTCGCAATACCGCCGCACCAGTATCGAACTCACCGTGCACGACGCTTTCCGCGAAACGATAGAAGACATGACCGCCGACAAAATTCAAGACGCATACGTCGACTTCAACATCCCCCAGCGCACCGACGACCCCTACACCAACGCCTACGTGCTTATCATTGCCAACGAGGACTACACCCTCGGCGCCCTCCCCTCGGTGCCCTACGCCTCGAACGACGGCTCTATGCTGCGCCAATACTTCGTCAAAGCCCTCGGCATTCCCGAACGCCAGGTGAAGCTCATACACAACGCTTCGCGCGCCGAAATAAAGACCCTCGGCGTCGAATGGCTCAAAAACAACGCCCGCGCTACCGCCTCGCACGGCGCCGACGGCAACAACCAACCCACTGCCGACCTCTACCTCTACTATGCTGGCCACGGCATTACCAGCACCAACGGCCAAGCCTATATCGTGCCCAACAACATCGATGCCGACGCCATCAAATCACTCAGCGGCGAACGCAAAGGCAAAACCAACGCTGTGTCGTCGTTCGACATAACGCTCAAGGGCAAAGACGCCGACCGTTTCCTCGACCAATGCATATCCATCGACTCGCTCTGCCGTTGGTTTAAAGGCACCCCCTCGCGCAACATCACCATGATTTTCGACGCCTCGTTCGACGGCAAAACACGCACTGGCTCTAATATGCTGCGCTGCGATATGCCCAAAGGGCAAAAAGCCAAAAAACGCAAAGCCAACATCCGCGAAGACATAGTCATTCTGCTCGCTGCCGAATACGACTGCACCGCCTACTCGTTCGAAGACCAACACCACGGCTTCCTCACCTACTACCTGCTCAAAGAAATCAAGAGTGCCGCTGGCGATATAGACCCCATAACCTACCAAGACCTCTTCGAAAGCGTGGAACGCAACGTCAGCAAAGAATCGGCCCTGCAAGGCAAACTGCAACAAATCTCGGGCATTGCCGGCGGCCGATACAAAGACGGCTGGCAAAACCTACGCTTCAGATAATCGCTCCCCAACCACCCAAACAGCTCTGCAACCATGTATAGCTATCAAACTACGGGCACCTGCAGTTCACTCATCACTTTCGATGTCGACGACAACAACCGCCTCCACAACGTCCAATTCCTCGGCGGCTGCAACGGCAACCTGCAAGGCATAAGTCGCTTGGTCGAAGATATGGACGTAGACCAAGCCATAGCGCGACTCGAAGGCATAAGCTGCAACGGAGGACCCACCTCATGCCCCGACCAGCTGGCCCAAGCCTTGAACCAATACAAAATCAAGACCGGCCGTTTAGCCTAAGCCACAGTTAGGCTAAACGGCGGCTGGCAGCACTCGCCACTCAGCAACTACCAACAAGCGACAAACTACCACCGCCCAAGCCCCCCTAACCCCAGCACACCACCCTTTCCACACGGCGCGCTGGGGTTTCTACGATATGCTCACAACTACCACAGTTCCACCGCTGCAGCGCTCGGTGCCCGTCCTCGCCTTGCGGTTGCAATGCCCCTACCCCACCATTCATTCAATCCTTCTCTGCACCAACATGAGGTAGTGCCGTAAGCAGGTTCTGAGACTTGGAAACTTTGCCTCACCCTCTGGTAACTTTTAGTTGACTCTTATGCCACCCCAAAGGCAGCTTAACGGTCGGGATGGCTCAAACTATCCTCGCCCCGAAATCGGGTCAACTACTGGTAAAAGTCGGCCACACAACAGGCTTTAGCACTACTTTAATAAAACACCACAATAACCTGTATTTCAACACATTAAACCTTAAAACCAACACCGCGGTATAGACCAACACGTAAATCACTGAAAATCAACGTTGTAAACATATCATCTCTTACTCATCTCCTACTATTCTCTTAGTCATCTCTAACTCATCACTTACAAACGTAAGACATGATATAGTTTTGTCATAGTTTTGAATTATTTTTAATACAGGTTCGATTTAACCTTTTGGTTGCTGAAAGGGCTAAAAAGGGGTTGCGGCTGGGCAAAATCGGTCTCGTTTTTTGGGGCAGTTGCAGCTTCGGTTGGGGGCGAGAAAGTTTTTTTTGATATGTCGGCAAAGTTTCGTATCTTTGCACCAAAGTCACGAACCATGAAAATAGACAAACATAACACTATCAGCTATTTATGTCGCGTTGCTGCGCTCGCGATGGCTTTCGTAGCCACCTCGTGCCACCCCATGGCCCAAAACAGCCAGGCTTCGGCTCCGAACGATTTTGGCGCCTTCAACCCCCTGCCAGCCATTGCCAACCCTGCAGCCACGGTGACCCATAAGCACTACACCCTGCAATACTCCGAGCCCTACGAACAGCCACGCTGGGTGGCCTATATGCTCACGCGCGACCGCGCTAACGGCCAAGCCAAGCGCACCAACAACTTTCGCGAAGACCCAGCCGTGGCTACCGGCAGCGCCACGCCGAACGACTATCGCCGAAGTGGCTACACGCGCGGCCACCTCGTGCCAGCGGGCGACATGAAGTGGGACACCACCGCCATGAGCGAAACATTCCTCATGAGCAACATCTCGCCCCAGATAGCCGAATTCAACGACGGAGTTTGGAACCGTCTCGAGTCGCAAGTGCGCCGCTGGGCCAGAGTCTACGACACTATCTACATCGTCACAGGGCCGCTCATCGACGCCCGCAACGCCGACCGCATTGGGCCTAACCAGGTGGCGGTGCCCTACGCCTTTTTCAAAGCAATATACGCACCCGCTATCGACCAAACGATAGCCTTCATCGTCGACCACCGTGCCAGCGACGCGCCACTGGCTAAATTCGCCGTCACGGTAGACAGCCTCGAAGCTGTGAGCGGGCTCGACCTCTTCCCCGCCCTGCCCGACGAGCAGGAGGCTCGCCTCGAAGGGACACTCTGCACCAAATGCTGGCGTGGCCTGAAACAATAAGCCATCAACAACTCTCACAATCTGAAAACAAACCCAAAATGCAACAACCCACACTCCACCCGCAAACAATCGGATTCCTGCAGCAACTGGCAGCCAACAACAACCGCCCATGGTTCAACGACCACAAAGACCAATGGCTCGAAATCAAAGCCGAATTCGACACCTTTGTACAATACCTCATCGACCAAATGCAGCAAGTAGACCCCACCCTTACCGGCCTGACGGCAAAAAATTCGGTCTACCGAATCTATCGCGACACACGCTTTTCGGCCGACAAAACGCCCTACAAAACCCACATAGCCTGCTTCCTCAGCAGCTGGGGGCCGAAAAACAGCGGAGTTCCAGGCTACTACGTTCAAATAGGCTGCGACAACGCCTACGGCCTCGAGGGAATGTGCGACCTGGGCGGAGGCATATTCATGCCGTCGCCGCAAGCCCTGGCCGCCATCCGCCAAGAAATATTCTACTGCCCCGACGAGTTCCTTGCCATAATCAACGACAAAACCTATCGCCACTATTTTGGCGACACGTTTTTCACCAGCAAAAAACTGCAACGCGTACCGCAAGGCTACCCTGCCGACTGGCCACACGCCGACCTGCTGAAATATAAGGACTACTGCTCGAACCACACACTCGACGAAAGCCTCGTTGGGAGCCCCGAGATGGCCGACGCCGTGCTCGACGTGTGGCGCGCCAGCCTGCCACTCAACAAGTTCCTGCAACGCGCCATGGAAGAAGTGAAATAGCACAAACCACTATCGCAAATGCTTATCGGCGAAACAATTGCACTATTCGTAGCCGTAGCGTGGACCGCCACCGCACTCTTTGCCGAGGTGGGCTCGAAACGCATGGGCTCGCTGCCGCTCAACGTGGTGAGGATGTCGATGTCGCTCATCCTGCTCGCCATCACCATGTGGCTCACCATGGGGGCTCCCTGGCCACGCTTTGCCGACCGCTCCACTTGGTTCTGGCTGCTGATGAGCGGCGTGGTAGGCTACGTGGTGGGCGACTACTGCCTCATGCAAGGCTACATCTACATCGGGTCGCGTTTCGGACAACTGTTCATGACCCTCTCGGCCCCCACGGCCGCCATAGCCGGCCGACTGCTGCTCGGCGAGCAAATGCGCCCTCTCGCCATAGCCGGCATGGTCATAACGCTGACCGGAATTGCCATATCCATTTTGTCGAAAAAAGAATCGACAGTGAGCCTCAGCCTGCCACCCAAAGGCATTTTCTACGCCGTAATGGCAGGCCTTTGCCAGGGTTTAGGCCTGGTATTGAGCAAGATGGGCCTGCAACACTACGACGCTGCGCTCGCTGCCGCGGGGCTCGACACAGCCGCGCCAGTGGCTGGTGCACTGCTGCCACTGCCGCTCTACATCTGCGTGCCATTTGCAGCCACGATGATTAGGGCGCTGATTGGTTTGGCCGGATTTGCCACTTTGCTGCTCGTTTTTGCACACAATGGGCGCCAGCGGCTAAACCATGCCATCCACGACCGCAAAGCCATGTGGTGCGTGTTGGGGTCGACCGTATTCGGCCCATTCATAGGTGTTAGCGCTTCGCTGCTGGCCACGCAGTACACTTCGACTGGCATTGCGCAGACTCTGTTCGCCCTAACGCCGGTACTCATCATAGCCCCTGCAGCGCTGCTCTTTCACCAAAAAGTAGCCCCACGCGAAGTACTCGGAGCCATAATAAGCGTAGCTGGTGTGGCTTTGTTTTTCGTATAGCGTATACAGAACCACCTGTTTTTCAGTAAGATAAAACAAAAATACAAACTTTTTAGGCATGAATGGCTACGATTTGAGAAAAAAAACGTATCTTTGCACGTTATTTATAAAATAAGAAATCATTAATAAAAACAAACAATAATTATGACACAAACAGGTACAAAAACACTGAGAGACAGTGCTGCCATGCGATGGATAGCACTGCTGCTGTTGGCGTTGGCAATGTTCTGCGCCTACATCTTTATGGACATTCTGTCGCCCATCAAAGACCTTATGGAGTCGACCCGTGGGTGGGACTCGAAAGCTTTCGGCACTATGGAGGGCGCCGAGACGTTCCTCAACGTCTTTGTGTTCTTCCTCATCTTTGCCGGCATCATCCTCGACAAGATGGGTGTGCGCTTCACAGCTGTGCTCAGCGGCGCTGTGATGCTGGTTGGCGGCTTGATAAAGTATTTCGCTATCAGCGAGAGCTTTATTGGCAGCAGCCTCGAGAACTGGTTCACCAACAACCTTAACTATATTCCCTTGTTCGACGAACTCGGCGTATCGCCCTTCTATCGCGGAATGCCTGCCTCGGCCAAGTTGGCAGCTATCGGCTTCATGATTTTTGGTTGCGGCGCCGAAATGGCCGGCATCACCGTCAGCCGTGGCATCGTGAAGTGGTTCAAAGGCCGCGAAACGGCTTTGGCCATGGGTTCCGAGATGGCTTTGGCTCGCTTGGGTGTGGCCACTTGCATGATTTTCAGCCCCTATTTTGCCAAGCTCGGCGGCGAGGTCAACGTAAGCCGTTCGGTCGCTTTTGGCGTGGTGCTGCTCTGCATTGCCCTCATCATGTTCGTCACCTATTTCTTCATGGACAAGAAACTCGACGCCCAAACCGGCGAGGCCGAAGAGAAGGACGACCCATTCAAAATCAAGGACATCGGCAAGATTTTCTCGAGCCTGGGCTTCTGGCTGGTGGCTCTGCTGTGTGTGCTCTACTACTCGGCCATCTTCCCCTTCCAGAAATATGCCGTCAATATGCTGCAGTGCAACCTCACCCTCACCGAGGCCGACCCGAACAGCTTCTGGGGGGGCGAGGCTGTGACCATAGTGCAATACGTCATCATGCTCATGGTGGCCGTTTGTGCTTTTGCCAGCAACTTCTCTAAAAAGAAAGGTCTGAAATATGGCTTAATGTGCGTTGCCATTGTGGCTCTGGTGGTTTACTGCTATATGGGCTATATGCGTGGCACCGCCGAAACCATCTTCGCCGTGTTCCCACTCTTGGCCGTGGCCATAACCCCCATCCTGGGCAACTATGTTGACCACAAGGGTAAAGCCGCCTCGATGCTCATGATTGGCTCTATACTGCTGGTTCTCTGCCACTTGACATTCGCTTTCATTCTGCCTATGTTCAAAGGCAATGCCATTGGCGGAACCGTCGTGGCCTACGTCACCATTCTGGTGCTCGGCGCCTCGTTCTCGCTGGTGCCTGCCGCTCTGTGGCCCTCGGTGCCCAAACTGGTCGACGAGAAGATTATCGGCTCGGCCTACGCCCTGATTTTCTGGATTCAGAACATCGGTCTGTGGCTCTTCCCCATCCTCATTGGCAACGTGCTGACCAACACCAACGACCCCGGTACCGCCCCCGACGAGCTGAACTATACTTGGGCCTTGGTCATGCTGGCCTGCCTCGGTGTGGCCGCCCTGCTGATTGGCGTCTACCTCAAAGCCGTCGATAAGAAGAAGCACCTCGGCCTCGAGGAGCCCAACATCAAAGATTGATAAACCAACTATCGCGAGGTTTTTACGGCGCCGGCCGCAGGCCGGCGCCGCACAACCCTCCGATTTCTTTTAGCAAATCGACCGCTGTGGATTACATTTTCGAAAACACCGACCGTGTGCGCGACTACGAGTGCGACCTGCAAGGCATTGTCAACAACGCTAACTACCAGCACTATCTCGAACACTCTCGCCACCTCTTCATCACCAGACGCGGCGTCACCTTCGCCCAGTTGCACGACGAGGGCATAGACGTGGTTGTAGCCCGTTTCGAAATTGCCTACAAAACACCTCTGCGCCCCGACGACCAGTACACCTGCCGCTTGCGCGTAGAGAAGCAGGGCATACGCTACGTCTTTTTTCAAGACATCTACCGCACGGCCGACAACACACTCTGCGTCAAAGCTAAAGTCGACTGTGTAGCCACCGTCGGTGGCCGCCTCACGGCCTCTACCCCACGCCTCGACGCCATACTCAACCAATAAACAATCGCCAACTATGGAACGCAAGCCCTACTCCAAACCCACCTTCACGGTCGTCAGCATCGCCCCCGAACGCGGCTACGCTTCGTCGATTGGCGACGCACTGAGCGACCTGCTCTTCCTCGACGACCTCGGCATTACCTCGACCAAAGCCACCAACTCCTACTCCGAACACGAAACCTGGAGCAACGGCTCCGACCACTTTTGGGATTAAAAGCCATGACCACTATCGCCATCATCAACGGTCCCAACCTGAACCTCACAGGGCGGCGCGAGCCACAAATCTATGGCCACGCCACTTTCGACGACCTGCTGCTGCAGCTGCGCAGCGAGTTTGATGGCACCACGATAGAATACTACCAAAGCAACGTCGAAGGCGAACTTGTTAGCGCCATACAACGCTACGGCTTTGAAGCCCAGGGACTTGTAGTCAACGCCGGAGCCTACAGCCACACCAGCATCGCCCTGCGCGACACGCTCCTCGCCGTGACAGCACCAGCAATCGAGGTGCACATGAGCAACATCTTTGCTCGCGAGGACTATCGCCACCACTCCTACCTCACTTCGGCCTGCCGCGGCATGGTGTGTGGACTCGGAATGGATGGCTACCGGCTTGCCATCAGGCACCTGCTGGCAATGTAGAGGCAAGCCAATTGGCAGACAGCAAACACCTTTTAAAGACACACTTTCCTCGGGTCTGCAACGCCCCGAAGAGGGTATTTTTCGGTTGCTAACTGTCTGAATATCAAGCGCTGTTCGACCTCAATACGACCTTAACCCCTCTTTAACACGACCGAAGTACTGGTAATGAGGCAGTTAGCGACGGCTTTTGTGTGGCTTTTTTGGGGTGGCCGAAGGGTTGGGCACACGAATGGGGAACCAGCTGCGAACGGGTCTTTCGAGGCCGAGGCCGTTCATAAAATTGTAGGTTGCCACACGCAGGGCCGAGCCCACAGCGTCTATGTCGTAGTCGAACTGAGGCTCGCCGTCGGCGCGGTCGATGGGAGCCCAGTCTACCTCGTTGTTACAGAACGGGTTTGGCTCGAGCGTAGTGCGGCGAGCACCAAAGCGCTCGGGCTCGCGCCCCGAGGGGCTGTGGCAGGTCATGGCGTAGCGGTGCCAAAAGGCGCTTTGTACGAGGTCTTGGCTGAACATTTGGCGCACGGTTTCGAGGGCATCGACACTCTCTTGTAGGGTCTCGGTGGGGAAGCCATACATGAGGTATGTGTGGACCATTATTCCAGCCTGGCGCAGGTGGCGGCAGGCATCGACGGTTTGCTGAATGGTTACGCCTTTGTCGATGAGGCGCAGCAGGCGGTCCGACGCCACCTCGAGGCCGCCGCTCACGGCCACACAGCCCGAGCGGGCCAACAGCTGGCACAGTTCGGCGGTGTAGGTGCGTTCGAAGCGTATGTTGCCCCACCAACTCACCACCAAGTGGCGTGCCACAATCTCGTCGGCCACCTGCCGCAGCAGGTTGGGAGGCAGTGCTTCGTCTACAAAATGGAAGCCCGTGCGGCCAGTTTGGCTCACTATGCGTTCCATGCGGTCTACCACGTCGGTGGCGCGCGGGGCTCTGTATCGGCCTATGTATGGGAGCGTCGTGTCGCAAAAGGCGCAGCGGTGCCAGTAGCAGCCCTGGGCCATGACCATCTTGTTCCAGCGGCCTTCGCTCCAAAGGCGGTGCATAGGGATGGTCATCTCGCTGAGCGAGAGGTATTTATCGAAAGGCAGGTCACTGAAATCGGGGCAGAGGTCTATGGCTTCGGGGTGCCCATCGATTACCACAGTATGGCAAAATTCGTAGAGCCGCGGCTCGTTGAGTTGTCGCCATTCGGTGTTGGGAAATCCGCCACCGAGCTCGACGCGCGCCACAGTGTGCTGCATGAGCCACTGGCCGCAGCGCAGGGCGCCGTAGAGGCAGCCGGGGAACGGTATGGTGATGTCGACCCGTTCGGGGACGAAGCTGCGAACCTCCTCTTCAAGCAAAGCAAGCAATATGCGGTCCACGGCCGAAGGTGGGGTATGCAATTCGGCATAGAGCGGGTCGAACGTTGGGGCGTCGCACGAGAGGTGCTCGGCGTAGCGCACGAGGTCGAAGTGTGGGTCGACTTGGTTGCGCACAAAGTCGGCCACATCCTCGATGAAGAGGGTTGCCAAGTGGCGAGCCTTGTCGGTCGTACCGGCGGTGCCGAATGGCCACTCCAGGTCGTCGGCTTGAGCGAAGCGGGGGCCTTCGGGCAGTAGTGTGCGGGCAGCAATGCGCGGTGCCAAAGTGTCGTCGTGCCCACGCAGAAAGCGCTTCACGGGTTCGATGAGGCGCGCCTCGCGCTCCAAGCCTATGCTGCTCAGAAAGTCGGCCGAAAGCACACGGTCGGCCACCTCGATTCCGAGGTCGAGTTGGCGCACTTCGTGTCCTTGCGCCACATAAAGGCCTTTGAGGTAGGCCGTGGCGGGATAGGGCGTGTTGAGCTGCGTGAGTGGCGGTGTTATGAGCATTATGCGCATCGGCGACTGCGTTTGTTGTTACGCAATTGATAACGCAAAAAAGGCAATCTTATTGTGTCGCACGACGAAAAAAGGCCAAATCTTGGGCTGATGATGGGAGGAATTGTAATAAATGTGTCACGATTTTTTGGCGCTCATTTGGGGGTGATTGGGATTGAAAAAATGAGGCGCGGCCTCCGGCCGCGCCTCATTAACAGCTGTAGAACAGATGGTTACTGCTTCTTTTTCAGCGACTCATACTCCTTGTTCAAACCTTCTACAATCTCGTTGGTTATATCCATCCCAGGGTTGAGGTACATGGTTGGCGAGTCGTTGAACGTCTTGCGGAAAATGACGTCATACTGGTAATTCTCGGCATTATATTCGCGCACAAAGGCAAAAATGGCGTTGAGCAGTTTGGTATTTTCGGCCAACTGGCGCTCTGCGATTTTGCTCATCAGTTCCTGCTCAAGAGTGCTGAGGCGTTCGGCACGCTGTTTGAGCTCGGCCTCGGTGCTTTGTTGCTGGGTAAGGGTGAGGTTTGCGCCATTCTGCAGGTAGTCTTGATAGTCTTTCTGGAACTTCTCCATCTGCTGCGTATAGTTGCGCTCTTGCGAGTCTTTATATTCCAAAAGCTGCTTCTCCAAATCTTTGGCATACTGATACTTGGCCAACAATGTATCGCTGTCGATGTAGGCCAACTTGAGCCCTCCTTCTGAGTTGATGGGTGCCACGGCGTCGGCGTTGTGGTGAGTCTTTACGCCTATGCCAGCAAAGTGGATTATGTAAATGCCAATAAGGCCAAGTAGCAACACAGCATTGAGTGCAAGGAGGATTTTGGTTGTCTTGTTTTCCATGTTTAGTAAATGTTTCGAATGTTTTATGGGTTAAAAAATTTTTGTTAAGCTTCGACTTCGCCAATGACGTCGATGGCGCGCTGCACGCGGCGTTCCACCTCGTCTTTGCCAAGCATGACTACGAGTGTGAGCATATCGGGGCCCACCGTGCGCCCCACCACAGCCAGACGCAGCGAGTTCATCACCTGCCCCATGTTTAGGCCGTTGGCGGTAATATAGTCGTCGAGCAGGGCTTTGTGTAAGGCATCGTACTCGAACGGCACGGTGTTCAATATTTCGATAACTTTGGCCATATGGGTGGTCATGCCTGGTTTCCAGCGTTTTTTGACTGCCGCTGGATCATATTCGGTCGGTGCTTTAAAGAAGTAACTGCAAGTGTCCCACAACTCGGATGGGAAGGTAATGCGTTCCTTCATCATCGCAGCCACGCGCAACACATACTGCTGGTCGACCTCACAAGCGTGGGCTTCGACCTGCTTTGCCAGCATCTCGGCCACTTGCTCGTCGGGCAACTGCTGGAAATATTCGTGTTGAAACCACTTTGCTTTGTCGAGGTTGAACTTGGCTCCGTTCTTGCTTATGTGCTCTATGTTGAAGAGCTGCACGAGTTCGTCCATCGTCATCAGTTCTTTGTCGTTGCCGGGGTTCCAACCCAGCAGGGCGAGCATATTGACAACCGCCTGTGGCAGGTAGCCTTGTTCGCGATAGCCACTGCTTACCTCGCCACTCTTGGGGTCGTGCCACTCGAGAGGGAAGACCGGGAAGCCCAAGCGGTCGCCGTCGCGTTTGCTCAGTTTGCCATTGCCTTCGGGTTTGAGCAGTAGTGGCAGGTGGGCAAACTGAGGCATGGTGTCGGCCCATCCAAAAGCACGATAGAGCATAACGTGGAGCGGCGCCGATGGGAGCCATTCTTCGCCACGGATAACGTGGGTTATCTGCATCGTGTGGTCGTCGACAATGTTGGCCAAGTGGTAGGTTGGCATACCGTCGCTTTTGAACAACACCTTATCGTCGAGGAGGTTAGAATTCATTGTAACGTCGCCGCGAATGAGGTCGTGGACGGTAATGTCTGTATCGGCAGGGAACTTGAAGCGAACCACATAGGCTTCGCCTTCGGCAATGCGGCGCTTGGCTTCGTCGAGGCCACAAACAAGGCTGTTGTCCATCGTGTCGCGCGTGGTGCAGTCGTACTGGAATGTAACTTTGCGTGCCTCGAACTCCTTGCGCTTGGCCTCGAGGGCTTCGGGGCGGTCGAATGCGTAATAGGCCCACCCGTCGGCAATGAGTTGTTCGGCATATTGGCGATACATGGGTTTGCGGTCGCTCTGGCGGTATGGGCCGAACGGACCGCCAAGATGGACGCCTTCGTCGAACTTTATACCAAGCCAGTCGAGGGCTTCGATAATGTATTGCTCGGCACCAGGAACATAGCGGGTTTGGTCGGTGTCTTCGATACGGAGTATCATTTGGCCGCCGTTTTGGCGAGCAAAGAGGTAGTTGTAGAGCGCAGTGCGGACTCCGCCAATGTGGAGCGGGCCGGTGGGGCTTGGGGCAAAACGGACTCTTACTTTCATTTTTATAATAGTTGTGTGGGAGTTTTTCCCGATGTTAATACGAGGTTAATAGGAGGTTGATGCGAGTTTTGTGTCGTTATTTTTTGTTTAGGGTGCCAATGGCGTAACTCACCGAGAGCATGAACGAGGTGTTGTGACCGTTTGGGATGATGGTACGAATACGGTCGCGCTCTGCCTGCGAAGTGGCGTTGGCTTGGTCGTTTAGGCGCAACACATCCTCGCCCGTCGAGGTGGCCAAGAAACCGTGGTCCACATAGAGGCGCGCACTCCAGTCGCCATGCGTATAACTCAGACCGAAGAGCAGGCTCACATCTAAGCGGTTGATGTGGCTAAATGCGTCGCGAGCCGAGGCATCGCCATCAATCGAGAGGTCGTAGTTTTCTTCGCGCTGTGGCTTGCCAGGGTGCACTTTACGGTCCTGATAGGGTCCGAAAAGGCCGAACTCGACTGCCGGTCCGGCAAAAATTCCGACCACATGGTCGGCTTGGCGTATGGGCAACTCTATGTTGAAACAGGCTAAAATCGGCAACTGCAAGTACCAAGCTGTGTAGTTGCCTTCGCGCAACCACATATCGGTCCCAAGTTGGTAGACATACTGATACTTGTGGCCGCGACTCATAAGGTTGAGGCCAGACTGTAGAAAGAAGTGGTCGGTGAGGGCCGACTCGATGTCGCCAAACTCGTAATTGATGTAACCACCAATGGTATAGGCAGTTACTGGCCAAGTATGGGTATTGAGTTCATCCTTAACGGTTGCCAAACCTATGCCTGCTTGCGCACCATAGGCACCAAACTGGGCGCGAGCCACGGGGCTTATCGCCAAGGCCATTAGGCCAAAGAGGGCTACAATAACTGTCTTTTTCATTGTGGTATTATAATTTTCTGATTATGAAATCGGTCATCATTTGGTATAGGTTGAGGCGGGTGCTGCCCGTAGCGTCATAGATAGAGTGGTTCTTGTTGGGATAGATACGGAACTCGAACTGTTTGCCAGCATTTTCGAGTTTTTCGACCATCTCGGCCGAATTCTGGAAGTGAACGTTGTCGTCGCCAGTGCCGTGCACAAGCAGGTAGTTGCCCTTGAGTCGGTCTGCAAAGTTGAGGGGCGAGTTTTCGTCGTAGCCTTTGGCGTTGTCTTTGGGCAGACCGAGGTAGCGCTCGGTGTAGATATTGTCGTAGTAGCGCCAGTTCATCACGGGTGCTACGGCTATGGCCGACTTGAACACGTCGTTGCCTTTCAGTATGCTAAGGGTCGAGAGGTAGCCGCCAAAGCTCCAGCCGAAAATGCCAATACGCTCGCGGTCAATCCATGGTTTGTTGCCGAACCAGACTGCGGCTTCGATAGCGTCTTCGCACTCCATGCGCCCCATGTCGCGATAGGTCTGTTTTTTGAAGGCTGCACCACGGCCACCTGTTCCGCGCCCGTCGAAGCAAGCCACAACGTAGCCTTGCTGCGCAAGCATATGGAACCAGTAGTAGTCCGAATAGCCATAACTATTGCTAACTTGCTGGTTGCCAGGGCCGCCATAGACGTAGAAGAAGAGTGGATAGGCTTTGGTCGAGTCGAAGTCGGGTGGCAGAATGGTGTATGCGTTTAGTTCGTCGCCTTTTCGAGTCTTGATGGTGATGAAGCGTTTGCGCGCGGCACCGTAGTCGTCGATTTTTTGTTGCAAGGAAGCATTGTCTACCAGCACTTTTACCAACTTGCCGCTGCCGTTGTGTAGGGTGTAGACTGGGGCCATATTGGCATTGCTGTATGAGCAGATGTAGTATTTGCAGCCTTCGCTGAAAGTGGGGTTATAGGTGCCGAGCACATACTTGCCGTTGAAGAGTTCGTTGGCGTAATCGCTTGCAATATGCGCTGGTTTGGGCAACTTGTCGAAATCGGCAAACGAGTAGTTTAGGCATTGTTTCTTTTTGCCATCGAAACCGACGACATAAAGGCTTTTGTTGATTGAACCGTCCTCGCGACTGGTGTAGTAGAGGCGCTGGTTAGCAGCGTCGACGCCAGCCACGTCGCAAACCTCCCACTCGCCAGCGGTGATTTGCTTGGCCATACTGCCATCCATATTATAAAGATAGATGTGGCGGAAACCATCTCGCTCGCTGGTGAGGAGCAACTGCTGTTTGGATTTTTTGCCTTTACCTACGGCGATGAACTGCCAGGTGTCGGGCACTTCGACGTAGGCCCTGTCCTGCTCGTCGTAGATGGTGGTCTGGGCCATGGTTTCGGTGTTGACGGCAATAATCTCCATGTGGTTTTGCAGGCGATTCATGCGCATAACGGCCAGCATATTGTTGTCTGCCCACTGAAAACGAGGCAGATACTGGTCGCGCTCTGACCCCAGTTGAGGTTTGAGGGTTACGCCGTCGGTAAGGTCATAGACCCATACCTCAACCTTCGAGTTGTCTTCGCCGGCTTTTGGATACTTGTAGCGGTAATCGTCGGGATAGAGCGAGCCCCACATCTGCATGTTGTACTCCTTCACCTTCGATTCGTCGAAGCGGAAGAAGGCAATTTTTTTCGAATCGGGGCTCCATTGGAAGCCTTTGGTTATGGCGAATTCCTCCTCATAAACCCAGTCGGTTGTGCCATAGATAATGCTGTTAAGCTTGCCGTCGGTGGTGATGGCATACTCTTCGAGTGTTGCGAGGTCCATCCAGAAAAGGTTGTTGTCGCGCACAAAGGCCACCTTTGTTCCATCGGGGCTGAAGGTGGTGAGGCGCTGCTTGCCGTTGGCAGTGAGTTTGGTGAACGACTTCGACCCGAGGTCGTAAAGATAGTAATCGCTCACGCCGCTGTGGCGATAAATGGGTTCGAAGCCGCTGCTTAGCAGTATTTTTTGTTCGTCGGCACTAAACTCGTAACCCTCCATCGGGGGGAGCGGTTTGGCTTTGAGGCGCATATCGGGCGTGCTGAAGAGGCAAACATCCTCTACCCTCTCGCCGGTTGCATATTCGAATTTGGTTATTCCCGAGCGGGTCATCGTGCAGTAATGCTCGCCATCGGCCATAGAGCGGATACCGTAAACTCCAGATGGAGCAAAAGTGCGTTTTGTCCAAATGTCTTCGAGTGTAATCTGTTTCTGAGCCATCATAGTCATGGGTAAAAAGCACAAAAAGAGTGAAAGTGCAAAAAATATAAGTTTCTTATTCATAGAGCGTTAGAGTATTGTTATCAAAAAAAACATAATGCAAATATACGATTTTTTTTGTCAATTCAAAAAAAAGATGTACTTTTGCAAACGTTTTTGAGAGATAAAAATCGATTTTGGAGAGATGCCGGAGTGGTCGATCGGGGCGGTCTCGAAAACCGTTGACCAGCTTGCTGGTCCCAGGGTTCGAATCCCTGTCTCTCCGCTTGAGTTGAAGAAGAACTGTCAAGGTTAGTTTGGCGGTTCTTCTTTTGTTTTCAGTCGTTTACGTTATCTATTGATTGTATATCAGCACGTTATTGCCCTAATAAGGGGATAGACCCCCTCAAGATTGAATATATTGTTATGTATTGTTATATACCAACATATATCGGGTTTGTAATACCAGTGGTACTACAAAATGTATTACCAAAATATTTTTTGCTAATTTGTATGGAATTGGCAGGTTTTGGCAATTCTTTGAAAGTTTTGCAAGTTGTTTCATGTATTTTCCGGCTGTCGTTATTGAATGCAACATTACATACCTCCAGGGAGAAACCTTATATGCTGGCAGGGAGAAACTTTATATGTTATAAATGACTCGATACGTTTTCAAATATTAATAACCTATTAAAACAACAATCAATCATGGGTACACCTGTTTTTAAACTCCTTTTCGACAGGAGAAAAAGAGCCTCCAAGACCAAGGAGGGGGCAATCGAGCTCCGTATCACCTACAATCGCATCCAGAAGCACGTCACCACCGGCGTGAGGGTGCTGCCGAAGCAATGGAAGGATGGTTTCATCGTGAACCGCCTCGACGCGGTGGAGTTGCAACAGTCGCTCGATATGTTTGTGGCCCACGCACGCAAGGTTATCAACGAGCAGCTGGAGGCTGGCAGGCTCGATATGCAGACTATCGTGGCTCTCATCGGTGGCAAGATGAAGCAGGAGGCCAGCGCAAACGTGCCAGGGCAGCGGCCTCTCCTACCCTATTTCCGCGAGCGGGCCGACATACGCAAGCATGGGCGCAAGGCGGACAGCCAGGCACGCTACGAGCGGTTCCTGCGGTGGTTCGAGGGGTGGGGCGGTATGGTGACGTTCTACGACTTGACGGAGTTGAATATTCTCAAGATGGACGAGGTGCTGTCGGCCAAGGGGATGTGTGCTTACTCGAAGTGGAACAACTACCACCGTTTTCTCAATTCGTTCATCCTCGACGCCATAAACGAGGGCATCATGCGCCGCAATCCCTACAAGGGCATATACATCGACAAGGCTCCGGCTGGGGACGCACTGGACAAGTGTCTGTCGAGGGAGGAGTTTGAGCGTATCGCTGCGCTGGAACTGCCGACGAACTATCTGCGCCACGCCCGTGACTTGTTCTTATTCCAGACGTACACCTGTCTGTCGTATACGGACCTTGTGGCATTCGACCCAGAGAGGGTGAGGGAGGTTAACGGCAGACAGATGTATGTAGGTCGGCGCGGGAAGACGGGGCAGGAGTATGTCTTCATGCTGGTGGGTCCGGCGAGGCGGATTCTGGAGCGGTACGGCGGCAGGCTGCCGTTGATGAGCAACCAGAAGTACAACCAGCAGCTGAAGAATATCGGCGTTATGGCGGGCATCAAGGGGGCTCTGAGCAGCCATTGGGCGCGTCATACCGGTGCGACGCTTCTGCTGAATAGCGGGGCGGAGATGGAGGTGGTGAGCAGGGTTCTGGGCCATTCGTCGACGAAGATGACACGGCAGGTGTATGCGAAACTGCTGGACGAGACAGTGGCCAGGGCGATGTCGAGGTTGGAGGAAGCGTGAAAGCGAGAGCCGCCAGTGTTCTTGCACTGACGGTTCTTGAATTGTTTGTTTATATGTTTACTAAAAGTAGTAAAAGTAGTAAAAGTAGTAAAGTTGTCACGTTTCGCTGGGAGGGAGTTCCTTTCCATTGGCGATGAGAGAGAATTTTTGTGAGAAGGTTAAGGTGCGGTCGGTCACGCCCATTTCGGCGGTGATTGATTGCAGCTTTGGGGTGTGGTATTGTAGGATTTCAAGTTCGACTTTGGCGCGGTCGGTGGCTTTCATCTGCAGGCAGTCGACATCGAAGCGTGAAAGCGTGCTATCGCGGTATTCGGGGTAGGTTTGGCCGTTCTCATCTTTGAGGAAGTCGAGGGTATTGGCATCTATTGACGGTGTGAAATAGCCAACAGAATGCTCGTGGAGCATGGTCTTGAGTGGGTTGTCCTTGTTAGGGGTTCCGGCTTGGCGGCCACCGAGGCGGCCACGACCGTCGTTTTTCTTTCTTGGCATAAGTTTAAAGGTTATAATAGGGCTGCAAAATTAGGTTTGTATTTTTGCAGCCCGATTATATCTATTAAACTAATAAAAAGCAGGAGAATGATAGGAAGTTTGTTAGGCGGTGCGATAGGCATTGCGAGCAGTATTTGGGGAGGTCGCAAGGCCTCGGAGGCGATGAAAGGCGTGAAGCAGAACATCGAGCAGCAGCAGCGGGAAAACGAGGACTGGTATAACCGGCGGTACAACGAGGATGCGACACAGCGAGCGGACGCACAGCGCATCCTGCAGCTGACGGCTGAGAATTTCAGGAAGCGGAACCAGCAGGCGGCCGGCACGGCTGCGGTGATGGGCGGCACGGAAGAGAGCGTGGCGGCGACGAAAGCCGCGAACGCGCAGGCGATGGCTGATGCGGCGAGCCAGATTGCGGTGAACGGCGAGAAGAGAAAGGAGGCGATAGAACAGCAGTATCTGCAGAGGGATGCCACCCTGAACGAGAAGCTGAACCAGGCGGAGCGCGACAAGGCGAAGGCCATCACGGAGGCCGCCGGAGGTGTGGCGAGTGCGGCAGGGAGCGCAGGAGAAGCGTTTGACAAAAGTTTCTTAGCGAAGTTTCTCGCAGGGATTGACTAAATACGGAGGAGGATATGGAAGGCAGATATGACAGTTCGGAAGGGATGCAGAGTTTGTTAGACTACCTGCATCAGGCGCAGGAGGCCAATAAGCCAGAGAGTGAGGAGGAGCGGAAGAGGCGTGAGCGGAGTGAGAGGACGCAAGGATTGGTGAACGGCATTGGCGACCTGGGGAGGGCGATAGCGAACCTGTATTACACAACGCAGTATGCCCCCAACGGCTACGACGAGGGGAAGAGCTTGTCGAAGGCGCACCAGGAGCGGTTAGAGAGGGCGCGTAAGGAGCGCGAGGCGCAGAGCGACCGATACCTGAACTACCTGAAGCAGGAGAAGGCGGTGTTGGATGGGGAGCGGAGCTGGAAGGCGCTAATAGAGAAGCAGCAGTTGGAGCAGAAGAAGTGGGAGGACAAAGAGGCAAACAATAAAGCGCTCACAGATGCACAGGTGAAAAGCCATGCTGCCATGACCAAGTACCGCGAGGCCATAGCCAACAAGAATGACGCGATGGCGGAAAAGTATCGCCAAGAGGTGCTGCTTCTCCAGGCCAAGGAGCATTATCCGGAACTGGATTACAATCAGAAGCAAGCGGAATCGAAGGCCCGTATCGATGCCCTGAATGCATTGGCAGAACAGCGCAGGAGTTCGGCCAACGGGAGCACCACCACTACCGCGATAGAGCGCGACAGATATGGCAACGAGACTGGACGTACTGTTACAAAGACCCCAAACGGCGGTCAGCAGGGTGGCAAGCCGCAAGGCGGTGGTCAGAAGGACGGCGGTTCGCTGCTGCCCAAGGGAAACCAGAATAAAGGCGGCTCGCTGCTGCCTAAATAAGAAGAAAAGAATATAATACATATAGGATAGAGATATGAACCCCGACAAGAGAGACGAATTATACAAGAACCTTATTGGCAGCGGCAAGGTGTCCGAGGCGGAGATTGGCAGCATTGACGACTTCAAGACGGCTGTCAAAGACGAGGGCAGTGCGCGTGAGTTTCACAAGAATCTTCTTGGGAGCGGATTGTTCGGAGAGGACGAGATAGGGAGCGAGGATGATTTCTTTGCGAGCATACAAGATGATTTTGCAGAACGCGTTGGGCAGCAGCCCACGGCGGAGCAGCCAGACACCGCGGGTGTTGCGGCACCCGACGAGGGTGCTGGAATGGCCGCTATGCGGCGCGAGCCGAAGGAGGTGTACCGTCAGGCGGAGGGGCAGGTGCCGGTGTACCCCTACGAGGGGGATGCCGCGCCCATGAGCGGCAAGGGAACAGGCAACGAGAGTGGTGCAGCAACCGACGAAGGAGCAGGACAGGGCGCTCCGCAACAGGGCGAGGAGGGTCCGCTGGGGCCGGAAAAGTTTGCAAAGAGTATGGAGATACAGCAGCAGGTTGGACAGATGCAGCAGGATTTCTCGCAGAGGTTGGAGAATATGCGCAAGAGCAACCAGCCGTTTGGTGGCAAGCCAGAAGATGTGTTGGCTCCTGCACGGAAAGTTAGGATGCAGCGTGAGGTCGAAAAGAAAGCGCAAGAAGGCATTGAGCTTGCCACGATGGAGATGAGACAGGGCAATGTGGCGCGAGAGACGTGGGAGTCGGCGCTAAGCAGGGCGGGCAGCCAGTGGCGGTTCGGCAGGCCTGTGAGCAACGAGGCAGCACGCTTGAAAGAAACCGACATTGATAAGATGATGGACGAAGCATGGTTGCGTATGGACGATGGCTTGAAGGAGCGGTCTATACGGAATGTGTCGCGTGTGTTGGCGGAGGTTTATGGAATTCGAGGTGATGAGGCACAGCGGATGGCGGAGCGAGTGGTGAGAGGAGAGAGCGACAGGCTTATGTACGAGCAGGCCGTGGAGGGCGAGATGCCGCGTAGTTGGGCGGAGCATATTCTGAACAAGGTGAACGGGAATACGATAGGGTCGCTGTTGGAAGGCTGGGCGCGAGCCAAAGCAGGTACGATAGGCGATATGCAAGCGAGGGATGAGGCAAGTCAACTGTATGGCAGAACCCACCGGGTGGCAGACATTGCAGGCGGTGTAGGTGCTGTAGGTTTTGACGTAGCCACCTTATTTGCCGGTGGCCTTGGCGGCGGTGCTGCCAAGGGTGCTATAGGTCTATTAGGAGCCGGGGGCAGGAAGTTCGCCGAGAAAGCCGTAGGTAAAGCCGTGACAGGAGTGGTGGCAGGTGCCGCCAACCTTGCTGCGTTTGAGTCTATTGGCGAGGGAGCCAACCAGGTGAAGTATGGCGGCGAGTTGAAGGTAGATGAGACGAGCGGTCGTTATGTTGTGGATGGCTACAATGCCGGCAAGATATTGTCACAGGCTGGCCGCGGTGCGTTGCTTGGAGTTAGCACAGGTGCTACAGGAGCGCTGATAGGCAATGCCTTTGGTAAGGTGTATGAGGGCGTGAGCAGCACGGCGGGCAAGATAGGAGTGCGAGTTGGGCAGACGGCCACAAGCATTGCCGCCGAGGGTACGATATTTGCCATGCCTGAGTTCCTTGAAGGGGATGGCGACTGGGATACGTGGTTGGAGAGTGTGGAGATGATGGCTGGATTCAAGGTGAGCGGAGCCGTCAAGAACCTACCGAAGACATACGAGACATTAAAGAAGAAGCCAGAGAGCAGGGCTGGTTTCGAGACACGGCTGCGCACGTTGCTGGACGGGGAGCCAGGCCTTGCGCTGACGAAAGACGAGCGCGAGGAGTTGGAGAAAGGCGGCTATGGCGACTTGGCCGACCTTGTGAAGGGCTACAAGCAGACGAGCAAAGGCCAGCGCGAGGCGATGGAAAGGAGACAACCTATCTACCTTGAGCCTAATGAGGACGGTGAGATTCCCTACAACCGCTTTTTGGAGTTGATGGAAGACGAGAGCATCAGTGAGGCAGCGAGGGCGAAGATGCACTATTATGTTAGTGGGCACAAGTTGCCGCAGTCGACGGTGACAGGAGTAACCTTCACTGAGCATACGGATGCCGACGGTAAGGTTACAGGCTACACCGTGGAGGCATTGGGTGCCGGTGGCAATGTGATTGTAAGCAGGGATTACACGAGCTTGCGGGAGGCCGAGGAGGCACGCGACAGGTATATACGGCAGTCGGAGTTGAACGGCATAAAGATGGCCGAGGGAGTGCACGACCAGGTGCACGAGAAGATGGAGGACGGCATAACCGCCGAGGGAGTGCGCAAGGGAGTGAATAAAGAATATGGCGTTGAAATAGACGCGGCATTAGGGAAAGAACCCAACAGGCGGAGCGAGCAGGAGAAGCGGGCCATAGAAGAATATATCAGAAGACTTGCCGGAAATGAAAAAAAAGACGTATCTTTGTCGGCAGAAAGACAGCTGCCATATGGAACGCAAACCAGTGATACTGAAAACGATAGTGAATTGGGTATTAGACCCGATACGTCTGAAAATCAACCTACGGAAGATAGCGAAACTGCCTCCAATACATGGGATGGACGCGGTGGCGTTCGTGAAGAAGTACCCCAAAGAGGGGCACGCGGTAGTAGCCGAGGCAGTGCTGGCAGTGTGGAAGAAAGGCTGGCCGTTGAACTCGATGGAGATTATGTCGGAGGCTCGCAGGCGGAACAGGCTGCGTATGGGCTACAGACGATAGAGCGAGCCAAGGAGCAGGGTTTGTATATAGACCCTGCCACGCTGTCCAGTTACGGCGAGAGATATAAGAAAGGCACAGGTGAGAGTGTCGTATATATTGACGAGGCGAACGGCCGAGTTGTCAAGGTAAAAGACCCGTTTGCGAAAGCACCGATGAAGGGGCACGCCACGGGCGATGCTCTTTATGAACATCTTGTACACAATCTTCTTTTCCCAGGTGATGAGTACCGTTTGCTCGGAGTGACCGAGATAAACGGCGAGATGCGCCTTGTGCTGGAGCAGGACTATGTGGACTTTTTCCGCAATGCCACACAGGAAGAGGTAGAGAAGTACCTGACGGAGGAGTTGGGTTTGCAGAGAGAGGGCAAGTATTGGTGGGGTAACGACCTGTTGAGCATCACGGACGTAGACGCGGAGAGCGACAACGTGATTGTGGATGCCGAGGGCAAGTTGCATTTCATTGACCCTATTATCAAACTGAAAGTACCTGCGAGGGAGATACTGGGAGAGGCAATGAGCAGCCCAGTGGACGAAGCATATAATAGAGGACGGAATGCCGACGCGGAGGGCCGTAGAGATATTGCCATGGAGTTGGCTATGGCCGACGAAGGGAACCGTGGTGAGCGGCAGGCTGCGTGGGATGGCGTGAGGGCGAAGATAGAGGACGAGGCAGAGGAGACGGCAGCGAAGGAGCGCGAGCGGCTGTCGCAGATGGCTTATAAAGTTGACGGTGAGCCTGACGGCACGGTGCGACCAGTGATGATGAAGGAATTGGACGAGGAGGGACACCCCAAGGAGATGTTCCTTGTGGACGGTGAGGTTGTTATGGCCGACGACGGCAGAACCATTGACGGAACGGCGAGTGACGAGACGGTGGTGGTGTATGACCCCGCCACAGGGAAGAAGAAGATGGTGAGTCCGAGGAACGACATTCTTTGGCCTGGTGCGGTAGTGCAGGCGGCCGACATGGAGCGCGACATTGAGGCGCGAAGGGAGTTGTACATACGACAGCAGCTGGACGAGGCGCAGGGGACTGTGCAGGTGGAGCCTGGGCAGGCGATAACGATACCCGACGGACAGCAGGCGACGGTGGTGGCCGCCGACGGTGAGACTATAACTATACAGACTGCCGACGGGCAACAGACGACGGTGCCGCTGGCCGAGGTGCAGCGTATAGCCGACGAGCTTGCATTGGCGGACTACCAGGCGAGACACCCCGAGGCGGCAGAAGTGGATGGTGGGGCAGATAGGTCTGATGGGATTGTAGAGGGTGCGCCGGCGGATTTCACTCCCGACATGGAGATTACCATTGTAGACGAAGACGGCAACGAGAGACCTGCCACCGTGCTGGGGCGGGTGCGCTATGAGAGCGGGCAGTTCGTGCCTGACGAGAGCGGGCCTTTTGTTGAGTATATGGTGGACGGGCAGGTGAAGCACGACTATGTGGGAGAGCTGGCCGAGAAGGTGGTGAGCCATGTGGAGGCACCTGCGACGGAAGAGGCGGCGATAGTATCGCCGGAAATGGAAGAAGAAGGCAATGCTCGCGTTGCCACCCCCGACGAAGGAGAGTTGGCAGAGCAGCCTGCGACAGACACCATGCCGATGAGAGAGGATGGCGAGGCAGACTTCATGGCCACCACACCGGAGCGCGGGCACCAATTCATCTATAACGAGGCGGGATTAAGCCGCGAGGAGGCCGGGCAGTTTGTGAAGGCCAACATCGAGGCAGCGGAGAAAGAGTTGAGCAAGCTGAAAGGCAAAGCCCCGAAGATGGGGACGAGTCTGACCAAATACCAGCAGCAGAAAGCCGAGCACCAGGCGCGGGTGGATGCAGCTCAGGCTACGTTGGACTACTGGAACGGTGTGCGCGATGTGCAGCGTGGTATTGATAATGCCGAGGCCGCAGAACGCGCCGAGCGCGACAAAGCAGCGCATGACGCCGCAGTGGTAGCGGAGCAGCGGCGACAGGCCGAGGAGCTGGCCAAGCGAGCCGAGCAGGAGGCCAGAGGGAGCAACAGTGTTGCTCCACAGATAACGGAGAGGTGGAATGCCGTGCCAAAGGTCGAGGGTGTGGAGAATGAGATTACCCTTGCAGGCGGCGAGACCATTAAAGGGCGTTATGTGCTGGTGGAGAGTGGAGCGGCGACACGAGCCACAATCCGAACATGGAGTTTGCAAGGAACGAGGGGTTCCCCGTGGACGAGAACGGGCAGACGGTGAACGACAGGGACTATGAGCGCGACCAAGAGGCGCAGCGCATCACGCGCGACATGGCCGACCGTTACGACAGTCGGGCCATACAGAGCGTTCCCGTGGTGAGCAAAGACGGCGTGGTGCTTTCTGGCAATGGCAGGACCATGGCCGGGGAGCTGGCAGCAAAGCAGGGCACCGACGGGGCTTATATAGAGCATTTGAAGAAGTACCCACAGCAGTTCGGCTTCACCCCCGAGCAGGTGGGCGCAATGGAGCATCCGAGGGTGGTGTTTGTACCCGACGAAGAGATGCCGTATACGACGGAAAGCTTTGCGAAGTTCAACGCGCAGGATATGAAGAGCCAGAGCAGGACGGAGCAGGCTGTGAAACTCGGCAAGACGGTGGACGACGACACTTTCGGTCGCATCGTGAGGAGCATCAACGGCTTTGACAGCCTGGCAGACTTCTACAGCGACCCGAAGGCGGCATCGACGGCCATAGGGGAGCTGTACAAGGCTGGGGCCATCAACCAGATGCAGCTGGCCGAGATGATGGACGGCGAGAAGGTGAGCGGCGCGGGGCGGCAGATGCTTGAGAATATGCTCATAGGCAAAGCCTTTGAGAGCAATCCTGACGCGGTGAGGCAGCTGGCGGAGTACCCTGCCATGCGGCAGAGCGTTGTGGCGGCGTTGGCCGAGGTGGCGAACAACCTGAAGCTTGGCGAGGAATACTCGCTGGAGGGCGAGCTGGCACAGGCCATCGACTTGGCGTACCAGGCGCGCAAGAGCGGTACTGGAGCCGGGGAGAAGGTCAGTCCGTTTGCGAGACAGCAGAGTCTGTTCCCGTTTGAGACGGGCGAGACGGTGGCGGACTATACCAACGCCACGGTGCTGATGCTGGCCGACCTGATTAACGACAGCCGGGTGAACCAACTGAAGAAGACGTTGGCTTTGTATAACGACAATGCCGCCACGTCGGCAGCAGGTCAGATGGACATCTTCAGCGGAGGCGTGAAGAGCAAGGAAGAGATTATCAAAGACGTATTAAATACACTCAATTATGGAACAGAAAACGAGAAACGAGAAGCCCATGCAGGGGCAACAGAGCGACGTAAAGAAGCAGCGGGCGTTTCGGAAGATGGCGCTGATGCAGCAGGCGTTTCGGAAGATGGCGCTGATGCAGCAGGCGGAAATGCCAGAGATGGGCAGAATAATATGGCGCAGACCCAAGTAACAGCGCAGATAAGTAGCGAAGTCAATGAATTTGGAATTCCGTTTGTTCTGGCATCTGATGGCACCACCACCTTCGGTGAGGTGTCGGCAGACAGCGGACTGACGGAAGCGCCTATCAAACTCAGCGTTGGCGAGAACTATGTGGACGAGAACGGCAATCATGGTTACGGAGTGCTGCATATAGAGGCAGGGCATGGCGACCAGATACGAGCCGCGGGTTTCAGCTCGGTAGAAGAGTTTGTTGAGACAGTAGCAAAGAACTATGACACCATCCGTGAAGGTGGAGTCATTGCAAGCAACCAAACCTATCTGTTGGAGATTTCGGACGAACACAACAATACATTGTTTATACAATTGTCGAGAGATGGCAAGTACTGGAATGTAAATAGCGCGGGTATATTCAAAAAGAAATACTCGCGCAGTAAACCGGAAGTGTATACTCGACCCGCAGTAGAGTCTGGAACTGGCACCGATTCCAGTGAAGTTAATCGCGGCCAAACGGAGGGTGCAACCGCCACCAGCAGGAACTCTTCTCAACTTTCCGGCGGCAAAGTTACGAATAATTCTGGAACTGACCAAATAAATAATGTAACCGCCTCAATATCAGCGGCGGAAGCGGAGGCAAAAACCGAGCCTATGGGGGGTCAGAATAGTCGGAGTGGTCAGAGTGGAGAGGAAAGAGAATTTGAGTACACCACGGAAGAGGCATACGAGGAGTATGTGGACGCTTTGAACTTGTTGGAGAAACTGCCGCTTGAGGACAGGATAGCAGAGCTTCGGCAACACAGAGATGAGTTGGCACGCAGAAAGGCTGCAGCTGGGAAGAAGTCGGCGCAATACAAGGAGCTTCAGGAGCGGCTGAAAGAGTTAGACAAGAAGATTGCGGAGGTAGATGAGAGGATTGACGAGGTCGAGGGTAAGGTAACAGAAGCAGCAAAGAAGCGGGTAAAATACCTCAAGGAGCATGGGATGCTTGAGACGTTGGATGAGGAGGGTACGTCGAGCGGTGCTGCTGCCGAAGAAGGAGAAAAGCCAGAGGGTGCAGAATACACAGCTCCACAGAGAGCGGAAGATGAGGATATTATTTCCTATGCCCAGAGGGTGTCTGACAGTTATGAAGCACACATGGAAGAGAAGAAACGCATGGTAGAGACTGTGTCGGCATCTGAACGGCTGGCGGAGGCAATAGAGAGAGGAGACGCCAAGGCCATTGAGTATGCATTGGCTAAGGCGGAGAGTGCACTGGAGCAGCGCGGTAGTGCGGCAGAACTGACGGAAGAGGAAACGGCCATGAGAGACGGGCTTGTGGAGGCTATGCGTGGAGCGGGTATAGAGGTCGAGACTGACGAGGCCGTGGGGCAGCGGGTGCTGGACGAGGTGAACGGCGAGAGTGATGCGATGAGCAGAGGGAAGCGGACAGAGAACCAACGCAAACGCGACGAGAGCAACGGAAATATAGACGAAGCCCTGGCGTTGGCAACGGGAAAAAGTGTTGGTGAGGCACGTAAGGAACGTGTTGATAGAGAGGAGAAAAGGCGAGAGGCGGCGAAAGAGGTGTACGAAATTATTTTGTCGGGTGAGTATAATTATGTAACTTTGCAAAAAATTTCGGACTACATAGACGATGTCACGCCAAGAAACCCATACGAACGACGTTTATCTGAACGACTTCCACAGAGAGTGGAACGAGCGTTGTATGAAAGAGAACGCTCGAGTGCAATCGATGCGCTTTTCAGTAGAGCAAGCGAGAGCGCAGTCGCAGCGAATGAAAGAGTTGGTTCGGCAGGCCGAAGAGCAGTCGAGGCAAAGAAGAAAGAACTGATAGAGAAGTGGGCGAAAGCCACAGGGAACTGGCATACAGATTTAAGAGACTTTACGGACAACACGGAGGCAGTGTCGGAAGGCACAGCAGATAGTGATGTGTATTTGTCGAATGACGGGAAGCACGTCATAAAGCTGTCGCGAGGGAAGCAGGAGAAGCGTTTCGGCACGGACATAGATGCCGTCACGCTTTTCAACTATGTGTTCCCCAACTCGGCATACAGGTTGCTGGGCTACGGCGACTTCGGCAAGGGCTTTGTGAAGGTGTTGGAGCAGCCATACGTGGACTTTGCGAGCAGCACGCCGCTGACGGAGGCGGAGTGCGTGGAGTATATGGCGGGCATAGGGTTTAGACCCATCAACAAGGAGAACACGGCATTCAGCAACGGGGAGATAGTGGTGGCTGACCTGCAAGGCAGCAATATAGTGCGCGATGCGTCAGGCAATATACGCGTGATAGATGCTGACTGCAAGTTGCACACGAAAGACGTGGGCGGAGAGTATAGTTACCCTCCAGTGGAGCATGACATGCCGAGAGACAGGGTGAGAGAGCAGAGAGTATACCACGGGAGCGGAGCGGACTTTGATGCTTTCGACCATTCGTATATGGGTACGGGTGAAGGCTTACAGGTGTATGGCTGGGGAAGCTATGTCACCGAGGTGGAAGGCATCGGGCGGACGTATGCGGAGCAGACCTTTGTTAGCCCGGCCATGCGAGACAAGCTCTATGAGTTTCACCAAAAGAACATAGAATACCAGCGCAAGGCAAATGAGTTTAGTAAAGCCGTCGGACCGAAGGAAAGCCAGTTGAAGGACGAGCTGGACCGGTTGAGTGAGGAGTGCTACAGGCTGTGGGATGAATACAAGGAGATGGAAGCAGAGCGGGGAAGATACCTCTACACGGTGGAGATACCCGACGACGCAGATGCAAAGAGACTAACCATCAAAGAGATTGTGCAGAGAGCGGAGAATCCTGAAGCGAAATTAGGACACTATCTGTCGTGGGATGAGGAGGTTCCAGAAAAGGAAAAGATGCGCATAAAAAGTGCGTTGACAAAAGCTGTCATGGAAAAGATGGCAGATGCGACACCCTCGGACAGAACGGATGAGCGCAGGTCGATAAGTGCGGAGTTTCGCTTGGATGTGTCGAGTGGTGCTGGAGTGTACAATACGATGGCCAAGCACCTTTCGCCCAAAGAGGCGAGCGAACTCCTGCACGACTTGGGCTATGTTGGAATTAAGTACCCTGCGGAGTACCAAAGTGGTGGACGTGAAGACGGGGCGAAGGACTATGTTATCTTCGACGAGAAAGACTTGAAGATAACAGACAAGCTGAAATTCTTCAAGACTGCGGACGGGCAGGCATACGGCTATACGTACAAGGGGAAGGTGTATATCGACCCGAAGATAGCGACGGCGGAGACGCCGGTGCACGAGTACACGCACCTGTGGGCGGAAGCGCTGCGGAGGGCGAACCCCGAGGCGTGGAAGCGGCTGAAGGGCGAGCTGGCGCAGGACGAGGAGTTGACGGCGTGGGTGAAGGGCAAGTACCCGGAATTGGAGGGTGACGAGCTGATGGAGGAGGTGTTTGCACACTATTCGGGACGGCGCGGGCGTGAACGCCTGATGGACGAGATGCGCAGCGAGATGGAGAGGGAGCCCGACATGACGGCGAAAGCGCGTGTAGCGTCGGTGCTGCACCGTCTGAAGGCGTTGCTTGACAGGTTCTGGCAGACGGCGCGTGACCTGTTTGCCGGGAACAGCGCGAAGCTGGACGAGATGAGTGCGGAGGACTTTGCTGACATGGCGTTGGCGGACTTGCTGCATGGGGAGAACCCGACAGCGGAGATGGCGAAGCGGAGAGCGGACAGGCACAAGGCGGCGCAACTGCGCGAGGTGGTGGGCAAGAACCCGATGGAAGACAGTTACCACAGAGGCATACGCTCGATAGACGACATCAAGACGATGGACGAGGCGGTGAAAGAAAGGGAGAGAGAGATGGACGGGGACGATATGCTTTCGGCCTACCCCGACGTGAGCGATGAGATGCTACGCGTGGCGCAGGAGAGCGGACGGATAACGGTGTATTCGAGCAAGCCGATAGAGAACGGGGTGTTTGTTACGCCGAGCAGGATGCAGGCGGAGGAGTACGCTGGCGGAGGCCGAGTGTACAGTGCGGAGGTTGAGACGAGGAATGTGGCATGGCTGGATGTGGACGAGGGACAGATGGCGAGGGTGGAAAGAGAAGAGGAGTGGGTGAAATTCCACGATGGAGAGGATGATGTCTACACCTCATCATTCAAGAACTGGTTTGGCGACTGGGAGAAAGCGGCCGAGCAGGTTACTATTGTCGGAGCGGAGAAGGTGCATGGTTTTGCGAACTTCAACGATGCCCGCAGGTGGGCAAAAGAGAACATTGTCGGAGAGTACGAGAACCCGGAGATAGGCAGTGTCAACATCAGCGGCACAGCCATTGACAAATACCTGAGCGAGAAAGCCGTCAACAAGAGTGACAACAAAGATGTTCACCTCTCTGCATTGAAGGTGATGCCGAGCATCATTGAGAACTCAATTGTTGGAGAAGTATATGCCAACAAAAAAGGGAGCCAGGGGATAAGAGATATAGTTCGTCTATATGGTGCTATTGATACTGATGGCAAAGTCTATCGCGTAAAGACAACGGTTAAGCGATACAACAATGAGAACGAGAAAACCAAAGCATATAGCTATGAAGTAACAGAAATCGAGCTGTTGGAAGGGACACATGGAGACGATGTGAGAAATCCTCTCCCCCGCTCAGGCAACAACTCGATTTCGGCTACAAAATTACTAAAAAATGTTGAATCGGTCGGAAAAAACATTCTAGACAGCTCGAAGATTGTCGACGAGGAGAGCGGCGAAGACGAGGGAGTGCGGTTCAGGATGGTGGAAGATGACGAGTTGGTGGAGCGCTTGGAGAGCGCCGACGCTGTAACCTACGACGAGAGGGGAATGTGATACCGCTGAGCAAGAGGTTCGACAAGAGGAAGGACGACATACGGTACCAGAGAGTGGAGGCCGACCCCAATGGCGACATGGAGAGGGCGACGGCCATCGTGGCGGAGTTGTCTGCCCAGAACAAGGGCGACGCAGAGTTGCGCAATGCCGCCATACGAGCCATCGGGGGCAATCTTGCCCAGCTGCGCAAGGCCAAGGGATGGTTTGACGAGAAGAGCGGCAAGATTGTTATTGTACTCAACAACCACAGGAGCGTTGAGGACATACGTTTTTATTTTTTTGCAAATATAACAATATTTTCTCAATATCGGCAAAAAACTGGTCCCTATTTTCCTGCGAAACGCCTAACGGCTTGCAAATAAGGCCGAAGAAAGATAAACTGCAGTGACTTGCCCCTACTCGAGGTTTTTGCGCCAATGGGCGTAGTCTATGCGCGAGAGCGAGGTATGCTCGGCGAGCCGCCTGAAGGTAGACTCGTCGGACGAAGCCAACGCCTCGAGCTCGGCCTGGCGCGACGGTGATATATGCCTCACGGCGGGCGACTCGATGCAGTATGGGCAGGCCGTTTGGCAGAGGTCGCACCCGAAGATATAGCCAGCCCGTGCTTTGCGCGAACGCGAGGGCTCTCCGGTGGGTTCTACCGTCTGGTAGGCTGTGCACTCTGTGGCCTTTACGCCATAGAACCGCGAAGTGTCGTCGATGGCGTGCGACACGCAAGCGTCGAGACAGCGCCGACAACTGCCACAACCGTCGGCCAAAGGCTCGTCGTAGGTGGTAAAGGCCGAGGGGGTTACCAGTTCGCCGAGGTTCACATACGAGCCAAACTGGGGGGTAACGAGCAATGTGTTGCGTCCAATCCATCCCAAACCTGCGCGGGCCGCCCAGAGTTTGTCGCTAATCGGAGCGGTGTCGACACACACTTTGGCTTCGAACCCTTGATAGCGTTCCCGCAAAGCTGCCACGAGGGCATAGAGGCGCGTTTTAACCACCTCGTGGTAGTCGGCGTTGTAGGCATATTGCGCAATCCGCGCTTGGGCCGGCATCACCGTGTCTGGTTTATAGGCCACCGCTACGCTCACCACCGATTGGGCGCCGGGTAGCAACTTGCGAGGGTCGGACCGTTTGTCGCGCCAGCGCTCCATATAAGCCATGGCACCATGACGGCCTTGCTCTATCCACAAGTCGAGTCGTTGCCCAAATCCGTCGAGTTCGGAAGCCGGAGCTACTCCGCAGAGGTCGAGCCCCGACTCGAGAGAAAGGCGCTTCAGTTCCAGCGTGTCAATCGTTGGCGGCTGGCTGCTTCGAGGCTTTTTTTGAGCCATCATAAAGCTCGAAATGTAAGAAACGACAATCGAGTGGCCCGTTGAGGAGCTGTATCTTGCTTGTGGGGTGCAGGCCAATATGCTTCAGGGCGTCGAAGTCGCTACTGATGAGCCATACCGAACACTCTGGGCCGTAGAGGCGCTTAAAGGTGCTGCCCAGTTTTTCGTACATTCCGTTGAGGTCCTCGACCTTAATACGTTCGCCATAGGGTGGATTGGTGACGATAAGAGTCTGCCCCTCGGGCGGATTTTGGTCTTCGAACGAACCCACATGGAGCATCACATCCTTGTGGAGCTTGGTGTGCTGGAGGTTCTTTTCGGCTTGTTCGATTACCTGTGGGTCGATGTCGTTGCCCCATATCTCGAAATCAAAATCGGTTGTTCCGATTTTACGGTCTTCTTGCTCTTTAACATTTTTCCACTCTCCTAAGTTGAACTCTTTCCAACGACGGAAAGCGAAATTAGAGCCGCGGTAGTACTGTGCTGGAATGTTGTTGGCAGCCATGGCGGCCTCGATAAGGAGGGTGCCCGAACCGCACATGGGGTCGTAGAAGTTGCACTGGCCGTTCCAACCAGCCAGTTTGAGCATACCGGCTGCCAACACCTCGTTGAGTGGGGCCACACCCACGCCGAGGCGATAGCCACGCTTATTGAGAGTATCGCCCGACGAGTTCATGAGCAGGGTAACGTGCGTGCCAGCAATATGGAGGTTGAATTTGTAGTCGGCACTTTCTGTATCGATAGTTGGGCGTTTGCCGAAATTGCGGCGAAAACGGTCTACGATGGCGTCTTTGGTCTTGAGAGCGGCATAGTAACTGTGGGTGAACACCTCGCCGCTGGTGGCAGAGTCTATCATAAAAGTGGCATCTACATCCATCAGTTTTTCCCACTTGATGTTGTAGACCTGATTGTACAGTTCTTTGTCGTCGCTGGCTTCGAATTCTGCAAACGGCTTGAGTATAGAGAGCGCAGTGCGGCAGGTATAGTTGGCACGGTAAAGGAGGCGCATATCGCCTTCGAAAGCGACGGCCCGATTGAGCAGTTCGATGTTAGTAGCACCCATTTGGCGCAGTTCGTCGGCCAAGATTTCTTCAAAACCCATCATGGTCTTGGCTATCATCTTGAACTTGTTGGTAGCGGCATTTTCAGTTTTCAGCACTCGGCCGTTTTGTTTCTGTACTATCATGTTTATTGAAGAGTTTTATTTTTCTTACTTGCTTGTTGCGTAATGTTCCGTTAAGGATACTGGTATTCAGTTCGTAGCCCACGAGCAGCACAAGGCAGTTGAAGAGCATCCACATCATGATGACCAACAACGTGCCGATGGAGCCGTAGAGAAGGTTGTAGCGGTTAAAGTTGTTGAAGTATATCTGCAGCGCGCTGTTGAGGCCGAGAAACATGATGGTGGCCAACACCGCTCCCGACGAGAAGAAGCCTACACGCTGCTTCTTGACAGGGGCTACATAATAGATTATAGACAGCGCGAGCAGCAGCATGAACGTCATGAGCACCCATCGCACCACTCCAAGCAGGAAGAGGCTTATCTTGGAATGTGGCATTAGGCCGGCCTGCAACAGGAAATACATCATGTACTTATAGCCCATCATGAGGGTGAGCTCGAGCACTATGATGACGAAAAGCAGGAAGACCAGCATAATACTTATCAAATAGCGTGTAATCCACGGGCGCTTTTCGACTGTACGGTTGGCGAAGTTGAACGAGGTCATAATACCATTTATACCATTGGCTGCCAGAATAATAGAAGCCACAAAACCTATCGATAGTAGGCTGCTGTGTCGGTGGCCCATAACATCGTTGACGGTAGAGGCTATGGGGGTAAAAACCTTTTCGGGTATAATGTCCTTGAACTGCGCGAGAAGTTCGTTCTGTATACCGTCGACCGGGAAGTAGGCAATTAGCGTGAACAGGAAGATGAGCAACGGAGGCAGAGCTGTGAGGAACGAGTAGGCCAACCCTTTGGCTCGTTGCCACAACTGGCCATTGAAGATACTGGCCAGAAAATAACTCAACACGTCGTAGAGCGGCACCCCACGGTTGCCTGGCAGCGAAACGTTGCGCAGCCAGTAGAGAATCGTCCTCACACGGCGCTTATAGACCATACGGCGTGGCAAGTCGCGGACGAGACTCACATAGGGGTTTATTTTTTCCTTCAGGTTCACTCTACGTACAGTTACTCTGTTTTTACTATTAGTTATCGCTCAAACGATGAGCGAAAGGTCGAGACTTTTGATGTGGTGGGTCAGGGCTCCTACCGAGATGAAGTCTACTCCAGTCTCTGCATACTGGCGGATGGTGCTTTCGGTAATGCCACCGCTGGCCTCGGTCTCGTATCGGCCATTGATGAGGGCAACGGCTTGAGCAAGGGTTGCGGGGTCGAAGTTGTCGAGCATTATGCGGTCTACCCCACCGTGGTCGAGCACTTGGCGAAGTTCATCTATCGACCTAACCTCAATTTCAATACGCAGGTTTCGGCCAGTATTGTCGAGGTATTGGTGTGTGCGGTCTATGGCTTGAGTAATGCCGCCAGCAAAATCGATGTGATTATCTTTAAGCATAATCATATCGTAAAGACCTATGCGATGGTTAGTGCCACCGCCACAGTGGACGGCATACTTTTCGAGCAAACGCATATTGGGCGTGGTCTTACGGGTATCGAGCAGGCGCGTCTTGGTGCCTTTGAGCATGGCAACCATACGGGCGGTCTCGGTAGCAATACCGCTCAAACGTTGCATGAAGTTGAGGGCAGTGCGCTCGGCTGTGAGGATTGAGCCACTGTGGCCGCTAACAGTCATCACCGTATCACCTTTGACAATGAGGTCGCCATCCTGTTTGAGTATCGTAACATCAAGCGTGGGGTCCACAATCTGAAAGACCCTCTGCCCCACCTCTGCGCCACAGAGAACGCCGTCGGCTTTGGCCACCATTCGAGCCGTACCAGTGGCCTGCGGCGGTATGCAAGCCAAGGTGCTGTGGTCGCCATCGCCCACATCTTCGCGCAGCGCCATCGTTATTATTTCGTCCAAATTACTGATATTCATCATACTTTCAAAGAACTAATCAAAATGCAAAGTTACACATTTTAGTTGACATGGCAAAAAATATTTAACACCCTACCCCTATTTTTTTCACTGCAAAGACGCGAAACTATTCATTATTTTTATATCTGCTTGCCGCTAATTCGGGAATTTTGTGTATATTTGCAATCAAATTTTTGATAGTGAAAATTTATAACATAGGTAATATCAGCAGTTTGCCAAAACGGACAATGGTCACGGTGGGTATGTTCGACGGTGTACACCTCGGGCATAGGCACATCGTTGACCGCCTCGGCAACGAAGCCGACGCTCGTGGTCTGACCCCTGTGGTGGTGACTTTCGACCGCCACCCACGCATGGTTTTGGGCCATACCGACGGCGGTTTCGGGCTGCTTTCCACAACTCAAGAGCGGCTGAAACTGCTCGACGAGGCTGGTGCCAAGACGGTGGTTGTGCTCGATTTTACCCCACAACTTGCAGCACTCTCGACCTGCGACTTTGCCGAGCAGGTTCTCTACCATCAACTCGGCGCTCAAGCCCTCCTGCTAGGCTACGACAACCAGTTTGGCAGCAAACGTGTAGCCGACTTCGACCGCCTGCCACAGCGCGCTGCCAGCCTCGGAATAGAACTCGTGAACGACTCGCCGCTCGTGGTCGACAATATTGCTGTGAGTTCTACGCAGGTGCGCTCTGCTCTGGCCAATGGCGACATAGCCCTGGCCAACCGTATGCTCGGCCGCCACTACGAGCTGGGCGGCGTGGTGACCACTGGGCGCCAAGTGGGTCGCACCATCGGATTTCCAACCGCCAATCTCGTTGCCGACGACTTCAAAGCCGTGCCCCTCAACGGCGTTTACGCCACACTTGCCGACATCGAGGGTGCTACCTTTCCAGCCATGACCAACATCGGGCCACAGCCCACCTTCGGCACCGGTCACGACACCATCGAGATACACCTTATCGGTTTTCGTGGCGACCTTTACAACCGCCGGCTCACAGTGCGCTTCGTAGCACGCCTGCGCAACACTCAACAATTCGACTCGGCACAAGCTCTGGCCTCGCAACTCGAACTCGACCGCCAACTAACCATCAAACTCTGTCGACAATGACCATCGCCTGTTTGCAACAAGACCTTGTTTGGGAAAATCCCGAAGCCAACCGCACTACTGCCGAGGCCGAACTCGCCAACGTCGTGGCCGACATCATTATTCTGCCCGAAACGTTCACCACTGGCTTTTCGGACCGCATTGGTTCGCTTACCGAAGAGGCCGACGGTCCCACTCTGCACTGGGCAAAACAGCTGGCCTTGCGCCACAAAGCTTTAGTTGTTGGCTCTTGGGTAGTGAGCGACAAAGGCCGTCAATACAACCGAATGCACCTCGTGCAACCCGACGGCAATTATTGCTGCTACAACAAAGCCCATACATTCCGCATGAGCAACGAGTTTAGCCAAATCGAGCGTGGTTGCGAAAAGCTAACCATCGAGTGGCATGGATGGCGCATAAGGCCTGCTGTGTGCTACGACCTACGGTTTCCCACCTGGCTGAGAAACAACAATTTGGACTACGACCTACTCATTGTTAGCGCCAACTGGCCGGCCGCTCGTCGCGACGTGTGGGACACCCTGCTCAAAGCTCGCGCCATCGAGAACGTGACATACGTGGCTGGCTGCAACCGTGTTGGCAACGACGGCAACAACACTCCACACAATGGCGGAACCGCCATTTGCGACTACTGTGGCCGCGCTGTGGCACGTGCCGACGACAACCGCCAACACGTCATCACCGCCAAACTCGACTTACAGGCCCTGCGCAACTTCCGCCAACGCTGGCCTTTTCACCTCGATTTCGACTAACAATACACACCATTTGCAACTATGACATCTCTCGAACAAAAACTCGGATTCGACCGCATACGCGAAATGCTCGTTGAGCGCTGCACCAACGAACTGGCTCGCCAAATGGCCACAACGCTCGCCTTCTCGACCAGCTTCGACCACATTGGCCACGAACTCGACTTAGCCGAGGAAATGCGCCAAATTGTGCTCATGGCCAACGGCTTCCCTTCGCAAGACTTCACCGACCTGAGCCAAGCCGTTAACCGCCTAAAAATCAGTGGTACAACGATAGAACTTGCCGAGCTGTTCGACCTCAAATGCTCGCTTTCGACCATCGATGCCTGCCTTCACTTTTTTGCTACCGACGCCGAGGCCGAACAAAAAGCCCTCTACCCCAACTTAGACCAAATGGCGGCCCAAATCTACGTAGAGCCCGCCCTTGTGCGCTCGCTGGCCAAACTAATCGACGACCACGGCGAACTCTACGACAACGCCTCGGACCACCTGCTCGAAATACGCCGTTCTATGGCACGCAAACGGGCCGAAGCCGAGGCTCAACTCAACCGTTCGCTGGCGCGCGCCAAGCGCGAAGGCTGGGCGCCAGACAGCGCCGAAGCCACCATACGCAACGGCCGGCCAGTCATACCAATGCTCGACACCCACCGCCGCAAAATCAAAGGCATTATACACGACGAATCGGCCACGCGCCAAACCGCTTTCGTAGAGCCGGCCGAAGTGGTGGAACTGGGCAACGACCTGCGCCAGCTCGAATTCGACGAGCGCCACGAAATTCAAAAAATATTGGCCGCTTTTAGCAACTACCTTCGTCCCATGCTCGACGACCTCGAAGCGGCCTACCAATTCCTGGCCCGACTCGACTTCTTGCGCGCCAAAGCCAACCTCGCCATAACTCTCAACGCTTCGCGCCCCATACTCAACCAAGCCCCCAGTATAGAATGGTTCGACGCACGCCACCCGCTGCTCTTCCTCCAAAAAGGAGACTCAGTGGTACCGCTCGACATAAAACTTGGTGCCGACAGCCGCATTCTCATCATCTCTGGCCCTAACGCTGGTGGCAAATCGGTGTGCCTCAAAGCCGTAGGTCTGCTGCAATATATGTTGCAATGCGGCCTGCACGTGCCATGCCGCGCCACCTCCGAATTTGGCATTTTTGGCAGCATTTTTATTGATATTGGCGACCAACAATCTATCGATAACGACCTTTCTACCTACACCTCGCACCTGCAAAATATGAAGCAGTTGCTATCCGAGGCCACGGGCGATACCCTTTTCTTGCTCGACGAGTTGGGAGGCGGCACCGAGCCTCGCTCGGGCTGCGCCATTGCCCAAGCCGTACTCGAAGAACTCGACTCGCGGCGTGCCTATGGCGTGGTCACCACTCACTTTGCCGACCTCAAGCTCATGGCCGACAGCCATCCCTCAATCGTCAACGGTGCCATGATGTTCGACACAGAGCAGATGCGCCCACTCTACCGTCTCAGCATGGGACATCCTGGCAGCTCGTTCGCATTCGAAATTGCACGCAACATCGGCTTCCCCGATGCCATACTGCAACGTGCCGGCGAGATGGTAGGCACCGAAATGCTCAACTTCGAGCACCAACTGCAGCAACTCGAACTCGACAAGCAGGAGATTGCTCGCCAACGCAGCGAGCTCGAGGTGGCCGACAACCTGCTGGCCGAAGTGACGGCCAAATACCGCCGCCTGAGCGATAACCTCGAGACCAAGAAGCACGAAATTCTGGGACGCGCACGCCAACAAGCGCAACAAATATTGACCGACGCTAACCGCACCGTTGAGCAAACCATCAGCGACATCAAGAGCCACCAAGCCGAGCGCGAAGCCACCCAAGCCGCACGCGCACGCTTGGCAGCCAAAGCCGACGAGAACAGCCAGGCCATTGCCCGCGAAGAAACCCTGCTCCAGCAACGCACCTCGCGCACCGTGGCCCAACGTGCCAACGACGCCGAGGACGACCTACCCGTGGCGGTGGGCTCCATTGTCAGAATCGACAACCAGGACACCTACGGCGAAGTGGTGCAAATCAAGGGTAACAAAGCCGTTGTCGAAAGCAATTCGATACGCATGACCATCGCCCTCGACCGCCTGCGTGCCACCCGCAAACAAAAAATTCCAACCGAAAAAACTTCGACCTCGAACCTGCGGTTCCAATCCGTATTCAACGACATCAACGACCGGCGGCGCGACTTTAACCCCACCCTCGACCTCCGTGGCCAACGCGCCGACGAGGCAATCGACAATCTGACCCACTTCATCGACAACGCTATGCTACTCAGCGAGAAAGAGATACGCATACTCCACGGCAAAGGCTTCGGCATACTCAAACAGGTCATTGCCGAACACCTGCGCGCCAACCCCGACGTGCGCGAATTCCACTCCGAACGCCTCGAACTTGGTGGTGCCGGCATAACCGTAGTCACCCTTCGATAGGCAACAAAAATAATTTTCTGCAACATTTCGGGTTTTCCTTAAAAAAAAAGTTGTATCTTTGCACCGAAATTAGAATAACGAAAAACAAAAACTAAAAATAGACAAACCATGAAAAAAATCATCCTCCCGATTCTTGCACTGATGGTCCTGGCAGTCACCACCTCGTGCGAACGCGACGAATCGCGCACTTTCTCCACCAACGTGGTAATCAAAGCCAACAACTGGGTTACCAGCGACCAAGTCAACTACTACTTCGCCACCGTGCGCTGGAACGCCTTGAGCGAGGAAGTGGTCTATAACGGCCAAGTTCATGCCTACATCTATGAAGATGGCCGCCAAAACCCACTGCCCTACATCATTCCCGTCACCTACACGCACACCACGACAGACACCGCTGGCGTAACCACGTCCGAAACTATCACTGTGCCCGAAAACCTGCGCTTCGACTACGAGCCGGGCCAAATCACATTCATCATCGACGACCTCGATGGCAAAGCACCAGAGGACATGGTAAACATCAGTGACTACACTATCCGCATCTGTGCCGTCCTCCCCTAACAAGTTCAGAAAACAACCCCGAAACAACACCATAACCCACTGAAAACCAGTGGGTTATATTTTAACACATAACCAACTGATAATCAACGTAATAGATAGGTTAGGGTCGTATTGAGGTCGTATCAAGGTCGTATTAAGGCCGTATTAAGGTCGGGTTGAGGTCGGTCACCACTCGCAACCCATTTAAAACACCTCACTTAACGAACAGCCTGCGGAAAGCCTCTTCGATTACCCCAACCGGCACAATATCGAGTTTGAAGCGAGCGCGGTCGAGTTGCTTGACGCTATAGGCCGAAACAAAAACGCGCTCAAAACCAAGTCTGTCAGCCTCTGCCACACGCTGTTCGAGGCGGCTAACGGGACGAACCTCGCCGCTCAAGCCAAGTTCGCCCGCAAAGCAAACAGTAGGCGGGATGGCAATATCGACGTTGCTCGACAGCACCGAGCAGGCCACAGCAAGGTCTATCGAGGGGTCGTTAACGCGCATTCCGCCAGCAATGTTGAGGAAGACGTCTTTGGCACCCAACTTGAAGCCGCACCGCTTCTCGAGCACAGCAAGCAGCATATTCATCCGCCTCAGGTCGAAGCCATTAGCGTTGCGCTGCGGAGTGCCGTAAACAGCGCTCGACACCAGCGACTGAACCTCAACAAACATTGGCCTTGCCCCCTCGAGCGTGGCAGCCACAGCAGCGCCACTGAGCGTTTCGTCGCGTTGCGACAATAGGAATTGCGATGGGTTTGCCACCTCGCGGAGGCCATTGCCAGCCATCTCGAAAATACCTATCTCGGCGGTGGAGCCGAAGCGGTTTTTCTGCGCCCGAAGAATGCGGTAGCCGTAATTCTTATCGCCTTCGAACTGCAAAACAGAGTCGACAATGTGCTCCATCACCTTTGGGCCGGCCAGGGTGCCGTCTTTCGTTATGTGGCCAACGAGGAGGACAGGCACTCCGCTCTCTTTGGCAAAATGTTGAAATTCGGTTGTACACTCGCGTATTTGCGAAATCGAGCCTACCGACGACTCGATACGCGCTGTGCTTACAGTCTGGATAGAGTCGATAACAACAATGTCGGGATTCACAGCCTCGATGTGTTCGAAAATGCGCTCTGTGGCGGTTTCGCTCACAACGTAGCACGAGCGCGTCTGCAATCCGCCCTCGGCCGCAATGCGGTCGGCACGCATTTTGATTTGCTGTTCACTCTCTTCGCCACTGACGTAGAGCACTTTACGGTCGTTCAGTGCGAGGGCAGTCTGCAACAAGAGCGTAGATTTGCCAATGCCAGGTTCGCCACCGATGAGGAGCAGGCTTCCTGGCACAATGCCACCACCGAGCACGCGGTCGAACTCGGCACTATGGGTCGAGAGGCGCACGACGTCGGTGGTCGTCAGCTCGTGGATGAGCTTGGGTACGGTCTGCCCAAGAGTAGTTTTGGCACGGTTTTTGCTCGACGGGGCAACGACAGCCTCTTCGTCGAATGTGTTCCACTGGCCGCACTCGGGGCAGCGTCCAAGCCAGCTCGACGACTGGTAGCCACACTCGCGGCAAGAAAAATATGACCTCGGTTTTGCCATTTTTGATACAATAAATTTACGATTTTGACGTTAATGTTTTGCGCAGGCGAAGCGCCTGGTTGGCCACACCCGTGGCAATGATAATACCTCCGGCGATGGCTATGGTGACCTTGATGGCAACAAAACCTACACTCGACGCAAGTCGCAACTGGTTGCTAACCAGGTAGTAAGCAGTCCAGAAAATACCGCCTCCCGGCACTAATGGGATTATGCCACAGATGAGGAAGACAGTGATTGGGCAACGACGCAGCAGTGCCATGACGTTGCTAACCAGAGCCACCACGAGCGCGCCACAAAAGGCCGCCCCAGCTGGCGAAGCCCCGCTGCGGAGCATCCAGATATAGACTCCCCAGCCGGCCATGCCAGCCAAGCCGCAATCGATGTAGTAACGGCGCGGCGCACCAAAGAGGATGGCGAAACCGACGGTTCCCACCAGCGCAGCCACAAGTTGGATGGCCCAATGCGAGGCAAGGAAATCGACCGACGGCGCTCCGAGTTGCATAACGCCCACGTGGCTAACCCAACCTTCGACCAAGAAGGCTAAAGCCACTCCCAGGGCAATGCAGAGGAAAGCCAGAAAGGCATCGAGCAAGCGGGTAGCGCCGGCAATATAGTCCTCGTTGGCCAGGTCGCGCATGCCGTTGGTGAATGGGACCCCTGGCACAAGGGCGATAATAGTGCCAATAATCATGTTGGGCAGGTGTTCGCCAAAGCCGCAAAGCACAGCCACAATGCAGAGCAGTCCGCCCACCATGCCGCCAGCCACGTTGCCAAAAATGCGCGAGAGATGTGGCGAGACAAAGGTCATGAAGAGGCCCAGCAGGAGGCCAGCGGCGAAGGTGGCCGCGGCGTCGACCAGGCTGCCACCAAAGAGGATGCTGAAAGCCCCGACACCAAAGGCAATGCCGAGCGTCAGCTCCCACCACGGCTTGCCGGCCGAGGAGCGTATGGCCTCGAGGCGGCTTTCGGCCTCGCCAATCGGGCAACGTCCGGCAACCACGTCGCGGCTGAGCTGGTTGACGTCGACAACACGGCTGAGCTGCGTTCCCTTGATGGGGATGAAACTGGCCTGAGCGTAGTCGCGCCCCGTGGCTATGATGCCGTTGCTGAGCACGAAGAAGCTCTTCTGCTCGACGCCGTAGGCAGAGGCAATGCGGTCCATAGTCTCCTCGACGCGACTGATTTCGGCACCGTTCTCAAGCAGTATGTGGCCAGCCTCGGTGGCTACATCGAGGGCTCGGTCGTTATGAGGAGTCGTTTTTTGTGAATAATTAACATCGGCCGACATACTAAAAGGGGTCTATTGACGTTATGACTTTATAAACTTTGTCGCCGCGATGGAGCACTTCGGACGTAAGAAAGGAGAATTTTTCGCCCTGACGCACCTGGCCAACCGCACCGCGGTCGGTTCGGAGTTCGGAGGGGACACAGGTGTAAACGCCTGTGGTGTCGCCTGTTACCATAAGTTTATCGCCCACGGCAAAGGTTTCGGCGGTTTCGAGTTTGGCCTCGGCCACGGCAATGCGGTTGAAGTAGTTGGTTACTCGACCGAGGTAGACTTTCTGCTCGGTGGCTTGACTACCGTAGCGGTCGCTCCACTCGCCGAGTTTTCGACCGAGGTAGTAGCCGTCCCAGAAGCCGCGGTTGAAGACGGTGGCCAAACGCGCGGTCCACTCGCCCACCCGCTCGCGACTGTAGGTGCCGGCGGCAAGGGTGTCGATGGCCTCGCGGTAGCACTCGGTTACCACCCTGACATAGTCGGCCGACCGGCCACGCCCCTCGATTTTGAGCACACTGACGCCGGCGGCCTTCATCTTGTCGATGAAACCGATGGTGCAGAGGTCTTTGGGCGACATGATGTACTCGCCGTCGACGTCGAGTTCGAGCCCCGTCTCCTTGTCGCACACAGTGTAGGCATGGCGACAGAGTTGGACGCAGGCACCACGGTTGGCCGAGGTGTTGCAGTTGTCGAGGCTCAGATAGCACTTGCCGCTAACGCTCATGCAGAGCGCGCCATGGGCAAACATTTCGAGTCGCAACGGCTCGCCTTTGGGGCCGCGAAGGTCGTCGGCCAAAGCCCGACGACTGATTTCGGCCACGGCGCTGAGGCTCAATTCGCGCGCCAGCACGGCCACATCGGCAAATTGGGCATAGAAACGCAGAGCCTCGTAGTTAGAGATATTACACTGGGTCGAGACGTGCACCTCCATACCCACCTGCCGACAGTAGGCTATGACAGCCATGTCGGAGGCGATGATGGCCGAAACGCCATGGCGGAGGGCTTGGTCGACGATGGAGCACATCTCGCTCATCTCGCTGTCGTAGACCACCGTGTTGAGAGTGAGGTAACACTTCACGCCCCGCTCGCGGCAACGCGAAGCCACCGTGGCAATGTCGGACTCGGAGAAGTTGTGGGCCGAGCGCGACCGCATATTGAGGCGCCCTACACCAAAGTATATCGAGTCGGCGCCACCCTGAAAGGCAGCCGTCAGGCTCTCGTAGGAGCCCACAGGGCTCATCAGTTCCATCTTGTTTTGCATAGTACAAATAAAATGCAAAGTTACACAAAAAAACTGACATAGCAGAAAAAAGGCGTTCCCAGCCACCGGCCAAGAAGGCAACTTGCTGGGGTTCACGCCGTTGAGAATAGTGCGGCCGCCGCTGCGCGGCGGCCGCAACAACCCCTCCCCCACCCTGCTCACAACGCCTCGACATCGGCAAAAAGTCGTTTGCTAAATGGCTGAACCTCAAGGCCTGTTCGACCTCAATACGACCCTAACCCCTCTTTAACCCGACCCAAGTGCCTATTAGTCGCTGAGAACCAACGGGTTACAACTCACGCCTCGGAGCCGATTTTTGCCCATTTTGGGGCATTTCGCGATAATAAACTATCGATAACTTTGGAGCATTTATTTAAAGAGCAATTCACTGCCTTTTGGGGGAACGGACGAGAACTCAGATTGGCCACCTCTGAGGCTGCCGGAACAACCCCTCGGGCCCGAGCGACAAGTGTGAGCAGCAAAAAAGCCAAGACTGACTGGTCTTGGCTTTGTGTTCTTGGTAGCGGGGGCTGGATTCGAACCAACGACCTCCGGGTTATGAGCCCGACGAGCTACCTCTGCTCTACCCCGCACTGTGGGATTTTGGGAGCTTTGCGACGAGCGTTTTCGCTCTTGCTGCCGCAGTTTTTGTCTCTCAAAAACGAGTGCAAAGGTACGAACATTTTTTGAATTGGCAAAATTTATTTTTACTTTTTTACCTTACTGCTTGATAATGCGACGTATAGCATAGCCCTCTGGGGTAGCGATGCGCACGTTGTAGAAGCCTTTCGAGAGGTTTTTTACATCGATTTTGCACTCCACAACGCCGCCATTAGCGCTGCATTGAGCCGAGGTTACGAGGCGACCAAGAGCGTCGTATAGCTCGACACGGCCCTCGCCGCGCTGCCATGCTTGGGTGCTGCAGCGCACGATGAGGAGGTCGGTGGTCGGGTTGGGACCGACCGAGACTGCCAGGTTGGGCGAGGTAACGTCGGTCACGGCTGCCGGCGTGCCCCACTGGGCATAGACATTGCGGTTGCCACGGGCAGAGATGGTGTCGCCCGGATGGTAGAGAGTGCCAGAGCCGTCGAGGCGCGTGTTCCAACCAATGAAGGCGAGCGAGGGGTGGGTGAACTCGCACTCGGGCAGAACGAAGCCGATGCTGGGGCAAGACGAGATGGAGGCCATAGAGCCTTCGCCGTCGCCAGCGCGGAAGCCACAGGTGTGGACCTCGTCCTCCTCGAGGTGGACGAAGACCAGCGTGGTGCGCTCGCGCACGGTGTCGTGAGTGGTGGTGTAATAGAGATGGTTGCCCACTTTTACGGGGCTGGAGGGGCAAACCATGCCACTAATGAGCACAGTATCTATCTGCTCGGGCAGGGGTTGTATGCCCACGGTTATGGCTTGGTCGTAGTTATATTCGCCGTCTGCGTTGTTGCCCGCCTCGGTGCCGTGGTTGCCGGGGGCGAGGTTGCTAAGGTAGTAGTAGCCGTTGAACGAGCCACCCCAACCCCAGTTGAAGTGGTAGAGGCCCTGGCCATCGGCACCGTCGCACACAAAGGCGTGACCGCCCGTAAATGCAGAGTCGTAGCCGGTGTAGAGTATGGGGCGAGCGGCGAGCAGTTCGGCGTCGATAATGCGCTGCCAGGATTCGTCGTCGTTGATGGTGGTGCGCTCATCCATGTGATATGAGTTGTCATACCAAGGCACCGAGTCGCGGCGATAGCTACGCATAGAGTCGTGATTATACTTGAAATAGCGCCACAAAGCGTTCTCGGCCGAGGGGGTCGAGTCGTTGCCGTGGGCGTGGACCCACGAGCCCGATGCCGAAGCGCTGAAGTTCATCTCGACAGCCACGCCGGCATGGTAGGTGATGAGGGCCACGGCGGTGATGGCGTCGCGCTGCGACGAGGCAGAGAGAGCGCGCGGCATGAGGTCCCAATCGTAGGTAGCCTCTTCGAAGTTGACTTCGTAGTACTCGCCAAACCCGTTGTGGAAGTAGCGATGCGAACCGACACCACTATAGGGGTGGTTCCAATACTTCATGACCTGGGTCATGGCCGTAACGGTGCAGCCCGAGACCGAGCGGGCATTGCGCAGCGAGTCGAAGGGGCACATATCGTTATAGTAGGGCGACTGGTTCCAGATGGTAGTCAAAAGAGGTTCGACGGATTGCTCGATAGTGTTTTTCAGGCCCGGCTTGTGAGCCATTCCTACCTCGGCCCAAGCCTTGGTTACCTCGGGGGTTGGTTCGTCCCAACGAGCACAGATATAGTCGATTTGGCGGTTGAGCATAGCGAACCAAATCTGCGCATTGATGGGCAGGTCGGCCGATATGGGGCTCGAAAACGAGTAGCCCAAAATGGGGAGTGCGCGGTCGTCGGCCGAAACCACAACGAAGCCCTCGCCACTGGGGGCGACAAAGAGGTAGACGTTGGGGCGGCCTATGGAGGCCGAGGCGTCGACCATATCGGTCAATGGTTTGCCCAACTCGGCATTGCGACTGTTCCAAAAAGCCAAAGCGGCGGCTTTGGCCGTTGACTGGTCTACTCGGGCGGCGTTGGCTGCAAAAGCCAAGCCGACTATCATGGCAGACAAAATAACTATGCGTTTCATTGTTGGTTGAAATTTGATAATCCTTCGTTAAGGTAATTGATGAATTTCTGAATGTCGCGGTCGTATTTATAGTTATTTTGGGTCAAAACGCGACCTTGGGCGTCGATAACAACGTAGTAAGGCTGCGCATTCATGTTGAACATACTTTTTTCATAGTAGAGGTTGCGGCGGCCGAGGGTTTTGAGCACATGGCCTTTGTCGTCGGTAACCCACTCGGCATCGGGCAACTCGATGGTGTTCTCGTCGGCAAAAAGCGAGCACATTACGTATCGGCTTGTGAGTATGGAGTGGACCTCGTCGTCGGACCACACGTAGTGTTCCATCTCGCGGCAGTTGGCACAGGTTTTGCCAGTGAAGTCTATGAAGATGGGTTTGCCTACCTTGGCGGCATAGGCTTTGGCCTCGTCGAGGTCGAAGAAAGCCTCGTAGCCCATTGGCACGTGCAGTTTGTCGGCATACTTGCGGTCGGCCGGCAAACCGCTGGTTGTCGTTGGGGCGGCCGAAGCGTGCTCGACGATGGTGCGCTCGATGTTGAAATCTTGAGTACCCATTGGCGGCAAGAAGCCCGAAATACCTTTGAGCGGAGCACCCCACAGGCCAGGAATCATATAGACCACAAAGGCCAGGTCGAGTATGGCTATAAAGAGGCGCACCACGCCCAGCTCCTTAACCTCGTCGTCGCCTTTGAAGCGCAGCTTGCCCAACAGGTAAATACCCAACAAGCCAAAGATGACAATCCACAACGCCAGGTAGACTTCGCGGTCGAGCAGGCCCCAGTTGCAATACTGGTCGGCCTGTTGCAGAAACTTGAGGCCAAAGGCGAGCTCGAGAAAGGCGAAAACAATCTTGACGGTGTTGAGCCACGAACCCGACTTGAGGTTTTTGAGCACTTGGGGGAACATGGCCAGCAGGGTGAAGGGGGCAGCGAAACCAATGCCGAAGCCCAGCATGGTGACGAGGCTCACCCAGCGGTCGGTGCTGCTGGTGGTGAGGCCCACAAGGGCAGCACCGAGTATGGGGCCTGTGCAGCTGAAGCTGACCAGCACGGTGGTAAGGGCTATGAAGAAGGGGGCCAGCAATCCGCCTTTGTCGGCCTGCTCGTCGCTGCCGTTAATCCACTTCTCGGGCATACGTATTTCGAACAAGCCAAAGAAACTGAGGGCAAAGACGAAGAAGATGATGAAGAAAATGAGGTTGGGCAGCCAGTGAGTGCCAATAAAGTAGAGCGATTCGGGGCCAAAGATGAGGGCCAAGATGGCACCAAGCACAGCAAAGAGGAAGACAATGCTGAAACCAAAGAACCAAGCTTGTCGGCGACCTTTGCGTTTGTTCTCGGCACCGCGGACAAAGAAGTTGACCGTCATCGGTATCATCGGGAACACGCAGGGCGTAAACATCGTCACAATACCGCCACCGAGGGCTATGAGAAAGATAACCAGAAGGTTGTTGCCCTTGGCTTTCTCTTCGGGCTGGGCGGCTGCTTGGGGCTCGACGACGGGGGTTGCCTCCTGCTCGGTCAAGGCTTGGGCGGCTGTGGTATCTTCGTCAACCGCTACCTCGTCGGCCTCGACAGGCGTCTCGACAGGGGTAGTAGCTCCTTTGACGCTGAACGAAAAATCAATGTCTTCGGGTGCAATGCAGCTGCCGTCGTTGCAGAGCTGGTAGCTCAACACACCCTTAACGGCGAAAGCCGACTGGCTGAGGCGTTTGACTTTTTGGCGGAAAACGACAGTGCCACTGAACGAACGCACTGTGCAACCGAACATTTCGTCATACTCCTCGTGGGGCTTGGGCTCGGCCACTTGGCCTACAAGGGCGTAGTTGGCCGACTTATCGAAGGTGAACGATATGGGTAGCGGGCCGGCATCGTCGGTGTGTTGCGAGTAGAGGTGCCAACCTTGGTCGAGCTTGGCTTCGAAGCAGAGTTCGGCCATAGAGTCGTTGAGGATTACGGTTTTGTAGTTCCACTTGACAGGAGTTTGAATTTGTCCGAAGCTGACGGCGACGACCATCAGCGACAGTAGCGACAATGCAATTCTTTTTATATTCTTCATATTATTAGTAGTGTTTACATGAGGTTGAACTTCAGTTTCTTTTCGCCCTTCGAGCTACGCACAACCAGGGTGTACATTCCGCGTGGCATCTTGGTGATGTTGATTTTGGCACCATTTTTATAGTGCGCAAGGGTGCGTATCGATTTGCCCGAAGCGTTGACGAATTCCACTTCGGCCTCGGCGGTTTCGAGTGTGAGGGTAATGTAGCCTTGGTCGAGGAAGGGGTTGACACGGACTTTGGTTTCGGCCGTTGGGGATGGTTTGGTGGCTGGGGCAGAGACCGTTTGGTTTGGTTCTTCGGCATCGGCCACTGCTGCGGGTTTGGGCTTTTCGGGCAGGCGGTAACCGCTCAAGCAAGCCAAACCAGCAGCGTCGTTGCCAAACCAGTGGTTGCCTTGTCGGTCGTTGGTAACCTTATAGATATTACCTGCTGGGATTTTGCTGTTGCGTTGGGTGAAGGTGTCCCAGCGGTCGACACAGTCGAACACGGCAGCACCTTCGGCGGTAGCTATCCAAAGCAGGCCGTCTTGGTCGAAAGCCAAATCGTTAATTTGGTTGGAGGGCAGCGGACTGTTCTCTATGTTCCACACAGTCCAGTTCTCGCCGTCGAAGCGGGCCAAGCCGTTGAGCGTGCCAAACCATTTGGCGTTGTTGCGGTCTATGGCCACGGCTGGCACAATGTTGTCGGGCAAGCCCGAATTGTGAATATCGTAGCTAATCCAGCGGTGGCCGTTGAAGACGCATATACCGGCGTTGGTGGTAATCCATTTGCGGTCGGCGCGGTCCACAGCCAGGTCGAGCACGAAGTCGCTCGGCAACCCCGAATCGTCGGGGGTGTATTTTATCCACTCGTTGCCGTCGTAGCTAACCAAGCCGCCGAGGGTGACGCCAATCCAGTAGATGCCATTCTTGTCTTCGACAATCTCTTTGACGAACTTGAGGCCAAGGCGGTGGGTCTCTTTGGTGTGTTCGACCCAATAGGTGCCGTCGAACTCGATAACGCCGTAGTCGTCGGTGCCAATCCATAGCATACCTTTACTGTCGACCATCAGGCAGTTGACCGACTGGTCTTTGAGCTTGGCGTTGAAGTCGGCAAAATCGGTCCAGGTCTTATTGTTAAAGCGGTTCAAACCCGTGTATGTACCTACCCAAAGGTTGTTGCGCTTGTCCGAAGTCATGGCCAGCACGTTGTTGCCGCCAATGTCGGAGTTGCGCGTGGTGTAGACTTGCCACATGCCGTTCTGCGCCATAGCGAGGCTCGTGCTTGCCAGTTGCAAGCCTATAGCCATCACGCTGCAGAGCAAGGCAGCCGAGAGGTGGAGGTGTTTAACTTTATATATGTTCTTTTTCATTGTTTTTTTCGGTTAAAAAAATCACGTTTTGTGCTTCTCCTTTTTAGCAGCTGGGAATAGTATGTTGTTCAGTATCAGGCGGAAACCTGGCGAGTTCGGGTAGAGCGATATGTCGGTTGGGGGGTCGCCAACATAGTGGCGATAGTCTTCTGGGTCGTGTCCGCCAAGGAATGTCCAAGTGCCTTTGCCATACTCGCCGTGGAGGTAGCGAACCTCGTTCAGCTCTTTGTTTTCGGCCAAGATTACGCACGACGACTTAATCAACTCGCGGCGGAAGGCAGTGGTTTGCCCCATGAAGCCGTGGATTACGCGGGTGTGGTTCTGCGTCAGCATGGTGGGAATCCAGTCCCACTTGGCCGAGAAATCGAAGAGTGCAAAAAAGTCGGTTTTCTCGTTCACCTTACGTTGACGAGCGCGGTCGTCGATGTCGATGGTCGAGATTTCGTATTCCTGCGGGTTAGTGCTAATGCGAAAGTCTTTGAAAGCGAAGCATTTGTCGAAATCGAGGCGCTGCTGTGCGTTAGGCTCGATGGGGTCGCCGTCGAACATCACGTCGCATATATCGACGCCATCGGCCGCCAAAGCCACGTCGTAGCTGTCGGGTGCCGAGCACATGGCGAAGAGGAATCCGCCACCAACCACGAAGTCGCGAATTTTGTGCACAACGGCCAACTTCAATTGGCTAACTTTTGAATAGCCAAGCTTTTGTGCGGTTGCTTCCTGGGCTCGGACATCCTCGATATACCATTGTTGGTTGCGGTAATTGCCCCAAAACTTGCCATACTGGCCAGTGAAATCCTCGTGGTGCAGGTGAAGCCAGTCGTAGGTGGGCAACACTCCGGCAAGCACCTCCTCGTCGTAGACCACATCGTAGGGTATTTCTGCGTAGGTGAGGACCATTGTCACGGCGTCGTCCCAAGGCAGTTTGTTCTTGGGAGAATATACGGCTATTTTCGGTGCTTTTTGCAGCTTCACGGCGTCCATATTCACGCTGGGGTCGGCAATATAACTCAGAATGGCACTCGACTGGCCATCGGCTATAACCTCGCAGCTCACGCCGCGCAGTTTGCACTCGCGCTCGATGGCGTCGGCGTGTTTCATCATGAACGTGCCACCACGGTAATTGAGCAGCCAAGTCACCTCTACATCGCGCTCCAGCGTCCAATAGGCAACGCCGTAGGCTTTGAGGTGGTTCTTTTGCACTTCATCCATCGGGATGAGGATGTAGGCAGCTTGCGAAATAAGTGTTGTGGTAAAAAAAACAAGTAGCAGCAGGGCTCTTTTTAGTAGGCCGAGACAGCGGGTCGAGGACCTCTTGCGTGCTACCGTAGGTTTCATGTCAGACTACGAGTTGGTGTTCATAACTCCTTAATTCTGTGCGGATAGGGGGATTTGAACCCCCACTCCTTTCGGAACCAGATCCTAAGTCTGGCGCGGCTACCAATTACGCCATATCCGCGTGCTCGAAAGCGATTGCAAAGATACAACTTTTTTTTGATATGTGGAAATATTTTTGCAAAGTTATTAACAAGAAAAAAGAAGTCAGCCACTGTTCGGGGCTGACTTCTTGGCTGTTGGGGTTTGAAAATGATTCTACTTCACTACCGCAACGCGGCGAGCCGGCAGGCCGTCGACGCGCACAAGGTAGACTCCCGATGTGGGGATGGCAAAGACTTTGCGGTCGGTGGCGGTGGCGTTGCGCTCTACGAGGCGCCCAACGGCGTCGAAAATAGCTACTGCGCGGCCCTCGGTGCCTTCGACCACCAGCTGGCCGTCGGCGGCATAGACCTTGATGTTGCTTATCACAACCTGGTCAACTCCCACGCCAGTGGTATCCTGCACGTAAACAGTGTCATGAATGTAGATGGTGTCGTAAACAATCTCGCCTTCGCCCACGTAAATGCGAACTGTGTCGTGAACGGTTTCGGTGAGCGTAACGGTGTCGTGCACAATGACGGTGCTGCCACTCTGCGAGGTGAAGTTGGCGGTGTAGGTGGCGTCGCCGCTAACGAGCACGGTGCGTGGGTTGTCGGTGCTGCCGTCGGTCCAGCCGCTAAACACATTGTTTAAGCGCGGCATGGCGGCAAGTGTGGCGGTGGAGCCATGCGAGTAGTGTCCGTCGCCGCTCACAGTGCCAAGACTCTCGTCGTTGCTCAAAACAGTGATGAGAGAAGCGCACTCCGAGCTTTCTTGCAAATTGAGGAAATTGTTCCAATAGGTTGCCTGCTGGTAGTCTCCGAGCGTACCGCAGGGCACTACTATGGGCACATCGGCGCGCACATCGCCAAAAGTGGTGCTATCGATGGTGGGCGGAACTGTGGCTTTAACAAAAATAGTGTCGGGGTTTTGGCCTCCAAAAGCCTGCATGGCAATATTTTGCACCGAGCTACCAAGCACCAAACGGCTTATGTTGCTTGCTTCTTCACGATAGAATGCGAATGAGTCTATGGTGGTAACCATGTCGGGTATTACAATCTCATTGAGGTTTCCGCAACCAGAAAAAGCATAAGAGCCTATGGTAAGCAGCGAGTCGGGCAGAGAAACGGTTGTAAGCTGGTCCATTCCGTACATAAAATGGCTTGGCAACGACTTAACGTTGCTGCCAATATTGAGGGTGGTGATATTGGCTCTGGACGTAGTATCATAGAAAAATGGGGTTCCGTTAAACTCACAATTTTCGGCGTTCCAATTTACTGTGGTGAGTGTGGGGCTGTTGAAGGCCCAATCGCCAATTTCTGTTACAGAAGATGGAATGGTAATCTCGGTAAGAGCAGTATAGGCGAATGCGTACTCGCCTATATATTCTATGCTGTCGGGCAAAGAAACGGTGGTAAGATGTTGCATCTCGTACATAAAACCGCCGGGCAACGCTTTTACGTTGCTGCCGATATTAAGGGTGGTGATGTCGGCGTTTACGGTGTAGTATTCGTATGAGTTATTTTCATACCAATAAATGAATATATCTTCGGATAAACACCTTTCGGCGTTCCAGTTTACTGTGGTTAGGCTGGGAACAGCAAAGGCTCCAATGCCGATATTCGTCACCGAAATGGGAATGGTGACTTCAGTTATGTTGGTGCCATCGAAAGCTAAACGGCCGATACTCTTCAAACCATTGGTCAGATTTACTGTGTTTAGGCTGGGCACAGCAAAGGCTCTATCGCCGATTTTTGTTACCGAGGAGGGTATGGTAATCTCGGTTATATTGGTGCCATTGAAAGCATAACTGCCGATACTCTTCAAACCATTGGGCAGAGTTACCGATGTAAGTTGGTCCATATGGGCCATGAAATATTTTGGCAATGATTTTACGTTGCTGCCAATATTTAGGGTTGTTATATTGGCTTTGGTATCATCTCTGAGATAAAATGGGTGTTGTTTGCCTGAGTAAAAATAGGTGTTATCATAATATTCGCAACTATCAGAGTTCCAATTTACAGTAGTAAGTGAGGGGCAAGCAAATGCCCCTACGCCGATACTTTTCACCGAAGCAGGAACAGTAATCTCTGTAATGCTGGTACCATAAAAAGCACTAAGCCCGATTACGGTAACCGACGCTGGTATAGTTACCGATGTTAGGCCTCCACAATCGTAGAAAGCTCTATCAGCTATATATGTAACCGACGCTGGAATATCGACCACAGAACTGCTGCCGAGGCAGCGTATCAGGTAACTGCGAGAAGCATCGTATAGAATACCTGTTGTGGTATCGTAGTAGCCATTTCTTACTGCAGCGCCCCATGTATCGGTACTGGAGCCAGCAGTGCCATTGTAGTTGACATTCCAGCAATCACCGAAAGCAGAGTAACCTATAGATGTCACCGACTCGGGTATAGTTATCGTTGTCAGACTTACGCAACTACTGAAAGCATAATCACCTATAGAGGTCACCGACTCGGGTATCGCTATCGTTGTCAGACTCCTACAATTACCGAAAGCATAAATACCTATAGTCGTCACTGATTCGGGTATAGTTATCGATGTCAGACCAGTGCAATTATTGAAAGTTTCGCGGCTGATAGATGTTATCGACTCGGGTAACGTTACCGTTGTCAGACCTGAGCAACCACTGAAAGCAGCGTCACCTATAGTCGTCACCGACTCGGGTATCGTTATCGTTGTCAGACCACTGCATTCACCGAAAGCATAAGTACCTATAGACGTTACCGACTCAGGTATAGTTACTGATGTCAGACCTGTGCAATGTACGAAAGTCCTTTCGCCTATAGATGTCACCGACTCGGGTATCGTTATCGTTGTCAAACTAGAACAATAATAGAAAGCATAGTCACCTATAGTCACCACCGACTCGGGTATCGTTATCGTTGTCAGACCACTGCAACCACTGAAAGCAGCGTGGCCTATAGATGTCACCGACTCGGGTATAGTTACCGATGTCAGATTACTACAACTAAGGAAAGCATAGTATTCTATGGTTGTAAGTGGGCATCTATGAGTAATACCTTCGTATTCATACTCAACGGTATCTGGCAATACTATGTCGCCCTGATAAGGATTTGATGAATTGCTGGTAAGTTCCGCATGGCCATCTGTAATATGTAGATATAGCGTATGGCCTTGATAATTAATAGAAATGTCTTGTGCCCACGCAGAGTTTGCCTGCAGCAACAGCACTGCCGAAAACAATAGGGTTAGTTTTTTGAACATTTTTTTGTAGCACTGATGAGTGACGTGCGCAACCTTTGCGGTGCCCCCTGAACCTGGATGATAAAATTGGGTTCTGTCTGAGATTTGCGGGCTTTGCAGCCGGCAGGTAGCAAAGAAAAAGCGTGGGGGTCTGTACCTTGCCTATCTCGCTGTCCCGGCCTTCGCATTGCCTTTTCGCCAAAGATAAGCAATGCCGAAGCCCACGCGTAGGAGTGGCCCATGAGGGTACCTACCATGGACATTGACCTTGCTTTATCGCGTGGCGGCGTTTGGAATTTGCGAAGTTCTGGACAGCCGCGGATAAAACGTCAGTACAACGTCTTTTTTCCTGTCTACTAAATCTCTGTCTCCCACCCGCTTACCCGTCGTATCGAGACGGCTTCGGCAAGGTGAACGACGCTGCAAAATTACAACTTTTTTCCAACTTCGCGATATTTTTTTGACGGGCGTTAAAGTTTTTAACAAATAATTTGTGAAAAAAAACAGGCAGGAGACACCCTAATTCAATAAAGTTGTGTAACTTTGCAGCCAATTATGGAAGCAGAAGAAATCATATCGCAAACACCGACAGCGAATTACGACGACGACAGCATTGTGCACCTCGAGGACATGGAGCACATTCGCCTCCGCCCAGGTATGTATATCGGCAAACTGGGCGACGGCTCATCTCACGACGACGGCATCTACGTACTCATTAAAGAGGTGATAGACAATGCCATCGACGAGTTCACCTCTGGCTACGGCAAAAAAATCGACGTCAGCCTCAACTTCGCCGAGCGGCGCGTGGCCATACGCGACTACGGCCGCGGCATACCGCTGGGCAAGATGGTCGAAGCCGTGAGCAAACTCAACACCGGCGCCAAATACGACAGTAAGGTGTTCCAAAAATCGGTGGGCCTCAACGGCGTGGGAACCAAGGCGGTGAACGCCCTCTCGTCGTACTTCAAAGTCCAAGCCACACGCGACGGCAAAACCCGCACCGCCGAGTTTGCCGAAGGCAAGCTGACGGCCGACAGCGGCATTGTCGACTCCAACACGACCGAACCCGGAACTCTGGTCGAATTCATACCCGACCCCAAGCTCTTTGGCAACTACCACTTTATTGGCGAATATGTAGAGCGCCGCATACAGAACTACTGCTACCTGAACCGCGGCCTAACCATATACTATAACGACAAACGCTACTACTCGAAGAACGGCCTGCTCGACCTGCTCGACAACAACATCGAGGGCGAACCACTCTACCCCATCATCCACATTAAGGACGACGACTTCGAGGCCGCCTTTACGCACGTCAACGGCCAGTCGTCCGACTACTACTACAGCTTCGTCAACGGCCAGCACACCACCGAGGGCGGCACCCACCAAAGTGCCTTCCGCGAAGACTACGCCCGTGTGGTGCGCGATTTCTACAAAAAAGACTACACGCCCGACGACATCCGTCAAGGTTTGGTGTGCGCACTCTGTGTGCGCATTCAAGAGCCCGTGTTCGAGGCCCAGACCAAGACCAAGCTCGGCTCGACCCACCTCGCCCCCAACAACGCCGACGGCACCAACGACAGCCCCTACCTTAAGACCTATATACTCGACATACTGAAGCGCCACCTCGACAACTATCTGCACATACACTCCGACACCGCCGACGCCCTGCTGCAAAAAATAACCGCCAACGAAAAAGAGCGCAAAAGCATTGCCGGAATAAAAAAGATTGCGCGCGAAGCCGGCAAAAAGGCCAGCCTCAACAACCGCAAACTGCGCGACTGCCACGTGCACTACAACAGCAACCACTCGCGCCGCCTCGAGAGCACCATCTTCATAACCGAGGGAGACTCGGCCTCGGGCTCCATCACCAAAAGCCGCGACGTAGAAACCCAGGCCGTATTCTCGCTGCGTGGCAAACCAAAGAACACCTACTCGATTGGCAAAGTTGATGTGTATAAAAACGAAGAACTGAACCTACTGCACAACGCCCTCGACATCGACGACGGTATGGAGAACCTGCGCTACAACAACGTGGTTATTGCCACCGATGCCGACGTCGACGGAATGCACATACGCCTGCTGCTGCTCACCTTCTTCCTGCGCTTCTATCCCGACCTTATCCGCACCGGCCACGTCTACATACTGCAAACGCCCCTCTTCCGCGTGCGCAACAAGCAAAAGACCCACTACTGCTACACCGACGACGAGCGCATTGCCGCCATCGGCGCCACCCCAAACGCCGAAATAACACGATTTAAAGGTCTGGGCGAAATCTCGCCCGACGAGTTTAAGAATTTTATCGGCAAAGACATGAGGCTCGACCCAGTGCTGCTTCACAAAGACTTCGACACGCAGCATGTGCTCAGCTTCTACATGGGCGAAAACACCCTCGAACGACGCGAATTTATCATGACCAACCTCAAAGTCGAAGACGACGAATCGATAGTGGCAGGTTAGCCAAAAAGCAAAAAAAATAAAAAAAATTTTGCTATATCAAATAAACTTGCTATACTTGCAACAAATTTCTACCGCTATGAACGCACACCGTAATCGCAAAAAGAACCTGATAGTCAGCTACAAAAACCTCTCCGACGAACTCAAAGAACTCTTCGCCGAAACCTATCCTGAAGGCTATAAAGACCACCTTCAGAAAACAATAAAGCCCAGCGGCGAGCCCATTTTTGTGGTGCCGCTCGAAACCGAAGACTCCGTCTATATGGTGAAATTCGAAGTCAAAATCGATACCGCCATCGCCGACGACGACCTCGACAAGGACATCTATGGCGACGACTACGACAAGGACGACGACTTCAGCCCCATAACCGAAGCCCTCGACAAAGACGAGGACATAAACGACCACACCGAACGAGTGCTCAAACACGGTGCCTACGAGGAGGACCTCGACGCCAACTCGGGCCACGGGCGCAAAAAAATTAATATCGACCCCGAACTGGCCGCCGCCTTTGCCGAAGCCGAGAACGACTTTGACCACTATATTGACGAGGAGAATGGCGACCTGGACGACGACGATGACGACGACAAGCTGGACGACGATTTCGAGCCATCCGACGACGACCTGAAAGGCATAGAAGACGAATATCTCGACGCCGAAATTCCGCCGCTCGACGCCACCATACCCGAAAGCGAAGCCGCCCCGCGCGCCAAAAAGAAAAGCACCCCACGCACCACTACCACAAAAAAATCGCGCAAGCAGTGACGCCGCTCAGCCCCTCTAACCACCCTCGGCGCAGCCCCTGCCAGCCAGCCAACAACCAGCCCGCAAGGGCTGCCGCCGAAACCTAACAAAAGTACGAAAAAACTAAAAAAAAAAGCAAACACAGCACATTTTTTTTGCCAGTTCACAAAATTTTGCTAACTTTGCAAACTCAAAACACGCCACGCGGCCACACCCGCAGGCGGCAACAACACAAAGCTCAGAACCAAACACAACAATGACTAAAGTCGATGTATTATTAGGCCTCCAATGGGGCGACGAAGGCAAGGGTAAGATTGTTGACGTGCTCACCCCTAACTACGACGTTATTGCTCGCTTCCAGGGCGGTCCCAACGCCGGCCACACCCTCGAGTTTGGCGGCACCAAACACGTGCTCCACATCATCCCCTCGGGCATATTCCACCCCGACAAAATCAACCTCATTGGCAACGGTGTCATCATCGAGCCACGCATCTTCGAACAAGAGGTGCAGGCCCTGACCGCCAAAGGTGTGGACGCCACCAAGAACCTCTACATTTCGAAAAAAGCCCACCTCATACTCCCCACCCACCGCCTGCTCGACGCTGCCAACGAACAAGCCAAAGGCAACGCCCGCATCGGCTCGACCCTCAAGGGCATAGGCCCCACCTATACCGACAAGATAGCCCGCTGTGGCCTGCGCGTGGGCGACATATTGGAGTTCGACTTCCGCGAGCGCTACGAGATGCTCAAAGCCCAACACCTGCGCACCGCCCAGACGCTGAACTTCGACATCAGCAACTTCCGCCTCGACGGGCTTACGCTCGACCAATACGAAGAGGCGTGGCTCGCTTCGCTCGCCACCCTCAAACAATTCCGCCTCATTGGCAGCGAATATTTCGTCAACCAATGCCTGCGCGAGGGCAAACGCGTGCTGGCCGAAGGCGCTCAAGCCGCTATGCTCGACATCGACTTTGGCTCCTACCCCTTCGTCACCTCGAGCAGCACCGTCACCGCTGGCGTCTGCTCAGGCCTCGGCATCCCCCCCTCGGCCGTAGGCCGCGTTATTGGCATTGCCAAAGCCTACTGCACACGCGTAGGCGCCGGCCCATTCCCCACCGAACTCTTCGACCAAACAGGCAACCGCCTATGCGAGTTGGGCCACGAATATGGCTCGACCACCGGCCGCCCACGCCGCTGTGGCTGGATAGACATCCCAGCCCTGCGCTACGCCTGTATGCTCGACGGCGTGACCGACCTCGTCATCACCAAACCCGACGTGATGAACGACTTCGAAACCATCAGTATGTGCACCACCTACGAAATTGGCGGCCAACAAACCGACGAAATTCCATTCGAATACAACGCCGTCCACATCGACCCACACTACGAGGTATACCCTGGCTGGTGCCAAAGCCTGGCTGGCATTGCCAACTACGCCAACCTGCCCGAGAACCTGCGCCACTACCTCGGTGCCATCGAGCACCTCACGGGGGTTAACATCATGGCCGTTTCGGTCAGCCCCGACCGCAAAGACGTCATTTTCAAACCCAACAACCAATAAAGCCCGCCACCTCGTAAGGCGGCAAGCAACACATCAGAGGGTGATTGAAGCAACCAAAAAAGCCCAATCACCCTTTTTTTTGACAGAAAAACGCCCCAACACACAATAAATCTGCAAGAAAAACGTTATTCAAAGAACAAATAGATAAACCGAAACCCTTATCGACAATGAAAAAGATAGTCCTTGCCTTTCTGCTCGCCCTGCCGCTGATGGTTGCAGCACAGACCAAAATCAAGGAAACCGCCGTGCCCCGCTCGGTGCTCCTCGCCCTCGAAAAAACCTACGACTCCTACAAGGTCAAAACTTGGTATCAAGCCCCCGGCCAATATGTGGCCGAACTGGTAATCGACGGGCAAAACGGCCGCGCCTACTTCACTGCTGGCGGCGACTGGCAGTACAGCGCTTTCCCCGTGCAACTCTCAGAGTGCCCCACGCTGATGAACACCTACTTCATGAACAACTACCCCGGCTACCGCGTCAAAAACATCGACTACGTCGAAGAGATGAGCGGCGACAACTACTACCGTATGATAATCGTCAAGAAAGGCGTGGGCGAACTCGACTGCGAAATGATATTCGACACCCGCGGCAAGCTACAAAAAAGCAACGCCCCCGACCCCGACGCCGTTAAGCGCGACTACTACACCTACAACAACCCCGACGAGGGCGAAGAGGCCGTATCGAAAGGCTCTGGCACCGAGCGCCTGCGCCGCAACCGCCCCGCCCCAGTGGTAGACGAGCCGAAGGTCGAAAAATTCGAACCCTCCGAGGCCATCAAGGCCAACTTCACCGCCTCGGTCGGCAAACGCATTACCGCCGGCCCCGAATGGGTTAACCGCAACAACGAGTACGCCGTGGCCTACTACAGCAACAACCAGAAAGTGAAGATGGAAGCCGTCTACGACTTGGCTACCGAAACCATGCGCATGACCGGCAAAAACCTTGCCAAAGACCGCTACAACAGCACCATAGTGAAATATCTGGCCGAAAAATACAACGGCGAAAAATACAAAATCGAGAAGATGGTGGTCTACGAATACTTCTCTAAATATCGCGACCCGGCCACCGGCAAAAAGCCCAAGCCCTACACCTACGTCGTTATAAGTCAGAAAGTTAAAGGCTCGAAAGCACTGAAATACACCCGTATGGAGTTCGACAGCAAAGGCGAATTCACTGGCCTGCTCGCCCAACCCCTCGACGACAAAGACGTGCAGTAGCCCCACCCTACCCCACCACAGCCACACACGATGGCGCCCAGCAACCCTCGGCGCCATCTTTTTTGCACCAAAAAGGCCAAGTGTTTGCAAAACTGCCCCCCTCGCAACACTCACAGGCGGCACTATGGCCCGCATTGCCCACTTGCAAACCATTGAAAATATGCAGATTAAGAATTATTTTATATTCTTTTCACAGAATTCAAATATTTTACGTATTTTTGCAGCGTCATAACCGAACATTTAAACACAAAAATCCTAATTAACCCATGACACACGACGAGATTTGGAAGAAGCATTACCGCGAATACTCAGACTTCATCTACGTGCATAGCCGCGTCCCATCGCGTCACCGCATCGAAGAGCACACCCTCCACTCGTGGTGGAAACAAAACCGCAAGCAGCTCAACGCCGGCAAAATGAAACCCGAACGTATCGAGGCGTTCAAAGAACTCATCGTCTTGGCCGAAGCGCACCGCCATCTGAACCAATACAAGTAACCCCCATCGGCCTGTGGGCCGATAGCCATGGCGCCATTTGTTCGGTCCACCAACAGGTCGCTCTGACAGGAGAGAGGCTTTGTGGGCAAGGCTGGTCTTATTTATGCCACAGCACCACCAATGCCACCTCGACCTTGACGGCCATTGCGCCACACAAGAGTCCCACTTGGGCCGAACCAGCCACCGCAAAAACCGAGCAAACCAACCAGTACAAAAATATCGACAACGGGCCGTAAAACAGGCTACATTGGGTTTCGTAACTGCCTAATTATTAGCACTTCAGTCGTGTTAAGGAGGGGTTAAGGTCGTATTGAGGTCGAACAACGCTTGATATTCAAACACTTACGGAACGAAAAAAAGCCCATTTCGGGCCAATTTTTTGTCGACCTTTGTCCGAATGAATGGCGACGTTGGTGGCTTTTTGGCGCGAGGTTGCGAGCTGCTTTGTGCTGAGCTGGCTGGTGCGCAGTGGGTCTTTACAGAGGTCTTGCTGGAGGGCTATTCGGTTTTGAGGGGCTGGTTGGGTGGTTTTGCGGGGGTGGCTGTGCGGCTTTGTGAGGGCGGTTGGGTGGTTTTGAGGGGCTGGTTATGGGGTTTTGAGGGCGGCCCTCCTGTGGCGGGCCGCCACACTTTACCCACTTAGTATTGCTCTTTCTCGTTGGGAAAATCCGAACTCTTCACGTCAGAAATATACTGCCTTATGGCGTTCGATATGTCGTCGCCAAAAGTGCCATACGTGCGCAGATAGCGCGGCTTGAACTGCTGGGTTATGCCCAACATATCCTGCAGCACCAGCACCTGTCCGTCGACATCGGGACCAGCACCGATGCCAATGACGGGTATTTTCACCTCGCGAGTGACGCGCGCTGCCAAACTGGCCGGGATTTTCTCGAGCACCAAGGCGAAGCAACCGGCGTCGGCCAACACATGGGCGTCGTGGACCAGCCGCTCGGCCTCCTCCTCCTCGGTGGCACGAACCACGTAGGTGCCAAACTTGTTTATGCTCTGCGGTGTGAGGCCCAGGTGCCCCATAACCGGAATGCCGGCTGTAAGTATGCGGCTAATCGATTCCAGCACCTCCTCGCCACCTTCGAGCTTGATGGCGTCGGCGCCCGTCTCCTTCATTATCCTGATGGCCGAAGCGAGGGCTTGTTTCGAGTTGCCCTGGTAGGTGCCAAAAGGCATATCAACCACCACCAGCGCGCGGCCAATGGCACGCACCACCGACGTGGCGTAAACAATCATCTCGTCGAGCGTTATAGGCAGGGTTGTTTTGTGGCCCTGCATGACGTTGGCGGCCGAGTCGCCAACAAGTACTACATCAATCTTGGTGCTATCGAGCAACTTGGCCATCGAGTAATCGTAGGCCGTAAGCATGGCTATCTTTTCGCCGTGCAGTTTCATGGTCTGCAGAACACGGGTCGTTACTTTAGATACATCTGTTTGTAAGTATGCCATTGCGGTAATTTGTTATTGTTGTTTATTTAACGAATGGTCGTAAAATTAGCGTGCTATTAGTCCTCCTCAATTATCTCCTCGGGGTTGTCGATGGGCACTGGGTCAATCTCCTCCTCTTGTTCGGGGACAATGCGCAGCATATCGCGTAGGGGCTTCTTTATGTCGTACTCGCCACGGCGGCCCAAGCGGTAGGCTTTGTAGTGCTTTTTGCCTATGGTGAACGAGCCCGCCTCGGTGTCGGTCGAAACTTCGAAGAAATATTTCGACAGCTCTTTGTCGGTTATTTTTTTGCCAATAAAAATGGTGTCGAACTGTGAAGCGTTGATGGGGGCTTCGATGGTTATGCCACCCGTCTTCGACGGCACCTTGCGAGTGGGCAGGGCCTTGTATTCCAAACCACGCGACGTGGGCACTTTGGCAAAAATTCTGATTTTCGAGTCGTACTGCTCCTGCGTCAGCGGGAAACGAACCATTATCGAGTCTGGCAATGGCTGCGAGCACTCGCCCACTTCGCGCGCGAAGTTGCTGTGCAGCACTGTGTAGCCAGCCATGACGAGTATCTGTTTTCTGTGTGGTATAAGGAAGTAGCGTTCCACAATAGCCTTCGAGTCGAGGTTGTCGTCTATCGCCACCTCGAAACCCGAGGGGCAGGTGTCTTTTGTGTTCTCGACCGCACGCACCGAGCCGCGTTTGAGCAACAGACTGGTGTAATAGCCATGCACCAAGCTATCTTTTTCAGGCAGATAGCACCCACGGGCTGCACCTATGCACTCGTCGGGGTTGTTGCGAAAGGTGACGAGCACCGTGCCCTCGAGCTGAATAGACTTGTTGAGCACCGTGCGCGAGGGGGGCAGCTGAGAGCAGTTGTATGTGGCAACCTCGAGCGGCACTTCGAAGCGGAGGGTCTCTACCGTGTCGCCATTGCACGAGCAGATTATCGGGTTGGTAGCATAGCGCACGGGGAAGAGTGAGTGGCTGCGCATGGCGAAGTAGCGAACCACAGCCTCGACACGTTTGTTCGAAACGCTCTCGTTGTCAGAGCCGTAAGCCTCGACCTTCATGGTGTATAGCTTTGGGTTTGAGCGGCTGAAAGCGATGTTGTAGGCCGAGTCGAGCCAGTCAAGGTCGGACACCTTTATCGTTGTGTCGTTTTTACCAAAATCGACAAGCAGAAAAAAAACGTCGGGGTTGGTCAAGGCCTTGTGCATATTCTTCACAGGCTTGTCGGATGGCACGTAGAGCCCCGTGCGCTGACAGAGCGCTGGCACTGTGGCAATCGCGAGCAAAACTATGACCACAAGACGTTTCATTATGCTTTTTTAGTTGTTTTTTATGAGTTGGTCGATAATGGTATCGGTGTCTATGCCCTCGGCTTCGGCATAGTAGTTGCGCACAATGCGGTGGCGCAACACGTCGTGAGCCACAGCCTCAACATCCTCTATATCGGGCGAATATTTGCCGTTGAGGGCAGCATGGGTTTTGGCTCCCATGACCAAATATTGCGAAGCGCGCGGACCAGCTCCCCAAGAGATATACTTGACTGTGGTGGCAGACTGGTTTACTGGGCGCGTGGCCGAAACGAGGCGCACGGCGTACTCCACCACGTTGTCGGGTACTGGCATACGGCGTATGACCGACTGGAAGTCGACTATCTCGGCCGCATTGAGCACTTTGGCTACAGACTCGGTGCGGTCTACGGTTGTGGAGCGCACAATCTCGGTCTCTTCGTCGAACGAGGGATAGTCTAACTTGACGTTGAGCATAAAGCGGTCGAGCTGGGCTTCGGGCAGTGGGTAGGTTCCCTCCTGCTCGATGGGGTTCTGGGTTGCGAGCACAAAGAACGGTGCCTCGAGGCGATAGGTTTTGCCACTCACTGTAACCATCTTTTCCTGCATGGCTTCGAGCAATGCGGCTTGCGTTTTGGGAGGGGTGCGGTTTATTTCGTCGGCCAAAACGATGTTGGCAAATACAGGTCCTTTAATGAACTTGAAGTTGCGCGACTCGTCGAGGATTTCAGAGCCCGTAATGTCGCTCGGCATGAGGTCGGGCGTGAACTGAATACGGCTAAAAGTGAGGCCCAGCGCTTGCGACAAGGTGTTAACCATCAGCGTCTTGGCAAGTCCTGGCACACCCAGCAGCAGGCAGTGACCGCCAGTGAATACCGAGAGCAGCAGGGTGTCTACGGCCTGTTGCTGGCCAATGATTACTTTGCCAATCTCACCTTTGAGTGTATTATATTTTTCAACCAGCAGGTTGAGTGTTTCTGAATCGGTCATAGTGGTGGATTATTTTTCGAACCAATTGATTTGCGTGAAGTTACAATTTTTGTACTCGTCGCTAATATATATATATGTATTCTTTACCATACGTTGGGCCCAATCGAGCACCTTTTTATGCTTGGCGGCGTTGAGTGCAGCGTTGTAGATAAAGTCGTAGTCGTCGAGTATGTTGGCTTTATGCTCTGGAATGAGTCTCACAATCTTGACTACGCGATACACATCGCGGTTGTCGTCGGTCTTCATAGCGGTGGCGTTAGAGATGTCGCCTTCAGCAAGTGCAGTGGGGCTAATGCCAGGGAACGCGTTTTTGAAGGCCTCCACATCGAAGCGCGCGTTACCGGTATTGGGGTTTGTGGCCATACCGCCTTGTTTGGCATTGGGCGAATCGGAGTATTGTTTCACAGCCTCGTCGAACGAAATGTGGCCGGCACGAATTTCTTGCGCCACGCTGTCGAGCAGCATACGCGCACGCAGCATATCTTCGGTCGAAACTTTGGGTATGAGCAATATGTGGCGTGCGTTGACGGTGTTGCCGCGGCGCTCGATGAGCTGAATGATATGGAAGCCGTATTGTGTCTCGATTATGGGCGATACCTCGCCAGGTTTGAGGGCAAAGGCTGCAGCCTCGAACTCGCCGACCATCTCGCCGCGCGAGAAGAAACCCAACTCACCACCTTTTTTAGACGAGCCAGGGTCTTGCGAATAGAGAGTTGCCAACATCGAAAACTTCTCGCCATTGAGCACTCGTTCGCGCAAGCGAGCCAACTCGAGACGAACACGGTCGCGCTCTGCCTCGCTGACTGTGGGGTGAATCGTTATTTCGCCCACCTCATACTGTGTAGCAACAAGAGGGATGCTGTCGGCCGGTATACTTTTATAATATTCTGTCACTTCGGCCGGGGTAACGTTGACGTTTTCGGTAATACTGTATTCAACACGCTGGCGCATAATGTTCTGATACAGCAGTTTATGATACCTATCCTGCAATTCGTCATACGAAAAGCCCGTGGCTTCGCGCATAGCTTCGCGGCTACCACCATACTGGCGGAGGTCGGCCTTGAGGTAGTATTGAACATACTGGTCAACCTCCTCGTCCTTGACCTCAACACTGTCGAGCTCACCCTTGTGGATGAGGAGCTTGGCTATCATTATGTTTTCGAGTATCTGGCAGCGGTTTTCGAAAGCGTTGCCGTAGCCCTGATGGAGACGGACTTGGGTGTAGGTGTTCTCGATGTCGGAATACTTAATGATGTTTTTGCCGACCACGGCCGCTACGCCGTCGACAATCATCTCGTGCCCAGACGGTTCTTGTGCCATTGCGGGAAAGATGGCAGAGACTATGAGCAATAGGGAAACTATCTTTTTCATTTTCCAAATCTTTTGATATGGCCGCCCTCCTCGGCTTCGCGCATGAGGTCGCGTTGCATGGTGAGAATGAGGTCGACTTTACGGTGGTTGAGTATTATGGCTTTAATATTGTCGTATTGCAGCTCGATGGGCGAGGTGGCACTCGATGTACGGTAGTCGAGCACGCGCAGCATATAGACACTCGTGTCGTCTGATACGGTATGGGTACGATTGGTCTTTAGGAAGAGTTCTTCGTTATAGGTCTTGACCGGCACCGACATCTGCAGCGTGGCAAAAGGAATCCAGCTGTCGCGGTCGAGATAGGTCTCGATTGGGGGGTATTTGGACGAGAGTTGCTCTATCTCCATCAACTCGGCATCGCCGAATGTGCTTTTAGCCATGGTTTGGCGCAACTTGGGAAGTGCTTTCGACTTGAGTGGAACCTTGACATAGACGGCTTTGACAATGCTGCTGGTTAGCTGGAAGTCGTCGGGATGAGCCTCATAGTAACTCACTACCTCCTGGTCGGATATGATGGTATCGAGCATTTGGTCCACAATCTTTTGCTCGTAGGCATGGGTGGTTAGGCTATTTTTGTAGTTTTGAAGTTCGGCAGAGAAATCGGTTTTGATGTTTTTTTCGGCCTTGGAAAGAACAGCCATCTGCATTATCCACTGGTCGACGTAGTGGCTAACGATGGCAGCGCTGTCGTCGGACGAGAGGTTCTTATCGACCAAACTTTCGATGTCGTCTACATAGAGTTTGTGGTCGTAAACCTGCGCCACAAGACGACTGTCGTCGGTCTTGTTGGTGCAGCCACATACCACAACGAGGAGCAGGGCAAGAATGAGGTTAGTATGTAATCGTGTTGAGCACATTCTGATGGACCTTGACGTTATATTTTTCGCGCAAACTCTGGGCCAAGCGACGTTCCACCTCGTTCTGGTAGTCGTTGAGGTAGAACCCGCGCGCCTCGGAGAGTTCTTTGAGGCAGGGGTCGATTATGCGTTCGACGATAATGTACTTGTAGCCCGGGGCATCGCTGCGTGGGTAGACGCCGACGGACCATTCGGAGTTGTTGAGGAGGGATTGATTACCTCTCTCTACTATGTCGGTCTCGACCTTAATACGACCCTTGTCCCTTGTTGACTTGGCCATAGTGTTTGTGAGGGCGTCGACCAATTCGGAGTTATTCCACTGCTTTTTTATGCCTTTGAGGATTACTTTCGAGGCTTTGTTGGGCGGTAGCGCAGCACTATCGCTTACGCTGACAATGGTTACTCGGGCGCGCTGTTTCCAGAAGAATACGGCGTCGGCGGTATCGGATAGGGACTTTTTATTACTCTCTACAGCGTAAAAAGCGTTGAACCCTACGGTATCGTAAATGGCCTTAGACCAGACCATTGTGTCGTTATATTTGAAAATCATCAACCCGTGGCGGTAACTATCGACCAATTCGGCGAACTCTGGATATTCCTTCTCGAGTTGTGAGTCGGCATACATCAACACTCGGCCATCGATAAAGCGGTTGTACTTATTCTCGATATACTCGTCGAGGGGGTACGAGGCCTCCATCTCTTGCGTTTTAATAATGTAGCGCATAAAGTTGTAGGCTGTGTAGGAGGTGTCGCCGATAGAAAAAAGCGGACGGAGGTCGGTGATGGCGGCCGGGTCGCACTGCCAAGTGCCAGAGAAGACCGAATCGGTGAGCAACGAGCGCAACTCGGCAAGCGAGGCAGTGGCCTCGCGCACAAGCTTTTGCTTCTTTTTAACAGTGGTGTATTCGGGCTTGGTGTAGTCAACAAAATTGTACTTTTGTTTGGCGCTTGCTATAAAGACATCTTGCGGGGCTTTGGCACGCTGGTCGCGGGTGAAGCGCTGTTTGTAGTACGGTATTAGCGACTCGAACGAGGGGATGGTGTCGGCCTTAATGAGGGCAATAATATGCCAACCATATTGGGTTTGGAAAGGTTTTGTATACTCACCCTCTTTGAGCGTGGCGAGCTGTTCGATATATTGCGGGGGCATACGCGACATATCTATATCTTTGAGCACACCGCCTTGCCCGGAAGTACCATTATCGTCGCTCACACGAGCCACGCGCGAAAAAGGTTCGCCGTCTTGCAAACGACGGTAGCAGTTGTTGATGCTGCGCACGGCTTGCAACGAGTCAATGTCGCCGCGAACCCAGATGTGGGCCATAGTTGGACGGCCATAGTATTCCACCTTATTGAGCAACTTGATGATATGGTAGCCAAAACGGGTGCGTACTGGTTTACTGATTTCGCCAACCTTTAGAGCATAAACAGCCGACTCGAAAGGGTAAACCATACTGAAAACGGTAAAGAAACCCAAGTCGCCCTCGTTAGGATTGGTTCTATAAGCCGGATTGCCCTTGTTCTGGCTTGCCACAATCTCTTGAGCCACAGTGGTGAAGTCCTCGCCCGAGGTAACTCTTTTGTACACCTCGTCGGCACGTTGTTTGGCCTTGAGGGTATCGTCGGGGGCGGCGTCGGGGGCTACATTAATTAATATATGTGCCGCGTGTAGGGCATAGTGGTTGCGGTCGTATGCCTCGCGAAGCAGCGTGTTCATCGTTGCAGAGTCGATAAGATAGGGCGCTGCCAACTCATCCCTATAGGTTTTGAGTTCGCGCAGCAGTTCGGGACGTTGGTTGAAGCCATATTGGTAGGCGTCGGCCAACTTGCAACGGAATGTCACGTAAAGGTCTGCATAGTCCATCAGGGCCTTGTGTTTTGCCGTGGTGAAAGGCGCGGTTGGGTCGGCAGAGTTGAGGCCAGCCGACTGCAAGAAGTCTTTCATAAATTCCGACTTGCGAATTTGGGTGTTGCCAATTTCGAACACTACAGGGTCGGAGTCTACCTGCGCTGTGGCGAAAGCAGAGACTCCCAATAAACCTATGGCTGCGAGGATGAGGTGTTTGATTTTCATATAACCGCAATTAAACAGTTGTGCTAAATTTCAATACAATGTTTTAGCGCGAATAGTTAGGAGCTTCGCGGGTGATGGCGATGTCGTGCGGATGGCTCTCGGTGCGACCGGCAGCGGTTATGCGGATAAACTTGGCTTGCTGCAGGCTCTCGATGTTGGCGCTGCCAGTGTAGCCCATACCTGCCTTGAGGCCGCCAACCATTTGGTAGAGCACTTCGCTGAGTGTGCCTTTGTAGGGCACGCGACCAACGACGCCTTCGGGGACCAGTTTCTTAACGTCAGTCTCTTTGTCTTGGAAATAGCGGTCTTTGGAGCCGCTCTGCATGGCCTCGAGAGAGCCCATACCACGGTAACTCTTGAATTTACGACCCTCGAAAATGATGGTCTCGCCTGGTGCTTCGTCGACGCCGGCCACAAGCGAGCCAACCATGACCGAACTGGCACCAGCGGCAAGAGCCTTGACGATGTCGCCACTGTAGCGTATGCCACCGTCGGCAATGATAGGCACATCGTAGCCTTTTTGCTTCAGCGCACCGACCACTTCGCAGACGGCGGTGAGTTGTGGCACGCCAATACCAGCCACAATGCGTGTAGAGCAAATCGAGCCAGGGCCGATACCGACCTTGATGGCGTCGGCGCCGGCTTCGGCCAGCATGATGGCGGCTTCGCCGGTGGCGATGTTGCCAACCACGACGTCGATTCCAGAGTATTTGCTTTTGACCTGCTTGAGAGCTTCGACAACGCGAATGGAGTGGCCGTGGGCAGTATCGATAACTATGGCGTCGGCACCAGCTTTGACCAGTGCATCAACGCGGTCCATCATGTCGGGGGTGATGCCGACACCGGCAGCTACACGCAAACGGCCGTTGCTGTCTTTACAAGCGTTTGGACGCTCTTTGGTCTTCATTATGTCGCGATAGGTGATGAGACCCATAAATTGACCTTTGTCGTTGACCACGGGCAGCTTCTCGATTTTGTGTTGCTGAAGGATGTCGGTAGCTTCGGCAAAGGTGGTGCCGACGTGGGTGGTGATGAGCTTGGTTATCATTATCTCGCTCAAGGGGCGTTCCATATTGCGTTCGAAACGGAGGTCGCGATTGGTGACCATACCGATGAGCATACGGTTTTCGTCGACGATGGGAATACCGCCAATGCCATATTCGGCCATCAAGCGCAGGGCATCCTTGACCAGGGCCTCTTTGGTGAGGGTGATGGGGTCGATAATCATACCGTTTTCGGCACGTTTGACCTTACGAACCTCGTTGGCTTGGCGCTCGATTGACATATTTTTGTGGAGCACACCGATGCCTCCCTCTTGAGCCATGCCGATGGCCATAGCTGCCTCGGTAACGGTATCCATTGCGGCCGATACCAACGGGGTATTGAGCACTATGTTTTTCGAAAAGCGGCTTGCCACCGAGACTTCGCGGGGCAACACTTCGGAGTAAGCAGGGACGAGCAGCACGTCGTCGTAAGTAAGGCCTTCGCCAATGAATTTGGAGGTATCGGTATACATTTTTTGTTGTGTTTTAACTAATATTTATTGGGGTGCAAAGTTACACTTTTTTTGCGACATACAGAAAAATAATTTTATATTTCGAAGAAAAAGTGTAATTTTGCACTTCGAAAAATTATTGAATACCATGAAAAAGAATTTCTTTTTGACCATTGCCGTGGCTGCCGTACTGGTGCTCGGAGCCTGCTCGGGAAAAAATCGTTGCACCATCGTGGGCGAGACCGAAAACCCTGTGTTTGAAGGCAAAATGGTTTATCTTGTCTCGGCGGCCGACATGAATGCGGCCGACTCTGCCACCATCAACTCGGGCAACTTTGCTATGGAGTGCAATGTGGATAGCGCCTTCGTGGCCTACCTCGTTATGGATGGTCAGCAGGTTGCAACCTGCATTGTTGAGCCAGGAAAAATCAAGGTCGACATTGACGATTCTGAGGTAGAAGGTACCCCTCTGAACGACGCCCTCGACCAATTTGCCGACAAGCTCGACCTCGACGATTGGAACGAGGAGTTGCATAGCCTCTATGCCGACTATATCTCGGCCCCCAACCCCGCCATGCGCGACCAGGCCGAACACCTCTACGATAGTGTGGAAAACTTGATGAACCAACACATCAAAGCCACCGCCGCCGCCACCTATAACAGCAACAGAGACAACATTTTGGGCGCCTACGCCATGAGCCTTATTGCCGATATGTACGACATTACTTACGGCGAGCTCACCTCGCTGCTCGAAGGAGCCTCGCCCGTGGTAACCAACTATGGCCCTGTGGCCAAGACCCTCGAGCGCCTGAGGTGCGTGGAAAACACCAGCGTCGGCAAGCCCTACACCGACGTCGACGGTATTGTTATGGCCACCGGCCAACAGGGCAAACTGAGCGACTTGGTCGACGGCCGCCTGACCATTGTCGACTTCTGGGCCTCGTGGTGCACCCCCTGCCGCGCAGAAATCCAGAACAACCTCGTGCCGCTCTACAAAAAATATGGCAGCAAGGGCCTCAACATCGTGGGACTCGACGTGTGGGACAAGATTGACAAGCACGCCGAAGCTGTTGCCCAACTGGGCATTACCTACCCCCAACTCATCGACACTTCGAGCGCCCGCCTTGCCACCACCGCCTACGGTGTGCGCGGCATTCCGCAAATTATGCTCATCGGCCCCGACGGCACCATTCTGGCTCGCGACCTGCGTGGCGACGCCATTGAGGAGGCCATCGTTAATGCTCTTGGCAAATGACTTTAGCCCGTACCATACTGCTATCGACCCTCTGTCTGGCCCCGCTTGCTGGCGTGGCACAGGGGGTCGATAGCACCTCGGAGGGCTCGCTCTACCTCGAAGTGGGTAACACCCATTTCTTTAAAAACAACGAGTATGGCGGCGTTATAGACAAGGGCTACACTCTGCCGGGCTTTACGCTGGAGCCGAAACTGGTCTACCAAGCCTACGACAACCTCGCCATAGAACTTGGCGCCCACTGGCTCCACTTTTGGGGAGCCGACAGTTACCCGCGTTGCACCTACTGGGCTCTGCCCATACACGACAGTCTGCCTCGCCGCGCGCACATCATTCCATGGGTCAAGCTCGAGGCAACACTGCCGCTATGCACCAAGCTGATAGCCGGTTCGCTCGGCAACGGCGAGAGGCACAACCTGCCTATGGTGCTGTGGGACAACGAGTCGGCCTACGCCGCCGACCCCGAGGCAGGCCTCGCCCTCGAGCACCGCAGCCGCTACCTGAGCCTCGACATTTGGGTAGACTGGCGCGACTTTATCTTCTACTCCAGCCCATACCAAGAGCGCTTCGTGTTTGGCTCTTCGGCCCTCGTGCAATTCACACAGCCCGAAGCCGACTTTGGCCTCACCATGCCGCTCCACTTCATAGCCCTGCACCACGGGGGCGAAATTTTGGACCACCACATCGACGCGACCAACAACTTCAACGCTGCCACCGGCCTCATCGCCACCCTCGCCACTGGCAAAGAGAGCTACCTGCGAGTCGACCTGCTGGCCGTTGGCTACCACCAGCATGGCAACGCCGACATACCGTTCACTTTGGGATGGGGACTGCAGTCCACGGTAACCTACGGTTACCGCGCATTGCGCGTAGACGCCTCGTGGTGGCGCTCGGCCAACTTCGTGAGCCTGCTGGGCGAGAGCCTCTTCAACAACCTTTCGCTGGTCGAACCCGGGCTGGTTTTAGACCGTTCTGACTTGGTTTTGGCCACCGTGGCCTTCACGCCACAACTCGCCGCAGGCTGCACGCTGACGCTCGACCTGTCGTTCTACCACAGTTTTGCCACCAACGCCACCAATGCGCTGGGCAGCCGCGTGGCCATAGCGCCCGCCAACTCGGTGACCTTCGGGGCCATTATCAGCCTCGCACCACGGTTCAGGTTGGCTCGGTTCTGAGTCGCCACAACAAGCCTAAAACATCGTTTTCTCCTCGCCTCGACATCGGGTCGAGGAGGTAAAAATTGCGTTTCGTAAGTGCTTGAATATCAAGCTCTGTTCGACCTCAATACGACCCTAACCCCTCTTTGGCCCCTCTTTAACCCTCATAATAACTGTAAATCAGAAAGTTGCAGAATTGGAAATTCAGAAGTAATAATCGTGAATTATAGTACAAATTGAAAATCTTTGCCACTGCTCTGTGCTGTGGCAAAGATTTTCAATTTTCAACTTTAGACTTTAAAATTATTTAGCAGCCTTGCTGCTGTCGGCAAGGGCGAGGATGAAGCCGAGGGCCACCCCGAGGAATGCCGCGAAGAGCACCTGCAGGTTGGCCGGCAAGATGAAGGTGATGGTGTGTGCCGGGAACCAGAAGAGGGGTATCTGTTTCTTGAAGACCACGTTCCACATGGTGCTCCAGTTGATGGAGGGCATGATTTTGCTCATCTGCATGGGGCGCAGCAGTCCACGCACGGTGCCACCGTTTGAGAGGATATGGATGTCGGTGCATTTGTGGAATACCATCATCACCGGGGCGAAGATGGTGTTCATCAGAACCGACACGGCGAATGCCACCCCCAACTTACCCCAGCTGAAACCAGGCGTGAAGAAGATGGTGGCCAAAGTGCCACGCTCGCGGCCAGCCACCGACTCGAGGAATGCGGGCACACCGTTTTTGAAGATGGTCATGGCCATGGCTATGCACATTCCGAGAAAGCCCCAAACCATCATGCGGGGCACAATGCCGAAACCTTTCTCGTTGTAGACGCCCTTGCGTATGCGCAGGCCAAGCATCTCGCCCAAGGTGGAGAGTATGGCGAACTTGATGAACGCCATGAGGTATGGGTGGGCAAGTGTGGCTATGCGGAATGCGTCGAAGAAACCTGTGGCAGGAATGAAGAATGGCACGAGCACCACCACCACGCAGGCTATGAGTATGAAGTCGGCACGTTTCATTGGACCACGAATTTTTGTGCCACCGAGGTGCTATTGCCACTTTGCAAAACAACCATGTAGAGGCCTTTGGCGTAGCCACTGGTTGGCAGCGAGGATTGGCCTTGGGCCACGGGTTGCGAAGCCACGAGGCGGCCGGTCTCGTCGTAAACCAGGGCTGTGCCAGCCTTGTCGCTGTTCATCACGATGGGTGTTCCGGCTTGCAGTACCGAGGGGGCGAACTGGAACGAGAGTTCGGCAGCGGGGTTGAGCCCGAGTACGTAGGAGCCGTTGTGGACAAGGATATAGACCGACGTGGTCTCGCTCAAGCTTTCGAGGGGTGCGCCAACGGTGTCGCCAATGCCATGAGCCATCGAGTCGGCAATGGTGCCAATGGTGAAGCGGTGAAGGGCGTATCCGCCGGCTGCGGCTTCGCCAACAAAGGTATAGTGCAGCGAGAGGAATTTGTTGCTGTCTATCTCACCGATAGCCAACTTGTATGAACCCGGTTGGGGGCAGAGGCCGCCGCCACAAACCTCGTTCACAGCAAAGGCGTTGTTGCCTTGGACGTAGGTAATGTTGTTGTCGGTAAAGACGTCGGCGTCGCTGTTCTTAATGACATAAATCGAGGGCAGCGAAACGAAACCATAGCTTATGTCCTCGCGCGTGATAGCGTAGAAAATGGTGTCGCCGTCGGCAAGGGTGTCGCCTTCGTAGACCAAGGTGTAGGTCTGGGCTTGTGTGGCGAACATGGCTATGGCCATGAGCGCGAAAAGAATACTTTTTTTCATCATTTGGTTAGCGTTGATTAATCAATAATATTGGTTTTTCTAATCGAGTTTGAGCACCGCGAGGAAGGCGCTTTGAGGGACCTCTACGTTGCCCACTTGGCGCATACGTTTTTTGCCCTCTTTCTGCTTCTCGAGCAGTTTGCGTTTGCGTGTGATGTCGCCGCCGTAGCACTTGGCAGTGACATCTTTGCGCACCTGGCGCACAGTTTCGCGGGCAATGATTTTGCTGCCAATGGCGGCCTGGATGGCCACATCGAACTGCTGGCGGGGTATGAGGTCTTTTAGCTTTTCGCACATACGGCGGCCTATGGTGTAGGCGTTGTCGACATAGGTAAGGGTCGAGAGGGCGTCGACGGGGTCGCCGTTGAGCAGTATCTCGAGTTTGACCAGCTTCGAGGGGCGGAAACCGTTGAGGTAATAGTCGAACGAGGCGTAGCCTTTCGAGATTGATTTGAGTTTGTCGTAGAAGTCGAACACCACCTCGCCAAGCGGCAGGTCGAAGGTTATTTCGATGCGGTCGGTGGTGAGGTAGTTTTGGTTCTTCAGTATTCCACGCTTATCCATGCAGAGCTTGATAACCGGCCCGATGAAATCAGACTTGGTTATGATTTGGGCGTGGATGTAGGGTTCGAACACCTCGGCAATGTTGTTCGGTTCGGGCATTCCGGAGGGGTTGTACACGTCTTTTTCTTCGCCGTTAGTGAGTTTTATCTTGTACTGCACGTTGGGCACGGTGGTGATGACGTCCATATTAAATTCGCGCGTGAGGCGTTCTTGAACAATCTCCATGTGCAGCAGGCCGAGAAATCCGCAGCGAAAGCCAAAGCCGAGCGCGAGCGAACTTTCGGGCTCGAAACTGAGCGAAGCGTCGTTGAGTTGCAACTTTTCGAGGCTGGCACGGAGTTCCTCGTAGTCGTCGGTGTCGACGGGGTAGACGCCAGCAAAGACCATTGGTTTGACGGCTTCGAAGCCCTCGACAGCTTTGTCGCACGGGCGCTGAACGTGGGTAATGGTGTCGCCCACACGCACTTCGCGACTGGTTTTTATGCCGCTGATGATGTAGCCCACGTCGCCGGCGCGCAGCTCTTTGCGCGGTTCCATATTGAGGCGGAGCACGCCAATCTCGTCGGCGTGGTAGTCCTTTTCGGTCGAAACGAACTTCACGTGGTCGCCAGTGCGCAACGTGCCGTTGATAATGCGGAAGTAGCTAATAATGCCGCGGAAAGGGTTGAACACCGAGTCGAACACCAGAGCCTGTAGCGGTGCCTCTTCGTCGCCCACAGGGGCGGGAATACGGTTGACGATGGCCTCGAGTATTTCGGGCACTCCGGCGCCGGTTTTTGCGCTGCAGGCCAAAATGTCGTCGCGCTGGCAGCCCAGGAGGTCCATAATCTCGTCGGCCACCTCTTCGGGCATAGCGCTGTCGAGGTCTATCTTGTTCATCACGGGGATGATTTCGAGGTCGTTTTCGAGGGCGAGATAGAGGTTCGATATGGTCTGGGCCTGAATGCCCTGGGTGGCGTCGACCACGAGCAGGGCGCCTTCGCAGGCGGCAATGGAGCGGCTCACCTCGTAGCTGAAGTCGACGTGGCCCGGTGTGTCTATCAGATTGAGTACATGGCCTTTATAGTTCATCTGTATGGCGTGGCTTTTGATGGTTATGCCACGCTCTTTCTCGAGTTCCATATCGTCGAGCACCTGGTCCTGCATTTCGCGAGCGGTGACGGTATTGGTTACTTCGAGCAGACGGTCGGCAAGCGTACTTTTGCCGTGGTCGATATGAGCTATTATACAGAAGTTGCGAATGTTGTTCATCGGTGAGTTTTCAGCCTTTTTTAAAAATGCAAAGATACAACAAAAAACTCAATTGGCAAAATTTATTTTTGTCAAAACCGTTTCGATGGCCCGTTGGTGGCGGAGAGTGAGGATGTTATGGTGTCGTGTCAGAAAGCTTTTTCTACCATTCCGACGCGGCTCGAGTTAGACCCTTTGAGCAACACCGTGGCTCCACGCACGTTCTGCGAGGCGAGGGCGGCGAGGGCTTGGTCAGAGTCGGCAAACCACTGCATGGCTGGCAGTGGGTCTCCCCAACGTCCCTCGGCAGCTGGGGCAAACTCGGGGCCTATAAGCACATTGTGGTCGAAGCGCAGCGTGGCCAGCTGGTTGTAGATACGGCGGTGTTCGCGCTCGCTGTCGCGCCCCAGTTCTTTCATCCCACCAAGCACCACCCAGCGGTTGGGGGCCGAAAAGTTGGCAAAGTTGTTGAGCGCCAACTCCATGCTGGTTGGATTGGCGTTGTAGCAATCGAGTATTAGGGCGTTGTTGGCGGTGCGACGAAACTGCGAGCGGTTGTTGCCTGGGGCATATTGCTCGATGGCTTCTTTTATGTCGAAAAGGTCTACGCCGAAATACTGTCCAATGCATACGGCGGCCATTGCGTTGGCAAAGTTATAGGAACCAACGAGCTGACTCTGAACGGTATATACGTGGTCGCCATCTTCGAAGTAGAACTTCATGTAGGGGTTGCTGTCCACCAAAGTGCCTGTGGTTTGGGCTTCGGGGTTGCTGCCGTAGGTTACCAGAGTTAGGCCGTTGCTGGGGGTGGCGAGGGGAATATCGGGCATATAGGCTGGCAACATAGAGTTCAAGGTGGCCGACTGGGCCAGGAGTTCGGCTTCGGCAAGCAGGCGCTGGTCGTCGGCCGAAACAAATATGGTTCCACCCACAACTTTTAGGTGGCGATAGAGTTCGGTTTTGGTACGGAACACCCCTTCTTTCGAGCCGAAGCCTTCGAGGTGGGCTGTGCCACAGTTGGTTATGAGGCCGTAGTCGGGCGAAGCTATGGCGCAGAGGTCTTCGATTTCGCCCGGGTGGCTCGCACCCATTTCGACAATGACAATCTCGGCGTCGGCTGGCGTTGCCAGCAGGGTGAGCGGCACCCCAATATGGTTGTTGAGGTTGCCCTGCGTGGCGTGGGTGCGATAGCGGCGCGAGAGCACGGCGTGGGTCAGCTCTTTGGTAGTGGTCTTGCCGTTGGTGCCAGTGATGGCCACAACAGGTATGTCGAGGTGCGAGCGATGCAGCCTGGCCAGGTTTTGGAGCGTGGACAGCACGTCGTCGACCACAAAGCAACGGGGGTCGGTGGCATACTTGGCGTCGGTGGTGACACAGGCTGCGGCACCAGTTTCGAGTGCCTGTGGCACGAAGGCGTTAGCGTCGAACGTTTGCCCGCGAAAGGCAAAAAAGATACATCCCTGGGTCACCGCGCGGCTGTCGGTGACAACGTGTCGCGACTGCAAGTAAATGTCGTACAGGCTGTTGAGTTTTTCGGGCAATTTCATAGCGTCGTGTTTTTCAACATTGCAAAGTTACGCTTTTTTTTCGAATGAGCAATATTTTTTTCCATATCGAGATTTTTGCGTAATTTTGCAGTCCGATTTTATCATACCGACCGAACCATGAAACGACTCGACATAGACCTCACACCCGAGCAATACCACATAGAGAGCGAACGGCGGCTTGCTGTGGCGCGACGCCTCGGCGTCGCGCCCAACGAGGTAGGCCCCATCGTTGTGACTCGCCGCAGCCTCGACTCGCGTCGTGGCACTGTGCGCTACCATGCACAGCTCGAGGTCTATGCCCCCACCGAGCCGATGGCTGCCGCCAACTACGCCTCGCCCTACCGCCAGTGCCACAACGGCGAGCCCGTGGTGGTGGTCGGGGCCGGTCCGGCAGGCCTCTTCGCCGCGTTGCGAATGCTCGAACTGGGCCTGAAACCTATCATCGTCGAACGGGGCAAAGCCGTGGGCGACCGCAAATACGACATTGCCCGCCTCACTCGCGACCGCGTGGTCGACCCAGACAGCAACTGGTGTTTCGGCGAAGGCGGTGCCGGCACCTACAGCGACGGCAAGCTCTACACCCGCAGCACCAAGCGCGGCGACGTGGGCAACGTGCTGCGCAAATTTATTGAGCACGGCGCCGACCCCGAAATCCTTATCGACGCCCATGCCCACATTGGCACCGACCGCCTGAGCGGCATCATCGGCCGTATGCGCCAAACGGTGACCGACTGTGGCGGCGAATACCATTTTGGCCACCGTGTGGCAGACCTCATTGTCGACTCCGACAACAACGTGAAAGGCGTTGCCTGCACCGACGGCACCCGTTTCGAAGGGCGCGCCGTGGTTTTGGCCACTGGCCACTCCGCACGCGACATATACCGCCTTTTTGCCCATCGCGGATGGGAATTGCAGGCCAAACCGTTCGCCCTCGGCGTGAGGGTGGAACATCCCCAAGAGCTCATCAACCAACTGCAATACCACTCCCAGAAGCTGTCGCCACTGCTACCACCAGCCGCATATAGCCTTGTAACCCAGGTCGATGGCCACGGTGTGTTCTCGTTCTGTATGTGTCCTGGCGGCGTCATAGTGCCCGCTGCCACAGCCGCTGGCGAGCAGGTGGTGAACGGCATGAGCAACTCGCGCCGCAACTCGCCCTTTGCCAACAGTGGCATAGCCGTCAGCGTGGGCCTTGCCGACGTGCCTGCCTATGCCGACCGCGGCCCGCTGGCGTTGCTCGAATTTCAGGAGGAGGTGGAACAGGCCATGTTTGCCGCCGCCGGCGAACCCATCACTGCCCCCGCCCAAGGGCTGGTCGACTTCTGCAACGGGCGCGAGTCGCAACGGCTCAACGCCTCGGGCTATATGGCCACGCTCGCCCCTCGGCCACTACACCGGCTACTGCCGCCATTTGTTGCCGAAGCGTTGCAGCAAGGTTTTCGCGACTTCGACCGCAAAATGCACGGTTTCCTCACCGCCGAAGCCACCATCATGGCAGTCGAGAGCCGCACCTCGTCGCCAGTGCGCATTCCGCGCCTGCCCGACGGCCAACACACACAGTTGCGCAACCTCTATCCTTGCGGCGAAGGAGCAGGCTACGCGGGCGGAATTGTGTCGTCTGCGATGGACGGAATCAAGGTTGCCGAACAAATTTACGCCACCTTAAACCACTGACTCACATCGTTTTAAACAACAAAACAGCAACTCATCGCAAAAAAAATTTTGCTATATCGGCAAAAATTAGTAATTTTGCAACCGCTTTCGAGAGAAAAAGAGGCGAACTTTGAGTGCCGAAACGGCCAGTTTCGAAGCTCAATATTCAAATCAGATTGTCCCATGGTGTAATGGTAGCACATCAGATTTTGGTTCTGCTTGCCAAGGTTCGAATCCTTGTGGGACAACACAAAGCACCCCAATGCAGCCAACGAGGCTGCATTTTTTTTGTGTCGCGGGCCGCGCACGGCACAATTGTAGAAAACGCCCCAACATTGGTGTGCAGAGCAAAGCGCCACCCACCAACGCCCAACAAAGCAGAAAGGTCGCCTGCTCACATTTTTTTTGCAGAATGACTTTTTATTTGTATCTTTGCAAAAACTTTTGGGTGGCAAATGCGGCTCGCTGACGCTCGCCGCCCCTCACCCCACAAAACACTGATAAACAATGAGCTGCACCACACTGATAGGCATACTTCTACCCCTGGCAGGCACCATGCTGGGGTCGGCGTTTGTCTTCTTCATGAAGCGCGACATCCCCGACCGCCTGCAGAAAGCGTTGCTCGGCTTTGCCAGCGGGGTTATGGTGGCGGCCTCGGTGTGGTCGCTCCTCATCCCGAGCATCGACATGGCGAGCCACTCGGTGGTGCCGGCCGCCGTGGGCTTTATGTGTGGCATCGCTTTCTTGCTGCTCATCGACGAAATAACGCCCCACCTGCACCTCGGAGCGCAGAAAGCCGAAGGCCCGCGCAGCCGCCTCTCGCGCACCGCCATGCTGGCCCTGGCCGTAACCATCCACAACCTGCCCGAGGGCATGGCCGTGGGCGTGGTCTTTGCCGGCGAAGGCCAGGGGCTCACCCTCAGCGCCGCCTTGGCGGTAGCCATCGGCATTGCCATCCAGAACATACCCGAAGGGGCCATCATCTCTATGCCCATGCACGCCGAAGGCAACTCGCGCTGGCGCTCGTTCCTCATCGGCAGCCTGAGCGGAGTGGTCGAGCCGCTGGGCTCGGTAGCCATCATCCTGCTGGCCTCGGCGCTGGGCCAGGCGCTGCCCTACCTGCTGGCTTTCGCCGCCGGCGCAATGCTCTACGTGGTTGTCGAAGAGCTCATACCCGAGACCGCCCAGGGCCGCCACACCAACCTCTCTACCATCGGCTTTGCCATAGGTTTCGTGATGATGATGGCTATGGACGTCCTGCTGGGCTGAAAACGCCCCTCCCCCACCCGCCCGGAAATCGCCACCACGCGACCCATTCGCACCGTTGTTATCGATATACAACAATTCCGTTTTTGGGGAATTTTACCCCACTTTTTACATTTTTTGAGGGTCGATAATTGACTGAAAAACAGGGGTTGGGTCGGGTTAAAGAGGGGTTAAGGTCGTATTGAGGTCGAACAAAGCTTGATATTCAGCCATTTGCAATTCGACGAAAAGCCCTCCCCGAGCCATACAGACTCGGTGTTTTATCGATATATCTCTGACGGTTCTCCCGTTTCGGCTTGCTTTTCGGCTCGACTTTAGCCCGAGCGCGTAGCGACATTTGCCCTGCGGCAGGTGGGTGGCTGGCATTAGCCTTGCCGGAGGGTGGCAGCGGCTATCTGGTGGAAGAGCGAGGCAGTGGGCTCGATAATGGCGTCGGGAAAGTCGTAGCTGGGGTGGTGCAGCTCGGGGTGGTCGCGGCCCGAACCTATGCCGAACATGGCCCCATTGTACTGGCGCAGGTAGACCCCGAAGTCTTCTGACCAGCGAAAAGGCTCGGCAACCGCCACCGCAGCGCCAGCCACGCGCTCGATGAGGTTCACCGCCGGCTCGTGGTTGACGGTGGCGCCGAAGGGTTCGACCTGCTGCGTGTCGAGCGTCAGCCCCTCGCGGTTGGCCAGCTGTTCGGCCTTTGCACCGAGTTTTTGGAGCATTTGGCAGAGAACCTGGTCATCGTAGGCGCGGAGGGTGAACATGGCCTCGCCCTGGCCTGCCGAGGTGCCGAAGGCGGGCTCGCCCACGCGCAGGCAGATGAGCGTGGATTGGCAGAACTGGCCCGACGAGGCTGGCCGGCCCAGCGTGGCGGCATATTCGGCCAGCTGCGCCACGGCCAACCCGGGGTTGAGGCCCAGTTCGGGGGTCGAGGCGTGGGTGGCGCGTCCGCCAAAGTGGTAGACCACGCCGGTCGAAGCAGTGGCAAAGGTGCCGTGGGCCACCACCACCTGGCCCAAGTCGTAGCCCGGCAGGTTGTGTATGGCGTAGATGGCCACAATGTTGTATTGCTGCAGCACGCCGCTGGCCATCACCCGTTGGGCTCCGCGGCCGGTCTCTTCGGCCGGCTGCCATAGCAGCATGATGTTGCCGTTGCGGGCTGGTGTGGGGTCGGAGTCGACCATCTGGGCCAGGCGCAGCAGGGTGGCTGTGTGGCCGTCGTGACCGCAGCGGTGGCCTATGGGCAGCGCATCGGTATCGGCTCTGAAAGCCACCGTGGGCGCTGCTTTGTCGGCTCCCCACACGGCCACCACGCCGTAGCCACCCACGTGGTCGAAAATTTGGGAGGGGTGTAGTTGTTGCAACTGGGCCACAACCGCGTCGTGGGCGAATTGCTCCTCGTCCGAAAGACCAGGGTTGGCGTGCAGTTGGTGGCGCAGGGCTATGATGTCGGTTGGTTGCATGGTGGCGACGGTGGTTTTAGTTGGCGTTGTTGTTTAGAGAACGCACAAGTTGCTTAAATATTGTGCCGCGCTGTTCAAAATTTTTAAAAGCGTCGTAGCTGGCCGCAGCCGGCGAGAGCAGGCAGGCAGCGCCCGGCCTTGTTGCTTCGGCACACCAGGCCACAATGCGGCCATAGTCGTCCTCATCTATCGAGCGTTCTGGGGCATAGCCTTGCGCGGCCAGCAGCTGGGCAATGCGGCGTCCGGCCTGGCCAACAAAGGCAATGTTGCGCACCCCCGATATGGCTATGTAGGCGGCCAGCGGCCCATAGTCTATGCCACGGTCGTAGCCGCCCAATATCAGCGTTTCGACCCCAGGCAGGGCCTCGAGGGCGGCAATGCAGGCGGCCGGTATGGTCGATATAGAGTCGTTGTAGTAGGTCACTCCGCCATAGGTGCCCACGAGCTCCATGCGGTGCTCGAGTGGGGCGAAAGTGGCCAATTGTTGTTCGAACCGGGCCTCGGTCACCCCCAGCAGCGAGGTAGCCATCATGGCCACATAGGCATTGCCCAAGTTGTGGGCGCCGGCGAGTGGGCTCTTGGCACGAGCAAGGGGCGAGAGCTCGGCTTCGGCCTGGCTGTAGGGGCACACGGTCTGCGAGAGCTGCCAATGGCATTCGGCCACGCACTGACAGAGGTCGGCGTTGTCGGTCGAGTAGAAAAAACAGTCGCCCTTGTGCTGGCGTAGCGCTATCTGCATTTTGGCCATCTGGTAGTCGTGGTAGTCGCGATAGTGGTCTAAATGCTCTTGAAAAAGATTGAGCAATATGGCAATGTGCGGCCCACACTTGATGTTCTCGAGCTGGTGGCACGAGAGCTCGGCCACGATGGTGGCAGTGCTGTCAAGTTGTGGCACTATGTCGAGCAGCGGCACACCAATGTTGCCAGCCAGCAGCGAGCGGCAACCGCAGCCCGTAAGCACGTGGTGGATGAGGCTGGCGGTGGTCGATTTGCCCTTTGTTCCAGTAACACCAATCGTTTGGTCGCCAAACACTTGCAAGAAAATATCGGCCTGCGAGCTCACCTTCTCGGCTGGGCAGAGGCCGTCGAGCACGGCCATGGGCACCCCGGGCGATTTCATCACTAAATCGTAGCCCCGTGCTGCCTCGATGGCAATGGCCTCGTTGCCGTCGGCCACCACCACCTCGGCACGGCTACATAGCGAGTCGACAAGGCGGTGTGTGCTCTGTCCTTCGCGACCATAGCCAGCCACGAGTATTTTTTTGCCCTCGAAAAGGGTCCTCAGCTGTTCTTCTCTATACATTGTTTTAATAGGCCTATTTGGTGGCTGTCGAGGTTATGGTTTGGCAATAGCGTGGTTAGTGGCGTGGTGGGAGGCTGGGCGTCGTAGTGGCGCAGCAGGGCCGGGCGAGCGGTGTGGGCATACCAGCGGTCGAGGGTCATGCTCAGGGCACTGTTCACCTCGCTCACAGTGCCGACACACTCGAAAGGCTTCACTTCGGCTCGGCCGGTCAGTTGGTCGAAATCGTGGCGCAAACTCTCGTCGTCGAGCAGGTTGTGTCCAAAGATGGTGGCGAGCCGTTGGGGCGGCAGGAACGGCGAGAGGATGATGAAAGCAAAGAGGCATTTGGCGCAGTGGCCACACCACGAATCGGTTTTGCTGCCGGCGTTGCAGCTGCGAAACACATCGTGGTAGCGCTCGTGGCGCGCAAAAAGCATGGCAATCTGCAGTTCCGAAAGCGGTCGCAGAAAGCTAAAATAGTTGAATTGTGGTGCTATATGTGTGGCCACATAACGGCGAAAGTCGTCTTCGAACTCGAGGCTTTTCGAGTATTGGTGGTTCACCTCGGTGCCTGGCACAGTGGCTTCGTTGGCGCTGCTCTCGTTAGAGAGTGCAATGTTGGCGCGGCCGCTACAGGCAGCCACCAGCAGGGTGTAGAAAGCCAGCATGGCCGAGAAGGGGGTGTGCCCATTGAGGCAGCCGGCAGCGTTGAGTTGCAGCAACAGTGGGTCGATGGTGCGACGAATAACGGCCACCTCGTCCAGGGTGTAGCCCGCCGCGGCGGTGCAGCCTATAGTGGCGCCGCGTGGGTTCATTATGAGCGGCAACGGGCGGCCTTCGTGGGCAAGAGCTTCGAGGGTTACCACCGAGTCTTTTCCACCACCGATGGGCACAATGTAGCCCTGTCCGAGGTTGCAAGCCAGCGGCTTAGCAGCGCCGTCGGGAGTTGGGGCGACGATGGTCATGAAGGTGCTGCTGGTGGTAGCGATGTTGTTGGTGTAGAAAAACTCGCCTAAACCATGCCAGTAGGTTTTGCGCCAAAAGTCGATGGCGCAGGCGTCGAGCTGGCCACAAACCACCTCGACGGTTGGCGGACAAAATGATTTCCAGTAGCTTATGAGCTCTATCATGCCGATGTTGAACACCAGAGCATCCATCAGCTCTTTGGGCTTGGCAAAGTCGAGGAAGCTTCGATTTTCGACCACAGCCACGGGGCGGAACACCGTTTCGGCATCGATTTCGAACTCGAAAGCCAGCCGTAGACCCTCGGATGTAATGCTATAACTATATGATTTATAGACCATTCGGGGGTGCGATTGCCTCAACTCGTCATATTTTTTTTGGTTACCCATCAATTTGTCCAATTTTTTTTCGTAATTTTGTACTTTCAAATTTGCAAAGATACGAAATATTTCAGAATGCACAACGCCCGACATAAAAAAAACTTTCGAACAGCCATTAACGCTGTGGTGTTTAGCCTTTTGGCTTTTGCTGCCGAGGGGCAAGACAGCGTGGCGCGGGGCGGTTTGAGGGTAAATTTGGTTAGCAGCTGGGGTGGAGGCTACTCTGTTTTTCGCGATTTTGGCACCTCACCGCTCCTCTACCGCGGTCCGGCGGTCGCAGGGCAACTCGGGGTGAGCCTTGAGTGGCCCCGGTGGCGCCTCGAGCCTTCGCTTTTCGCCCTGGGTGGGGCCTACATGAACCGCTATCAGGCTCGTTTCAGCACCACCAACATGGGCGCAACAGTAGGGTTAGATGTTAGGTCGGCACACAGGGTGGCTCGCCGTGGCCCCATAGACCTCTGGGTTGGCGCCGCGCTGGTCGACGCCGCGGGGCTGCGCTACAATCCCAACCTCAACAATTCGAGCACCACGGTCGACAATTTTGCGTGGCTCGACCTCTCGCTTCGCGCCGAGTTGGCCGTTGGGCGCTGGTGCTTCCACTCAGAGTTGGCCGTTGCCCCTGTGGCTTTGGCCATGAGGCCTGGCTATGCCTTCATCGAGAACTACCAGGCCGTGAACCACGATGTGTTTTTCCTCGCTCGGAGCTACACTATCGAGCCTGTGGCTTTCGCCCACTGGGCTACCGATGTCGGGGTCTGCCTCTCGCTCGCTGGCGGCAACAGCATGGCGCTTAGCTATCGGTGGCAACTGCTCACATCGCGCTCGTCGGGGAGTTTCAGGCTCGACGAAGCGGCTCACACACTGCTCGTTACGTTCAATTTCAACCTCAACTAATCCCAGAAGACAAAAAATATGCGACGCCTCTTGCTCCTTACACCTATAATATTAGTACTCTCGAGCTGCGAAAAATTGCTCGTCGACGAAGAATATTTTTCGCCCGCTGCCTCGTTCGACTATCTTTGGCACACGATAGACGAGGAATATGCCCTATTCGACGTAAAGGGCATCGACTGGGATTCGGCACGGCGAGTCTACGCCCCACGGGCCTACTCATCCCAAAGCCTCGTAGACCTATTCGCGCCGATGGCCGATATGCTCAACCTGCTCGACGACGGCCACGTCAACCTCATTGCCCCATTCGATATTTCGCGCAGCGAGGAGGTATTTCTGCAAACCTACGGGCAGAGCAACTTCGACCTCAACACGGTCAGCCTCAACTACCTCGGTCCCGACTACCACACCACTGGCGGCTTGGCCTACAACGCACTACGCGACGGCAAGGTGATATATGTGCGCTACTCGTCGTTCAGCAACAGTGTTAGCACAGAAGCCCTGAAGCTCGTGGCCGCGCGCTATCCCCATGCCGAAGGCATGGTGCTCGATATGCGTCAGAACGGCGGAGGCTCTATAAGCAACATTTGGGAAATACTTTCTTTCCTGCCCGGCAACAACCAACTTCTCTATCGCACACAAATCAAATCGGGTCCGGCCCACGACGCTTTTGCCCCACCCGAAGAGGTCCGCGCACCGGCGAGTGAGCAACCATACGTAGAGCCGGTGGTGCTGCTCACCGACCGCGGTTCGTATAGCGCTACCTCTATGTTCGCCCTATGCTGTCGCTCTTACCCCACCGTCACCACAGTGGGCGACACCACTGGCGGCGGTCTTGGTCTGCCTAAAGGCAGACAGCTGCCCAATGGCTGGTATGTACGCTACAGCGTGAGTCGCATTCTCTCGCCCGAGGGCAAGAACTTCGAGAACGGTGTTCCCCCCGACGTTGTGGTAACACTCGACCCCATGGCTGTGGCTTCGGGGGTCGACAACGTGATTGAACACGCTTGCGATATTATTCAAGGCCTTGATAATTAAACACATCAATAATCTCAAACTATGACTATCGACAGTTTTCGTATTCGTGCCAGCTATCCCAACTTCTATATGGTTCGCCTCTATGCCCAGAACGGCCGTGAGATTTTTAACCACGACAGCGAGGACCCCGGCAACCGCCTCGAAGGCAACAAGCCTGGAACCATTGTGTACACGCTGGCAGAGAAGCCTGGCCAACACTTCGAGTTCCCGCCGCGCTGGTACGATATGTATTGTCTGCTCAAGCTCCACAGCGTGGACCAACCTGGTTTCATAGAGTTGCTACTCACCGAACGCTTCGGGCCAGACGGCTATGACCATGGGCAGCCTCAACCAGGAGGTGTGATAGACCAACTCGAAGCCATACGCGACAACTTCTGGCAACAGTGTCGCGACTTTGTCGAGAGTCACCCTCTGGTCGAAAACGAAGAACTCATCACCACCCTCACCGACGGCGATTTCTCCGTCGATAATATCAGCAATAAAGGTCGAATGCTTATCGACCTGACGCGCAACTGCTACCCCGTGCCCGATTTCTGCATACTCACTGCTGCCGCTTCAAACCACGAAGAGCGCCTGCCCAAGTTGCTCGAAGCCGCTATTAGCAACCTCGAAGTGATGACGGGCTGCCGCTTGGGCGACGGTCGTAAACCACTTGTTTTCGCCATACGCTGCGCTATGCCGCAATACATACCCGGCCTCATGCCAACCATTCTCAATGTTGGTGTGACGCGTCAAGCATACGAGGGTTTGTTGCGCTCGCACCGCGAATCGATGGCCAACCGTGTGTACCTCAGCACATTGCACACGCTGAGCGAGATGCTTGGCATTGAGCATCGCTACCAAACGTCAGACATATCGCTCACAACCGGTATGCAACTGCAACGCATGGCCGCCCTCAGTTCTGCCATCGAGAATGCCTCGCCCGATGGGTTACGCCTGCTCACCGACGCTCATTTCCAAGCCCTGCAACTGCTCCATTATGTGCGTGGATTTTATGCCCAGAACCAAGACCTCATCCTCACCTTCATGCAGGGGCGCCAGGCACAGCCCTCGTTCATACTGCAACGCATGGTGTGGACCATTGGCAACAACGAGTCGTATCCGGGGGTGCTCTATAGCCGTCACAGCCGTACCGGCTGCGGAAAGCAGATTGAAAGTTACCGCAATATTTTTGGCGAGGAGATTATGACGGGCGACGTCACGAGCGAAGACCTCTCCTACACCAATCGCAACGAGATTATGACCACATTCCCAGCGGTTTACCACTTCGACCCGTTGCTTAAGAAACTCGAAACCCGATACAAGTCGCCTGTCACCATAGAGTTTGCCGTCGAGTCTCGACCACGCAAGTTGAGCCTCTTCTCTGTTTTGCAACTCAATATGTCGGAAATGACAGGCCGCGCAGCCCTCATCTCGGCTGTGGACATGGCCGACCAAGGCATTATCCCCGAAAACCTTGTTCCGACCCTTATCAAGCCTTACCACCTGCGGCAAATCATTTCGGCTTCGATAGACGACACGACGCTGAGCAACTTGCAATATTTCGGACGTGGGTTGAGCGTACTGCCACGCACCGCCATAAGCGCCACCTTGTGTTTCAGTGCCACCACGGCGCGCCAACTCAAGGCCGAAGGCCGCCGAGTGTGTCTGTGTCAGGAACGTTTCATTCCAGAAGACACGGTGGTTCTTAACGAAGTAGACGCCATTTTGAGCCTCTCGCCTGCCGCCATACACGTGGTGACAGCTTGCCGAGGCTATGGCATACCGGCCTTTATGGACTTGCGTTCATACGGCATGACGATAGATAATTCTAACCCCGACAAGCCGCGCCTGCTCAACCACGACGGACTTGCTATATGCGAAATGGAGTACGTAACCCTCTCGTCGAAACGGCAGACCATATATCGCGGAGTGGCCGAATTTAAGCCAGCCCGTTTTACAAAATACCTCGAAGGGCAGCCCGTAGACCTCACGGCCGACGAAAAACTTTTTTTCGAAGACATGAAGCGGGCCTACGAACGCTATCAAATTATCGTCACCTCGCAGCAGGCAACCGACATTAACGACCTTGCGCGTCGCACCCGCCTCACGCTCAAGGACCGCCCTCAAACAGCTCGACGAGTGGTTAACAACTGGTATACGATACATTCCGACCTATATGTAGACCAAATACTGCAGAGCCGTATGGGCGACCACAACGACCAGTCGCGCCTGTTCAACCTGCTTTCGACTGCAAACAAGATTGCCTTCTTCCAACGTGCCAACACGGTGTGTCGCGAACGAGGTCTTACAGGCGTTTCGGCGGGGTCGTTCATGGTTGGCCGTTTCGTTTCGCAACCGTTGCCGGTATCGCTGTGGAACGCGGTGAGCGATGCGGTTGTGGCTTTCATGCTCAACGAGTATGTGCTCTACGAAAAATATCTCTACGTGCTGCAAGAGGTGGGCGAAATGCGCTTGGCTCGCGCACACAGCCGCATACAGACCGAGAGCTTCGCACAAATGCAAATCAGCAACTTTAATCTTCGAACCTTCATTCCTCTGTTGCATTCGGTGCACGATTGGAACCAGGTATCGGCAGCCCTTGGCGAGTTGAGCAATTCGGATAACACGCAAATGCTGATAAACATACTTTCGCAGCCGCTCGACCAGATATTCGACCTGAGCAAGCCCTACAAACGAGCCGAGATAGAGCAGGTGCTGCAACAATATCGCTATTGAACACCCAAAAACGCAAAAAAAATGCGAAGAAGCCACACAATTTAAAAAAAAATCGTAAATTTGTAAAGTCACAGTTGTTCGTGACGTGAAGTTAAATTATTATAAATCAAACAAATAAAACACAAAATCATGCAGAAAAAAGGTAACAAATACGGCACCCACCGCGTCATTGAACCCAAAGGAGTGCTTCCGCAGCCCGCCAACAAGTTGGACAACAATATGGATGAAATCTACGACAACGAAATCCTTATCGACGTCCAAACTCTTAACATCGACAGCGCTTCGTTCACCGACATCCACAACTATGCCAAGCAACAAGCCGGCGAAGGCGCCTCTGAAGAGCGCATTATGGAAGAGGTGAAAAAAGAGATGCTGCTCAACGTCGAGCTGCAGGGCAAACACCGCAACCGCCGCACCGGCTCGGGCGGTATGCTCCTCGGCAAAGTCGAAAAAATTGGCGACGCCCTGAAAGGCAAAATCGACCTCAAAGAAGGCGACCGTATCGCTACCCTCGTCAGCCTCTCGCTCACCCCGCTCCGCATTGACGAAATTCTCGAAATCCGCCCCAACATCGACCAAGTCGACATCAAGGGTAAAGCCATCCTCTTCGAGAGCGGCATCTATGCCAAGATTCCCGACGATATGCCCGAAAAACTCGCTCTGAGCGCCCTCGACGTTGCCGGTGCACCCGCCCAGACCGCCAAACTCTGCCAATACGGCCAAACCGTCGTCATTCTCGGTGCCGGTGGCAAGAGCGGTATGCTCTGCTGCTACGAGGCCAAAAAGCGCGTCGGCGTGACCGGTAAGGTTATCGGCATTGCCAACAGCCCCAAGAGCACCCAACGCATTAAGGACCTCGGATTTTGCGACATCGTTGAAAGCGCCGCTGGCATGACCCCCGTCCAGGTTTACGAAATGGTGGAACGCCTCACCAATGGCAAGATGGCCGACGTCACCATCAACTGCGTCAACGTGCCCGACCAAGAGATGACCGCTGTGCTCTGCACCAAAGACGACGGCATTGTCTACTTCTTCTCGATGGCCACCAGCTTCACCAAAGCCGCCCTCGGTGCCGAAGGTATCGGAGCCGACACCAACATGATTATTGGTAACGGCTACACCAAAGGCCACGCCGAGTTCACCCTCCAGGAACTCCGCGAGAGCCCCGAACTGCGCAAGATTTTCGAAGAACTCTATGCCTAATCGGGCTCAGTTTTTCCGAAAAAAAAATATTAGCCTTACAAATATCAACCATACGGTGGGGAGACCCGCCGTATGGTTCTAATTTTCAGCACGTTTAAACACCACACCGTGCGAGCCTCGAGCACCCACATAGCGGGCAAAAAAGAAAAAATAATTAGTTGTGGCGCGATGTTAGCACAATAAAAATGCAGTTTTCGCGTTATCACCTTTAGAACACTAAAACTACAAACCAATGAGACTCAACGGAAACCGATATGGCACCCACCGCGTTGTTGAACCTATAGGAACCCTACCCCAGCCAGCGCAGAAGTTAGACAACACGATGGAAATCTATGACAACGAGCTGCTTATCGATGTCAGCGCACTCAACATCGACTCTGCCTCCTACACCCAAATACGTCACGCCTGCAGCGACGACGCAGAGCAGATGAAGAAGATGATTCTCTCTATCGTCGACGAGCGCGGCAAGATGCAAAACCCCGTCACCGGCAGCGGCGGAATGCTTATCGGCACCGTGCGCGAAATTGGCCCCAACTTTCGCAGCAACACGCGCGTAAAGGTTGGCGACCGCATTGCCACCCTCGTCTCGCTGAGCCTCACACCGCTCAAAATCAAGGAAATAAAGAACCTCGACCCGCAGCACGACCAAGTCGACGTCGACGCGCAGGCCATACTCTTCGAGAGTGGCCTCTTTGCCGTGTTGCCCAACGACCTGCCCGAACGCCTCGCCTTAGCCGCCCTCGACGTGGCTGGCGCGCCGGCCCAGGTAGACCGCCTTGTGACCGAAGGCGACATTGTTTGCCTCATAGGCGGTGGTGGCAAAAGCGGCATACTTTGCTGCTACCAAGCCATGCAAAACGTGGGCCCCTACGGCAAAGTGATTGTGGTGGAATATAGCGAAAAGAACGCCCAACGCATAAAAGACATGGGGTTAGCCACCGACGTCGTTGTGGCCGACGCCACCAACGTGATGGATGTATATAATAAGGTGATGGCCATAACCGGCGGCCGAGGCACCGACGTAACTATCAACAACGTCAACGTGCCCAACACCGAGATGACCTCTATCCTCATAACCAAGGGGCGCGGCTGCGTCTACTTCTTCTCGATGGCCACCAGCTTCACCCGCGCTGCCCTGGGTGCCGAAGGGGTGGGAAAAGACATAAACCTCATTGTTGGCAACGGCTACGCCCGCGGCCACGCCGAGCTGACGCTCAACATCTTGCGCGAGAGCGAGCCGATACGCAACCTTTTCGAAGAGCTCTACGCCTAACGCCACAACCATCGCCAACTAAGCGCACCACACTGCTGCAAAAGGACAGAGGTCGTGTGCCGAGGGCAGACTGCTGCCACATTGTTAGTGCCTAATCGTGGCACCTGCCAACTCGACAGACTCGGCCACAAACTTTTCGAGAATAACTTTTCACGCGGCACAATAATTTTACAATAATTGCGTTATTGTTGCATGAAGCGAACCAGAAACACCCTCCGCACCCTCGCTGCCACGGTCGTAACCCTGGCGGCTTTTGCCGCGTGCCACACGCCCGACAACAGCGGACGGATGATTTTTCGCTACAACGAGTCGGCCGGCATTGCCACGCTCGACCCCGCTTTTGCCAAAGACCAGGCCCACATCTGGGTTTGCAGCCAGCTTTATGGCGGGCTGATAGAGCTCGACTCTTCGCTCGTGCCACAGCCGGCCATTGCCAAAAGTTGGACGGTCTCGGCCGACGGGCTCACCTACCGCTTTACGCTTCGCGACGACGTTTATTTTCATCGCAATGCGCTTTTCGGCACCACCGACTCGACTCGCCGCGTGGTGGCTTCCGATTTCGTATACAGTTTCAACCGCATTCTCGACCCCGCTGTGGCTTCGCCCGGGTTGTGGATTTTTAGCGAGGTGGCCGAGGGTGGCTTTGCTGCCCCCGACGACACCACCTTCGTAGTCACCCTCAGGCGCCCCTTCGCCCCATTCATCAGCCTGCTCGGAATGCAGTATTGCAGCGTGGTGCCACACGAGGTGGCCGACCACTATGGCGCCGACTTCCGCCGCAACCCATGCGGCACCGGCCCATTCCGATTCCAGATGTGGAAAGAGGGGGTGAAGCTCGTTTTGCGCCGCAACGACCTCTATTTTCAGCACGACGAGGAGGGACGCCGGCTGCCACTGCTCGACGCTGTGGCGGTGACTTTCATTGTCGACAAACAAACCGTCTTCCTCGAGTTCGTCAAGGGCAACCTCGACTTCATGAACTCGCTCGACGCCAGCTACAAAGACGAGCTACTCAACCCCGACGGCTCGCTACGCAACAAGTATGCCGACCGCCTTTGCATGACCAGCACGCCGTATCTGAACACCGAATACCTCGGTTTTAACCTCGACGACGCCGACTCGCCTTTCGCCGACCGCCGTGTGAGGCAGGCTCTGAACTACGGCTTCGACCGCCGCAAGATGATGCGCTACCTGCGCAACAACATCGGCACACCTGGCGTGGCCGGATTTGTTCCGCCCGGACTGCCGGGCTTCGACTCGGCCGCATACGGCTACGACTACGCCCCCCAGCGTTCGGCCCAGCTGCTGGCCGAGGCAGGCTACCCCGAGGGCAAAGGCCTGCCACAACTAAAACTCTCGACCACAGCGGGTTACCTCGACCTGTGCAAATACATCCAACAACAACTCAACCTGGTAGGGTTCGACGTTAAAATCGATGTCAACCCGCCAGCCGCCCTCCGCGAGCAGATTGCTCAAAGCCGTGTAGACTGGTTTCGCGGCTCGTGGGTGGCCGATTACCCCGACGCCGAGAATTACCTCTCGCTCTTCGTGTCGGACAATTTTTGCCCGGCCGGCCCCAACTACACTCACTTCAGCTCGCCGGCCTACGACCGCCTTTATCGCCAAGCCAAAGCCGAGCCCGACCCCGCGGTGCGCACCACGCTCTACCGCCAACTCGACAGTCTGGCCATGGCCGAAGCCCCGGTAGTGGTGCTCTACTACGACCAAATTCTCCACTTCACCCACCGCAACGTCAGCGGCCTGCGCAGCAACGCCATGAACGCCCTCGACCTTCGCAAAGTGGCGATTTCGAAGTAGGGCCGGCCAACCAGGAACCAGCAAGCCTTCGAAGAGGGGATGGCAAGGGGCTGCAATCGATAAAAAATCGGACAGCAATCGATAAAAAATCGGGTCAGAGTCGGCAAAACAATCAGATAAAATAGTATCGACAAGGGGTAAAAAAGGGCTTTTCATCGTAGGTTAAATGCCTGAACATCAAGTCTTATTCGACCTCAACACGACCTTAACCCCTCTTTAACACGACCGCAACCCTGATTTTCAAGCAATTAGCAGAGGCCGAAAATTGGCAAATTCTGAGCCAAACTTTCAGTTCTGGAAACCGAGTCTGTGTATCGATAATAAAAGTATCAATTTGCGATATTCCTCGCTCGCAACAACTCCTCGCCGGGCGCACTCGGGCTGGCGGAGGGGGAGATAAAATTAAACCCGTCTCACGACGGGCTTAAGAACCTATTATACAGTGAAAAAAAATTGTATCTGCTGAATCGCTTTACTATCAGGCGAGGCGCACTATTTGGTGGATTTAACTTTGCCCACTGCTGCGCTCGACGAGGTGGACGAGCTGCTGCCGGTGGTTTTTTGCAGGGCTATGTAGTTGGGGAAAGCCACCTGCACCTCGCCGACGTTGAGCGAGGGTTTGATTTTTAGGCCCACCTGCGACGAGATGCCTTCGCTCGTGAAACTCGAAGCAAAGTTTTTGAGGGCATCGAGGCCATCCTTCGAGAAGAGGCTGTAGAGGTCGGCATTGACACCCAGGGGTATGGTGTTGCTCTTGCCCGGGTTGATGGTGTAGCTTTTGTTCGACACACCGTTGGCCATCTGGGTCTTGTCCACCTCCAAAATCCAGTCCATAGCCGTGAGGGCGGCGGTTTGCTGGGTGGGGTTCTCGACTCCGATGTTGACGTTCATGCCGAGCGGTATCTGCTTGGTTTGGATGGCCGAAGCGAGCTTGATAACGTCGGCAGCGGTGATGTTGCCGTTGGTGATATTTTTCAGATTGACGCCAGCCACGTTGACCGACGAGACGCTTTGCAGGTCGAACTTACAATTGGCCAAATTGGCCACACTGGCAAACTGGTTGAGGACAGACTGCATAACGTCGCACGAATTGAACATCACGCAGGCAGCAAGGACTAAAACGATTTTCAACTTTTTCATGCTGCAAAATTACATCTTTTTTTCAACATAGCAAAAAAAAATTATCCCCGCAAGGGGCACATTCACACAAAAATCTGGATTACAGCAGTTTAGGACGAGAGGGAGGATTAGGGCGCGAGCGAAGCGAGCGCCACATTAACAAACTTTTACCCCAAAAATGAAATAAAAAAGAACCAACAAGCCAAAAAATCAAAAAAAATTTGTAAATTTGCACACTGTTAACCTACCCCACCTTGCCCCAATTCAGCAAGGTACGACGCTGACAACCACAGAAATACAACACAACAAAAATATGAAAGTAAACAGAAGAAAAGAACTGTTCCCCAACGTTAGCGACGCCGAGTGGAACGACTGGAAATGGCAAGTCAAAAACCGTATCGAGACCTACGAAGAACTGAGCCGCTACTTCACCTTCGAGCCCAACGAGGCCGAAGGCATAAAGCAAGCCCTCTCCAAATTCCGCATGGCCATCACCCCCTACTACCTAAGCCTCATCGACCCTAACGACCCCTACGACCCCATCCGTCGGCAGGCCATACCCGCAGGCCCCGAATGCAACATAGCCCCGGCCGACCTCGACGACCCGCTCCACGAAGACGAAGATTCGCCCGCACCTGGCCTCACACACCGCTATCCAGACCGCGTGCTATTCCTCATCACCGATATGTGCTCCATGTACTGCCGCCACTGCACCCGTCGCCGTTTCGCCGGCCAAAAAGACGACGAGAGCCCCAGCGAACGCATCGAAAAATGCCTCGCCTATATCGAAAAAACTCCCGAAGTGCGCGACGTCCTCCTCAGCGGTGGCGATGCCCTCATGGTGAGCGACAAAAAACTGGAATACATCATCCAGCGCCTGCGCGCAATACCCCACGTCGAAATCGTCCGCATCGGCAGCCGCACCCCCGTCGTATGCCCACAACGCATAACCCCCGAACTGTGCGAAATGCTCAAAAAATACCACCCCATCTGGCTCAACACCCACTTCAACCACCCCAACGAGATGACCCCCGAGGCCGAACAAGCCCTGGCTCGCTTGGCCAACGCCGGTATCCCCCTCGGCAACCAAACCGTGCTTCTGCGTGGCGTTAACGACTGTGTCCACGTGATGAAAAAACTCATGCACGAACTGGTTCGCAATCGCGTTCGCCCCTACTACATCTACCAATGCGACCTGAGCATGGGCCTCGAGCACTTCCGCACCCCCGTCAGCAAAGGTATCGAAATAATCGAAAACCTCCGTGGCCACACCAGCGGCTATGCCGTCCCCACCTTCGTGGTCGACGCCCCCGGTGGCGGCGGCAAAACACCCGTCATGCCCCAATACGTCATCTCGCAAAGCCCCGACAAGGTCATACTTCGCAACTTCGAAGGGGTTATCACCACCTACACCGAACCGCGCGAATATCACGAAGACTGCCACTGCGAAGCCTGCCAAGCCAAACGCCGTATCGACGAAGGCGTTGCCTCGCTGCTCGAAACCGACCGCATGGCCCTCGAACCCAGCCACCTCATGCGCCACGAGCGTAACAAAAAGTGAACACCACAACGAATAGTCAACACAAAAGGAAAGCGACTGCGCTGGCACGCGTCAGCCTCGCTTTCCTTTTATTGCTATCGCCAGCCATAGCCGCTGCACAACACGCCGGGCGCACAACTATGGCCTCGCTCGACTTCACCGCCTCGGCTCGCACAGCCGGCTTGGGCGTCGGCTTTTTAAGCGTCTACGACAACGACCTCACGCTCGGCCTCGACAATCCCTCACTCATCGCGCCACGAGCCACAGGGCGCGTGGCGTTGAACTATGCCGGAGTGTTCCGCGGTGGCAACTTCGGCTCGCTGGCCTACGCCATCAATAGCAAACAGTTGGGGACATTCCTCTTTGCCCTGCGCTTCAACTCGTATGGCACGTTCACCGCCTACGACGAGCAGGAACAGTGGGAAGGGCGCTTCTCGGCCGCCGACTATATGCTGAGCGTAGGCTGGGGCATTGCCATCGACTCCGCCTTCAGCATTGGTGCAACATTCAAACCAGTGATTTCTCAATACGAAAGCTACACTGCGGTAGCTTTAGTGTTCGACCTCGCTGCAAGCTACGCTTCAGAAAGCCGACGCTTTTCGGCCTCGCTGCTGGCCCGCAACATCGGGAGCCAAATAATCACATTCGACCAAACGACAGAGAAAATTCCATTCGAACTCGCGGCCGAAGTATCTTACAAATTGGAGCGGGCACCGTTCCGCCTGTTTCTCGCTGCCCACCAACTACAACGCTGGCAACTAACCTACGACGACCCGCTCGAACCCACAACTTTCTACGACCCCTTTACCGGCGAAACCACCACCCAGAGTTGGGTCTCGCGGTTTTTCGACAACGTGGGGCGCCACATAGCTTTTGGTGCCGAAGTCTATATTGGGAAACGAATATTTTTCGACATTGGCTACAACTATCGCGCCGCACGCGAAATCCGTAGCATAGATGCCTTCAACCTCAGTGCCATGTCGTTTGGTATCGGCGCTCGCCTCAAAAGATTCGAATTTGTATACTCTCGCAACAACTATCACCTTTCTCAATCGCCGAACTACATCTCGCTCTCCTACACATTTTAAAAATATCCATGTCAAAACTACGCATACTGGTCTCAGACCAATTTAATCCATACATCAATGTGGCGGTAGAGAACTACCTGCTTGGCTGCCCAGCCGACGACACCCTTACCCTCTACCTTTGGCAAAATCGTCGCACTGTGGTTATCGGGCAGAACCAGAACCCTTTCAGCGAGTGCAACCTCGACCAACTCTTGGCCGACGGCGGCTACCTAATGCGCCGACGCACCGGCGGAGGAGCAGTCTATCACGACGATGGCAACCTCAACTTCTCGTTCCTCATTCCGCACGACACATACAGCGTTGAGCGACAGTTTGCCGTTATCGCGGCTGCACTGAAGCCTTTCGGACTCGAGACCGAGACCAGTGGGCGCAACGACATGCTCTGCCAAGGCCGGAAATTTTCGGGCAACGCCTTTGCTGTGGGCGAGAACCGGCGCCTGCATCATGGCACACTGCTCATAGCTGGCAATATGGACGACCTGAAACGTTACCTGAAGGTGAAGCCTTCGAAACTGGTTAAGCACGGGGTTGGGTCGGTTCAAGGTCGAGTTATCAACATCTCCGAGCTTAATCAAGCCATCACTGCCAACTCGATAAAACCACACCTCATTTCTGCCTTCCAATCCGAATATGGCCAAGTTGCCGAGACGCTCGATTTCCATGCCATTGCCAATTTGCCCGAAGTGAAAGCCATAATCGCAACCATGTCGAGCGACGAGTGGCTATATGGCCGCTGGCGTAACTTTGAGGCCACACGCTCGGCGCAATTCGAATGGGGCAATGTCGATATTTCGCTCTCTGTCGACTCTGCCAGCAACACCATTCAGAGCGCAACCATAGCCACCGACGCCCTAAACACAACTATAGCCAATCGCGTTGCAGCCATGCTCACAGGGCAGTCGACTCTTGTCCGCCCTCATACCAACGACGATGCCGAAAACGACATCCTCGACCTTATCTACAACTGATACGCGTCGCCAAAACGGCTACCAAACTTTGTCGAAATCTTCCGATTCGCGCACCGAGGGGTCTCGCTGATACTCAAGCAGTTTGGCATATTTCAAGTAACTATTCAGCGCTACGGCTTTACTTAATGTGAGCCCATCGATGCCTCCAAATATGCCTCCGCGCACAAAATAGTTGACCACAAAAGCGGCACCACCGTGCCAAATCGGAGACCACCAGTGAGCCTTCCGCCCTTTGAGATAGAGGATTTTAGCCCCTCGCGAACTGTAGTTGCGCCCAGGTTTGGCAAACAGTTCACCAATATTCTTATAACGGTAGTGGATGAGGTCGGCACGCCAACGTTGCGTGTTTTTTGTGGGGACGGTGGCGTGCTGCTTCACGTCGGGAAAGCGCAATTTGTCGTGGCGGTAGAGCCTTACCAAGTAGTCTGGATACCAGCCACAAGCCTTCACCCAACGGCTGCCCACCATATTCCTACGCCGCAACGCAAAACCGTCATAAGGTGTTGTGTCAAAGTCGGTTGCGCGAATCTTATCCACCAATTCTTGACTGAGGCGTTCGTCGGCATCGATACTCAAAACCCAAAGATTTTTCACATATTTCAGGGCCACATTTTTTTGTATTCCATCGCCGAGGTAAGGCTGACTAAAAACCTTAGCGCCGGCAGCCTGCGCCAACTCGACAGTGCGGTCGCTACTTAGCGAGTCGACCACCACCACCTCGTCGCACACTTGGCGGAGCGACGCTACGCAAGCCTCAATGTTGGCCTCCTCGTTGAGTGTGGTCACAATGCCCGATATATGTTTAAGTTCGTTTGTTGCCATAGGTCAAATAAGGTTTGCAAAATTACAGATAATTTTCGATATGGCGAAAAATTATTTTCACAATCTGCCAAAATAAAAAAAACTTTGCCCCAATTTCAATGTTGTAGGCAATAAAACTGTAGGTACATCGTTATTATGAATATGACGAATGTTGCCAACACCGATTTTAGCGTCCGCCTCGCCACCGAAGCCGACTTGCCACTGATAATGGCCATGATAGACCACTCTCGAAGCCTAATGCGCAGTCGTGGCAACCACACACAATGGACTGGCGGATACCCGAGCCAATCAGATGTGCAGCACGACATTGCCATCGGGGCGAGCCATATTGTGAGCCTCAACAGAGACACACTGGGCTGTTTCTCTCTCGTGCCAGGCGTGGAGCCAACCTATGGCCTTATTGTGCATGGCGATTGGATTGACAACACCACCCCCTACTCTACTATCCACCGCATGGCTTGCCTCGACAACGGCCATGGGTTAGGGCGCTTCGTTATGCGGTGGTGCGAAAATCGCGCAGCCTCGCTCCGCGCCGACACTCACGCCGACAACACCGCCATGCGCCGCATAATAGAGGCCGCCGACTTCACCTATTGTGGCATAGTTTTTATGGACGACGGCTCAGAGCGTGTAGCCTACCAAAAAATGACATACCCAATGGTCGATAGCGAACTGAAACAATACATCGAAGCAACAATCTTGCCTCAACACAATCAGTTCGACAAGGCCCACAACGTCAGCCACATCCGCACCGTCATGGCTCGAGCCATGGAACTCGGCACGCAACTCGGCGCAGACCCCAACATGGTCTATACCGCCGCGGCCTATCACGACACAGGCATTGCCTACGGTCGCGATGAGCATCACCTGCACTCTGGCCGCATTGTACGCTCCGACAACGCTTTGTGCCAATGGTTTAGCAAAAGCCAAATCGAGACCATTGCCCAAGCCGTCGAGGACCACCGCGCCAGCAGCAAACGCGAACCACGCTCGCTGCTTGGCAAGATTGTGGCCGAAGCCGACCGCGACATTGTGCCGGAAAAAATTGTGCGCCGCACAATAGAATATGGGCTCAACCACTACCCCGAACTGGACCGCGAAGAGCAGTGGCAACGAGCACTTTCCCACCTACAGGAAAAATATGCCGAAGGTGGCTACATGAGGCTGCTTATCGAGTCGTCGCGTAATGCGGCGCAGCTCTGCGAGCTGCGCCGCCTAATAGCCGACCAGTCACGCCTGCGCACACTCTTCGACGCAATATTGGCCGAATCTAATCTGTGATAAAACGAAACAGCTATACACCAATGTCCACCACACTCGTCATCATAGCAACCATTTGCCTTTTAGCTGGAATTGCAGGCTCACTAATCCCTGCACTTCCTGGGCCACCGCTCAGTTGGCTCGGACTTCTGCTACTCAACCTCAGCGGAGCCACACATTTTTCGCGCACACTGATTGTTATCGCCGCGCTTGTTGCCATATTCATCACACTCATCGACAACATCTTGCCGTCTCTCGGCACCAAACGGCGCGGCGGCAGCCGCGCCGGAATATGGGGCTGTAACATCGGCCTCATTCTTGCCCTTTTGGGACTACCTTTTGGCCCACAAGGGCTGCTGGGCGTCATCTTTTGGCCATTTGTTGGCGCCCTCGTAGGCGAATACCTCAGTCAGCACAGCATACGGCCAGCACTCAGCGCCGCCTGGGGCGCCTTCAGCGGATTTCTGTGCGGCACTCTCGCCAAATTGGCCTACTGCGTAGCCGTCGCCATCGTTGCTGCTAAAGAGCTGTTTTTTTAACGCCGTTGTCGGCCGTCAGGGCTAATCCCCTCACGCTCAGCCCAATGAAAAAAAAGTTAAAAATAATTTTGTTTTATTCAAAATTATTTCTAACTTTGTAGGTACAATATATGACATAGCACTTACATAATAATCTGATTACCAGCCATAAAACCATTAAATATGAATGCAAAATCACAAAAAAAACCAATCCGGAGGCTCCTTCTCGCAGCCATCGTAACCATTTTGGCAGGTCTCATCAGCCCCGCCTCGGCTCAAGACGACAAGCCCCCATTCAACCTCCTCGATGGCAACCTGTACATATCACAAGCCGACTCGTGTTTAGTAAATTCACCAAGTTACTTATCTATATCTTTTTACCTCTCTGGCCATATTAGTAGGTGTGACTGGATGAACATAATCAATAGAATACTTACTGACGACACTTTGACCATCTATGGACTTGTCCACCGGCACCAATTATTTTCAGGTGACAGATACAATGGTAGCGCTTACGACACTGCTAACGTCTATCCTACTGGCGTGCCCAAATTGCAGATATACGCCCCAGACACCAACGGTAATCTAATCCTTTTACAAGAAAAGGCATACAATGTCGCGGACTTGAGTTCCGGAGTATACCAAACCAACGACAGCTTAATCAACACATACGCAACCTACTTCGACCGACCAATAACCGTGTGCGATTCTTTCTACGTTGGTTACAAAATATACACTTATACTACAGAAAGCCGTTCAATCCAGCATCAAATTTGGAATGATTCAACAACACAATGGTGTGATCTTCCTATACAAGCATCGTGCCTCTCAACGGAAACTATGTTTTATCATCCAGAAGATACCAATTTGACATACATTGACTACTACCACCTCCACAAATATCGCACATCGGAAGACACCACGTGGCAACTCGGACAGCCACTCTCCGCCGCTTTGGCTGACTATCATTCGCGCGAAGGCTACTCAGCTTTCTGCCACTACTGCTTCCCAATACTTACGCCAGACCCGAACAGGAACTACGACGACACCATCGTGGCGCCCGATACTACCGGGGTCGACACCACGCATAGCGCCATATACTCGGCGCAGTTGCTGCAACAGTACACCATCCTCACTCCCAGCGCAACAACGGCTGGAACGGCGGTCGACGTGCTCTCCTCGTTCCACCTCAAAGCCATAGAGGTCTACGACGCCGCAGGCCGCCTCGTTTCGCGCACCGCGGCCAGCGGACTCACCGCCCAACTCGACACCTCGCACCTACCACAAGGCTCCTACCTCGTCCGCCTCGTAACAACCGCCGGCGCAACCACCAAGAAACTGCTAATACAGT
>JAFVCE010000004.1 GCA_017479385.1 Bacteroidales bacterium | reverse complement strand
GGCACTGGCCGTATCGAGACTGGTGTTATCCACACTGGCGACCCCGTCGACATCATCGGTATGGGTGCCGAGAAACTCAAATCGGTCGTCACCGGTGTTGAGATGTTCCGCAAAATCCTTGACGAAGGCGAAGCCGGCGACAACGTTGGTCTGCTCCTCCGTGGTATCGACAAAGACGAAATCCGTCGCGGTATGGTCATCGCCAAACCCGGTTCGGTCAAACCTCACCACAAATTCGAGGCTGCTGTCTATATCCTGAAGAAAGAGGAAGGCGGTCGTCACACCCCATTCCACAACAAATATCGCCCGCAATTCTACTTCCGCACCACCGACGTCACTGGCGAAATCCACCTGCCCGAAGGTCGCGAAATGGTTATGCCTGGCGACAACCTGACCATCACTGTCGAGCTCATCTCCGACATCGCCCTCAACGAGAACCTCCGCTTCGCTATCCGCGAAGGTGGTCGCACCGTTGGCTCCGGTCAGGTAACCAAGATTATTGAATAATACTTATTTCTTTGAAGAGCAAACCTCCCTACGGAACACTCCAACGGGAGGTTTGAAAAGGGGCATAGTTAAATGGTATAATGACGGTCTCCAAAACCGTAGTTGGGAGTTCGATTCTCTCTGCCCCTGCAAAAAATAAAACAAATTAAGAATTCAGAATTCGGAATTAAGAAAGATGTCAAAATTCGGAAACTACGTAAAAGCGAGCTACGACGAACTGGTGCACAAAGTGTCGTGGCCGACATTCAAAGAGCTGCAATCGAGCGCCATTGTTGTGGCCGTTGCAGCCATAATCCTTGCCCTGGTAGTATTTGTGATGGATGTCGTCTTCGGCGTCCAAAATATGGGCTGGAAAGGTTTACTCGGATACTTTTATTCCCTGATTGGATAGTGCCGAACAGACGGTTGCGCCTTGCTTCCCAAATTCACTTTGAGGTGTAGCCGCGGCATTAATGACAAGAAGGGATTTTGTGCTTATGCAGCACGAAAAATAAGTATAATCACTGTTCTGTATTACTAAAAGATGGATCAACAGGAAAAAAAATGGTATGTCGTCAGAGCGATAAGCGGTAAGGAGAAGAAAGCCAAGGAGTACATCGAGAACGAGATGGCCAAACGTGGCTGGTCCGAACTTGTACCCCAGGTGCTTATCCCGACCGAGAAGGTTTACTCGATTCGCAACGGGAAAAAGGTGGTCAAAGACCGCAACTACTTCCCGGGCTATGTGCTTATTGAGGCCGACCTGCGCGAAGAAATCATTCCGGTTATCCAAAACCTGCCCAATGTGCTCGACTTCCTCCGCGAGCGCGAAGGTAAACCAATACCGATGCGCCAAACGGAGATTAACCGCATTCTGGGCAAGATGGACGACCAGCTGATGAATGGCGACGGCATGATTGACAAGTTCATCGTCGGCGAAGCCGTGAAGGTGATTGAAGGCCCCTTCAACAGTTTTGCAGGCATTGTCGAAGAGGTGAACGAGGACAAGAAGAAGCTGAAAGTGACCGTAAAGATTTTCGGACGCAAGACGCCTCTCGAGTTGAGCTTCAACCAAGTTGAGAAAGAACAGTAAAAACAGTCAATTAACTCATTATTAAAAATTTAATTCAATGGCAAAAGAAGTTGCAGGATTGATTAAATTGCAAATCAAGGGCGGAGCTGCCAACCCCGCACCCCCTGTGGGACCCGCTTTGGGTGCCAAGGGCGTGAACATTATGGAGTTTTGCAAGCAGTTCAACGCACGTACACAGGAGCAGGCCGGCAAGATTGTTCCGGTCATCATCACTGTGTATACCGACAAGTCCTTCGATTTTGTGGTCAAGACCCCACCTGTTGCCGTCCAACTCAAAGAGGTCTCGCGTGCCGAGAAAGGTTCTTCGGAGCCCAACCGCACTAAAGTTGCCTCTGTGACTTGGGAGCAGGTGCGCCAGATTGCAGAAGCCAAAATGCCTGACCTCAACTGTTTCACTATCGAATCGGCTATGAGCATGGTTGCTGGCACTGCACGCAGCATGGGCATCACTGTTACGGGTGAGAGCCCTCTGAACAAATGAAAAAAAATTAACAACCTGTGGTAGCACGTCGTTAGGGATGTGCGTTGACCACAAAACGAACCAAAAACATGGCAAAATTAACCAAAAAACAGAAAGAGGCACTGGCCAAGTTTGACCGCACAAAGGTCTACTCGCTCGAGGAAGCAGTGCAGGTTGTGAAAAACATCACATACACCAAGTTCGACGCATCGGTCGATATCGATGTGCGCCTCGGTGTCGACCCGCGCAAAGCGAACCAGATGGTTCGCGGCAGCGTCACCCTGCCCCACGGCACCGGTAAGACGGTGCGCGTGCTCGTGCTCTGCACCCCCGACAAGGAGGAAGAGGCCAAAGCCGCCGGAGCCGATTATTACGGTTTGGATGAATACATCACCAAGATAAAAGGCGGTTGGACGGACGTTGACGTTATTATTACCATGCCCAGCGTCATGCCCAAGGTAGGTGCTTTGGGACGCATACTCGGCCCGCGCGGCCTTATGCCCAACCCGAAGACCGGCACCGTTACCATGGAGGTAGGCAAAGCCGTCCAGGAAGCCAAAGCCGGTAAAATCGACTTCAAGGTCGACAAATTCGGTATCATCCACACCGCAGTAGCCAAATGCTCGTTCGACAACGAGAAAATCGTCGACAACGCCCGCGAGGTGCTGCAGATGATTATGAAGCTCAAACCATCGGCCGCAAAAGGTACCTATGTTAAGAGCATAGCCATCTCGAGCACGATGAGCCCCGGAGTGAAAGTGGACACCAAAGCCGCTGCATTGTAAACCTTTCAATTAAGCCACAAGAAACATTATGAGAAAAGAACAGAAAGACCAACTGATTGACTCCTTGTGCGAAGAAATCAAGGCCTACCCCCATCTCTATATAGCCGATATCGGAGGCCTCAACTCGGTGCAGACCAGCAAATTGCGTCGTGCCGCCTTCCGCAAAGAGGTGAAGTTGGAAGTTGTCAAGAACACTCTTCTCATCAAAGCCATGGAAAAGAGCGGCATGGACTACTCCGAGCTCTTCCAGGTGATAAAGGGTGAAACAGCCATAATGCTTTCTAACATCAACAACGCCCCTGCCAAACTCATCAAAGAGTATCGCGCCAACGACAAAAATGCGACCAAACCCGTCCTCAAAGGAGCTTATGTTGAAGAATGCTTCTACGTTGGAGAAGAACACCTCGAAGCACTGGTCAACATCAAGTCGAAGAACGAGCTTATCGCCGACGTCGTCGCCATGCTGCAATCGCCAATCAAGAACGTGGTCTCGCAGCTGCAGTCGGCAGGCAACACGATTACTGGTGTACTGAAAACATTAGAAGAAAAGAAGGCCGAATAAAAGTCGCCCTGAGGCCGACCTCAACCCGACCTCAACCCGACCTTAACCCGACCCCAACCCGGCTCTGGCCGAGCCGAACCGAGACCCGGGCAAGCCTCTCAAAAACTGCCCAACAAAAACAAAACCAAGCGGAGATACTCCGCAACAAAACAAAAATTGTAAAACTTAAAAAAATAAAATAGTCATGGCAGACATCAAAGCTATCGCTGAAGAACTGGTTAACTTAACCGTTAAAGAAGTTAAAGAACTCGCTGACCTCCTCAAAGAGGAATACGGTATCGAACCCGCCGCCGCTGCTGTTGCAGTTGCCGCTCCCGCCGCTGGTGGCGCCGCCGCTGCCGCCGAAGAGAAGACCTCGTTCGACGTCATCCTGAAGGGTGTGCCCGACATGACCAAGAAACTGGCCGTTGTCAAAGCCGTTAAAGATATGGCCAGCCTGGGTCTGAAAGAGTCGAAAGAACTCGTCGACAACGCTCCCAAGACCGTCAAGGAAGGTGTTTCGAAAGACGAAGCCGAATCTCTGAAGAAAGCCCTCGAAGAGGCCGGCGCCGAAATCGAAATCAAGTAGTTTGACCCAACCCGATTTCACAAGGAATAGGGCCTCTGGCTGGTACCAGAGTGCCTATTCCTTGTTGCTTGCAAGCTCCCTTCCCCAGCCATTCAGCGGCTGCACACCATATTGAAGCTCTCAATTTTGAAGACATTCGCACAGTTCGCTTTAATACATCAAAACCACAAAACCCTTGGCAACAAAAGAACCCAAAGTAGTTAATTTCGCGTCGGTCCGCAAATTTGATTACCCCGATTTCCTTGACATACAACTCAAGTCGTTTAAGGACTTCTTCCAGATAGAAACCAACCCCGACAACCGTTTGGATGAAGGCCTTTTCAAGGTTTTCAACGAGAATTTCCCGATATCGGACGCCCGCAACAATTTCACGCTCGAATTCCTGGACTATTTCATAGACCCTCCTCGCTACACTATAGAGGAATGCATCGAGCGCGGCCTGACTTACAGCGTGCCGCTCAAGGCTAAACTCAAATTGAGTTGCAACGACCCCGAGAACGAAGAGTTTCAGGCCATAGAACAGCCTGTTTACTTGGGTATGATACCATACATGACGCCCAAAGGAACCTTCGTCATCAACGGAGCCGAACGCGTCGTGGTGTCGCAACTCCACCGCTCGCCTGGCGTGTTCTTCGGAACGCAGTTCCACTCGAACGGAACCCAACTCTACTCGGCACGTATCATCCCCTTTAAAGGTTCGTGGATGGAGTTCACCACCGACATCAACAACGTGATGTACGCCTACATCGACCGTAAGAAAAAACTGCCGATAACCACCCTCCTGCGCGCCATAGGCTTCGAGTCGGACAAAGATATTCTCGACATCTTCAATCTCGCCGAAGAGGTGAAGGTGAACCGAACCAACCTCAAGAAAGTTGTAGGCAAACGCCTGGCTGCCAGAGTTGTAGACAGTTGGACCGAAGACTTCGTCGACGAAGATACCGGCGAAGTGGTGTCGATGGAGCGAACCGAAGTCGTCATCGAACGCGACGTAGAACTGACCGAGGACAATATCGAGAAAATCCTCGAACTCGACATCAAATCCATCCTCGTCAAAGCCGAGGACAAAGACGGGCTTGACTATTCGGTAATCTACAACACCCTTAAAAAAGACACGGCCAATAACGCCAAGGAGGCCGTGGAATATATCTATCGCCAACTGCGCAACGCCGAACCACCCGACGAGGAGACGGCTCGCGGTATAATAGAGAAACTCTTCTTCTCTGACAAGCGCTACGACCTTGGCGATGTGGGACGTTACAGAATCAACACCAAGCTCAACCTTGACGTGCCCGACACCGTGCGCGTCCTCACCAAGGAGGACATCACCTCCATCATCAAATACCTCATTGAGCTCATCAACCAAAAAGCCGAGGTGGACGACATCGACCACCTGTCGAACCGCCGCATTCGCACCGTTGGCGAACAGCTCTACAACCAGTTTGGCGTGGGCCTGGCACGTATGTCGCGCACCATACGCGAGCGCATGAACGTTCGCGACAACGAGGTGTTCACCCCAACCGAACTCATCAACGCCAAGACACTATCATCGGTCATAAACTCATTCTTCGGCACCAGCCAGTTGAGCCAGTTTATGGACCAGACCAACCCGTTGGCCGAAATAACCCACAAACGCCGCATCTCGGCCCTCGGCCCCGGAGGCCTCTCGCGCGAACGCGCTGGCTTCGAAGTGCGCGATGTACACTACACCCATTACGGACGTCTCTGCACCATTGAGACCCCCGAAGGCCCCAACATCGGCCTCATATCTTCGTTGTGCGTATATGCTAAAATCAACAGTCTTGGCTTCATCGAGACCCCATACCAGCGCGTTGTCGACGGCCAAATCCAAATCAACGAAGACCCGATATACCTCTCGGCCGAAGCCGAAGAGAACAAAACAGTGGCTCAAGCCACAACCCCTCAAGACGAGGCAGGACACATCACGGTGGCTCGCGTCAAAGCCCGTCGCCAAGCCGACTTCCCAATTGTCACACCCGAGGAAATAGACCTCATCGACATTGGCTCGAACCAGATTGCCTCTATAGCCGCCTCGGCCATCCCCTTCCTCGAACACGACGACGCCAACCGCGCACTTATGGGCTCTAACATGATGCGCCAAGCCGTCCCCCTGCTCAACCCCGAAATACCTATCGTCGGCACTGGCATCGAAGAATCGGTTGCCAAAGACTCGCGCGTACTTCTCAACGCCGAAGCCGACGGCGTGGTGGAATATGTTGACTCGACCAAAATCGTCATCAAACACACCCGTACCGAGAAAGAGCGCATCGTCTCGTTCGACGACGACACAAAGGAATATCACCTCACCAAATACCAGCGTACCAACCACTCCACAGCAATCAATCTGCGCCCCATTGTGCAAAAAGGCGACCATGTAAAGAAAGGCCAAGTGCTGTGCGAAGGCTACGCCACACAAAACGGCGAACTCGCTTTGGGCCGCAACATGATGGTTGCATTCATGCCCTGGAAAGGATATAACTTCGAGGACGCCATCGTTATCTCCGAACGCGTGGTCAAAGAAGATATCTTTACCTCCGTCCACGTCGAAGAATACACCCTCGAAGTGCGCGAAACCAAACGCGGAAACGAGGAACTCACTCGCGACATACCCAACGTTGGTAACGAAGCCACCAAAGACCTCGACGAAAACGGCATAATACGCATTGGTGCCGAAGTCAAAGAAGGCGACATCCTCATCGGCAAAATCACCCCGAAAGGCGAAAGCGACCCAACACCCGAAGAGAAACTGCTCCGTGCCATATTTGGCGACAAGGCTGGCGACGTCAAAGACGCCTCTCTCAAAGTGCCGCCATCGGTCCACGGCGTTGTGATTGATAAGAAACTCTTTGCACGCGTCATCCGCGACCGCAAATCGCGCGCCAAAGAAAAAGAACTCCTCGCCAAGCCAGAAGAAGAATACAACACTGAATGCGAAGAGTTGAAGAGCAAACTGGTCGACAAACTGCTCCTGTTGCTCAACAACAAGACCTCGAACGGTGTATACTCTAACCACAAAGAGGAACTTATACCGAAAAAGGTTAAATTTGCCACCAAAACCCTCCGTTCGCTCGACTACACCGAGGTCAACCCCAACAAGTGGACCAACGACAAAGAGACCAACGACCTCATCAAGGAACTGCTCAACAACTACAACATCAAGTTCCGCGAAATATCGGCACGTTTCACTCGCAAAAAATTCGCCATCACCGTCGGCGACGACCTCCCGAGCGGAATAGTACAGATGGCCAAAGTCTACATCGCCATGAAGCGCAAACTGCGCATTGGCGACAAGATGGCCGGTCGCCACGGCAACAAGGGTATTGTATCGAAGATAGTACGAGCCGAAGATATGCCTTTCCTCGAAGATGGAACCCCCGTCGACATCGTACTCAACCCCCTGGGTGTGCCTTCGCGCATGAACCTCGGCCAAATCTACGAAACCGTACTCGGCTGGGCAGGTAAGAAACTCAACCTCAGATTCAAAACGCCTATCTTCGACGGTGCCACCCTCGAACAAATCAATGGCTATATGGCAGAGGCCGGCCTGCCCGAGAATGGTCGCACCTACCTCTACGACGGCGAAACAGGCGAGCGCTTCGACCAACCGGCCACAGTGGGCTACATCTATATGCTCAAACTCCACCACATGGTCGACGACAAGATGCACGCCCGTTCCATCGGACCCTACTCGCTCATAACCCAGCAGCCCCTCGGTGGCAAAGCCAACTTCGGTGGACAGCGATTCGGCGAAATGGAGGTATGGGCACTCGAAGCCTTCGGAGCCTCCCACGTGCTGCAAGAAGTGCTCACCGTAAAGAGCGACGACGTTATGGGCCGCGCCAAAGCCTACGAATCTATCGTCAAGGGCGACAATATGCCAACTCCTGGCATACCAGAGTCGTTCAACGTCCTCATCCACGAACTCCGCGGCCTCGGCCTTGAAGTAACATTCGATTGATACCTCCACACCATAAAGTTCACACCCAAAATATATAAGTGAATCAAAGAAAATGGCATTTAAACAAGAATCACAAATCAAGAACGATTTCAACTCGATAACCATAAGCCTGGCCTCGCCCGAATCGATAATCAAACGCTCGCACGGCGAGGTGACCAAGCCCGAGACCATCAACTACCGCACCTACAAGCCCGAACGCGACGGCCTGTTCTGCGAAAAAATCTTCGGGCCCACCCGCGACTGGGAGTGCCATTGCGGCAAATACAAGCGCATACGCTACAAAAACGTGGTGTGCGACCGCTGCAACGTGGAGGTGACCGAGAAGAAAGTGCGCCGCGAACGCATGGGCCACATTGAGCTCATTGTCCCCGTGGCACACATCTGGTTCTTCCGCTCGCTGCCCAACAAGATAGGCACCCTGCTCGACATACCGTCAAAGAAACTCGAACAGGTAATCTACTACGAAAAATACATAGTCCTCCAACCGGGCAAAGCCACCCTCAACGACCAACCCGTCAACCGCCTCGACCTCCTGGCCGAAGAGGAATACTATGCCATAGTCGACCAACTGCCCGAAGGCAACGAACAACTGCCCGACAGCGACCCCGACAAATTCATAGCCGGAATGGGCGCCGAAGCCCTGCAACAACTCTTGCGCGAGATAGACCTCGACGCATTGAGCTACCAACTGCGCGACCGCGCCTCGAAAGAGACCTCGAACCAGCGCAAACAAGAAGCCCTCAAGCGCCTGAACATTGTTGAATCGTTCCGCGAATCACGCAAACGTATGCAAGAGCGTGGCGAACGTATGGGACTACCCGTCGAAGTACGCCCCGACAACAAACCGGAATGGATGATTATGACCATCCTGCCAGTCATCCCGCCCGACCTGCGCCCCCTCGTGCCACTCGATGGCGGCCGTTTTGCCACCAGCGACATTAACGAGCTTTATCGCCGCGTAATCATCCGCAACAACCGACTCAAACGCCTGGTCGAAATCAAGGCCCCCGAAGTCATTATGCGCAACGAGAAGCGTATGCTCCAAGAAGCCGTCGACTCGCTGTTCGACAACTCGCGCAAAGTCTCGAGCGTAAAAAGCGACTCGAACCGCTCGCTCAAATCGCTCTCCGACTCGCTCAAGGGCAAACAAGGCCGTTTCCGCCAGAACCTGCTCGGTAAACGCGTCGACTACTCTGGCCGCTCGGTCATCGTCGTCGGCCCCGAACTCAAAATGCACGAGTGCGGTCTGCCTAAAGATATGGCATCGGAGCTCTTCAAACCATTCATCATCCGCAAACTACTCGAGCGCGGCATAGTCAAAACCGTCAAATCGGCCAAACGCATCGTCGACCGCAAAGACCCCGTTGTGTGGGAAATTCTTGAAAATACCCTCAAGGGCCACCCCATACTACTCAACCGCGCCCCTACCCTTCACCGTCTTGGCATCCAAGCCTTCCAACCCAAACTGGTCGAAGGCAAAGCCATACGCCTCCACCCACTCGTCTGCACCGGATTCAACGCCGACTTCGACGGCGACCAGATGGCCGTCCACGTCCCCCTCGGCAACGCCGCCATACTCGAGGCACAGCTCCTCATGCTCTCTACCCACAACATCCTCAACCCTGCCAACGGTGCACCTATCACCGTACCGTCGCAGGACATGGTGCTCGGCCTCTACTACATGACCAAACCCCGCCGCACCACCGAGAACGAAACAGTGCTCGGCGAGGGCCAACGCTTCTACTCGCCCGAAGAGGTTATCATTGCCTATAACGAGCACCGCGTAGCCCTCAACGCATGCATTAGCGTCAAGTTAACATCGTATCAAGGTCGAGATGAGCACGACTTTGTCAAGACCGACAACACCTTTACCGAAGTCATCAAAGACAAGGATGGCCACATACTCACCGACCGCGATTGCGCCAACGAGTCTGAGATAGCCGAACGCAGCCGCACCGAATTCGAGATACGCCGCGACAGCGATGGCAACCCCATACTCGACGAGCATGGCCACTACATCAAGACCGACCGCCTGCGCACCACCGTGGGCCGCGTCATCTACAACCAAGTGGTCCCCAACAAATATGGCTACATCAACCAAGTCATGGGCAAAAAATCGTTGCGCGACATTATCGGCGACATCTTCACCGTGTGTGGCAACGCCGTGACGGCCAACTTCCTCGACGACATTAAGAACATGGGCTACCGCCAAGCATTCCGCGGAGGCCTCTCGTTCAACTTGGGCGACGTCATCATCCCCACCGAGAAAGAAAGCCTTATCGAAAAAGCCAACGACGAGGTCGAAGAGGTTATGGCTCAATACTCTATGGGTCTGATTACCAACAACGAACGCTATAACCACGTTATCGATATTTGGACCAACACCAACAACCAACTCACCGAGACGCTGATGAAGAAGCTCAAGGCCGACAACCAGGGCTTCAACCCCATCTATATGATGTACGACTCGGGAGCTCGTGGTTCGAAAGAGCAGATTCGTCAGCTCTCTGGTATGCGCGGCCTGATGGCCAAACCGCAAAAAGCTGGCGCCGCTGGCAACGAGATTATCGAGAACCCCATCATCTCTAACTTCAAGGAAGGCCTCTCGGTGCTCGAATACTTCATCTCGACCCACGGTGCACGTAAGGGTCTGGCCGACACCGCTTTGAAGACGGCCGACGCCGGATACCTCACCCGCCGCTTGGTCGACGTGGCCCACGACGTTATCATTACCACTGAAGACTGTGGCACTCTGCGCGGACTGCCCACCACCGCCCTCAAGAAGGGCGAGGACATCGTCCAATCGCTCGGCGAACGCATCCTCGGCCGCACCTCGGTCCACGACATCATCAACCCCCACACTGGCGAAATCATCGCTGCTGCGGGCGAAGAACTCACCGAGGATATTTGCCGTCGCGTCGAAGAGGCTGGCATCGAAGAAGTCGAGATACGTTCCGTGCTCACCTGCGAAAGCAAGCACGGCGTGTGCGCCAAATGCTACGGCCGCAACCTCGCCACTGGCAAGATGGTGCAAAAAGGCGAAGCTGTGGGCGTTATCGCAGCCCAAGCTATCGGCGAACCTGGTACGCAGCTCACCCTCCGCACATTCCACGTTGGTGGTGTGGCTGGTGGCAACATCGGTACCTCGTCGAGCCTCCAAGCCAAACAGGAAGGCCGCCTCGAAATCGACGAACTGCGCGCCATCCCCTACTCTGAGGACGGCAAAGAGTACCAAATCGTCATCGGACGTTCGGCCGAAATGCGCATTGTCGACAACAACACCGGCATCACCCTCTTCTCGGCCCTCATACCCTACGGCTCAAAACTCTACAAGGCCGACGGCGACCAACTGGTCAAAGGCGACCTTATTGCCGAGTGGGACCCCTACAACGCCGTCATTATCAGCGATGTGGCAGGTACCGTATCGTTCGAAAACGTTATCGAGAACGTCACCTACCGCGTCGAGAGCGACGCCCAGACAGGCCTGCAAGACAAGGTGGTCATCGAGAGCCGTCAACGCGCCAAGAACCCGACGCTCAACGTCGTCGACAGCGAAGGCAACATACTGAAAGTCTACGACTTGCCTGTGGGAGCCCACATCGGTGTCGACCAAGGTCAGCAACTGCGTGCGGGCGACATTATGGTCAAGATACCGCGCTCGTTCGGCAAAGCTGGCGACATCACGGGCGGTCTGCCTCGCGTCACCGAGCTCTTCGAGGCTCGCAACCCGTCTGACCCCGCCATCGTGGCCGAAATCGACGGTATTGTCACAATCGCCAAGAAGCTGAAACGCAACAACCGCGAAATCACCATCACCTCCAAGACCGGCGAGCAGCGCTCTTACCTCATTCCCACTTCGAAGCAAATCTTGGCACAAGATAGCGACTACATCAAAGCCGGCACGCCACTCTCCGACGGTGCCATCACCCCGGCCGACATCCTCGCCATCAAGGGCCCAATGCGCGTGCAGGAATACATCGTCAACGAAGTCCAGGAGGTCTACCGCCTGCAGGGTGTGAAAATCAACGACAAACACTTCGAGGTCATCGTGCGACAGATGATGCGCAAGGTCGAAATCGAAGACCCAGGCGACACCCGCTATCTCGAAGGCGAACTGGTTAACAAGCTCGACTTCCACGCCACCAACGACGAAATTTTCGGCATGAAGGTGGTCGAAGACAGTGGCGACAGCGAGAACCTGCGCAACGGCCAAATCATCACCGCCCGCCAGCTGCGCGACGAGAACTCCCTGCTGCGCCGTCAAGATAAGAAGCTCGTGCAGGTGCGCGACGCCAAGCCCGCTACGTCGAAACAGATACTGCAAGGCATCACCCGCGCCTCGCTCCAAACCAAGTCGTTCATCTCGGCAGCCTCGTTCCAGGAGACGACCAAAGTACTCACCGAAGCCGCCATCAACGCCAAACAGGACCACCTCGAAGGCATGAAAGAGAACGTCATCGTTGGCCACCTCATCCCGGCCGGCACCGGTTTGCCCGAGTATCAAGACATCATTGTAGGCAACCAAGCCGAACTTCAGGCCGCCGAAGCAGCGCGCTAACCGCCGGCCTAAGCAACCCCCAAGCCGAGGGTGCCCACGCAACAGCAAGGGCACCCTCGGCTTTTTGCCTCGCCATGGAGTTGCAGCAAAGAGAGGTATGAGGAGGGGCAAGAACGGGCTAACTATGGGAACGAGAGGTCCTAAAATCACAATACGAATGGAGCGAATTCTTGGTTTGGAGGGGATGAAGTCGAGTTCGCATGGAACAAGTGCCGTTGTTAGGAGGGTGAGGAAACGAAGTTCGGAGGGGCAAAAATCGGGACTTGGAGGGGGGCAAAAAGGGCCAAAATTCGAGATGTAACTGATTGAACCATAAGGCTTATTCGACCTCAATACGACCTTAACCCCTCTTTAACACGACTGTAACCCTGTAAATCAGGCAGTTGCAGAAGCTCTTGGAGTAAGAATCAGAGACCACGAGCCAAGTCGTTTTGTTGAGGTTCGGAGTGGGCCGATTTCTACTCTGTTGTTTTGTGGAGGGAGCGGTCGTGGCGAGCTATTTGGTGGATGTACCACCAGAGCAGGGCGGCGCTTACGGCCGTGGAGACGACACAGAAGAGCAGTATGCCGGTGCGGAAACTGCCCAGCGCTATGCCCGCCACCACGGCGGCGGCTCGCAGTCCGAGCAGGACGAGGCAGAAAACGAATTCGACCCGCTGGGTCGAGAAGACATTGCTGACATACATCAACGAGTTGGTCAGCAGCATCACCAGCACCCATGGCAACAGGCAGCGCACGTAGTAGCCGCAAGCGCCCCATTTGGCACCAAAGAAGAAGGCAAACAGTGGGTCGGCAAAGAGGAAGAGCAGCAGCCCAACCGGCAGGGCTATGGCGAGGGCTGTGGCGAGAAATTGGCGCACCTCGGGCCACATGGGCGTGCCGTGGGTGCGGTGCTCGACGGCGCGGGCGTAGAGCACCTTCTCTATGGCCACGTTGACAACGTTGATGGGGCGGAAGGTGAAAGTGAGGGCCAGGGTGAAGAGGCCGGCCTCGGTGAGGTCGAAATAGTGGGCCATCCAGAGCATGGGGAGATTATAGGAGAGGCTGTTAGCCAGGTCTTTAGGTGCAACATAGAGTGGGTAGTTGCGATTGTTGACAGCTGCTTGGCGGCGCTCGGCGGCCGTGGTTCGTGGCAGCTCGAGGCGGCGCAGCCCAAGACGGTAGACGATGTTGCCTGCCATACGCCCCACAACGGTGCCAACCGGCAGGCCAGCAGGCGCAGCTCCGAGCCAGCCCATACCGGCCTTGACGAGCACGGTAGACGAGGCGTTGACAGTCTCGGAAAGGCCTATTTTGGCGTATCGGCGGCGGCGGTTGAAGAGGTTTTCGTAGACCCGCGAGGTGCCGTTGAAGTAGATGAGCGGCGGTATGAGCAGCACCAGCGCGCCGAGTTGTGCGGTCTTGCCCGGGAGGGCTCCGAGGGCTACCATTGCCCCCACCGCAGCCAGCAGCACCACCGAGAAGGCGGCGTTGAGCCTCAGGGCAAAGCCTGCCACGGCCGAGGCCTGCCGCTCGTCGGCCGAAGCCACGATAGAGAGCTCGTATTTGCACGTCGAGGCTATGGTTAGCACCTCAATATAACTGCAAAAAATGCCGAATAGGCCAAAGTCGTCGGACGTGTAGAGGCGTGTTAGCAGGAAGTAGGCGGCCACCGTGATAACTTGCGCGCCGGCGGTGCCGGTGAGCAGGGTGGCAGCTTCGCGCACCCAGCCTGTGAATAGGGCTCGGAGCCTCGTTGCAGCCATGGTTTAGACCTCCCCGTTGCGTTTGCGCGCCACCCATTCGGTGCCCATCAGCAGCACGAGGGCAACCAGCAACCAGGGCAGGCCCACGAGCTCGGTGTGGCGGCGTTGGGTGTAGACAATTGGTTTCAGGTCGCTGCGTTCCTTGAGCAGCGTGGGGAGCGAGGCCACCTCGGCCAAAGGCAGCATTTGGCCGCCGCTCTGCGAGGCGATGGTGGTGAGCAGAGAGTGGTCGGCCGTGAGCGAAAGTTCTTCGAGCGAAAGGTGCTCGACGGCAAAGAGGCCGTGGGCCGAGAGGCGACGTCCGTCGTAGGTGGTGACCCCTTCATAGCTGTATCGCCCTTCGGGCAGCGGCCCGAGATTGAGCTGGTAGCCTGTGGCGGTGCGGTTCATGGCATATTCGCCCTCTCGCTCGCCGCGCAGGGTGAGGGTCACGTCGGGGGTGTTAATGGGCTCGTAAAGGTCGTTGTAGAGTTCGGCCTCGACAACCACGTCCTCGTCGGTGCGATAGAGCGGACGGACGTCGATGTTGAATTGGTCGCGACGTGCTTGCAGCGCCGTGAAGCCTATCATTTTCGAAATCAGCGAGTTGAAAGCCTCGTGCGAGCCGTTGAGCCTGTAGTCGGCCAAGCGCCAACGCCATAGGCCTTCGCCGGCCACAAAGCCTCGGCGAGCGGCCCCTTGCGACACGAAGGCGATGAGCGGCTGGTGGGTAGTTACCTGGCCCAAGCGTGCGCTGAATAGGGTTTGGGTGGCAGCGCCAGTGCGGTAGTCGCCAAAGGGGGCGGTGAGCGGAGGCCACTGCTCGGCGGCTGCGCCCTCGCCGTTGCCGAGCGTGAAGAGCGAAAAAGCGTCGTTCACCACGGCCTGGGCCTCGGTGGTTTTGGTCAGTTTGGTAACAATCTCGAGGCCAGCGTGCAGCGCATTGAAGCGTGGCAAATCGGTTTGCGACCCTATGACGAAGAGTGCCGGCAGGTCGTCGGGCAAGCCCCGAAGGTCGTGCTGAGTCGAGGGCAGATTGTGGAACACCACAAGGTTATAGCCCTCCGATTTTAGCTGCGAGAGGTTGCTTATCTCGCCTATTTTCAATATCTTGGCTTCGTAGGCCGCATTGCTGCCAATGGCGGCGGCTATGGCGGCAAGGTCGGGGTGAGGGGCGGCGGCAACGATGGCAACCTTTTGGCGGCCATCGACCACATCGACTGTCACCGTGCGGCGGTTGTTTGAGGCTATGGCTTCGCCCTCGGTCGGGTCGAGGCGGATGGTATAGGTCTGCAAACCAGCCTCGTTGGCGTCGAGTGTCAGCTGCTCGGTAACGAGTAGGTCGGGCGAGTCGATGGCTATCTTTCTCGACAAGAGGGTGTGGTCACCATGCTCCACGCTGAGGGTGCGGCTTTGGCCAGCCATACGGGTGGCGCGGACGGTTATCTCCATCGGGAAACGGTTGCCGAGATAGGCGGTGCGATTAACGCGGACGGCGGCTACGGCGGCGTCGCGGCGCACGGCGGTGTCGCCCAAAGCCACGCAATAGACTGGTGCCGAGAGTTGTACGGTTGTGGGGTTAGAGCCCTGGTTATATATGCCGTCGCTCACAAGCACCACGGCGCCGAGGTTGCGACCGGCGTAGCGCTCGTTGGCTTCGGATAAGGCCGCGGCAATGTCGGTCGAGGCTCCGCCGAATGGCATTCGCACCACCTCGTAGTCGGTCTGCAGGGCCTTGGCCAACGAGTCGAGCGTTGGGGCGAGAGAGGTGCGCATACGGGCAGAATCGGCCGTCATGAAGAGCGACTGCGACTGGTCTTCGAGTAGGGCTACCACAGGTTTTTCGCGGTTGTGGCGCTCGCTTTTCACCATGGGCGAGAGCAGTAGGAAGGCAATAACCGTCACCGTCGCGAAGCGCACCGCAGCAAGCACCACGGCCAGGCGCGACGAGCGCACGTTGAGCCCCTCGCGACGCCCTTTCCACAAATAGAGCACCACGGCATAGACCACGCCGAGCGCTATGCAAAGCAGGAGGTAGTACCATTCGGTGTCGAGAACAATCTTCATAGTGCAGTTACAGGCTTTTTTGACGCTGCCAAAACGGGTGCAAAATTACAAAAAAATTTTGATTTTGATGACCATTGTTTAAAATATCAGAAAAAAAGCGTAAATTTGCACCCCAGATAACCGACCAATGAAACCGTATAAAGTACTCATATTCATCGCGTTGAGCATTGCGCTACTGGGCGTTTTGTGCTGGTTCTTCCCCACCAGTGGGGTCGAGGCCGCTGGCATTACCCTGCGTATGCCCACCTTGGCACGCGTGATGGGGCAAGATTCGACGGCAACTTTCGACGTCGAAGCATACCTCGCAGCCGAGGAGAGCCCCGAACTGCAAGGTTTGCGCGATTCGGTAGAATACCTGCAACGCGCGGCCGACAGCGCCGACACGCGCTTCTACCTGCCAACCGACGACTACTTCGACTCGCTTTTTGCCCTCTTCGAGCGGGCGCAAGCCGAGGGGCGCACGGTGAGAGTGCTCCACTACGGCGACTCGCAAATCGAAATGGACCGTATGTCGGCCCGCCTCCGCGCCATACTTCAACACCGCTTTGGTGGCTCTGGCCCTGGCCTGATACCATTCCGCACCATCATTTCCTCGCCAGCCGTAAACATTTCGGCCAGCGGCGACCTCTCGCGATATGCCCCCTTTGGCGACAGCACCGTGCACCGCTCGCGTCAAGGCCACTACGGCCCCATGATGCAAGACTTCCACCTTGCCGGCCAAGCCCAAACCACCATCTCGGCAGCCCGCAGCTCGAGGGTCGACTCGCTGCTCGGCTCGTTCCAACAGGTCACCCTCCTGGCCAACAATCGCGGCGGACGCTTCTCGGCAGGCTTCGGCAACCGCCAACTGGGACTCGACACAACCTTTGCCACCGACAGCACCGGACCCGTGGCCTTCGGCCTAAGGCTCGACTCGGCAACTACCGCCATTCGCGTCAGCGCCAACGGCCAGGGCGACCTCTACGGCCTGTTGGTCGACGGTATGGGGGGCGTGGCCGTAGACAATATACCCATGCGTGGCTGCTCGGGCCAGCAATTCACCATGGTCGACTCGACCGAACTGGCCCAAGCCTACGCCATGATGGATATAGGGCTGATAATCATGCAGTTTGGCGGCAACTCGGTGCCCTACCTCCGCAGCCGCAAACCAGTCGAGACCTACTGCCGCTCTATAGGCCGACAGATAGAGCGCGTTCGCGCCTGCTGCCCCAGGGCCAAAATCCTATTTGTTGGCCCAAGCGATATGTCGACATCGGTCGAGGGGCGCTACCAGAGCTACCCCTACCTCGACTCGGTGGTCGAAGCCCTGCGCCTCACCGCACTCGAACACGGCGCCGCCTACTGGAGCATCTACCACGCCATGGGGGGACACAACACAATGGTGGCTTGGGTCGAGAACGGACTCGGCAGCCAAGACCACATACACTTCTCGCAACGCGGCGCCGACATCATGGGCGACCGCCTCGGACAAGCCTTCATGGACCTCTACACACTTTACGGCCTGCGCCAACGCATTGTGGCTGAAGAACAAAAAAACACCATCCAATGAAACGCACAGCCCTCCTCGCAGTACTACTGGCAGCAGCCATGACCACCCTTGCACAAGTGCCCCTCAAACCACTGCCAACCTACTCGTTTATAGACTATTCGGCCAACCAACTTCGGTATGACACCCTATCAAGGTCGTATCAACAATTACTCGACCGCCTTCAACGCATTGATTCTACGGGAGTTGGGAATATCAATATTTTGCACATCGGAGGGTCGCACGTGCAGGCCGGCACGCTGCCCAACCGAGTGAGGCGCAACCTGCTCGGGGCCTTCCCCTCTCTCAAAGCCAGCCGAGGCATGATTTTCCCCTACTCGGCAGCCGCCAAATGTAACAATCCACCCGACTACCGAGTGGTGTGCCGAGAGAAGATGGAACTGACCCGCAACGTCTACAAAGAGCCGGCCCAGCAGTTGGGCATTTGTGGCATTGCCGTCACCGCGCGCGACACCGAGAGCAACATTGCTATCACCCTGTGCGACACCGATATAGACTACGCCACACAGCACATCATAGTCTTTGGCTACTCGACCACCGGCGTGGTGCCACACCTTGTGGTAACCTCGCCAGCCGGCGAGCAACGCACCTCGGCCCCCTCCTACACCGACCCAGCCACGAGGCGCTTCATCTTCAATCTGGCTCACCCCGTCGACTCGTTCACCGTGGTCCTTCCCTGTGGCCAAGGCGAAGACTTCACCCTCACAGGCCTCTACTTGGGCAACCGCCGCGCGGGCCTGACCTACCACTCGATAGGTGTGAACGGGGCTGCCTTGCCCGACTATCTGGAAAAATGCCCACACTTTACCCAAGACCTGCGCCTTATGCGCCCCGACTTGGTCATATTCGGCATTGGCATTAACGACGCCTACGGGCAAAATTTCGACACCGCCCAGTTTCGCCAAAACTACATTCGGCTGGTCGACTCTATACGCTCGGTCAACCCCGATTGCGCCTTCATTTTTGTTACCAACAACGACTCGTATCGACGCGTCAAACGCCGCACTTACAACGTCAACCGCAACGGGCTGCTCGTTCAGCAAACCATGCACCGCCTGGCAATCGAAACCGATGGCGTGGTGTGGGACCAGTTCGAAGTTATGGGCGGTCTGAAGTCGATGGAACAGTGGCGATTGGCCAAACTGGCACAATACGACCGCGTCCACTTCACTCGCGCTGGCTACGAACTGGTGGCCGACCTGCTCTCGAACGCCATTCTGCAGTCGTATAACAACCACCTGAACCGTCCAACCCACAACACCACACCACGCAACGACGATGAACGCTATCGCTACATATCTTACTGACAACCTGCTGGCGTTCGACAGCGCCCACCCGTTGCTCTTCACCCAGTTCCACTTCTGGGCCTTCTTCCTGCTGGTCTACGCCCTGTTTTGCCTTGTGGCATCGGGGCGGCAGTGGAATGCCACACGGCGCGTGCTGCGCAACGGCTATCTCTTTGTGGTGAGCCTCTTCTTTTACTATAAAACGTCGGGACTATTCGTTTTATTGCTCATCTTCTCAACTTTTTTGGGCTACCTGCTTGGGTGGCGAATGGACGCTCTGGCCGACCGCCCTCAGACCCAAGGGCGACGCAAAGCGCTGATGGTCACCGGCGTGGTGCTGAACCTGGCCGTGTTGTGCTACTTCAAATACGCCTACTTCTTCACCGACATCTACAACACCATTACCCACTCTGACCTGCAAGTGGTTAACCTCTTTGCGCAATGGAGCAACCACTTCACCGCCACGGCACGGTTCGACGCCTCGGTTATCATGCTGCCTGTGGGCATATCGTTCTTCACCTTCCAGAACATAAGCTACATTGTCGACGTCTATCGGCGCAAGGTACGCCACGTGGCCAACGTGCTCGACTTTGGGTTCTACACCTCGTTCTTCCCCCAATTGGTGGCAGGTCCTATAATCAGGGCCGACCAGTTTGTGCCACAACTCTACCGCCCATTCTTCCTCTCGCGTCGCCAATTCGGCATCGCCCTGTTCTGGATAATTAACGGCCTTTTCAAGAAAATATTGCTCTCCGACTACTTGGCGGTTAACTTTGTAGACCGTGTGTTCGACAACCCAACACTCTACACCGCATTCGAGAACTTCATGGCCCTGATGGTATACTCGTTGCAGGTCTACGCCGACTTCTCGGGCTATACCGACATCGCCATCGGAGTTGCCATGCTCATGGGCTTCTACCTGCCAGTCAACTTTCGTTCGCCCTACAAAGCCACCAACCCTGCCGGCTTTTGGAAACGGTGGCACATCTCGCTCAGCAACTGGCTCAAAGACTACCTCTACATACCCCTTGGTGGCAACCGCTCGGCTGGCTGGCTCTCCTACTTCATACTGGCGCTCACTCTCACTGTCTTTGCCCTCATGGCCAAAAGCACTGTGGTGTGGATAGTGCTCGGCGTAGTGGCTTCGGCCATGGTGGCTGCCTACTTGCTGCTGCCCAACCACCGCAAAGAGATGGGCACCAACGTCAACAATATGGACACCATGCTGCTGGGAGGCCTGTGGCATGGGGCGTCGATGAACTTCGTTACTTGGGGTGGCCTCAACGGCTTGGGCATACTGGTCTACAAATGGTGGAAGAAACTCTTGCCCCCTCAGCGCATGGCTGTGGCCGCGGCGCTGGCCTGTGTGGCAGGGTTGCTGCCGCGCGTAGCTCCTGGGCCACTGAGCAATATGCTGGCCACAGCAGGCACCATTGTGGCGGTGGCACTGCTGCTGCTCAACCTGCTGCCCACGTGGCGCGGAGCCGACTACAAGACATCGGCGTTCAAACAGGGCCTGACCACCGTCTGGAACACCGCACTAACCTTTGTCTTTATCAGCTTTACGCGACTCTTCTTCCGCTCGGGTTCTAACCTCAATCCGGCCGAAGCCAACGAGGTGGCTTGGCGCACAGCTACGCAAATGGTGGGCCAAATTGGGAGCAAGTGGAACTGGGCTCAAGTGCCCGACATCTTGTGGGCCTACCGCGGCGTTTTTGCACTCTTCGTGGCTGGAATGGTCATCCATTGGCTGCCCGAACACTTCAAACGTCGCTACCGCCTGTGGTTTGCCTCTATGCCGCTGTGGCTCATGCTGATAGTGGTGGTGGTGGCCGTGATGGTGATTTACCAATTTGTTACTGCCGACCTGCAACCTTTCATCTATTTTCAGTTTTGAGCACAATAAAACTTCGGTTTCGACGTTATATTAACCTATGACCTTGAAGAATTCGACATACTCTGCACCGCTCGCGGTGGTTATTAACCTGCTGATAGCCTACGCCGTATATATGATTACGCGCGTGGCCTACGTGTGGGAGAATTGGCCACTTTTTGCCGACGGGTGGGGAGCCCTCGACAAATGGGCCCTGCTGCGAGGCAGCCTGCGGTTCGACACTTCGGCCATAGCCTATACCAACACCCTTTGGGCGCTGCTCATGCTGCTGCCCGCGCGCTTTGCCAGCCGCCACTGGTGGCAGCAGATGTGCAGATGGCTCTTCGTGGTAGTCAACTCGCTGGCAGCCGCCACCAACTTGGCCGACGCCGTTTATTCGCAGTTCACTGGCCGACGCACCACCTCTACCTTCTTCCGCGAGTTTAGCAACGAGGGCAACTTGGGCACCATTTTTTTTACCGAACTGGCCGGACACTGGTACTTTGTGCTGCTCGGTGTCGCACTGATTGCCGCCCTGTGGTTGCTCTACGTGCGCGTTGAGGACGACGGCCGGCGCCACCACTGGCTGCTCGGCGCCCTGTGTTTTGTCGCCGTCGTGCCGCTCTCGGTAATTGGCATTCGCGGCGGAACCTCGCGCGCTGTGCGCCCCATTGCCAACAGCAACGCCAACCAGTATGTTAACCAACCCTCAGAGGCCGCCATCGTGCTCAACACCCCCTTCTCGATGTTGCGCACCATAGGTAAAACCACATTCGAAGACCCCGCCTGGTTCTCGCCCTCCGAACTGGCCACAATCTACACCCCCCACCACCCTGCTGCCAATCCCTCGCCGTTCGAGGGGCGCAACGTGGCGATACTCATAGTCGAAAGTTTTGGCCGCGAATATATTGGCTACTACAACCACCAGCTCGAAAACGGCACCTACAACGGCTATACCCCTTTCGTAGACTCGCTGCTGGCCCACTCGCTCACCTTCGAGCAAACCTTTGCCAACGGCCGCAAAAGCATAGACGCCATGCCCTCGGTGCTCTCGTCGGTGCCGATGTTTGTAGAGCCATTCTTTGTGACCAACTACTCGCTCAACCGCGTTAGCGGCATTGCCGGCGAGTTGGGTCGCGTGGGCTACAGTTCGGCCTTCTTTCATGGGGCCGAGAACGGCTCGATGGGTTTCCAAGCCTTTGCCCGCACCACGGGCTTTCAGAACTACTATGGCCGGACAGAATACGATGCCGACAAGCGCTTTGGCGGCGAGGCCGACTTCGACGGGACGTGGGCCATCTGGGACGAGCCTTTCCTGCAATTCTACGCCCTCAAGATGAGCGAGATGCAGCAACCGTTCGTAACAGCCGTATTCACCGCCTCGAGCCACCACCCCTTCGCCATACCGCAGCAATATCGCGACACCTTTCCCGAAGAGGAACTGGTGATACACAAGTGTATTCGCTACACCGACCACGCCCTGCGCCGCTTCTTTGCTACCGCCAAACAGCAACCCTGGTTCGAGAACAAAATCTTCGTGCTGACTTCGGACCACACCAACCTCACCAACCACGCCGAATACAAGACCTCGATAGGCTCGTTTAGCGCGCCGATACTAATCTACGACCCCTCGGGCCAGCTGCCCACCGGCCTACTGCCAGGCACCGCGCAACAAATCGACATAATGCCCACCCTGCTCGCGCTGCTGGGCTACCCAAACCCCTACATAGCCTTTGGGCAGAACCTGCTTGCCACCCAGCCCGACAGCACTTGGGCCGTGAACTACTCGGCCGGAACCTACCAACTGCTGCGAGCCGACACGTTGGTGCGCTTCGACGGCCAACGCCAAGTGGCGGCCTACGACCTCGGGGCCGACCCGTTGCTGCAACACCCGCTCGACACCCTGCCACCCGACCGCACACGACTGCTCAAGGCCATAATTCAGCAATACATGCAGCGCATGATTGGCGACAGCCTCACATTACCCCTCTAAAACTACCCAGACGACAATGAAACACTCACCTTTTGCCCCTCTCCTACTCGCTCTTGCCTTGGCTGGTTCGGCCACAGCGCAAGACTTCCACTTCCAGTTTAGCGGCACCATAGGGCCGCAGATGTGGGTCGACACCCGCCAAATGGAAGGTGCGCGCGAGGATATGCTCGACTTCTACCCCAAGCCCATAGCCCGCGACGCCCTCAACCGCGACACCAACGCCGCCCCAATGCTCAACATGCTGGCCATTACCAACCGCTTGGCGGTGGCCGTGTGGGGGCCCGACGTGCTGGGCGCCAAAACACGAGGCTATATCGAGACCGATTTCACCGGCTCGAGCGACGCCGGAATCAACGGCCTGCGCCTACGACATGGCTACATCAACCTCGACTGGGCCCACACCACCCTGCTCGTGGGCCACTACTGGCACCCAATGGTGGTTCACGAAATAATGCCCGGCACGCGCCCACTCAATATGGGAGCCCCGTTCCACCCCTACTCGCGCTACAACCAAGTGCGCCTCGAGCAATTTGTGGGCCCGCTACAAGCCATCGTGGTAGCCGGATTTCAGCGCGACAACACCAGCCAGGGCCCTAACGGCCGCAGCACCACCTACCTGAAACACAGCCTTGTGCCCGAACTCAACGGCCAGCTGCGCTACTCGACCGAGAAGTTCATGCTCGGCGCCGCGGCCCACCTCATAAGCATCAAGCCACGCCTGATGGGCAACAACGTGAGCCATGTTTCGTTTGCCGTCTACGGCCGGCTCGACCTCGGGCAGTGGAGCCTCAAAGCACAAAGCCTGCTCAACAGCAACCTCTACGAGTACAGCTCGATGGGCGGCTACATAGAGCACACCGCGCTCGACGCCAACAACCAACCAGTCTACAGCTACGACACCTATACCTACAACACCGTGTGGCTCGACCTGGGTCGCACCACTGGGCGCTGGCGTCCTGGCCTGCTGCTGGGCTATGCCGCCAACAACAACGCGGGCCAAGTGGCGGCTACGACCGACCACGTTTATGGCCGCGGACTCGACATAGACTACCTCTACCGCATTCAACCCCGCATTGGCTATATGGCAGGCGGAGGCTTGAGCCTCTACGCCGAGGTGGAGCACACCTTTGCCGCCTACCGCAGCGGTGGGGTTTCGGGCACACGCTTTATTGTTAGCGCCAACTACGCCTTCAAGTCGGCACGCAAGTAGGTGGAGCCAACATCTGACTAATAACTAAGGCTGGCGAGGCGCCCCTGCGGGGCGCCTCGCCAGCTCATATTATTGTGTTCGTATCGGGGTCGAGAGGCGGGCGGTTCAAAAAGGGCTTAACGCTGTTGAAAACTTGTTCAAACTCCGATGTTAATACGACCTTAACCCCTCCTTAACCCGACCCCAACCCACACGCATGGGGCGAATGTCGGGGGGCGAGGGTTAGCGTATCACCTCGATTACGCCGCGGCGCTGCACGTGGCGCGAGCCGTCGGGGTCGGTGGCGTCGAAGTGGAAGTAGTAGGTACCTGTCGGGCTGTTGGTGGCGTTGGGGTCCCAGAAGTCGGCGTCGGAGCGTATGTTTTTGCGGTAGTAGACGCGCTCGCCCCACTTGTTGTAGATTGCCAACTCGTTGAACGGGTAGCACCACTCTTCGAGCAGCCCGACGACCACAAAGCGGTCGTTCACCCCGTCGCCGTTGGGTGTCACGGCGTTGGGGAACTGCAGGTAGTCGGAGCAGCAGGGGTTATAGAGCGCGCGAATGGTAACGATAGAGTCGCAGCCCCATTCGGTGGTGAAGGAATAGGTGTATACACCTGGTTCAGAGATGGTTGAACCATCGTCGCAGGTATAAACCGAGTCGTGGCAGAGCTGAACCTCTATGGTGTCGACATAGTCGGGGCACTCGGTGCGTAGGCTCACAGTGTCGTCGGCCATACAGAGGCGATAGATGGCCAGTTGGCCGATGGCGTAGGGTGCGCGGCTGCCGAGCAGGTAGGAGGTGTCGTGCAAAACAATGTGGAGCAGTGTGTCGGCCTGAGTGGCAAAGTCGGCCACGACGGTGGTCCACTCGCAGCTGTCGGGCAGCAGGGGCGGCGTGGCGAGTTCTTGGTCGCCCACGGTCCAGAGGTGGGCCACGGTGTCGGGCTGAGCCAGCGAGGCCACACGGTAGGCCAGACGGTAGTCGGTGTAGGGGTCTACGGCCAGCGTGGTGTGGTAGAGGCGCAGCGCCGTATCGGCCACCGGATAGGTGAGCAGGGCGGCCGGCGCGCTGGCGAGGCAGGCAGGCAGGAACGCCGAGCCGACAACAGCGTAGGTGCCACTATGGGTAGCCACCGATGGGGCTACGTGGGGCGCTGGCAGAGGCGTGTAGTCTGACGAGAAGAGGGTGTCGCCAAGTTCGAAGCCGCCGTTGGGCACAATGTTGTTGGTGTCGCTATAAAGTACGTGCAGCACGAGTGTGGCCACGGTATCGGGCTTGAGGGTGAGCCTCACGGTGCGCGCCGTGGTGGTGTCGAGGCCCTGGCCTGGGTGCCAAGTGTACTCGTGGGCAGGGCGGTCGGCACTGAGTTCAAACTCGTAGGGCACGGGGGTAACGACAAGGGTATCGCCACGCACAATGTTGATGTGGGTCTGGCACGAGTCGGTGTAGCTCGACTTGGGGGCGACGATGGAGAGGTGTTGCGTGATGAGCGAGTCGCAGCCGGCGGCAACAGTTGTGTAGAGCCTTTCGTAAACACCTGGCAAAGTGAGCGTTGTATCCTCGAAAGTAAAGTAGTTACCCATCTCTATGGTGTCGTAGCGATGCAGGTGGTAGTAGGGGCTGAGGGCGAGGTGGAGCTTGTTTATTATGGGGCAGCCATTGGTTTTGCTCACAGCTGTGGTGTAGGTGTGCGAGGTGCGGTAGTCGGTGCTGTCGGGCGTCAGGGCGAAGCCATAGCGGCTGTAGGGAGTGAACTGGCAGGATGTATCGGCCAGGTAGTTGGTGTCGGGCACGTAGGCCGGCAGGCTGAGGGTAAAGTGGGCGGTGTCGGCACACTGGTGGCGTGTCGAGACAATGAGGCTCACGTCGTAGTTGCCTGGCTCGAGGGCGAGGGTATCGTCGGGGTTGCTCGACTGCAGGCCGTTGCCGAAGTCCCACAACGTCAGTTCGAGCGGGTCGACCTCAGGGGCAGGTGTGGTGCCGTCGAAGGTCATGAAGCTCGTGCTGTGCACGTCGACAACGTAGCGGCAATCGTCGGGCGTTACATTATAATTATAGCGTGCCACGGGATAGAAGCGACGGTTATCGACTGCCAGGGTGAAGTAGCAGTTGGGGTTGCCCAAGAAGTGGTGCTCGCAATAGTAGGTGCGCACCTGGTCGGTATTCACGTCGATGGCTTGGGTGGTGGCAATGGTGGCTGGCGAGTCGGCCGAGTACCAACGGTAGCTAAAACCGTCGATGCCGTAGAGCGTGGCGGTCGACGACGAGCCACAGGCCGACGAGGCAATGTACCCCTTGGCACACTCGAGGCTGAAGTAGGCGTAGCCATAGTGGTCGCCGGGGGCGCAGTCGTAGGTGGTTATGCGCACAATGACAGGTTGGCCGTGGTAGGGGGCCACGTTGAGGCCTACGGTGGTCCAGTCTTTCCAAAGAACGTAGTTCGCACTACTGTTCCAACCCAGCGACGTGCTGGCCGCAAACTCGGCAATGACGCACTGCGAATCGATTACATGGAGCGTGGTGTCGAGCACCTCGATACGCAACTTGGGTTGTTCGTCTTCAGTGTGTGCTGGGTTTTGAAGCACGGCAGCATAGTTGAACAACAGCACCGAGAAGTTCGACGTGTCTACATCGAGAGTGTAGCTAATGCTCTCGGCTTGGGCCCCCGATTTCCAGTTGCCGAGGCGCACCGAGAGGCCGCCGTTGGGTGGGGTGACGTGTAGCAGGCCGCCGGTGTTGGGGTCGGTTTGCTGTGCGTCGTAGAGAACGACGTGGCGGTCGGGGTCGAGGCCATAGTGGGCATAGGGGTTGTTGTAGGTGCCCGTTGTGGCCACCACCGAGGGCGAGGAGAGATTGGTAAAGTCTATACACCCACCACTAATGGCTGGGGTGACGATGGTAAAGGTGGCCGTGTCGGCCGTCGAGCAGTAGTCATGAGGCTCGGCCGTGTCGCATCCAAATATGAGGTCGAAAGTGTAGGTGTTGCCTGCCACTAAGCCGGCGAAGGTAATCTTGTTCGGCAGTGTGGGGTAGAAGGTGAGGTCTTTCTCGCGCAGGTAGAGGCTTACGGTGGGGTTGCCATAGTTGTGCCAGCCAATGGTGATGGAGTCTGCTGCAATTTGGGTCACACCATAGTCGGCAATGCCGCAGTCGGAGTAGTGAATATCGTCTACCACCACGGCCACAGGGCTGCTATTGGCCGAGAGGCGCAAGGCGGGGAAGAGGCCCTGCTCGGTGTACGAATCGAAGCCAACCAGCACGTGCTGCCAGGTATCGAACGCGGCAGCGTTGATTAGTTTGACAGGGATGAAGGTGCGCATATCGTAGCGGTCGGTGAGCACACCCACTTCGAGTTCGGCGTCGTCGGCCTGTTCGGCCATAAGGTAGAACGAGAGCAAGAGGTGGGGAATGGTGTCGATGTCGGGCTGCGGCATGACGAGGCAGGCCGAACTTTGAGCGGCTGCCGCAAGCTCGACCGAGCGCTGCGGGCTGTGCGAGGCGTGGGCCACGGGGCGGACGTAGGTCTGCTCCAGTTCGGCCGACCGCACCAGTGAGTGCCAGTGTTGCGAGAAGGGGGTGTTGGGCGAAGAGGCCGAGTCGAAGTTCTCGCAGAAACCCATAGGCACCGGTCGTGGCGAGGCCACCAACGTAGCTGCTGCGCGGCACGAGGTGGTGGTGGGGTCGCACTTGAAGTAGAAGTCGTAGGGGGTTGCAGCACTGTCGTTGGCGTCGAGGGTGATGAGGTAGGGCGAGGCGTCGACATGGAGGGTCGTGCCACTGCCTTGGACAAATCCCTGTGGGCCGTACTCGACATAGTAGTCCACAAAGAGGCTATCGACGGTGGTGAGCCGCGCCACATTGTAGCCCACGAGCGAGAGGTCGGCGGTTTGGCACGAGTCGACGGCAAGGTTGTCTAACACCATCTGCGCATGGAGCGTGGGGCAGTGGAACTTGATGGCGGGGAAACCGTCGGTGAGCGTGGTGTTGCGCAACGAGGCGTGGAACGACGACCACTGGAAGGAGGTGTCGGGCCAAACAGTGTCGAGAGCGACGAAGGATAGGGCGTCGCGCGTGTCGGGCATTATGCCGAAGATTATGGCGTTGAGGTTGTCGATGTCGGCCGAATAGATGTTGCCTGTGAAGTTGAGTTGGCTTAGTTCAGAGACTATGAAGCCTGGCAGGATGGCGATTTCGGGCAACTGGTAGGCATAGTCGGAGAAGAAGGTGAACTGCTGTGGTTCGCTCGCAGCCAGGCCAGTGCCCACCGAGGGGTAGGCGGGGTTGTTGCTGCGCTGGTTCCAGTATTGGGGCATGGTGTTTTGCTGTTCTTGGTCGAAGTTCTGGCAGTAGGGTAACGGCAGCTCTAACGAGGTGCGCAGCTGCTGTGGCAAGCGGCAGGTCGAGCCGAGGCTGTCGCACATGGGGTAGAAGTCGTAGTCGGTAGTGTCGAGCAGGTCGGTGATGTAGAAGGGGTTGGTTGTTACGTGCACAATGGCGTCGTAGTTAACACCACGGCGGTAGCCCCGGCGTCCGTATTCCACATAGTAGTCGACATCGGTTTCGCCGGTGGGGACAAAGGCCTTGACGGTGTTGTGGTTGGCAATGGTTAGGTCGGGATAGGGGCAAGTTTGCACATAGAGGTTATCTACATAGATGTGGTGTCCATAGTCGGGCGAGAGCAGGCTGAGGGTGACCCATCGGCTGCGTCCGTCGTAGTTTGTAAAGCTCACGCTCTTGTGTCGCCACAGGTTATCGGCCTCGACTCGCAGGGTGTCGAGTGGACGGAACGAAGTGGTGTCGAAGCGGTCGTAGACCATGCCGACAACGATGGCGTTGTTAGTATCGAAATCGGAGTAGAGGTCGAAATCGAGGTAGAGCCGCTTGGCCGAGTCCACCTCGAAGTCGGGCAGGGTGGCCATTACGGGCAGGTTACGCTCGTCGGGGGCGTAGAAGTCGAGCACGGTGTTTCCATCATTTGGAAAGTCGACGAGGCGAGGGTAGTTGCTCTCGTTGCCATTATTATAATTATGCTTGAACTGCCATGCGGCGTTGCCATAGCTGAAGTCCTCGCAATAGGGCAGCGGCCAGGCTGGGTAGGGGTATAGAGACTGGGATGAGACGCAGCTGCTGGAACCCGAATCGCAGGTCGACGAGAAGTAGTGGCGCCAGTAGGGCTCGAGGTCGCTGATTATGTACGAATTCGATGTGGCGTGGATGTAGTTGATGTCGCCATACAATTTGGTGTGTTCTATATAGTAGTCGGCTACCGAATCGGTTTTGACATAGGCCTCTATCGTAGTTGCGCCAATGTGGCGAAACTCTGGGTGCGGACAGTGGTCGTAGAGCACGTTACTTATCGAAATGATGTTGCCGCCTGTAGAATCTGGCAGCCAGCGCAGGGCTACGAAGCGACCAGTGTCGGCATAGGAGGCAAACTTTATAGAGTGGTGTCGCCAGTTGTTGGGCGAGGTGTTGAAAACGGTGTCGATGGGGATAAAGGTGTTGGTGTCGTCGCGGTCGGTGAGCACTCCAACAACGAGGCGTTGGACGGTGGTGTACTGCGAGTAAAGGTCGAAGTGCAGGTATAGGTCGCTCACGTTGTAGTTCCTATCGGGTTCTGGCAGTACGGCCCACTGTGTGGGGCACAAGGCATTGCTTGAACCGAACACAATGCCATTGTCAATGTTACGCCTGTACCAGCCGTCGTATACACTTCCCTGGAAAGGGGCGTAGCAGTCGGCAGAACGAATGTAATGCCACTCGATTTCGTGTACGAACTCGCGAGGGTCGGTGCTGAGGTTGAAGTTGTTGCAGTAGGGGAGGGTGCGGCGCGAGGGTGCGGTGAAGGTGAAGCGCTGGCAGGTGTAGTGCCCGTCGGGGTCGATGAAGTAGAAATCGTAGACCGAATCGGTCTTAAAGTCGATGTTAATACGAAGGTGACCCGACTCTGATATGGGGATAACCGTGCCGGCGCCCTCGCCCGGGTAGAACCCCTGAGGGCCTATCTCGAGGCTGAAGCCAGTAAGTGGGGCAGGACTGTCCCAGTAGATGTCTCTATAGTCGAGGCTTTGGGTGGTCCAATGCACGTTGTATGGGGTTGGATAACGGCTGAGGCTAACGTTGTCGAAGCTGCAGGCGGAGCCGTTAGGACGCGCGAAGGCAATGCGACGAGTGGTGTCGTGGTAGGAGCTGAGGCGGAAGCAGGTATCGAACCAGTGGTTGCCATGTCGGTTCAAGGTGGCCAAAGTGTCGAGCACCTCGTTGTTGTAGCCCATTGTTACGACATATATTGGGAGCGTGTCGTAGCCATCGTACTTGGTGTCGAGGTAGAGGTAAACGTTTTCTATGTCGCTGACAGCCAGCGTGGGCAGTTGCGCTATACCCCTATAGCTTACCAAGGCAATGGTTTGGTTGTCGAAGCGGTCGTTGACATAGCTGATGTATGAGTAGCTGTTGATTTCATGCCAGTTCTGTGGCAGGTAGTAGAGGTCGTGCTCAAAGTCCTGGCAGTAGGGCAGGTCTATCTCGTGGTTGATGTTGTATGGCTTGCATGGAGCCGAGGTAGAGCAGGCGGGGCTGATGTAGAAATCGTATGACATGACCGGGTCGAGGCCCGCAATGGTGGTAGAAGTGTCGGCAGTGGTTATGGCGGTGCCAGAACCTTGCGCAAAATGGCGTGGACCGTATTCTACTTGGTAGGGGGCGACTGCGCCCTGCCCACTCCAAGTTAGGGTGAGCAGACTGTCGGCACTAAAATTGTGGTAGATGTTGCTCACCACACAGGGGGCTACCTGCAGGTTGTCTATATAGAGTTCTACTTCATGGGAGCCGTAGTAGAGGGCGTTTTGTGGTGCGAGACGCAAGGCTATGTATTGCCCTTCACCGCTGTATGACGAGAGGTCGACCACTGCCTGATACCAGTCCTGTGTGGCGTAGGTGAATGGAATTTCGCCTACGAGCTCGAACGAGTTGGAGTCGTTGGGGTTGGTCATCACACCCACCTCGAGGCTGGTGTTTGGGGCAAGGCCGTATAGGACGTGGACGTTATAGTCCAGCATTAAGTGCGACTGGCTTATGAGGCCACTGTCGAGTGCGGGAAGCACCACCATCGACATCTTGGCTCGGTTGTCTCTCGAGGTGTAGCTGTGGAACTTTATGGAGTGGTAGTAGGTTTCGGAGTAGCTGGTTGTGAGGGCAGGGTAATCGAGGTCGGAGCCTGTAAAGCGGTGCCATTTTCGTGGCATCAGGTCGCGGCCATAGATGTCGTATGAGTCGAAGTTTTCGCAGTATGGGTAGTCGGCATAGTTGTTCTCGCAGAGTGTAGAGTCGATGTAGGGCGATGGTGTGATGGTGTCGTCGTCGACGGCATAGACCAGTCCAATGCTGTCGCAACCACACTGAGGCGAGAGCTGATAGTAGTAGCGCGTATCTGGCACGATGTTGCTGATAACATAGGGGTTTTCGGTCAAATGCAGCGTGTCTGTGTTTGTAAGAGAGGTGCCATAAACCACGAGCATAGAATCTACCGCCCTCGATGCCCACGAAATAGACACTTGCGAAGGTGTTATACACTCAACGCGCATTGAGTCGGCTATGCAGTGCTCGACACTGAGGTCGTCGAGGAACCACCAACTTGTGAGCGACCGCAGACAGATATACTTGCCCGTGCCAGTGTAGTTGCTGAAGTCTACGCTGTGGCGCTCCCATTGGCGCTGACGCCAAGATTTGATGGTAGCCACACGGGTGAAGGTGGTTGTGTCGTAGGCATCTTCCATAATGCCCACTTCGAGCAGTGGATTGTTGTTTCCATATTCGTCGTAGGTCCAGAAACTGAGGGCGAGGTTCTTCAGCGAGGTGCATGGGTCTGGATTCTCGCCAATAAAGTCGGGCAACACATAGTTGGCACTGTTGGTATAGGTAAAGAGGCTGTGGGTGGCAGAGTGGTACTGAGCCGAGTCGATTAGGTAGTATGTTGACCACCCGTTGACTGTTGGGCGCCAGCCATAGAGTGGCCAAGTGGCACGTGGCACGGTATCGAACGTTTCGTGCATAGGCACGGTGAAAGGAGGGTCGAGGGTGTATATAGGTATTACCGTGAATTGGCACTCGGGGTCGGAGGTGGCGCACTTGGGAATGAGGTGGAACGAGTAGAACGAGGACGGCTCGAGACCAGTGATGAGGTAGTTGTTCGAGTCGAGCTTGACACGAGTGCCGGTGCCTGGCGCGAAGCGGTCGCCCATATAGCTAACCTTCTTGTATTCGCACCATACCTCAGTCGGGGCAGCGAGTATCCCTGTGGGTTCGTCCCAGCTGACGGTGGCTGTGGTTTGGGTTACGTGGTGCACACGGGGCTCGTAGAGGTGGCAATTGCGAATGGCTATGGCATCGATTGAAGCGGAAGAGCCACGCTCATAACCATCCAGATAATATGGCTCGAGTATAAAAGCTATGTATCGGCCATTGCCAGTGTAGTTTTGAAAGGTGACGGTGCGGTCTGTATAGCCCCACTGAGACCAATCGTAGTTATTGTAAGCATAGGTATTACGGAGCACATCTACTTCCTCGAACGAGCTGAGGTCGTAGGGGTCTGTCATCACTCCTACCCTGAGGTTGGTGTAGCTGTTGTAGGCGTAAACGCGATAGTCCATAGCCACTTGGTGAACGTCGGTTTCGAGCATTGGGGCCACAACAACTGTTCGCTCGATTGGGCCAAGTGTGTCGTTGCCCTCATGTTTTGGGGCATTACAGTAGAGCGAAATGCCTTTGCCACTGTATGGCATATCGTTATCGGTTACCTGTGGGAAGTTGTAGTAATAGACCGGGTAGTAGAAGTCAATGGCTTTGCTACCCACATCGTCACTACCAAAATCGTAGCACCAAGTGGGTTCCATCTTGTTGGCCAAGGTATGGAGGGTAATGTGGTCGAGGTGGCAGACGGCATGGTTGCGCCCCTCCTCAACTGTGAGGCAGAACTCGTAGTTGGTATTGGCCGATAGGCCGCTGATTGTCATCGGGTTCGAGGTGGCACGCAGACGCGTTCCACTACCATCGGCAAACCCAGCAGGGCCGTATTCGATATAGACTTTGGCCTGTGGCGAAAAGGTGCCGAGGGTATCCCACCTCACTTGGAACGAACGGTTGGTAATGCCTATGGCGTGGACGTTGCTCGCCATTTCGGGGGCAACCTTGAACTCGTCGATGTAGATGTATGAGTCGTTTACCGTTTCGCGATAGCGCAGGGCCACATAGCGGCCTGTGCCGGTATAGGGAGCGAGGTCGACGGCACACTCTTCCCAATAGCCGGGGTAGAGCAGGCGAAAGGTGTCGATAAGGGTAAAGGTAGAGGTGTCCCACGGGAGGGTCATCACGCCCACATCGACTGTGGCAGTGCGACACTCGTAGAGGTCGCTGTATGCGCGGAAGGTGACCTTGAGGTCTCGCATGGTTACGCCAGAGGTGGTCTCAATCATGGGCGACACCGCGTAGCACACACCGTTGACGTTGGTGGCGTGCATTCGCAACGAGCCTGGTGTGGTGCACGATGTAGCATTAACCACAGGGTCTCCATAGAAGCGCACGGGGCGTTGCCAGGCTGGTGGCATAGAGCCTTCTGGCAGGTCGAAACTTTGGCAATAGCTATTCTGTATGCGCTCGGGCAGGGTTCGGCAGTCGTAGCGGTTGGGGGTACAGTCGTTACTGGTGGCGTTGCAGTTGCCCCACACGTAGAAAGAATACTCGGTGTTGGGTGTGAGGCCAGGCACAACAAAGGGGACTTCGTCGGCCAAGACGCGTGTACCATTACCAAAGGGGGTGCCTTTGTGGGCATATTCAACCCACACGCCACTGCCGTCGTAAACGGAACCAGCTGTATCCCAAACAAGAGTCACGGTGGTGTTGGTTATGTCGTAAAGATGGACGTTGGTCACCTGGCAGGTGGTTACGCTCACTCCATCAATCCAACAATGGGTGCCAGTACCCACCGTTTCTTCGAACTTGAAAGCTACGTATCTATATGAGCCAGAGTAGGAAGCGAGGGGTATGCTGTGGAACTCGAAATCGTCGGTTTGGGTAAAGACTACGGTGTCGACCCCAGTAAAGCCTACATAGTTGTCTTTGGAGGGCAACATACCGATGACAATACGACCTTGACCCGACCCTGACCGGACCCAAAAGTTGAGGTAAAGGTCGTTGACAGGGGTGTAATCCAGTCTCGGCAGAACGGCCATGGTGGCCGTACCCGACTGGGCCGAAGCGTACATCTCGAGGCTTTGCTCGTCGAGGCCTGCTGTGCTGCTGATTATTGGGTAACCATCGACCATGAGCGGGCGCCCCCACTGGTCGGGGTAAACACCGGTGTGGTAGAGGCTGAACGTTTCGCACCATGAGGGGGCGACGTTCATGTCGCTGCTCTCGGCCACCAATGGCGCCGGGACACAGCGATTAGAGGCTGCGTAGACAGGCTCTATCCAAAAATGGATAGTCGAGTTGGAACCTATGCCTAAGGCTGTGTAGGAGGTGGCACTGGCGGGGAGGTCGACACTGTGTCCCGTTCCGCGGACGAATCCAGCACTGTCGTATTCGATATGAATACCGGTAGCAGTGCCCGAAAGTTGCCACTCGATAGTGACCTGTGTGTTGGTGCGTGCAGCAACCTGCTGGCTATGAGCCACAACTGTCGAGAGGAGCAAGTCGTCCACATAAATCCATTCGCGAAAAGCCATGGGCGAACTGGCACGCAACGCCACGTAGCGGCCACTGCCTGTGTAGGAGGAGAAGTCGACCACAAATTGCTGCCACACAGCCACTTCGTCGAGGCTCACGGTCTGGACCGGAACAAAGCTCGACGGCTCGTCGGGAAACTCGACAACGCCTACAGTGAGTTGGACGTTGGTTCCAGTGAGACAATAGGCCCAGAAAGTGAGTTTGAGTTGGTGGAATATGGCATCCGAAACCGAGGGCGACAAGGCCGGTAGCAACAGCGTTGAGCAGCTGTCGGCTATGGATGAACCTTTGAGTCTCAACGAGTTGTTGCCATAGTGCATTACCGGAGCCATATTGGTGCCATCGGCCAGTTGCGACGACGAATATTCTGGGCGTAACCATCCCGCTGGGAGCGTAGCGGCCCCTTCGAACGACTCGCAATAAGGCACCACAAGACTGCCACTGGCAAAGGTGTGTAGCGAAAGCAGGGCAGTGTCATTCTCTCCCGAACACGAAGCCACTACACGTACCTCGTAGTTGCTGCTGGGGGTGAGGTTCGCAAGCTGGTAGGGCGACACTATTGGGCCTGTAGATTGGGTCCATTGCGAGGCTCCCTCTACGCGGTAGTCGAGGCTCATGGTTGGCGACCCGAAAGTGTTGAAAATTAGTGTTGCACGGTCCGAGCCCACATTGCTTATCGTGGCATCGACAAGGCCACACTGGGCAACTTTTATATCGTCAATATAGAAAAAGCGAGTACCACTTTGCTGGCTACGTCTCATGCGCCATGCCACGCGGCCCGAACCCTCTGTGATTGAAATGGTAAAGGTCTGCCAAACGCCCGATTCGTCGACTCTTACCTCTGTCAGTGGCACAAAAAAGTTTGGCGATGTGTAGTCGGTGTCGGCACAGTAGCCCACCTCGAGCACAGCGTCGACCGAAGTAGAGTAAGCCTTGAAACTCAGCGTTGTACCGGCGAAAACTGTTGGCTGCATCTCGGGGCTGGCTGCGAGGGTGAAATGGTTGGTGGCAGTGCCCGACGAGAGCATCAACGACGTCGAACCCGACGAGGCATTCTCGGCAGAGAGGCGTGGATACTGCCCGTCGAAATTGTTGAAGCGGAACCAGCACGAAGGCCAGGAATCGAGTCCCGAACCCCAGTCTTCGAAGCCCTCATTCAGATGGGCTAAGGCCGGGGAACAGCCACCTTGTGCCAGCACAAGCGAGTGGCAAGCCACTAATAAACAGAGTGTTATGTATATCGAAAAGCGTTTCATTTTCGGCAAATACTTTTGTACAAATATTTTGCAAAGATAAATAAATATTTTATATTACAAAAAATATTTGCGCTCGCGCGCGCAAAAAAATCCTATCCTTCGATAGGGAGGACAGGAATAAACCGCTGCAAATGCTGAATAATGCAGGCTTTTTAGTTGCGACCGGAGGGTGCAGACGTAAACTCGGCCAACCAGTCAAAATCGTGTGCGTGCGAGCCTTCGACGCCGTCCCACTGGGCTGGGTCGACATAAATTTCGAGCAGCTTGGCGGGGCCATCTTGATAGAGTTCGACCGTGTTGGCCACAGCCGGCACAAGCACGCACTCGCCGGCATGGACCGGGACAATCTCGTCGAGCGTCTTGACGGCAGCCAATCCCTCGACGCAAAGATAGGCCACAAACGAGTCGAGCTGCGAAAAATCTTTGCGCATGGGCTTGTCGAGGGCGATGAGGCTGGTAACGAAATGTGGGTCGTTGACCAACTCCACGGTGCTGTTAATGCGGTAATTATAGTCAGTTTTCACATTTTTGGCGGCGCCAAAATCGAGGGCAGCAAGAGCTTCGGCGGTATGTAGTTGGCGCAGACGGCCATTAGCGTCGGGACGGTTGTAGTCGTAGATTCGATAGGTACAATCCGAAGTTTGCTGCACCTCGGCCACCATCAGCCCTTTGCCGAGGGCGTGAACGCGACCGGCTGGAATGAAGTAACAATCGCCAGGCTGGGGCACGACAGTGTTGAGCAGGTGTTCTAACTTGCCGAGTTCCAACGCTTTGCCATACTCGTCGGGAGTGAGCGAGGTGGCAAATCCATCGACAATGGTGCTATCCTCGTCGGTCTGCATAACATACCACATCTCTGTCTTGCCACACTCCATGCCACGCTCGCGGGCAAGCTTGTCGTCGGGGTGAACCTGAACCGAGAGGCGGTCGGCAGAATCGATAATCTTAATCAGAACAGGGAAGGTGTTGCCAAAGTGCTCGTAGTTGCGCTCGCCTACGAGTTCGCCCATGTAGACTTCGAGCACCTCGTTGATGGTGTTTTCGGCCAAAAAGCCATTGGCCACCACCGACTCGCGCCCCTCGACCGACGAGAGTGCCCACAATTCGCCGCAGTTGGGCAGAGGGCTATAATCGAATCCGAGGTCCTTTATGCGGTTGCCACCCCAAACCACGTTTTTGTAGAGCGGCATGAATTTCATAGGGTAGAGTTTATTTTCCATAATGTGGTACTTGCTGTTTTTGATATAGACAATAACGCAGCGGGGGCTGATTTATTGTGTTTGGACATAATTTTTGACCCGATTTTGGCCGGATTTCGTCCCTAAAAGTATGGGACAAAATGCCAAAAAACCGAATTTCGTCCCTAAAATCGGGCATTTCGTCCCTAAAACAGCATTTTTGTCACTTTTTCGTCCCACTTCGTGACATTTTGTCTGTAAGCCGAGAAATGGCACTAATTTTGCAACTGCAAAACTGGATTGGACAGCGACGCTCGCCACCAAATCGCCACCGAGAATGCGATTGAATTCTACCCGAAAATAACCCAGAGGAGCACTTACATAGCGCCACGAACCCAACCCAAAAGAACAATGACAAAACAACATATTTTTGAAAATAGAACGACACACTATGCGACACTACCTTGAACACCTCGAAGAAACTTTTCGCAACCACTGGAGCGAACCAGGCGTGGTAACCTATGGTGGCGACAGCTTCACCTTTGGCCAAATGGCAGCCCATATAGCTTCGTTGCAACTGTTTTTCAAAGCTGCTGGCATAGGCTCTGGCGACCATATTGCTCTCTGTGCAAAGAACACTGCTCGCTGGGCCATTTCGTTTTTGGCCATCAACACCAGTGGAGCCGTGGTGGTGCCGATTTTGTCTGACTTCACTCCCGAAGGAATCATGAAGCTGGTCGACCACTCCGACTCGGCACTGCTATTCACTGACAACGAGCACTTTGAACACCTCGACCTATCGCTCATGCCCAAAATCAGAGCCATAGTGAGCACCGACGACTTTTGCCTTCTCTACTCGGCTTCGCCCGAACTGGCAACCTGCTACAACAAACGCAACGAGTGTTTCGCAGCCAACTACCCTGACGGCTTGAAATCTAACGACCTGCATTTCAACATTCGCGACCTAAACGAGTTAGCCATAATAAACTACACCTCTGGCACTTCGAGCGAACCGAAAGGTGTTATGCTCAGCTACGGTAACATCAGTGCCTCGGTCGACTACGCTCACCGCCACGTCGACGTATACCCCACCGACACCATTGTCTCTATGCTCCCCCAAGCCCACATCTACGGCTTGGTGTTCGAATTTATATACCCCCTCACCGGCGGTTGCACCGTCTACTTCCTCGGCCGAACCCCCGCCCCCACTCTGCTGCTCAAAGCTATGCGCGAGGTACGCCCCTACATGATTTGCACCGTGCCGCTGGTGATGGAAAAAATCTACCGCTCGGCTATCAAACCCGTTGTGAGTCGACCCGTAATGAAAATCCTGCTAACCCTGCCTGGTATTAGCAACATGATACGCAATAAGATACGAGCCAAACTCGACGAAGCCTTCGGTGGACAGGTGCGACACTACATTATGGGTGGGGCCGCCTTGAACCACGAGGTCGACCACTGGTTTGGCCGCTTGGGACTGCACTACACCGTGGGTTACGGCATGACCGAAGCCGCCCCGCTGCTGGCCTATATTGACTGGCGAGACTACCGCCAGGGCTCGTGTGGACGCGCGGTAGACTGCGCCGATGTGCGCATTGCCAACCCCGACCCAACCACCGGCGTAGGCGAAATTCAGGCCAAAGGCGACAACATTTGTTTGGGCTACTACAAGAACGAAGCCGCCACGGCTGCCGCTTTCACTGCCGACGGTTTTCTGCACACGGGCGACCTCGGGACCATCGATTCAGACGGGAACATTTTTATTAAAGGGCGTAGTAAGAACATGATTCTCAGCCCTAATGGGCAGAATATCTATCCCGAAGAGATAGAGGCAGTGGTGGCCGGAGAGAGCTATGTGGCCGAAAACTTAGTAGTGGAACGCGACAACAAGTTGGTGGCCCTGGTCTACCTCAACCCCGACACGCTGGCCGCCCACGGCATTGAGGGCGACGGGGTTGCCAAAATTGGCGAGCAGGTGCTCTCAGCCGCCAACCGCACACTGCCTGCCTACAGCCAACTTGCGCGCGTGGAACTGCGCGACAAACCATTCGAGAAGACACCGAAAATGAGCATAAAACGCTTCCTTTACAGTTGACGTGGAGCGCATACTTTTTGTTGAGTTAACAGGCCCGCCTGCGGCGGGCCTGTTAACGATTTACACCAGTGATTCTACGACCAATTACAAAAAATGAAGAAAAAAGTTGCATAATTCGAAAAAAGTTGCTAACTTTGCAGGCTGAAAATTTAGAGGCTTTTAAATATGGCACGATGGACTTTGAAGGCAGACAGACGGTATCGCACACTCCCCTTTTCAGGTACGATGGAACCAGCCCATTGCACCCTCTGAAAGGAGAGAAAACCTGCACGGCTTTCTGCATAATAAAACCCACCTGCCAGATTTTAACAACCTCTTAAACCAACAAAAAACCAAACACCCAAAAACACACAACACCATGAATACCAGCATCACACCCAACGGTCACCGCGTGGCCAACAGCAACATCACCCAACTCGCCGAGGGCGAAATCTTCGTTTTTGGCAGCAACATCCAGGGCATGCATGGTGGCGGAGCCGCCTGGTTTGCCTCGCGCAATTTCGGCGCCCAATGGGGCGTGGGCGAGGGACTTACTGGTCGCTGCTATGCCCTGCCCACCATGGAGGGTTACGCCTCGCTGCAAAAAGCCGTGGCCAACTTCACCGACTGCGCCCGCAAACACCCCGAACTAACCTTCCTCGTCACCGCCGTGGGCTGTGGCATTGCCGGCTACTCGCCAGCCGAAGTTGCACCCCTCTTCGACCAAGCCGCTCAACTGCCCAACGTCTACCTGCCTCGCGTGTTTTTGGCAAGCGAATAAAGTAGCGAATAAAACAGTTCCATCAACTTTTTTTTCGTAATTTTGCACCGAGAAAAACTTTCAAGCAACATGAGAAAACGACTCGCTATACTCCTCATTCTATGCATCTTAGGCGGCATGGCCACGGCTCAAAGCCCGAAGCGTGAACGCAAGAAAAACCTCGTTGTAAAAGAGTGGAACCTGAAAAACGGCGCCAAGACCCCTTATCTCGACAACATTGCCACCTACGACGAACTGGGCCGCAAAACCGAAGAGATAGAATATGCCTCGTATGGCCAAAAAAAGCGCACCGTATACGAATACGAAGGCCAATCTACTAAATGCTCGCGACAACTGGAATACGACGACAAGAACCGCATTAGCCGCATCAAGAAATTCGAATACAACACCGACGGCACCCGCAGCAAGCAGTATAACTACAAGCCCGACGGCAAACTCGAAAGCGTAAAAGAATTCGAATACAGCTACAAATAACCCACCATGCTCGCCACCGCTCAGCCCATACTCTGCCAGATGGACCCCATCGGCCTCGACGACATGAAAGCCGTTCGACTGATGAACCGCGTGGACCAAAAATACATGGCACCAGCATCGCAACTACCACTGCTGCTGCAACTTGTAGCCAATTCGTACTACGTTCAGCAAATCGAAGGCAACCCCATTGCCCCCTACCGCACCCTCTACTTCGACACTGCCGACCTATCAATGTATACCGCCCACCACAACCAAAAACTCAACCGCCAAAAGTTGCGCGTGCGCCGCTACCGTTCCACAAACACCACCTTCTTCGAAATCAAGAACAAAGACAACAAAAAGAAGACTCGCAAGGTGCGCATACCCATTGCCCCAGAGCAGTTCGACCGCTGCCTCAAGGTGGCAGAGGTAGCCTCCTTTGTCGGCACAAACACCCCCTACCCTATCGACCACCTGGTGCCCTGTCTCGAAAACCAGTTTGAGCGCATAACCTTGGTCGACAAAGGTATGAGCGAACGCATTACCATAGACAGCGACATACGCTTCTACAACCGCGACACAGGCCTCGAAGCCGACATTGCGCACCTGCTCGTTATCGAGGTAAAGCACGAGGCCAGCTCCACAATGAGCACCATCGAGCGCGCCCTACACCAGCTCCACATACAGCCACGGCGCATGAGCAAATACTGCATTGGCACCGCACTGACCAACCCTATGGCCAAACACAACCGCTTTAAACCCAAATTGTTATATATCGATAAAATTAGAAACCTATAATCACCATGAAGCTTCTACAATTAGATTTCGACCCTGAGATTGCCAACGAATTTGCCGTTGGCGACCAATCTCTCGATGTGCTTGGCGTGCCCCTCTTCGACGGTCCCGGACTGTGGGAAATGCTCATCCGCTTTGGCATCAACCTGCTCGTGTGCTGGGCCATAACCCACTTCTTCTACTACCCCAAAAGCCGCCGCCGCGACTACTACTTCACCTACATCCTCTTCAGCACAGCTATCTTCTTCATACTCTATCAGTTACAGAACATGAAGATTGAAGTCGGCATAGCCCTCGGCCTCTTCGGCATATTCAGCATGATACGCTACCGCACCGAGCAGCTTCCCATTCGCGAAATGACCTACCTGTTCGTCCTCATAGCCATCAGCATAATCAACGGAGCAGGCCTCACCTCGAGCTACACCGCCTTCATAGTCACCAACCTGCTGTTCATACTCATAGTCTGGTTGCTCGAAAAGTTTGGCTTCAGCAACCGCCAAGCTACCAAAATAATAAACTACGAGAAAATAGAACTCATCGTGCCCGAACGCCGCGCCGAACTCATTGCCGACATCGAACGCCGCACCGGACTCGAAATAACCAACGTCCAAGTGGGTTCCATAGACTTTCTGAAAGACGCCGCATGGCTCAAGGTAACCTACCGCACCACCGACCCCCTGCCCAACGATATAGACCTGATTACCAAGTTCAAAAGCAAGTAGATTCGCCACACCGTCGAGGTGGGACCGAAGGGCAGTCGATGTCTACCCGATGTTAATACGACCTCAACACGACCCTAACCCATCTAAACACCATAGAATCAGGCAGTTATATAAAAACAACATAACTGCCTGATTCTATGATATTTATACCTTTCAGAGGGAGCAATCGTAACCTACCACGAGCCACATTCGGGTGCCTTGCTCGCGTGTGTAGTTTTTGAGCCTGGTACCAGCCGCGTTGGCGTCTATCACCATGTCGCTAACCCAGTCTGCCATGAAGCAGATGTCGAGGCTGCTGTTTTGGTTCAGGCGGTAGGTAGCGCCTATGGTACTGCGCAGGCGGTCGAGCCGCACCTTGTTGTATCCGCCGAGAAACCAACCGGCCGAGCCGTACTGCGACAGAGCAGGGGTGAGGTAATAGGTGCCGTCGTAGATGGCGCTGACCGATGGGGCGTTGAGGCGGTGGCGCATCTCGGTCGAGATGTAGGGCGTCCAGCGACGCAAGCCTTTGTATTCCAGTTTCAAACGGCTTTTGAGAGCAACGACCACGCGCGGATTTTGATAGAGGTTCATGTCGCCAGCGCGCAGGGTGGCTTGCAGTCGTTCTTTGAGCGAGAGGCGCCAAAGACCAAAGCGCAGGTTGCCCGCAGCGTCGGCCATGAGGCGGTGGCGGGTGCTTTTGAAGGCCGTATTCGACTGGCTGTAGGGCAGAATCAAGGCGTAGCCGACGCCGAATTTGAACTGCTTGTTAGGTTTGTAAGCAAGGGAGAGAGTGGTTTGCGAGCGGTCGAAGGCCGCAAAATTGTTGTCGAACCGCAGTTCTTCGGCCAGGCCGAGGCGCAGATGTGGGGCTACTTTTTTGTCTGCCTGGAACGAGAGCCGGCCCCCCAATTCGGTGTCGAGGGCTACGTCGGTCTGAGCCCACGTTGTGGGCAGAGCGGCTATGGCGAGTAGGATTATGGCTATTGTCTTCTTCATGATTGCGGTTTTGTAAGTTACTGATAGTATGAGTAGTTAACGGCCCGTAGGTTTCGTTTTGTGACCCCATGGGCCGTGCCCACCGCCGCCAGGACCGCCACCACTGTTGCCACCGCTATAAGCCGAGAGGGTGACCGCAGTGCCGGACGCCGAGAGGGTTCCGCCCACGTTCATGTTGCCGCCAAAGAGGGTGGTTCCACCGCTCACGCTCACGCCCGAACTCAGTGTGTTCGCCCCCGATACAACGAGAGGCGAGCCGCCGCTCGTGGGGGTCTTGAAGGCGTAGACGGTACCGCCCACCGTGAGGGCATACCACGTGTTGGTCGACCACGAACTGGCTTGGTAGCAGGCTTGGTCGAGCGTGGCGCCCCTCGAAAGGCCACCTATGGCTATTATCACGCCGCCCGAGACCACGAGCTCAACGCCGGGCGTTTCGTTGATGTTGACATCTATAGCCTCCTCTGGCGCAGAGGCGCCGATTGCGTAGATTAGGCCACCTTGGATATAGATGTTGGCATTGGCGTCGAGGCCGTCGTTGGCCGTAGAGTGGGCACAGACGTTGCCGCCGGTTATGGTGATGTTTTGCGATGCGTTAATGGCGTCGTCTGCCGTAGAGTAGGCGTAAATTTCGCCGCTGTTCACGGTGATATTGCTTTTCGACTCTATGGCTTCGTGGTTCGTGCTCGAGGCGCTCACGACGGCTCCGTCGAAGGTTATATCGCCGTCGAACTTTATGCCTTTGGCCGACACCCCGTCGCTACTGCTCTGCCACCACGGGTTGCCGCCTTGGTGCGAACTGGAGCCGAAGTTCGAGCCACTCACCACAACGCTCACCTTGCCACCGTTGAAGTGGGCTGTACCGTCGCCGCTTATGCCTTTAGCGCCTGTGCCAGTGGCCGTTATGGTAAGGCTTCCACCATTAACTTCAAAGTTGTCTTTCGACTTTAGGGCCGAAATCTTTATGGTATCGGTTCCGCTGACGGAGGTCGAAGCTGACGAAGCAATCACGACTGTGCCGCTGTTGAGGCAAACGTAGTCGTCCGACGCAAGTCCGCAACGACCCTGTGAGGTGACGGTTAGGGAGCCGTCGCCACTAATCACGATGGGGCCCTCGGCAAAGATAGTTCCTTTCTGGTCCTCGTCGGCATTGGCAGGCGCTGTATAGGTGGCGCCGTCGGCCACACTGCTTGAACCGCCCAATACGAGCCAAGTGGTAACGCCCTGCGAGGGCTTGCTCTCGGGTCCTTGAAGGTTGATGGCAGCACCGGTTGGATTGGTCAGACTAACACCTTGCAGTTCAATCGCTTGAACCGATGGACTATAGATTTTTAGATAGCCGTTAGTCGTCGTTCCGCTGAGGCGGTATCGCACGGCTTCGCTGCCCGAATTAACGATGGTCACGCCATTGCCGCTCACGGTGACGGTCTGCCCCGAACCAGTGCCGGTTACGGTGGCGTCGCCCGACGGCGAGAAAACAACCGCAACAGTGCGGTCAAATTCGGCTTCCGAATAATCGGTCGCAGACCCCGGTGCAGTGGTCTGAATGCTATCTTTGCCACATCCAGCCAGCACCAAAGCTGTTGCAACTGTCAAAAAAATAGGTCTTTTCATAGATTTTTTACTTTTAACTATATTTTGCAAAGTTACAACTTTTTCTCGAACAAGCCACAAAAAAATCGCCAATCGCAGAAAATATTATGTACCACCCACTTACTGCCAGCGCTACATTGACCGAACATAATGCACCACCTTGTCGGCAAAGTCATCGTAGTCGTTGAAAACGACAGCACGCTGAAATCTGCCGAAAGAGTTCTTGGATAATGATACTGAAACAGAGCGCATCTTGCGGTAATATCTGTTGTATTCATTGCGGTCTGCTGGGTCGCCTGGCATCTGTGGCAGGCTTATGACAAACAGCAATGTCTTGGTAGGTGTATGCACCATTACCTCGGCATTATCTTCTGACAGTTTGAGATACTTGAACGCATTGTGCTGTGTAAATGTCTCCCACTTCGAGAATTCGCCATTCTTTTTGTAGTAAGGCATGGCCTCTGGAATGATGAATATCTGAAAGTACGGTACGTTTGAGCAACGTATGTTGGCGGTCTCACCAAGCATATTCTCGAAGTAGTTGTTTGAGTTCTGCGAATAGTTTTGCATCACGAATTTTACGCCAATACCTGCTACAACCTCACCATTATGCAGTATGGTGATATCTACTTTCTTATCGATATACCGTCCTTCTATATTTCCCTCTCGACCATCGCCCACACCAAGCGAATTCACTTCATACTTCGACCCTAACCGTTGTTTCAAATCGTGGGCAATGGCTCCGTGCAGTATTTTCAGCTTTTCATTGCTTCTCGAACCAGTTTCAAGGAATGTACTAAAAGAGTTCGAGATTACCTTTAAGAATTCTTGATTGTCCATATCTTTGTGATAGTTTATAATTCAAATATTGCTCCACATCCTTTGAGGCGAATGTGTAATAGCCGCCACTCTTATAGTTTGCCAACATGGCGATATATGCCACAAAATCATCATTTACTATCAGTTCACGGATCTCATCCTCGCCAATCTCCGTCAGTATGTAAAGTCCACTATATATCCCTTTCCCTGCTTCTACTTTCTCGAACCTCACGCTCTGTTTGTCTCGGATAATGGTATTGATGGCGTATTTGTCCCTAAACACATCTTTTATCGCTTGCGACCTGCCGAAGAGATACCACATCTCTTTATTCTCTGCATCACGTTCTGTTGATAGCAAGTCCTTGTGTTCTTGCAGGTACTTGTAGAGTGGCACATTTTGTTCAATAACAGATGGCGGAAGCGGACGTCCTTTTGTGTCGTATGGGAATATACACTTGCTCCATTTCCCAGTCGATGCCTTGAGAACATCGATAGTGCCATCTGCAAAATCGAAATCGCCAATAAAAACCTTATCAGCCAATGTTGCAAAGCCATTTTTAACTTCTACATACTTATAGGCCTTGCCTGTTCTTATTGCTCGCAACTCTGACAGTCGCTGTTTATTTGCTATGTAGAAGTTGCCCGTAATTGTAATCTCTTGCAGTTGTAATGAGTCAATCGGTGTCGGCGATTCGCTATTGTTCACATATCGAAATAGTTCAACTGCTTGGGCGTTGCTTTCAAAGCGCGATATTGCAGTGTACGTCGTGGCGTTGAAAGGCTGGAAATGCCCTAAATCCACTATGCCAGAAAGATTTCCGTGCCTAATGATATACTCCCGTAACACTGCCCCAGCCTTGCTGCTGAACCACGAACTTGGCGCGATAAGGCACATTTTGCCATCGACTTTCATCATTCGGAACCCGACCTCGAAGAATACAATAAACAGGTCTGTCATCCCTTGCTGAGCAAAGCTGAATTTCTTGACAGCTTCATAACTCGCGTCAAGATTATGCACTCGCACGTATGGCGGATTGCCAAACACAAAATCCATCTTTCCATCATACGCATCCACGGTCAATGCATCGGCACACACCACATCCCACTCAACGTCGTCTACTCCATATCGGCTTGTTATCTCTTCTAAACTATGCACGCACTTATCACGCTCTCCCTGATTTAGTTCTATGCCGTGAATATACGTTTGCAAGTGATTTTTGAGATTATCACCGTGGTATGCTTCGCAATATCGGGTAACGATCTCTCGCAAGAAAGCACCATCGCCACAACTATTGTCGATGACATGCTTTCCAATAATGTCATGGTCAGTATAGCCTCCAAAATCGAGTATCTGCCGAACAAGATAGTCCGGAGTGTAAACTCTGCCGTGTTGTTTTACAGAATTTGCCATTGTGATTGATATTTTGCACTGCTATCAATCACACTCTCGGCAATAGAAAAAGGCGTGAGCCTCTATATGCGTTCAGGGAAAGCCTAGGAAGAAACCCCTGTAAGACCGAACTCACGCCCTCTGGGCGCTACCATAGGTCTTACTAGGCTTACCTAATTAGGCTTCACCTTGAACTAACTATCCCGATTTGTCAAAATCAGTTTCCTAGGCTTATTTTGAACGCGAAATGGTAGTCAATGCTTATGTTATATTTTTTATTTCTCTAATCTACTGTGTTTTAGGTGTCGTTTTTGTTATGAAATTCAGTTGCAGAGATATGCTCTGGTAAGTGGCTGATTGTCAAGGCTTGTTCGACCTCAATACGACCCTAACCCCTCTTTGACCTATCTTTGACCTTGTTTTGTTGTGGTTAAATGTCTGGTTCTATGTGTGTTATAATGTCAACCAACATTGCAGCCTGGGCTTACAAGGTCGCTGGGTTGGAGGAGGACGAGGCGACCGTCTTTATCTTCGGCGCTGAGTATCATGCCTTGGCTCTCGACGCCTTTGAGTTTGCGCGGTGGGAAGTTGGCGATGAAGCAGACCTGCCTACCGACGAGTTTTTCGGGCTCGGGGTAGAATTTGGCAATGCCGCTGACAATGGTGCGGGGCGTGCCGGTGCCGTCGTCGAGGCTGAACTGGAGCAGCTTGTCGGCCTTGGGCACTTTGGAGCATTGGAGGACGGTGGCAACGCGGAGGTCGAGGCGGCCGAAGTCGTCGATGGTGACGTTGGGTTTGACTTCGGCGGGCTGCCAGGCGTTGAGGGCGTTTTGCTCTTTGGTGCGCAGCAGGCGGTCGACTTGGGCCTGGATTGTCTCGTCGGCAATCTGCTCGAAGAGGAGTTCGGGCTGTGCCGTTTGGTGGCCTTCGGCAAGCAGGTCGGCGCGTCCGGCTTGGGCCCAGCCGAGGATGGGGAGGTTCATTATGCGACGCATTTTCTCGGCCGTGAAGGGGAGGAACGGTTCGGCCAGGATGGCGAGGTTGGCGCAGATTTGGAGCGAGAGGTTGAGCACTGTTGCGGTGCGCTCGGGGTCGGTTTTGACAAGTTTCCAGGGCTCGGTGTCGGTGAGGTATTTGTTGCCGAGGCGGGCAAGGTTCATCATCTCGGCCAGTGCTTCGCGGAAGCGGTAGAGCTCTATGGAGTGTCCGACGCGTTCGGGGAAGGCGGCGAGCTGGCTAACGACCTCTTTCTCGGCCTCGGTGAGGGGGCCACAGGCTGGTATGCGGCCGCCATAGAACTTGTGGGTGAGGACGAGGGTGCGGTTTACGAAGTTGCCCAGGATGGCTACCAGTTCGGAGTTGTTCTTGAGTTGGAAGTCTTTCCAGGTGAAGTCGTTGTCTTTGGTTTCGGGTGCGTTGGCGCAGAGGGTGTAGCGCAGCACGTCTTGCTTGCCAGGGAAGTCGTGCAGGTACTCATGGAGCCAGACGGCCCAGTTGCGGCTGGTGCTGATTTTGTCGCCCTCGAGGTTGAGGAATTCGTTGGCTGGCACGTTGGCTGGCAGGATGTAGGAGCCGTCGGCGTGGAGCATGGAGGGGAAGATGATGCAGTGGAAGACGATGTTGTCTTTGCCGATGAAGTGGACGAGCTTGGTGTCGTCGGCTTTCCACCAGCGCTCCCAGTCGTTGCCTTTAATTTCTTTGGTGAATGAGATGTAGCCAATCGGCGCGTCGAACCAGACGTAGAGCACCTTGCCGTCGGCGCCCTCGATGGGCACCTTGACGCCCCAGTCGAGGTCGCGGGTAACGGCGCGGGGTTGCAACCCGGCGTCTATCCACGACTTGCATTGGCCGTAGACGTTGGTCTTCCAGTCGTCCTTGTGGCCTTCGAGTATCCATTGGCGCAGCCAGGGCTCGTCTTTGTCGAGGGGGAGGAACCAGTGCTTGGTTTCCTTCAGCACTGGTTTAGAGCCGCTTAGGGCGCTGCGTGGGTTGATGAGGTCGGTGGCGTTGAGGCTGGTGCCACAGGCTTCGCACTGGTCGCCATAGGCGTGGTCGTTGCCGCAGTGGGGGCAGGTGCCGGTTATGTAGCGGTCGGCGAGGTACTGGTGGGCCTCTTCGTCGTAGTATTGTTCCGACGTTTTTTCGACAAATTTGCCTTCGTCGTAGAGTTTTTTGAAGTACTCGGCGGCGGTGTGGTGGTGTTCGGGGCTGGAGGTGCGGCTGTATACGTCGAACGAGACCCCGAAGTCGGCAAAGCTGTCTTTGATTATCTTGTGGTAGCGGTCCACGATGTCTTGCGGTGTGCAGCCCTCTTTGCGGGCTTTGATGGTGATGGGCACACCGTGTTCGTCGCTGCCGCCGATAAAGATGACCTCCTCGCCCTGCGAGCGCAGGTAGCGGGCGTAGATGTCGGCCGGCAGGTAAACGCCGGCCATGTGGCCAATGTGGACGGGGCCGTTGGCGTAGGGCAGCGCCGAAGTGATGGTGAAACGCTTATATTTGCGGTCGTTCGTGGTGTAGAGCATGGTTGTTTTTAGGGTTGAGGTGGGTAATAGTTAGGCCTGCTCGGTTTGTTCGGCAGGGGCTTCGGGCTCCTCTTCGAGCTTGCCGGCGGCAAGGAGGATGTTGTACCAAGCAAAGAGCTTTTTGGCGTCGGAGGCGTGAACGCGGTCACGGTCGTAGGTGGGGACGGCCTCGGCCAAAAGGGCGAAGAGGGTGTCGGAGGTGGCTTTCTTGGGGTCGAAAGAGGTGGGTTGACCCTCGAGGTGTTTCTTCACGGCGGCCATCACCTCCTCGAGGGGGGTGTCGCCTTCGGTGGTGAAGAGGCGTATCTCGCCCAAAGCGCTGATGCGGTCGTTTTTGAAGACGGGGAACTTTTGCCCGCTGACTAAATTCTTTACAATGGCGCCGCCTTTGGTTTGCGACACGAGTTCGTTCAGTTCCGGCTTGCCGGCTACTACCAAGATGTTAGAAAAGTCCATTTTTTGTTTGACAAGTGGTTGTGACTTATTATGTTAATGTTCTTATAACGTTGAATTCGTAATTTTATTGCGTGGCTGCGCAATATTTTTGGTCTTGCTGCGTTTTTTTTAAGTGGTAGGCGAGTATGCGGTCGGCCGGCCGGCCCAGGGTGGCCACGATGTTCACGCCCGCCTGGCGCGCAGCCGCGGCAAGTGGCTCGGCAAAGGCCTGCACCACTCCGCCAACAAAGCCTACCTCGCCGCCCCAACGGGCAAAGAAAGCCCGATGGCGGACGAAGAAGAGGCCGAAGCACTCGGCCAGCAGTTCTTTGACATACTGATGTTCGACCCAACAGCCAGCAAACTGCGCCGCCGAAGCCATAGCGCGGTTGGGTGTCGGAGACTGGTAGAGGTGTTCTACCCACTGCGCTGGTGCCATGCCGAACTGCTGTTCGAACCGTTCGGCCAGCGATTGAGGCATGAGTCCGGCCACGAAGTCGGCCACCAAGCGCCGCCCTATGTGGCAGCCCGAACCCTCGTCGGCCAGCAGGTACCCCCCCGAGAGGGGCACATCGACGAGCCGTTGGCCGTCGTAGCGGCAGATGTTGCTACCCGTACCGAGAATGGCCACCGAGCCCGCTGTGTCGCCACAAAGGGCGCGACAGGCACCGAGCATATCGCCTTCGACCACGACTGCAGCCTCGGGGCAGGCCGCCCGCAGGGCGGCCGCAACTTTGGCTTGCATGGCCTCGGTTCCGCAACCAGCGCCGTAGAAATGGAGCTCGACCCCAGGCTTGGCACATTCGCCACAACCCGAGCCGAGGCCGAGGTCGGCCAAAGCCTGACGCGCAGCGCCTGCAATGACGTCGGCGCTGACAACGCGCGGATTGAGCCCACAGGTAGTTGCTCGCCGCCCGTCGGACGCGAGCCAGTCGGTCTTGCTGCCGCCGCTATCGGCCACCACGAGGGTCATACGATGCCAACAATATCGTTGATGTCGGCCACGCCATGGCGCCGACAATAGTCTTCAAGTCCGTCTACAATCTTCATGGTGACGGCGGGGTCGACAAAGTTGGCCGTTCCCACCTCGATAGCGCGTGCGCCAGCCATGAGGAACTCGAGGGCGTCGGCCGCGGTGCTGATGCCACCCAGCCCGATGACGGGTATGCCCACCGCGTGGGCCACCTGCCACACCATGCGCACCGCTATGGGTTTGACCGCAGGGCCGCTCAAACCGCCAGTGATGGTGCTCAACACGGGGCGCTGACGCTCCACGTCGATGGCCATGCCGAGCAGCGTGTTGATGAGGCTCACGGCGTCGGCACCTGCCCCCTCGACGGCTTTGGCAATATCGACCACGCTCGTGACGTTGGGGGTTAGCTTGACGATGAGGGTTTTGTGATAGACCTTGCGCACGGCGGCCACAGCTTGGGCAGCCATCTGCGGGTCGGTGCCGAAACCCATGCCGCCCTTCTTGACGTTGGGGCAGCTGATGTTGAGCTCGATGGCAGGCACCTTGTCGAGTTCGGCCACCTGCTCGGCCACGGCGCAATACTCGTCGATGGAGGAGCCGCCGACATTGACTATGATGTTGGTTTTGAGGTCTTTGATGGTTGGGTAAATCTCTTTGCAGAAGGCTTCGACGCCCACGTTTTGCAGGCCCACGGCGTTGAGCATACCCGACGGGGTTTCGGCCATACGCGGATAGTCGTTGCCCTGGCGACGAGTGCCAGTGGTGCCTTTGACGACGATGGCGCCGAGGCGGCCGAGGTCGACAAAGTCGGCAAATTCGGGCCCATAGCCGAAGGTGCCCGAGGCCGTCATCACGGGGTTGGCAAGTTGCAGGTTGTGTATCTTCACTTCGAGCATAGCGTGCAAATATTTTTTAGAGATTCCACAATTTTTTCAAGATTTTGGCGTTAAATACAGGGCCCTCTTTGCAGACGCGCAGGTTGCCCTCGTCGGTACCAGCCACGCAGCAGAGGCAGGCTCCGACGCCGCAGGCCATCATGTTTTCGAGGCTCACCTGGCAGTCGATGCCACGCTGGGCGGCACTTTGTGCCACGGCGCGCATCATGGGGGTTGGGCCGCAGGTGTAGATGCGGTCGTAGGGCTCGGCAAAGGCTGGGTGCTCGGTTACCAGGCCGCGATGGCCGAGCGAGCCATCGTCGGTGGCTATAAGCAGGCGCCCGAACTGGGCGAAGGGCTCTTTGACAGGGATGAGGTCGGCCGAGCGCCCGCCAAGCAGTATGGTGGGTTCGAGGCCGCGGCTGGCCAGAACACGGGCCAGGTGGTAGAGCGGGGCCGAACCGGCGCCGCCACCAACGAGAAGCACCTTCGCGCCGGCCTCGACGTCGAGGCCGAAACCGTTGCCTAAGGGGTAGACCAAGTTGAGCTTGTCGCCCACCCCGAGTTGCGCCAACCGGCGGGTGCCGTTGCCCACAATCTGGATGAGGAGTTTGAGCTCTGCGGTGCGCTCGTCGGCGTCGTGAACCGAGATGGGTCGGCGCAACATCACCTCGCGACAACCCTCGACGAGCACCTCTACAAACTGGCCCGGCACCACATTGAGCATGGCAGACGGGTGGCGCAGCGTGAGCATAAAATACTGATTGCCAAGCTGCTCGCGGGCTACAATAGTGAAATCGGTTACCTGTTTCATAGATTGCAAAGTTACAAAAAAAAATCAAAATTTCGGAAAAAAGTTGGCTCTCGCCAGACTTATGCTCAGTACCGCAACTGGAGGGGTTATATTTGCCTTTCGTAACGGGCTGATTATCAGTGTTGAAGTCGTGTTAAAGAGGGGTTAAGGTCGTATTGAGGTCGAATAACGCTTGATGTTGAGGCAGTTAGGGGTCGATTTTTTGGCGTCGCGCCCCCCTCGCAAGCCCGTTCACAACTCGGCGCAAAGCAGTCTTTGCCCCCTCGCCTACCCCGCTCAAAGTTAGCGGCCGAACCCCTCGGGTGGTGGGGTTCGGCCGCTATGGTTATGGAGCGTGCCGGTGGTGGGGCAACGCTATTTGACTATCAGTTTGCGGACGCTGCTCACACCGTCGCCATAGATGCGTACAAAGTAGGCGCCGCGGCGCAGGTTGCTGATGTCGAGGTTGAGGCGGTTGTCGGCGGCCGGCATGGTGTGGCTGATAAGGGTGCGGCCATTGAGGTCGACCACGTCGATATTGACCTGCCCCTGCGCGCGCTCGATGGCGATGGTGACGCTCTGCGAGGCGGGGTTGGGGTAGAGGCTGACGAGGGCGCCCAACTGCGGCGCGTCGATGCCGAGGGTGCGGAAGCCTATGGGGCCGAGCCAGGCGCTGGTGGCGCCGTCGGCGCAGAGCACACGGCAGTAGACCTCGTAGTCGGTAAGCGTGACGAGGCCTTCGATAATGAGGGCCGTGTCGGCCACAACGGTGTCGCCCATGTAGCCCGATTCGAAATCGAAGTCGCGGAGGCCGTAGCGCACCTCGAAGGTGGCGCCTTCAACGCTGTCGGGATACCACCAAGTGACCATGGCTGCAATGCTGGCCACCGAGCCCATCTCGAAGCGTTGCACGGGGTTGCAGCCATTGGCGGCTTCGGCGGTGACAAAGGTGTGGGGCAGACCCCAGTCGCCGTGGTCGCCGTCGCATACGCCACTAACCCTCACCTCGTATGAGGTAATGGGCAGCAGGCCGCCGAGGCGGTGGGTGGTGCTGGCGCTGGTGCCAGCGTCGCGCCACTGGGTGGTGCCCAGTGTGCGGTATTGCAGCACGTAGCTATCGGCCAAACCGTTCCAGCTGATGAGGGCCGAGGTGTCGTCGATTTCGGAGGCTCGGGTGTTGGTTGGCACAGGGCAGCCGGTGGCTATCTCGGCCACCACGCTGTCGATATAGGCGCTCACGTGGTTGCCGCGTATGGCTATGTGGCCGTGAGGGCCTGTGTAGGCGTTGAAGTAGATGGTTACCGGGCGCCAAACGGTGTCGGAGACGACGGTGGAGACCAGCGTGAAAGTGCTCACGTCGTCAGGGTCGGTCATAACGCCTACCTCGATGTCGACACCACGGTCGAAGAGCGAGCGTGTGACGAAAGAGAGCTGCATGCGGGCCAACTCGACATCGATGTCGGGCAGTGTGACGAAGCAGTCGTAGGTGTTGGGGAAGTTGAGGCTCTTTTGGCCCGAATAGTGGTAGAAGGAGGTGACAAAGGGGTAGTAGCGGTCGCCCGAAGTGTAGCGATGCCAGCAGCGGTCGATTTCGGCGGTGGTGGCGGCGCTATAGTCTTCAAAATCCTCGTAGAGCGGCAGTTGCGACTCGGCAACCACGGGGCATGGCGTGGCAAACGAGGCCGAAGCCACTGCGCTGGTGTCGGCCGGGCCGCACACGGCTCGCACGTTGAAGGTGTAGTTCGAAAGCGGGCGTAGGTTGCTGAAGGTGTAGCTATTGGTATTGACGAGGTATTCGTTGACGCTGTTGGCGAGGCCCACAGTCCACTGCGACTGGTCGCCTTCGAGCCAACCCACGGTGGCGGTGGTGCCGCTCACAGCGCTAACGCTGAGGCCGGTGGGAGGCTGGCAGTTGCTGGGCGCGACGCTCACGTTGTCGATACAGGCACCTGGGGGCGTGGGAGTGGAGTAGTAAGACGACGTGTTGTGCCAGTAGAACACCAAGTAGTAGCGGCCCTCCTGGCGGATGTTGATGGCGGTGTAGCGGCGGTGCCAGCCGTTGGTGGTGTAGACCGTGCTGTTGCTATCGATGCTAATGCCGCCCGAGGGGATGGTCCACGAGCTATACGACGACGACGAAGCCTCAATACGCGAACCCACAGGCACCACGGCTGCGCGCATATAGTCAGACGAGGAGCCACCCACTTTGTAGTCGTAGCTCACCACATAGCGCCCAGCCGTGAGCAGGAACTCGCGGTAGACGTAGACGTTGGAGCCGCTGTTGAGGGTGTAGGAGCAGGTGTCGCGACGCGGCGGGGCCACGTAGAGGGCTTTCGAACCGCCGTTGCTGGTAGCCGAACCGATGTTCCAGTGGTTATAGCTGCTATCGATGTTGACCATGACCCAACCAGCATAGGAGGCGCTGTCTTCGAAACCATCGGTAAACGGTGGCAGGGTGGGCATATAGGGCAGGGTGGTGAACTGGGTGTAGGTGTAGGGCGAGGAGCCATCGAGGCCACAGTCGGCCTGGATGCGCAGGTAGTAGGTGGCGTTGCTGTCGAGGTCGGTGAGGTCGAGTGTGGGGGTGGTGGCCATGCGCGACTGGTAGCGCGACTCGTCGTCGCCCCATGGGTAGCGCGAATACTCGACCAACCAGGCCGACACCAGGTCGTTGCCAGTCCACGACACGGTGGCCTCGTGGGTGGTAATCGAACTCACCGACACGCCCGACACGCGCGGACACGACGGGATGAGCCCGACGTAGATGTCGTCGATGTAGGCATAGCCCGACGAGGTGCTGTTGCCTTTGAGGGCGATGGCAATGCGGCCGCCGTCGCCGTGATAGTTGTTGAGGGAGTAGATATATTCGTTAAAATCGGTCGACGAGACGGGTTCGGAGTAGAGCTCGGTAAAGGTCGAGAAGTCGTCGGGGTCAGACATCACGCCGATGCGGAGGTTGACGTCGTCGTAGTTGCCCGAGAGGCGAGCGCTGACCATGATTTCGAGGCTGTCGATGGGGGTGGTGAATTCGGGCAGGACGAGACAGCTATACTGCGACATCGAGGCGTAGAAGTAGAGCGAATAGGTGCCTGTGGCAGCGGTAGTTGATGGGTAGGGGTAGCGGGTCGAGGAACTCGAGAGGCGAGTGTAGCAGGGGTTAATATCGGCCGAAGAGCCAGAGGCCGATGCGTCTTCGAAGCCGTAGGTGTAGGGCAGGCGCGACACGGCTTGGCAGAGCGTGGTGGCATAGGTGCTAACGGGGATAGACTGGTCGTCGGAGTCGCAGAAAGCGGTGACGCTGAACTGGTAGGTGGTTGAGGGTTCGAGCGACGTGAAGTCGTAGGTTGCCACATAGGCGGTATCGACAAAGCTGCCGGCACGCACAATCCAGGCCGACTCGGTGCCAATGGGGGTCCAGGTGGCGGTGGCGGTAGTGGCGGTGATGTTGCTTATTTGCAAGTTGATTGGGGCCGGGCAGGTGTTCATAAGCACCTGTATGTTGTCGACAGCTGCGGGAGGCTGGGTGCCGCTGGTACCATCATTGTGCCAGTAGAACACAAGGTGGTAGATGTCGGCCGAGCTTATCGAGAATTGGTCGTTGTGGGTAACCCAACTGCTCTGGTCGAGCAGGGGTTCGCTGCCGTCGAGAACGAAGGCACCCGTAGGTATTGACCAAATGGTGCTGCTGGCGTAGAGGTTCACGCTGCCTGGCACCAAGGCCACACGCATATAGTCGTAGTTGGTGCCCGTGGTGCTGCGCTCGCCCATAGCCTTCCAGTCGTAGCTCACCGTGTAGTCGCCCGCATCGAGGTAGAAGTCGCGCCAAGCAAAAGTGTTGCTGGTGTTGCTGGTGCTATAATAATAGGTGCTATTGTCGTTGCTGATGTAGAGCGCGTGCGTGCCACCGTTGTTGGTGGCGCTGCCTATCAACCAACGGTTAGAGCCGTAGTTGCTGTTTTCCCAACCGGCATAGGTAGAGGCATTTTCGAAGGTCTCGGTGTAGGGCACACGGGCGGGGGAGGCGCGGAGGGTGGTGAACGAGGGGCCACGCACGGCGTCGGCAGTGTCGTCGGCGGCACAGAGGGCTCTCACGCTAAGGGTGTAGGTTCGGTTCGAGTCGAGCCCCGTGACGAGGAACGGCGACGACAGAGCCATGTAGGCGCTATCGCCCACTTGCACAATCCAGTCGCCAATGCCTGGGTTGACGGTGTCGGTCCAGCTAACCGAGGCGTAGGTGGTGCCTATGTTGGCCACGGCAATGTTGCTCACCTTGAAGCAGGTGGGCGGGTTCATGAGGCGAATATTGTCGATATAGACCGAATAACCGCGCGAAATAATCTTGAAGGCCATACGACCCTCGGGGCCGCCGTAGCGGATGGGCACTTCGAAGGTCTCGAAGGTGTTGTTGGTGGTGTTGCGCAGGGTGTCGGAGAAGGGGTAGAAAGTGCTGTCGGGGTTGTCGGGGTCGGTCACCACGCCGATTATGACGTAGGTGTTGGTGCGCGACGAAGAATAGATGTCGAGGTTTACTTGCAGGCCGCCAAACACCACATCGACTTCGGGCATGATGGCGTAGTTCGTCGCAGAAGAGCCTTGGTAGAGGCTGCCGCTGCCATACGAGGTGCTGTGGGATTGCCCATAGAGCGTCCAGCAGTTGAGGGCTTCGGGGTTCGAGAAGCGCTCGGTGTAGGGGAACGTGTATATGCCGCAGAGAGTGCGGGTTTTGGCATAGCCAGCCTGGGTGCTGTCGCCACAGAGGTTGGTTACGCGGAACTCGTAGGCGGTGTTGGGGTCGAGGCCAGAGAGCGCAACTGTGTCGTCGAAGGTCGAAGCACGGAGGAGGGTCCAGCTGGAGGCCGATTGCAGTTTGTATTCAACACGTGTGGGCACATTGTTTGATATGCGGCTCCAGGCAATGGTTGCGCTCTCGTGGTCTACGCTGACCACTGCCACCAACGGGGCAAAACAGTTGCTGCTATCGTCGCACGATACTGGGAACCCGACGTTGGGGCGTTTGTTGCTGGTGCCGAAATGGTAACTATAGCCACCCGTTGGGCGCTCCAAATCGGCAAACGCGGCAATATCGTCGTTGTGCTGATAGTGGCCAGTGTAATTTGTCGTTGTGGTGTAGAAGAAGTAGGGCGAGACATCCCACGGCGAGTCCCACGCTGGGGCGCTGATTGAGAAAGCTATGGCTATGTTGCTCACGCCGTCGTAGTAGAAAGGTGTCGAGAAGATTATGGTGTTGTTGCCCAGAACGTAGTGCTGCGTACTGGTGGCCACAAGGGTGAAGCTCGATGCAGGAATGTCGTCGTCGCCCGACGAGAAGCTGCTCTTGGTGGTGTTGGCCATATAATATTTATAGGTGGGCGTCAGGTTCGAGAAAGAGGGTCTGGGCTCTCTGGCGCAGTCGAGGGTTATGCTGCCAATGTAGCCAGCCGGGAGGTTGAGCTCTTCGGCGGTGTATATCCATTTGTTGACGGCGTAACGGTAGTTGGTACTGGGGCCATGTGTATAGTCCGAATCGCTACCGTCGCCAATTTTGGAGTCGCAGCCTGGGGTGGCTACGACGAGGGTAATGGGATTGGCTGTGTCTTGCTCGCAGATGGCCTGGATGTCTACGGTGTAGCTCTTGGCGGTGGTCAGGTCGGTGATGAAGGTGTAACTGTTCGTGGTGCTAATGGTGCGTGGGGCAACGCTGTCGGCCGAGTAGGTAACAATTACCGAGTTCTGCTCGTAGGCCGCGCCCTCGCCGGTGGTCCAGCGTATGAAGGCTGCATGGCGGTCTACCTGCTCGACGCGAGCCCCTGACACGGGGGCGCACGACAGGGCTGTGGTGAAGGCCTCGAAGGTTTGCCACTCGGTATTGCACCCAGGGCGCACCCAGGCGTAGTAGGTGGTGCTTTGGCTGAGCGAGGTGAGGGTGATGGTGTTTTGGGTGTAGTTGTTGGGGGTTGCCACGATGGCCGAGTCTACATTGTCGACCTTGCTGTAGCGCACCTCGTAGGTGGAACCAGCTGCACCGCTCCACGAGAGGGTTGCCTCGTGGGGGGTAATGTTGCCCACGTGGAGCTGCACCGGAGTCATGCAGTCGTTGAGCGTAATATTCAGGTTGTCGACCGCAGCAGGGGGCTGGGTGCCAGAGGTTTTGTTGTTGAGCCAAACAAAAACGAGGCTATATTCGCCGCTTTCGGTCACCGAGAATGTGGCCTGTTGCGTGTTCCAAGAGGTGACGTTGCAGAGGGCGCGCTCGCCGTCGAGTGGAACCCAGGTCGAGGGCATAGAGTTGCGGCTAAAGCCAGCCAGCGACTCGGCAGCCTCCAACGTTTCGGCCTCGGACGACGGGACCATCGCAACGCGCATAAAGTCGCTATTGTTCTGGCCACGGCAGTTCCAGTCGTAGCTCACGTTGTACTCGCCCACGCCGAGAGCGAAGGTGCGGATAGCAAAAACCAACTGCGCCGTGGGGGTCGACACGGTGTAGGCATTGGTTGTGCCACCATCGTTGCTAATGTAGAGGGCATGGCTGCCACCGTTGTTGGTGCCTGAACCAATGGCCCATTGGTTGGTGTAGGAACCGCCCACGAAAATCCAGTTAGCATTTTCGGTGGCGTCCTCGAAGTCGCAACTGTAACTAAACGTCTGGCCATAGGCCGTAGCAAAAAGGGCCGCCAGCGCTGTCAGTAAGGTAAATAAACGTCTCATAATCATATCCTTGCAGCTTGTTTATACAATATTGGTCAACTGCAAAGATACGTGTTTTTTATAAATTATGAAACGATTTGCTGTTTTTTTAACATTTTTTTGTTATGGCAGGACTGCGCTGCTGCTCTTCCCAGTGGTGGACGTCGGCCTCGAAGTGGCTCAGTGTGAGGCTCAAAGCGTTGTCGGCATTGAGGCCACGCTCGTGAGCCCAGCCAACGAGGGCAAAAAGGTAGTTGCCCAACTGTTCCTCGCTGGGGTTGTCGGGCAGCGGGGGCAGGTCTTGGGGTATGGGGTAGCCAATGCCGGCGGCTTTTTCTTGCACTCGCACGGCCTTGACCAGTGGGGGAAGTGAGCGTGGCACCCCCTCGAGCACCGAGCGGCGGCCTTCGGCCATCTTTATCTGCTCCCAGGTACGACCCTGGCACGACTCTTCGCCATAGATGAAAGGGTGGCGATTGATGAGTTTTTGGCATACCGACCGCAGCACGTCCTCCATTGTGAAGAGCCCTTCGTCCTCTGCAATCTTGGCATAGAAGTATACGTGCATCGCTATGTCGCCCAGTTCTTTACACATATCGGCTGGGTTGTGGGCCAGGATGGCTTCGCTCAGTTCGTAGACCTCCTCGATGGTGAGGTAGCGCAACGAGTCGAGGGTTTGGGCTTTGTCCCATGGGCAGCGCTGGCGCAGGGTGTCGAGTATGCTGCCGAGTCGTTCAAATTCGCTTGACGCTTTCGATTCCATCTATCTTTTCTATTTGGTCGATAAGGTTCTTGATGTTTTCTGTGTCGTGTACGTAGAGCATGACAATGCCTCGGCCCACACCCTCGGAGGCTTCGATGGTGATGGCGCGAATATTGAGGTTCATTTCGTTCGAAATGATGCGGGTTATGTCTTGCAGCAGGCCACGGCGGTCGATGGCGGTGAGGGCAATGCCGGTGAGGAACGAGAGCCGCTCGCCAGTGCGCCACTTGGCGCGTACAATGCGGTTTTCGTGGCTGGCCATCTCGTCCATTGCTTTCTTGCAGTTGGTGCGGTGAACCATAATGCGGCCACCATCGACTATGCCCACCACTTGGTCGCCATGCACTGGTTTGCAGCATGTTGCCAACACTGTGGGCAGCTGCTCGTATTCTTGGTCGAGCAGGAAGGCACCGCTCGAGCCTTCGGCTACCGATGGCACTGCGGGCGAGGCCTCGCCGTTGCCGTCGTCGAAAAGGTGCTTGTAGGGCTCGAGGAATAGCATCTTGGGTTCGGGCTTGGCTTTGCCGAAGCAGCGGGCCACGTCGTTTTCGGTCACCACTCCGGTGGCCACGCGGTAGTAGAGGTCTATGCTGCTCGTTATGCCGAGGTAGCGTTTGAGGGTGCCCAAACTTTCGGCCGACTCTTTGATACCGAGGTGCCGACCGTAGTCGAGAAGCATTTGCAGACCGCGGTCGTGGTAGGGGCGCTTTTGCTCGCGGAGGTAGTTCTTGATGGCGTCGCGTGCGCGAGGGGTCTGCACTTGGTTGAGCCACTCTTCGGTAGGTGTGCTTTTGCGCGAAGTGAGCACTTGGACCTGCTCGCCCGAGTGGAGGCGGTAGCCAGTCGATACCACCTTGGCGTTGACTTTGGCCCCGATGCAGTGCAAGCCGAGGTCGGTGTGGATGGCAAAAGCAAAGTCGAGCACCGTGCTGCGCGAGGGGAGCTTGATGGTCTCGCCTTGGGGGGTGAAGAGGTATATCTCTTTGGTATAGAGGGTTTCTTTAAATTCTTCGACCAGGTCGAGGGCGTTCTTGTCCTGGCTTTCGAGCGAGGTGCGGATTTGTTGCAACCACTCTTCGACAGGGCTGTCGGCCACGGCCTCTTCGGGGTGGGCTTCCTTGTAAAGGAAGTGGGCAGCCATACCTTTTTCGGCAATCTGGTCCATGCGGACGGTGCGGATTTGTATCTCGACCCAGCGGCCGATGGGGGTCATGACGGTGGTTTGCAGGCTTTCGTAGCCGTTGCTCTTGGGGTTAGTTATCCAGTCGCGGAAGCGGGTGGGGTTGGGAGGGAAGAGTTTGGAGATGAGGGCGTAGACGCGGAAGCACTCCTCTTTTTCGTGCTCGGGTGGCACGTCGAGGATGATACGCATGGCGTAGAGGTCGTAGATTTCGTCGAAGTCGACCCCCTTGTTTTCCATTTTCTTCCAGCAGCTGTAGACCGATTTGACTCGGGTTTTGATTGTGTAGTGATAGTCTTCGGCGTCGAGCAGGGCAGCAATAGGGTCGGTGAGGCAGGTTTTGAGTTGTTGCTCGGTGCCGGCGGTTTTGGCTATCTTGGCCGATATTTCGGCGTAGCGTTCGGGGTTGGTGTATTTCATGACGAGCTCTTCGAGCTCGGTCTTGATGTTGTAGAGGCCCAAGCGGTGGGCAAGGGGGATGTAGAAGTATTGCGTCTCGCTCGAGATGGCAAGTTTTTTGATGTCTTTCATCGAGTCGAGGGTTCGCATATTGTGCAGGCGGTCGCAGAGTTTGAGGAAGATGACGTAGGCGTCGTCGCACATGGAGAGGAGTATCTTGCGGTAGTTTTCGGCCTGTTTGGAGCGGTTGCTTTGGAGCTCGATGACGTCTTCGATTTTGGTCACGCCATCGACTATGCGGGCCACTCTGTCGCCAAAGACTGAGCGCAGCTCGTCGAGGGTGATGTCGGTATCTTCGACCACGTCGTGGAGCAGGGCGCAGACCACGGCGATTGGGCCGAGACCTACCTCTTTGACGGCTATGAGGGCTACGGCCAGGGGGTGGTAGATGTAGGGCTCGCCACTTTTGCGACGGGTGCCGGCGTGGGCTTTGTTGGCTATGGAGAAAGCACGGAAGATGGCTTCTTCTTCCTGCTTGGTGAGGGGCTTGACTTCGCGGGCTGCGGCCAGGAGCTCTTCGTAGCGACGTTGGATTTCTTGTTGTTCGAGGGTGTCTTGCTGTGTGGTCACGGCCGTGTTGATAAAGTGGTTTGGGTGTTGATAACTCGATGTTGATACGACCTTAATAGGGTCTTAACTCGGTGTTGACCGGTGTGGGGTTTAGAGTAGTAGGAGGAGTGCGGGGATGTAGATGAGGTCGAGGCTGAGGCCGAAGGTGGCATAGGTGTGTCCAGCGTTGCGCATGAGGCCGAAGGTGACGGAGCTCCAGCAGAATGAGCCGGGGTTGTGTTGGCGGGTGGTGGCGAGGCGCACTCCGGCTTCGACGCCGAGGCCTTGGCCGAGGTTGAGGCCGGCATAGAGCTGGCAGTCGGTGGAGCCGAAGGTGTCCCACTCGGGGCGGTAGGTTACGCCTCCGCGCAACCAGTCGTAGCGCAGGCCGTAGATGTAGCCGCCATAGCCGCCCCAGGTTTCGGGGAGGTAGGTGAGGCTGAAGCCCATGCCCACGTCGCGCAGGCCCATAAGGATGTCGGTCTCGGCAAAGAGGGTGCAGTATTCGCTGCCGAAGTAGCGCATAACGTTGTGGCGTGGGCGGCCGTATTGGGGTTCTTCGTATTGGTTGACGATGGTGTTTTCGCCGATTGACGGGTTGTGGCGGCGATGGTGGTGGCGGTGCTGTGGCGCGCCAAGGCTGTCGGCCACAAGGCTTTGGGCGGTATCGGCCGGCGTGGTGGTGGTGGGTTGCAGGGTGTCGACCTGTGCCTGGACGATGGTGGTGGCGGCCACGAGGGCGAGGATGGCGAGGAGGCGTTTCATGGTTGGTGTGTGTGTTTGGATTGTTGGTTGATGGCTGGCGGGTGGGGCTATTCCTCGTCGGGAGCACCTTGGGTGGTGAGTTGTTGGCGGATTTTTTGCTCCACTTCGTCGCAGAGTTCGGGGTTGTCGCGCAAGAGCTGCTTGAGGGCTTCGCGACCCTGGGCGAGCTTGGCGTCGCCATAGCTGAACCATGAGCCGGATTTGTGGATGATGTCGAACCCGACACCGAGGTCGATGATTTCGCCCAGCTTGGAGATGCCTTCGCCAAACATGAGGTCGAATTCGCACACGCGGAAGGGGGGTGCCACTTTGTTTTTTACTATCTTGACTTTGACGCGGTTGCCGATGTTTTGGTCGCCGTCTTTGATGGCCTGTATGCGACGTATGTCGATTCGGACCGAAGCGTAGAATTTGAGCGCGTTGCCGCCGGTGGTGGTTTCGGGGTTGCCAAAGAGGACGCCGATTTTTTCGCGCAGCTGGTTGATGAAGATGCAGCAGCACTTGGTTTTGCTGATGGCGGAGGTGAGTTTGCGCATGGCTTGGCTCATGAGGCGCGCCTGGAGGCCCACTTTGCTGTCGCCCATCTCGCCGTCGATTTCGGCTTTTGGGGTGAGGGCAGCCACCGAGTCGATGACGATGATGTCGATGGCGCCAGAGCGGATGAGGTTGTCGGCAATTTCGAGTGCTTGCTCGCCGTTGTCGGGCTGCGAAACGAGCAGCTCGTCGATGTCGACGCCCAGGTGGCGGGCATAGACGGGGTCGAAGGCGTGCTCGGCGTCGACAAAGGCGGCCAGCCCGCCCTGCTTTTGGCACTCGGCTATAGCATGGATGGCGAGGGTGGTTTTACCGCTCGACTCGGGACCGTAGATTTCTATCACGCGGCCACGAGGGAAGCCGCCCACTCCCAACGCGGCGTCGAGGCTGATGGAGCCGGTGGGGATGACGTCGACCTGCTCCTCGGGGCGGTCGCCGAGCTTCATGATGGAGCCTTTGCCATAGTTTTTCTCAATCTTTTCGATGGTTGCCTGAAGTATCTTGAGCTTTTCGGCTTTGGGGTCGATGGTGGTGGTGTCGGTCTTTGCCATATGGTAATGAATGTTGTTGTTACGATACTGTGTTTAGATTATTGCCCATGGTGGGGGAGCCACGTGGGTACATATTTTTTGCAAAATTACATAAAAATTTCGATTTAAACGCCAATCGTCCAAAAAAAATTATGCGCAGAGGGCCGCGCTTTTTTCTCGCGCCGCCGTTCTTGGTGGCCCATTGAGCTTTATATGCAGTGGTTTAGGTTGGCTACCCCATTGCCACAGGGCTCAATAAGGGCTGACGCCATACACAGGTGCCAGCCCTCGATTTTATATTTATTGTTCACAGAAATATGTGTGCTACGCGATTTTTCTGCGGGCCTCGCGATTATGAACAACTTTTTTCTTCAGCAACTTAACCATCCATAATAAGAGAAAAGGTGCAGCAATTAATATTATTATTAACACTATAGCCCAAAAATCGCTAACACGGCAGAGTGTGTCAGTGACAGGGTCGCTAAACAGTATACCAATCGCAGCCACTACCACAATCGAGTCGCCAATAATTCCGTTAAATACCCCGTACTTCCAAAGGTCTTCCTTTTTAACGTTCTTGGGTACAGGTTTATACTCAAAAAAATAAATAACCAGACCCAAAAGAAGCGCAATGATATGAAACAATATCTCTGTTTTATCCATGATTGCTACATATTTTGCACGTTTATTACTTGAGGTTGGCAAGGGCGAGGGATATGCGGCGCAGGGCTTCGCGCAGGAGTTCTTCGCTGGTGGCGTAGCTGAGGCGGATGCAGGCGTCGTCGCCAAAAGCCGAGCCCATCACGGTGGCCACACCAGCCTCTTCGAGGAGGTAGAAAGCCATGTCGGTGCTGTTTTCAATCTTGCGGCCGTTGCAGCTCTTGCCGTAGTAAGCACTCACATCGGGGAAGAAGTAGAAGGCGCCCTGTGGCAGACGCACCTTGAGGCCGGGGATGGCGCTGAGGAGTTCGTAGACCATGTCGCGACGGCGGCGGAAGGTTTCGCGCATATCGATGATGTCGTGCGAGGTGGTGGGGTCCATCAGCATGGCCTGCACGGCGGCCTTTTGGGCTATGGAGCAGGTGGCGCTGGTGACCTGCCCCTGCAACTTGTTGCAGGCTTTGGCTATGACCGTGGGGGCGGCGATGAAACCAATGCGCCAGCCAGTCATGGCAAAGCCTTTGGCCACACCGTTGACGGTGATGACGCGCTCTTTGACGTCGGCAAACTGGGCAATGCTCTCGTGGCGACCCACGAAGTTGATGTGCTCGTAGATTTCGTCGGCCATGACGAAGAGGTTTTCGTGGCGCACAACGACGTCGGCAATGGTTCGCAGCTCGTCGCGCGTGTAGAGCATGCCGGTGGGGTTGCTGGGCGAGGAGAACATGATGAGCTTGGTGCGTGGGGTGATGGCGGCTTCGAGTTGGGCGGCGGTGACCTTGAAGTCGTTGTCGATGCTGGTTTTGACGTAGACGCATTTGCCACCTGCCACGCGCACTATCTCCTTGTAGCTAACCCAGAAGGGGGTGGGGATGATGACCTCGTCGCCGGGGTCGACAAGGCACTGCACGAGCTGGTAGATGCTCTGTTTGGCACCGGTCGAGACCACGATTTGCTCGGGCTTGAAGTCGAGCCCGTTGTCGCGTTTGAATTTTTGGCACACCGCTTCGCGCAGGTCGGCGTAGCCCGGCACCGGCGGGTAGTGCGTAAAGTTCTGGTCGATGGCGCGTTTGGCGGCTTCTTTAACCTCGTCGGGGGTGTCGAAGTCGGGTTCGCCTATCGAGAGGCTTATCACGTCTTTGCCTTGGGCCTTGAGTTCGCGGGCCTTGGCTGTCATGGCCAGAGTCTCGCTCTCGGCCATATCGATGATGCGTTGCGAAAGAATTTGCATAGCTGTAGAGATTTGTATGTGTTGTGGTTTTTGGTTCGAAATGCAAAGGTACGCATTTTTTTTGTAATGGCGCAAAAAAAAGTGATTATCGCGTCGAACTTTTTTGCCGGAGGCGACTGTGGGCGGCTTTGCCTGGGGGAGCGTGCAGGCTGGTAGAGGGTTCCGGGCCACGGGCCGAGGCTCGCCGCGGGGGGTTGGACAATGGTCGGGCTGATTTTGCCGCGAGTTGGGTTTTTTATCGATAAATTTCGCGTTGTGGGGCGGAGTTGGCGGCGGCGTTTTTTTTGCTTTTTTGGCTCAAAAACGGGTCTCACAAGAGCCTCATTCTCAGGGTTGAGGTCGGGTTAGGGAGGGGTTAGGGTCGTGTTGAGGTCGAACAAAGCCTATGGTTCAGGCAGTTAGCGACTTGGTTTTTGGCAGATTTGGGATGAGGGCAAGCCGGACTTGGGGCGGTTTTTTATCGATTGAGAAGCGTTTTTTTATCGATTGCGGGGCGACCCATGGCGCACCTCTGCCGCAGCTTTGTGGGGCGCTCAAAGCGGCAGCCGAGCGCCCTGTGGGGTGGGTGCTCGGCTGCGCGTGGGGTTGCGGGGCGAGGTTAGTCGGCCTCGTAGATGAGGAGCTCGCCTTCGGCGTAGAAAAAGAGGAGCGGGTCTTTGTCTTTCTTCTTCATAATCCAGCAGCCGCCGTTCTCGCTGTCGACCGCTATTTTGCAGTATTTGCGGTGCACTTTCTGCTCGGCCAGCAGGTGGTCGTCGCGGTCGTAGATTTGGATGTAGACGTTGCTGCCGTCTTTGACGAGGGCATACATGAGGTCGCCAGACATGGCGTAGTCGAGCATATCGACGCTGTAGGTGCGTTTGACGTATTCGCGGACGGCGACGGCATCGGTCACATGGTAGTCATACCAGTAGCTGTTGCAGTAGCCCCAGAATCCGGGCCAGTACCAGGGGCGCGGGGGTATGGGGTCCCAGTAGATGAGGTGGCAGTGGACCATGTGGTGGTGAATCGGGTGGTGGAAGTAGGGTGCCGGGCGCATGGGGCGGTCGGCTGGGGGCACGCTGCCGCCGGGGCGGCCTGGGCGGGCGTAGCTGTTGGTTGGGCGGCCAGAGGCCGTTACGCTGCTCGAGGGCGAGCCTTTGACGGCCGGAGCGTGCGGGGCTACGGAGCGGGTGCCGTGGCCAGGACGGCTATAGGTGGCTCCGCCGGGGCGGTCGGAGGGGCGCACCACGCCACCGCTGCGGGCCGAGGAGCGGGTG
>JAFVCE010000024.1 GCA_017479385.1 Bacteroidales bacterium | reverse complement strand
GCATTGATAGAGTTTGTCGTCATTGTAGCATTACTGATTGGACGCAAACAAGGCGACAGCGGAAAGTCAGAGTTGAAACGGAAAGTGATGGCAGAAGGCAATGTGGATTTTGGAAATACTGTGAACAGTATGTTCAACGCAGAACCGCTGTACAAGGAACTGATTGTGAAATGTCATCCAGACCGTTTTGCCCCCGATGAGGCAAAGATGGCTATTGCCAATGAATTAACCATGCAAATCTCTAAGAACAAGCAGAATATCAAATGCCTTGAGGCTCTGCGCCAAGAGGCAAAAAACAAACTTAATATTAACATTTAAAAATCAAACATTATGGAAATTGCAGGTGTATTGATTGCCATTGTAATTCGTGCTCTCATCGGCTACCTTATTGGCCGTAATCGTAAAATTGGTGGAGGATGGTCGTTAGTCCTCGGTGCTATACTTGGTTTTATTGGTTGGATAATAGCTGCTTGCAGCGAGAAAACCAACGTTACCAAGTTTGACGATATGTCGAAGAAAGGAGGTGCACAATGAAAGTAGGGGGATGGATTATCCTCATCTGGGGAGTGGTAGTCTTCATAACTGGTATCGCAGCCGCTGCAAATGGTGCTGCGGCTGGCGGTTCCTATCTCGGTGGAGGCATCGGGTTCTGTGTGTTGGGAGGATACCTTTTACATCGTGCCAAGCAAAAGGAAGATGAGAAAAACCAGAACGATAACTGGAGTAATGAATAATATTCGACATCTCTTGGGCTCTCTGTTGGCTGTAGTGCTTGTTACCCTATGCGTGAGTTGCCAATACTATGGACCGCAAGCGATACAGCTTGGCAGCATTCCAACTCCCGCCACTTGGAGCGAGTACCAGTTGTACTCGGCATTCACCCTTTCTGTGCCAAACACAATGGAAAAGAGCCTTCCCAACGACAGGTACAATCAAATGTTGGACAGCATTGGATTACACCGCAACAACAGGATAGCAATATTTCAGCAAAAATCATTGAATAAAGGGACTATGGCCAACGCCGACGAGCACTACTGCAGGGTGCTTGTCAACTACGGCAAGGTGAGTCCTGACGACGATATGTTACATTCTTGGGAGACCGCAGAATTGGAGTATGAAGCTCGCGCAGAGCTGTTTAACAACGTGATGGCAAACCTATCAGGTTCAGAGCAACTGCTGTCTGCGCCTACCTATGAGTGGGTAGACATTGGTGGCACAAAGGCAATACGAGTAAAGTACAGACGCAGCGGAAACAACGGAAACACCACGGCGTGTGCCATGTATTACCTGTTCAATGGCGATGAGATGGGAATTGTGGTAACTGCCTATCGTGAGCAAGAGGCAAGGCTATGGCAAGCGGATATGGAAAATGTCATCAGGACATTCCGATGGAACCGTAGTAAATAAGGCATCTCTACCATTAAAAGAGTATATCTTCCTGCACGAAGATATACTCTTTTGGCGTAAAGTAAGTATATCTATGGGAAGAGGGTACAATCAGTATTTTTCGCAAGGTATACAAAGAACCTACATAGAAAGCATAATTACCCGACATTTTAGGCAGAGATGATTTGTCACATCAATCCTGACGGACGATTTCTTTCCAGCACTGTGGGTCGGGGGCGAGCCACGAGCGATGGTAGCCGTAGGCCACGGCGGGGCAGCCACGGCAGAAGCGCAGCAGCTCGCAACGCGAGCATTTCTCCATACGCTCATGCTGGCGGTAGAAGTCCATCTTCGGCCCAACCCATGCGTCGTACATCGGCTCGTCGACCGTGCCAACGTAGCTTTCCATCCTGCGGCAGGCCATGAGGCGGCCTTCGGCACTGATGGTGAAGTGGCAGTGGGCACAGTTGCAGCCATCGTAGATGGTGTCTTCGGCAAGCCCTTCGGGGATTCGGAAGATGCCACGCTCGTAGAGGTAGAGCGTCCAGAGGTGGTCCTTCAGGTTAAAATATGTGCCGCTATCCTTATGCTGTTCGAACTTGCTCCAGCAGCGGTCGAGCAGGTCGCGGTACCGCAGCGGCTCGATGTGCCAGCCACGGTCAGCCTTGGCCTTGTCCTCGCTGGTGGGGCAGTAGCGGCCGAAAGCGAAGATGTCGGCCCTGTGTTCCACCACCACATCTATCAAGTCCGGTATCTCGTCTATGTTCACGCCGCTGACTGTGGTCATCACCGCGCTGTCGATACCCGCATGGCGTAGCGTGGCCAAAGCCTCCAGCGTGGCGTCGAACGAACCTGGCTTGCGGAAGGTATCATGCGTCTCGCGCAGGCCGTCGAGTGAAAGTTGGTATTTGCGGCAGCCAAGCGACTTAAGGCGCGCGCACACCTCGTCGGTGAGGTGGAATGGGTTGCCCATGAGGCAAAAGGCAATGCCGCGGCGGTGCACCTCGGTCAGAAAATCCCAAAAGCGACTGTGCAGAATAGGGTCGCCGCCAGTAATGTAGAGGTATGGCTGCCGCTCAATGCGGCGAGCCATATCCTCTATGTTGTCGAGCACGTGCAGACACCTATCGAAAGGCATTTCCACGAGCTTCGGATGCCCCTCGGAAAAGATGTAGCAATGCTTGCAACGCTGGTCGCAAGCATCGGTGATGTGCCACTGGAAAGCGAAGTAGTCCATTTACTTCTTGTCGCCAGCACCACAGGCGCTACCGCAGGCAGCAGGTTTTTCATCCTTGGGCTTGTCGCCAGCGCCACAGGCGCTACCGCAAGCGGCAGGTTTCTCCTCGGCTGGTTTGTCGCCAGCGCCACAAGCGCTACCACAGGCGGCGGGTTTCTCGGTGGGCTTCTCTCCAGCTCCGCAAGCGGTGCCACAAGGGGTGGCAACGGTGCTAATCATTCCTTGAGCCGTGTGGGCCATGTTCCAATCTGTACGTTTCATATTCTATACATTTTGTTGGTTAATAAATTGGTGCAAAGATACACATAAATTACGAAATAGCATACTGCTATCCAAACTACACGCCACTTACTTTTTTATATGTAATACACAAAAGCGTGATTTGAATTAATATTATTTAACACTTTTTAAGAAACAAAATTCTTTCTAACATTATATTATTATCCTATGAACTATCATTTCTTCAAAGAAAGCACTGGGGCAACAATCTGAACGGTTTGTCGATACAAATCACACTGGGCGAGGGGCAAACCATAAATATCGGAAGATAATATTTCCCCTGATGGTTATTTTTTTTCGGTATGTTGCAAAAAAGTAGTATCTTTGCAGCGCTGAATCAGTAATCAAAAAAAAAAACGACAACACTATGCTGCAGATTGGAACAAAGGCGCCTTATTTTGAGGGGGCTGACGAGAACGGAAATGTTATTAAACTCAGCGACTTCGCTGGGAAGAAACTGGTGCTTTATTTCTACCCGAAGGACAGCACGCCGGGCTGCACCGCCGAGGCCTGCGACCTCAGAGACAACTATCACCGCTTTCTATCGCTGGGCTATGAGGTTGTTGGCGTAAGCCGCGACAGCGCCACCAGTCACCAAAAGTTCATTGCAAAATATGAGCTCCCATTCCACCTCATCGCAGACCCCGAGCACAAAATTCTCGAGGCTTACGAGGCTTGGGGCGAGAAGAAGAACTACGGCAAAGTAACTATGGGCACGCTGCGCACCACCTACGTCATCGACGAGCAGGGAACCATCGTCGACGCCATAGGCAAGGTAGACACCAAGAACCATACCGCACAGATTATCAAATAAATACCGCTACCTGCGCCATGATACTTTACTTCACCGGAACGGGCAACAGCCTCGCAGTAGCCCAACAACTGTCTGTGGCCACAGGCGAGAACCTAATGCCACTCTCGGCAGCGGCCAACCGCGACCTCGGCGCCGAGCGCTGCGTGGGGCTGGTTTATCCGTGCTACGACTACAACACGCCGCCAGCGGTGCGCAACCTGGTGGAGCGGCTGCGGCTGAACAGCGAGGCCTATGTGTTTGTGGTCGTAACCTGTGGCGCGCAAACGGGGAACTCTATCTACACCGTGCGCCAAATACTTAAGAAACAGGGCGTTGAGGTGGCCTACAGCCACAAGATACGTATGCCCGACAACAGCGCCCCGATTTTTGGCCGCAACCCTAACGACCAGCTTTGGAAGTTGGAAAAATACGCCACGCGACTCGACACAATTGCAGCCGACATCAAAGTGCGGCGTCACGGCCACCACTTTGCCGCGCCAGGATTGGCGGGCTGGCTTGCCGGCCTGCCGGCGGTTGAGCGCAAACTGCTGGGCGGTTTTTGCCCCACGGTCGACGAAAGCCGCTGTGTGGGCTGCGGCACGTGCGCTGCCGTTTGCCCGGTGGGCAACATCACAATGGAGGGTAAGGCCCATATGGGACCTAACTGCACGGCCTGCCTCGGCTGCCTGCACGCCTGCCCCAAACAAGCCGTAGCGGTGGGCAAAAAAACGATAACTCGCGAGCAGCAATACCGCCATCCAAAGATGAGCCTGCCCGACCTCGAGCAGCGCTAACTATCGCTCTATCAGCTTGAAACGCAGGCGCCAGGTGTGCGACTCGGTGTTGTAGTCGTGGCTCACAATTTCGAAGGCACCAATCTCGGCAGTGTGGTCTATATGGGTGCCAACGCAGGCGCAGAGGTCATAGTCGCCAATACGCACAAGGCGAAGGGTGTCGCTGGCGTCGTCGGGCAACTTGCCGAGGTCTACCTCGGACGGCACTTGGTCGCGACGCACATACTCGTAGCTCACCTTCAAGTCGCTCGCAATCACTTCGTTGACTCGCCTTTGCAATTCGTCGACCTGCTCTGCGGTCGGGGCTGCGGGCAGCAGGTAATCGCATTTGCTCTTCTTGCGCTCGATGTGGGCGTTGCGCGAGCGTGGGCAACCAAACATACGCACCATGGTTTGGTTCAAAATGTGCTCCGCCGTGTGCATGGGCGGATACTCCTGTTTGTTGTGTGGGTTGAGGTCTGCGGGCTCCATTTTTGCTGTTTTTAGTAAAATTTTGTCGGTGCAAAGTTAAGCATTTTTTCTGAATTAGAGGCATATTTTTTCGCGCCCCGAGTCACCCGCAGTCTAAATGCGACTCAATTCCATTTTAAATTCGCTTCGCATTGATATTGAAATGGTGAGCGTATCGGCAGCTATTCACACATCACCTGACACTGCTTTTCGAGGGCTCCCCCTACCCCAGCCCATGCCACACGACAGAGACCAATTGGCCAGGAACAATTGTTCAATTTTCAATCTCCCGATTTCAATGCCCCACACGGCTGCATTTCGACACTCTGCGGCTATCTTTCATTTTAACATTTGAGCTTTAGAAATGTTAAAATTCGTATTTAATTTAACATTTCTACTTATCAACACTTAGTCAAAACTATACTTACTCTTACGTTTGTAAGAGATGACTAAGAGTTGAATAAGAGATGAGTTAGAGATGAGTAAGAGATGATATGTTTATTACCTTGATTTTCAACGAGTTGGGTGAAAGTACTACCATCGACACATATTCGATTGATTTTCAACGAATTATGATTTTTTGAAAAATCTCGCAATTTCGCACGACTGGAGGGTGATTGAGGGGGTGTCGGGGCATGACACGGAAGAGTGCCGGAGGTTTGAAATGTTAAAAAAAAATCTGCCTATGCGGACTATTTTTTAACAAAAACAATTCGACAGAGCGAGGGGAAATCTGATACCAACCGAGGGGAAATCTGATACCCAACGGGAAGAAATTACGCGTCGGATGGGGGAAAATATTCGACCCGACAAAAATATTTTTTGAGGTATGGCACAATAATTTTTCTTCGTGCGCGTTATAAATCACGATATGGACATCGAAAACATCAAGTTGCGCTACGACATCATCGGCAACGACCCGAAACTGCTGCTGGCCATAAACAAGGCCATACAGGTTGCCCCGACCGACCTTTCCATCCTCATCACCGGAGAGAGCGGCGTGGGCAAGGATGTCTTTTCGCGCATCATCCACGACAACAGCCTGCGCAAACACGTGCGCCAGGGCCGAGGGCTGATAGCCGTCAACTGTGGGGCAATTCCCGAAGGGACGATAGAGAGCGAACTGTTCGGCCACGTAAAAGGGGCCTTCACCGGAGCCGACCGCACCCGAAAGGGCTACTTCGAGGAAGCCGAGGGGGGAACAATTTTTCTCGACGAGATTGGCGAACTGCCTCTATCTATGCAAGTTAAGCTGTTGCGCGTGCTCGAAAACGGCGAGATAATACCTGTCGGAGCCTCTTCGCCCCAGAAAATCAACGTGCGCGTGGTGGCCGCCACCAATGTCGACATTGTCGAGGCGGTGCGCAGCGGCCGCTTCCGCGAGGACCTTTACTACCGACTCAACCAAATCTCCATCTACATCCCACCGCTGCGCGAACGCAAAGAGGACATACCGATGCTGTTTCGCAAATTCTCGTCGGACGTAGCCGAAAAGTACCACATGCCGCCCATCTTCCTCACCCCCGAGGCCCGGCAGACCATGATGAACTACCCGTGGTATGGTAACATCCGCGAGCTGAAAAACATCACCGAGCAAATTGCCGTGGTCGAAAAAGAGCGCACCATAACTCCGGCCATTCTGCAAAACTACCTCAACCTGACACCCACCGAGAAAATGCCTGCCCTCGTAACTGGTGGCGGCGCCTACAGCACCACGGGCATAACCGACCGCGAACTGCTCCTCAAAGCGCTGTCGATGGGTCAGATAATCAACGAATTGCGAGCCGAAATAAACGACCTGCGCCACGCGGTGGCACAACTGGCACAAGGTATGCCCATCAGTCACACCGCGCTGCAGCCACTGCCACAGCCCCAATACCACGTCGACGAGCAGCCCAGCCACCAGCAACCCGAGGTTGCCGAAGAGGCCGACGACGAGATATTCGTCACCCCCGAAGTGATTGAGGACGAACCCATTGCACTCGTAGACCGTGAGCGCAAGGCCATAGAGCAAGCCCTGCGCAACCGCAACGGCAACCGCAAACTGGCCGCCGACGACCTGAGCATAAGCGAGCGCACACTCTATCGCAAACTGAAGAGCTACAACATCAACTAACACCTCATCCCCACCGCGTACCGAGATGGACACCAACGACTTGGCCATAGAATTGCCGTCATCGAAAAGCCTCAGCAACCGCTGGCTGGTGGCCAACCACCTGGCTGGCGGGACTATGCACCTGACGCGACTGTCCGACTCGGACGATACGCGCCTCCTGCGCCAACTGCTGGCGCAGGCCAACCGTGGAGGCGACAACCTCTATTTCTGCCAAAACGCTGGCACGGTGGCCCGATTCCTCATGGCCGTGCTCGCCATCACCCCGGGCTCCCACCTGCTTTCGGGCGACGACCGACTGCGCCAACGCCCCATGTCACCCCTAATCGAAACCCTCCGCTCTCTTGGCGCAAAAATAGAGTGTACCACGCGCGAGGGCTACCTGCCAGTGCGCATTGTGGGCACACCCCTCGACCGACGCACCGCCACAATAGACCCCTCTGCGAGCAGCCAATTTGTCAGCGCACTGCTGCTCATTGCCCCCAAAATGCCGGCCGGCCTGTCGCTCACCATGACAGCGCGCCCAGCTTCGCGCCCCTACATAGCCATGACCTGCGAAATACTGCGCCAATGCGGCGTTGGGGTCAGGTTCAGTTCGAACGGCCGTACCATCTATGTAGACCATTGCGACACCTTTGCCCCACCCAAAACCATAACCATCGAGCGCGACTGGACTGCCGCCTCCTACTTCTTTGCTGCAGCGGCCCTGCGCCCCGACCTGCGCATTCGACTCAAAAGCCTGGCCCTCAACTCGTTGCAAGGCGATGCGACAACAAACGAAATTTTTGCCCGACTGGGCGTGAGTTGCCGCGAAGTGCGCCAGCCCTATCGGCGCGACGTGCGCTCGCTCACCCTCACCGGCGGTGGCGAACGCGCCAAACAAATCACCCTCTCGCTAATCGACAATCCCGACCTTATGCCGACCGTAGCTGTGGCCTGCGCTGCGCTTAAAGTAAAGGCCACACTGCGCGGACTTCACAACTTGGGTGCCAAAGAGTCGGACCGTCTGTCGGCCGTTAGCGCCGAGTTGCAACGCCTCGGCGTCCGCACCATTGTTAGCGACGGCACACTAACCATCTTCCCTTCCACCCTCCGCCCCAAAGGGGCGGTACAAACCTATGGCGACCACCGCATGGCAATGGCCTTCGCGCCACTCAAGTTGCTGTTTCCGAGCCTCGAAATCGAGAACCCAGAGGTCGTAACCAAATCGTTCCCAACCTTTTGGCAACAATTCAACACCCTGCTATGAGCCGACTGATAATAATTGCAGGCCCCACAGCGGTGGGCAAAACGGCCTACGCTGTGGAGTTGGCCCAAAAACTGGGGACCGAAATAGTGTCGTGCGACTCGCGCCAATTCTATCGCGAACTGAAAATTGGTGTTGCCCGTCCCACCGACGACGAGCAGGCGGCAGCCCGACACCACTATGTAGCCTGCCGCTCGGTGAGCGAGCCATACGACGTTTACCGCTTTGGTGCCGACGCGCGAAAAACGATTGCCCGCCTATTCGAAAGCCACGACACCGTTATCGCAGCTGGTGGCAGTGGGCTATACATCCAGGCTCTGACAGGCAGCATAGCCGCCATGCCCGACCCCGCACCCGGACTGCGCGACGAGCTGAAACAGCGCCTGCGCGACGAAGGTCTCGAGAGCCTGCGCCGGCAACTGCAGCAGTTAGACCCAGACTACTACGCCCGAGTAGACCTTGCCAACCCAGCACGCATTCAGCGAGCCCTCGAGGTGTGCCTCACCACAGGCCGCCCATACAGCGAACTGCTGCGCCAGCCAGTAGAACAGCCACCGTTCGAAGTCGACGCCACCGTGTTGACAGCCGATACCGACACCTTGCGCCAAAGAATAGACAGCCGCGTAGACGCCATGATGGCCGCCGGCCTGAAAGAGGAGGTGGAGGGGCTGCTGCCGCTGCGCCACCTCAACACCCTCAACACCGTGGGCTACCGCGAACTGATGGCTGCCGCCGATGGCACCATAAGCCTCGACAAGGCTGTGTCCGACATCAAAATCAACACTTGGCACTACGCAAAAAAGCAACTCACATGGTTGCGCAAATACATGAAAACAGCACGCTGGATTAGCCACTAATAGGCCACTCGCAAGGGCCCAAATGTGGCAAAAAGAGACAAAAAAACATATTTTTGCTCTTTTCGAGCCAAAATCCAAAATTTTTGTGTAAATTTGCAAAAATTTTCATTAATCACCAAAACGACGATACAAATCATGAAAAGTATAGCGATTCTGACAGGCGGCGGCCCCGCGCCGGGAATGAACACCGTAGTGGCCTCGGTGGCCAAAACATTTTTGCGCGACGGTTTCAGAGTCATCGGCCTCCATGGCGGCTACAGTTCGCTCTTTACCGACAAGCCCCGAATGCAGGACATTGACTTCCTGACTGCCGACGAAATATTCAACAAAGGTGGCTCGATTTTGAAGATGAGCCGCTTCAAACCCACCGACGAGGACTTTGACCAACGCTTCAACCTGAAGCTTTTTACCGACAACGACATCAAGCTGCTGGTAACCGTTGGCGGCGACGACACCGCCTCGACCGCCAACCGCATTGCCAAGTTCCTGGCCTCGAAAAACTACCACATTGCCAACATCCACGTTCCCAAAACCATCGACAACGACCTGCCGCTGCCCAACAGTTCGCCCACCTTTGGCTACAACTCGGCCAAAGCCCAGGGCTGCGTGCTAGCCACAGCCGTTATGGAAGACGCTCGCACCAGCGAAAACTGGTTCGTGGTCAGCGCCATGGGCCGCTCGGCTGGCCACCTCGCACTCGGCATTGCCGGCGCCTGCCACTACCCGATGGTCATCATCCCCGAATTCTTCAACAAGACCGAAATAACCGTCGACAAGATTATCAACATGGTTATCTCCTGCATCGTGAAGCGCAAGCTGATGGGCATAAACTATGGAGCCGCCATGATTAGCGAGGGCGTATTCCACAGCTTGAGCGACGACGAGATTAAAAACTCGGGCATACACTTCTCCTACGACGAGCACGGCCACCCCGAACTGGGCAAAGTGTCGAAAGCTCACATCTTCAACGACCTATTGGAGCGCAAGGTGAAGCAACTGGGCCTCAAGGTGAAAAGCCGCCCCGTAGAGATTGGCTACGAAATTCGTTGCCACACCCCCATCGCCTTCGACTTGACATACTGCTCGCTTATGGGTATGGGAGTACACAAACTCTACAACGAGGGCGCCACCGGCTGCATGGTTTATGTGGACCACCAAGGCAACGTTTCGCCCCTCTTCCTCAAAGACCTGCAAGACCCCACCACCGGCAAGATACCGCCCCGCCTGGTCAACGTGAACAGCAACAAGGTAACCTCCTACGTCGACGACATTATGGACTACATTACCCCCACCGACTACGAGGCCGCAAAACAATACCTCTCCAACCCCGAGGAATATGACTTCAAAAAAATCCTCAACTGGTAACCAACCGCTCTATAGCAAAAAGTGGAAAATCATCGTGCTGGCCTGCGCCGGCATGATTTTCCACTTTTCGTGCACACCCACTATGGGCCAATCCAAATCGCAGCTCGAAAAAGACAAGGCCCGAGTGGAACAAGAAATCAAAAACCTGAACAGCGAACTGGCCAAAGCCAAGCGCGGCAGCAAGCAAAGCGCCAACCAGGTGCAGCTGCTTAACCGCAAAATCAACGAGCGCACACGCCTCATCAACAACCTTAACGGCCAGATGAACCTGCTCAACATCCAGATTGGCCAAACCCAAGACAGCTTGGCCGTCATGCGGTCGCGCATAGACAGTCTGAAAAACGAATATGCCGCCGTTACCCGCAAGCTCTATGGCGAGCGAGGCAACCTCGACAAACTTGTGCTCGTGCTCGACACCAAGTCGTACAACACCGCCTACCTACGCACCAAATACTTCCGCGACTACAGCCGCTACCGCCGCGTTCAGGCCGGCTACATCAAACAGCGCGAAGACGAACTATTCAGCACCACCCTCGACCTGCACCGCCAACAACGCGAAAAAAGCACCCTCATAGTGCAAGAAAAACGCCAGCAAGACGAGCTGGCCAAAGAGCAAAAACAGCAGCAACGCCTGCTCAACAACTCAAAACAGCGCGAAAAAAACCTGCAACAGCAAATCAAAGACAAAGAAAAACAAAAGAACCAGCTGCAACAGCAAATTCAGCGCATAATCAACGAAGAAATAGCCAAAGCGCAAAAAGCCAAAAAGGCAACACCTACCTCGACCGGTAAAGGCGGCGGAACAGTGTCGTCGCCAGCTGCCTCGACAGCCGACGCAGCCTTGAGCGACGACTTTGCGTCGAACAAAGGACGCTTCTCGTGGCCAGTATACTACAAAAGTGTGGCTCGCGAATATGGCCGCTACACCCACTCCTCGGGCGGACAAAACATGAACCACGGCATCGACCTCGTTTGCGCCTCGGGCACAGCAGTCAACGCCATATTCGGCGGCACCGTAACGCGCGTCTTCACCTGTCCCAACGGCACCAAAGGCATAATCGTACGCCACGGCGAATACATGACCGTATACGCCAACATGGGCACCGTCACCGTGAGCGAAGGCACCAAAGTAACAGCTCGTCAAAACCTCGGCACCGTCTACACCAACAGCGACGGAGTGGCCGAATTCAGCTTCCAACTGTGGCGCGGCACCAACTCGCAAAACCCACGCGAATGGCTTCGTAAAACTTGACCCCTAAATGCAGAAAGACCGCCTATACTTCGTAACCGACGCACACCTTGGCAGCGGCCCCGACTCGCCCCAACGCGAGCGCGAACTATGCACACTGCTCGACAACATCGAGCCCCACTGCCACACCCTCGTGCTGCTTGGCGATATGTTCGACTTCTGGTTCACCTACCGCCACCTCGTGCCACGAGGCCACGTGCGCCTGCTCGGCAAACTGGCCGCCATGGCCGACAACGGCACCGAGATACACTACTTTACAGGCAACCACGATATGTGGCTCTTCGACTACCTGACCAACGAAATAGGCCTCACCCAACACGAACAACCAGCCACACTGACCTTCGGCGAGTGCACCTTCCTCATAGGCCACGGCGACGGCTTGGGCAACACCGACCCCTCGTTCAACCGCCTGCGCCGACTGTTCCGCTCGCCATTCTGCCAACGAATGTTCAAACTGCTCCCCTCAGCCTTCACCTTCGGCATAGCCCACCGATGGAGCGATAACAACAAGGTGCGCCACGCTCAGCAAGACACCCTGCGCTACCTCGGCGACGAACGCGAAGGCATAGTACAATACTGCCACCAACGCCTGGCCCAAGAACACTTCGACTACTGCGTCTTCGGACACCGCCACACCCCACTCGCCCGCCAACTGCAACAAGGCACAACCTACATCAACGTCGGCGACTGGCTCATCAATCGCAACTACGCCTACTTCGCCCCCGGCCAAGGACTCACCTTGCTCGACAACAGGCAACCCACCCCACTCGCCAACTGCCCCATATCCGAACCACCACAAACGCCATCGCAACCACCTGAAAACCAGCACCAACAATAGCCTGAGACCGTATTAAGGTCGTATTGAGCTCGAACAAGCATTGATAATCAGCCCACTAACCCCCGACCACAACCCCACTCAACCCCCTACCCAATGGACGAAAACCTCACCCCCCACCCCACCCCACAGCCACCCCAAGAAGGCCAAACCATGTCGCTCAACACCATGTTCCGCGACTACTGGGTGGACTATGCCTCCGACGTCATCCTCGACCGCTCCGTGCCCGACATCGACGACGGCCTCAAACCAGTTCAACGTCGCATACTCCACGCCATGAAGGAAACCGACGACGGACGCTTCACCAAAGTGGCCAACATCGTGGGCAACACCATGCAATACCACCCCCACGGCGACGCCTCCATCAAAGACGCACTCGTCAACCTCGGCCAAAAAAACCTACTCATCGACTGCCAGGGCAACTGGGGCAACATACTCACCGGCGACGACGCCGCCGCCGGCCGATACATCGAGGCAAGGCTCTCAAAATTTGCTAAAGACGTGGTTTTCAACCCCAAAACAACCGAGTGGAAACCCAGCTACGACGGCCGCAAACAAGAACCCGTTACCCTACCCGTCAAGTTCCCACTGCTCCTTGCCCAAGGCACCAAAGGCATTGCCGTCACCCTCACCTCGGTCATCCTCCCCTATAACTTCTGCGAACTACTCGAAAGCAGCATCAAAATCCTCCGCAACCAACCCTTCGAAATCTACCCCGACTTCCCCACCGGAGGCCTAATCGACGTGAGTCGATACAACGACGGCGCCCAGGGCGGACGACTCCGCATTCGCGCCAAGATGCACTACGACGAAAAACGTAAAGCCATCATTATCACCGAAATACCATACGGCATAACGACCGATGTCCTAATCGACAGCATTGTCAAAGCCAACGAAAAAGGAAAAATCAAGATAAAAAAAGTCGACGACAACACGGCTGCCGACGTCGAAATTGTGGTCCACCTGCCAGCTGGCATATCGCCCGACCAAACCATAGACGCCCTCTACGCCTTCACCAACTGCCAAACCTCGTTCTCGCCCCAAACGTGCGTCATAGTCGACAACAAGCCCGTATTCATGACGGTGAGCGACATCCTGCGACACTCCACTATGCGCACCCGCGACCTACTGCGGCGCGAACTCGAAATCCAACTCGACGAACTCGAAGGCCGATGGCACTGGGTGAACCTTGAAAAAATATTCTTCGAAAAACGAATCTACAAAGTCCTCGAACGCGACAGCGATTCGTGGGAGGCTCAAGTAACCGAGATAGAACGCGCCTTCGACCCCTATCGCAAACTCTTCAAACGCACAATCACGCGCGACGACATACTAAAACTGTGCGAAAAACCAGTCCGAAAAATTTCGAAATTCGACATAAAAAAGGCCGAAGAGGAACTCTCCAACATCGAAATGACCATCGAGGAGGTAAAAAACCACTTGGCCAACCTGACCGACTATGCCGTGAGCTATTTCGAACACCTGCTCGAAAAATACGGCAAAGGCCGCGAACGCTGCACCGAAATTCGCAATTTCGAAGATATTCAAGCAGTTACTGTGGCCGTGGCCAACGAGAAACTCTACGTCAATCGCAGCACTGGATTTGCCGGCTACGGTCTGAAAAAAGAAGAAGGTGTTGAGACGGTTTGCGACTGTTCTCGAATGGACGACATCATCGTCTTCCGCCGCGACGGCACAATGATGGTCACCAAAATTCAAGAAAAAGGGTTTGTTGGGTCGCAAGAGTGCAAAGAAATCCTCTTCATATCCATATTCCGCAAAAACGACGAGCGCACAGTCTATAACATGATTTATCGCGACGGCTCGTTCGGCTTTGCCTACGTCAAACGCTTCTCCGTCATCGGCATAACGCGCGACCGCGATTACCAACTCACCAAAGGAACAAAAGGAACAAAAATTCTATACTTCACCGCTAACCCGAACGGCGAGGCCGAAGTGGTAACGATTCACCACGCCTCGAAACCAGGGCTGCGCAAAGTCAGTTTCGACTTCGATTTTGCTTCGCTCGCCATAAAAGGGCGCCAGTCTATTGGCAACATTCTTACCCGAAACGCAGTGCGAAGCATCAACCTCAAAGGCGAGGGCATATCGACCCTCGGAGCTCGCAAAATATGGTTCGACGAAAGCGTTAAACGCCTCAATGTCAACGAGGCAGGCCGACTACTTGGCGAATTTAAGGGAAGCGACAAGATACTCACAATCATGCAGTCGGGCTGCTATCGCATAACCAACTTCGACCTTTCGAACCACTTCGACGACGACCTTATCGACATCCGCAAATACAACCCTGCCACTATCATAACTGCCATCTACACCGACCCAGAATCAGGATTTCCTTACGTGAAACGTTTTCAGCCAGAGGCTGGCGACAAGAAAACTGCATTTATCGACGACGGCGCCAAGTTGCTGTCGTTCGCCATCGACACCTATCCGCAACTCGAAATAGTATACAGCGAGAAGAGCAACAAAAAAACGCCTTCCGAAACCATCGATATAGCAGAGTTCATAGCCGTTAAAGGATACAAAGCCAAAGGTAAACGACTCACTACCACCGATATAGACACCCTGAGATGGCTCGAACCACTGCCAGAGCCCGAACCCAGCCCCGAGGCTGAAGAGGAGGAACCAACACCCGCAACAGACAGTGCAGACAACGTGGGTTTTGCCGAAGGAACACAAACCGAACTATTCTAAACATTGATAATGAAAATATTAGTCGTTCTGCCACGATTTCCCTACCCTTTGGAGAAAGGCGATAAACTGCGTGCTTTTCACCAAATAAGGTTGATGTCGGCAAACAACGATATTTACCTCTTCTGCATTTCGCACACCAAAGTGGCCAACGAGTGGTACAACGCTATGCGCCCCTACTGCAAAGAAATCGTCATTGCCCACCCATCAAAGTTGGTAAGCTATGCAAACACAGTACGCAACATCTTAACTTCCAAACCATTACAACTCGGATACTGGTACTCTAACAAAGCACGACAACTCTACCGGCAATTCGAAAAACGAGTTCAACCCGATGTGGTCTATTGCCAAATGGTTCGCACCATGCCCATCGTTCAAGGTTCCAATGCACCCAAAGTCATCGACTTCCAGGACGCACTCTCAATGAACACTCAACGTCGCATGGAGAGCACTCGCAATATCCTGTTACGCAGCGCATTGCGCTATGAATACAAGGCTCTTTGCAAAGCCGAACATCTGGCGTGCGACCTTTTCGACCGACAAACTATCATAGCCGAAACCGACCGCGATGCCATTTTGCACAAAAACAATAGCAACATCGTCATCGTACCTAACGGGGTGGATACCAAGCACTTCGCTCCAACCAATATACAAAAAAAATACGACATACTTTTCTGTGGCAATATGCAATATGCGCCAAACATCGACGCCGCTCGCTACCTCATAGAGCAGGTATTGCCTCGGGTTAAGGTCGTGTTGACATCGGTCAAAGTCTTAATTGCAGGCGCTTCACCCGCTGCCAGCGTCAGAAATCTGGCGTCGGAAGAGGTTACAATAAGCGGCTGGGTAGACGATATGCGCCAATGCTACGCCCAAAGCCGACTTTTCGTTGCACCTATGCGAATCGGGTCTGGATTGCAGAACAAACTGCTCGAAGCCATGGCAATGAACCTTCCTTGCATAACGACCGACATCGCCAACGCGTCGCTGAAAGCCACCGACGGCCAAGAAATACTCGTCGGCAACGACCCACAAACCCTGGCCAAACACATCGTAACCCTGCTTCAGAACGAGCCCCAGAGCAGATTGCTCGCAACTGCAGGCCACAACTTTGTTATTAAAAACTACAGCTGGGAAGCGGCTACAGCCAAACTGGAACAAACACTCATCAACGCCGCACAAAAATGAAACAACAAAACTGGAAAACCGACCGCGGCAAATGGCGTAACAGCCTCGACGGCAGTCCTACAAATACCAAGCGACCAACGCCGCAAGAACGCAATACCATATCGACCGAAGTCGCGCCCGAAAAAGCCATCTTACTATCGGTATGCACCGCACAATCATCAATTGAGCGCACCGAAGAGTACCTAAACGAACTGGCTTTTCTGCTCGAAACAGCAGGTGGAATCTCTGTGAAAAAGGTAATTCAACGACTCGAACGTCCAGACTCGCGCACCTACCTCGGCAGCGGAAAACTCGAAGAGGTGAAAGAATACATTCACGCTCTCGACGCCGACTTTGTTGTGTGCGACGATGAGCTCTCACCAGCCCAATTGCGCAACCTCGAAAAAGAGCTCGAGGTGAGAATTTTGGACCGCACGTCGCTCATTATCGATATTTTTGCCAAACGCGCACGAACCTCGATTGCCAAAACTCAGGTCGAACTTGCTCAACTGCAATATATGCTCCCACGCCTGACACGTATGTGGACACACCTCGAACGCCAGCGCGGAGGCATAGGTATGCGTGGCCCGGGCGAAACCCAGATAGAGACCGACCGCCGACTTATCAAAGAAAAAATAAGCCTACTGCGACAACAATTATCGTCTATCGACAAGCAGAAGACCCTGCAACGCAAGAACCGCGAAAGTCTTGTAAGAGTGGCACTTGTGGGCTACACCAACGTCGGAAAATCGACGCTAATGAACCTTCTTTCGAAGAGCGACGTTTTTGCAGAGAACAAACTTTTCGCCACCCTCGACACCACGGTGCGCAAAGTGGTGATTGGCAACTTGCCATTCTTGCTGACCGACACGGTGGGCTTCATCCGCAAACTGCCCCACGGGCTGGTCGAGAGCTTTAAATCGACCCTCGACGAGGTGACCGAAGCCGACCTCCTGCTCCACGTGGTAGACATATCGCACCCCAACCACGAAGAGCAAATCGAGGCCGTGAACCGAACTCTCGAAGAAATCGGAGCCAACGACAAGCCTACAATAATGGTTTTCAACAAGATAGATGCATATACCTACATCGAAAAAGAGGCCGACGACCTAACCCCAATGACGCGCGCCAACTGGACTATGGAGATGCTGAAAAACAGCTGGCAATCGAAGGAAGGCAAGGCCATCTTCATATCGGCGGCAAACAAAGAAAACATCGAGCAGCTGCGCCAAACGCTCTACGACGAGGTTAGCCGCATACACGCCATTCGCTACCCCTACAATAATTTTTTATATTGAAATTATCATAATTTAAAAAAAATACGTATATTTGCAGGAATATTAATAAAAACAAATAAAACTTAAAATTATGAAAATCAACAACTTTGCAGCAAGAAAAATGTTCGCTATCTGCATTTTTGCGGCAACGGCAATGGTGTTTGCAGCGTGCGGAGACGAGAAAAAAAGCGACAACCCTCAGCAAGGTGGGAACCAAGAGCCCGAAAAAGTCTCGCTTGTCAACACCCGTTGGGTTGCTGATACCAACTGGGCTGTACCCTCAATCCCGGGCTTCCCCATTCCTCAAGAACTTGCCAATATGTCGTTCGATTTCACCTCGACCCTCAACTTCACCTCGGCTACCGACGGCTTCTACACGATGATGATTGACATTTTTGGCCGGACCGACACGATGAACTATACCTACACATTCGACGGAGTTAAAGGTGGCACACTCGCATCGACCGATTTCGATGGCAACGACCTGCCTTTCTCTTACAACAACAACAAAATCAACATCAAGATAACCCAAGACCTCATACCTGGTGCCGACACCAACGCCATTCTGGCCGCGGCCTTTGCCTACATCAACGCCCAGGGTGGCTTGAGTTTCAATTACTACAAAAAATAATTTTTTCACCCCATTCGCAATGAAACAACTCATCGAATGCGTGCCCAATATTAGCGAGGGCCGTAATCAGAACATTATCAACCAGGTAACTGCAGAGATAGAGAAAGTGGAAGGCGTCAAACTGCTCGACGTCGACCCCGGTCAGACAACCAACCGCACCGTCATCACCTTTGTTGGCGAGCCCGAGCCAGTGCTCGAAGCCGCTTTCCGCGTGGTGAAAAAAGCAGCCGAACTCATCGACATGAGCCAACATCATGGCGCTCACCCACGCCAAGGCGCAACCGACGTGTGCCCCCTCATCCCCGTGAGCAACATCACTATGGAAGAGGTTGTTGAGTATGCCCATCGCCTTGGCAAACGTCTGGGCGAAGAACTCGACATCCCCATCTACTGCTACGAATCGGCCGCTTTCATCCCCGAGCGTCGCAACCTTGCCTACTGTCGCACAGGCGAATACGAAAGCCTCTCGAGCCGTCTCGGCACCGAGCAGTGGAAACCCGATTTCGGTCCCAACTGCTGGAACGACCACGTGGCTCATACTGGTGCTACACAAGTTGGCGCACGCGATTTCCTCGTCGCCATCAACTACAACCTCAACACCACCAGCACACGTCGCGCCAACGCCATCGCTTTCGACGTGCGCGAAAAAGGTCGCCCCGCTCGCGAAGGAGGCAAGCCTTCGGGCAAAATCATCAAAGACGAAAACGGTAAAACCGTGATGATTCCTGGTACCCTCAAAGGAACCAAAGCAATTGGTTGGTACATAGAGGATTATGGTATTGCACAAGTGTCGATGAACATTACCTCTATCAAGGTTGCCCCCGTCCACCTCTGCTTCGACGAGGTGTGTCGTGCCGCCCAAAACCGTGGCCTGCGCGTCACTGGTTGCGAAATTGTGGGCCTCATTCCCAAGAGTGTCCTCATCGATGCCGGCAAATACTACCTTGCCAAACAACAACGCTCGCTCGGCGTCAGCGAAGACGAAATCATGAAAGTCGCCATAAAGAGTATGGGCCTCGACGACCTTAAACCCTTCGACCCCAAGGAGAAAGTCATCGAATTTCTCATCGAAGACCATAGCCAAAAGAAGTTAGTCGACCTTACCTGCACCGGTTTCTGCAACGAGACCGCCAGCGAAAGTCCCGCCCCTGGTGGTGGCTCGGTGAGTGCCTATATGGGAGCCCTCGCCGCCTCGCTCGGCACCATGGTTGCCAACCTCACAGGCGGTAAAGCTGCCTATGACGACCAATGGGAGAAATTCAGCGACGTGGCCGTCTGTGGCCAAGCCCTCAAGGACGAATTGCTGCACCTTGTCGACGAAGACACCAACGCCTTTAACCGTATTATGAACGCTTTTGGCTTGCCCAAAAAGACCGACGAGGAGAAAGCAGCCCGTACAGCCGCCATTCAAGAGGCAACAAAGTTCGCCACCGAGGTTCCATTCCGCACCATGCAGAAGAGTTTCGAGGCTTTCAAAGTGTGCCGCGCTATGGTGGAATGGGGTAATCCCGCCAGCGTCACCGACGGCGGAGTTGGAGCCTTGGCAGCCCGCAGCGCCGTGATGGGAGCCCACCTCAACGTCAAAATCAACGCCAGTTCGCTCACCGACGAAGCCTTCAAGGCCGACATCCTTGCTCGCGCAGCCCAAATCGAGGCCGACGCCATACGCGAAGAAGCCGAGATTATCAAAATCGTTAACGAAAAAATAGGACTATAAACCAGAATGTTAGGCGCGGCGCGAAGCGCCGCGCCTAACTAAATTTTTTTTAAACCACAATGAAGAAAAACGCCACCATCCTCTTCGCCATCGCCGTTCTGGCAGTGCTCGCAGCCTCTTGCACACACCACACTTGCCCCGCCTATCGCGGCTCGGTTGTCGAAAACGTAGAGCAACAATAACAGCCAACATCCACACATTTGGCACTGCTGCAGATACTAAAATTTGTGGCAATGTTTTTTATTTCTATATATTTTTGTCGCCCTGGCTTCGCCCTGCCGAGGGGTAGACATCGCTAAAACTATAGGTCGTAAATAGCTCAATACCAATGCTTATTCGACCTCAATACGACCCTAACCCCTCTCTAACCCCTCCAAAGTACTGACAATCAACACAACACTGGCTGCCAACCTAAACGTGGCAGCCAGTGCTTGGAAACTTATTCTTCGAGCTTGATACGAGCACAAAACTCGGCAACAAACTCAATTCTTCGTAATCTTAATCACAGTATTCTGACCATCGAGCAAATCGATTGGCTGGCCATCGATAACCTGATTTACCAGACGCAAGTCTGTACAAAGAGTCTCGCTGCAAATGTACTCGCGATGAGCTTCGACGGCAGCATCCCACTCGCCACTCTGCAACTCTACACTGATGCGGTCGGTTACCTCGAAAGCTTCCTTTCTGATATTTTGTATGCGGTTAACCAACTCGCGAGCAATACCTTCGTTGCGTAAAGCCTCGGTTAGCGTAATGTCGAGCGCCACGGTCAGCGAGCCATCGTTAGCCACAACCCAACCCGGTATGTCTTGGGTCGTAATCTCAACATCGGCAAGCAACACTTCGCACACTTGGCCATCGACCGTGACCTCACAGCGGCCAGTGGCCTCGAGGTTGTTTATTTGAGATTGGTCGAACGCTACAATGGCTGCGCCGAGGGCTTTCATTACCTTGCCGTAACGTGGACCGAGTGTCTTGAAATTTGGCTTTATCTTCTTGACCAACAGGTCGTTATCGGCAGAAAGAAACTCTACAGACTTAACGTTCAACTCAGAGCAAATCAAGTGCTGAACACGTTCTATCTGACTCTTCGTCTCGTCGTTGCCCACTGGTATTACAATTTTTTGTAGCGGCTGACGCACACGGAGGTTGCTCTTCTTGCGAAGGCCAAGCACCATCGAACATATTTTTTGAGCCAGCTGCATACGTTCTTCCAACGACTTGTCTATCAACTCATTATTAACTTCTGGGAATGGCAGATGGTGAACACTCTCAACCTTGAAGCGGCAGGTCACTGCATTGAGGTCGAGGAACATACGCTCGCTGAAGAACGGTGCAATCGGGGCCATGAGTCTGCTAAGGGTCTCAAGGCAGGTATAGAGCGTCTGGTAGGCCGAAATCTTATCGGTTGTCATCTCGCCTTTCCAGAAACGGCGGCGGCATAGGCGCACATACCAATTGCTGAGGTACGCGTCGACGAAGGTGCCGATGGCGCGCCCTGCGCGCGTAGGCTCATAGTCCTCCATGGCTTCGCCAACGGTCTTGACCAACGTGTTAAGCTCCGACAAAATCCAACGGTCAATTTCTGGGCGCTCCGCAATTGGGATGTCGGCCTGCGAATAACTAAATCCGTCGAGGTTGGCATAGAGCGCAAAGAACGAATATGTGTTGTATAGAGTGCCGAACAGCTTGCGGCGCACCTCGTCAACTCCCTCAACGTCGAACTTCAGGTTGTCCCACGGCTGGCTGTTGGTAATCATATACCAGCGCGTGGCATCGGGGCCATATTTGGCAAGGGTCTCGAAGGGGTCGACGGCGTTGCCGAGGCGTTTCGACATTTTGTTGCCATTTTTGTCGAGCACAAGACCGTTGCTGATGACGTTGCGGAAAGCAACACTGTCGAAACACATCGTGGCTATGGCGTGCAGCGTGTAGAACCAACCGCGCGTTTGGTCGACGCCTTCGGCAATGAAATCGGCAGGGAATTGGTCGTCTTTCAGCGGTTCACCCATATAGTGAATTTGAGCATATGGCATGGCACCGCTGTCGAACCAAACGTCAATCAAGTCTGGTTCGCGACGCATGGGTCGGCCAGTGGGGCTAACCAGGATAACGTTGTCGATATATGGGCGATGGAGGTCAAATGCCTCGTAATCATCTGAAGCATAAGGATTTTCGGTCATAAAACCAGCCGAAATAGCTTTGTCGATTTCGGCACGAAGCTCGTCGACGCTGCCAATGCACAGTTCTTCGCGACCATCGTCGGTGCGCCAAATCGGGAGCGGAGTGCCCCAGTAGCGGCTGCGCGAGAGGTTCCAGTCTACGATGTTTTCGAGCCAATTGCCGAAGCGTCCGGTTCCTGTAGCTTCTGGTTTCCAGTTGATTGTGCGATTGAGCTCAATCATGCGCTCTTTGAGGGCTGTGGTGCGGATGAACCAGCTATCGAGCGGGTAATAAAGGACGGGTTTGTCGGTGCGCCAGCAATGTGGGTAGCTGTGTGTGTGCTTTTCGCTCTTGAAGAGTTTGCCCTGGCCTTTGAGCATGATGACGAGCTCGACGTCGAGGCTCATGTCCTTCTCGGTCTTGGTTGGGTCGTAAGCGTTTTTGACAAACTTGCCGGCATATTGGTTGTATAGCTCGGTGTTGACATTGGCAGCAACCCACAGTGGGTCAAGGTCTTCGATAGATGCGAAACGGCCTTTTTTGTCTACCATCGGCATTTGGTGACCGTCGCGGTCGAAAAGCAGAAGCTCGCCTATGCCGGCTTTTTTGGCCACTCGGGCGTCGTCGGCACCAAATGTTGGCGCTATGTGGACAATGCCTGTGCCGTCCTCGGTGGTTACGTAGTCGCCCAAGATGACGCGGAAATTATTGTCGCCAGTTGGCTTCACCCACGGAATGAGTTGCTCGTAGCGCAATCCTTCGAGTGAACGGCCTTTACACTCGGCCAAAACCTCGGGTTCCTCTTTGAACATACTGCCAATCAGCGGTTTAGCCATAATTATAAGGCAGGGTTGCTCGGTTTGGGGATGAGTGGTTCTGAGAAGAACATAGTCGATTGCTGGACCCACGCAGAGCGCGGTGTTGCTTGGGAGGGTCCACGGCGTGGTGGTCCAAGCAATGCAGTAGGCAGGCAGCTGGCAGTCTGCCTCGGCGAGGTTGGCACCAAAAACGGAGCTCAATTTTTCGCCATCTTCGTCAAGGCGGAACATGGCCACGCAGGTGGTATCTTTAACGTCGCGATAGCAGCCTGGCATATTCAGTTCATGGCTCGAAAGACCTGTGCCAGCGGCCGGACTGTAGGGCTGTATGGTGTAGCCCTTATATAGTAACCCCTTGTCGTAGAGCTTCTTAAGGAGAAACCAAAGGGTTTCGATATATTCGTTGTTGAAGGTGATGTAGGGGTGGTCGAGGTCGACCCAGTAGCCCATCTGGCGCGTCAGCTCGTCCCACAGGTCTTTATATTTCAACACCTCGGTGCGGCAGGCGTGGTTATACTCGTCGACCGATATTTTTTTGCCAATATCTTCCTTCGTGATGCCGAGGTTTTTCTCGACACCGAGTTCGACCGGCAGGCCATGGGTGTCCCATCCAGCCTTGCGTTCCACATGGTAGCCACGCTGCGCTTTGTAGCGGCAGAAGATGTCCTTGATGGTGCGAGCCATGACGTGGTGGATTCCGGGCTTGCCGTTGGCCGATGGGGGACCGTCGTAGAAGACGAACGAGGGATGGCCCTGGCTGAGTTGCTGACCTTTTTCGAAAATGGTGTTTTCTTCCCAGTAACGACGCACTTGCTCGCCGATTTGGGTCAAATTGAGCTGCTTATATTCGTTATATTTCATCGAGAAATAATGTTATTTCGTTAGTTTTCAGGCCTTTATCTGGTTCGATAGGGCTGCGATAAGTTTACAAATTTACACATTTTTTCGGAATTACCGGCCACGAGGTGCATTTTTTTTAGTTTGGGGCAGATAAAAGGTTGATTTACAGGGTTGAAGAGGGGTTAAAGAGGGGTTAGGGTCGTATTGAGGTCGAACAAGCCTTGATACTGAGGCACTTACAATTCGACGAAAAGCCCATCGTGCAGCGACTGCTGGGCGATGGTTGAGCGATGCTGAGTGCTTGAATTTCAGGTAGTAAGCCTCACTCTCGGGTCGAGCAGGGCGTAGATTATATCGGTTATGATGTTTATTATCACTATCAACAGGCAGATGAATAGGATGGAACCCATAACCACAGGGAAATCGTATTTTTCGAGCCCGTCGACGATGACAATGCCCATCCCTTTCCAGTCGAAAACATACTCCACAAACACGGCTCCGGCCAGCAATCCCGCAAGCCAGCCCGAGGCCGAAGTAACCACGGGGTTAAGCGCATTGCGCAGGGCGTGGCGCAGCACTACCTGCCTGGAACTGAGGCCTTTGGCACGCGCGGTGCGTATGTAGTCTTGTCCCATCACTTCGAGCATAGAATTTTTGGTGAGTTGTGTTATGGTGGCCAGCGGCCTAATGCCGAGGGTGAGGGCTGGGAGTATGAGGTTTTTTAGGTCAAGGTACTCGCCGCTGCCATAGTCGTCGACCGTGAAGAGGTTGCCAAACATATTGAGGTGCGTCCAATCGGCCATGACGTAGGCGAAGAGCCACGCAATGAGTATGGCCGCGAAAAACGAGGGGAGCGACATTCCAAGCGTGGAGAGAACCAGCACCAAACGGTCTACCCACGAGCCGCGCCGCAGCGCAGCCACAATGCCTAACCCTACGCCAACCACGAGCGCAAAAGTCATGGCCACCACGGCCAAAAGAGCGGTTTGAGGAAAGGCGTTGGCGATGATTTCGCTCACCTTGCGCTTGCTTTGGTAGGAGCGACGCAGGTATGGCCATTTTGCCACAACAGTGGTGTTGCCAATGGTGAGCAGTCGGGCGAATGGCGCATACTTGGCTGGGTCGAGGTAGAAGTAGGCTTCGGGGTCGGAAGAATTATGTAACGATATGGGTACCAGGTCGTTAAGATAGTTCAGATACTGCAGCCCCATGGGTTTGTCGCGACCCAAGTCGCGGTTGATGATAGCGATGCTTTCGGCGTCGGCACGCTGTCCGAGCATCATGCGCGCGGGGTCGCCTGGCAGGATGTTGAAAAGGAAGAATACCAACGTCACCACGCCGAAGACGACGAGGAGGCCGTAGAGGAGCCGGTTGGTGACGTAGCGAAGCATGGCTATTGGCGTTTTATAGATTGATAAACAATTAGTTACGAAGGCCTCTGACGATAGATTTTTTGGCCACAAAATCTTTCAGATAGAAAGGCTCGAAGTAGGCCACATCCTCTACCCTACCCTGCGCGAGGCGACGCTCGGCCTCTGAGGCCATGCCGATGGCGGATATGGCAAACGAGTCGTCGAAACGGGCGTTGGGGTGGCTGCCCAGCACTTGGCGAGTCTTGGCGGCACCATTGCCGATGAAGACAACCTCGCCGTCATCGAGGTAACGGTCGTAGATACCCTCCTCCACAATATCGGCCGAGGTTGGCTTGAGCTCAACTAACTGCTGCCCGTCGCGCTTGGCGATGAGGGTGTAGCACTCCATACGGCGAGCGTCGACCATTGGGCAGACAGCACCCTGATAGTCAGGATGTTGAGCATAGTACCATAGGGCCATAGAGCTGAGCGTTGGGACGGATAGGAGTGGCACTTGCAGGCCGTAGCAAAGGCCTTTGGCGGTGCTGACACCGATGCGCAGACCGGTGTAGCTGCCGGGGCCAGACGAGACACATACAGCGTCGAGGGCAGAGGCTTTTAGGCCCAACTCGGCGAGCATTTCGTCGATAAAAACAGCCAAACGCGACGAGTGGGCGTTGGGCTCGTCGGAGCGGCGCTGGGCAAGCACTTTGCTGTCGGCTACAATGGCGGCCGAGCAGACTTCGGTGGCGGTTTCGAGCAGGAGTATGGTCATTGCGTTATGTTCTTTTAAAATATTCAGAATGTGGCAGTTGATGTGGTTCAACGCATATCTATCACCTCCACCTCGGGGTGGGCTTTAGCGTCGAAACGGAAGTCGGAGTCTGTGGCGCGTGTGGTCTTGAAGTTGGTCACCACAAATTCTTCGCGCGAGGAGTCGTAGCGGTGGACCTCCATGCGTTTGAGCAAACCAGTTTTTTCGACCACAAAAAGACGAACCTTGTGGTACGAGGCAGCCTGGCGCGGCTGGAGGTCGACGATAGCGGTGCCGTCGGGTTCGGTGCGGATGTATTTCGGGCGGAAGTTTTTGGCGTAGTTTGTAACGATAGAACCTGGGTTCATGAGGTTTATCCCATCCTGCTCCATTGGGCTGACAACCAGCTCTTTGGCTTCGACCTGCCAGTGGTAAGTGGCCGTCCCGTCGCAGTAGAGCACCTGTTCGGGCATGGTCATGCGGTATTTACCCTTGCTGTAAAGCACCGAGGCTTTGGCCGTGGCGGTTGTTTGCTTGTCGGCGTTGGTCACGGTGGCAGCAACGTCGAACATGACGGGCTGATTGAGCTTGGAGGCAGCTCGTTTCAGAATTTCGTCGGCTTTCTTGTCCACATCGCCGTTGGCAGTGTGCGAAATTTGGGCTTGGAGCGACCCGAGGGCGACGATGATAAAAAGCAGCAATGTTGTCAACCTTTTCATAACCACCTGTTTTAATGGAGTTTAACTCCGATAATGTTCATAAATTCTTCGCGCGTTTTGGGCGAGTTGAGGAATGCGCCAGTGAAGTCGCTGGTTGTGGTAACTGAGTTTTGTTTCTGAACTCCGCGCATACTCATGCACATATGCTGCGCTTCGATTACCACGGCCACGCCGAGGGGGTTGAGGGTGTTTTGTATGCAGTCTTTTATTTGCTTTGTGAGACGCTCTTGAACCTGCAGACGACGGGCGTAGGCGTCGACCACGCGCGGTATTTTGCTCAGCCCCACAATGGTGCCGTTGGGGATGTAGGCCACGTGGGCTTTGCCGACAAATGGGACCATGTGGTGTTCGCAAAGCGAGTAGAGTTCGATGTCTTTCACGACTACCATCTGGCGATAGTCCTCGTGGAACATGGCGCTGCGCAGTATATCTTCGGGGCAGAGGTCGTAGCCGTTGGTGAAAAAGAGCATGGCTTTGGCAATGCGTTCGGGCGATTTGACGAGGCCTTCGCGCGAGGGGTCTTCGCCCAGCAGGCGCAGAATGGCCTTGTAGTGCTCGGCCAGTTGGGCGACACATTGCTCATCGTATTGGTCAATTTTTTGGTAGCCTAATTCCATATTTTTAGCGTATCATATTTTTATAATAACGTTCAAAGCGGCTAATTATTATGTTGGCACGACAAAAATTAGTAAAAAAAATTGTGTGAGGTCAAATGCTGTTCAGCAACCAGTCGTTGGTATCGAGCACTTGGGTAATAGAAACTGGAAGGTCCTCTCGAACCTTCCAGTTTTGTTGTTTGTTGGCTAATTTTTATCTGCGGCGGCCGTTATTGCCAGAGCGGCGTTCGCCACCACCATTGCCATCGCGGCGTGGGCTACGGTCGCCGTCGCGACGACCACCGCGGTCGCCACCACGTCCACCGCCATTGCCGGAGCGGGCAGGCTTCTCCTCTTCGTAGCCTTCGGGCTTTTCGAGCAGAGCTTTGCGGCTGAGTTTGAGTTTGCCAGTCTTCTCGTCGATGTTGATGATTTTCACGCGGATGACGTCGCCTTCGGCAATGAGACCTTCGAGGGTCTCGGTGCGACCCCACTGGTATTCGCTGATGTGCATCAAGCCCTCTTTGCCAGGTAGGAACTCGAGGAAGGCGCCGAACTCGACTATCGAAACGACTTTGGCGTCGTAGATTTGGCCAACCTCGGGCACAGTGCATATTTCTTTTATCCACTTGATGGCTGCAGCAATATCGTCCTTGTTCTGCGATGCCACGTCGACAATGCCAAATTCGCCAACCTCTTCGATGTTGATGATGGTGTTGGTTTCGGACTGGATTTTCTGAATAACCTCGCCACCCTTGCCAATGACGGCACCGATGAAGTCTTTCGGAATTTGGATTTGTTCGATACGAGGCACGAAGTCCTTGTAGTCCTCGCGGGGCTGAGGTATGGTTTCGGCAATCTTGTCGAGTATGTGAAGGCGGCCTTGACGAGCTTGTTCGAGGGCTTTGGCCAGCACGTCGTAGCTGAGGCCGTCTACCTTGATATCCATCTGGCAAGCGGTAATGCCGTCGCGCGTGCCGCAGACCTTGAAGTCCATATCGCCGAGGTGGTCTTCGTCGCCAAGTATGTCGCTCAGCACGGCCCACTTGTCGCCTTTGCTGATAAGGCCCATGGCAATACCGGCAACAGGTTTGCGGATTTTGACGCCAGCGTCCATCAGTGCCATACAGCCAGCGCAGACGGTGGCCATGCTGGACGAGCCGTTACTTTCGAGGATGTCGCTCACAACGCGGATGGTGTAGGGGCATTCGGCGTCGGTGGGAAGCACCTCTTTGAGGGCACGCCAAGCCAAGTGACCGTGACCGACCTCGCGGCGGCTGACGCTGCCAGAGCGTTTGACCTCGCCAGTGGCGAAGGCAGGAAAGTTGTAGTGAAGCAGGAAGCGACGCATACCTTCGATGACGGCGCCGTCGATTTTCTGCTCGTCGAGTTTTGTACCGAGGGTACAAGTAGAGAGCGACTGGGTTTCGCCACGGGTGAAGATAGCGCTACCATGAGCCGAGGGCAGGTAGTCGGTCTCGCACCAAATGGGGCGAATTTCGTCGAGTTGACGGCCGTCGAGACGGGTGCGCTCGTTGAGGACCATGTCGCGCATGGCCTCGCGCTCGGTGTCGTGATAGTAGCGGTCTATCATGAACTTAATGTCGTCGGTGAGGGTCTCCTCGGTATAGTTTGCGTCGATAAATTCTTGTTTGATGGCAGCAAAACCATCTTCGCGTTGATGCTTGTTGGCGATACCTTGCTTGCTGAAGTCGTAGCATTTTTGGTAGACGGCTTGGCGCACACGTTCGCGTAGTTCCTCGTCGTTCACCTCGTGACAGTATTCGCGTTTTTCGGTTTTGCCGGTTTCGATGGTGAGTTCGTTGAGCACGCGGCACTGTATCTTGATGGCTTCGTGGGCGGCTTTGAGGGCTCCGAGCATGATGTCTTCGCTAACCTCTTTCATTTCGCCTTCGACCATCATGATGTTGTCTTCGGTGGCGGCGACGATGAGGTCGAGGTCGGCGCGGTCGATGTCCTGCATGGGGGTGTTGATGACGTACTGGCCATCGAGGAAGCTGACGCGGACCTCGCTAACGGGGCCGTTGAAGGGTATGTCGCTCACAGCCAGGGCCGAGGCTGCTGCCAGGGCTGCCAGCTGGTCGGGCATGGTGTCGTGGTCGCCGCTGATGAGGGTTATTTGTACCTGCACTTCGGCATGGAAGTTGTCGGGGAAGAGGGGGCGCAGGGCGCGGTCGACCAGGCGGGCGATGAGGATTTCATGCTCGGAGGGGCGTGCTTCGCGCTTGAAGAAACCGCCGGGGAAACGGCCCATGGCGGCGTATTTTTCCTGATAGTCAACGGTGAGGGGCATGAAGTCGACGTTTTCGCCAACTTCTTTCTTTGCGCATACGGTGGCTAAGAGCATGGTGTCGTTCATGCGCACCACGGCGGCACCGTCGGCCTGCTTGGCCAGTTTGCCAGTCTCGATTTCGATTGTGCGGCCATCGCCGAGGTCGAAACGTTTAGTGATGATGTGTTCGTTCATTTGGTTTTTATATTGTTTTCGTTTACTTTACCGCAGCCATGGGGACCATCCCCACGACTCATAAAAGTGTTAATATTCAGTGCTTTATCTCTTCCTACAGGCAGCTTGTGACCGGCAAAAAGGATGTGCAAATTTACTATATTTTCCCGAAATATGAAAAAAAGATTTTACTCTTTGCAAATTTTTGTGTAATTTTGTAGGCGGAAAGGTGCAGCGAAACTCGAAAGATGGGCCTCTCAATTAGTACTATAGCCGTCACTTGTGGCGCGCAAAAAAAGAAGCGTCACCCGAAGCACAGGGCTGCAGATGACACTATTCTTGATTGGACCGGACCTGCTTTCGCAAGCCGAATCGCACACAGGCTTACTTACGCAGGCCGAGTTGTTTGACGATGGAGCGGTAGCGCTCGATGTCGGTTTCTTTCAGGTAGTCGAGCATTTTGCGGCGTTTACCGACCAAGCCCACCAGGGCGCGCTCCGAAACTTGGTCCTTTTTGTTCTTCTTCATCAGCTCGGTGAGGTGCTGAATGCGATAGGTGAAAAGGGCGATTTGAGCCTCGGCCGAGCCGGTGTTTTTAACCGAGTTGCCATACTGGGCAAAGATTTCTTCTTTCTTCTCTTTTGTAAGATACATAGCGGTTTGTTATCTTTTGGTTTGTTAATTTTTTGTTTCTTTTCGGGTTGCAAAATTACTACTTTTTTTCGAAATAGCGAGTTTTTTCTGTAATTTTTCGCATTTTTAACATTTATTAAGAAAGTTTGAGCGCACTTTGCGAGGGGTTTCGTGGTGGTTAGAAAGGGAGAAGAACTACTCGAGATTGAGTTTGGTCGATAAAAAGAGGCGACAGAGAGGGATAACGATGTGATATGCAGCGCATTGTGAGGGAATTTGGAGCCAAAAACCGGGAGTTTGGGAGGGGTAATAATTGGGGGCTAATCGCCTCAACATCAATGCTTATTCGACCTCAATACGACCCTAACCCCTCTTTAACCCCTCCTCAACCCTGTTTTTCAAGCTTTTACGCGTTGGCAACTGCGGCGCCACCGTTGGGGAGGGTGAAAATAGGGGTTCGGAAATTTTTTTTCGCGACTTTAAATATTGATAATCAAACCGATACGAGCAAAATCAGAAAAAATTTTCATTTTTTTTGATTTTGGACACAATAAATGTTAAAACCTGGCGTTATTTAAGAGTTAAGTTTTTGCGCGATAGTAGCTCAGTTGGCAGAGCGGCGGCTTCCCAAGCCGCAGGTCGCGGGTTCGACCCCCGTCTATCGCTCCACTCAAGGCCCCCGCCAACCCTGGTTGGCGGGGGCCGATTGCTTCAGGTGTCGAGTGTCTTCATTGGGTCGATGTGTGGATTGGTGCGCGATTTCGACGTTTTGATGTTCGAAAAACGGAGGTGCAGTGAGTGGCGCTACCTCATAAACTTGTCGTATATGGCAAAGAGGGCTGCCCCCGAACCGGTCATTGATACATAGCGTGCACCGCGCTCGTAGAGCCGCGTTTTGAGGCGCGAAATAGCTGGGTGAAGCGGGAAGACAGACTTCTCGAAATCGTTGACTATCAATTTTTTCCACTCAACAATGGGTTGTTTGACGGCTTGGCGCAGGTCGGGACGGGGCTGGCCGAAATCGACGGCGAGGTTGGCATAGGCCTCGCGCGTGGACACGGTTTCGCCTTCTGGCATTTCGATGCAGATGTCGTAACGCGAAAGGTCTATGTCGATGGGCTCGAGGCGGTCGCCAATGCCGGTTGCGTAGGCAGCGCGGTTGGCCACGAAGAATGGGCAGTCGGCACCCAGTTGCGCAGCGCGCAGTTCGAGCTGCGCCTGGTCGAGCCCGAGCGAGAACATCTCGTTGAGCATTCGGAGCGTGAATGCGGCGTCGGCCGAGCCGCCGCCGAGTCCGGCTCCGAAAGGTATATGCTTGGTTAACAGAATGTTGACCGGTGGTATATCGAACTCGTCGTGTAACAATTGCCAAGCACGCACACAGAGGTTTTGGTCGGGCGCGTTGTCGAGTTCTATCCCTTGCTGAACCATTGTGGGCTGCCCTTGCGAGGCTGGAGCTGGGGTTATTTCGAGCTCGTCGCACAGGCTGAAGACAGGCAGGAAGATGGTCTCGATGTCGTGGTAGCCATCGGCGCGACGACCAACGACGTGGAGGCCGAGGTTGATTTTGCAGTTAGGACGGGTCTTCATTGCTTTCGGTTTTAGGTTGGTTTTCGGTGCGGAGAGCTTCGGCATGGCGTTCATAGGCACGGATGATGTCGGTCACCAAGCGGTGGCGAACCACGTCGCTTTGGTCCAGTTCGACCACCTCGATGCCCTTAATGCCTTGCAGAATACGCGTGGCGTTGAGCAGGCCGCTTTGCTGGTGGCGAGGCAGGTCGACTTGGGTTAAGTCGCCGGTAATCACGAACTTGGCATTGCGTCCCATTCGCGTTAAGAACATCTTGAGTTGGGCAGGAGTGGCGTTCTGAGCCTCGTCGAGAATGACGAAAGCGTTGTCGAGTGTGCGGCCACGCATAAAGGCCAGCGGTGCAATCTCGATGGTTCCATCCTCCCAGTGAGCGAGCAGTTTTTGCTGCGGAATCATGTCGCGCAAAGCGTCGTAGAGCGGCTGCAAATAGGGGTCTAACTTGTCGCGCAAATCGCCAGGGAGGAAGCCCAGGTTCTCGCCAGCCTCGACGGCCGGACGGGTGAGGACAATGCGGCGCACCTCCTTGTTTTTCAGCGCGCGGACGGCGAGGGCCACGGCGGTGTAGGTCTTGCCCGTGCCTGCAGGACCTACGGCGAAGACCATATCGTTGTGGCGAACGGCGTCGACCAAGCGGCGCTGATTGCGGGTCATGGCTTTGACCAACAAGCCGTTGCGGCCGTGGACGAGGATTTCGTCGCTCACTTCGGCCTCGGGCGACGAGCCGCCGTTTTCTAAAATCTGCATCACGGCGTTCTCGGTCAGGCGGCCAAACTTTTCGTAGTAAGTCAACATGGCCTGCAACTTGCCGTCGAAATGGGCAATATCCTCGGCCGAACCGATGGCCTTAAGCATCTCGCCACGAGCCACCAACTTAAGCTTTGGGAAAAGCAGTCTCACAAAGTCGAGCATACGGTCGTTGGCGCCCCAAAAGTCCGCATAATCAACACTTTCGAGCGAAAAAATCTTCTCTATGGCAGTTTCGTTCATGCTGCAAAATTACAAAATAATATTCAAAAAAACGTACAAATCAAAAAAAAATAGTAATTTTGCACATTATTATAATAAAAAACGCAACAAAAATGGCACACTCGATAGGAATCGACATAGGCGGAACCAACACCGACATGGGCCTCATCAACGAGGACGGAATCATAGTGGCAAGGCGCAACCTGCCCACCAACCGCTACACCGACTTCGACCTATATATCAACGACATAAGTCGCGAACTGCAAGCCATGACGTCGGCAGCCGGGGTCGAGATAGACGGCATCGGCATCGGTGCCCCAAATGGCAACTTCTATACCGGTTGTGTCGACAACGCCCCCAACCTCACCATCAAGGGGAATCTCGATTTTGAGCACGCGCTGGGCAGCCGCTTCAGCGTGCCGGTAGCCCTCTCGAACGACGCCAACGCCGCCGCCTATGGCGAATACGTCTACGGCGGCGCACGTGGGATGAAACATTTCGTCATGTTCACCCTCGGCACCGGCGTGGGCAGCGGCATAGTGGTAGATGGGCGGCTGGTTCACGGCTCGACCGGAGCCGCTGGCGAGTTGGGCCACAACATCCTTGTCCCCGGTGGGCGCCAATGCAGCTGCGGCCGGTGCGGTTGCCTCGAAGCCTACACCTCGGCGCGCGGCATAGTCCAGACCTATCGCGAACTCTATCGCGCAGCCCATGGCGCCGAACCCGACCAAGAAATCACCAGCAAACTCGTTGGCCAAAAAGCCCACGAGGGCGACCCAACAGCCCTCGAAACATGGCACCAAACCGCACACTGGCTCGGCATAGCCATGTCCAACGCCGTGGGCTTCTCTTCGCCCGAAGCCATCTTCCTCATGGGTGGGCCGGCCCAGGTGGGCGACCCACTGCTGGTACCCTTGCGCCAGGAATTCGAAGCCAACACACTATACATCTTCCACAACACGTGCCGCATCATGATGTCGCAGCTCAAAGCCAACGAGGTGGCCATACTCGGCGCTGCCGCCCTCATCAAAATGAAACAACAAAAAGTCTGACCCCCGAAAAACAACAACTCTCACGCGATGAAAAAGCTGATGTTCTGCCTCGCCGCGGCGACCCTACTGCTGTCGGGCTGCACCAAGAAAACCCTGACCACCTATGTCGACCCCCTCATCGGCACCGATGGCCACGGCCACACCACACCAGCCGCCATCGTACCCTTCGGCATGATTCAGCCAGGCCCCGACACGCGCCTCTCGGGTTGGGACGGCTGTAGCGGCTACCACTATTCGGACGACACCATCTACGGTTTCAGCCACACCCACCTCAGCGGCACCGGAGTCGAAGACTACTGCGACCTGCTGCTCATGCCTGTCACCATGACCCAAAACGAGATTGAAGCCATGTTGGCCGACAGCCTCGGTATGCGCAACCACTACAAATCGGCCTTCATTCACCGCAAAGAGAACGTCCGCGCCGGATACTACAGCGTTATGCTCAGTCGCTCGGGCATCATTGCCGAACTAACGGCCGACCGCCGTGTGGCCTACCATAGCTACACATTCGACGGCAAGGGGCTGCGCGCCGTAGTAGTAGACCTGCGCCACCGCGACCCACTGATTGACGCCTCGCTCTCGATGACAGACAACAAGACCCTCGTTGGCCATCGCCGCAGCAGCTCTTGGAACCCCGACCAGAAACTCTTTTTCGCCATCAAATCAGACACCAAAATCGATACCCTCATCTACGGTCCCGACAGCACACAGGCTATTGCCGTATTCCCCGAAAACACCATCATCGTCAACCTCAAAGTGGCCATTTCGGGTGTTGACATAGACGGTGCCCTCGCCAACCTCAACGCGGCCCAATACAAATCGTTCGACGCCGCCCGCCGCGGAGCCAACGCCGAATGGGAGCGCGAGTTGGGCAAAATAGAAATCGAAGGGGGCTCGGACGAGCAGCGAACCATGTTCTACACAGCCCTCTACCACTGCATGACGTCGCCCTATCTTTGGAGCGATGCCGACGGCCGCTATCGTGGCACAGACGGCAAAATCCACACCGCCGACAGCGGCCACGAGGTCTACACCGTGTTCTCGCTTTGGGACACCTATCGCGCTCTGCACCCGTTACTTACCGTGATTGACCCCAAGCGCACCGCCGACTTTGTATACACCTTCCGCCAACACTACCGCCAAGGAGGCGAACTGACCATGTGGGAACTGGCCGCACACGAGACCCACTGCATGATTGGCTACCACGCCGCACCCGTGATTTTGGAGTCTGGCATTGTAGACAACGAATTGCTCGAGGCCCTCATTGCCACCTCGAACCGCACCGAGGCCCATCGAGCCTATGCCATGCAGGGCTACTTGAGCAGCGAAATTGACAACGAATCGGTTTCGAAAACCCTCGAATACGCCTACGACGACTGGTGTATTGCCCAATATGCCAAGCGGCTTGGACGCGACAGTATATATAATGTATATATGAAACGAGCCGACTCGTGGCGCAACCTGATGGACGACGACGGCTTTATGCACCCGCGACAAAACGGCGCTTACCTCCTACCCTTCAACCCCACCGAGGTCAACAACCACTACACCGAGGCCAACTCTTGGCAATATTCGACCTATGTGCCTCACAACGTGGGCGGTTGGGTGGCCGCTTTGGGACAAGAAAGGGCACGCGCAATGCTCGACTCGCTATTCTATGGCACCTCTACCCTCACCGGACGCGACCAGAGCGACATAACCGGCCTAATTGGCCAATATGCCCACGGCAACGAGCCCTCGCACCACGCCGCCTACCTCTATTCATTTTTTGAACCAGAGAAGGTAGACGAGTTGGTTCATCTAATTCTGAACCAGATGTATAGCACCGAACCCGATGGCCTTTGCGGCAACGACGACTGCGGGGCGATGAGTGCCTGGTACGTGCTCAGTTCTTGCGGACTCTACCCCGTGTGCCCAGGCAGCGGCGAGTGGGTGACTGTTAGCCCACTGTTCAACCACGTGGTGATACATCGCCCAAGTGGCACCGACATAGAAATCGACGCTCGCAACTGGCAGGCAGGCAAAGGCTACAATATGGCCACCGGACGACTCACAGACCAACCATTGCGCTACGACGCCATTGCCACCACCCCGGCACCAGCTTTCGGCAACTCGGAGCGGCAGTTCGACAAAAAGACCATCGTGGGCCTTATGTGTAGCGACACAACGGCCGAAATCTACTACACCATTGCCGACAGCGCCCTCGCAACCATCAACCCACAACGCGCCACACGCTACACACACCCCTTCGAGATTAACGCCAGCTGCGTGGTCAACGCCATAGCCTTGAGCCCCACCAGCGGAGCCAGCCCCGTGGTGGCACACACCCTAAACCGCTATGTGGCCGACCGCACCTTGACCTACAAAACATGGCCAGACCCGCAATACTTCGACGGTGGAAAAACGGGCCTCATAGACCGCACGCACGCCACCTCGAACTACCTCATTGGCGGCTGGCAGGGATGGCGCGAAGACCTGGATGTGACAATCGACCTGCTTGGTCAACGCAAGGTGAGCAGCGTGGAACTAACCTGCCTCGAAAACACCCGCAGTTGGATATTCCTGCCCCGCTTTGTGGTGGCCGAATACTCTACCGACGGCGTCGACTTTCGGCCGTTCGGCATACTGCCAGTACACATCGAACCCGACCACTCGGGCACACCCTCCATCCACAACCTACGCATCGACGGGCTTGCCCAAGCGCGCTACATTCGCGTCATGGCACGCAATTTTGGGCCCCTGCCCGACTGGCACATCAGCGCCGGCAACCAGGCTTGGCTCTTTGCCGACGAAATAACCGTGAAATAAGTTCAGAACAAAAATAGAAAAAACACACCACCAATATGACAAAGAAATACCACATCCGCCTCAAGCTCGCAGCAGCCCTCGTGGTCGCCATGGCCGCCACGGCCATGACCTCGTGCGACACAAAGGCTTGCTACTGCTACGATTACACTGCCGAGGGCGCACTGCCCAACACCGTCTACACCGACGCATCGAACCCCTGTTCGGCCCTCAACCGCGGCACCGACGGCAGCTACGGCTCGCGCGTTTGCACCGAGAGCGACGAGCGCCAGCCCGACCCAGGTTCGATTGCCACAAAATAGGCTCGAAACGCGCTCATAACTGCTTGATTTACAGGGTTAGAGTCGTATTAAAGAGGGGTTAGGGTCGTATTGAGGTCGAATAAGGCTTGATACTGAGGCAGTTACGACACGCCAAAAATAGGTCTTTCGGGCGACCATCGCTCGAACCAGAGGCATCGTGTTATCGGTGCCGAAGGGTATGCTAAATGATGATTACCGCATTGGCCACAGGGCGCTCGCCCTGGTGGTCGTAGCGATTGTTGTCGGACGGGTAGTTGACAACCCCGTTGCTGTCTTGCCCAGCAACAAACATGGTGGTCGAGCCGCCGCCGTCGAGGTTGATGGCGTCGACGCAGCCTAACCACTTCATAACGAGTTGTAACTCGTTGAGTGTAAACCCTTCTGAGCGGTGGCGGAAGCGTCCGTCGACGGCCAAAATAACCACCGTGCCGTCGGGCCGCAAGCCAATGGCGGTGCGATTGTGGCGATGGGTGACAAAGGTGCGGTCGTCGCGCTGCGGCACCAATGCTCCGCTCTTGAGCAACATGGGGCCGGCCGTCATCACGTTGCGGCAGTCGAGGCTGTCTTCCCAAAAACGGTTGGTGTCGGGGGTGACGATGAGCGGCAAACCCTGGCGCAGAGTGAGTGTGGCGTGCTGATAGTATTTGCGACGCACCGAATCGCCGACGTTGGGTATATTTTCGCCCAGTTGGCGGCCACCGATGCGGAGGTAGCAAATGGGGGCACCGCTGCGCATATCGAAGTACGAGCCGTTGACAGCAGCCAGGGCGCCGACTTCGGAAGCCAACTCGGAGACGGGTCGGGCCACGCTGTCGGCCACAAAGCGCAAGCGCCGTGGCGAGCCAGCCGGAATCTCGATGAGGCAGAGGTTTTGGGCGGCGCTGAACAGTTGCCCTTCGTCGAAGTGATAGCGCTTGAGCACAAAGCCGTCGAGACTGTCAACGCGCCACTCGGCGCCAACAACGCGGAGCGAATCGACCGAGCGGTCGACCGCCAGCGGTTGGGCGCAGGCCGAGAACTCGACCGCGACAAGCGTCATTAGCAGCACTACGAGGCGGCTCAAGATGTTATTATGTATAGTTTTTTTCATGGCAAAGGTGGGATTATCGTGTTTGGTTTAAAGGGCACCGAAGAGTTTTACCACTTCGGCCGAATAGGTTTTCGACACAGGTATGTCGGCCACTCCTGGGGCATCGATTTCGGCATAGATGGCATCCGAATCCTTGCGTAAAAGCTTGACGCGGCGCAAATTGATGAAATAAGAGCGGTGGCAACGCACGAGCGACGCCACACGGCAGAGGTCCTCGACGTTCTTGAGCGAGTTGCGCAGGCTGAAGCGCGCTACCTGGCCGCTGCTGTCGTAGGTTATGGTAACATAGTTGCCCGACGACTCGACGGCAATGACGTTGGCCGAGCCTACTACGAGGCGTACCACCCCTTTCTCGTCGGCGAAGCGCATCGTAACGCCCTCGCCAGTGGTGGCGCTCTGTTGCAGCTCGGCCAGCTCGATAGTGGTAGCCACAAGTTGTGCGGTGCGGTCGCTCAACTCGATAAAAAGCCAGTAAACGATGTAGGGGAAAGCCAGTATGGCTACAGCTATGAGCAGCGCCGTTGGGAGCATTCTGAAGTAGTTGAGGCGGAAGAAAATAGAGACAAACAGGTTGGCAAAAATGCCAATAACGGCCACTTCGCCCACCTGCCACACGAGGTACTCGAGCGGGCGCAGGCGCAACCGGCGCGTGGTGAGCAGCAGGAGCATACGCGATACTGCTATGACGGCTGCCACAATAACGGCCGTTACCGGAATGGTGAGCGAACTGTGGGCATACCAAGTATCGGGGGTGTCGAAGCCAAACGTGGGGGTATAGATTACGGCAAAAAGAAAGACAAAAAGCGTTGTGCCAACACCAAAAACGATGTTGTTCTTGAGCCGATAGACGGATTGAGGTATGCGCGAGTCGTTATTCATAGCAATTATTTAGTACCTTGTTTTTGTTTTTTCTTGCGAAAAAAAAGTTCACTCCACCGGTCGAAGTCTTTGGTCAGTTTGAGGCCGACACCCTGCTTGAAAGGCATATCGACGCGCGTGTAGTCGTTGGTATTGCTTCTGTTATAGGCAAATAGGTGCAACGCCGGTGTCACTCGCCAACCCACCAGCAGGTCGCCCACCAGTGTACTACCTTCGGCCTCAGAGCTGAGTTCGTGGGTTTCGCCGCCATAGCCTAACGAACTGGTAAAGTAGACGTTGCGCCACTCCTTGCTGATGTCGACCTCGACTTGCTCGGTGGTGAGGCTGGTGGCTCCGCGATAATCCACATTTACGTCGACAAACTGCACCATGTCAGAAATAACACTGCTCAAAGCGTCGGCCACCACCGAGGCTCCGTTGACAGAAGCGGCGTCGCCCACCGTGACGGGCGAGGTGGTAGAATTGTTGGCAAAGCGGCCAAAAAGTAACAACGACATGGCTTGATTGAGCATATCGCGCTCGTTGCTGCGGTCTATATACGAGTAAACCTCCTCCTGTACGCTCTGGTCTGTGTTAGGCAGGCGAATATCGAACCCTATTTCGGGGTTTTGCAGAGTGCCGGCAATGTTGATAACATCTTCAACCTGAACGGTTTTTTGCGTTGTTTCCGAAGCCTGCATACCGGTAAGCGAGTTGAGGCTGACGCGCTGCGAATAGACGGCATTAATGTCGAACATGGTGCTCATCACGTCGCCCTGGAAGGTGAGCGAGCTGCCATTATCGATGGTGAAACTCTTTTCGAGAATAGAAGCCAAGTTCAGTTTCATGCTGCCAGAGTTGAAGATGTATGAGCCAAGAACGTTGGGTTGCCCATCGTTGCCGAGCGAGAAAAGGATGTCTCCAGCGCCCGTAGCCGACATTTTGGCTTTCACCTCCGAAAAATCCATCGGCAGGTTGAGCATAAGGTCGCGCGTTATGTCGAGCGAAGCCTGCAAAGTGAGCATTCCTGACTGCTGCCGTTGGTTTCGTTTCGAGACGGCTGCGATTGGCTCTGGCGAATCAGAGACGAAGGTTATGTAGTTCTGAGCTTGCACCTGGCGACGGTTGCTGATGGGCACTGTGAGGGTGCTGCCGCGCGCTGTGCGGGCTTCGAGGTTGACATCGAGGCCGTTGAGCGAGCCTGTGGCTACGCCGTCGGCTTCGATATAGAGCGTTCCGTAGAACGAGTCGCCGTTGGGCCTGCTGTTGAGCACCATAAAGTTATCGGTGTGCAACTCGGCTGCTATGGCCACGTTGTCGGGCCCGTTGTAGGCCACTTCGCCACTCACGGCAGCAATGTTGCCCTGAGGGTCGACGATACGGAAGTTTTCGAGCCGCACCACGTTGCTGTCGAACTCGACGCTATCGTTAAAAGTATATGTCACGCCTGTAATCGGGAGGGAGATGATACCGTTGTCTACAATGGCAGCACCACGTATTTCGGGCGATTGCAGGGTGCCGCTCACATTGATTCCGCCACGCAGTATGCCTCCAAAACGTGAAGCCACGTTGGCCAACACCGGTTCGAACATCGAGAGGTTGAGGTTCAGAAAATCAACCGCAAAATCCATTTCGGCTTCGCTCCCACCAAGAGCCACATAGCCGTCGGCCATGAGCGGCAAGGAGGTGAGGTAGAGGTTAAGGATATTGAACTCGGAGTTCCAACTCGATTGTATGTCGACATCGCCCAACTGGTACGAGTTGAGCAAGCAACTATCTACCTTGAGAATAGCGTTGAAATAGGGTCGGTCTGTAATGCCATAAAGACTGAAACGGCCACTCAAATCGCCACTCACGTCGAGCGGGCTACTCTGAAGCAAAACTCCTGTGAGGCGCTGTAGGCCGAGCCGGTCGAACTGCAATTCGACGTAGTCGTTATATTGCCCCGTAACCGAAGCCGAGGCCTTGATGCCGCTTCCGTCCGAACCAATGCCCAACGAGGCGACGCTCAGTCCCCCGTTGGCAAGCGCTATGCCTTCGGGACACGCAATGTCCCATTGGTCACCATTAATATAAAAGGTGTGGTTGGCAACGTCAATGCGGTTGTCGGCAAGGCGAAACGAAAGGTCGCCCTCGTTGAGGGTTGTGGCCAGGTCGTCGTCCCACCGCAGCGAGGCAACGATGCCAGCCGTGTCGCTCGTAGCGGCAAGGTCTATGTTCTGAACCACCTCGCGGTTACCAATCAGCAGCTCGTCCGATTCGAGCAACATACGGTATCCACTACCAATGGAGCGACTGTTGCCAAACAGATTGGTCAGACGCACAGAGCCGAAGCGCACCGAATCGGACCGCAGCACCATCTTGAGCGTTTCGGCATAGCTGTAACTACCCGTGAGCGTGGTGTGGTTGGCTACGCCAATGTTTGGCACGAACGAACCGAGGCGGTTGTATTCGTCGTCGATGACCACGCTAAAGTTGAACACATCTGCCATGGCAGGCTGATAGTCGGGCTCTGGCTTGTCGACGTAGGGGTTATATTCGGTTGGTACAAAGCGGTCAATCATGTTGCGAAGCGTCAAACCGATGTTGGCATAGCTAAAGTAGCCGTCGAGCGAGGCACGGACAATGTCGCTACTGAGGTTCACAGACTTTCTACCATCTTTTTCGGTGGCTTTGAGGGTGACGTTGCTAAGGTCGAGGCGACGGCCCACCTGATTGATGTTGGTATTATCGAGCGAAACGGTAGCATTCAAGTGTTCTATATCTTGCGCCTCGATGTCGGCACGCAACTGTGTGCTCACCACGAGGCTGTCGCCTTCCATAATGCCAAATTCGGAGAGGCAAAGGTCGGCAACAGCAAGGTCTACGGAGGCCGAAAGCGTCGAGTCTGCCCAGCCCGCGTTGCCACTGAGGCTGACGTTGCCCAGGGTGTCGCTCATTGCAATATCGGCAGTGAGGTTGCTGTTTTGCATCTGTGCCGAAATCGAGGTCGAAGCTATGCGTTTGCCGTGCAAGGTGGTGTTGAATAGCCTACCGTCGAGCGAAGCCGTTGCCGTGGCGAGGTCGAATCCTTCGCCGTTGACGGCTATGTCTATTCCCGTCCGCGCCACCCACTCGTTGGGTACAAGTGCGGCAATGCCAAAACCGTCCGAGGAGAGGTTGGCTGAGTAGGCATAGTTGCCATCGGCACCGACTTGGGCGAGCGAGGCAGAGGCTTCGACGTCGCCAAGCCCTGTGATGGCTTGGAGCGTGGCGGTGCAGCGTTGCAGGCCGCCAAGCATATTGGCCGAAGCCTCGACGTTGCCAAGTTTGGCCAGCACTGATGGGAAATTGAGTTTGAGTTGACTCTTGCCAAACCCCAAACCTTGCAGGTCGGCAAAGTTGGTTAGGAGGCGTTCGAGACGTATATCGAACTCGAGGTCGTCTACCACAGGCAGGCCTACGACCGAGCCAAAGAGGTCGACCACACTCATGTCGCCAAAACTGAAGTGTACCCCCTCGGCGTGGAGGTTGTTGACAGGGCCCGAGAAGCGACCAAGAGCCTCGATTTGGCCATCGGCGCCCCAAAGCACTGGGGCCCAGTAGGCTACGTCGGCGAGAGAAATTGTTGTGCCTTCGCGCAATAAAACGTCGTGGTTTACGTTATTACAATAGTCAAGGCCACGCATGGCGAGCCAAGTGTCGTAGGTTAGTTCTGCGTCGCAGAGTATGTGGCTCGAGCCGGTAACGATGTCGGCATTGTGGGCAGATATGATGTAGGGCGAAACTTTGACATCGGCCGAGAGCGATTCGAGGCGGAAGCCCGACCGCTCGGTGGTTTCGAGGTGGACAACGCGACAGTCGACATAGTCGTTATCGACCCTCACGTTGCGGATTTTGCCCTTTATGTCGCGAAATTCCATGTGAGGAATGACGACGCCGGTGTCGGGCACCACGTAGCGCGGATGCTGGTCTATGTCGAGCTTAAAGTGCACCCCGTTGAGCACCACCTGCCCAACCTTGACAACGAAATGCTTGCCCGTGGGCTTGTGGCGGATGTGGTCGGGATTATAATAGTCGATGATGTACTGCAGGTTGGTTAGTTTGTTATGAGCTTCGAGATGATAATAGGTGTTGCGGATATAGACGCGGTCGAAGTCGAGGCCGCCTTTATGGAACGGGAACTTGCGGAACCGCGCCGTGATGTGGTCGGCCACGGCCAGGGTGTCGCCGTCGGGCGCAACCAGCAGCAGGTTGTCTAAAATCACGTGGTCGAACGGAGTGGCGTGGAGCGAACCAACCTTGACCGTTCCGCCCCACTCGCGCGAAAAGTATCGGCCCACGTAGGTGCCAAGATAGGACTGAACAATAGAGCTATTGACCAGAGCTACAGCCACATAGACCAGCAGAAACACTGCCAGCAACACTCGTTTCAGTATGTTCCAAACCGTCTTCAACAGTGCAGGTTTATTAAATAATAACTCAAAAAAGCGTTTTTTATTACGTCGAATGGCAAAAAAATGTTTAAAAAAGCCACATCTGGGCAGCGACACACTTTTTTTTCTGATATGTCAAAAAAAAAATGTAACTTTGCAAACGATATGACTACTATTCTCGCTATCGAATCGTCGTGCGACGACACGTCGGCAGCCGTTCTCTGCAACGACCGCCTGCTCTCGAATACCATTGCCTCTCAGAAAGTTCACGAACAATATGGGGGCGTAGTGCCCGAGTTGGCTTCGCGCGCTCATCAGCAGAACATAATTCCGGTTGTCGATGCCGCCATTGCCAACGCCGGCATTGCGCGTTCGGCTATCGACGCCATCGGCTTCACCCGCGGACCCGGCCTGCTCGGCTCGCTCATGGTGGGGGTGTCGTTTGCCAAAGCCTTGGCCATTGCCCTCGACCGCCCGCTGGTCGAGGTAAACCACCTGCAAGCCCACGTGCTTTCGCACTTTATTCGCGAAACCGACAACAGCCCTGTGCCCCAGTTCCCGATGCTGTGCCTGCTCGTTTCGGGCGGACACACGCAGATACTGCTCCTGCGCTCGCATTTCGATATGGAGGTGCTGGGCCAAACCATCGACGATGCCGCCGGCGAAGCCATCGACAAAGCCGCCAAAATCATGGACCTCGGCTACCCGGGTGGCCCCATCATCGACCGCCTATCGCAGGAGGGCAACCCCGACGCCTACCGCTTTGCTACGCCACACATCGAGGGCTACGACTACTCGTTCAGCGGGCTGAAGACGTCGTTCCTCTACTTCTTGCGCGACCGACTGGCCGAGCAGCCCGACTTTATCGAGCATCACAAGGCCGACCTCTGCGCCTCGATTCAGAGCACCATAGTCAATTTCCTGCTTTCGAAGCTGGAACGAGCCGCCAAAGCCACCGGTGTGCGCACCGTGGCCATTGCCGGAGGCGTATCGGCCAACTCGTGCCTGCGCAGCCGCCTCGAAGCCATGGGCCAACGCCACCACTGGCAGGTGTTCTTGCCCAAAAAACAGTTCTGCACAGACAACGCCGCCATGGTAGGCATAGCGGCCTATTTCAAATTCTTACGCGGCGAAACAGCCGACCTCTCGCTACCCCCCTACACCCGAAGTTGAAAACCCGCCGGCTCATACCACACCCCATGGCCGGCAGCCTCTCGACACGCCAGGTCGCCACGACGCTCATCTTTGCCGTCGCGATGGCGCTTAATTATGTTACCAACGGACAGGACATACATTTTTCGCAAATCGACATCAACCCCGTGCTCTACAACCCCGCCTACTGCGGTTTCTTCGACGGCGAAGGCCGATTCGGCGCCACCTATCGCAACCAGTGGGCCTCGGTGAGCCGCCCATTCCAAACCTTGGCCGCCACGGCCGAAGTGCCACTAATCCACGGCCGAGGTGCTCTCTCGGGCTTCAGCCTCGGCGTGGTGGCCAATGCCGACCGTGCAGGCTCGCTCAACTACGGCAGCGGCGGTGCAGAGGTCATTGCGGCCTACTTCATCTCGCTCAACGGCCACAGCGACAACCTGCTCTCGGTGGCGCTGCAAGGGGGCGTTGCTCAAGTGGGTTTCGACGACGAAAACATAGACCTTGCCGAAGGCCACGAGAACTTCGAAACCACACGCGCCAACCTCTTCACGATGGGTATAGGCGCGGCTTGGTTCCGACAACTAACCGACGAGCTTTGCCTCAAGGCAGGCGTGGCCGCCTTCAACCTCAACCAACCCTCCTACAGCTACCTCGGCAGCGACGAAAATCGCCTTGCGCGCAGGCTCAACACCTACGTCCGCGCCGAGTGGCAATGCTGGCCACGGGTGTCGCTCATGCCCATTGCCGGCTACCAAAGGCAAGGCCAATACAACGAGGCCTTCTATGGCGCCGACGTGAGGTGGTACATAAACGAATCGCCACTCCACTACACAGCCTTCACGGCCGGCGTCACCCTGCGCCATGCCGACGCGGCGGTGGTCACTGCCGCCCTCGAGCGCGGGCCTTTCACCTTCGCTTTTAGCTACGACGCCAACTTCTCGCGTCTGGCCAAGGCGTCGCACTCGATTGGCTCGTTCGAGGTGGGCATAGTCTACCGCTTGGCCAAAGCCGCCCAACGCTACCGCGCCCTACCCTGCCCCATCATCTAACCAACTGATAGCAAGACCATTATACACTCATTCATAAACATCCCCAACAACCCACCTCCATGAGCCGCCCAAGCCACAACACAACCGCCCTAATCGCCGCCACGCGCCGCGCCTTGCTCGCCGTGGCCGCTGTGGCAGCCGTGTGGCAGGCTTCGGCGCAGTTCAACGTAACCCACCTCAAAAAACCATACAACACACCTGGCAGCGAAACGGGCGCCATAATGGTGGGCGACACGGTGCTACTCTACGCCTCGACCCAAGAGCTATCGACCAACAACCGAATGTTTCGCTACAATCCGCGCGTCATGCAACTGGTCCAAGCTCGCCACTCGCGCAGCGGCCGCCTCTCGAAACCCATACCCAACCGCTGGAACCTGAACAACAGCCGATACCACACCGGCAACGCCGCCCTCGACCCAGCCACGGGCGACCTCTACTTTACGCGTGCCGACATTCGCGACACCGCCCTCCGCAGCCAGATTTACGTGGCACGCCGCCAAAAACGCCAGTGGCTCAAACCCGAGCCGCTGGGGGGCGACATCAATATGCATGGCTACACAGCCACCCACCCAGCCGTGGAACGTGTGAACGACTCGACACTGATACTCTACTTCGTGTCTGACCGTCCGGGTGGCGTGGGCGGACTCGACATCTGGTACAGCCTCATCGTGGCTGGCCGCCCAGGCGTCAGCACCAACCTCGGTATGCCCGTCAATACCCCGTTCGACGAAATCACCCCTTTCTACGACAACCCTAACCACACCCTCTACTACAGCAGCGACCGCCCTGGCGGCGCCGGCGGGTTCGACATATACTACTCTCACGGTAGCCGCAACACTTGGGTCGAACCAGCACCAATATGCCACTGTATGCAAAGCGCCTACAACGACATCTACTTCACCATAACCCGCCACGTGGGCCAACAACCAGTCGAGGGCTACCTCTCCTCGAACCGCGAAGACTCGTACTTTGTTACCGACTCGACCTGCTGCAACGACCTCTACCACTGGGCGTTAGACACCACCCTCTTGGTCGATACCACCCCCACCACTCCCCCACCGCCCGACACCGCTGGGCAGGCCCTGGCCCGTGCCGACTCGCTGCGTAGGCTGCTCGAGCGCCTCGTTGTGCCGCCACTGCCGCTCTACTTCCACAACGACGAGCCCAACCCGCGCAGCCGCGCCACAACCACAACAACCGCCTATGCCCAGTGCTACCAATCCTACACCACCCTGCGCCAAACCTACATCGATGCCCAGCCCGACTCGGCACGCGAAGGTGTGGCCCACTTCTTCGACCACGAGCTGCCAACCGCCTATGCCCGCCTCGACAGCCTCGTAGCCATACTCGCCGACAGCCTCGAAGCCGGCCGCAACGTCACCCTCGTCGTGGGCGGCTATGCCAGTCCGCGCCACACCTCGGCCTACAACCGGCGCCTCTCGCAACGCCGCATAGCCACACTCCTGAACCACCTGCGACAATGGCGCGACGGCCAACTTGAAGACTTTATAGACGACGGCCAACTCTCGCTCGAAGCGCGACCCGACGGCTCCGACCACCAAACCGTAGCCCCAGGCCACGACCCCATCTTCAGCCTCGACGCCATGCGCGCCCGGCGCATCGAGATAACCCACATCTCTATCACCCCCCGCACCGCCCCCTAAAAACCCCTAAACACCGCCCTTGTAACTGATTGAAACACAGGGGTCGAGTCGTGTTAAAGAGGGGTTAAGGTCGTATTGAGGTCGAACAACGCTTGATACTGAACCACTTACGCCCCGATTTATACCCCTCCCAAACACCATTTTTTCGCAACCTTTTCCGCTACTCTACCCCTCCTCATACCCTCCACTGCCCGACCCCAAAACCTCGCCAATCACAATCCATCTGCACCCCAAACCCTACCCCCACAGACCCAAATCCAACGTCAATCACACCCCTCCGCGACCCAAATACGCCCCAAACATCAATATTTTTTCCATTATATAAAAAAAAATCGTAACTTTGCATATCGCATATAATGAATATGGATATGAAAAGAACCATCTCTATCATCCTAACAATGAGCCTCATAGGCTCGATTTTTGCCCAATCGGCGAAGTGCGACGTTAGCACACTTGCCCTCGTCAAACAGCAAGCCGCCGCCGGCTCGACCCAATTTCGCATGATTGCCAAAATGGCACCCGGCTACGACCCCTCGGCAGTCGAAAAAACAGGCATCCGCATCGGCTCCAAAATAGGCCAAATGGTCACCCTCACCGTGCCGCAAACCGCGCTGACGTGGCTCGACACCAGCCGCATGGTCGAACAGTACACCATCTCGCACCCAATCGGCGGCACATACTGCCAAAACACCACTTTCGACACCCGCACCGACAGCGTTAAACGAGGCCTCGGCGTGATTGGCGACACGGCTTTCGACGGCCGCGGCGTCTATATAGGTATCACCGACTGGGGCTTCGACTACAAACACATCAACTACAATAACCGTGCCAACGACAACCGCCGCATAAAACGAGTTTGGGACCAGTTTCGCACTGCCCAACCACATCCACAAGGCTACGACTATGGAACCGAGATAATTGGCACCGACGCCCTATTCGAAGCCGAGTGCGACACCCTCAACATCTACAAGCATGGCACCCATGGCACCCACGTGACAGGCATTGCCGCCGGCCGCGGTGTGCGTGGCAGCGATGGCACCTACGAATATCAAGGCCAAGCCCCCTACGCCGACCTGCTAATGTCGTCGTTCCTGCTCGACGAAGCTTCGTGGATAGACGCCGCCGCGTGGATGCAGCGCGTGGCCAACGACGAAGGCCGACGCATAGTCATCAACAGCAGTTGGGGTATGTACACCTTTAGCAGCCTCGAAGGCCAGTCTCTCCTCAGCCAAACCATCGACACGATGGCATCCCAAGGTGTCATCTTCTGCACCAGCGCCGGCAACAACGGCGACGTCAACTTCCACCTTGTCCACGACTTTAGCCAAACCCAAGGCGACACCCTTCGCACCTTTGCCACCATCTTCCGCTCGCCAGCCGCACACGACTATGGCGAAGCTGGCCAAGCCCTGATAATGTGGGGCGAACCCGAACGCGACTTCAAAGCCCAAATCCGCTACCAGCTTGACGACAGTACCGAGTGGACCTCGCCGTGGTACTCGACCGACTCTATCACCATCATCTTCGACACCATCACCCTCGGCACCGAAACCATTCCCATCACCGTCATGGCCGAACACGACTACCCTTACGGCTTTAGCCACCGCACCCACATACAAATCGACGCTGGCAAGACCAGCACCGGCACACTCGAACTCTTCATCACCGCCCAGTCGGGTACAGTCCACGCCTGGAACGTTTGGAACCTCCAGAACCATGCTGGCAACACCGGTTGCAACTTCTACGACAACAACAAACCAAACTACGTCAGTGGTGGCAACACCTACGGCATTAGCGAACCGGCATGCGCCTCGAAATGTATCACCGTTGCCGCACACGCTGCCGACGTCATGCACCTCGACTCGACCGTAACCATTGGCAGAATCACCTCGTTCAGCAGCATTGGGCCACTCATCAACGGCGTAGACAAACCCGAAATATCGGCTCCCGGCAAGGCTGTCGTTTCGTCGCTCAACTCCTACCGCACCGACCGCGACGAACATGTGAGCTACACCAGTTCCTTCAATGGAGAAATCTACGAATGGGCAGCATTCGACGGCACCTCAATGTCGTCGCCAGCCGTGAGCGGCATCGTTGCACTGCTGCTACAAGCCAACCCGAACCTCAACGTCGACCAAGTGCGCGAATGCCTCTTCACCACCACCCGCAACGACATTACCACCGGTCCGATACGCGAAAGCGACAGCATAAGCTCGAGATGGGGATGGGGCAAAGTCGACGCACTGCGCGCCGTCAATATGGCCATACGCAAACTCGGCATAACCCCCGCCATCCCCATCACCACGCCGCTCATGGTCTACCCCAATCCTGCGAGCAGCAACGTCACCGTCATGACAGGAACCGACACGCCTATGACTCTCACCGTTTTTGCCGCCGACGGCCGCATGATTGCCTCGCAAACCGTGACTGGCGAAACCGATATCGACATTAGTCGTTTGCCCCGAGGCGTATACGCCCTGCGCGTTGGCACTCGTGTGGCAAAATTTGTCAAACAATAAACACGTCACAAACAAAGACAATGCTACGCAATTTCCACACCAACACAGTAATGCAAATGGCCGCAATTGTGGTCATCACGGCTGCGTTGTGGATTCCGGCATTTGTCACCCCAGTTCCAATGCCCGAGACTGGTAGCTACTCACCAATCTTCGACCTCCTCCACACCTGGCTCTCGCCTCTGCCACGACTGGCGTCGTCCATAGCCCTAATAGTAGTTGTTGCCTCGGCCATACTATTTAATATTATATTGGCCGACACCCACATCATTCCAAACAACACACTGCTGCCAACATTGCTCTACATCGTAGCCATGAGCGTGAATCCTCATGGGCAAACGCTGACCCCAATGGTGATAGTTGATTTTGTGCTCGTTATATGCACCCACCTACTGCTACTTCGTGGTGCACTGCTAACCATCCCACCCGAAAAGACATTCGGCATTATGGCCCTTGTGGGTATGTGCACGCTCGTCTATATGCCTACCTATAGCCTTATAATTTCGTTCATGCTCGTGGTCATCATCTATCGCCTCTACAACTGGCGCGACTGGGTGGTGATGATACTTGGCTTTTTGGCCCCCTACATTGCCTTTGCCACCTATCTCTTCATAACCGACAATTTGGTCGAGACTTGGCAAGAAATGATTACAGAAGCCAGCCGACTGAACATCGAGGTCGACAGCTCTAACACAGCAGCAAATATCACCAACAGCTACATAATAGCTGTCACCTTAATTTCGCTGTTAGGCAGTTTGGCTGTAGCTAACGAGCGGCCAGTGGTCTACCAAAAAAACATGACGGCCATCAGCCTCCTCATGGTGGCTGGAATAATAATCATGTGCTACTCGAGAATCTTCCCCGTCGATATGCAGATGTTGGCACTTCCATTCGCCCTGCAGGCCACACTATTCTTCCTTCATCAAACTCGCAGCCGCAGGCCGTGGATATGGGACATTGTCTTCATCCTCACCCTGATAGCAGCCATAGTCTATAACTTCATACGATAACAAATGCTGGCACAACACTACAAACCCAATACCATAGAGTGCGGCTGCGACGAAGCTGGACGGGGATGTCTTGCCGGCCCTGTTTATGCAGCAGCTGTAATTCTGCCTGCCGGCTACGCAAACGAAAAGCTCAACGACTCGAAGCAACTAACAGCCATCAAGCGCAACCACCTTCGCCACGAAATTGAACAAACAGCCACAGCATGGGCCGTAGCCGCGGTAGAGCCAGCAGAGATAGATAGACTCAACATCCTGCACGCCTCGACACACGCCATGTGCGTAGCAGTCAACGCCATTTGCGGAAACCCCTCACCAGAATGTGTGGCAATAGGCGGAACAGTTCCTACACCATTAGCTCCTCAACTTCTATTAATTGATGGCAACCGATTCTATAACGAAACACCTATCCCCTACGAATGCTTCGTGAAAGGCGATGGGCGCTTTATGGCCATTGCCGCCGCGAGCATACTGGCCAAAACCTATCGCGACGAACACATGACACAGCTCAACATCGACTATCCTCAATACGGATGGGACAGAAATAAGGGCTACCCCACCGCCGCCCACTACTCGGCCATTGCCCAATATGGCACCACCCCCTTTCATCGCCGCTCGTTCAAACTCGACCGACAAATGGAATTATCTTTCTAACAAACCTTTCACACATTTGCTACTATGTTTGAATACATCAAAGAATACCGACGACGTCACCTTCTGAAACAACTACAGAACATCAAACGCACCAAGCGCATTGAGAACATCTGCGACATAAAAACCATCGGAGTCATTTTCATACTTGGCGACGACACTCGGTGGAACATACTCAACCACTTTGCCCGTGCCATGGAGAGCGATGGCAAACAAGTCCGCATGATTGGTCTGCAACCAAAAGAGCTCAACCTCGACTACGTAATAACCCATCGTCAGACATATATCTGCCACGAGAAAGACGACTTCGACTTTTGGGGCATACCTCGCGACGAAGCCATTCACGACTTTATCGACGAACACTATGACCTGCTTATCGATACCACTGGCGACGACAATTTCTTCGCCAAATACATCACTCTCAAAACTTTGGCCGACCTCAAAACAGTCTATGCCGACACCTCTGACGAGCCATCCGAACTCTACGACCTCATCATCAGGGGCAAAGGTCAACTTGAACTAAAACCATTTTTCAACAACATAATCAACTATTTAGGAATGATAAAAAAATAACCGTCATGGCCAACAATAAATTATTCACCGGTACAGGAGTTGCCCTCATCACCCCTTTCCGGAAACAAGAAACTATAGACTTCGGCAAACTCGAAAATATTATTGAAAATATCATAGCAGGCGGAGCCGACTACATTGTGGCACTCGGAACCACCAGCGAGGCCGCGACAATGACTGCCAACGAACTGAGCACGGTGCAAGACTTCATTGTGGAGAATGTGGCTGGGCGTTGCCCCATCGTGCTGGGCATGGGAGGCAACAATACCCTACACGTAACCGATACCATTGCCCGCACCAATTTCGACGGCATTAGCGGCATACTCTCTGTTACCCCATACTACAACAAGCCCAATCAACGAGGACTGGCGCAACACTTCAAATGCATTGCCGAAGCCTCGCCTGTACCTGTGCTGCTCTACAACGTGCCGGGACGCACCGGCGTAAACCTCACCGCCGACACCACGCTCCAAATAGCAGCCGAATGCCCCAATGTGGTTGGCATTAAGGAAGCCAGCGGTAATCTTGGTCAGGTGATGGAAATAATACACAACAAGCCTGCTGGTTTCAAAGTAATATCTGGCGACGACTCCCTCACCTACCCCATGATTGCCCTCGGAGCCGAAGGCGTTATCAGCGTGATTGCCAACGCCATGCCACGCGAAATGTCGACGATGGTAAAAGCTGCCATGAAGGGCGATTTGAAGAAAGCTCTCCCAATACACTACCGACTATTACCACTAATGAACGCCATTTTCGAAGAGGGTAACCCAACCGGAATCAAAGCCCTGCTCGAAATTCAGGGCTCGATTAGCAACGTGCTACGACTGCCGCTGGTAAAAAGTTCTAAACAACTATACAACAAAATTGCTTCTATCTACGAAAAAATAAAACAGTGACAACATTCGAACAAGCGTTGGAGACAGTTACAAAGGAATATGGTCGGCGTGTGGACAACGACCCTACGGCCCTGCTGCAGCAGGTGGGACACCACCTTGCCGAGTTGCACGGCAAAATGCTGAGGCCCAAGCTGGTTTTGCTGGCCACTGCCACGGCAAACGAGGCCGACATCGCAGCGCCTCGCACAATTCTACTTGCCACTGCCACCGAAATGCTACACAACGCCTCGCTATTGCACGACGACGTGGTTGACGACTCACCATACCGACGCGGACAACCCAGCGCCAACAGCCAATGGGGCAACCGTACTGCCATTTTGGCAGGCGACTTCTTCTTGGCACAAATCATGCTGCTGATGGAAGAAGTAGGCGACCGCCAAGCCACGCGCAAGATGGCCGAGACGGTGGCCGACATGACTCGAGGCGAATTGATACAAATGCAATGCCAAAACTCTGCCCCAAACCGCGACACCTACGCCACCATTACTCGCTGTAAAACAGCCTCGCTCATGGCTACATGCTGCTACTACGGTAACCCCACACTCGAAACTTTCGGACTGCACTACGGTATGGCGTTCCAACTGCGCGACGACATTGACGACAACGAGGCCACTCCTTTCACCGCCGAAATGCTCGACACCGAAGTCAGCCTCGCCATCGCCGAACTCGACAAAATAAAAAGTAGCCCTTTTGTGCAAGAATTGCGCTCTATGACGAACAAATTAATTAATAAATAACATTAAAAACACAACAACCATGAAAAAATCCATCATCACAGCCCTCTTCGCCATCGCGGCAATGGTCTCTGTCTGCGCCCAAAACGCAAAATTCCCCGACAACATAAACATCAAAACCCTCGACGGCCAAACCGTCACCACGTCGGTAATTCAAAACGATGGACGCCCCATTATCATAAGTTTCTGGGCCACATGGTGCAAGCCCTGCAACCTCGAGCTCAACACCATGAAGGACGTCTATCCCGAGTGGCAAGAAGAGACTGGTGTGAAGATAGTGGCCATCTCTATCGACGACGCCCGCAGCACCAACCGCGTCAAACCCCATGCCGAAGGCAAAAAATGGCCCTACGAGATTTACCTCGACCCCAACCAAGACCTCAAGCGCGCCATGAACGTGGGCGACATTCCTCACACATTTATCATCAACGGCAAAGGCGAAATAGTTTACCAGCATACCTCTTACGTCGAAGGCGACGAAGAGGACCTGATAGAAAAAGTGAGAGAGTTGCTGCAGGACTAACTCTGCGGCAGCTCTTTTAGCCTTGCAATTTTTTTATTGGGAGACCGCACAATAACGGTAGCCCTTTTGCGTTATCATTATTAAAGAATATAAAAAAGAGAACCGCCACCATGAGAAAAGCATTACCCATATTGTTAATCCTCAGCGCAATAGGCCTTTCGGCCTCGGCCCAAGGCATTGCTGGAGGCCACGTAACTGGAGCATTCCAGACCGACATCCAAATGTCGCACGCCGACAGCGTTATCGGCGCCCAAGACGTAGAGGAGCGCCTACTAATCAACACCCGCGCCGACATCTTATACCAAAACGGAAACTTCCGCGCAGGTCTGCGTTTCGAAGCCTATCAAAACCCACTCCTCGGCTTCGAACCCAAAAACCTTTACAAAGGGCAAGGCATAGCCCATTACTTTATGAACTACAGCACACAGCGGTTTAGCATCACCGCTGGCCACTTCTACGAGCAGTTTGGTAGCGGCATGATTTTGCGCGCCTACGAAGACCGCTACCTCGGACTCGACAACGCCCTCCTCGGCGCTACCATCACCTACCGCCCTGTCAACGGCGTAACCCTCAAAGCCGTGGCTGGCAAGCAGCGCTATTACTGGGATTATGGTGCCGGACTGGTGCGCGGACTCGACGCAGAGGTCAACCTCAACAGCGTCGTCAAACCACTTGCCGAAAGCCCATTACACCTCACCATCGGTGCTGGCTATGTGAGCAAATACGAAGAGGACGAAACCATCTACCAGCCCTCCAACCCCGAATACAAACTTAACCTGCCGCTCAACGTTGGTGCCGGCGCAGCCCGACTCGACCTGAGCTACGGCGGCTTCTCGCTCCAAACCGAGTATGCACGCAAAGGCCAAGACCCAAGTGCCGACAACGACTACATATACCGCCACGGCGAAGCCCTCACACTCAGCGCAGGCTATGCCCAAAGCGGCTTCAGCGCCCAAGTGCAGGCCAAGCGTGTAGACAACATGAGCTTCCGCTCGGTGCGCAGCCAGAGCGGCCAAATGCTCTACATAAACTACATCCCAGCCATCAATCGCCAGCACGCCTACACATTCCTCTCCATGTACCCCTACGCCACCCAGACAACTGGCGAAATGGGCCTCCAAGCCGACATTATTTATAGCATCGATGCCGGCACGCCGCTCGGCGGACACTACGGCACCGACATCAACCTCAACTGCGCCGTCATCACTGGCCTCGACACCACACAGGTGGGCGAACGCGGCACCGAGGGCTACACCTCGCCATTCTTCGGCACGGGCGACCTCTACTATGGCGACCTCTCGCTCGAGGTGGCTAAAAAACTCTCGCCCAAACTGAAACTCACCGCCACAGTCGCCTACCAGGTGTTCAACCCCATTGTCGAAGGCCATGGAGGCGACCTGCACCACAATGCCATTGCCATTGCCGACCTCACTTGGAAAGTTAACAAACGCAACCGCCTTCGCTTCGAAGCCGAATGGCTCGGCAGCGACTCGCGCTACACCGCCGCTTCGGCCGACCGCCGCGCCGGCGACTGGGTGATGGGCCTCGTCGAGTGGAACATCGGCCGCCACTGGTTCATCTCCGCCTCCGACCAATATGCCTACAACGACGGCGTAGGCAACTACTACAACCTCGCCGCAGGCTACAGCCAGGGCGCCACCCGCCTCACCCTCGGCTATGGCAAACAACGCGAAGGCCTGCTCTGCATTGGTGGCGTATGTCGCCAAGTGCCAGCCACCAACGGCCTCACCTTCAGCCTGACAACCAGTTTCTAAAACCTGCTAAAAACCAATCCATCAACACACATACATCACCAATAATCACAACCGTCATGAAAAAAATAGCACTACCCATAATAATGATAGCCCTCTTGGCCACCTCGTGCGACACCATCGAGCCCGACGCCAACGGCAACTACACCACCTATGCCGGGCCACAAATCAGCTGGACCGACGGCACCGCCCTATCCGACCACAGCCACAAAGCCCTGGTCGAAAAATACACAGGGCCACGTTGCAGCAACTGCCCAGTGGCCGACCAAGCACTGGAGCTGGCCCACGAGCAAGTCGGCGACCGACTCGTGCTCGTCTCTATCACCCATCCCGACGAGGAACCTCTCGGCGCATCACTCGACACTCGCACCGACGACGGCTCGACTTGGGCTCGCTTCTTCGGTGTGAGCTTCCGCCCAACCGCCATGCTCAACCGCACCAACAACGACGGCCAGTGGGACCTCTTTACCGGTTCGCCTGCCATTAGCGGCATGACGCCAGCCATAGAATCGGCCAACGCCCAAACGCCACTCGTCGCCCTCGACTGCCACGCCACACAGCAGGGCGACTCGACCGACATCACCCTCAACCTCGAATTGCTCGACGCGGTAGACTACCCTCTCAACATCACCATCGTCACCACCGAAGACTCGCTCGCATACCCCCAACTCACCAACTCGACCCCAATAAGCGACTATCGCCACAACCACATACTACGCCAAGTGGTAACCGACCTTTGGGGCAACACCGTAACAACCTCGGCACCAGCAGGTAAGACCTATCAAGGTCGTATTAAGGTCGTATTGAGGTCTATACAAGACCTGCAAAACGCTCATATTGTGGCTTTTGCAACCAATGCAAACACACGCCAAGTTCTCAATGCTGCCCAATGCTCTATCGAGTAAATCGAGAATTAACAATCGACTTTGCTTCATATCATCTCTGCGATTATTATTTTCAGAAAAGTTCCACACCAAATATTTTTAACAACTAAACAACCCGACATTTGAACCGACGCATACTTTCGCTCGCACTGCCCAACATCATAACCAACATCACCGTACCGCTGCTCGGAATGGTCGATATGGCTATTGTTGGGCACCTGTCGGCCGCACACATCGGCGCTATAACCATCGGTTCATCTATATTCAACCTCATCTACTGGAACTTCGGCTTTCTGCGCATGGGAACCTCGGGCATGACCGCCCAAGCCTATGGCGCTGGCAACCTCGACGAAACCACTCGCTTGCTGGTTCGCGCCGCCACAGTAGCCCTCTCCATCGCCGCTGCGCTGCTGCTACTGCAGTGGCCATTGAGTCGACTGGCACTACTAATCTTCGATGGCAGTCCCGCAGTGCTCAGCATGGCTATGACCTACTTCTTTGTCCGCATCTGGGCTGCGCCGGCCACCCTGGGACTCTACGCCATCAAAGGGTGGTTCATCGGCCTGCAAAACTCGCGCCTACCCATGTGGATTGCTATCATACTCAATGTGGTTAACATACTGTGTTCGCTGCTGTTTGTGCTCGTATTCCACTGGGATATAGCCGGCGTGGCCCTCGGTACCGTCATAGCGCAATACTCGGGGCTGGCAATAGGCTTGGTCTTTGTGCGACGCACCCTGCGCGCTCGCAATCGCCACTACGACTTTGGGCAACTGTTGCGCGAATCGATGAGGTGGAACGAGTTGCGCGCCTTCTTCAAACTCAACGGCGACATATTCTTACGCACGCTCTGCTTGGCCTCGGTGTTCACCTTCATCACCGCGGCCAGCGGCCGCATGAGCGACGAGGTTCTGGCTATCGACGCCCTATTGCTGCAGTTCTTCACCCTCTTCAGCTACATCATGGATGGCTTTGCCTATGCTGGCGAGAGCCTCGTGGGTCGCTACATCGGGGCTCGCGAACCAGCCCAACTGCGCCTCTCTGTGCGCTGGCTGCTGGTGTGGGGGCTGCTGCTAACAATTGTATTTACAGCGCTATACGCCATCGGTGGCGAGTATTTCCTACGTCTGTTTAGCGACGACCCAGCAATAGTGGCCGGGGCGGGAGACTATATGTTCTGGACACTCGTGATACCGGTGTGCGGCTTCGCTGCATTTTTGTTCGACGGCATTTTTGTGGGCGCCACGGCCGGACGCACCATGCGCAACACCATGTTTGTAGCCACAGCGGTTTTCTTCGCCCTCTATTTTGGCTTGAAAAAAGTGCTGCTCATCAACGACAGCCTCTCTATCGAGCGGTGGAACAACGTGTTGTGGGTCGCCTTCATGGCCTACCTCGCAATGCGAGGCCTGCTGCAAGCCGCCCGCCTGCGCCGCGACGTGTACGCCAAGGCCACACCGAACGTTGCAGAGTGAGATTTTTTCTGCGGTTTGAATTTTTTTGCGTAACTTTGCAGAATGGCTGACATATATGCCGAGCCTATTGATTATTGAAAAACAGATATTTAGGAATGAAACTACTGAGAACAGACAACCTCAAGGGCGACCTTTTTGGCGGCATCACCGCCGGAATCGTGGCTTTGCCGCTGGCACTGGCCTTCGGCATTCAGGCTTTTAGCGGAATTAACGACCCCTCGGCAGCCTCGCTGGGCGCCTACGCCGGACTGGTAGGTGCCACACTGCTGGGTTTCTTCGCAGCCCTTTTTGGCGGTACGCCGAGCCAAATTAGCGGCCCGACGGGGCCGATGACGGTGGTAACGGCAGCCCTGGTTTCGGGCGCTTTCGCCTCGAGTGGCGGCAACCTGGCCGAAGTGATGGTGAGCATGACGCTGGCAGCGGTGTTCTGCGGCCTGTTCCAGATACTGTTCGGGCTGATAAAGCTGGGCAAATACGTGCGCTACATCCCCTATCCCGTGCTCAGCGGCTTTATGAGCGGCATTGGCATCATTATCATCATCCAACAGCTCTACCCACTTGTGGGTCAGAGCGGTAGCGGCTCGATGTTGCACCTGCTCACCGGTCTGCCACAAGCCGTTACGCACCTCTCGCTCACCGCTCTGTTGCTCGGGTTGGGCACGGTGGCCATCATATACCTCTTCCCACTCATAACAAAAAAAGTGCCATCCACGTTGGTGGCCCTGCTGGTCATGACTGGCGTGTCGCTCATACCTGGCCTTGCCGAGGTACCCACCATCGGCGAGATACCCTCGGGGCTACCCATGCCTTTCTTTGCCAAAGAGGGTGTAGACCTGGCAGGACTGGACTGGGCAGCCGTGCTCTCGGCCGCCATAATACCAGGCTTGACGCTGGCTGGCTTGGGCTCTATCGACACGCTGCTCACCTCGGTGGTGGCCGACAATATTACTAAAACAAAACACAACAGCAACCGCGAACTCATTGGCCAAGGCATAGGAAACGCCATGGCAGGCCTCTTCTGCGGACTGCCTGGCGCAGGCGCAACAATGCGTACCGTGGTCAACGTCAAAAGCGGTGGCCGCACACAGCTGAGCGGTATGTTTCACGCCGTGGTGCTGCTGGCCGTGCTGCTCGGCCTCGGCTCGTTGGTTAAATACGTACCCCTCTCTGTGTTGGCTGGCATTCTGGTCACCGTGGGTTGGGGAATAATCGACTTTAAAGGCTTCAAAGACCTGCTCAATATTCCGCGCGCCGACGCCGTGGTGCTCATCGTGGTGCTGCTCGTGACGGTGTTTGTAGACCTGCTCACAGCTGTCGGAATCGGTATGGTCATTGCCTGCGTGCTGTTCATGAAACGCGCGTCAGACCTCGTGGAAGGCGGTTACAGCAGCCAAGAGATGACCAACTTCGACAAAGAAAGCCCGTGGGACGACGAGCACAGTATGCCCGACACTGTGGCCCACAAAATATACGTTCAACGACTCAACGGCCCCATCTTCTTTGGCACTATCAACAAGTTCAAGGAGGTAATGACCGACGTACCAGCCGACGCCAAGATAGTCATCATCCGAATGCGGCTCGTGTCGTTCATGGACCAAAGTGGCCTCTACGCCATGGAGGAGGCCATCAAAGACCTACAAACGCGTGGTTGCATGGTGCTCATGACCATCATCCAGCCCCAACCCATGTATATGCTCACAAAAATGAAGCTCATACCCGAGGTGGTGCCACAAGAACACACCTTCAAGACCTTCGAGGAATGCACCGAATTCTTGAAAGAAGAAGTAAAAGCCAAGAACTAAAAATGCGCAACACGAAAGGGAAACGCAAAAGCTGAGAACTAATACTCCAGCTACAGCCGCTTCGCCCAAAGTCTGGCAGCCCTTTTTTTGAGCAAACATACCAAAGCAACCAAAACACTACTAATCAAAACCGAAACCGAACCTCTCAAACAAAAATATAACCAACAGCAGAACACCACAAAAACGCAATAAACAAAACTTCATAGTTCATCGTTCTTAATTCTACTTCAAAAAATGGGAAGAGCATTTGAATACCGCAAGGCAAGAAAACTGAAACGTTGGGGGCACATGGCCCGCACTTTTACCAAGATTGGCAAAGAAATAGAATTGGCTGTCATTGCCGGCGGTCCAGACCCGTCGAGCAACCTCCGTCTCCGACTCCTTATGCAGACCGCCAAGAGCGAGTCGATGCCAAAAGACAACGTAGAACGCGCCATCAAACGCGCCACCGAGAAAGACCGCTCGGCCTACAAAGAGGTGGTCTACGACGGCAAAGGTCCCCACGGCGTAGCCATCGTGGTCGAGACCGCTACCGACAACCCAACGCGCACCGTAGCCAACCTGCGCGCCGCCTTCGTCCGCGGCAAAGGCGAACTCGGCACCATGGGCATGAACGACTTCCTTTTCGAGCGCAAATGCTCGTTCGTTGTGGCCTGGCACGAAGGTATCGATATGGACGAACTGGAGCTCGAACTCATCGACTGCGACATCGACGAGGTGTTCCGCGACGGCGACGAAATTCTTATCTACGCCGACTTCGCCAACTACGGCCCCATAAGCAAATACCTCGAAGACAAAGGTCTGGAAATCAAGAGCTTTAAGTTCGAGCGCATACCCCTCACCATGCGCGAACTTACCGAAGAGGAACAGAACGACGTCAATGGCCTCATCGAACGCCTCGAGAACGACGACGACGTGGTCAACGTCTTCCACAATATGGCCTAACCATCACCCCCACTCTGAGCCCCGAGCCGGACCATTGAGGCCACAAAAACACGCTCCACCAGGCCACGAATCGGACCATTGAGGCCACAACAACACGCTCCACCAGGCCACGAGCCGGACCATTGAGGCGGCGAACTCGCACGAGTTCGCCGCCTTATTTTTTATCCCCCAAAGCCCCTCCCCTCAAAAAAGAACAAGCTTTTGCCACCCACCGCGGGCTCATTTCGCACAACTCATTCAGTCAAAAAACTATCAAAAAAGTATACAAAACATAGTCATTCCTATATCAACTCTTACAATCGTTAGAGCATACTAAGAGTTGATTAAGAGAAGAGTAAGAGATGAGTAAGAGATGATATTTCTCGACTACTGATTTTCAGGCAGTTACAAAACTGCCATTTTTCGCCCAAAAATGCGTTATTTTTGGCGATTTTGGACCATTCTTATATCACAAAAAATCGGCGTCTACAGTAATCATAATCCGAACATTATGGTTGTGAGGCCGGCCGCACTCGGTCCCTATGGAAAACTTGCGATAAAACAAATTCTGCCCCACAAAAAGAAATACAGACGGTGCAAAACCAATCAAAACGGGACCAAACAGCACCCACAAAAAACAGAAAAGTGGGGCCGCGATAAAACTCTCGAGAAAAATATTGTCATATGAATCAGATAGTTAGATATTTTTTTGCAGAAAAATTTTGCCAATCAAAAAAAAGTTAGTAATTTTGCAGCCGATTTCGAAAGAGAAATCGACCATCACAGAGAATGCCGCATTCGTCTAGTGGTCCAGGACATCTGCCTCTCACGCAGAAGATCATGAGTTCGACTCTCATATGCGGTACACAACAAGACGACCAACAAAAAAGGTCGTCTTGTTTTTTTGACAAAAAAACAACAAAAAATGTTTTTTTTGCCAATTCGAAAAAATGTTGTAACTTTGCAACAACTATAGAACACACGAAAAACACCGAGAAACAATGATAAACATCACATTACCAGACGGTTCTGTGCACCAATACGAGGCAGGGACAACCCCTCTCGACATAGCAAAAAGCATCAGCGAAGGCCTCGCACGCAACGTGTTGGCGGCCAAAGTGAACGACAAAGTTACCGAACTCTACCGTCCAATCAACGACGACGCCACAGTTCAACTCCTCACCTGGAACGACGAGGATGGCAAACACACCTTCTGGCACACCTCGGCCCACCTCCTGGCCACAGCCCTCAACGAGCTCTACCCAGGCATAAAATTCGGCATCGGCCCCGCAATCGAAAACGGATTTTACTACGACATCGACTTTGGCCAATACGAAATTTCGAGCGACGACTTCCCCAAAATCGAGAAAAAGATGCAGGAACTCGTCAGCGCCAAAACCACTATCACCCGTCGCGAAGTTTCTAAAGCCGAGGCTCTTAACGAGTTCGAAGGCCGTGGCGAGAACTACAAAGTAGAACTCATCAACGACCTCCAAGACGGCACCATCTCGTTCTACGAAAGCGGCTCGTTCACCGACCTTTGCCGTGGCCCCCACCTGGTCGACTTCAGCCCCATCAAAGCCGTCAAACTCATCAACTTGGCTGGCGCCTACTGGCGTGGCGACGAACACCGTCCACAACTCACTCGCATCTACGCCATCTCATTCCCAAAGAAGAAAGAACTCGACGAATACATCACCCTGCTCGAAGAAGCCAAAAAACGCGACCACCGCAAAATTGGCAAAGAACTGGGACTCTTCATGTTCAACGAGACCGTTGGCAAAGGCCTCCCCATCTGGTTGCCCAAAGGCACCGAACTGCGCCTACGCCTACAACAATTCCTCACCAAAATCCAGAAACGCTACGGTTACCAGCAAGTAATCACGCCCCACATCGGTGGCAAACGCCTTTACGAAACTTCGGGCCACTGGGAGCACTACGGCGAGGATAGTTTCCGCCCCATCACCACACCCGAAGAGGGCGAAGTCTACCTACTCAAACCAATGAACTGCCCCCACCACTGCATGATATACAAAAACGAGCCCCACTCCTACAAAGACCTACCGCTGCGCTATGCCGAATTCGGCACAGTATATCGCTACGAACAAAGCGGCGAACTCCACGGGCTCACGCGCGTGCGTTCTTTTACTCAAGACGACGCCCACATCTACTGCCGCCCCGACCAAGTTAAGGACGAATTCATCAAAGTGATGGACATCATTGCCATCATCTTCAAAGCCCTCAGCTTCGAATCGTTCGAGGCCCAAATCTCGCTCCGCGACCCGAACAACAAAACCAAATATGTGGGTAGCGACGAAAACTGGGCACGCGCCGAGCAAGCCATCGTCGACGCTTGCCAAGAAAAAGGCCTCAAAGCCAAAGTGGAGTACGGCGAAGCCGCTTTCTACGGTCCCAAACTCGACTTCATGGTCAAAGACGCCCTCGGCCGTCGCTGGCAGTTGGGCACCATTCAGGTAGACTACAACCTGCCCGAGCGCTTCGGCTTGGAATACATTGGCAGCGACGGACAGAAACACCGCCCCGTGATGATTCACCGCGCCCCCTTCGGCTCGATGGAACGCTTCTGCGCTGTACTTATCGAACACACCGCTGGCAAATTCCCACTGTGGCTCACCCCTGAGCAATTCATCGTGCTCCCCGTCAGCGAAAAATACATCGAACAAGCCCAAGCCCTCAAGCAACAACTCGACGACATGGACCTCCGCGGAACCATCGACGAGCGCAGCGAGAAAATCGGTCGCAAGATTCGCGATGCCGAACTGGCACGCATACCTTTCATGCTCATACTCGGCGAGAAAGAGATAGCCGACGGCACGGTGAGCGTTCGCCGTCAAGGCGCAGGCGACCTCGGCGCAATGACACCCAAAGCTTTTGCCGAAATGGTAAATGCCGAAATCCAACAATTGATGTAACAAACTGAAAAACAAAGAATATTCACTTAATATAGGAGACCCAAGCCATAGCAGCACCCTACAAATCCAACGGCCAACCTAACCCACGCGGACGCAACCGCGGCCCAGTGCGTAAAGAGCCCGAACACCTAACCAACGAGCGAATCGACGTGCCAATGGTACGCGTCGTGGCCGAAGGTAAGGAAGCCACCATTATGAACACCCGCGATGCCCTGAAGATGGCATACGACGAAGGACTCGACCTCGTGATGATTTCGCCCAACGCCACACCGCCCGTGTGCCGCATCATAGAGTACCAAAAGTACCTCTACGAGCAAAAAAAGAAAGAGAAAGAGCGCAAAGCCAACTCGGCAAAAATCGTCATCAAAGAGATCCGACTCAGTCCGCAGACCGACGACCACGATTTCGAGTTCAAGCTCAACCACGCCATCCGCTTCCTCAAAGAAGGGAACAAGGTGAAGGTCGACGTCTTCTTCCGCGGCCGCGCCATAGTCTACAAAGAGCAAGGCGAAGCCCAGCTGCTCAAATTTGCCGAAGCGCTGCTCGACTATGGCAAACCAGAAGTCATGCCACGCCTCGAAGGTAAACGTATGCTTATGATAATCGCCCCAAAAAAACAGGGCTGACCACACACGAAACCAAACATACCGCAATAATATAAGTCAACTTAAAAAACAGTAAAGTAATGCCCAAAATGAAGACCAAAGCCGCTGCCAAGAAGCGCTTCACGTTCACCGGCACCGGCAAAATCAAGAGAAAGCATGCTTATCACAGCCACATCCTGACCAAAAAGGAGACCACCCAGAAACGCAATCTGGACCACACCGCCTTGGTCAGCCGTGACGACGAGAAACGCGTCAAACGTATGCTCCTCGCCTAACAAAAAAGTAAGCGCGCAACCGCCAGTTGCGCCAAAACAACAAACGGAGTTATTAACCATTGTTTAGAGCACCAAAGAAAGGAAACCGAACAACCCTCCGCCCCCGAGTGGCGGAACATCGGAAAGAGACCTTCGCTTAAACGAAAAATCAATTAAACTATGCCAAGATCAGTCAATGCCGTCGCCTCAAGAGCACGCAGAAAAAAAATCCTCAACCGCACCAAAGGCTATTGGGGTAGAGGCAAAAACGTATGGACCGTAGCCAAAAACAAATGGGAAAAAGGTCAGACCTACGCCTACCGCGACAGAAAGAACAAAAAGCGCGAGTTCCGCGCCCTGTGGATTAACCGTATCAACGCCGGCTGCCGCATCAACGGAATATCCTACTCTGTTTTCATGGGTGGTTTGCACAAAAACAACATCGAACTCAACCGCAAAGTCCTCGCCGACCTGGCCATGAACCATCCCGAGGCTTTTAGCGCCGTTGTGAAGATGGTAAAATAGTAATGAACCAAACCAAGCAACACGAGTCGTCAAACTTTTAAAAACTTAATGTCATGGGAAAAACTGAATTAATGCAATTCGTCGAGAACTTGGTCGAGCGCAAAGAGTTCCCCAACTTCAAGGCTGGCGATACCATCACTGTCCATTACAAAATTAAAGAAGGAAACAAGGAACGTATCCAAAACTTCCAGGGCGTTGTGCTGCAACGCAGCGGAAGCGGATCGACTGAGACCTTTACTGTCCGCAAAATTGCCAACGGAGTTGGTGTGGAAAGAATATTCCCCATCGCGAGCCCGTTTATCGAACAAATCGACGTGAACAAGTACGGTTCTGTCCGTCGCGCTCGCATCTTCTACCTGCGCAATCTCACCGGTAAGAAAGCCCGTATTAAAGAAAAACGTCGCTAAAATTAGCGCCACCCGATATGTTTGGCACAAGAGTGCTGCAAGCTCAATGTTTGCAGCACTCTTCTTTTATACAATAAAACGCTCATTATGACATATTTACGATTTATATCGCGCACGACACAATGTTAAATATTGTTAAAATTTACACTACAGACAGTTATATCAAAAAAAATTTGTAAATTTGCATCGTGAACGATATAAATTTGATAACAACATAGTAATAAACACACAATACAAAATTCAACCCACACGAAACATTAATCATTAAACTTCAAGATATTATGGCAACAATCCACACATTTAAAGCAAACACCAGCAAAGGCACCGAACTCGACTTTGCACAGTTCGAAGGCAAGGTGCTACTAATTGTCAACACAGCCAGCAAATGTGGCTTCACCCCGCAGTTCGAAGGGCTCGAAAAGTTGAACGAGAAGTATCGCGACCGCGGCTTGGTGGTCATCGGCTTCCCATGCAACCAGTTTGCCAACCAGGACCCCGGAACCGATAGCGAAATCGAGAGTTTCTGCCAGGTGAACTATGGAGTGAGCTTCCAAATCATGCAAAAAATCGACGTCAACGGCGACAACGCTCATCCTATATTCAAATATCTGCGCAAAGAGACTCGCGGACTGCTGGGCGACGCTGTGAAATGGAACTTCACCAAATTCCTTATCTCGCGCGACGGCAAGACCATCAAACGTTTTGCTCCCACCACCGCACCCGAAAAAATCGAAGCCGACATCGAAGCCATGCTCAACAAGCAAGCCTGACCTGACGATGACCCCCTCGTTGAAACTCGATAACCAACTCTGTTTCAGGCTCTACACAGCGTCGCGCCTAATCACCCAGGCCTACCACCCGCTGCTCGAGCCGCTGGGCCTCACCTACCCCCAATATCTGGTGATGCTCGTGCTCTGGGAGCGCGATAACCAGACAGTGGGCGACATTGCTCGGCGGCTCAAACTCGAAACAAACACCATCACGCCTCTCATAAAGCGTATGGAACAGGCTAACCTGCTCGACCGCAGCAAGGGCAAGACCGACAGCCGGCAGACCATTGTGAGCCTCTCATGGCGCGGGCGCGAGCTCGAAGAGCGAGCGCAACAGATACCCGAATGCATGATAGACACTTTGCAATGTACAACCGACGACACTTCGGAACTGAAACAGATGGCCAACCTGCTCGACAAACTCATCGCCCGACTCGACTCTCGACAAAAAAATGTCAATGGGTCATAGTCGGGTTAAGGTCGGGTTAAGGTCGTATTAACATCGAATACTCCAACGATTTTTATCGCACGAAGCACCTCCAGAAGAGGTAAAAATTACAACGATTTTGGGCCTACGTTTCGAGCCAAACACTACCCAAGCCAAAAACTAAACCAGCCAACAAGCAAATTCAGACTAACGCGAACACACTTGTTGGCTGGTATATTAATATTGGTGGGCGAACTCAACTGCGAAGGAAGTTCATCAGAGCTTCCTTGTTCTGCACCGGCGTTGTGGTTGGGCGGCCGAGGTCTTTGCGGTTACCTTTGCGGACCTTGACCTCGAGCAAAATTACACCTTTCTGATTTTCAATAACTTTGAGAGAATTAGCAAGGTCATCTACCGTTTCGACACTCATAGCGTGGCTATAGCCAACTGCGCGGGCAACAGCAGGGAGGTCTATTTGCAGCCCAACGGTGGGCTGACCTCCAACCGAGTCGTGTGCGCCATTGTTGAACACCACGTGGACGTAGTTTTCGACCTTTTTAGAGGCCAAAATTGCCATAGACCCCATGTGCATTATTGTTGCACCATCGCCATCGAAGCACCAAACTCGGCGCTGAGGTTGTGCCAAAGCGATGCCGAGAGCAATCTGCGAGGCGTGACCCATCGAACCAACTGTAAGGAAGTCGCGTTCGTGCCCTTGCCCCATGGCCACACGGTACTCGAAAAGTTCGCGACTAATCATTCCCGTTGTACTGACAATCACGTCGTTAGAACCTATGGCGCGAGCCACGTAGCCAATGGCCTCTTCGCGACCGAGCGCGAGGTTGGTTTCGGTTTTTGATTGGAGTTGGTAGGCGTCGAAAGTATCTTTTTCGACCACTATAGCGTAGGTCGAGCCCGACTTGACGGCCGCGAGCGCAACGGCGAGCTGACGTGCGGCTACCGATTCGTCTTTAGAGAGCACATCGTAGTTGATTCCCAGCACATTGAGTAAGCCCATGGTTATTTTTCCCTGCTTGATGTGTTGCGGCTCGTCGTGAACTCCCGGGCGCCCACGCCAGCCTATGAGGAGCAGCAGTGGGATGTTGTATACCTCGGGGTCGGTGAGCGAGGCAAGTGGGTTGACGGCGTTACCCTCGCCACTGTTCTGCATATAGACGCAGGCTGGGGAGCCAGTTGCGAGGTAGTGACCAGCAGCCAGCGCCACAGCAGCACCCTCGTTGGCGGCTATGATGTTATGCGCTGCGTCGAGGTGGTCGGTTATGTAGGCGCAAACATTTTTGAGCAACGAGTCTGGGACGCCGGCAAAAAAGTCGATTCCACCACTGCGCAACGTTTCTACAAAGAACTGTGTATCAATCATTTCTTAGTTCCAGGAATGAGGGTAAGTATTTCTTTGATAGGCATACAGTACTGTTCCGAAGCTTCGAGGCTACGCTGATGGGTGAGTATGCTCCTTGCGCAGTCGACCATTGCCGGGTAGGCAGCACGGAGCATATGGTTGGCGTAAATAACGACGTTAATGCCCCAGGAGGCCAGCTCGTCTTCTGTAAACTGATTATAGGTTGTTGGGACAGCCACAATTGGGGTCTCAACATCGGTTGCGCGGAAGCGTTGGCAGAACTCTTTAATGTCTTGCCCGTCTTTGTTTTTGCTGTGAATCATAATGCCGTCGGCGCCAGCGGCTACGTAGGCATGAGCGCGCTCGAGGGCGTCTTCGACCGGCTTACCAGCAATTAGGCTCTCTACGCGGGCAATTATCATGAAATCTTCGGTGATTTGGGCGTTCTTACCGGCGCGGATTTTAGCACTAAAGCCCTCGATGGTGTCTTGTGTTTGGACGGCATCGGTGCCGAATAACGAATTCTGTTTCAGCCCTACCTTATCCTCTATAATCACGGCCGAAATGCCGAGGCGCTCGAGGGTGCGGACAGTGAAAACGAAGTGCTCGACTTTGCCGCCAGTGTCGCCATCGAATATTACAGGCTTGGTAGTGACCTCGAGGGCGTCGTTCAGGTCGTGCAGACGCGTTGTTATGTCCACCGCCTCGATGTCGGGCTTACCTTTGCTGGTACTGTCGGTGAGGCTGCTTGCCCACATACCGTCGAACTCCTCTTTCTTGCCGTTAACTTCGACGCTGGTATTTTCGATAATGAGACCCGTCAAACCGCTGTGGCTCTCGAGTATACGGACAATCTTTTTAGCCCCAATAAGGCGGCGCAGACGCTTCATCCTAATTTCGGGTGTGGTGCCAATCTCTTTCAAGCGTTGGTTCATAGCGGTACTGCTAATACCCTGTGTATAAGGTATATCGATTACCTTGCCACCCCACTCTGCCATCACTTCGATAATACGTTGGCGAGTCTTTTGCTGCACACCCTCTTTCCAATCGTCGCCATGAACAACATAATCGGGCTTCAGTTCTCGCAGGTTGGGCACATAGTCGAGCGTTGTTTGCGGAACCACACGGTCTACACCTTTAATGTTACTTACAATCTCGGCGCGTTGCTCGTAGGTGAGGTACGGCAGACGCTTGTAGCTGGCGATGGCCGCGTCGGTGAGTACGCCCACGGTGACGCTGCCCAACTTGACGGCTTCGTGTATTATATTAAGGTGTCCCGGATGAATCATGTCGGCGCTCATACCGACGTAAACCTGTTTCATAGCAATATTTGTTTATTGAAAGTATTTGGACAAGATGTCAATATCGGCTGGATGGGTTATTTTCATGTTTTGTGGTTCGCCTTCGACCACTGCGATTGGCACTTCTGGTAAGTAGTGGTGGAGCACACCACAGTCATCGGTAGCGGTAAAGGCAGGGTCTTTCAGGGCCAAAGTGTAGGCTTGGGAAATTACTTTGTGGCGAAAAGCTTGAGGTGTTTGGGCGCACATAATCGAACTACGGGGTGGCACGTCGATTATTTTTCCACTTTCGACACAAAAAACAGTGTCGACAGAAGGCAGGACTACCGCCACCGCAGCGTTTGTAGCTAAAGCCTTAATCAATCTCGTCACCACCTCGGCCGAAACCAGCGGGCGTGCCGCGTCGTGCAGCAAAAGGTTAGCCTCGGGTTGGTCAGCATAGGCCCTTATGGCGGACAAAGTGGAAAGATAGCGTTCGCTACCGCCTTCGATAATCTTTTTCAGTTTTGGCCAATTATTGCGCTCTACTATGGCCTGCAAGTCAGCACGGTAGTCGGGGTGAACAACAACTGCAACCTCATCGACTCCAGGGTGAGCGTCGAAAGTACTAATAGAATATTCAATAACCTGCCTACCAGCCAGTTGCAAGAACTGCTTAGGCTTGTCGGCCCCCATACGGTGACCTACCCCTCCGGCTAATACGACAGCGATATTCATTTTTTATTGGCGTTTGGCCGATATTAAATAATAGAGGCCTGCGGCAATAGCCACCGACAGCAGTTGCCACACAAAGCTTGTGCCGAATAAGGCAACAGGGGAAATGACAACGGCCTTTATCAGATAGTAAACCACCTTGCCACCAGCAATGGCAGAAACAATGGCAGACAGGTGGCTCATGCGGTTCTCGAGCAGCGACACGAGGGCGACAACGGTTGCAAATTCGGCAGCCATACAGAGGGCAGTGAGGGGGGTAGGCATACCGGTCAGCAGGCAGGAAACGAACGGTAAAGCCACGGCCAAAATATAGCCAAAGCGGCGGTCGCGCAACAGCGCTAACCCGGCCACGAGAGCTATGAGCATCGGGTTCAATGCCTTGACAGGCAGGGCTATCAGGTGGCTCATAGCAGAAAGGCCACACACTGCTCCAACAAAGATGGCGACCATTGCAGAGTCGCGCAAAACCAAACTACGGCTGATTTCAAAAGTGTTTTTCATTTTCTTTTAATGATTACCAAAATAAAATGCAAATTTACACATTTTTTCAGAAACAGCGAAAAAAAGTTCATAAATCAATTTTTTTGTGTAATTTTGCAGTCGCTATGCAACAACTAATCGAACAAGCTTGGGAGGACCGCTCCCTGCTAAACAATTGCGAGGTGGCCGAAGCCATCGAAACCGTGATAGACCAGTTGGACCGCGGCCAACTGCGTGTGGCCGAACCAAGCACCAACGGCTGGCAAGTTAACCAATGGGTAAAAAAAGCCGTTCTGCTCTATTTCCCACTAAAACAAATGCAGACCATCGAGGTCGGCCCGTTCCAGTTCCACGACAAAATTCCCCTAAAGAAAGGATATGCCGAGCAGGGTGTTCGCGTTGTACCCCACGCCGTTGCGCGCCACGGCGCCTACCTGGCCCAAGGCGTTGTGATGATGCCATCCTACGTCAACATCGGCGCCTATGTAGACAGCGGAACCATGGTCGACACATGGGCCACCGTGGGCTCGTGTGCCCAGATTGGTCGCAACGTGCACCTCAGTGGCGGAGTTGGCATTGGCGGGGTGCTCGAGCCGGTTCAAGCTGCCCCCGTCATCGTCGAAGACCACTGCTTTGTTGGCAGCCGCTGCATAGTGGTCGAAGGGGCTCACATTGGCCACGATGCAGTGCTCGGAGCCAACACCGTCATTACGGGTTCGACCAAGATTATCGATGTCACTGGCGCCGAACCCGTGACCTATAAAGGCAGTGTCCCACCAAATAGTGTAGTAATACCTGGGTCATACACGCGCCACTTCCCAGCTGGCGACTACCAGGTGCCGTGTGCACTCATCATCGGCCAGCGCAAAGAATCGACCGACAAGAAAACATCGCTCAACGCCGCCCTGCGCGACTATAACGTTAGTATATGAAACAACTCTCTCGCATTTTCCTCGCTATTGCGGTAGTCCTTGCCGCGGCCTCGTGTACCAAACACGACGAAATCGATTTTGCAGGCACCATCATCGGCTACAACCCCTGCACAGGTCTCGACAACGTGGGCTATCTTGTCGAACTCAACACCCCGACAGAAGTGGGGAGCACCATCGAATACAATAACCAGACCTACAACAACGTCATCATACTCTACGACCCTGCGGTGCGCATCTACGTACACGACAAAGTGAGCGGCACCTTCTACTACAGCAACAACTACGCCAAAGCCAACTGCAACTACACCAAACTTTACGACATACCCGAAGGCGTTTTTTGGAAAATAAAAGTACAAGAATAACGCCACCTGTGAAAAAATATTTTACCAAATGAAATATTTTTTTTAACTTTGCAACTTAATTAACGAACAATCAAAACATCGCAATAACATGAAATTCATTGTCAATAGCCAACTGTTAGTCAAGCACTTACAAGCCTTGAGCGGCGTCCTAACAAACAACAACACCATACCCATAATTGCCTGCTTTCACTTCCATTTAGAAGAAAATAAGCTCACAATCAAGGCCACCGACCTCGAAACCACGCTCGTAACGACCATCGAAGTCGAAACCGGGCACCTCGACAATCCCGCCGAAATCGCCATTCCCTCACGCCTGCTGCTCGACATACTGAAAAGCCTCAACGACGTACCCCTCACATTCAACATCAACGAGAGCACCTACGCCGTCGAAATCACCTCTGGCGAGGGCGTTTACCGTCTGGCTGGCCTCAACGCCGACACCTACCCCACCCTGCCCGAGGCCAACGATACCATCAGCACCACCATCATGTCCTCGACCCTTGTCGAAGCCATCAACATGACAGTATTCGCTGCCAGTACCGACGAGATGCGCAAACAAATGGGTGGCATTTTCTGCGAAATGAAGCCCGACTGCACCACCTTCGTCGCCACCGACGCTCACAAGCTGGTTCGCTATCGCCGCACCGATATGCACGCCGACGAAGAGACAAGCTTCATCCTTCCACGCAAACCCATCACCATCGTCAAAAACATACTCTCGAGCCATAAAGAGGAGTGCGAAGTGAAGATGGAATACAATTCCACCAACGTCTACTTCACTTTCGACAACTTCTACATTATCTGCCGCTTGGTCGAGGGCAAATACCCCAACTACGAGGCCGCCATACCCAAAGAAAACCCCAACCACCTCACCGTCGACCGCCAGTCGTTCCTCAACACTCTGCGTCGCGTAGGCCTCTTCGCCAACCCATCGACCAGCCAGGTGCGCCTCACCATCGGCACAAGCGACCTCACCATCTCGGCCGAAGACCTCGAATTCTCTAACGACGCTCACGAAAAACTGCCTTGCAACTACGAAGGCGAGCCTATGGAGATTGGTTTCAACGCCAAATTCCTCATCGAGATGGTAGGCAACCTCGATTCTGAACAAATACTTATCGACCTTTCTCACCCCTCGCGCGCAGGTATTATCTTCCCTGTTACCGACGGTAAACAACCGGCCGACATACTTATGCTCGTCATGCCCGTCATGCTCGCCAACTAATAATACCGCTCACTCTACCGATGGCAAACCGCACCACACATCGACGCCACAACTCGCTCTCGGCCACTCTGCTCGGGATGACGCTCGCCTTGTTTCTGCTTGGCATACTGATGGTTATAGAATACCATTCGTATCGCCTCACCCACGACGCACAAGAGCGAATAACCTATAAGGTCGACCTCGTGCCCGACGTCGACGACGCCATGGCGCTGCACCTGCGCGACTCGATTGCAGCCTTTCCCTACGTGAAACACGTCGACTACATTTCGCGCGAAAAGGCAGCCGAAATATTTTCGGAAGACCTCGGCGAGGACTTCATCGGCTTCATCGGATACAATCCACTCTACCCGTCGCTTATGGTCAACTTCCGCGTCGACCTGCTGCCAGACAACTCGTCGCGCTTGCTCGACAACTTTTGCAGTCAGATTGGCAAACTCGACATCGTGACCGGCGTTGCCTACCAAGAAAACGTGGTTAACGAGTTGCGCGAAGTGTTCTACAACATCACGTGGTTTCTCATCGTCTTCGGACTGCTGCTGTTCCTCATCACCATTATCCTGATAGACAGCCTTATACGCATATCTCTACAATCCGAACGCGAAACACTGCGCACCATGCGTATGGTCGGTGCCGGCACGGGCTTCATCACGCGCCCGTTCGTGGGTCGCAGCATTGCCTTCGGAGCCATCGGCGCTGCTATAGCCATAGTGCTGCTCGCCGTGTGCCTCAAAGTGGCCGACCTCAACCTCGCTGCCGACCTGCTGAGCACCACCCACCTGCCCTACTACGCCGCCATAGCCATGCTTCTGCTACTACTCAGCATGGCAATAGCTTGGCTTTCAACAACATTTGCCGTACACAAACAACTCAAAATTCAATATTAATCGCCATGTCACAAGAACCTAAAACCACTGGCGAAGAAAGACTCTTCGCTTTCGAGAAAATCAACTACATACTGCTCGTTGTGGGCATAGTTATACTCATCGTCGGATACTTCATGCTTGCCGGTGGCGGCAGCGACGACCCCAACACCTTCAACACCGCCATGTTCGACGCCCGACGACTATACGTAGCCCCCATTCTCATCACCCTCGGATTCATTGTCGAGATTGTGGCCATAATGTATAAACCAAAACGCAAATCACAGCAATGAACTGGTTTCAGGCTCTAATCCTCGGCCTAATACAGGGACTGACCGAATACTTGCCAGTCAGCAGTAGCGGACACCTCACCATCGGGGCCAATATCTTTGGCCTTTCGGGCGAGGAGAACCTCACTTTCACCGTCGCCGTACACGTAGCCACCGTGCTCAGCACAATCGTCGTGCTTTGGCGCGAGATTGTGTGGATAATTAGCGACCTCTTTAAGTTTAAATGGAACGACGGCACACGCTACGCTTTCAACATCGTTATTTCGATGATACCGGTAGCCATTGTGGGCTTCTTTTTTAAAGATAAGGTCGAAGCCATCTTCGGTAGTGGCTTGCTGGTGGTAGGCATTTGTCTGCTCATAACCGCCGCGCTGCTCGCCTTCAGCTATTGGGCCAAACCTCGCCAACGCGAGAACATATCGCCCCTACACGCCTTCGTAATAGGCATTGCCCAAGCCATAGCCGTGCTGCCTGGCCTGTCGCGCTCGGGCTCGACCATAGCCACCGGCCTGCTGCTTGGCAACAAGAAAGAGAAGCTGGCTCAGTTCTCGTTCCTTATGGTCATACCGCCCATTCTGGGCGAAGCCCTGCTCGACGTAAAAGATATGGCCGAAATGGGCATAAGCACCGCCATGGCCGGATTGCCCACAATGTCGCTCATTATAGGCTTTGTCACTGCTTTCGTGAGTGGCTGCATAGCCTGCCGCTGGATGATTAATATCGTCAAGAAAGGCAAGCTCATCTGGTTCGCCCTCTACTGCGCCGTGGTTGGCCTTGCCGCCATCGTCATACCGCTAATCTGACCGCCATGCTCACCGCCGACGACATAGCAGCAGGCGTGGTGCTCGCTGTCGACAAACCTCGTGGATGGACCTCGTTCCAAGCGGTGAACAAAGTCAAAGCCGCGGTGCGCAACAACCTCGGGCTCAAGAAGTTCAAGATAGGCCATGCCGGCACACTCGACCCCCTTGCCACTGGCGTACTGCTGGTTTGTATGGGCAAAGCCACCAAACGCATAGCCGAGTTGCAGGAGGGCACAAAGGTGTATAGCGGAACCCTGGTGTTGGGCGCAACAACGCCGTGCTACGACCTTGAACGGGCCATAGACCAATACTACCCCTACCTCCACATAGACGAGGCTATGGTGCGCCAAACGGCGCAGCGCTTTGTGGGCGAGATAGAGCAGGTGCCGCCCATATTCAGCGCCGTCAAAATTGCCGGCCAACGGGCCTACACCTACGCCCGAGTCGACGACCCCACTGCCACCATCGAGCCCAAAAAGGTGAGCGTATACAACTTCGACATAACCGCATTCCGCCCTGGCAGCCTGCCGGTCGAAGAGCCACAGACAAACCCCTCAGCCCACCAGGGGCAGGCACAGACCCACCTCTACAACAACCCACAGGGCAGCGTGCCGGCCCACCTGCCACAAGTCGATTTCTGCATAACCTGCGGCAAGGGGACCTATATTCGTAGCCTGGCTCGCGACTTGGGCGTGGCACTCGGGTCGGGGGCATTCGTCAGCGCGCTGCGGCGCGAACGGGTGGGCGAATACACCGCCAGCAACGCCATTCGGTTGGCCGATATTGACAAATTTATAACTTTTTGAATTTTTTTTGCCCTCCCACAAAATATTTTTCGAATCTTTACGTTATAGGCTTGTAAAAGATTTGGAAAAACGATGAAACTCTCACAGTTCAGATTCAACCTTCCCAAGGAACTCATTGCAGAAAAACCCTCCAAAAACCGCGACGAGGCTCGCTTGATGGTGCTTCACCGCGACACCCACGAAATAGAACACCGCGTGTTTAAAGACATGATAGACTATGTTGACGAAAACGACGTGGTTGTGGCCAACAACACCAAGGTCTTCCCTGCCCTGCTCTATGGCGAGAAAGAAAAGACCGGCGCCAAAATCACCGTCTTCCTGCTGCGCGAACTCAACGAAGAAATACGCCTCTGGGACGTGGTTGTAGACCCCGCCCGCAAAATCCGCATAGGCAACAAACTCTACTTTGGCAACAACGACGCCCTCGTGGCCGAAGTGATAGACAACACCACCTCGCGCGGTCGCACCGTGCGCTTTCTCTTCGACGGCACACACGACGAGTTTATCACTCTCATCAAGAGCATGGGCAAAACCCCGCTCCCCGAAGAGCTGCAACGCCTGCGCAACATCGAGAACTGGGACGCCGAACGCTACCAGACCATCTACGCCAAGGTCGAAGGCTCGGTGGCAGCCCCTATTGCCGGCCTCCACTTTAGCCGCGAACTGCTCAAACGCTTCGAAATCAAAGGCGTGGTTTGGACCGAACTGACGCTCCACGCCGGTATTGGCAACTTTAAACCTATCGAGGTTGAAGACCTCTCAAAGCACCGTATGGACGCCGAAGAGATGCACCTCTCGACCGAGACGTGCGACATCATAAACCAAACCAAAAGCCATGGTCACAAGATTTGCGCCGTCGGCACCACCACCATGCGCGCCATCGAGAGCGCTGTGACCGTGCCGGGCAAGATATTCCCCTTCGACGGATGGACCAGCAAATTCATCTTCCCTCCCTACGAGTTTACCATTGCCGACATGATGGTGACCAACTTCCATCACCCCATGTCGTCGCAATTCATCATGGCCAGCGCCTTTGCCGGCCCCGACTTTATGCAGGAAGCCTACGCTGTGGCTATCAAAGAAAAATACCGCTTCTCGACCTACGGCGACGCCATGCTGATTCTTTAACCTCGCACAATAGACCTCAATACAAGGCGGCGGCGCTTCGCGCCGCCGCCTAAAAAAACGCCAAACCCTAACAACAATGACCCCTTTAGCCGAAATACTGCGCCCCACCACTCTCGACAACTACATTGGCCAACGCCACCTCATTGGCCCGGGCGCCGTGCTGCGCAACCTCATCGAGAGCGGCAACATTCCCTCGATGATTTTTTGGGGGCCTCCGGGTATCGGCAAAACCACCCTCGCCACCATCATCTCGCACACCCTCAATCGCCCATTCCACACGCTAAGCGCCATCAGTAGCGGCGTCAAGGAGGTGCGCGACGTCATCAACCAAGCCCAGCAGGAGGAGGGGAGCATTCTCTTCATCGACGAAATTCACCGCTTCAACAAGGCGCAGCAAGACTCGCTGCTCGGCGCCGTCGAGCGTGGCACCATAACCCTCATCGGCGCCACCACCGAAAACCCATCGTTCGAGGTCATCTCGGCCCTGCTCTCGCGCTGCCAAGTCTATGTGCTCAAAGAGTTCGGGCCCGACGAGATGGCGCAACTCATTGCCAGCGCCGTGGCTCACTACGAGCGTGAAGGGCTGCACGTCGAAGTGCGTGAAAACGAAGCCCTTATGCGCATCAGCGGCGGCGACGCCCGCAAACTGCTCAACGCCATAGAGCTGGTGGTGAACAAGAACCGCCCAGCCAACGGCAAACAGAACACCGTTGTGCTCGACAACCATACCGTGACCGAGGTCATACAGCAGAACCTGGCCATCTACGACAAGCAGGGCGAGATGCACTACGACATCATCTCGGCCTTCATTAAAAGTATGCGCGGCTCCGACCCCAACGGCGCTGTGTACTGGCTGGCACGCATGATTAGTGGCGGCGAAGACCCGCTTTTTATCGCCCGACGAATGCTCATCTTTGCCAGCGAAGACATTGGCAACGCCAACCCTAACGCTTTGCTTCTGGCCAACGCCACGTTCGACGCTGTGAACAAAATTGGCTACCCCGAGTGCCGCATAAACCTCTCGCAGTGTGCTGTTTACTTAGCCTGCTCGGCCAAGAGCAACGCCACCTATATGGCCCTTGCCAACGCCGAAGCCGCCATTCGCAGCAGCGGCGACCTGCCTGTGCCGCTCCACATTCGCAACGCCCCAACCAAGCTCATGAAGAACCTCGGCTACGGCAGCGGCTACAAATATGCACACGACTACGAGGGCAATTTTGCGCTGCAAGAATATCTGCCCACCCCGCTCGAGGGGACGCGCTTCTACGACCCAGGCAACACCCCACGCGAGAACGAGACTCGCCGCTCTCTGCGCGAACATTGGGGCGACAAATATGGCTATTGAACGCCCCTACTCTTCATAAGACGCACGCCTTCAAATTGTTATACCGCCCACTTCAACCAAAAAGCAGGTCGAGCGAGAGTTGTTCGCCCCCACCACTATCTAGCTGACTCTCTGGCTCCTGGCTATAGGCCGAACGGTATTCCTGCTTACGCTTATAGGCAGCCGAAAGCGCTTGGCGCGTGGTCGAAGGCTCTGCAACCAATGGCTCTGACGCTTCATCAAAGTGCTCTGACGGTGGCCTAAACTGCTCTGGTTCAATGTTTTGTGACGGCGCAACAAGAGGTTCGTCGGGTGCAGACAGAGCCTCATTGGGCACAGGTTCAGCGCCTATGGTAGCAGCAACGGCAGGCAATTCGGGTTCGTTGAGAGACTCGTCTGCTGTGGGTTCAGAGTCTGCGGCAGCAGTGTCGGAGTTGCTTTCCGGCCTTGTATCAGTTTGATTATCAGGGCCTTTTACCACAGAACCATCTTCTGCCAAAGTGCCGGCCCAGAGGTGGCAGCTCGCCGAGGCCTCTCCGTCGGGGCCGGTGGCAAAACCGTAGAGGTGAAGTTCGTGGCCGCGCCACTCATCTTCAAGACTGATTGTCAGGCTTTTAGAGTTTCGATATGCCGGCAACGAGAGTCGTGTAAGCCCCAGGTCGGGGCAGACGGCGAAGAGGTAAACATAGTCGCCACTGCGTGCTGGCACGCCCTCGCTGGCCGCGACATAATGGGCCGTGAGCGAGAGCCCTTCGCCAACCTCGACCGAACCGAATTGGGGCGAAGCCAGTTCGCCGTCGCTTACCATTAGGGATGGGTAATCAACTTCCATCGCACCATCTACAAGGCTGAAACACTGTTTGTTACACTTCACAAAGTAGTTCCTCTCGGTCATTGCCGAAGCGGCCGCCACAGTGCGCATACCCAAGCGCAGAGCGTCGCGCAGCTTGGCCGCGGTCTGCACCATAAACTTAAAGAGTTCGCGGTGAGCGGTCTGCTTTTCGGTGCGCGGATTGGCCACCGACTGCGGCAACGACCTCATCACCCAACGGCCACGCCAGCGGTAGCCTACCACGTTGCCCACTCGTCCCGAAAATCCTCCGAGAATGCCTTCGTCAAAAGTTGCCATAATTCATAAAATTTTAGTCATTAGTATCAAAAAAACTCGTATTCGGCAATTCAAAGCCTAAACAAGACATATATATAACGTATAATAAGCTATATTATTGCTTACAAAAGTAAATTTTTATTTAGAGCAGTATTAGTGTATAGTAAGAGATGAGTAAGAGATGATATTTATTCAGTTCAGGGTTTTAAGTGGGCTTATCTGCTGAAACCGAGGGCGTTGCAAACAATTATCACAAAAATCTTTCTTGAACTCAATTTTTGCCCACAAAGTAGTTTCTTTAAGCCACAAAGGTGGATTTTCTGATGAGCGATTTGGCTCTGAAAATGGATTTTCGGCTCATTGTTCGAGCCATGAAAGTGGTTTGGGGGAGCAATTTTGGTTACGATTTTGGCGCTTGGTGTGGCCATGATAGTGGCGCCACGAGGCTGTTTGGCGAGCCTCACCGAACCATGTGCCGAAACGTTTGCGGACTCGATGTTGGATTATTCGTCACGCCCGTTTCATTTTTTTTGGGGTTAACACAATCTTGGCTAAAAAAAATTAGCGAGGGGTTTGGGCGCGATGCCTACCCCTCGCTAAATGTTTATCCCAAATGTTGTGTTTGGGTGCCCTCACTTGGGCTATCTTTCTGGTTTTTAATTACTTGACCGGATGGTCTTTGTGGAACTGCTCGAGGCGAACCTTGAGGTCGGGGAACTGGTCGCGCTGCACCAGGGCCACGCAGGCGCGGATGCCCTGCTTGTGGCTGCCGGTGATGTCGAGGGCGATGGCGCTGACGCCATAGCGGATAAGCTCGTTTAGCAGCTCGACACCCTCGAAGCCAGGGTAGCAGAAGGTGAAGTAGAAACCGTCGCCGATGTCTTCACCCATGTCTTTGTCGTAGACGATGTAGAAGCCATTGTCGGTGAACAGTTTCTTCATGACGCTGGCCTTTTCGCCATATTCTTTAATGTCTTTCACGAAGTTGAAAGTGCCGTCGTTGGCGCCTTTGAGCATGGCTGCCATGGCATACTGGACGCTGTGGGCGGTGCCGCTGCTGAGGCAATAGAGGGTGCCGAAAATGAGGGCGCGGCCGAGCTGGGTTTGGCTGTAGTAGCGAGCCAGGTCGGGGCACTCCATGTTGAACAGCGTGGGGCTGCAAACCATCATGGCAATGCGCTCGCCAGCATAGCTGAAACTCTTCGAGCCCGAAATCATCAGCACGTAGCGGTCGGTGTATTTGGCCACGGTGGGTTGGAATGGGGCTTGGCCTGGAACCGAATAATCTTTGCGGAAGTCCATCAGGAAGTAGGCATCGTCTTCGAGCACCACGACGCCATATTTGTTTGCCATCTCGCCGATAATTTGCAGTTCGTGCTCGGTAAAGCAGAACCAAGCGGGGTTGTTTGGCGAGCTGTAAATCAGGCAAGCAACGTCGCCGTCTTTAAGTTCTTCTTCAAGTTTGTCGCGCAGTTTGTCGCCACGATATTCGTACACGTCGAATGTCTTCATCGGAATGCCGAGCACGCGGCACTGCTGTTTTTGGACGGGGAAACCGGGGTCGATAAAGAGCACCTTGGTCTTCTTGGCGTCGTAGCGGGTTAGGGTGAGGAACGAGGCGAAGCCGGCCTGCATTGAGCCAACGGTTGGCACGCAGCACTCGGGGGTTACATCGATGTCGAGGAAGTTCTTAACAAAGCGCGAGGCCTCCTTTTTGAAGTCGGCAGTGCCGTAGATTTCGGGGTAAATGCTGGCCACGCCGTTGCGCAGAGCCTCGATTTGGGCCTCGACGCCGACCTGCGGAGCGGGCAAGCCGGGGATACCCATTTCCATCTTCACAAAGCGTACACCGGTCTCTGACTCAACATCTTGAATCATTTTGCGCATCTCGCGAATGCTGGCTTTGCCGGGGTTGGCAATCTTGTTGTTGGCGGCGATACGGTCTATCACCTCTTTCTGTATAGGGATTTGTGTCATGATGTTATTTATTTGTGTTTGTTATTCTTGTTTCTACTAAAGTAATGCTTAAAATAAAGCGATGTATCTATTTGGTATTAAAATCTTTAAGTTTAGCTGCGTTCATGGGGCTAATCTCCTTTATTATGTTGTAGACCTCCTTCTGTTCCTCGGGCGGCGCGGGGGTGAAAATGGAGATTACCTCCTGCAACTTGACGTCTAAAAACTGCTGCGTGGCGAGGAGCGACGAGCGTGTGCGGTGCACATCCTGCACATAGCGCAGTGCCTGGATGATGTTGGCGCGGGCCTGTTTCTGGTCCTTCGTCATCATGTCGAGCCCAAGGCGGTGGTAGGTATAGTAAGCGTCGTGTAACTTGCTGTAAGCCGCGTTGGTATGGTTTTCCATAAACCAATAGCGAGCCTTCTGCCCGTCCTTTTGTTGCCAACCCTTATACTCCACCGGCGACGAGGCCGCAGCCTCTTGCACAGTGTGCGCCATCTCGAAGAATGGCTCGCCACCGCTGGGCGAAAACGAGTCGAACTGGTAGCCAAGCAACAGGTAGCAGTAGAAAGCCAGCGCCGAAGCGAGGTTCGATGAGAAGAGCGTGGGGTCGAACTCGAGCGGTTGCGACTCGTTGTAGGAGAATAGAAAGTCGGCCGTCTCCATGTAATTAAAGAGGCCCGAAGTGTAAGTAGAGTTGTAGACCGGACGGCGTAACTGTATGGACAACTGACCTTTAAAGTCGGTTGGCGAAGTGCGCTCGAAGAGTATCAAGCCAATGGTGCAGTCAATCTTTTCGGCCTGCTCGAACTCGAGCGTGGTCCATTTGCGGCCGTTGACGAAGTCCTCGATAGACTTCTTCATGTTGTCGAACACTTTTTTGTCGCCGCCCGAGTCGTAAGACTGCTGCGAATTGAGCAATTTTTGATAATTTACCGACACCGAACAGCGAAATTCTTGCGCCGCCGCCGTCACTAAACTCATGATTGCCAGTATTATAGACAAAAATTTCTTCATAACAAATCAAACAAATTTACGAAAAAAAAACGAAATGGCGACACAATATTGTAAAAAAAATCGCGTTTTATAAAAAAAAGAGTATCAAAATGGCCACCGAAAACTGCTCCAATATGCTCGAAGAACACGGCATTCGCCCCACGCCGAACCGTGTGCTCGTGGCGCAAGCCCTCTGCCACGCCGCACGCCCACTCTCGATGAGCGAACTCGAAAACACCATAGGCAGTATCGACAAATCAAACATATTTCGCACCCTCACAACCTTCCGTCAACACGGGCTGGTTCATGCCATAGAAGACGGCGATGGGGTGCGCTACGAAATCTGCCACAGCCACGACTGTGAAAGCGACGACGACCTGCACGCACACTTCTTTTGCGAGGTGTGCCGAAAGACCTATTGTATAACTTCAACAGAACTACCGCAACCAACTATACCTCAAGGCTATAAAGTAAATTCATTAAACTATATCTTGAAGGGTGTTTGTCCGGCTTGCAACAAGGGTTGACCAGCATTGCAACCAGGTTGCAGAACAATGTTCGTAATTTTGCAGCCGAAAACCGAAAAAACACAAACACCTATGGAACAACACACACACCACAGTCACAACGACAACCACGAACACCACCATCATCATCACCACCACATCGAAGCTGCTAACGGCGAGAAAATCAGAGGAATACTCATCATCTCGATTTTGCTCAACCTGCTATTTGTCGCAGTCGAAGCCATCGTTGGCTTGACCCAAAACTCGCTCTCGCTCTTGAGCGACGCAGGTCACAACCTGAGCGATGTCCTGAGTCTGGTTTTAGTACTACTTGCAATACACCTGGCTAAAGTGCACCAAACCAAGCATTTCACCTATGGTTACAAAAAGTCTACTGTACTCATCTCGCTCCTCAACGCCATATTGCTGCTCGTCGTTGTTGGAGCAATACTTGCAGAGAGCTGCCACAAATTCCTCAATCCCAGTCCTGTAAATGGCGCTGCTGTTTCGTGGACTGCCGGCGTGGGCATTGTCATCAACGGGCTTACGGCTCTACTCCTAATGCGCGGCCAGCGTGGCGACCTCAACGTGCGCGGTGCATTCCTACACATGGCTGCCGACACGTTGGTATCGGTGGGCGTAGTAATCTCTGGCATAGCCATTTCGCTCACTGGCTGGAACATCATCGACCCCATTGTTAGTTCCGCCATCGCAATTGTGATATTGGTATCGACCTGGGGGCTGCTGCGCGACAGCTTGCGCCTCTCGCTCGACGGCCTGCCCGAGGGGGTCGACACCGACGAAATCGAGGCCATCTTCACCAGCACACCTCATGTTGCCGACACTCATCACATTCACATCTGGGCCATCAGCACCACCGAGAACGCCCTTACGGCTCATGTCGTCGTGGACGACCTTGCAAACCTCGAAGCCACAAAATCAGAGCTTAAGCACCACCTCGCCGAACACGGTATTGGCCATTCTACACTCGAATTTGAGTTACCAAACAGCCACTGCGACGAGCATCACTGTCACAAAAACACACACTAAACTTCAACTTTAACTTATATCACCCAAAACTAACTATTTCAACCATTTAAGCCTACTGACAACGATCGCTCTCGAAGGACAGTTAATAACAAGTTAAAAAAAACTCGTCACAAAAAAGCTTCAATATCTAATAATTTAGTACCTTTGCAAATAATTTTATTACAGAAAAACTCAATAAAAAATACAAATGAGCGAAGAAGTCAAGAAAAACGAGAACTATAGCGCGAACAATATCACCGTTTTGGAAGGTCTCGAAGCCGTGCGTGTGCGCCCCGCCATGTATATCGGCGACGTCAACTTCCGCGGTCTGCACCACTTGGTTTACGAAGTTGTCGACAACTCCATCGACGAAGCCCTCGCTGGCTACTGCGACAAAATCACCGTCAACATCAACGAAGACAACAGCATAACCGTCGAAGACAACGGCCGCGGTATCCCCGTCGATATGCACGAAAAAGAGCACCGCTCTGCCCTCGAAGTGGTGATGACCGTGCTCCATGCCGGTGGCAAATTCGACAAAGGGTCCTACAAGGTTAGTGGCGGTTTGCACGGCGTGGGCGTGAGCTGCGTCAACGCCTTGAGCGACAAAATGTTGGTCGAAGTATACCGCGACGGCAAAGCCTATCGCCAAGAGTACTCGAAAGGTCACCCGCTCTATCCTGTGAAGGAAATCGGCACCACCGACAAGCGTGGCACCCACGTCGAATTCCATCCCGACCCATCGATTTTCACCGTCACCGAATACGACTACAACACCCTGCTCGACCGTATGCGCGAGTTGGCCTACCTCAACAAAGGTATCGACATCACCATTACCGATAATCGCCCCGACGACAAGGGGACGATGAAGAGCGACCACTTCTATAGCGAAAACGGATTGCGCGACTTCATTGCCTACCTCGACGAAAACCGCGAAAGCCTCATGCCCGAAGCCATCTACATAGAAGGCGAACGCAACGGTATCCCCATCGAGATAGCGATGCAATACAACAACACCTACAACGAGAACATACACTCCTACGTCAACAACATCAACACCCACGAAGGTGGCACCCACTTGAGCGGATTTCGTAGCGGCCTGACACGCACCCTCAAAGCCTATGCCGACAAGAGCGGCCTGCTGCAAAAAGCCAAGGTAGAAATCAGCGGCGACGACTTCCGCGAAGGCCTGACAGCCATTATCAGCGTCAAAGTTGCCGAGCCACAATTCGAAGGACAAACCAAGACCAAACTTGGCAACACCGAAGTGCGCAGCGCCGTGGACAGCGCCGTGTGCGAAATGCTCGAAAACTACCTCGAGGAACACCCAAACGAAGCCCGTACCATTGTAGACAAGGTGATACTCGCCGCTCGCGCCCGACAAGCCGCTCGCAAAGCACGCGAAATGGTGCAACGCGGCAACGTCTTCAGCAGTGCCGGCCTGCCTGGCAAGCTGACCGACTGCCAAGACGGCGACCCCGAAAACTGCGAGATTTATTTCGTCGAGGGCGACTCGGCTGGCGGAAGTGCCAAGCAGGGCCGAGACCGTCGCTTCCAAGCCATCCTGCCGTTGCGCGGAAAAATCCTCAACGTCGAAAAAGCCATGCGCCACCGCGCTTTCGAAAGCGAAGAAATCCGCAACATCTACACCGCCCTCGGAGTAACGGTAGGCACCCCCGAAGACAGCCAAGCCCTCAACTTGAGCAAACTTCGCTACCACAAAGTCATAATAATGACCGATGCCGATGTCGATGGCGCACACATCGACACACTGATGCTCACCTTCTTCTTCCGCTATATGCCCGAACTGATTGAGAACGGCTACGTATACCTCGCCACTCCCCCACTCTACCTGGTCAAAAAAGGCGAACGCCGCATCTACTGCTGGACAGAAGAAGACCGCCTGCGCGCACTCGAAGAGGTGGGCAACAAAGGCATTCACGTACAACGCTACAAAGGCCTTGGCGAGATGAATCCCGAGCAACTGTGGGAGACCACCATGGACCCCGAAAACCGCCAGCTGCGCCAAGTCACCATCGAAAACGCCGCCTCGGCCGACCGCACATTCTCGATGCTGATGAGCGACGACGTCCCCCCACGTCGCGCCTTCATCGAAGCCAACGCCACCTACGCCACCATCGACGCATAAAACATAATATTTTTATGAATAGGCAAACATTCCAACGACTACTGACTCAGGAAGTCTCCAGTTATAAGTCCATGCTGGAAACAGGTGGCAACGACTGGATTGTCAAAGGTTTCATAGACGTTGACAAGAATGTTTACACTATTACCAACGACACAAAGGTCGTATCGAAAATTATCGAGATAACCCTCATTCCCCGATTGAATGCGTTTGCAAAACGAAATGGCCTCACGCTTGAATTGCCATCAGCACAGAACTACTATCCCGACTTGACCTTCAAAGACTACGATGGCAATCTTTTCGCAGTCGATTTCAAGTCAAGCTATTATGACGACGACATGAAAGTGAATGGACTTACACTTGGCTCTTACTGGGGGTATTTCCGCAATCGCGATACAAAGAAGAACACAGACTACCCCTACAATGACTACAAGTGTCACCTTGTTCTGGGTATGCTTTACAAACAAAGCGTGACCGATAGCAACGAAAAGAGTGTCTATAGCATTGAAGAGTTGGCCATTATCAAGTCGGTTATTGAGCAGTTCATCTTCTTTGTACAACCGAAATGGAAGATAGCGAGTGACCGCCCTGGAAGCGGCAACACTCGCAACATCGGTAGCATCACGGAAATACACAAACTGATTATAGGTGACGGACCTTTTGCAGAACTTGGAGAAGATGTTTTTGACGACTATTGGACAAACTTTTTCAATGCGGCAGATGCTCGTGCAGCAGGCATAGGGGCACCTCACTACCACAATCTTGCAACATATAAAGAATACCTGGATAAACAGCAAGTGTTGCGCAATAAGATAAGCAGGAGGCAATAACATCATGTCGTCTATAATCGTTCCCCCAATCAAATCGCAGGGCATCAAGACAAAACTGGTGCCGTGGATTAATGATTTGATTTTTTCGGCAGGTGTTAACCTCGAAGCACAATGGATTGAGCCTTTCTTTGGAACAGGTGTAGTCGGTTTCAATTCGCCTATGCAAGGTTTGCATATTGTAGGTGATACTAATCCGCACATCATCAAATTCTATAAGGCTGTGCAGAGTGGCGATATTACTCCTTGCTCCATGAGAGTCTATCTTGAGGAAGAAAGCCACCTACTGGCTAAAGCGGGCGAAGATGGATATGCCCATTACAAATATGTACGTGACCGCTTCAACTTCGAGCATAGCCCATACGACTTCATCTTTCTGTCTCGCGCAGGGTTCAACGGCATGATGCGCTTCAACAGGCATGGCGATTGGAACATTCCGTTTTGCAAGAAACCTAATCGGTTCGCACCTGCATATATAACCAAAATTTGCAATCAGATACAGCAGACAGCTCGTATCATCAGACAAACGGTGTGGGAGTTTAACAATGTGAATTTCATTGATACCATTGAACGGGCAGAAGCAGGCGATATAATCTATTGCGACCCACCATATTATGGACGCTACGTAGACTACTACAATGGGTGGACGGAGCAGGACGAACATGAACTGTTTGAGGCCCTCTCGCGAACTCCGGCCAAATTTATTCTGTCCACATGGCACCACAACGATTTCCGCCCTAACGAGATGGTGAAACGTTATTGGGACAGATTCAACATTACCACAAAAGACCATTTCTACCATAACGGCGGCAGTATTGAAAACCGGCATTCTGTCGTCGAAGCACTTGTTTTCAACTTCGACCTGCATGAAAAACATAAGGTCCACACAGTCCGACAACTTAAGTTGTTTTCCGAAGCAGTGTAATCAATCATTAATATACAAATGGATAAAAGAAACCTCTTATTAATCAGCAACAGCACCATGCGCGGCGAGGCTTACCTCGGCTGGTGCAAGGATATGATAGCCGACTTCTGCCGTCGGCACAACATCAAAAAAGTACTCTTCGTCCCCTACGCCGGCGTGTCGCTGGCCGAAGGTGGCCTCACCAAAAGCTACGACGCATACGAGGCCAAAGTGGCCGCCGTTTACAAAGAATTTGGCGTGAAACTCACCTCTGTTCACCACAAAGCGCTGCCAATCAACGCCGTATACGATACCGACTGCGTGGCCGTTGGCGGTGGCAACACCTTCCACCTTGTCCGCGAACTGCAACGCACAGGCCTAATGCAGGCCATACGCCAACGCGCCTTCGACGGTATGCCATATATGGGTTGGAGCGCTGGCAGCAACGTGGCCGGCCCCACCCTCTGCACCACCAACGATATGCCCATAGTCATGCCCGCCTCGTTCGACTGCATGGGCCTCGTCCCGTTCCAAATCAACCCACACTACACCGACTTCTTCGACCCCAAACATGGTGGCGAAACGCGCGACGACCGCCTAAAGGAATACATCATGGTCAACCCCAAAGCCACCGTCGCCGCCATACGCGAAGCCACCGCCCTCCTGCTCGAAGACGGCAAACTCTCACTCATCGGCAAACCCAACAAGATGAAAGTTTTCAAGACCAACATCGCCAACACGCAAGAATTGCCGCTCGACGCCGACCTCAACTTCCTGCTAAAAGCGTAACGCACCATGAACAAACTGACCATACGTCCAGCACGCGAGGCAGAAACCCCTCTCGTGCTGGATTTCATAAACCGACTGGCCGACTACGAAAAATGCGCCAACGAGGTAGTGGCCGACGTGCCAACGCTCCACCACTCGCTGTTCGTGGAGCACAGCGCCGAGGTGGTCTTTGCCGAAGAGTCGGACGGCACCGTGGTGGGCTTCGCCCTCTTTTTCCACAACTTCTCGACCTTCGTAGGGCGCAAAGGACTATACCTTGAAGACCTCTTCATCGTCCCCGAAAAACGAGGCCTCGGCTATGGTCGCCAACTGCTGCAATACTTAGCCCAACTCGCTGTAGAACGCAACTGCGGCCGTATGGAGTGGATATGCCTCGATTGGAACGAGAACGCCCTCAAGACCTACCGCGCCATAGGCGCCAAGCCAATGAGCGAATGGACCGTCCAGCGGTTGGACGAAAAGCCCCTGCACAAATTCGCAAAAGACTAACCCCTCTACACAAAAAAACGCCACCCCCCCCACACACAACGCTGCAACCGCCTCATTTTCAGGGTTAGGGATAGGTTAAAGAGGGGTTTAGGTCGTATTGAGGTCGAACAAGCATTGATACTCAGCCCTTTAACACCCATCAAAAAGGCCATGCCCGTGGCAACCAGCAGGCCTGCTTTTGCACCTCATCAGCACAACTGACCCCAATAGCACTAAATACCGGTGCCATATAGCGAACTGCATTGCTGACACTTTGTCGGAGACCGATAATTGATTTTTGCAAATCCGACAAGACGTAGCATTTCTGCAGATGATATGGCTTACGCACACAACGAAATGGCTTCGAATAATGCATAACAATATATTAGCCTCAGAAGAGCGTGCAAAGGTACACACTTTTTGTGACATGGCCAATTTTTTTTTGCTGTTTCGCGAAAAAGTCGTATTTTTGCACATAATTTGATTGATATATTTCACGGCCATCCATGGTAATAAACGTTAAACTATAGAATCTATGAGCAAGTATATTGGGGCGCATGTGAGCGCCAGCGGGGGCGTGTGCAACGCCATACTTAACGCCGAGGCCATCGGGGCCAATGCCTTTGCCCTCTTCACTCGCAACCAGCGGTCGTGGGTTAGCAAACCACTGTCTACCAACGAGATTGAAACATTCAAAGCAACACTGACAGAACACGGCTTCAGTCCCGACTATGTGCTACCGCACGACAGCTACCTAATCAATCTCGGCTCGCCCGACGAAGAGACGCTGCAAAAAAGTCGAGCCGCTTTCCTCGACGAGATGACTCGTGCGCAGCAACTTGGGCTACATCTCTTGAACTTCCATCCCGGTTCGCATCTTAACCGCATTAGCGAGGAAGAATGCCTCGACCAAATTGCTCGCGAAATCAACTTCGCGCTGAGCAAAACCGAAGGTGTGACCGCCGTCATCGAGAACACAGCCGGACAGGGTTCCAACCTGGGTTGGCGCTTCGAACACATAGCCCGAATTATCGAAGGCGTTGACGATAAAAGCCGCGTTGGCGTATGTATAGACACCTGCCACACACTGGCTGCGGGCTACGACCTGACAACCGAAATGGGCTATCAGTTCACAATGGATGAGTTCGAGCGCGTGGTGGGTTTCAAGTTCCTACGCGCCGTGCACCTGAACGACAGCAAAAAGGGCACTGGCAGCCATGTAGACCGCCACGAAGTGTTAGGCGAAGGGGCTGTGGGCAAGGACTTTTTCGGTCGCTTGATGCATGACCCGCGTTTCGACAATATGCCCATCATCCTCGAAACGCCCGACCCCTCTCGATGGGCCGACGAGATTAAATGGTTGCGAAGTCTATGAAGTACTTTATTGTCGACGCATTCGCCAAGCGCCCCTTCAGCGGCAACACAGCAGGCGTTGTGCTGGATGATGGTATCGCATTCCACAGCAATACACAGATGCAAGCCATCGCTGCCGAATTGCGATACAGCGAGACCGCCTTTGTTCTGAAAGAAGGCGATGGTACGTGGCACCTGCGCTATTTCACACCACGCGGCGAAGTCGACCTATGTGGCCACGCAACCGTGGCTACGTTCGCAGTCTTGCACCACCTGGGTATCGCTTCTGGCACTTGTCGTTGCCACACACAGGCAGGCGAATTAGAGGTCCAAATCGAACACTTAGCCTCTTCCCTATCTCCACGCATTATGCTACAAACCGCTGCGCCAGCCATAGTTCGCACTCTCACAGCCGAAGAATCGGCCGAAGCCTATCATGCTTTAGGGCTTCAGTCAAATTACCCAGAACTTCCGCCAGCCATCGTATCGACAGGGTTGCCAGACATCATGCTGCACCTGCCGTCTGCAGCGACTCTCGACTCATTGCAACCAAATATGGAAGCAATAACGACACTGACCGAACGGCTCGGCGCAGTGAGCCTTCACCCCTTCGCTTTCGACAACGACGGCTACACAGCTCATGTTCGCGACTTTGCCCCAGGCTGTGGCATTCCCGAAGAGAGCGCTACGGGTACGGCCAACGCATCGCTAACATACTACTTAACCTCTCACGGCTTAGCAAAACCAGGAGACAAATGTTCTTTCTTACAGGGCGAGGCCATGGGGCGCCCATCGGTGGTCGAGACCGTACTTGCAGCCGACGGCAGCGTCTGGGTCGGTGGCACTGCTGCCATCGTTGCCGAAGGAGAGTTTTTGATTTAGGAAAGCATTGTGTGCTTACGAGGATGAGTGTGTTGCCACAACACGACAACACACAAAACCTTGTGCACGACAACATTCAGAACAGAAGTCAGCAGAAGCGCCTGTGAGGCATACTGTGCTGCTGTGGCCTATAATAGTGGTGATGTGTGCCGATATGGGCGCTGAATGCTGCTCATTTTCCTGTCACCAAACAAGATGACGCCGCTCTCCATGCCCGAAGGGTACTTTATCGAGGCGTGTTCGAGGAGGAGACGGCTCGGCTTGGCCCATGCCAGAGCCGAGTTTCAAGCAAGGCATTGACGCACGAGGAATGCCTCGAACTAAACAATAGTTTAATACAAAAACAATATAGGCTCTCATGATGACAAAATTCTTCATGAGAGCCAATAACGTAATTACCTCTGATATCACTTCACTATTACCACTTTCTTAGGAGGCAGATTATCAACAACTATCATATAGGTTCCCGTTGCTGGAACGTCCAAAGTCATCCTATCAAATCTACTTATTGTATTTTTCAGATTCCGCCCACTGACATCATACAGCCTAACCTTGCGATTCAAAGCTCCCTCTATCACCACATATCCATTGCTACCATATACTTTTATCTGAGGATACTCCACATCATCAATACCGGCTGAATCTCCGATATAGATGGTGTCGTGAACAAAGACAGTGTCGTGAAACCAAATAGTGTCGAATAGATATAACGTATCTCTTGTCATAATGGTGTCGTAGATATAGTTGTTTACCGTATCCATCACTATATTGGTTAGTGTGTCGACCACAACGGTAGTGTCGTGCACGGCATACGGCACGTCGATATACGTCGTATCATGCACATCAATATACGTGGTGTCATGCACTGGCACATACTCCGTGAGGGTTAGTGTGTCGACCACAACGGTAGTGTCATGCACGGCATACGGCACGTCAATATACGTCGTATCATGCACATCAATATACGCCGTATCGTGGACATCAATATACGTGGTGTCATACACTGGCACATACTCCGTGAGGGTTAGCGTGTCGACCACGACAGTGGTGTCATGCACGGCATACGGCACATCAATATAGGTGGTGTCATGAACATCAATATACGTTGTGTCATGCACCGGCACATACTCTGTCAGCGTGAG
>JAFVCE010000023.1 GCA_017479385.1 Bacteroidales bacterium | reverse complement strand
GCGAGGTCCATCACCTCCTGCACCGAACTCTCGGCCAGCAGGGCGAAGCCCGTCTGGCGGGCACTCATCACGTCGGCATGGTCGCCGAAGATGGAGAGGGCCTGTGCAGCCAAGGCACGGGCCGACACGTGGAACACACCCGGCAGCAGTTCGCCGGCGATTTTGTACATGTTCGGAATCATCAGTAGCAGACCCTGCGAGGCGGTGTAGGTGGTGGTCAGCGCACCAGCTTGCAGCGAGCCGTGTACGGCACCGGCGGCACCGGCTTCGCTCTGCATCTCGACGACCTTCACTGTCTCGCCGAAAAGGTTCTTGCGCCCTGCGGCTGCCCACTCGTCGATATACTCGGCCATCGGGCTGCTCGGGGTGATGGGGTAGATGGCGGCCACCTCGCTGAACATATAGGCCACATGGGCCGCAGCGCAGTTACCGTCGCATGTCATAAATTTTTTTTCTTTTGCCATAATTGCTTAAACGTTTAAGGATTAATTATTGAATTTATTATATTGTATATGCATTATTTGTATTTGATAATGTTTGAGCTACTCCAATAATCTAGATTTACTTTGTTGCAAAAGGATATTGACTTGTCATAGCCCCATGCAGCGGAAAGAATTAGGTAATATTCTATTTCAAGATGATGATTTTCTGCATAATATTCACTATACGCAAAAGCTCTCATATTATACAGCAAACCTACTATTTCGTCCTTCTTATTTAATTCCCAGCAATCGGTTCTCTTAAATCTTTTTTCTTTCAAATAATTGTAAATATTATCATCTACTACTTTTTGAGCCATATTGTAATTCCCCATTTCGGTGTACGATTGATATATGCTAATTACTGATGAGAAACCAATACCTTCCCATTTGGAAGATGTGTAATATCTAGTTTTTTCATAATAGGGTATAGCCTTGTCATATATTTTCAAATCATAGTAGCAATTAGCAATGCTGTAATAGAAATCTGCTTTTTCGTCAGATTCCCCTTTCTCAATATCGTCTTGGATAGAAAAATATATTTCAAGTGCTTCTTCGTAATTACCTGATTGCTGTAAAAACCATGCGTACCATTTCTTCCCGTAAGATGTCAGATAGTCATTTTTGTACAATAAACCGTATTGCTCAACAGCTACAATATAATACCCATTTCTTGCGGCATCAAATGCAATTAATTCAATAGAATCAACCGCTTGTTGTGACAAAACCATCTGATTGCTGGTGTTATTTGAACCAAAGATAAGTTTATTGTCAGAAATTGAGTACTTTCCAAGTTTTTTTATTGCAGATTGCCCCAATAATAAAGGTGCGTTCTGTCCATCTATCACAACAGCCTCAACGTTTCGTAAGTGGATACCTTCTATTTCTATGTCCTTAATAATAATCTTGATATGGTCAACAATACTTCCATCTGCGACTGTACTGGTACCACTCCCAACAATATCCTCATCCGTTATATAATCATTGTCATACAGGTAATTTGCCATAGATAAAGACAAACATACCTTTTCGGCCCCCGTGTCAAAAATTAGTTTCATTTTTGCTCCGTTCACTTTGCAGGGGATTCGGTAAACCCCACCATACTCTTCCATTTGAATTATTGTTTGCGCGGAGGAATTTAAGCAAAAAAGTAATGCGATAATTCCATGTAGTAGTTTTCTCATAAGTGAAACGTTTATCAGTATCTACTATTTCGTTAGTTTCTTGTTGCCCACACATTCGTATGATTATTTAATTGTTCCTTTCCTCAATGCTTTCTTTTCTTCTGTCGCGAGGCGACGGGCAACTTTCTTCACATCTTCTTCTGTGGGGAGATTTTCGGGAACAATACCACGCTGAATGAGCATTTGCCGCACAGCTGCGTTGTTGTCGATGTGTTCCTTGGTTATGGCGTTCTCGCCTTGCAGATCTTTGCTTTGTACATTGACACTGGTCATCTCTGCCGCAAAGTCCTTTGCCTTGATACTTATGGTGGGCAGGAAGTCCGCTAACGGACGGCTATCGGGAATACCCATCTTGCGCTTCAGCATCGCTGTATTAAGACGGAATAATGCCTGGTCTCCTTTAGAACGAATAACTGCAAAACTCTGGTCGTTTACGCCACGTTCATACAACACGCCCGACAGCTTTTTCTCCGTCTCTTGCAGTTTCGTACGTGCCTTGACTCGCTCCACCTCCAACAGCCGTTGTTCCACAATCTCAGCTCGTCTAGTCTGCACTGCAAAATAGGTCTGTGCAAAAGCAATCTGCGGCTTCCTCGGGTCTCCATTCTGCGCCACAAGATAGCAAGCATAGCGCGTGAGCATAATGTCGTCAATCTCTTTTTCAGCCCCTTTGGGCATTGGTATCGTTTTGCTGACGTCAGCAAAATGATCGGTCAGTGATTGTCCAGCATTAATACAGGCTGTTTTGGCTTTGTCAATCACATTGACAAAGTTACGCCATTGTGTGTATCCTAGCAGCGAACACAACACCCGCGCGCTCCAGCATTCCACGCCGTTCACATCGCAAGCGGCCTGCTCATATTGTCCGAATAATGCTATTATGTCTTCCTTCTTCATATATTTCTACATATTATTTGTCGTTATAAAGCTAAATGGAAAATCAGGATATGGGATAGATGGCAGTCATCTTGCTGTGGTATGCCGTCGGCTCAGCCGACAACATATAGGCCACATGGGCCGCAGCGCAGTTACCGTCGCATGTCATAAACTTTTTTTCTTTTACCATAATTGCTTAAACGTTTAAGGATTAATATTATGTTAGTTTATTGTTCTGCAAATATATCAGTGTAGGGTTTGAACTTAAATAGTCTGTTACGGCTCTGTCCTGTAGATTCGACAAGGTATCCATCAGTACAGAGGAGTTTGATTATTTCGTTGGCCGATTTATAAGAAATATTACATAGTTGTGCTGCATTGTCGACAGTTACAACAGGGGTTTGCATTAAGTGGTGTATTAGTAAAATTGCCGTAGTACTGCGACGTCCGTAATTTGCACGGGCATGATTCTCTATGTTGTCTTTGAATTCTAATATATTGGAAAGCGTTTGTGAGGCGAGGGCGGCAGTCTGTTCCACTCCAACCAGAAAATACTTAATCCAATGAGTCATATCGTTGTTAACTCGCACAGAGTTAAGATTGTCGTAATACAAGTCCTTGCGTTTCTCAAAGTATGTGGATAGATAAAGCAGTGGTTGTGCAAGTATCTTTTCCTGCACCATATATAATGTAATCAGCAAACGTCCAATACGTCCGTTGCCATCAAGGAACGGATGGATGGTCTCGAACTGATAATGTGCTATGGCTATCTTTATCAAATCAGGCACATGTGTATCGGGATTGTTGAGGAATTTCTCCAAATCTCCCATCAAATCGCCTACCAACTGGTGGTGAGGAGGAATAAAACGAGCGTCAGAAATAGAATTGCCGCCAATCCAATTCTGGCTTGTACGGAATTCCCCAGGTAGTTTATGTGCACCACGGACGCTATTAAGCAGTATTTTATGCGTCGAACGAATCAGTCTTGAAGAAATTGGCAGTCTGTCTAAATTCGCAATAGCATCGTTGATAGCATCCACATAGTTCCGTACCTCTTGCCAGTCGTTTCGGCGTTCCTCCTGCACTTCTGTTTGTGGCAATAGGGCCTCGTCTATATGCGTTTGTGTACCTTCAATACGGCTCGAAAGCACAGCTTCTTTTGTTACGTGGAGTTGAATAAAAAGGTCAATATTAGGCACAAGGCGGGAGAACGAGTTCAGTTCGCCTAAACGAAGCGATGCCTTTTCAAGAAGGTTGTTGATAGTTGTATCTTGCCACGCCCACTCATCATTTATGAGTGAAGGAACAAAGTATTTATACCCTATACCTTGCTCTATATGCCCTGATTTATAGTTTTCTAACCGTATCATTTCTTTAATATTCTACCGTGCAAATATACAATTCTTATTTTACTTTAATGATAAAAATGAAAATAAGATGTTTTTTTATTTTACTTTTTGACGAGAAAATAAAATAATATCCCTCGTTATTTTACTTTTATGTAAGCCGTCGCATGTCATAAACTTTTTTTCTTTTGCCATAATTGCTTAAACGTTTAAGGATTAATATTTATGTTGATAATTTGCAATGCACTCAGAAAATATATTCTTTGTCTTTCATTTTTTTGTATACAAGTTTCCCCTGTTTGTCGATATAACCCCAAGTCACTTCATAATATTTTACAAAAGGACTATCTTCACAAATTGTTTTACTAAACTTTATTTTTGCCAACCCATTATAGAAGCCAGATGTTTCAATACTAAATTGAGGGTTGATAATAAATTGACCCTTTTTGTTAATAACCCCCCATTTACCATCAATTTCCACAGAAGCCAATCCTTCGTAAAAGCAAGAAGCGTTGTCAAATTGTGGATTAATGACTATTTCCCCTTTTTTATTGATGTAACCATATTGATTACCGACTCTAACGCAAGCCAAACCTTCTGAAAAATCACGCGCAACATCGAATTGTGGATTAATAATGTATTCGCCATTTTTATTGATATATCCGAATACTCCATCAGCTATTCCCACACACGCCAACCCTTCGGAAAAAGCACTTGCCCAGTCAAATTGAGGATTGACTATTAATTCACCATTCTTATTAATATAACCACCTTTTAGATTATCGTTTTCACCAAGAGTGGCAACAGCCCTATCATTAATAAACCATGATGGAAGTTTAAGATGTGGCTCAATAATTAGTTTCCCCCTTTTGTCGATAAAGCCATACTCTTCAGCTATTCCCACACACGCCAATCCTTCATAAAAGTCAAATGCTTCTTCAAATTGTGGATTAATTACGTACTTACCTTTCTTGTTAATATAGCCCCACTTGCCACCAATTTCTACGCGTGCCAACCCTTCGTGGAACTCCGATGCATAATCAAATTGCGGATTGATAGCATATTCCCCTTTGCTATTAATGTAGCCGTACTTATCTCCATTCCTTACATATGCCAAACCTTCAGAAAAGTATCCAACAGATTCCCATTGGGGTATAATGGCATTTTTTCCAGACTTATCCATATACCCCCATTCCCCATTCATTTCAATTGGGAACAAATTAACACCCTTGTCGAATCTACAAGCGACGCAAAGGACAAATACCAAAGATAGAAAAATGGCTCTTTTTTGTTTCATTTCAGTTTGTTATTTCCCAAGATTTTCCTGTTTTTTATTCGCTTTCTTATTCATTTTTCTTATTAATTCGAGTAAGGCTAAAGAAAACTGAGGCTTTTCATTTCTATGTACACAATCTTTCTTTTTGCAAAAACCCCCATATTTATTACAGTAAAAGGGGGAAACTCGTTCCTGTATTCTTTTTAAAACAAGCTTGGTCTTTTCGGAAAGATGTTCTATTTGCGATACAGCATGGTCGTAAATTGTAAAAATACCTTTAAATTCTTCTGTTTTAATTACTATTGAGTTGTTCTTTATTTCGTTTATCTTTTTGCTAAGAAGTTTGCTTTGGTTTAATAATGACTCTGTATAAGAGACAAGTCCATCTAATTCCTCAAAACAATGTTCAATATCTTTTCTGCTCAGTTTCCCTTCATCTAACATATTGTTTATTTGGTTTATTCTGTGTTCTTTTTCAGCAAATGAGTCAATTATCTCCTTGAGTTTTATTACTTCTGAAGAACATGCCTCTAAAGAGTTCTTTCCCATTCTGTTTACTAATAGTTTATAGTAGATATTTTCTCGTGACTCTCCTTTATACAAATAATCATCAATGATGATGTCAATTTCTTTAACAGTTTTATTGCCAGTGTTAATTTTAATAAACAAATATAAGATTACAAGAATCGCAGTGACACACATTCCTATTTCCATATTTGGACTGAAGAAAGAAGATTCAACATGTTTGAAGGATCTAACAGTTGTTTCTCCAAGAATACCCGCAACAATTGTATTAAAAATGATTGTCCAACTCCTTGATGGGAAAATCTGTTCCTTGAAATAAGAAGGAATCAGTTTGTCTTTATTTATGAACATTATTGCCAATGATATCGCATACAGGGTGGAGATAATTGCCCAAGGAATACCAAGCCAAAGAAAACTATTAAAGAATATCAATAGGGCAATTACGATAATAGAACAGCATAATGTAAATATAATATAACAAGAAGGGGCAACGTCTTTTAATGTTTTTAGTTTCGTGTAGTCAATGCCTCGCTCTCTACCAAATATTCCAAGAAATGGGTGAACATACAGGACAATTGACATAAAACCGCTAAAAAAGAATATGATATCAGAATATGATATTATATCAAAATATGATTTAAATATTGCATATAGAGCGCAAATAATAGTTATTAGTGCACCTGCCAACGCCCAATTATTCCAACCATGGTACACGACCAAGTCATTTTCTCTATCGCGTTCTGCATAGAGAAATGAAAGAAATTCCGCATTGGATAATTTGTCAATATCTAATCCTTTTTTCCCCATTTATGTTCTTTTTACCTCGATCATTCTTTGTTTTGTTTATACCCGATATTCTTCCTCGGTTTGGATGGTTTCTCGCGCAGTTGGTCGAGATCGTTGTGATGGCATCTATTTGCACGTCCATCTCCACATTATTTTCGTTTTGTTCGTGGAGAATTCCATCCACACGAGCATTGAGGTTGTCGACCCTGTGTGACAGTTGTTCTACTTTTAGGTTGACACCCTGCCAATCACTTATTGCATGGCGAATAGCCACAAATTCCCGCATTATATTGATGTTAATCTGTATAAGATTTGGCACTCGCGAGTGCCAAATCTCCAAAGGGATAAGTTGACTTTTATTTTCATCAAAGTAAAAAAATGGGTTCTGTGCACTTACACTGAATCCAACAATAAGACCTATGATGAAAATAATTCTTTTCATATCTTTATAAATTTGTAATTCTTAACAAAAATATAAGTAATCCGCACATTCTTCTATATACTCCAACATTAATGTATCGTCTATTACTTGGTATAAAAAGTCACCATAAGGTAAGATAGTAATAATATTATTGCCTTTATATGTATATGCACAATTGTCATCATCTTCAAAAACAAATTCATATTGAGTTGGATTCAATACTTTTACATTGAAAGTCTTATTCGATTTGTTGACATCTAATGTGATAGCATAACCATTTGCATCACACAACATATTATCTAAAAACACATCATCGTACTCTTTATTGCACCCTGCTATCACCAACAATATCACTAACGAAATCATTGATGTTATAAATCGTTTGCTATTCATTTTCATATCCTGTTTTTTTATTATCAACTACTTTTTTGTTACTCTATTTTTCCTAAATCGACTGCAAAGATACAAATATTTATTTTTATGGCAAAAAAATCTTTCAAAAAAAGTGCTTTATGCTGCTAATACGCAACCTACCAGCCCTCTGTTGTTGAAGATGGAGATAATCTGTGCAGGGGTGGTGGCTTTGCTCGACAGGCCGTAGCGACCGCCGAGGATGTTGGGCTTGTAGGGACAATCCCTGAAGACCTCGACAACGTCCATATACAGCGGGTCGCCGTTGGCACTGTGCTCTTTGGTGCGGTCAAGCACGCAGATGTTCTTCGCGCTCTTGGGCCTCACAGCCATCAGGTGCTTCACGCTGAAGGGGGCGATAGAGGTGCACGGTGACGACGCCCATCTTCCTGCCTTGGGGGGTAAGGTAGTCCACCACGGTTTTGATGGTCCCGGTAACCGAGCCCATAGCCACGATGACGTTCTCGGCATCCTGTGCGCCGTAGTAGGTGAAGGGGGCGTACTTGCGACCTGTTAAGGTGCTTATCTCGGCCATGTAGTGAGCCACTATGTCGGGCAGAGCATCGTAGTATCGGTTCTGTAGCTCGCGGGTCTGGAAGTATACGTCGCTGTTCTGTGTCGTGCCGCGCGTAACGATATGCTCGGGGTTGAGGGCGTTCTCGCGGAAGGCTTTCAGGGCTTTCTGGTCCACCAGCGGACATATCCCAAGCTCGATATTCTGAAATCAGCAGCAAGCCCTGCGAGGCAGTGTAGGTGGTGGTCAGCGCACCAGCCTGCAACGAACCGTGCGCGGCACTGGCAGCACCGGCCCCGTACGACCTTCACGGTCTCGCCGCAGAAGTTCTTGCGCCCTGGGGCGACCCACTCGTTGATATACTCAGCCATTGTGGGCCGCTTGGGGTGATGGGATAGATGGCGGCCACCTCGCTGTGGTATGTCGTCGGCTCAGCCGACAACATATATGCCACATGGGCCGCAGCGCAGTTGCTCACGACAATGAAATTAATCCTATGGTGTTCGCAGGCATACCAACCGTTACGAGTCATAAACTACCTATTCTCCACTTGACTTCGCTTCCTCTCACCACCCTGATGGGATGTTATCGAAAGCCACAGGCTTCTTCATATTTTGCCATAATTGCTTAAACGTTTAAGGATTAATATTTTATCATTCGGTTATTCTTGTGTATGAAACTGCAAAGATACGAAAATTTAGCCGCATATTTACAAAATATATCTATTAAATGCGAGATGCCGATGCCGACGAAAACAACGCTCCATAATGTTTGAAGCCTTTTCTGGTTACAAAAATCCTATCAATGCTTCCCCTGCACAGAAGTCCTTCGTCTATGGCAAAGTCGAGTATCTCGTTCATAAGTGTTTCGTCGACCGCAAGGCTTTTCAGCCTATCGATGGAGAAAGAGCCATTGTATGCGGAGATGGCCATGTATTTCGCAGCCAGTTCTGCTGGTGGCAAATGGTATGTGAATTGTTCGGGATAGCCATCGGCACGGAGCATTTCTTGTGGTGCGGATGCAAGCTTTCCCCAGTTGTAGGCCACGCCAGAAGAGTTCATGCTTTGGGCTGACATGCCAAATCCTTTGTATGCTGCACCGTTGAGCATACGCTCGCGCAGGTAGGATGAGACACCTTCATCCGTAGGATCCACAGAAAATGTGTTCTGCCCGAACCGCGCTTTGTACCCCATAGCAATAAGCCCATCATAGTACTGCTCGTATTGGTCAAACAACGCTTCTTTACTGAAGTTCTGCGTCGTCGAAATCATGTTGGGTCTCAATTCATAGAGTGTTACCTGCTGTGGTCGGAGGCGGCTAATCAGGTCAATGTCTTGGCGGATGGTTGTTCGATTCTGTCCGTCGAGGCCGTACATGAAATCGAGGTTCACTTTCCGTATGCCATTATCCCACGCTTTTTTCAGCCATGCAGCCATTGTGGGTTCATCGGAGTGTCCTCTTTGGTGTTGGCGCAGGACGGAGCTGCATGAGGATTGCACACCCAAAGACAAGCGGTGGAGCCCGGCGTTGGACATTGCCGCTAACTTTTGTTCAGACAGGGTGTTGAAAGTAGCCTCTATGCTTGGTTCGTATGCATCATCGAGTATCAGACCGTAAAGTGCCGATTGATATATTTGCAACAATAGCGAGAAATTGCTCTCCGAGAGTGCTGTCGGCGTGCCACCACCAATGTCGAAGCCGAGCAATGTAAACCCTTGATGTTGTTGTTTGAACATATCTATATCACTGGCAATGGCTATCAAGTATGCCCTCTGTGTGCGCTCATCGGGGCAGAGCATCCGCGTATATTCACAGAACGAACAAAGCTGTTTGCAGAAGGGTATGTGTATGTAGAACGACAGGCGTTGCTCATTCTCGAAGGAGAGCGGGGCAGGCACACGATAGCTTTCCCAGTCGGATGGGTTGAGCGGATAAGAGGTGTTCCAACGTGGGTCGTCTTTCCTTGATTGGTATAGTTCGGCTATTGTCATGCTGCTAACAGATGATGTTGTCCCGTTGAAATCCCTGTCGCAGATATTCACCATCGTAGACAAGGGACGACTCGCAATAGTTTGGGTTGGCGTAGTTGCGCATATAGATTTCAAGAATTTTTAGGTCGCGGTTATACAAGTAGTTGCTGCACTTGCAATCGAGGCCTCTGTTCATCGATTTTGTGAAATATACATGCGGAATGCTATCCAGATGTATCTCTTCCAAATCAACAAAGTGTTCACGGCAATAGTCGTTCACTTTCATCAAGGCCACAAAACCTATACGTGGGATGCCGAGTTCGAGATTGAAGTCGAGCATCCGGTGCGCTTCCTCCGCATTGTCGATGTAGCCTTTGATCAGGTTGCAGCTGGAGTTCACCTTTTGCAGATTGATGCCATCAAAGGCAAAGGCATTGTTTGGTATCGGGCAACCGTACAGGTCTGACAATTTAGCTAAGTCGTAGTGGTGCAACGACATTGATATACTGTCCCATCGTGGATGTCGCATCAGTTCTTGCGACTGTGGAAGCAGACCATTGGTGTTCAGGTGAAGATGAATGTTGTCAAAGCCGTTCTCCTCAATGGCAGAAAGTATCCTGCATACCAGAGGCGAAACGACCGAAGGTTCTCCGCCGGTGATGTTGATTCTGTTTACCCTTATGCCAGCCTGCTTCAAGGCATCGACAATGTCCACCAATTTTTGAACGTTGAAAGAGGTGCCAGGAGTGGGTGAACCTGCATTGCTACAGAACAAGCACCCAGCGTTGCACCCATTTGTCACCTTCACAAATATGTTCACAAATGGAGCAATGCGCTGCACCGGCAACGTTCCAAACTTGCAGTCGAAGTCTTTTACCGATATGGATTTCCCCTTGAAGTCAATCTGCATTGTTTACTTGGGCTTGTGTGCTTCGATGAACTTAACCTTTTCTTCCTGGTTATCAAAATACATCTTGCCCATATCTCGTGAATATACAGGCAATGAATAATCGAGTCTTGGGAGATATAGTTCGCCTTGAATACTGGATTCTATACGGACATAATTCTCGTCCCGTTCAAGTATCTCGTGGGCAAAATCCATTTCAAAACTGGTGTCTGTCCATTCCCCATGCCTAAAATCGGAGCATCCTTTTTCAATATGTTTCCCATCAATGTAATACGCTGGCCCCCAAATAATCTCTTCTTGACGCTTTGGTACCTTGATATTTGAACGACATCCAACATCATCATACGCAAGTCGTATGGTTTCTCTCAGTCCGTGTTCTGCAACCATTTTATAGAATCGGCCGAAAACCACTTGTTCTAAAAGCTCATTGTCCAATCGGCCATCCTTGGTTACATTACTCCACTCACGGGACAAAATTCGATCAATGTCCCAGATAGTGTACTGATTGAAACTGTAGTAATATTCAGGGTCATTACTGCTGCAAGCACTGACTGGTATCGTTTGCAAGTCATCACAAATCGTCTCGTAGTTGGTGTACTTCCTAAACTCGTTAAGGAATTGAATATACTTTATCGTCTTGCGAACAGAATAGTTGTAGAAGATACTTGAAAAATCAGTCATCCGAAAATTATGGAACGACAGCATATCTTTCTCCATCTGTTCAATGTCAACCTTCTTTCCATCCTGTTCGTATCTGTTCATCAAACACCATACTGTTCTGAGTGCCATGAATGCAAATTCGTCACCATAACGAACATTACGCTCTATTAGTTCCTCAAGACGCTTAATAGCATCGTCGCTGTCGCGAATGGGTTCCTGCTTATTCAGTTCCGTCAATAAGTCAATCAAGGTTCTAACCTGGCCGTACATCATCGTAAGCAGTTCTCGAGGAACATCAGGCGTGCCGACACTCTCAATTTCTTCCTCGAACGACTTCGGCAGGCATATATTTTCAATGTCCACGGCCTCCTTGAACAGTGGGGCTATTTCGCTGTCCTTGAAGCCGGCCATACCGCAGCCTGTGCGGGCCACATCGTACTGTTTGAAACTACTTCTCTGCATTTTATCTAATCCGAGAACAACAACATTTTCTGGGTTTGGTGCAATCATAGTCTTGATTCCTGTATGTTGTTCCACTGCCTCTCTTAAGCCTTTGGTAAGAGAAGTTCCACCTATCAGATATATTGTCTTTACTGACGGAGTTTCTATTTTTGATTCCTTTACCTGCTCCTCTATGTAACTGATGATTTTGCCAATTATCTCATCGTAGTATGGCATTATCATAGAATATGGGATATCTAACCGAACAAATTCCTTTGTTGCAATATGCAACCCCAAAATACCGTTACAAACGTCGTTGGTTTCGAAACTTTCTTTAACATTCTTGGCATAACTGTTACTAATTATTACTCCTCGCTCTTTTCCCACAGCAATTGTCGTTGCTGCGTCGAAATCATTCCCACCAATACGAATAATTTGTTTTGGAGAAATGACTTTCCCATTTTCTATGATTGTACATTTGGTGGTATCGGAGCCTATGTCAACGATGATATTGCATTCATTTTCCTTATTATGCAAATCAAGTTGAGTCATTGCCGCCAATCCTGAGTCAACGATTATAGCCCTACGACATATCTGTGATTCCATAGTCTCCTTCCATGCCCTTTTTTCATACTCCAAACTCTCCGTACATGCGTTAGAATATGCGCAATAAAGTGTGCTAATCTTTCTCTTACCACATTTCTCTAAAAGATATTGAAGCATTTCTTCAGCATGGTAGAAATCCGCAATCTGTCCATAACGAATAGGACGAATAAGTTTCCAACTGCTTGGGGCGTCCTCTCTGGCTGCCTCTTCTCCTGCACTGATAAAATAACCATCCTTGTCAGTAAGTACGACCGATGGTTCGTCTAACACGATTGAGCCATCACAGCAAATCCTTGTTCTTGACGACCCTACATCAATGCTCCAATAATGTTTTTTCAAAAAGTTTATCATAATTGTTCTGTTTCAGCACTTTTCGGTAAATACTTTGGTGGTCGAGCGGCTCTTGACTGACACTTTTGTGGTCAAAATTTTTGACCGCAAACTCTGTAACTCACTCTTATTTAGTTCAAACATATAGTCGTCAGGAAACTTGTCTCGGTTGTTACGTACCGCCTGATTAACTTCACGTGTTTCCACCCCATACAGTTCAGCCACATCTGCATCGGCAATCACCTGCTGCTTGCGGATGACGGCAATCTTGTTTTCTACCTCGGAGTATGGTATTAAAGTATTTGCGTTGTTCATATTGGTTATCTTTTATCAGCAATTCTTGTGTTCCGCTTCACTGTGTGTGCACACCTTCTTGTCTTGGAATATCTGAACTTTCTCCATATTATTTGTCTCTATAATGCAAAGTGGCAAATTATGATTTTTACTACGCTATTGGGCTGCTCGGGGTAATGAAGTAGATGGCGGACACCTCGCTATGATATGTCATCGGCTCGGCCGACAGCTTATAGGACACATGAGCCACAGCGCAGTTGCTCACGTCACTGGAATTAATCCTATGGTGTTCGCAGGTATACCAACCGTCGCGTGTTATATACTTTTTTACTTCGTCCATTGCGTTAACGTTTTAGTATATAATGGTTTATAATTTATTTTAAAGTATAAACCATTGTACAAATGGTACGAAGTTTTTTTTGTTTCAGCAAAAAAATCATAGTAAAGTAATAAATTGTCTTCTGCTATAAAAAAGTGGTGTTCAAAAACGTCGGCGCACTAGTATTAAGGAATGTGAAAACCAACTCCATCCAAAACATCTTTAAAGAAATTTCACTCCTTTGTCACACAATTCAATAATTTTTACGTCTAATATGAAAACAAAAGAAGTTCCAAAAATTGAAACGAGTATAATGTATTGATAAAATAAACATCAATTCCACCAAAGCAATAATACGGAAGGTATCACGTTATAATAATATACCAAATTAGCAGAACCAAACCCCATGCCTACGGCACAGCAAGAAATAGAATTCAGCAACCTGTTGAAGCGCAACAACCAAACAATAAACAGTATCTGTCTTAGATTCTGTGGTAGCAATTTATTCTATTTTAACGAGCTACAATATGAGTGCGCTATGGCAATATGGGCAGAGTTTAGCCGTTACGGCCTCGGCCGTTTCCGTGGCGATAGTGCCGAGTCAACATGGATATACCAAATCTCTTACCATGCTATCATAAACTACTTCCGCAACCCCAAACACCACGAGCTCCAATGTAATCGCAATCTCTACGGCATAGAACATCTCGCCGACAGCCAATCGCGCAACGACTGGAATCTCATTGACGAACTTACAGAGCAATTGAACAATAAAGAACGTATTCTTTTGACCCACTTTCTTAACGATGATTCATACTACACTATAGCCCAATCCGAGGGCATCACAGAAAGCACCGCACGTAAACGAATGTCACGACTTTTAAACAAACTGAAAATGTTAATCCACAAATAATTATCAAACAGCCTCTTCTTACCTCTATGCCATATCATTTGCGGGGGGGGGGGTAAATACTGATTATCAATGAAGAAAGAAGAAGAAAAAGCGCTGGGCTTTTCCCAGCAAGACGTAAAAGGGCACGACCGGCCACTCGCTGACGGAGACTTGAGCCGGCTGCGTTCTGCTCAAAGGTTAATTGATGAGGTCGCCTCGCAAATACCCTCGTTAACCACGGAGCAAATCCATTCGGTGGTTGAGAGCGACCGCCTTCCGCAGTTTCAACTCCGCCGTCAGGCCGACCGCTATCTGCTCGTCTTCTGCCTCCTCGTCCTCGCCTTGGTTGCAAGCACCCTGTGGCACACTGCTTCATCGGGCCTCTCGCCCCTCAATGTCGCAGTCCTCATCCTTGCCATCGCCGATGTTGTGGTAGCCTTGCGTGCCGCCAGCAGTCTTTGGCTTATGAGGCAGACGCTCCGCCTTCGCCACCGTCCTTACCGTATGGCCCGCTATGCCGACCGTCTGAGCCGACTCTCTCGCAGCCGTCGCCGCTGGCTGGGGTTCGTCCTCGCTGGCAGCCACAATTCCATTCCCGAAAAAAAATACTATCGACAGGAGTTCTTCTCCCTACGCCTCCCGTCCTACTCCATCGCAGCCTGCCTCTTCCTGCTCATCGCCCTTAACGCCGACAAAGCCTTTGCCGCCACACGCAACTATGTCAACGTAACCACCACCACTGCCCAAACCGCCACCGCGATTTGCGACACCGTGGGCAATATAATCGACCAGCTATGAAACGTCCGTTGCATTCTTCTAATCCCTCGTTTTCCACGTCTCGGGATGAAAACAAGTTCTCTTCCTCTCGACTCAACGAGAAAACGTTCAACAAAAAGCGCTTCTGGCTGGTTATAGCCAGCCTGGTCCTCGTCGAGGCCATCATCCTCTGCTTCGCCTTGCAGTGGAAATATATCTTACCCTCCCGAGAGGTTAGCGACATCTACAGTCGCTATAAAAACGTAGATGGCCTTAATGTCTCCTATATTAAGGATTATAAAGTCAACGACACCGTCTTCGTAGATGCAACCATAATTGAGGCAACAACAGACTCAACCTGGCTTATGCTTCAACACGATTTCAATCTTGAACTCCCACCGCTGGAAACAATTGATTTCATGGGTCACAATTTTATTGAAGTATGGGCTGCTCCTAAACGCGATTATTCCTTGCCCATGGATTCTGTACTTTTAAACAACGATATATTAACTGTATCATGGTCTGAACGCAGAATCAGTATCTTCTCAATTGAAACTATGCAACAGATGCATTCACTTAAATGTAATCAGTTTGAAGAAAGTATATCTAAAAGTCAAAAATAAAATAATAGAAAGAATGAACAAAACCACTAAAACCGTTGCACTATTCTCTGTGCTAAGTATGATGGCCGTTGGCTGCCAAAAAGAAAACACAGCAGATTATGATTATGTACTCGAAAATCCAGTTGTCGAGATGAGTACCGTGTACACGGTGCAGTACGCCATTGACGGCGTACCGCACACAGAAAAGCTACCCAGCAAAACTGAACGAACAGATTTTTTTTCGTCTTTTGATTGCCATGCCCCGAGACGGGTATGAAGTCTTTTTCTATGATACTGCAACAACCATTAATCATACAAATAAGAAACTAATGTACCATTTATTCATTAATATTTGATTAGCATGAAACAACCTTTTTCATATAAAATAATCTTAATAGCTGGAGTTATTCTATGGTTAGCGTCTGCTGCAATCCGGCTTATCCTACCTTTTGGCGGCACTTATATGTCGGGGCAGGATGTTATTATGGATATGTTTATTGGCATGAAGGACACTTTATCCATCGCGATTTCGCTTATTGCACTGGGCATTATTTCTCCTATCTTCGAAGAGTTAGTGTTCAGATATTGGATAAAGAGTAGAAAAAGAGTGCTGACAATAGTTCTATTTGCAGCAATGGGTTGCTATGTTGCAATCAACTCTTTCTGGTGGCTTGGTTGCGCAGGGTTCATTGTGTGCTTGATTATTGATGTTGCTTTGAGCAATAAACCCGACGCCAAGACTGTACTGCTGATGATTGCCACATCGCTATTGTTTGCCTCAGCTCATATTGCAGGGAGCTCCAGCTTTAATATTGATACCGTCTTGATATTGACCGAGGTGTTTGGATTAGGGTTAGTTGCCTGTTGGCTGATGTACAACATCGGATTTTGGTATGCTTGCCTTTTGCATACACTAAACAATATCATTGCCATAGCGATTATCGCCCTATGGCATCCAGAGCCATCTTTACTATATACACCCACCGAGGTGACATTCGACACTCCTCTCTATTCTGCCACGCTAAAATCATCGTCAGAAGACGCAATAATTATTCGCGAAGTTAACGATAGTACTGTGTATGTAAAGGGCCGCCTGACTTCAATAGCTTTCTTATTGACCGAAGAATTCAATCCCAGCATTGTCGAACATATGTATTCTGACACAGAAGTTTTTAAGCAAGATTTAGCCTATCCGCTCTCGAGAGAACCTTTATGGGAATACATGCTGACATTCCACGATACAATTCCTTACAAAAACGCACCACAAATAGTAGCAGAACTTGCGAAACATAGTCGCCTACAGATAGACACGACTTATGAGTATATGTATGTCCTTGGAATAGAAGACATCGACAAAGTCAACAACACCACAGGAATAGTAAGTGGCTCATTAGCAAACTTGGCCGGAGATATTAGAGTATCTTGCGATTGTCCTGTCGTATTAGAAAAAGGCACGAATGCATTCTATCCAATAAAATACGGCTATGATTTGCTATCGTATGATGATATTAACGAACTTGCCCCTATCCTGTCCGAAAAGCTGGGCCTATATATTTATAAGTCAGAGGTGCATAAAATTCAAGTAATACGCTTTTCAGACAGCCCTAAACAACAATCCTCTTCATGGCTGCCAGCGCTGGTACATCCGTGAAGAGCGTATTCCTCGCCTTCTTTGCCCCCCCCCACCACACACACAACCACATACGTCCACACAGGAGTGTCTGCATGATGGCCCCGATGGGGGTACCGATTTGCCGAGCATAGCAAAAACCGATAGGGAAACAATAAAAAATCGGCCATGGTTGAAAAAAAATGCGTAACTTTGCACCAACGTAGATTTGCGCGTTAACGAAATATAAAGCACTCAACCAACCGGTTATGGAAAAAAGAAAGCTGTCGACCACCCTGCAGATAGGCTCTGCCACGCCCTCGCCTACCAACGGCAAGGTGTTGCTATGCCACAACTCTGCCCGACACTATGCAAGCCACCTCCAGCTGCTAACTGGCTCACATTCCTAAATAACATTATTACATATATCGCACCAATACCTTGACAAAATAAATGCTATTCACCGACACATCCTTCGCCGTCTTTCTCCCTATAGTTTTTGCGCTATATTGGCTCCTGCAACGGGCGCCGAAATGGCAGAACGCGTTGGTGTTGGTGGCCAGCTACGTTTTCTATGGTTGGTGGTCTTGGCGGTTCTTGCTGCTCATAGCCTTCACTTCGCTATGCTCATACGTGAGCGGCATTAAGATGGGGACGGGCGAGAATGTGGGTAAAGCCGCGCACCGCAAACTTTGGCTCTGGGCCAACATCGTTATCAATCTCGGCATATTGGCCATATTCAAATACTACGACTTCTTTGTGGCCGAATTGGCGCAACTCTTCGGGCTCGACGGCGACCCACTAATGCTCCACGTGGCGCTGCCAGTAGGCATATCGTTCTACACTTTCCAAGCTCTCTCCTACAGCATTGACGTATACAAGGGCAGGGTAGAACCCACCCGCAACATCGTGGCGTTCTTTGCCTACATAGCTTTCTTCCCGCAACTGGTGGCGGGCCCAATAGAGCGCGCCACACAGCTGCTGCCACAATTTCTGCGCAGCCGCCACTTCGACTACAAGCTGGCAATCGACGGCGCGAGGCAGATTCTGTGGGGCTTATTCAAGAAGATGGTAGTGGCCGACAACTGCGCCAGCTATGTCGACGCAGTCTTCGCCCAAAGTCAAGGCCCAGCCAGCCACCTGCTGGCAGCCGTGCTCTTCGCATTCCAAATCTATGGCGACTTCTCTGGCTACAGCGATATTGCCATCGGCACGGCAAAACTCTTCGGCATTCGCCTCATGCAGAACTTCCGCACACCATACTTCAGCCGCGACATAGCAGAGTTCTGGCGCCGCTGGCATATCAGCCTCACCACATGGTTTCGCGACTACGTGTATATTCCGCTGGGTGGCAGCCGAGTGCCAAAATGGAAGGTGGTGCGCAACACCTTCGTCATATTCCTACTGAGTGGTATATGGCACGGCGCCAACTGGACATTCGTGGCATGGGGGGGGTATCACGCTTGCCTATTCTTGCCACTGATACTGCTTGGTCGCAACCGCAGGTACACCAATACCGTGGCGGCTGGGCGCCTGCTGCCAACCTGGAAAGAGCTGGGGCAGATGACGCTCACCTTCGCCCTGGTCGCTTTCGGATGGGTTGTTTTTCGAGCCACCGGCATCCCGAGCGCCTTGGCATTCATCAGAACCATGTGCCACCCAGAAGCTATATCGGCCGCTTGGATGTTTTTTGCAGATAGTGGCATTTCTGTGGCTCGTGTGGGCATTATTGTTATGCTCGTGGTCGAGTGGCTGCAACGCGACAAAGAACACGGCCTGCAGGACGCCGACCGCGTGGTTCGCAATCGCTGGTTGCGCTACCTCCTCTTTGCGGCGCTGTTTGTAGCCACCTACTTCTTCCGTGGGGCATACACTGAGTTTATCTACTTCCAATTCTGACGCTATGAAAAGATTTGTCCTCGATACAGCCATAGTCCTACTCATCGTCCTGGTCGCGCTCACGGTGATTGATGTCGCCGTACCGCTCCATGGCCAAGAATATGAGGCGAAAGCCAACCACATAAAAGAGCATGGCAACGAAATCAGCACCCTCATCGTTGGCAACTCCTTGGCCACCGCCGGAGTCGACGCCTGCGTGTTTGGCGATAGCTGCTACTGCGATGCAATAGCTGGCGAGGTGCTCTACTACACCATGAAAAGGCTGGAGCAAGACCTGCCGCGCATGAGCAACCTGAGAGCCGTTATCCTACCACTGCACTACAACCTTCTTGCATATCAATACTTCGGCAAGCTGGGTGCGCATTTTATCTACAACTACTACCGAAGTATGAACATCACGCTCGACACGTTCCCCTACGGCTACCTCTACCGGCTGGCGCTGCCAAGCGGCAAGCTCCACCTCAGCAGCCGTGGTTGTGATTATTACAACCCTCAAGGCAACTCGTGGCCGAACTGGACTTGGAACGGGGAAAAGCAAGAAGAAAATCCACCAAATCAGTGCGACGAGGTGGATATTGCAATCGACTACCTGACCGCCATGGCGCGAATGTGCCACGAGCGCGGGGTGCGGTTTATTGTGGTCGTTCCGCCGTTTCCGGACGCTTGGCTCGAAGGCTGTACCGAAGATGGGATGAATAACCTGCAAATCATTGCCGACAGTGTGAACGCCCTGTACCCCATTGGCTTCCATAACTATATGGCCGACAGTCAGTTCCGCGACAGGTCTCTCTATATGAACTGGAACCACCTGAGCCATGCCGGCGGCACCCTCTTTGCACAACGAATCAAGGAAGACTTCGGCCTGTAGACCCTCCTGCGTCGGGGTGGGTTCGGGTACGGTTCGGGTACTGCTCGGGGTTGCGTCGGGTAGAGTTCGGGAAATGTTCGAGGTTGCAACGAGGTTTAGAGGGGGTAATAATGGGGCATCTACGGGGTTAGAATTGAGTAAAAATGGGCATTTTTCGAGGGCTAAAGGGCTCAGTATCAGGCGTTGTTCGACCTCAATACGACCTTAACCCCTCTTTAACCCCTCCTCAACCCTGGTTTTCAGGTTGTTGCAAAAACGAATGTAGCCGGTTCCTGCTGGGGGTACGGATTGGTGGTTTTTCGGGGTGTTGCCTCCTCCCGGTCGCGACCAAACCTGAGCGTTCCAGCCCCAGCTCGGTGCCCCGGTTGGCCTCTGCCACGGGCAAAGCCTCCAGAGTTGCGCCCAGCCTGTTGGGCAGATTAAACAAGGAGGCCTCCCCATACGAGGAGGCCTCCGGTATAGTCGGTTGTTGAGTATAGACTATTCGATGGAGCGGTAGAAGGAGACGCGGCGGTTGACGGGCAGTTTGACATCGCCAAACGGGGCGCTCTTGCCTTTGGCTTCGACGGTAATCTTGTCCTCAGGCACACCGTAGCTCTTCAGGAGGCGTTTAACCTCGTTGGCACGGCGCTCGGAGAGTTTCTGGTTGTAGGCGTCGCTGCCAGAGTAGTCGGCGAAACCAACGACCATGAATTTAGCATCGGTATCTTTCATGACTTGGGCAACGGCTTTGACCTTGTCGATTTGGTCTTCGCTGACCTGCCATTCGTTCACATCGTACTGGACCGAGAAAGGCATGGCGTAGAAGTTGAGCTGGTCGGCTTTGATTTTGTCGACAGCCTCTTTCAGGCGACGGTCGGCCTCGCTGTTGTCGACGGGTTTGACGGCGTTGCGAGCCTCGCGCAGTTGGTTCTCAAGTTCGGCAATACGGTTCTCGAGCTTTTTCTCGTTGGCTTTCGAGGTGTTGACTTGATTTTCGAGGGTAGAGACTTGCGAGTTGAGGGCGCTGAAGTTTTCTTGCGAGAGCATGGATTTCTGAGCCATAACAGCCTGGTCGGTGGCGCTGGCACCCCAGTCGTAGAAGTAACCGAGGGTGATGAAGCCGTTCAGACCTTGGGTGTTGCCTTTGAAGACATCGGGAATATCGGCAACCTGGAGCTCATACTCCAAGAAGCAGGAGCTGTGGTCGGTGAAGCGATAGCTGATACCAGTACCGCCATCGAGACCAACACCCCAAATACCATTGAACACGTCGTGCTGGTTGAAGCTGAACATCAGACCACCACCAAAGAAGACGTACCAGCTGAAGCGACGGTCGGGGTCGTAGCCCAGCCAGCCGTTGTTGAGCGAGTAGAGCAGTTCGCCAGTGAGCGAAGCGCGCTGCGACATAACCTCGTTAGTTTTATCGCTCACGAAGTCGCAATTCCAAATCGAGGGGAAAGCGAAGCGGAAGCGGAGGTCGAGGTCGTGGCGGAATTTCTTCTGACCGAAGATGCTCACACCAGCGTTGGTGGCGCTACGCCAATCCAAGAAACCGCCTTGTTTGAACTGTTGGTTGTAGGAGATGGCGCCGCCTAATGCCCAGTGGCTACCTGCGCCATAGCGTTGAGTGTCGGGCCTGTCTTGGGCAAACAGGTTGGTCGAGGCTAGCACAAGCGACATCACAACGCCAACTTTTAACAATTTTTTAAGCATACTTTTTTTTGTGTTTTAAGTTGTTAATTGATTTTTATTCTATTCAAAAATTTCTGCAAAAGTACAAACTTTTTTTGATTCCACAAAATATTTTTACACTATTCTACGTTATATTGTTGAAAAAGTTTCAAAAAAAGCGATTTTATTAACCAAAATTCTCGAAATATGAACGACATAATTTTCAGGACAGAACGCCTCAAGCCGCACGTCGTAGGCTTTGATAACCAGCAACTTGCCAACGAGGCCCGAGGCGCTTTCCATCAACTTTTGGAGGGTACCGGCAGCGGCTCGGATTTTTTGGGATGGGTAGACTGGCCCGAAAAAATTGATACCGCAATTGTGAAAAATATTTCGTCAGATGTGGCTCGAATTGCGCCCAAAATCAAGATTTTTGTGGTCATTGGTATTGGTGGCTCGTACCTTGGCGCCCGCGCTGTGATAGAAGCTTTGCAAGGCGCCTTTGGCAACAACGGTCCGAGAGTGGTCTATGCCGGACACACGTTGGGCGAGGACTACTACGCCGACCTGCTCGACCTGCTCGACGCCAACGACTATGCTGTGGCCGTAATCTCCAAATCGGGCACCACGACCGAACCCGCCGTCGCCTTCCGCATAGTGCGCCAACATTTGGAGCGCAAATATGGCCGCGACGAGGCCGCTCGCCGCATCATAGCCATAACCGACGCCAGCCGTGGCGCCCTGCGCCAAATTGCGACCGACGAGGGCTACTCGACCTACGTTATCCCCGACAACATAGGCGGCCGCTTTTCGGTGCTCACTCCCGTGGGCCTGGTGCCGATAGCCATGGCCGGCCACGACATCGAAGCTCTGCTCGGCGGCGCCCGCGCCATGCGCGCAGTCTGCATCTCGAGCGACGACCCGGCCACCAACCCTGCCATGCGCTACGCCATGGTTCGCCAGGCCGCTCTGCGCCAGGGCTACCCCGTAGAGATGCTGGTCAACTTCAACCCGCAGCTTGTCTATCTCGGCGAGTGGTGGAAGCAGCTCTATGGCGAGAGCGAGGGTAAGGATGGCCGCGGCATTTTGCCCCACAGTGCCACTTTCACAACCGATTTGCACTCAATGGGGCAGTATATCCAAGATGGGCAGCGCCTGCTGTTCGAGACGGTGCTGAGCGTGGCCAATCCTCGCCGACGCGTCTGCATACCGATGGACGACGAGAAAAATCTCGACGGACTGAACTACCTGAAGGGGAAGTCGGTGAACGACATAAACCACTGCGCGCAGGAGGGCACGGTGATGGCCCACAACGCTGGTGGGGTGCCGGTGCTCGAAATCGAGGTGCCCGAAATCGGCGAGCACACTTTGGGCGAGCTTATCTACTTCTTTGAATTTGCTTGTGGCCTGAGCGCTTATATGACGGGGGTCAACCCGTTCGACCAACCTGGTGTGGAGGCCTACAAGAGCAATATGTTCCACCTGCTGGGTAAACCGGGCGCCTAATGGCGCCCGCTCTCCCGCGGGGCGAGGCGTGCATCAAATATATTTATGTACGCGCGCGTCAGAAGGGTAGGTCGCCAAGGGGCTCGGTGTCGTCGTTGAGTATGGCGGCCAGGGGGTCGTCGTCGGCAGCCTGTAGTTGCTCTTCGGGGCGCTGGCGGTGGCCCAAGATGGTGAAGTTTTCGGCCACGACTTCGGTCATGTAGCGTTTGTTGCCTTCGCGGTCTTCCCACGAACGGGTTTGGAGTTTGCCTTCGACGTAGATTTGGGTGCTTTTGTGGAGTAGGCGCTCGGCAATGTCGGCCAGGTTGCGCCAGCACACCACGGTGTGCCACTCGGTGTGTTCTATGCGTTCGCCGTCGCGGTTGCGACGATATTCGGTGGTGGCCAGTGGGAACGAGGCCTTTTTGACTACCATCTGAGAGTCGGAGGAGCGAGCGTCTTGGGGGAAGCAAACCACGTCGGGGTCTTTGCCCAAGTTGCCTATCAGTATTACTTTGTTTACGCCTGTCATATACTAATATTACGATGTCAAAACTGAATGCGAAATTAGTATTTTTTTTTAAATAATGCACAATAAAGATATTCACAAGCGGTTAAAATCTTGTTGGTCGACGGAGGGGCAATTTTGTTAAAAATGGGGTTTGGCTGACCCTAAATTGGGGCTCAAACGGGGTGTAAATGGCTGAAAACGATGTGTTAAATTTTATTTAACACTTTTGTGTAAAATATTGATTTACAAGGTTTGCAATATTTCGAAATGTTAAAAAATGCAAATTTGCGGGTTCGAGACGAAAAAAAATTTTGCCAGGTCGAAAAAAAGTGCGACTTTTGCACTCGTTTTTGAACGAAAAAAAACGCGTAAAAATTTAACGTAAACAACTAAAATTTATTATAACAATGTCAAAGATTTGTGAAATTACTGGAAAGAAAGTGGTGGTAGGTAACCACGTGTCGCACTCGCGTATCCACACTAAACGCACCTTTTCGCCCAACCTGCAGACCAAGAAGTTCTACATTCCGGAAGAGGATATGTGGATTACGCTGAAGGTTTCGGCCAAGGGAATGCGCATTATTAATAAGAAAGGTATCATTGCCGCGCTGAACGACGCTGCCGCTCAGGGTCATCTGCAGTTTTGAGCCCGAAAGTGAGCCGTAAAGGAAATTAAAAAAGTATTAACCATAAAAACAATAAAGAGGTAACCACCATGATAGTAGTTCCCATTAAAGAAGGCGACAATATTGAGCGCGCTTTGAAGAAGCTGAAACGTAAATTCGAGAAGACCGGCGTGGTCAAGGAGCTGCGCGAGCGTCAGAAATTCACCAAGCCGTCGGTCATCAACCGCGAGCGCCGCAAGAAAGCCATCTACATCCAGCAACTGCGTCAGAAAGAGCTCGATATGTAGTCTTGCTAATGTGAAACACCCGTTAAGAGACGGGTGTGAGGACTGCGGCCCAGCGCGAAGCGCTGGGCCGCTATTTTTCTTTCCTCTCGCACCGTGACGGGCTGGAGGGCAGGGTGGGAGGAGCAGGAGTCGTCGGCATGGGGTCGATTGGGCAACGTTGCGAGGGGGTTGATAAGTGGGCTTGGGGTTGTTGAAAACTTGTTCATTCTTCGATGTTAATACGACCTTAACCCCTCTTTAACCCGACCCTAACCAACTCGGCCGATGCTTGGCGCGATTTTGGCCAGCTCCGGGCCAGTCGATGACGCGATTTGGGCCCATCGGTGCCCCGACCTCGGCCCGAGTTTGCCCCGTTTATAATCCGACCTATACTTGGCTCTAACCCGACCTCGACTTGACCATAAGAGGTGAGGGCGCTGTCGTTGGCCTGACTTTGAAGTGGGCAGGCCGAGGTGTGGGGTTTTCGGCTGGGTGGGGTGGGCTATGAGGATTTTGGGGGATTGAGGTGGTGACGAGGGCGGAAAGCTGCACTTTCCGCCCTCGTTTAGAGAAAGAGGGCAGCCCAAAAAAGGGTTGCCCTCGATGGTTGGTTGCGCAACTTGGGGGGTTAGTTGTTTTTGCGCTGGCAGTCTTTGGGGGTGACGCAGGTGCCGGTGGCGCGGGCTACGAGGATTTTCTCTTCGAGCACGTCGGCGGCCGAAGCGCTGATGTCGGGGCGGGTCTTGATGACTTTGTAGGCTTCGAAGCTCATCTTGCGGCTGGTGTTGCCGACGTGGGTGATTTCGCCATAGGCTTCGATGTAGTCGCCGGCATATACCGGGGCTTTGAATTCGACCATGTCGTAGGCGCAGAAGAGGCCTTCGTCGCCGTCTTGGATGATGAGGAGTTCGGTGGCCACGTCGCCAAAGAGGTGGAGCATGTGGGCGCCGTCGACGAGGTTTCCACCGTAGTGGGCGTCCTTGGCGCTCATGCGGACGCGGAGCATTGATTTTACTGCCATGTTGTTGTATGGTTTTTGTGTTGTTTTTGTATCTTGGTTTTCAGGCTTCGGGGCGCTGGTTTATTTTTCGATGATGTAGTCGACGAAGATGCCTTGGGTTTTGACGGCTTCGGGGGCGATGGTGCCGGCTTCGACAATCTCTTGTGGTTCGACGATGACGACGTCGGCAGCGGTAGCCATCATGGGGCTGAAGTTTTGGCTGGTGCCTTTGTAGACGAGGTTGCCGGCTTTGTCGGCTATGTTGGCTCCGATGATGGCCACGTCGGCACGGACGGGTTTTTCGAGGAGGTATTCTTTGCCGTCGACGGTGATTTTTTCTTTACCGTTTTCGACCACGGTGCCGAGGCCGGTGGGGGTGAGCACTCCGCCGAGGCCTGCACCAGCAGCGCGTATTTGCTCGGCCAGGGTGCCTTGGGGTTGGAGTGTGACGTGCAGCTCGCCCGAGTTCATCTGGTCGATGGTGTTGTTGTTGGTGCCGATGTGGGTGGCGATGAGGTTCTTGACCTGGTGGTTGGTGATGAGTTTGCCGACGCCGACTTCGGGGTAGGCGGTGTCGTTGCAGATGATGGTGAGGTCTTTGACGTTGCGAGCCACGAGCTCGTCGATGAGGGCGATGGGGTTGCCCACGCCGAGGAAACCTCCGACCATAACGGTCATGCCGTCATGAATCATGTCGGCAGCTTCTTTGAGGGTGACGAATTTTTTCATTTTCTATGCGTATTCTTTTTTAGTTTATCTTCAAACAATTTGCAAAGGTACAAATAAAATCCCATTTGGCCAAATTTATTTTTTTCGAGGTGCCGAAAAAGGTTGCTTGAGGGCTAACTCTCGACAAATCGGCGCAGCGTGATTTTGTCGGGCGAGACAAACCAAACGGTGTCGCCTTCGGCGAAAACGGTGCTGGCTGGTGGGCTGAGAATGTAGTCGTCGCCGCGCTCGATGGCAATGACCATGGCGTTGTAGCGGTGCTGGAAGTCGGTGTCGCGCAGGGCGGTTCCCATCAGCGGGCCGTCGGCCACCACGTGGTAGCGGTAGGTGTTCATCTCGTGGTCCGAGTGGTCGTGAACAATCATGTCGGGCTCCACCTCGGCGTCGGCGCGCAGGCGCGCGAGTTGCTCCTCGCTGCCAATGACCGAGAGGCGGTCGGAGGGGAGGACGATGGTGTCGGCCGCCGGCAGGTCTATAACCTGTCCGGCACGCTCTATCGAGACCACACTCACGCCGTAGGTCTGCCTCAAAGCGGCTTCGCGCAGCGTGTGCCCAGCTATGGGCGAATAGGGGGTGACCGGTATGCGCTCCATGCTGAAGCCGGCTTCGAGCGACTCTGGTATCTGGAACGACTGCTGCGCCTGCCGTTGGTTGAAGTTGCTAATAAACCGCTCCTCGATGTGCTGGTAGAAGTCGGTAGCCTTGCGCGAAAAGAGCACTATCACCACCGTTATCACAGCCAGCACCATCACAAAGCCCACAGCCAAGTTGATGTAGCGCCCAATAAACAGTCCTACGAAGAACACAGCCACGAAGTAGCGCAAAATGAGCACCGGTATGACTATGGCCTGGCTGTGGCGGTAGGTAGAAAGCAGTTGGCTGAGGCGTTTGCGGTTAACGTTCTTGACGGCCACCGCCCACAGGAAGGGCGAGGCCACCACGAGCGATACCACCAAGCCCGTTATGCGGCTCCAGATGTGGGGTATTTGCAAGTCGGCAAACCAACGGTCGAGCGTGGGCAGCAGCAGGTACGACGAGAGCAGGTAGAGCGCCGTGAGTATTGCCCCATGAAGCAGCACCGACGACAGTTGGCGGCGCAAGAAGAGTTTTATCGACACCTCGTGGCTCGGGCTTTTGGCACTCTGCGAGTAGCGCACCAGGGCCGACTTGAAGCGCTCGGGCAGCTTGGGCTCGATGAGGTCGTAGGCCGGTGCGGCTGCCTTTATCATATAAGGTGTGGCGAAGGTGGTTATTATCGATACCGATACGATTATGGGGTAGAGGTTCTCGTTTATCACCCCGAACGAGAGGCCGAGGCCGGCAATGATGAACGAGAACTCGCCTATCTGGCAGAAGCAGAAGCCACACTGCATGGCGCTCTTGATGGGGCGGCCGCTGAGCAGCAGGCCCGACGTGGCCGAAAGCGACTTGAATATCACCACCGTCAGCGCTATGACCAGTATCGGCAGCCAGTACTTGACCAGCACCTCGGGGTTGACCAACATACCAACACTGACGAAGAAAACTGCCCCAAAGAGGTCTTTGAGCGGTTTGATGACGCGGTGTATGGTGTCGGCCTCGATGGTTTCAGCCAAGATGGCGCCCATCATGAAGGCACCTAATGCGGTCGAAAAACCAGCCGCCGAGGCCATCACCACCATTCCGAAACAGAGGCCTACGGCCACAATGCAGAGCGTCTCTTCCGACATATATTTCCTCATCCACCGCAGGAACGTGGGTATGAGGTAAATGCCAAACACAAACCACACTACGAGCGAGAAGACGAGCTTCAACATACTGAATGCCAGCGCTCCACCGTTGAAGCTTCGGCTCACGCTGATGGTCGATAGTACCACCAAAAGCAGCACCGCAATGAGGTCTTCGACCACGAGGACGGCGGTCACGGTCGAGGCGAATTTTTGTTGTTTCAGCTTCAGGTCGTCGAGCGACTTGATGATGATAGAGGTCGACGAAATAGAGAGCATGCAGCCCAAGAATATGCAATCCATAGACTGGAAGCCGAGTAGCCTGCCCACCGACGAGCCAATGAGGAACATCAGGGCCAGCTCGGTTAGGGCTGTCACGGCCCCCGTGGTGCCCACCTTCTTCAGTTTCTTGATGCTAAATTCAAGACCCAAAGCAAACATAAGGAAGACAATACCTATGTCGCTCCAAAGGTGGAGGTTGGCCGTGTCGGTCACAGCGGGGAACCATTTGAAGTAGGGCCCTATGAAGAAACCTGCCAGAATGTAGCCCAAGACCAGAGGCTGCTTGAGCCATTTGAAGATGACGGTGATGACGCCGGCCGTGATGAGGATGACGGCGAGGTCCATAAACAGTGGCGAGAGGCTTTCCATAAGGTTGTGTGTTTATGTTGTTGAATATCAGATTTCCCAAGTGGCTCCGTCCTTGCCATCCTTGACGGTTACGCCGAGGGCTTTGAGGGCGTCGCGCAGGTGGTCGCTGGTGGTCCAGTCCTTATTGGCTTTGGCGGTGGCGCGGATGTCGAGAATGAGCTTCATCAACCCCTCGACGAGGGCAGCCGACTGGTCGGCCGAACTGTCGGCCAGGCCCAGTACGTCGCTCACAAAAATATCCATCACAGCCGCCAATTCGTCGATTTGGGCTTGGGTAAGTGGCGTGTTGAGGTCGGCCGCAGAGTTGATAACCTTGACCATATCGAACAGGTGGCTGATGACGATGGGGGTGTTAAGGTCGTCGTTCATAGCCTCGTAGCAGAGCGTGCGGTAGTCGGCTATTTGCGTTTTGGCCTCCTTGGCTGGTTGCAGTCGCGACAGGGTTTTGCGTGCCTGCATGAGGCGAGAGAGACCTTTTTCGGCAGCTTGCAAAGCCTCGTTGCCGAAATCGAGGGTGGAACGATAGTGGGCTTGAAGTATGAAGAAGCGTATCGTCATTGGGCTGTAGGCCTGGCTGAGCGAGGGGTGATTGCCGGTGAAGAATTGCTCGAGGGTGATGAAGTTGCCGAGGCTCTTGCCCATCTTCTGCCCACCTATGGTAATCATGTTGTTATGCATCCAATAGCGGCAGGGGCCGTGCCCAGTGATGGCGCATTGCTGCGCAATCTCGCTCTCGTGGTGGGGGAATACGAGGTCCATGCCACCGCCGTGAATGTCGAATGTTTCGCCCAAATACTTGGTACCCATGGCAGTACACTCTGTGTGCCAACCGGGGAAGCCGTCGCTCCAGGGCGAGGGCCAGCGCATGATATGTTCGGGCGAAGCTTTTTTCCAGAGGGCGAAGTCGGCGGGGTCGTGCTTCTCTTCCTGCCCGTCGAGTTCGCGCGTGGTGGCCAGCATCTCGTCGACGTTGCGGCCGCTCAAGCAGCCGTATTTGCCCGTGGCCTGCTGATATTTGCGCACGTCGAAGTAGACCGAGCCGTTGCTGACGTAGGCAAAGCCGGCGTCGAGAATTTTCTGAACCACAGCTATTTGCTCGATGATGTGGCCACTGGCGTGGGGCTCAATCGAGGGTGGAAGCACGTTGAGGGCCTCCATAGCGGCGTGGTAGCGGTTGGTGTAGTATTGTGCCACCTCCATGGGTTCGAGCTGCTCGAGACGGGCTTTCTTGGCAATCTTGTCCTCGCCCTCGTCGGCATCGTGCTCGAGGTGACCCACGTCGGTGATGTTGCGCACGTAGCGCACCTTGTAGCCAATGTGGCGCAGGTAGCGCGAAAGGATGTCGAAGGTGATGGCCGGGCGGGCATGGCCCAGGTGGGGGTCGCCATAGACGGTGGGTCCGCACACATAGAGGCCCACATGGTCGGGGGTAAGCGGACGGAAGAGTTCCTTTTGCCGCGTGAGGGTGTTATAGATTAGAAGTTGCTGTTCCATAGGGGTGTGGTTAATTGTAGCTGAAACAAATTTTTTGCAAAGTTACATATTTTTTCTGACATACGCATTTTTTTATTGTTATATCGTAAAAAATGCGTAACTTTGCACCCCGAAAAGAGTTCTGATATGGACAACGGACGCTACTGTTACGCCTACCCTCGGGCCGCCTTGACGGCCGATTGCGTGGTCTTTGCGCGCGAGGCTAACGCTCTGTACCTGCTGCTGGTGCGCCGTCGCAACGAGCCCTTCGCTGGCCATTGGGCCTTGCCGGGTGGTTTTATGGATATGGGCGAGACGCTGGAGCAGTGTGCCCGACGCGAATTGCACGAGGAGACTGGCCTGTTGCTGCGCGAGCCGTTGGTCGAAGTTGGCAGCTTCAGCGCCCCCGGGCGCGACCCCCGTGGCCGCACCGTGAGCGTGGCCTTTGCTGCAACAACGGTGGTCTCGGCTGTGCACGGCTCCGACGACGCCACCGAAGCCCGCTGGAAGCGCCTCGCCACCAACCTTGACGCCGACCACCCGCTCTTTCCGGTGGGGTTAGAACTCGCTTTCGACCACAACGAGATGGTGCGCCGCGCCTTCCTAAAACTTTTTAACCCCTCTGCAAAATAAAATCGCCGTTTTGGCGTTAGAACTATCATGACAACCAAATCGAACAACAGTGGAGCCGGATGGCTCATCATCATAGCCATGGTGTTGGGAATGATACTCGGCATTATGTTCACCCCGTGGCTTTCGCGCACCAGCCGCGCCTCGTCGGCACCCCTCGGCCTAAAGGTTGAGCGGGTAACCCAGTTGGTGGAGCGCGCCTATGTAGACGACATCGACGCCGCCACCCTCAGCGAGCGCATTATCAGCGCCATACTCGACGAGTTAGACCCCCACTGCCACTACTTCTCGGCCCAAGCTCTGGCCCGCGAGGAGGAGAGCATTCGTGGCAACTTCGAAGGCATCGGGGTGGTGCTTAAATATATGGACGACAGTGTCTTTGTCAACTCTGTCATGCCCGCCGGCCCAGCAGCCGGCAGTGGCCTCGTGCCGGGCGACAAGCTGCTGCGTGTAGACAGCACCGACCTCAGCGGCTCGGGCCTCGAACCCGACCAGGTGGTGAGCCACATTCGCGGCCCACGTGGCACAACGGCCAACCTTCTGGTTCAAAGCTACGGCCAAAGCCAGCCCCACACCGTGAGCGTGGCCCGCGGCGTGGTGAGCACACCCAGCGTGGCCTACCACGGTATGCTCGACGAGGGCACGGGCTACATTCGCGTTACCCGCTTTGCCGAGAGCACCGGCCGCGAATTTCACGACGCTTTGGCCGACCTCGTGCAGCGCCGCATGAAGCGCCTCATCGTCGACCTGCGTGGCAACTCGGGCGGAGTGCTCGAGTCGGCCACCGACATGGCCAACGAACTACTGCCTCGCGGCAGCGTCATAGTCTACACCGAGGGCGCCCACAGCCGCCGCAAAACCGTCCGCGCCAACGCCGGCGGCCTCTTCACCACTGGCCAGCTGGCCGTGGTGATTGACGAATATTCGGCCTCGGCCAGCGAGATTGTGGCCGGCGCGGTTCAGGACAACGACCGCGGCCTCGTCGTGGGCCGTCGCTCGTTTGGCAAAGGCTTGGTGCAGAGACAATTCGAACTGGGCGACGGCTCGGCCGTGTGGCTCACCGTGGCCCGATACTACACCCCCAGCGGACGCTGCATTCAGCGTCCCTACGACCGCGGCACCGACGAGTATTACACCGAATTCCTAAACCGTATGTTCGAGCAGTCTATGACCGACACCGCCCTCGCTTCGCTCAACGACAGCACCCCCTACTACACCCTCAACGGCCGCACCGTCTATGGCGGTGGCGGCATCTATCCCGACCACTTCCTGCCCTACTTCACCGACTCGCTCTTGGCCTACGTCAACCGCCTGCACAACCGTGGCTGCATAGACCGCACCGCTTTCCGCTACACTCGCGCCAACGCCGCCACCCTCGTGCGCCAGTACCCGACGGCCGACAGCTTCACGGCGCGCTTCAACCCGCCCCAAAGTCTGATAGACAGCGTTGTGGCCGACGGCCAGGCCAACGGCATTGCCCTCGACCGCCGCAGCCTCGACAAATATCGCGGCTTTGTGGCCACCACGCTCAAAGCCTACATTGGCGAGTCGCTCCATGGCGACGGCCTCTTTACACGCATCGTGCTCGACAACGACGACGAAATTTCCCGCACCCGAAAACTCCTTGCCCAATGAAACACACCGCAATCATAGTGGCCCTCACCCTCGTGGCGCAACTGGCCACGGCCCAAAAAGCCACCCTCCAAGGACTGCTCGAAGGCTGCCCCGAAGGCACAGCCCTCGTGCTCAACACCACCTCTGGCTCGAACCTCGTGCCGGCCGATACGCTCCGCCTCGACAGCCGTGGCCGCTACAAAGCCACCCTCAACCCCAAGGAGCCCACGTTCTACGTCATCACCCTCACCGTGCCATCCAGCCCCATGGCTCACCTCTTTGTCCTGCCAGGCGAGCGCATTACCTTCGACCTTAAATATATGCCCGAGATACACCACCTGCAGGTCACCTCGACCAAAGGGTCGGCCAACGCCGAGGTCTACCGCCAGTTCAACAACATGATAAGCCAAGCCACCCTCGACCGCTCGCTCATGCCCACCTTGCCCGACCGCATCGAGGAACTCCTCATACGCAATCGCAACGTGCTTATGAGCGCCTTCCTCGTAACGGTGTTCGACCAAAACTTCGACTCGTTCGCCCCTACCTATAAGCAAATCTACGACTCGCTCGCCCCAAACTACGCCAATAACGAATTTGTGGCCCACATAGCCGACAAGCTGCGCGGGCAGATAATTCCAGGCATGGAGGCTCCCGACATCGAGCTGACCGACGCCTACGGCGTTACCCGCCGCCTGAGCGACCTGCGCGGCCACCTGGTGCTGCTCGACTTTTGGGCCTCGTGGTGCCGCCCCTGCCGCGCCGAGAGCCCCAACGTTGTGCGCCTCTACGAGCGCTACCACAAAGAGGGGCTCGAAATATTCAGCGTCTCGCTCGACAACAACCGCGAGGCGTGGCTCAAAGCCATTGCCGACGACCACCTGAGTTGGCCCGACCACGTGAGCGAGCTGCGCGGCTGGACCTCGAGCGCCGCCCGCGCCTACGGCGTCAACTCCATACCCGCCACCTTCCTCATCGCCCCCGACGGCACCGTGGCCGCCCGCAACCTGCGTGGCGCCGAACTGGAACAAACCCTCGACGACATATTCAGCAACGCCCCAAAAGACCAAAAATAACTGCCCTCAAACGCCTGTAATTCAGGGTCAAAGAGGGGTTAAAGAGGGGTTAGGGTCGTATTGAGGTCGAATAAGGCTTGATATTCAGGCAATTAAGAAAGCACCATTCCCCCTGTCGAGAACGGTGCTTATAGGTACTTGTCAGGGGCTTGGTTTGCCCAACAATGCAGGCCTATCCGAACCCCCTTCGAGCTATACCAGCTCTTTCACTATCTGGCAAATGCGGGTCGAGGTTTCGCTAATCTCGCCCGAACCGTCTATCGAAATCAGTAGGCCCGACACACGATAGTAGTCTAACACGGGGCGAGTTTTGAGCTCGTATTCTTCGAGGCGGTGGGCAAAGGTGGCCTCGTTGTCGTCGGCGCGGCCGCTGATGGCGGCGCGCTCGCGCAGGCGGCGTATGAGCTCGGCGCGAGGCATATCGATAGAGATAACGTGGTCGAGGCGGCGGCCGTGGTGCGAGAGCAGGAAGTCGAGCACTTGGGCCTGCTCGACAGTGCGCGGAAAGCCGTCGAGAATCAGGCCTTGTGGCGAGGAGGTTATGGCGTGGTCGACGAGTTGCACCACCACGTCGTCGCCCACCAGGTCGCCACGTTGCATAATGGCGTCGACCCTACGGCCGAGCGGCGTTTGGGCAGCCACCTCGGCGCGCAGCAAGTCGCCCGTCGAGATGTGCACCATGTCGAATTTTTCGGCAATGAGGCCTGCGTGTGTTCCCTTGCCTGCCCCGGGGGCTCCAAAAAGGACTATGTTTTTCATTGTGGTTCTGTGTGTGTTTTTTTTTGAGGTTTATTTTTGTGTGTTATGGTTCTGGTTTGTGGCTACTGCTCGCCGGCATACCAGCGGCGAAACTCGGCATTGCGCGCCTTGCTCACGATGATGGGTTGTGGCGTTTCTTGCACGAGGGTGAGGCGTAGCTTGCCAATGGGCCAGAGGGCAATCTCGGCAATCGAGTCGCGCGAAACGATATACTGGCGGTTGGCGCGGAAAAAGAGGTTTGGGTCGAGCTGCGAGGCGAGGGCATCGAGCGTGAGGTCGAGCGAGCGCCGGCTGCCGTCGCGCAGGGCTGCGACCACGGTGCTCTGGTCGAGCACGAAGTAGGCCACGTTGCGCACTTCGAGCGGCACCAGCTTGTCGCCCATCGGTATGAGGAACACCGAGCGGTAGCGGCGTCGTGGAGCGAGGGCTTCGACCAACGCGGCGAGGTCGGCTTCGCGGTTGGCGGGGCGGGCAAGGCGGTCGAGCCGGTCGAGGGTGCGGCGCAGGTCGGCCGCCGACACGGGTTTGAGCAGATAGTCGAAACCGCCTGCGCGGAAAGCGTCGAGGGCATACTGGTCGTAGGCGGTGGTAAAGACCACGGGGCTCTCCACCCTCACTTGGTCAAAAATGCGGAAAGCCGAACCGTCGGCCAGGTGTATGTCCATCAGCACCAGGTCTACGCCGTTGGCGGTGGCTTGAGAGCGAAAGTAGTCAACACTCTCCTCTATGGTGGGGAGCACGGCCACCACGCGCCCGTCGGGCATGGCTTCGGCAATGGTTCGTTGCAGGTTGGCAGCGGCCAGTGCCTCGTCTTCTATTATGACTATTCTTTTCTCCATGGGTTACATTAACGGCAATTCGACACAAAAATTGTGTCCGTCGTTGGTAACGACAATATTTTTTTTGCAAACAAGCAGGTAGCGTTGGTTCAGGTTGTCGAGCCCAATGCCGGTCGACTGCTCGGTGTCTTGCTTGGGCTGAAGGGGGTTGCTCACACTAATGGTGCCGCGCTCGGTGGTAGCCACAACAATGGTAAGCGGGCGGCGGGTGGTGACGACGTTGTGCTTAATGGCGTTCTCGACCAGTAGTTGCAGGCTGATGGGTGGCAGCAGGCGGCCGAGGAGGGAGGGGTCTATGTGCTGCTCGACGCGCAGGGCGTCGCCATAGCGAATTTGCATCATATAAATATAGTCGGTGGCAAAACGCAACTCGTCGGATAGGGTAACCGTGTCGGTGTGCTGCATAATGTAGCGATACGAGGCTGCCAGGTGGCGCAGGTAGTCGCGCGCCTTCTCGTCGTCGAGGCCAATGAGGCCATCGAGCGTGTTGAGCGAGTTGAAGAGGAAGTGGGGGTCTACCTGCGACTCGAGGGCGCGGTAGTGGGTCATTATGTTTTCGGCCTGCAGGTGCTCGGCCTCGGTGGCGAGGGTAAAGCGGCGACTAAGGTTATAGAGCAGCAAGGTGATGAGTATGGCCACCACGGCCAACATCATGTCGCGCAGCACCGTGACGTCCGAAAAAATGCTGCTTGGCGGCGCGTCGTCGTAGAGCGTCTTCAACCAGCCCGACAACACCGTGAAAAGCAGCGATATGGCCACCGAACCGGCCACTGCCACCAGCAGGCGCAGGCGGCCGCCAACATTGTTGCGCAGAATGTAGAAACTGTAGAAAAACAGCAGCAAGAACAGCACGGCGTTCGACACCAGCGTAAACACCCAACGAAAGCCTTTGGGCAGGCTGTGCGCACTCCAGTCGAACTGCAGCAGTATGGCCAGCACCGTAACCACCACCGCAGCCACCACCGCAATCCACACCGCATTGGTACGGCTAAAAGGGTGTTCGCGGCGCAGAGGCTTGAGGCGTTCGGGTATGGTCAATCGTAGTGGCATAGTGGCTGCAAAGTTACGCATAATTTTTCAATTTTTCACGTTTTTATCCAATCTTTCTTACGGTTTTCTGTATTTTTTTATGAAACGCAATGAGAGGCACGACGTTACGAAATAGGCCCCAGCCTGAATCCACAGCGCTATATACTGGCTGCGCACCGCCACGAGGTCGGCTCCCATCGAACTTATGCGGATAAAACCCTGAATGCCCGGCGTCGACGGGAAGAGGTAGCTCAGCGCCAACCAAAAGCGTGGCATGGCGCACTGTGGCCAAACCACACCGCTCATAAAGAACAGCATCACGCTGAAAAACAGGCAACAAAGCACGCCGCTCATCTTTTCGCGCACAAAGAAATTGCCGAACGACATGCCGAGGAAAGTCGTCGCCAAGATGAATGGCAAGAGGAAGAGCATCAGGTCGCTGAGGCGTCCCAACTGCGGCAGGTGGAACCAGTGTGGCACCAGCCATAACACAAAGAGCGTTATCGGTATGTAGAGCAATATGAAGCACAATGCCCGCCCTGCGGTGACACGATGAATGCTCCTCCCACGCAGGTGGGCAGGTATGAGGTGCAGCGAGCGGCGGTTCTCGTTGGCTTCGCCAGCCATAATGCCAATGCCAAAAAAGAGCGTCTGGTGAATTACCAACATAAGCAGGGCCGGTATGAAGAAAGAGCCGAATCCACCAGCAGGGTTATATAGCTTAACGTCGTCGTATACAATGGGTTGAACCAGCGAGGTGGCCTGTTCGCCAGTAATGCCCGACAGGCCGTAGCGCTCGAGCTCGATGGTGTGCATCTCGTCTATCAGCAGGTTGCTGCCTCCGGTGACGGCGTTTTTGTAATAGTAGAACGAACTCATGTCGCAGAAGACACCTATTCGAGCCGTCTGCAACTGCGCCAGACGGGTGCCGTAGTCGCGTGGGATGTAGAAGATGGCGTGAACCTTGTGGTCGCGCATAAGCTTCTCGGCCTCGGCCATGGTGTTGCAGCGGTAAGCCACCTCCACCTCGGGCACAGCGTCGAGCTTGTGGCCAAAACGCTTGCTGGCTTCGCAGCGGCTCTCATCGACCAACGCCACAGGCAGGTTGTGCATATACTCGGTGTTGTATATGGCGCAAAAAACCAAAGGGTAGATGACCGTGGCCACGAAAAAGACGAGCATTGCCATCTTGTTCGAGAACACGCGGCGCACCTCGGCGGTGAACACATCCCAAATGTCTTGCATATAGTGTATCATGCCACCCTCCTTTCGGCGTTATATTGGCGTGCGAACATGGCGGTGCCAATGAGTCCCAGCAGTCCGAACGCCAGCAGGGCGCAGATGTGGGGCCAGCAATGTTCCAACCCATTGCCAAAGATGGCCACATCGCAATAGGTGCGGTAGTAATGGCGTATGGGGTAAAGCAGGCTCAAACCGTTAAAGAGGCGCGGCATGGCCTCGACCGGGAACGAGAAACCGCTGAGCGAGAAGCACAACGCTCCATAAACGGCTCCCACACCCATGGCAAATGGGGGCTCGGGCAGGCAACCGCCAATGAATACTCCTACACACTGCGCTGCCACAATCAGCAGCACCGAGGCTAACATCATCATCAACCACGACCCGGCAAGGGGGAAGTGCATGAAGCCAAACATAACAAGGTTAGCCAGCAGCAACAACAACGAGTAGTGAAAGGTGTAGGGCAGCAGTTTGCCGACCATTGCCACCAGTGCATTGTTGCCCGCCTTGCGCATCCAGTTGCGAACGGTGCGTTCCTCGCGTTCGCGCCCAATGAGGTAGATGGTATGGAGCAGAACGATAAAAGCTATGACCGCTGGCACCAGGGTGGTCATGAGGTAAATTTGGTAGTTGGCCCACGGGTTACCCACCAGGTGTTGGTCGAACTCTACTGGTTGGATTAGGCCCATCAGAGCCTCGTCGGTGTAGCCTTTTTTGCGCAGCACCTCGCGTTGCACGGCACCGGCAGCAAGCATACCCATGGTGGCCAACTGCTTGTAGCTCAGTGTGCCAGCCAATAGGTAAGCAGTGTTTGAATAGAGTCCAAAGTGGGGTGCGCGAAACTGCAACACGTCGTTGTAGGTGCCTTGCGGAATTTCGTAGAATGCAAAAATCTCGCCCCTTTGCATGGCTTGGCGGGCTTCGCTGTGGTTGTTGTATACTGCCACGACGTCGACACCCTGCGTGGCGTCGAGCTCGTGGCACAAGCGGCGCGAAAGGAACGTTCCGTCAAGGTCGACCACCGCCACAGGCAAGTTCTCGGGCTGCCCTTCGTTGGTCAATGTGGCGAAAAAGACAAAGGTGAACACTATGCCGAGGGTGAGTATTATAGGGTAGCGCGGGCTATGAGCAATGCGGCTCGTCTCGCGGCGGAATGTTCGAACTATATTCGATGTTGACATGACCTTAACCCGATGTTAGCGTTCTATGATGGCGGTCATGCCAGGCTTGAGGCCTTCGATTTTTTCTTGAGGCACCACCTTCACGTCGAAGCTCTTCACGTCGTATTGGCCACTGGTTTTGGTGGCACGCCAGGTGGCATAGCTGGCCATGGCCTGCACTCGGCGCACGCTGCAGGCGTAGGTCTGCTCGCCGAGGGCTGGGATACGCACCTCGACGGTCTGGCCTGTGTTGATGTTGCCCAGAAGGTCCTCTCGCACAGCGAAATAGAACCACGAATCGCTCATGTCGAGCACCGAGACCACCGGCGAACCAGTGCCGATAAGGTCGCCCAGTTTGGCAAAGATTTCGACCACCTCGCCGTCGCAGGGGGCAATGAGGTAACTGTCGTCGAGGTAGCTTTGAACCTCGGCCACAGCGCCGCTGGCACGACCCACGAGGGCTGCAGCAGCGTCTATATCCTCGCGTTGAGCACCCTCTTTGGCCATGAGGTATTGTTGCTCGGCGGCGGCACAGTCGGCTTGCGCCACCTTGTATTTGGCATCGACTTCGTCGAACTTCTGCGCGCTGACCACGCCTTTTTCGTACAACCCTTTGACGCGCTCGTAGCTTTTGCGATACACCTCTTGGGCGGCTTGGGCTTTTTGCCACACTTGGTAGGCCATTTGAACCTGCTGGTCGCGAGCGCCATGCTGCGCCTTGCGGCTTTGGGCGCTGGCGGCGCTGCGTGCGGCTTCGGCCTGGAGCATCTTGGCGTCGACCTGGCGCGAAGCTATGTGGGCCAGTGTGTCGCCACGGCGAACGCGGTCGCCTTCGCTTACATAGATGGTGTCGATATGGCCTGGTACCATGTTGCTTACGCGATATTCGGAGGCGTCGGCCTCGCCTGTAATCAGTTCTTGCTGCGGATGGGTGGCTACGAGGCCGGCCACGGCCACTATGGCCACGGTGACAATGAGCACGGCCAGTCCGGCCAGTAGACTTTTGTTGGTTTCTTTCATCGTTGGGTGGGGGTATTGTTGGTTGTTTTAGAATGATGTGTGTTCTTTATTTGCCGAGGGCTTGACGCAGGTAGACGCGCCCCATGGCTACTTCGATTTCGGCATCGAGTACCTCGCCTTGGGCTTGTAGCCACGCGGTTTGGGCGGCCATGAGGTCGCTGCTGCTACACACTCCGGCGCGGTAGCTCTCGTCGGCCAGGCGCAGGTTTTCTTCGGCCGCGTCGAGCGAGGAGAGGGCTTGGACGTGGTGTTTATAGGCCAGTTCGAGCTCGTAGCGCACCTTGTTGACCTGCAGTTCTATCATCTCTTCGGCCTCTTGGCGACGATAAGAGGCCTCGCGCCGCTTGGCTTTGGCAGCCTTGAGGGCGTAGACGCCGGTGGGGTGGACGATGGGTATGTTCACGGCCACGCCAGCCATCCAGGTGCCTCCCCAGGTGTTGCTGAAGCCGTCGAAGACGTTGGGGTTAGAAAAGAGGTAGCCGCCGGTCAGCACCACGTTGGGTTTGAGGAGTGAGGCTGCGGTGCGTTCTCCCTGCAGGGCTATGCTGTCGGCAATGCGGAGCATACGCATCTCGCCACGACGGTCGAGAACGGCCTGACTGAAGCCTTCGGGTTCGGCCGCGAGGTCGGGGGCGAGGCCGCTTTCGGAGAGGGTGAAAACCGTGTCGAGCGGCATACCGCAGCGCTGCGCCAGCAACATACGGGCCAGAGCCAAGCCGTTGGTAGCCTTGGTGAGGCTCATTTGGGCTTCGTTGCGCTTGACGCTCACCTTGGCCAGGTCGCCCGTTGTGGCCATGTCGGCCTCGACTGCGAGGCGGACGTTATGCTCGAGGGTGTCGAGCAGGTTGGCATAGGTCTGAGCCAGTTGCAACTTGTGCTGCACGCTGAGCACCTGCCAGTATGCTTGGTCGACCTCGACGAGGGTCGCTTCGCGCTCCATGTCGTACTGCACTCCGCTCAGTTCGTTGGCCAGGCGTGCTATTTGGTAGGCGGCAATGAGTTTGCCACCCATGTATATGGGTTGGGTAAGGGTGACGAGGCCGAAGCCCACATTGCGCGTGTCGGTTTCGAGGCCGTCGACGATGTTTTCGCCCGTTTGGTTGAGCGAGGAGGTGAAGTTAGAGTTGGTGATGACGTCGGCCAGGCGGTCGGCCAGGCGGTCGGCCAGGCGGTCGCCGCCTATTGGGAGGTCGCCCAACTCCTCGTGAAGAGCGGTGCGGATGTCGCCTTGGACGTTGTCGCCGATGTGGCTGATACGGTCTTTTTGCTCTTCGCTGAGGAGGTTGACACTTTTTTGCATCCACATATAGCCGCCATTGGCGCTGACGCGAGGCAACATTTCGGCAAAGGCCATATTGGCCAGGGCGCGGGTTTGGTCGCGTTTAGAGTCGGCTGCCTGCAGTTTGCGGTTAGCTTGGAGTGCGCGTTCGCGGCATTGGTCGAGGTTGAGTTGCTGCGCTATGGCCGTGTTGAGTAGGGATAGGGCGGCGAGCAGGACGAGGATGGGGCGGTTGCTGTGTGGTTTCATGGCGGTGGTATGCGTGATATGAATTCGGGTGCAAAATTACTTATTGTCGCCCGAATGCCGCGGCATGAAGCAACCGAAACGCCCTGTTCGGCAACCGAAACGGCCACAGAGCAGGGCGAACCGATAGCAGATTGTCTATTTTTAGTGCCTGATTATCAAGCCTTATTCGACCTCAATACGACCCTAACCCCTCTTTGAGCCGTATGAAGCCTATCTGACAGGGAGTTACCAGCGCTCGTAGTGCACTCGGGCGGGGTCCCACTTGTCTTTGGGTTGGTTTTCGGCCGAGGGGTACCCGATAGAGACCACGGCGTAGGGCACCACGGTTGGTGGCAGGCCGAGGGCGTTCTTGACGGGGTCCATGCGGTCGTGGTATGGGTAGCAGGCGGTCCAGCAGGCGCCCAGGCCGTAGGCTTCGGCGGCCAAGAGCAGGTTTTCGGTGGCGGCACCGAGGTCGTCGCGCCACATCGAGTTAATCTGCACCACGGCCGGGCCGTCGGGGTTGTCGCGCGTGGGGGCGGTGAAGGTGGTGTCGGCACAAAGCACGACGACGGCACCGCTCTCCATGTATTTCTGCATATTGAAGTTGCCTTCGAAGACGGTGGCATACTGGCTCTTGTCGGTCAGCACCACGAGGCTCCACGGACGGCGGTCGACGGCGCTGGGGGCAGCTTGGGCGGCGCGCAGCAGGTTCTCCATCACGGCGGCTGGAATGGTGTCGCCGGTGTAGGAGCGCACGCTCTTGCGGTTAAGGATGTTCTGCATCACCACGTCGGCGGCCGAGGTGGCGGTGTTGTCTTGCTTGTTGCAGCAACCGGTGGCGAGGAGCAGGGTGGCAGCCGCTACAAAGAGGATTGACTGTTTCATGTGATTTGTGACTTTTGATAAATTTATGGGTTAATAAATAAGGTATCGTTTGCGGATGGTGCCGAAGTGGTCGAGGGCTGGTTGCCAGGTGGCGCGAATTTCGTCTTCGCTCATGCCGGCCTCTATCTGGCGACGCAGCTCGGTGGTTCCGGCTAAGCGGTCGAAGAAGTTGTTTGCCAAGAAAAACCGACCTTTCGGTGCACGGCCATACATGGCCATCAAGTATTTGAGGCTGAAGGCCGAACGGGCGGGCTCTTGGCGCAGGTCGAGGGTGTCGCCGTCGAGCGTCACCCACTCGAAGGGGAAGTCGGTGCCACGACCCACACCGCAACGCGTGCCCTCGAAGAGGCAGAGGCTGGGATAGAGGGCCACTGCGTGGGCGTTGCGCAGGTTGGGCGACGGGGCGACGGGCAGGTGGTAGCCTATGCTGTCGCGGCGGTAGCCCTGCATATCGACCACAATGAGGTTCGCCGTGGGCAGGCTGGCGGCATACCAGTGTTCGCCGTTGAGCATGAGCGCGTATTCGCCTATGGTCATGCCGTAGACCACCGGCACGGGATGCAAGCCGACGAATGAGCGGCAGGTGGTGGTGTCGAGCACTGGGCCGTCGATGTAGTGGCCGTTGGGGTTGGGTCGGTCGAGGACGATGAGTTGTGTGCCTTGTTCGGCGCAAGCCTCCATAACGTAGTGTAGTGTAGAGAGATAGGTGTAGAAACGGCAGCCCACGTCTTGGAGGTCGAAGACAACGAGGTCGAGGTCTTTCATCTGCTTCGGCGTGGGTTTCTTGTTGTTGCCATAGAGCGAAATGATGGGCAGGCCGGTGGTGGGGTCTACGCTGTTGGCCACCGTGGCGCCAGCCTCGGCGGTGCCGCGAAAGCCGTGTTCGGGGCAGAAGATTTTGGTAACGTTCACGCCGCAGGCCAGCAGGGTGTCTACCAAGTGGGTGCTGCCTACTATTGAGGTCTGGTTGGCCACCACCGCCACGCCACCGTGGGTGCTGCGCAGGGCTTGTACAATGTCGGCGGTGCTCTCGGTCGGGTGGTTTATTATTTCCAGCAGGTGCTCTGCCCCTGTGCGCAGTGGGGCACCCACCTCTGCGGCTGGCGGCTGCGCCTGGCAACAGGAGCCGAGTTGCAACAGCATTGCAACGCAGAGGGCTGCCTTGAAGCACCGAGCCAAACTATGAACCAAACATTTCATTCCTTGTTTAAGTTTCGGAGGGGGGCGGGGTTGCAACGACATTGCAACAGGCCAGGCCTCGTTCGATTTTTCAATTCTTCCCGGTGTGCCCGAAGCCGCCGGCGCCGCGCTCGGTGTCTGAGATTTCTTGCACCTCTACCACCTCGGCCTGCTCGTGGCGGGCAACAACCATCTGGGCAATGCGCTCGCCGTCGTTGATGACGAACTCTTCCTGCGAGAGGTTGATAAGGATAACACACAGCTCGCCTCGGTAGTCGGCGTCGATGGTGCCTGGCGAGTTGAGCACCGTTATGCCTTTTTTCAGTGCCAGACCGCTGCGGGGGCGCACTTGGGCCTCGTAGCCTTCGGGCAGTTCCATAAAGAGGCCCGTCTTAACAAGGCCACGCTCGAACGGTTTGAGCGTGATTGGGCCGTCGGGCAGGTAGGCGCGGAGGTCCATACCAGCCGAGAGGGCGGTTTCGTACTTGGGCAGCGCATGGTGACTGCGATTTATGAACTTGACTTTCATAAGGCTTCTCAATTTTTATGTTGCTGATGTTAGTTCTTGGTATGTCACCTATTGTCGAACTACGTAAATTTGGTGCAAAAATACGTATTTTCTGCGATATGGCGAAAATAATTTCGCCACATATTAAAAAAAATGTATCTTTGCACACGAATATCGAATGTTAAGTCATGGCCGTCAGGCATATTGTAGAGGTTCGGTCTGCGTTGTCGGCCAAGAAATTACAGTATAGTACCCCACAATAAAGCCAGAGCAAAGTATGAGCAAAAAAGTTTTAAATCTTGTTATTGTAGTCTAAAAAGAGGTTGTACGGGGCGAGCCAGCCGAAGCTCACCCCCGCTCGCGGAAAACCTTGGGGCTGACCCCTCTGAGACGAGTGAAGAAACGGCAGAAGCTGGCTTGCGAAGAGAAATGCAGGCGGTCGGCAATTTGGACGGTGGTGAGGTCGGTGCTGCGAAGCAACCACGAGGCCTCGCCGAGAAGCATCTGGTTAATATAGTCCACCACCGTGCGGCCACTCACCTGCCTCACCACGCGCGAAAGGTAGATGGGCGTTATGCAGAGTCGGTCGGCGTAGAAAGGGATGTCGTGATGCTCGGCGAAATGCTGCGGAAGCAGGTGGATGAAGTCGATAAAAATCTCTTCGGTGCGGTCCGAGGAGTGGCGGTGGGGGGCAATGTGCTCCTGCACTGCAAGGAGGTCGAGTAGGAATGCGGCGTAGAGGTGACGCAGCGCTTCGCCGCGCAGGGGGGCGGGCAGATATTGATGGTCCATAATGTTCTCTACCTGCCGCAGCAGTAGGGCCGCTTGGGTGTCGGTCAGTGGCAGGCGCGGGTCGTGGAGCGCCACGAATGGGAAATAGGCGGTACGTATCATGCTGCGCATCAGCGAGGTGTCGAAGGTTAGGCTCTCGCTGGCAAAGAGCGTCAGGGCGTGGTAGTCGTCGGAGGCGTCAACAACGTCGATGGTGTAGCCAGGTGTGTAGGTATAGATGTCGTTGCGGTGCAAGACGAGTTGCCGACCGTTGTAGCGAATGGTGGCAGAGCCGCTGGTCACGATGGTGTAGGCGTAGAAGGCCATTTTGCCATCGCGAGCAACAAACGAGAGAGCCGATTGGCAATCAACTTTGTGACACACCACTTCGGCCCCAATCGAGGGGCCAAACTGGTCGATATATTTCTTGTTCTCAACTTCTTGCGTCATGGCAGCGGTTTGTGTACTCGGGGGCAAAGATACGAAATTTTTCTGACATTTGTTTTGTTTGGGGTATAAATTTGTTTGTATGGAATTTTGCTGTGTTGCATAATATTCATATCTTTGCATTTTCGAATGGATGAAAGAAAAAACATAAACAATTAAAATACAGTGTAATATGGATAACAAGAAATCTGTCGAAGCATTGCAGTTCTTCGTCACCAACCTCAACGCACAATCGTTCCAACACAAATTGCAGGCCAAAATCTTCGGCTCTATCGGCTACAAGAAACTCGAGCAGAAGTACCTCGAACACGCTGCCGAAGAGCAAGGCTTTGTAGACCAGTTCATCGACCGCCTTCTCGACCTCGGTGGCGAGCTGAAGCAGGAGGCCGTGCAGGAGCAGAAGCTCTTTACCGACCCTATCGAGTTCCTAAAATACGACTACCAGGTCTCTATCGACGGCATCGAGCTGCTGCGCAAGTGTATGGACGGCATTAAGGACGACCTGACCACTTTCGACATGATGAAAGTCTACCTCAAAGACGAGGAAGAGGATATGTATTGGAGCGAGGAACAGTTGGGCCTCATCGAAATAATCGGTGCCAAACCCTGGCTCGTCAAGATGGCCATCTAATATTCGTCTCGCCAAATTCAAAACTTACAGCCGTAGACAGCAAGCCCAGCGCACGGCGCAGCTTGCTGTCTGTCTTCTTCGCCAACCCAGCGCAACAGGGCGTAACCAAAGGTGTGGTGCTGGGGCACAACGAGCGCCAATTGTTGTCTGCGTAGCACCGTCTAATAATAGTGACCAGCGGGGCAATATTTTTTTTCTGATTGATGTTCACCTTTGCGGTATGTTTGTGCAACTATATTACAAAAGCATTCGGTTTATGACGCGTCGCGGATGTGAGAACACAAATGTCAAACCCTACAACACAAACAACCATTATGAAAGGTAACACATTAAAATACAGCCTCGTGGCAGTCTTCTTTGCCCTAACGCTGGCAAGTTGCGAAAAAACAGATTCTGTAGCAACACCCGCGACAGTTGCCCCAACGGTGGCCGACGACCTATCGACCCCGTTTACCGAGGAGCTCACCGTCGAGAAGGGGCACTACGAAGTGGCCCCAAGCGGCAGGGTCTACACCTCAGCCCACCTGCTCTACTCGAAAGTGCACTGCAAAGTGATGTTGACAAAAATGAGCGAGCGCAACGCGTCGACATTCTCGTTGGCCGAGACGGGAGAAGAATACGTGATGACCGTCCGTCGCATGAAGTCGCCAACCCTCCCCACCCATGTTGCAGGAGGCCTCTCGACCACCAACCCCGAAGAGCTCACTATGTGGATTATCAGCTCAACCGCAGAAGGGCACGAAGTCTACATCTGCTACGACCCAGCGGCCAGCCGCTGGGTCGGCCATGTTGCCAGCGAGTAGTCAGCAACATTTTTTTTCGGCCGCCACACAATAAATCTTGGCGATTTACGTTATAACGTACGGAACCCCACCCCAGCGGACAGCGCAACTGGTCGTAGTTGCCGCCAAAGGGTGGGGTAGTAACAGGAACAACCAGTACACAAATAGCTAAAAACCAAAGCAGTAACCCAACCCCCGAGCCGCCATGCAGATAGAACTCATACTACTCATCCTCTCCATCCTCTTCTTTGCCAGCATACTGGCCGGCAAGGCAGGCAGCCGCTTCGGCGTGCCGGCCCTGCTACTTTTTCTGGCTGTGGGTATGCTCTTCGGCAGCGACGGCCTCGGCATTCGTTTCGACAACATAGGCCTTGCCCACATGGTGGGTACTGTGGCGCTGAGCGCCATACTCTTCTCTGGCGGTTTAGACACCAAGATTGCCGACATCAAGCCTGTTCTCGGCCCGGGCATAACGCTGGCCACCCTCGGCGTGCTCATCACCGCCCTCGCCACCGGAGGCGTGATATTCTTCATCTCGAAACACTGGGCCGGTTTCGACCTGAGCCTCATGCCCTGCCTGCTGCTGGCCGCCACCATGAGCAGTACCGACTCGGCCTCGGTCTTCTCTATCCTTCGTGGCAAAGGGCTGAACCTCAAGCACAACCTGCGCCCCACGCTCGAGTTGGAGAGCGGCGCCAACGACCCCATGGCCTACGTGCTTGTGCTCACCTTCATCACGCTCGTGCAGCAAGGCGGCCAACCCGACTGGTGGAGCGCCATCGCTATGCTGGTCGTGCAGTTGGTGGTGGGATTTGTTGCCGGATGGCTGTTGGGCAAAGCGCTGGTGTGGACCATCAACCGCATCGACCTCGACAACGTGGCCCTCTACCCCATACTCGTCTTGGCAGGCTCGTTTTTTGTTTTTGCCGCCACTTTCTACATCAAGGGCAATAGCTACCTGGCAGTCTATATTGCCGGCTTGGTGGTGGGCAACAGCAAGTTCGTCCACCGCCGCTCTACGCGCAACTTCTTCGACGGCATTACCTGGCTCGCACAGCTCTCGATGTTCCTCACGCTGGGCCTTCTGGTTAACCCCTCCGAGATGAAGGGCGTGCTGCTGCCGGGGCTCATCATCAGCTTGGTGATGATATTGGTCAGCCGCCCGCTGAGCGTCTTCGTCAGCCTTGCCCCATTTCGCAACTACAGCTTCAACGACCGCCTCTTCGTTTCGTGGGTGGGATTGCGTGGCGCAGTGCCCATCATCTTTGCCATAACCTGCCGCGCCGCCGGCGTGCCGCATAGCGACGTGATGTTCAACATCGTTTTCCTCTGCACCCTGATGAGCCTCGTGGTGCAAGGCACCACCCTGCCACTCATGGCCCGCTGGTTGGGCGTTTCGGCACCGCCCAGCGAAAGCCGCCACACCACCTCGGCCGACTTCGACATCGATTTCCCCGAAGAGATTAAGTCGGCTACCAGCGAAATCGAGATTACGGCCGATATGCTCGCTGGTGGCAACCGCCTTATGGACCTCCGTTTGCCCGAGCAGACGCTGGCCATCATGGTCAAGCGGGGCGAGAACTACTTTGTGCCCACCGGCAAGACGGTTCTGCACCTCGGCGACCGCCTGATGGTGCTGAGCGACAACGAGCAGGCCCTCGACGACACCCTGCAGCGCCTCGGCATAGTGTCTGCCGAAGCCCCGGCACCACCTAAACGCCCGTGGTACAGCGTCTTCTTCGACGACTCCGAGTAGCACCCCACCCACCGGCCACCACAAAGAGCGAAAAATAATTTTGGCGAATGCAAAAAGTTTCGTAACTTTGCAGCCAGAAATTTTTTTAAAATAACCAAAACTCAGCAATACTATGAACGATATCATGCCCGTCGACGGACAATTCCAAATGATGATACTGCCCTACGCCACGTTGGGCGACGCAATCAGCCAGCAAACCCTCGCTTTCCACCATGGCAAGCACCTCAAAACCTATGTCGACAACCTCAACAAGGCTCTGCCCGGCAGCGGCTTCGAGGGCCTCGGCCTGCGCGAGGTGGTGCGCAAAGCCCAGGGCGGCCTCTTCAACAACGCCGGCCAGGTGCTCAACCACACCATGTATTTCGAGCAGTTCTCAGCCACGCCGCGCCCAATGGGCGAGAAGCTCAGAACGCTGATAGAGCGCGACTTCGGCTCGGTCGAGGCTTTCAAAACAGAGTTCCAGCAGAAAGGGGCTTCGCTTTTTGGCAGCGGCTGGGTGTGGCTCAGCGCCGACAACAGTGGCAAACTCGTCATCACCCAACAACGCAACGCCGAGAACCCCGTCACCGACGGCCTGCAGCCGTTGCTCACCTTCGACGTGTGGGAGCACGCCTACTACCTCGACTATCAGAACCGTCGCGCCGACTACTTAGCCGCCCTCTGGCAGGTGGTAGATTGGCCCGTGGTCGAAGGCCGCCTCTAAACCTTCGGGTAGCGACCTGTAATAGCGTCGGGGGGGGGGGGGGGGGG
>JAFVCE010000022.1 GCA_017479385.1 Bacteroidales bacterium | reverse complement strand
TAAACCGCCAGCACCGCGCGGAGTGCCGCAAATTGAAGTGACCTTCGACATCGATGCCAATGGCATCCTCAACGACAGCGCTCTCGACAAGGCCACCGGTAAGAGCCAGAACATCCGCATCGAAGCCAGCAGCGGCTTGAGCGAAGACGAAATCAAGCGCATGAAAGCCGAGGCCGAGGCACACGCCGATGCCGACAAGAAGGCCAAAGAGGAGATTGAGAAAATCAACGGTGCCGACGGCATGATTTTCCAGAGCGAGAAGAATCTCAAGGAGTACGGCGACAAGATTCCCACCGACAAGAAGAGTGCCATCGAAAACGCCCTCAACGAACTCAAGGCTGCCCACAGCGCACGCAACGTCCAGCAGATTGATGCCGCCATGGCCAAGATAAACGCCGCCTGGCAAGCCGCCAGCGAGGACATGTACAAGGCCCAGCAGCAAGCCGGTGGCAACCCCGGCGCAGGCTTCGACCCCAACAACATGGGTGGTAACCCCAACCCCGGCCAACAAACCAACAACCCCAACGACGACGTCACCGACGTGGACTACGAAGAGGTGAAGTAAACTAATATTAATTCACATAGAAAGAGGTGCAACCCTTTGATTGCACCTCTTTTTAGTACCATTATTTGTTATGTCAACCATCGAAGACTACAAGCAAATTGCAAAAACGTACATGTCTGAAGCATGTATGGTACTCCATTTGGAAGACTATTCCATTAGAATGATTTTTGTTCCCTCTTTACCCTTAAAAGAAGGCATTCCCCTATTTTCAGAATATTACTCAAAAGAAAGAACGATTTTTGTTAATGAAGCTTGGGTATCTTCATTGATTGAAGGAAATGGAGTAACACCGTTGAGAAGTGATATCTATTGCAAAACAAGATTTGCATATCAGCATATTTCAAAGGGGGTCTTACTACCAGACTACAACGATGGATATTCTTTTGCGTTGGCACTAATGGGTGTTAAAGGTGTTCAGTTACCATTACCACCAAATACAACATCTGAAAAGTATTTTGGAAGAATGTTAAACATCTTATATGAAGAATTTGGACTGGATTGTGATTTAATACTTGTTCCGGAAGGACTATCTGTAGTAAAAAGTTATTATTTAAGAATAAAGAGTAACAAAGAATACAAGGTACTAAAAAAAATCTTGAGGGAACCGCACTCTTCTATAAAAACGATTAACAGTTTACATTCAGGGGCAAAAGTTGATCCTTTTGACAATTTGGATGATGCCGTTGATTATATCCATAAATTGGAGAGAGAATCGTATATGAATGATGATGAGTTGAAAGATGTGGCAGAATCACACTATTTTTACGATCCTATTTTTCATCAGTTCCGTTATCCCTTTGCATGCCCATATATAGCACTTTACAAAAATGACTTTCCTGAAGATTGCTTTATTGTTAATCAAAGCATGAATCCAGATGGGTATTTCGATTTTACGCTAAAGCCAAACCTGTTTGGTAGAAAGTTTCTTTATCGCGGACAGAATGAGGATTATTCTCCAAAACCATGTGTTCCTAATCTTTACAGAGATCCCAATAAGACCTATTTTTTGGACGATATGATATGGTCTCAAGAGATGGAAATACTACTGATGACCCATCCGTTAGTGAGGTTATTGTATAATGGGGTAGAGCTAATACATGACCAGTTCAGATTTCATATTAATCTTGGAGGGTTGGCGCAACACTATTACCATAAAACACACTATCTTGATTTGACATCAAGTATCGATGTAGCCAAGTTCTTTGCAGTGACGGATTATTGTAGCAATACTGATACATATTACCCTGTTGCTCCAGATGACAAATTGGGTGTAATATATTGTTACGAACTTCAAATGCCATCTCCTTTTCATCGGCACAAGGAAGGATACCATCTTTCTGTGATAGGCAAGCAAGTATTTATGCGTAGTGGAGCCCAGCATGGATTTCTTCTTGATATGCCTCGTGGAATGGATATGAAACAATTACTTGAAGTCCATCCTATTTATTTCCGCCATAACCAAGGCATTTCAGAACGGATTTTTAATGAGGCTGATCATGGAAAAAAGTACTTTGCTATGGACCTGTTTGAAAAGGTCTGGAAGGAAGAGTACAAACAGAAGAAAAATGATGGTATCGTGTCTGCAGATACGGTAAGACTGAATGTATGTAGAAACGAAGGAGAAACGTTCGAGTCAATTAGCAAAAAGCTATCTGATGCAGGTATCACTATTGACAGGAGTTATTCACCTCATTTCCCAGATGAATTGTTGAATGAGTATTATTTAGACATTAAAAACGGTTGGTGGGATGAGTTTTGTAAAGACATATATTTCTTTGGCGCGGATGGAATAATCTATAAAAATGCGTTGCAAGATCTCCCCAATGATACCAGATATTCTCGTTGCTTCAAAAGACTCTAACCCATAGACTCGATATAGAAGAGCAACGTTTCTTTGCAAAGATAGGAAGAATTCTTGTTTAGACGAGAAAAAGTTCAAAAGTCTTCTCGGACGACGGTTGAGTTTGTGCTGAAGTTTAAGTAGGTCTTCATCCGACCAGATGTCGAAGGAGGAACTTTTGGTAGATACTGCTAGTAGAGCATATTGGTGTTCTCGACCGCTGCCGACAACCAGCCCGAAGTGGAGATCCACGTGCTGCAGGGTGAGCGCCCCATGGCCTACCCCGTCAGGGGAACCGAACAACCTTGAGTCAATACAAATGCAGTGAGGAACGACAACAAGACCATTGGCCGCTTCCACTTGGCCGGCATACCGCCAGCACCGCGTGGAGTGCCGCAGATTGAGGTAACCTTGCCTCCACTTCGGTCGGCAGCCATAGCACGATACGACGCCATCCTCCTGCCTGCTCCGCAGGCCTGTGACTTTATGGAGCAAACGTCAGTGCCCTCGACAAGGCCACCGGCAAGAGCCAGAATATCCGCATCGAGGCCTCCAGCGGCTTGAGTGAGGACGAGATTAAGCGCATGAAAGCCGAGGCCGAGGCACACGCCGATGCCGACAAGAAGGCTAAAGAGGAGATTGAGAAAATCAATGGTGTCGACGGCTTTTTGTTCTCCGCTTCGCTATCGAAATGCCACAGGCATTTCTTCATATTCCAGAGCGAGAAGAACCTCAAAGAGTACGGCGACAAGATTCCTGCCGACAAGAAGAGAGCCATCGAGAACGCCCTGAATGAGCTGAAAGCCGCCCACAGCGCCCGCAACGTCCAGCAGATTGACGCCGCCATGGCCAAGATAAACACCGCCTAGCAAGCCGCCAGCGAGGACATGTACAAAGCCCAGCAGCAGGCCGGCAATGGAGGCGACTTCGCTCGACAAGCTCGCGGTGCCTCCGGCTTCGACCCCAACAATATGGGTGGTAACCCCAACGCAGGCCAGCAGGGTGGCAACCCTAACGACAACGTCACCGACGTCGACTACGAGGAGGTGAAGTAGACAATCTTACAAAATAATGAGAAAAAGGCGTAATCACATGATTGCGCCTTTCTTATAATTGTTGTGTTGGGATACACATTGATTTTTCTCATGGATTAATAGGCTAATCATTTTTCCTGCTCATTTGGGTTCAAGTAGTCCTGCCCCGCACTGAAAAAAAGTCTAACCATCTGCTCGGAGGTATAATCGTAGAATTCAGAAGATACAATGGTTCCAATACGTCCATCAAAATCGAGGCGAGTAGAAATACTAACTGTGTCATCAGTATTGGATGAATAAGGGTTAACAAACCTTACGCTGTAGCTTTCATTATCGTAAAACATTTCTTGATTGTACACAAATGGCATCGAGAATAACTCATTAAATAATGTACTTTCGTGCATGTATATTTTTGCTCTCCAATTCCATACTCCGGTGCTGTCTGTGAGAAAGTGTATGGTGTCGTTGCGGTCATAGTAGGCGGTATCATCATCAAGTTCTATGTAACGGCTGTAACCCATATGATTGCCGCTGCTAACCAGATTCATACCTTTAAACGTAATTTCTGTCCAGTAGCAATATCTTCTCCCTGCAACAAACCTACCAACCATTTTAAGGATTGTTCTGGGATTTTATTAAAATCCTCTTTTGAGATTTTAAACATATCCCCATTAAATCCTTTTTCAGGATCTTCAAGATATTGTAGAAACGCCCAAAACTTTTTTTGTCATTAAGCAGTTCACATAAATCTTCGTTGGACCAATATTTTGAGTTCCTATTGAAATGCAGACGGACTTTTCTGTCAATCAAATATCGAATGAAAATTATTTTTCCAATCAAAGCGTTGGCTGTTATCTGGTCAATGCCGTCATTCTTTAATCTGTTTTGTGCTACTCCAATATTATTTAGCAGGAGATAGTCAACACGGTTCTTGTTGGATAATTCATCTTGATATTTCTCCCATGTTTTCCCTGTTACTAACTTAAAATAGGTAAAGTCAGACAGTTTGTCTTCCCCTCCGATGTATTCTAACAACCCGGATGCTTTATTAAGGTTATATCCATTATATATTTCTACAGCATTGTTTTCTATCACAATAACAATTGGAGATTCATTAAGATTCCATATGGCTCTATGTAGTGCTTGCTTGTTGTCGCAACCTACGAAAAACAGTATTAAGGGTTTATTGTCAAAACAGAAGAATGAGTCTAATGTTTTGAGTATTTCATTGTTCTCTATTAGGTGCAATAATCGGCTAGGTAATGACACCTTCTTTTTCCAATCGGAATCTGTCGCTGGATGAATTAGGCAATCATCCGTAAGACTCAATTTTTCATATATCTCTTGTAATATCATCGCATTACTTATCACATTGTTTTGTGAATTATTAAAATGCAAAGATACTTTTTTTATTTGGATTGTGAAAAAATATTTTTGATGGGATAAAATTATTATGCCGAAACCTCTTCTTGGAGATTGGAAGAGGCTTTTTATTTGGTGAGGCGGGCAGTTAACTATATTCATAAACACTGTATCGGGCAACCACAGGGGGCCGGAGATAGAAACGATAGTGGTGTCATATATGGCATTGATGACGGTGCCGAATATGATGTTCGACACAATGTCGGTCAGCGTGATATAGGTTGTGTCATGCACCGTACATGGCACATTGAGATATGTCGCGTACATCAACGTAGATTGCACCATGTACAGGAACATATTCTATCTATGTCAGTGTGTCAATAATCGCTTTGTATCGTGAACAAAAACATAGATATATGTGGTGTCTTGAAGCGTATAGGGAACATCCATAAAGGCTATGTCATGAGCAGGAACTGTTTCAATACGCGTTGTTGTGTCGCGTACAAAACAGAATATACGATTCTGAGTGCCAATAGTGCGATTTCGGCTGTATCCTTTGACAAACACATTGTGTCTGGACTGGTGTAATTAACATTGCTCCATTGAACAAAAAAAATAAGGCCACTATGTCAATTTGCAGGCACAAAACCGTTCCAAAACAAGCTTGCGAGGATAAAGAGACCAATGGGGCAAAATACAGGCATGGACGGCGAGAAATACAGGAAATTTACAATCTTCACAACGATTTTTATATGCGTGATATAAATAAAAACAAAATGGTGTGACACACTAAACAAACAGACGGAGTCTCGGCACACAGGGATGCACCACTATACGCATAAAAAGTTCCGCGTATGCGTAAACGGCATAGCGTTCTATCTGCCGAGAATGTTCACCTATCAGAAGCAGGACAACGTCGGAATGGCAACCAACAACAAGATAGCGGGTGTTTCCACCGCCCTAAAAAACAGTGCCCTTGTCCACAGTGGCATATCCGAGGAGAACCGCAGGCGAGTAAGCAGCGTTTTTTTTTGGCAGAGAACGTAATCAAACATGACTAAAGGGAAGGCAGCACATACAATGTTGATGCCAGTCCCTGAGGTGTCGTCATCTGTTGCAATCCTATTCTTCATGGAGTTGCTCACCAGCAGAGCTCCGATATGATTCGAATTGCGAAGCAAAGTTACAAAAATATCGGCAAACTATATCTGGAACGCTTCAAATACGTGCCTTCAATTTGACCTATTGCGACATCCTACTCTGAAAAATGCTCGCACATTGACTTTTACGCCTGACACTTTGTATCCTCCCCCAATAGGGCGCTTCTCCAGGAAGATGCTCATGGCGAATACACCAGAAATTCTTTTTACCTATGCTTCGCAGTGTTGATATGCGGTGCTGAAACTACTCCGCAACAAAACACTGTATTCTCAAAATAATTTTTTGCAGATTCAGAAATAAAGCGTATCTTTGCAGTTCAATATATGACAATATGAATAATAAGGAACCAGGATATGTCTACATACTGACCAATCCGAGCTTTCGTGAGGATTGGGTCAAGATTGGCAAGAGCAGCCGCCCTGTCGATGTGCGCAGCAAGGAACTGGACAATACGGCCGTACCACTACCATTTGAGATATTTGCCACGATAAAAACGGTGAAGTTCAACGAGGTGGAAAAGCTTGTACACAAGACCATAGACCACCTCACCGATTTACGCATCCGACAGAATCGCGAGTTCTTCAACGTAGCTCCGCAGATGGCGCTCGACATCTTCCGCGATATTGCGATGACAATAGATGATGCCGAGGTAACGCTTTACGAAAACAACAAACCGATAGTTGACAGTGAACGCAGGGTAATGCCAAAGCGCGAAGTGAAACGTCCACGGTTCAAGTTCTCAATGTGTGGTATCAAGATTGGCGAACATATCACATTCGACCCGACTGGGCTTGTTGTGAAGGTCGCCTCCGACGACAGCATAGAGTACGAGGGCCAAATCTACAAACTCTCCCCTTTCGTCGGCGCATTCATGCCAGAAGAACACCGCAATACCTCTGGCGCTTACCAGGGCGCTAAGTATTTTTCGTACAAAGGGAAAGTGCTAGATGAGATTAGGAAAGAGAAAGAAACAACGGGTTTACTAAAATAATTGTATGATGAAGAAAAGCAATTGGATATATTATACAGTTGGTGTAGCATCTCTTCCCATCTTAACAAGATCCCTAGTTTTTCTGTTACTGAATGACAAAGGAGGCTCTTCGTTTTATAATATTGTTGATATAATATTTTTTAGTCTAACTCTTAATTTGTCAAATGTGTATGAATTAAACACATTAAAAACGAGACAATCCAGAAACAAGAAAGACATTCTTTTTGATGATAAAAATAGAGAGCGCTTCTTTGCATGGTCATTATTTATTATTATAATCCTTGGTGTATTGTTAGGCTTCTCTTACTTGCCATCATCAAGTGCATCAACCTTCAACCCGCTTACCCTACTAATTGTTGCAATTACTCTTGCCTTGGTTTCGTTATTTCTAAACGGATATGTCATTAACAAAATAAGCAAAATAAACAGCATATGAAAACTGCAGATATATTGCTACTACTTGCAACACTAATTGTTTCCGTCGTTGGTGTTTTTTGGGGAATTAAAATGCTAAAAGACGAAAGGGAGAAAAGTATTGATGATTTTATTATACGTAGGAATAATAACGAAATAAACTATACTCATGGAAAAGAAAATTAAATCATTTATATACTTGGATGAGGAAAAAATGTATTCTATCTCATCCCAATTATTTGAAGGACTAACCGAATACATCCTTTCAGACAATAAAGATTCTCTGGCTCATAATGATACCCAAAAGGGATCGTTTGCAAGCGGTCGGGTAATGGGTGAGATTTTGACTCATCAACAGTGGTCTTCAGAAAAGCGTTTTTTACATGATTATGCATATAATCTTTTTGAAAAAGAACTCAATGACAGACAACTACTAGACATTATTGCTGATAACGAGGATGTTTCCCCACTATCAAGTTCTCATTTTGTCAAAGTGACAGGAAAAGCTTTTTTTAATGATTATTTAGCATTAAACAATACAATTAAAGAGTTTAATAAGATTGGGCAAGCGTTAGGGTATATTCAATGTTTTAGTATAGATGGTTCCGAAATAAATCAATATAAGGATGCAGAAGCCAAAACAAAGGATATAAATCAGAAACATCAAATCAACAAAGCCAAAAGCCAACTTAATGCAGCGTTTAAAAAATATTTGACCGAAAATAATCTACATATTGACGATACCTTTCTACAAAATCTCACGACAATATACGACTTTGGATACAAAGACCAATTTGAAGTAAGAATTCCTTATCCTAAATGCAATATTGAATTTGCATCAGTTTTAAACAGGACATTCTTGAAAGAAGATGAAGTAAACCTAATTAGAAAATACTCGAGACGGTCTGAAATTGATTTTTCCATTGTTGGATTACTGACACAGAGCGGAGAAGACAAAGGCTGTGATGTGCAAATTTCACCAGATGATAACTCAATGAAAAGAGCAAGCATCGATCTACTAAATTCTATTAGTAAAGTAGAAAATACTTTCAATGGAAGATCCTCCAATGAAATCATCATTGACCCCATTGCCATTTATAGAGAATTTTAATTAGTCATCATGGAAGACATCATAAAAAAGGGAATCGCCAAAGGCTTCATTTCTTTCAATGAAGACAAGTCGCGCATTACCTATATTCAACAGAAGAAAGAACGTAATTACAATACTCCGGAAGAAAAAGTACAAGCTGAAACATTTCTTCGTTTGATATTTGATTATCATTATCCAGTTAACCGAATCCGTCAATTTGTTCATGTAACAATGGGACGAGATATTAGGGAAGCAGACATTGTTGTCTACGCTGATAACATGTGCCTAACACCCTATATCTTAGTAGAATGCAAGCGACAGGAGGTTAGCGAGGCGGAGTTTCAGCAAGCGGCAGAGCAAGCCTATAGTTACGCTTATGCATTGCCGTCTGATATAAAATATGTTTGGGTGACATCTGGCATAAAATCCGAATATTTTGAGGTTGATAAGAATCAAAATACCAGAAACCAATTGCCGGACATCCCCCAATTTGGAGTAGAGAACATTGCCACCTACAAATATGTGTATGGAGCGCAATACTTACCTGAAGAAAAAGGCAAACAGAAGTTTTTTGACCTTTCTGTTATTGATCAGTCAGAACTGACACGTAGATTCAAACAAGCCCATGAAGCTTTGTGGGCCGGCGGTCAATTAAATCCTTCAGAAGCTTTTGACGAATTGGATAAACTAATATTCTGTAAAATATGGGATGAACGCAAACCAAGGAAAGTCGGAGAACCGTATGATTTCCAAATCATCACAGCATCCAAAACAGAAGAGAAAGACGAGCGCAAACGCCGTCTGATTGAAAATGACAATCTATATAATCGCGTGAAGGCACTATATGAAGAAGGAAGAAAGCGCGACGCCGAAGTTTTCCGTGACAATATTCGGCTAACACCCGAAAAAATCAGAACAGTAGTTGGCTATCTGGAAGGTGTGAATCTAACGGAGACAGACCTTGACAGTAAAGGACGAGCATTTGAAACTTTCATGGGGTCATTTTTCCGTGGCAATTTTGGTCAATACTTCACGCCTCGAGAGATTGTCGATTTCATTGTTGACGTTCTTCCAATCAAACATGATTCAAAAGTTCTCGACACATCATGTGGCAGTGGAGGATTCTTACTATATGCACTTAATAAGGTTCGCAAAGAGGCAACAGAATACTATCCAAATTATAAGAATGACGCCAAGCAATATGCCAAATGGTATCCTTATTGGCATGACTTTGCAGAAAAGAACCTGTATGGCATTGAAATAAATGAGCAAATCTCACGTGCGGCCAAGATGAATATGATTATCCATGATGATGGCCATACAAATGTCATCACTTCTGATGGCCTTGTTTCCGATACAACCATAAAAGAGAAAACAGGTAATGGTGGATTTGAATACGGAACATTTGATTTCATTATTACCAATCCTCCTTTTGGCAGCAATATCCGTCAAACAGAACAGGCATATCTTAAAACTTATAGATTTGGCAAAAAGGAAGAAGACTGGCTTGCGGTAAAAGCAAAAGCAGGAGATGTCGTGCGTGACGGTCAAGCCAGCGAAGTGCTTTTCATTGAGCAGAACTATAAATTTCTAAAAGAAGGTGGATACATGGCAATCGTTCTTCCTGATGGCATTTTGACTAATAGCAGTATGCAATATGTGAGAACTCAGATAGAAGACTGGTTTCGTATTGTTGCTGTGATTAGCCTGCCGCAAACAGCGTTCACCGCCAATGGTGCAGGGGTGAAAAGTTCTGTGCTGTTCCTTAAAAAGTGGGGGAAAGAGCAAACGAAGAAACTTGTGGATTTCAAAAAGGGTATTGAGACCAAACTACTAAACAAGAGCAATTATGTTTTGCAACGGCAAACGTGGGAGTCAGAAATTAAGAAAAAGAGGAAAGACAAGGCTAATGATATTAGGATTAGGCAAGGCATTACAGCTACAGCCGCAAAACAAACCGAAGAGTACAAAACTTGGAATTCAGAATTGCTTGCCGAATATGCTGGCAAAGTAGATGACCTAAAAAATCAATTGACAGAAGAATACGTGCAAAGCAAACAGCAAGGGCTTCCTGATTATACAATTTTTATGGCCATTGCTGAGAAAATCGGCTATGACGCTACTGGTAAGAAAACTGCAGTTAACGAATTGGATGTTATTTGTGAAGAACTAAAGAAATTTATTGAATCTATAGAGGCTGAAAAGTTATGATTATACAAGGTATTTTAGATAATTCACTTAATGGTCAACTTTGCATCCGTGGTTTTGCAAACATAAAAGAATTGGCTCGGTTATCAGAAGCGGATTACTCATACCAGAGAGGGTTGCTTAATAGGTCAGATATAAGTGATTTTTTGGAAAACCAAACATATTTATTCTTTCCCGAAGTCATTTTAAGTTATAAATTTAAGTATAAATTTGACGACAAAAAAGCAGCCCCCTTGAAGCTTATTCAGGAAGGCAAAAGATTTAAATCAAATGTCGTTGGAGATAATACCGAAATCGTAATAAAAGTTATTGAACCAAAAGACAAAAATTCTTTTCCTGTTAAAATTGTCGAACTAAAACTAGATGACAATATTGAGAAACCCTTCCATAGGATAGATGGTAACCACAGACTTAATGCGGCAGAGAAATCTAATAGCGAAAAGGTTGAAAGAATGGTCATTCCTTTCTGTATCTTATTAGGCACAGAATATTATGATGAAAAAGGTATTTATACCAATGATGAATCAAAGGATTTTGACAAAGCAATTAAAGTCTTCTTTCACAATATTAACACTAAAACGATACCACTTACATCAGAAGAAAATTTAAAAGTAATGATTGATGATAAAGAGAATTTTTCTGATGATGAATTGGCAGATATTTTTACAGGGAGACATCCTATATTAACAAGGCGCCTCGTTGAGAAAGTCAATCCTGATATATTCACTGGAATAAGCCATATTTTAAAAAATAATTATCGCACATATTTTAATGATATTTTCAGAAGATTGCTAAACGGTGATGTTGATGAAGAAACTGCCGTAGAAGAAGTTACTAATTCTTTACAAGCAGTCAATCAGCTATATAATGACAATACAAGCCTTAAAGGAAATGATAGTTTTGGGCTTTTGACCGCCTTTTTATGGTATCACATTCATGGTATTGACAAGTACAATGCTTTTAAGAATTGGATATTGAACAACCACATATTTGAGATTAATGAAGTGAAAGCCAGTTCTCTTATCAATATATTTGACAAGTTGATTTCCCAAGAAATTAAAGTATTCGTTGCCATGCCATATTTTGATGGAAACCCAAATATTGTTGAAGAATATAATAAAATATATTCAGATGTTATTACCGGTATTGCTAAGGAATACAAAATCAACATTTCCTTATTCCCAATTATGAGCAATAAAGGAGCAACTGGGGACCAAATACAGGATATTATCAATAAAATAAAAGAAGCCAAAATAGTCTTTGCTGATATAACCAATAATAATGCTAATGTTCTTTATGAAATGGGGTGGGCACGTGCTTTGGAAAAGAAAGTGGTAATTGTCAAAAGGGAACATAGCGAGCCGACAAAATCTGACATTCAGAACGACACATGGCATGAATACGATGATAGTTGTCGCAGCATTTCTCTCGGAAAAATTGTCAAGGATAATATTGTAGAGATATTGAGAAACAACTATGGACTTATTTCAGAAAGAGTATGAGTTACCAAATTCCTCAAAATATAGACAATAATAAAATCTTCCTCATCAATCGTTCAGAAATTGAAGGAAGATTAGAGCCCGAGTTTTATAGGCCCTCTGTAGCATCACTTGAAAAGAGAATCCGTTTCCTTTCTTCTCATCGGCTGAACGACTACGCTTTGTCTATTGCCGGTGGTGCTACTCCTAAAAAAACAGAAACTGACAAGTATTATTCTGATTCGGAATCAGGAATACCTTTTTTGAGAGTCCAAAACTTACAGACCACCGGTGACTTGTTAATAGATGATTGCATATACATCAATACGGATACACATAATGGGATGCTTAAAAGAAGTCAAGTGACTGAAGGTGATTTGTTGGTGAAAATAACTGGGGTTGGACGAATGGCTATTGCTTCTGTCGTCCCTAAAGGCTTTGTCGGAAATACCAATCAGCATATGGTAGTTATTAAAACGGGGGATGCTTCTATAAGTAAATATCTGGCCCGTTATCTTAACCTCGACATTATTGAAAGGATTGCTTCCCGACACTCTACAGGAGGCACAAGACCAGCCTTAGATTATTCATCTCTGAAGAATTTACCTATAATAGAAGGAATTGACTTTACATCGATAGATAATGCAATTGAAGAAAAAAAGAAGAAAGGAAAAGAAGCGAAAAATCTTATAGACGGTATTGGCTTGTCTGTATTAGAAGAACTTGATATCAGATTGCCCGACATGAAAAAACAAACTTTGCGAGACAGGGTTTTTACCGTTAATTTCAGTGAAATTGTCAATGGTAGAATGGACCCTAGAAGTGTTTTGTTTTTGGGCGAGTCTGCTAAAAGTATAAAATATGAGAATGTCCAATTAAAACAAATTGCTGTAATAGAAAAAGGAACTCCTATTACAAGTGACGATGTAAACAAAGAGGGTCAATATCCAGTTGTCGCAGGAGGACAAACAAGTCCCTACAATCATGATAAATACAATTATAACGGTGATGTGATTACAGTAAGCGCTTCAGGTGCATACTCTGGTTATGTGTGGTATCATACGAATCCTATTTTTGCATCAGATTGTAGCGTCATCTACACTAAAAGCAATCGATTCCTAACAAAATACATTTTTGAAGTTTTAAAAGCTCAACAATCTTATATTTACTTACTTCAGCAGGGTGCTGGTCAACCCCATGTCTATCCTGACGATTTAGGCCAGCTATGGATACCCGTCGTGTCACTATCCAAGCAACAAGAAATAGTTGACCATATTATCCAAATACGCCAAAAAGCTAAAGCCCTCCAAGAAGAAGGTGCAGATATCTTTGAGCAAGCAAAAAAAGATGTTGAGGCAATGATTATCGGAGTTAAAAAATAGCATTATGGAATCAAACATTGACAAATGCTTGGTATAATGAATCCTTGACATTAACAAAACAACTTGTTCCAGAAAGATATGATGATTTTGTGGCATAATTGAAACAAGATATGACAAAAGACTTGACGACGATAACGACAAATGCTGTACAGAATAATGATTCGGAATATGTGAGACTTTTCTCTGTGACCTCTACTACACAGAAGATTAGCGGTTATAATCGAAATATTTAGTATAATTTTGGCGGTTATATCCGAAAAAGTTTGTATATTTGCAGCGAAAATGGGCACACAATAAACTGTTGAAACCATTTGTGGAGAACTATCTTGAATCGGTTATCAGTGTTATCAGCCCTGAGAATTATAATGAATTCATTTCATAAAGGAATAACTATGCAATACATCACCACACCAAACCGAATCTACCTTGAGCATGAGGGCGAGGAGCTGGCAGAGATAACGTTTCCCGAAAGGGAGCCGAGGGTGTTTGTCATCGACCACACCTTCGTCGACGACCGGCTGCGGGGACAGGGCATCGCCAGCGAGCTGGTGCGGCGCGCCGTGGAGCACATCAAGGCCCAGGGCGGCACCGTCCGCGCCACCTGTTCCTACGCCATCGCCTGGCTTCAGCGGCATCAGGACTCATTGCCCTGTGGGCAGGAAGCCACCAAATAGCTGAATTCCATTTACAAGTGCAGCACTGATTAGAAAAATAAAACAACTGTTAAAAAAACGGACGTACAACATAAGGATACCCATCATGAAGAAACTATCCATAGCACTCACGGCGGCGGTGCTCTTTGCAGCCTGCGGAAGCGGCGCCAAGCACATCCACACGCTCGAAGCCACAGAGTTTGCCACGACGGTGGAGGAGCGCAACCTGCCACTCGTCGACGTGCGCACGGCCGAAGAATATGCCGAAGGTCACATGCCGAGTGCCGTCAACATCGACGTAAACAACGAAGCTTTCGTCGGCCAGGCCAGCAGTTTGGGCGATACCATCGCCGTCTACTGTCTACGCGGCAGCCGCAGCCTGAAAGCTGCCACCATGCTGGCCAAGAGCGGCAAGGAGGTGTATAACCTCGACGGCGGCATTGTGGCGTGGAAGAAGGCAAATTTGAGACAAGAATAACCAACAATAATAGCAAAACTTCGACAATGAAACAATACGACTTCGATACCCCTATCGACCGCCATGGGACCGACTGCTTCAAGTGGGACGCGCTGCCCGATATGTACCACCGCGACGACCTTACCCCCATGTGGGTGGCCGACAACGACTGGCCTTCGCCCGACTTTGTGTTAGAGGCCTTGCGCCGCCGCTGCGAACACCCAGTGCTGGGCTACACCATGCCATCCGATGGCTACTGGCAGGCAGTAACCACTTGGCTCGCAAAACATTACAGCATCAGCACCACACGCGAGGCGTTGCACTTCATTCCAGGCATTGTGGCTGGCATAAGCTACGCGCTGCTGGCCCTGACCGAGGTTGGCGACAGGGTGCTGGTAACCACACCCGTCTACCCGCCATTCCTGAACCTGCCACGCTCAAGCCACCGCGAACTGATGTGCAGTCCGCTAAAAATAGAGGGCGGATGCTTCGCTATCGATTTCGACGATTTTGAGCGCAAAGCCGAGGGCTGCAAGGTGTTCATTATGAGCAACCCACACAACCCTGCCGGTACACTCTGGGGCGAGGAGACACTGCGAAAAATTGCCGACATCTGCGAGCGCAAAGGCCTGCTCGTCATTAGCGACGAAATTCATGCCGACCTGGCCCTGCCGGGCCGCCACCACGCGAGCTATAGCACCGTGTGCCCAGCCGCAGCGCGCCACAGCATCACCTTCATTGCCCCCAGCAAAACCTTCAACATAGCCGGACTCGGCAGCTCGGTGTGCTACGTCGGCGACGAGGCACTGAGAAAGCGCTTCTACGGCTGGCTCGACGCCTTGGGCGTGGCGGGTGGCAACATCTTTGCCTTCGCCGCCGCCGAAGCCGCCTTCGGTCAAGGCGAGGAGTGGCAGCGCCAGATGTTAGACTACCTGCAAGGCAACGTGCTGGTCCTCGGCCGCTTCCTGCAAGAGCGCCTCACCGAAGTCAGAGCCGTGCTGCCCGAAGCCTCATACCTGGCTTGGCTCGACTTTTCGGCCTACGGCCTGACGCACAAAGAGTTGGCCGACCGTTTTATCAATCGTGCCCACGTGGTGATGAATGATGGCGTAACATTCGGAGGGTCGCAATACGAGGGCTGCTTCCGCCTCAACATCGGCTGCCCAAGGGCTCAACTGCTCGACGTCTTGGAGCGCATTGCGGCTGCGCTCTGACCAACGGCATAATACCACCTGCGTTCCACCGCCGGCCTCGGCCGGCGGTGGAACGCCATTTTAGCGACTGCCATTTTGTCAGTCTCGCCCTCGACCAGAGTCGGGTCAGAGAGGGGTTAGGGTCGTATTAAGGTCGTATCATCTCTTACTCATGTCTTACTCATCTCCTATTCTTCCCTTACTCATAACTTACAATAGTAGAGGATGATATAGCGAAAAATAGGCTCGGACTGCCATTTTGTCAGTCTGTGGCCCGTTTTTACAACTTCGTGGTGGCGTATGGAACTAACTGTTGGGCTGGGGTTGGCACTAAAAAGGCGTCGCCCCGCACCGCTTTGGTGCAGGGCGACGAAGAGAATTTGCCGCTGCTTGATGACTCCCTCATTGGGCGAGAGAGCGACTTTGGGGCCTCTCTACTTCAGGTTTTGGGCAAAAAATTGTTCCAGCTTGTCGTAGGGTATTTTGTTGTTGAGGTCGTCGTAGAGGTCGGTATGTACTGCGTTAGGAATAATCATAAGTTCCTTATTGCCAACGATTTTGCTTTCGCCCTCAACGTGCACACCGGTCATTTGTTCGAAAGCACCTTCGCTGAAATAGCGGCTGTGGGCCTTCTCGCCATGAATGAGCAGGACAGGCGTCTTGATTTCGCGCGCCATACTGAGCAACGGCTGGTTGATGAAGCTTTGGGTACCGGTGACGTTCCAGCCGTCGGTGCTGTTGCCACTGCGGGGGTGGAAGCCGCGCGGGGTCTTGTAGTAAGCGTGGTAATCTTTGACGAACCAGGGAGCATCGTCGGGCAGCGGGTCGACCACACCGCCAGCACGAGCGTAGGTGCCGTTGCGATAGTCGTCGGTGCGTTGGCGAGCTATGGCGGCGCGCTGCTCGTCGCGAGCCGCGGGCGTGTTGGTGCTACCAAAGTATCCTTCGCGCGCCACGCGACTCATGTCGTACATGGTACTGGCCACGGTGGCCTTGACGCGAGGGTCGAGGGCGGCGGCATTGATAGCCATGCCCCCAAAGCCACAAATACCAATGAGACCTATGCGGTCGGGGTCGACAAAATCTTGCACCGACAGGTAGTCGACTGCTGCCAAGAAATCCTCGGTATTGATGTCCGGACTGGCCACACGGCGGGGCTCGCCACCGCTCTCGCCAGTGAAGCTGGGGTCGAATGCCAGAGCCACAAAGCCGCGCTCGGCCATGTGTTGGGCATAGAGGCCGCTACTCTGCTCCTTGACGGCACCAAAAGGGCCACTCACGGCTATGGCTGGCAACTTTGCTTGGGCGTTGACGGGCAAGTAGAGGTCGGCGGCCAATTCAATACCATAGCGATTGTGGAAGGTCACCTTGCGGTGCTCCACCTTGTCGCTCTTGGCAAAAGTTTTGTCCCATTCTTGGGTCAGTGTCAGTTGTTGTTTCATATTGTTTGTTGTTTCTTGCTTGGTTGCGCAACCCATAAGCAGCAGCGCAGCGAGGGCTAATAGTTTGATTTTATTCATCTTGAGAAGTTTCATACTGGTTGGCAGGCTGCGTCGTTCGACCCCACCAACGCGAATGCAAAAATACGAAAAAATTTTCAATCGCCGCACAAAAAATGCTCTAAAAACAGACCTTAATAATTTTTTCGACATTTTCGGCCCATAATATGAAAAATATGTGTATATTTGCAAAAATATTTGTTTTACGAAGCGGTGAGCTATGATATACAAAACTTTCAAACATAGTGTCAAGGAAATAACGCACTACTATATGCTTCTGGTCGAAGAAACCAGCAGCCAACGGCTTGTGGGAAGCACCAACGAGTGGGTGCTCGACAACTACTACATGATAAGCGAGCAGGAAAAAGTGCTACGCGAGGAGCTGCGCGCCATAGAGCATGGGCGCAACCGAGTGCCCAAAAACCGCATCGAGGCCCTTTGGAGGGTACTCGAAGGCTACCTGCGCCGCTGTCATCACCGCACCGATAAGGAGCTGATGTTCCGCTACTTGAGCCAGGTGCAAGCTCGGCAAAAAGACTACCTATCCTACCCCGAAGTGTGCGCCCTACTGCCTCTGCTCAAAACCATACTCATAAGCGAGCTGGCCGACCTCTGCCATCAACTCGAGTTCGAAGGCGCCCACCACTACAGCCCAACCGCCAAGCCCGACCCCGAAAAGCTCGAACGCGCCGCCGCCGAGAACCTGACGATGATGAACATCTTCAACTCGCTCAAAAAAATCACCAAACTGCCGATGGCCGAACTCATCGACGCGGTAAGCCACTCTGAGCGAGCGCTGAAAAACGAGCAGGTGGGTATGTACGACCAAATGCAAGACAAAACCAAAGAGGACTACAGGGCGCAGATAGTTCGCCTCACGCGGCGCCAGCGTGGCCAACGTGTGTCGGAATACGAGCTCGTGAAGCGCCTCGTCAACCAAGCCAACGAGCGAGGCGAACACGTTGGTTGGCAACTCTTCCCACCCAAGAAATGGGGAGTTCGTGCGCGCCTCTATGTGGCCATAGTGACACTTGCCTCGCTCACACCTGCAGCCCTATTTGCCGCAGCCTGCACCGGCTGGCAATGGGGGTGGACGTTCGTGCTGCTCGCGTTGTTGCTCTGCATACCTATGAGCCAGGTGGCGATAGACCTCTTCAACTGGTTGCTATCGAAAATCCACAAGCCGCGCGGCACCTTCAAACTGAAGTTCAAAGACGGCCTCATCCCCGACGAGTATGCCACCATGGTCATCATGCCTACCATACTCAAAAGTAGCGAACGGACCGTAGAACTGCTCGAACAGATGGAAGTCTACTACCTCTCCAACATCAACCGCGCCGGCAATGGCGAGCGACTCGACAGCCGCAACCAAAACCTATACTACACACTTGTTGGCGACGCCGCGGCCGGTCCGACCGAGGATATGCCTTGGGACGACGAAGTGGTGACCGCAGGTCAAGCCAAAGTCGACGAACTCAACGCCAAATACGGCGCACCAATATTCAACTTCGTTTACCGCAGACGCGCATGGAGCGACGGCGAGCGCTGCTGGCTGGGCCACGAGCGCAAGCGCGGTGCCATACTCCACTTCAACGACCTGCTTCTTGGCCAAACCAGCGACGACGAAAAGCGTGTCCGCTTCCGTTGCGAAACCATCAGCCGCTGGCTCGAAGGCAACGCCCCGAAAATCAAATTCGTCATCACACTCGACACCGATACCGAACTCGTACTCTACTCGGCCCAAAAACTCATCGGTGCCATGACTCACCCCCTCAACCGTGCCCAACTTTCGGCCGACGGCAAACGTGTCGAGAAAGGCTATGGCATTATGCAACCCAGAGTCAACGTCGACGTCGAAGTAACCAGCAAAAGTCGCTACGCCCAACTCATGGCCGGACTGGGCGGACTCGATGTCTACACCACCGCATCGTTCGAACTCTATCAAGACATCTTCAACGAAGGGTCGTTCTGTGGCAAAGGCATCTACGACCTCAAAGTCTTTCAACAAGTGCTTAAAGGCACATTCCCCGAAAATCTCATTCTCAGCCACGACCTGCTCGAAGGTTGCCACCTGCGCTGTGGCCTAATCAACGACGTGGAACTCTTCGACGACAACCCATCCAACTACATAGACGACGCCAAACGCCACCATCGCTGGACGCGAGGCGACTGGCAAATAATTGGCTGGCTCGGACACAAAGTGCGCAACGAGCGCGGCCAACGCGTTAAAAACCAAGTTAATACCATTGGTCGCTGGAAGATTTTCGACAACCTGCGCCGCTCGCTCCTCAGCCTTGCTTTGCTGCTGACGCTCTTGGTGGGCTTTGGCACCCACACCGCCACCCACCCGGTGTGGTGGGTTGTGGTGGCATTAGCGGCAGTGGCTTCGCCAATCATGTTCTTCATCATCGGCCAAATGACCAACCTGCCACGATTTGGCAAACGCTACAAATATTATATGACCCTCATGCGTGGCTTCCGCGTCATAGTCTACCGCTCGTTGGTGCAATTTGCCCTGCTGCCAAAAGAGGCTTGGATGTATACCGACGCCGCCGTGCGAGCCTGCTGGCGTATGTGGGTTAGCCACAAAGACTTGCTAAACTGGGTTACGAGCGACGAGGCTGCCAAAAGTACAAAAGGAACACTGGGCGACTATGTGGGCAAATTCTGGTTCAACTATGTTGCCTCTGCCGGTATGGCTGCGCTCATAATGACGCGCCCAGCCAACGTGGCCGACATTGTTGCCGCCGCGTTCTGCATCGTGCTGTGGTGCTTGGCGCCGGTGGTGATGTACCGACTTGGTCGCAAATTCCCACAAAACAAGAAGAGTCTTTCGCCGTCCGAAACTGCCGATATGGAACATATTGCGCAAGACACGTGGCACTTCTTCGACAGCATGATTACGGAACAAACCAACTATCTCGTACCCGACAACTACCAGCAAGGACGCGAACCGCTGACCGACTATAAGACCTCGCCAACCAACATCGGATACTCGATTGTGGCCATTATCAGCGCTGCCGAACTGGGCTTCATCTCGCACAACGAAGCCCTGCGCCGACTATGCAACGTTATTGGCACCGTGGAGCAGCTCGAAAAATGGAACGGGCACCTCTTTAACTGGTACAACACCAGCACGTTGGCCAAACTGCCAAACTACTTTGTCAGCACCGCCGACAGTGGCAACTTCGTAGCCTGCCTCTACACGCTCAAAGGCTACCTCTCTACCAAGCAAGACCACGACCAGTTGCTTGGCAGAGTTGACCGCCTAATTGTGCAAACCGATTTCTCGAAACTTTACAACCCCGAACTCGACGTCTTCAGCATTGGCTACGACTACGGCAGCCACACCCTCCTACCCTACCACTACAACAACTTTGCCTCCGAAGCGCGCCTCACCTCGTTCCTCGCCATTGCGCAAGGCGACGCACCCTACAAACACTGGTTCTGCCTCGACAAAACTCTCGTGCAATACAAAGGCTACAAAGGCGTGGCCTCGTGGTACGGAACGATGTTCGAATACTTCATGCCGCTAATTTTCCTCCCTACCTACAGGCACACCTTGATGGACGAGACTTACAGTTTTGCCATTCGTGCACAACGGGCTTTCATAAAAAACTCAAAATCAGAAATCAACAACCCCAAAACCATGCCGTGGGGTATAAGCGAAACGGCCTACAACGAACTCGACGACGCACAGAACTACAAATACCACGCTTTCGGCGTGCCCTACCTCAAGTTCCAAAACACTACCCCCGACCGCATAGTGGTTTCGCCCTACAGCTCGATATTGGCTATTGGCATTGACGACCGAGCCGTATGCGACAATATTCGACTTCTATACGACCTTAATATGTACGATACTGGTCTCGGCTTCTTCGAAAGCTACGACAACGAAGACCATGTGCCTGTCCTTGCACACTATGCTCACCATCAGGGGATGATTCTCGCCTCGCTCACCAACTACCTTAACAACAACTGCTTGCAACGATACTTCATGCACGAACCTGCAATGCAGTCGATGGAAACCCTGCTCAAAGAGAAAGCCCAAGTTAAACCCTACATCGACCTCAAGGTTACCCAATACAAGCGCTATCAATACAGCAAAGTGCAGAACGAAAGCGACGCGCGCGACTATGAGGGAATTGCCAACGTGCCCGAAATAGGGGTTGTGAGCAACGGCCAATACACAGTGCTGATGAACGACCGCGGAAGCGGCTTCTCGCGCTATCGCAACATCCTGCTTTGTCGCTACCGCAAAATATCGGCCGACCACTACGGCACCTACCTCTACATTCGCAACCTGTCGACCGACCAGATATGGAGCGCCACCTACGCCCCTCTCGACGTGATGCCCGAAAACTACAGGGTGAGTTTTGCGTCTGACAAGATTTGCTACGTGCGCACCGACGGTCCTGTGGTGACCAAGACCGAAGTCACCGTGCTCAAAGACCGCAGCGCCGAACTGCGTCGCTACACCTTTAGCAACAACTCCGACAGCGACATAGACCTCGAAATAACCACCTATGGCGAAGTGGTGCTCGCCACCGCCGCCGAGGACGAGAGCCACCGCGTGTTCAACGCCATGAAGATAGACTCGTCTTACGACAGCAACTGCCAAGCCATCTTCTTTAGCCGTCCGGGCAACGGCGACAGCCGTCACTACATGATGCACCGCCTGTGGGTCGACGAGCAGCAAGAGCAGGGCGATTGGGCAAACCTGGTGGAGTACGAAACCTCGCGACTCAAATTCCTCGGCCGAGGCAACAGCCTGCGCCGTGCCCATATCATAGAGAGCCGCAGCACGCTCACCGCAACGGTCGGTACAACCCTCGACCATATCATGAGTATGCGCCGACGCATACATATTGCGGCAGGCAAGAGCAGCGAAGCCTACGTCATCACTGCGTTTGGCAAAGCACACGAGCAATTGGAACAACTCGCCGAGCAGTACCAGTCGCAAGCCGACGTGGAACACGCTTTCCACACAGCCTCGGTGTTCAACAACATTCGCTTGCAAAATTCGCTACTCAAAGGCAGCCAAATGCGACTCTACTGCAACATTGCAAAATATATGGCCCAGACAGCCACCCTCGGTTCAGACCGCAACAATACGCTGGCCGCCAACACGCTGTCGCAAAGCGGTTTGTGGCGCTTTGGCATTAGCGGCGACCTCGCCATATTGCTGCTCGAAATAGACAGTGCCAAATATTCGGGCCACGCCAAAGAGTTGCTACGCGCGTTCGAATATTATAAGGTACACGGACTGCTGCTCGACCTCGTCATCATCAACGACGCGCCCGAACCCGAACGCGCCGCCCTCGGCTCGTTTGTGCGCAATATGGCCGACACCGAGCATCTCTGGGTGCAACACAGCGAGGCGGGCCACGTCTACATCCTGAACGGCAACGACATCAGCCCCGCCGAGCGTACACTGCTCCACACCGTGGCCCAGCTGTGCTTCACCACCACCGGCGGACTGACTATTAGCGAACAACTTCTCAACCTCGAAACCGCCAACCAACACTACCAAGACAAAATAGAATACCCCACAATGCAGCCCAAGAAGGAGTTTCGCGTGTGGAGCCACCTGGAATACTACAACCAGTATGGCGGGTTCGACAACGATGGGCGCGACTATGTGGTGACCAACACCAACACCCCCATGCCGTGGGTCAACGTCATTGCCAACGAGCAAGCCTTTGGCTGCGTGGTGAGTTCTACTATGGCCGGATTTACCTTTGCCTACAACGCGCAGCAGTTCAAACTCACGGGTTGGAGCAACGACATTGTGCGCGACCCTGCCAGCGAAATGCTACTCATAGACCGCCAGCAGTTTGTACCTGCCACTGCTCGCCACGGCCAGGGTTGGTCTGCATTCGACGCTGAATACGACGACCTGACAGTCAAGGTGCGGACTTTTGTGGCTATAGACCGTATGGAGAAATACTACCAAATAAAGATTGCCAACAAAACCGACCGACCACGCACCGTTCGGCTCGATATGGTCTACAAACTCGTGCTCGGAATGTGCGAAGAGCAAACCGCACGCTACCTGCACTCCGAATGGGACGAGGCCTCGCGCAGCATTCGCGTACGCAACGTCTACCATCCGGTCTACCACGACATCGAGGTCTGTTTGTGTGCCGTGACCGACAGCCCCGTCGACCACGCGCTGCAATACCCCAACCGCAAACAGCTCGGTTTTGCGCTCGACCTACCAGCCAGTGGCGAGGGCGAGACCGCATTCGTAATAAGTGCTTCGAAACGAAGCGAAAACACTGCCCAAACACCCACTCGCGACATTGCTGCAATCTATGCCGAATTCGACCGCGTGGTCGACTATTGGGACCAGCGCTTGGGCCACATTCAGGTCGAAACACCCGACGCCTCGTTCAACCATATGCTCAACCGCTGGTACCTCTACCAAGTTAGCTCGGCCCGGCTTTTTGCCCGCGCCGGCTTCTACCAAGTGGGCGGAGCCACCGGCTTCCGCGACCAACTGCAAGACGTCATGTCGCTGCTCTACAGCGACCCGGCCTATGCCCGCCGCCAAATTCTGGACCACGCCGCACACCAATTCCCCGAGGGCGACGTGCTGCACTGGTGGCACGAGAGCCTGCACCTCGGCGCAAGAACCACATTCAGCGACGACTACCTGTGGCTAATCTATGTTACATATCAATACGTCAGCGTAACTGCCGACACCTCTATCCTGACCGAGGAGGTACCTTTCTGCCACGCCGACCAGTTGGCCCCGGGCGAGGCCGAACGCGGAATGAACTACACCATCGACGAGTCTGGTTCGGGACAGGCTCGGCTCTACGACCACCTATGTCGCGCCATGACCCGCGCCATGCACCGCATTGGCCAGCACGGCTTGCCACTTATGGGGTGCGGCGACTGGAACGACGGCATGAGCCGCGTGGGCGTTCAAGGTCGTGGCGAGAGCGTTTGGGTCGCCTTCTTCCTTATAGACATTGCGCCCAAGCTCGAGCAACTCGCCCAGCTTGTCCCCGGCGCCGACCTCACTTTCTGTGCCGAGCTCAGCACATTCCGCCAAAAGCTCGTCGACGCGCTGCAAAAGCACGCCTGGGACGGCGCTTGGTTCTTGCGCGCCTACTTCGACAACGGCGAACCTATGGGCAGTCGAAACAACACCGAGTGCCAAATAGACCTCATTAGCCAGGCCTGGAGCATTCTGACCGACGTGGCCACGCCAGACCAGAAACAATCGATTATGCGCGAAACCGATGCCCGCCTCGTGGGTCGCGAGCACGAAATAATACAGCTGCTCACCCCACCATTCCAGTACAGTTCGAAACCCTCGCCAGGCTACATTGCCAACTACCCCATCGGCATACGCGAAAATGGCGGCCAATACACCCACGGCGCCATGTGGTACATCATGGCTCAGCTCAAAGAGGGGCGCACCGACATGGCCTACTACCTCTACTCTATTATCAACCCCATTCACCGCACCTCGTCGCTGGCCGACGTGCTGAAATACCAAGTCGAGCCGTTCTGTATGGCAGCCGACATCTACAGCAATCCGCAACACCCCGGCCGCGGTGGATGGACCTGGTATACCGGCTCGGCCTCGTGGGCCTATAAGACTGGTATCGAGAACATTCTGGGTCTGCACAAAGAGGGCAACAAGCTCACCATTGCGCCCAACATCCCGACTGGGTGGCCTGGTTTTGGCCTCACCTACCGCTTTGGGAAAACCCTCTACCACATTAAGTATACCAACACGGCCAACGGCAAGCAACCGACCATCGTGACCCTTGTCGACGACCACGAGGAGCACACCATCAACATCGGCTGACCGCCGCAACCGACCTACCATCAAACAAAGCCGGACTCAACTTCGGGCCCGGCTTTTTGCCAAATGCATGAGCCGGCGGAGATTTTTTTGCCATGTTTTGCAATAAAATATATGTATATTAGATTTTTTTTGTAACTTTGCAGCCGAATCCGAGTTGGTCGGATGGAACTTTTTTACACAATCCAAGTAAGATGAAAAACAAATATTACGACCTTATCGACCAAACTTTCGACTTCCCTCAAGACGAATTTCGCACCGAGGATGGCGAGCTCTATTTCCACGACATACCGCTGATGGAAATCATCAAGCAGTATGGCACACCGCTCAAAATCACCTATTTACCAAAAATCAGCGCTCAAATTCAGCGCGCCAAACGCCTCTTCAACGTGGCCATTGCCAAAACCGACTACCGCGGCAGCTACAACTACTGCTACTGCACCAAGTCGAGCCACTTCTCGTTTGTGATGGAGGAGGCATTGAAGAACGATATTAACCTCGAAACTTCGTCGGCGTTCGACATAAATCTCATCCAAGAACTCTTTGCACAGGGCTTGATTGGCAAAGATAAATTCATTATCTGTAACGGCTACAAGCGACAGCAATACATCGACAATATTATCGAAATCTATCGCGACGGATTTCACAATGTGGTGCCAATTCTCGACAACAAGAACGAGTACTACGCCTTCGACCGCCAGCTGCAAGAGCCCGACCAACCGATGAAAATCGGCATCCGCATCGCTTCAGAAGAGGAACCCAAGTTCGATTTCTACACCTCGCGCCTCGGCATTCGCTACAACGACATTGTTTCATTCTACGAAGAACAAATTGCACCAAATCCCAAGTTCAGCTTCAAAATGCTGCACTTCTTTATCAACACCGGCATACGCGACACCGCCTACTATTGGAACGAACTGGCAAAATGCGTCAACGTTTATTGCGACCTCAAGCGCGTATGCCCGGCACTCGACAGTCTGAACATTGGTGGTGGTTTTCCACTCAAAAACTCACTCGCTGCCAACTACGACTACGAATATATGGCCGAAGAAATACTGGCCCAAATCAAAAACATTTGCACCAATCGTGGCGTCGAGGAGCCAAACATCTTCACCGAATTTGGTTCGTTCACCGTGGGCGAGAGCGGCGCAACACTCTACAGCATACTCGACCAGAAACAACAAAACGACCGCGAACTGTGGTATATGATTGACTCGAGTTTCATCACCACCCTGCCCGACACTTGGGGCATAAACCAACGATTCATCATGCTCCCCGTCAACCACTGGGACTGCGAATACCAGCGCGTTTTCCTCGGCGGACTGACCTGCGACAGCGAGGACTACTACAACGCCGACAGCCACGCCAACGCCATCTTCCTGCCCAAGCTGCAGAAGGACGAACCGCTCTACATCGGTTTCTTCCACACCGGCGCCTACCAGGAAAGCCTCGGCGGCTATGGCGGCATTCAGCACTGCCTCATACCAGCGCCAAAACACATCATCATCGACAAGGACGAGAACGGCGAATACACCACCAAGCTCTTCGCTAAAGAGCAGAGCCACAAGTCGATGCTGAAAATCTTAGGATACTGAAGCGCTAATCCAAGCAAACTGGTTTCTGGAAGATAGAGTCAGAACCGAGCAATTCGAAATCACGGTTCCTGGGGCGGGCTTGCAGCCCGCCCCAGGAATCGTTGGCATAAAAAAACAGAGGCCTACAGGGGGGGGTATCTTGTATCGATTTATTTGGCATATATCGCACCACCATGCCGGCTACATAAGAGCCTGAAAAACAACACCAAGGAGGGGTTAAAGAGGGGTTAAGGTCGTATTGAGGTCGAACAAACACTGATACTGAGACGATTAACCATCGATTTCGCCCCCTACACTACCCCTGCTTTATCGATAAAATACCCTACCAAACTGGGCAAAATCGCCTCGCTTCGTGCCTCCAACAGCACCAAAACTCCAGCAAACCACACACGAGTAAGCCTACGCAACAAGCTTTCCATCCAGAAACTTCATAATACTTGGCTCGTCATTCACCCCAAAACTAATACTCCCACTCGCACAAACTATAGTAGAACTGCTGGCCAGCCTGCTCGCGCATATTGACGCAGGTGCCGTCGGTGGCGCGGACCTCATCTTCTGAAAAATAGACCACGTTGCCGTCGTGCTCGTAGCAGCGGCAGCGACGTTCGCAGCCAGCAAGAGCCAAAACGGCGACAAAAAGGACGAACAACGGAACAATTTTCTTCATCTTTTCAATCTTTTAATAATCGGGGCAACAAGTTCTCGCTCGCGCAAAACAACCACGGCAGCATAAACCAACAACAACAAAGTGCCAATCGCAACTCGAAGCACAACACTCGAATCGGGTATCAAACCATGAATCCAAGCAAGACAAATTGCCAACAAAAAGTAAAACAAAATACGACGAACGTCATACGGGACAGGATTTTTTCGTTGCCCGATGAAGTACGAAAGCAGCATACAAACGCCGTAGCCGCAAAATCCACCCCAGGCGCAAGCCATGTAACCTACTTTCGGAACGAACACAACATTGACCGCAATCAGAACCACACAACCGATGGCCGACATGATTGCCCCCCACCAAGTCTCGCCGGTAAGCTTGTACCAAAACGACAGGTTGAAGTAAATGCCCATAAAAATTTCGGCCATCATCACGATAGGCACAGTGCGGAGACCTTCCCAATAGGAGGGGTTGATTATGTGGCGCAGAACGTCCATGTAGCAAACCACGGCGAGGTAGGCCAGCAGGGTGAAGATGACGAAATACTTCATCACCGCGGCTTGCGTGGGCTTGCTCTCTTTGTCGCGCCCGCCGCCAAAGACAAACGGCTCATAGGCATAACGAAAAGCCTGCGTAATCATGGCCATAATCATCGCTATTTTAACGCAAGCGCCGTATATGCCGAGCTGCACCTCGCCCTCGGTTCCAGGCATAAGGTAGCGGAAAATGATTTTGTCGGCCACCTGATTCATCACCCCCACCACGCCGAGCAAAAGCAGCGGCCAAGTGTAGCGCAACATCGATGGCAACAAATGGCGGTCGAAGCCGGCCCGAGCCGCAATGCGCAGTTCGGGGACGAAGCCGAGGGTGACGGCGGCAGTGCATATAAGGTTTACCGTAAAAATATAACCCACCTGATTATCAGGGTTATACCAACTCATCCACGGGTGGTCGGCAATGCCTGGGGCGACGAGAAAAACAAAGAGATTGAGCGCAATATTAGCCACAATGAAGGCCAGCTTGAGGGTGGCAAACTTCCACGCACGGCCTTCGAACCTCAGCCACGCGAAAAGTATGGCCTGGAAGGCGTCGATTGCCACAACGGCAGCCATAGTCATCACATAATCAGGATGTTCGGCATAGCCCATAGCCTGCGTGATTGGGGCAGAAAAGGCCATCACCACCACCACAAACAGGGCCGCCACCGCACCCACAGCCCCGAGGGCCGTGGCGAAGGTGCGACGAGGATTGCCCCCTTCGCGGTTGGCGAAATAGAAAAAAGTGGTCTCCATACCGAAAGTGAGCAGCACCAAAATGAGGGCCGTGTAGGCGTAGATGTTGGTCACCACACCGTAGCCCCCAGTCGAGGCCGCAATCTTGTAAGTATACAGTGGCACAAGCAGATAGTTCAAAAATCGACCAACTATGCTGCTCAGACCGTAGACCACCGAGTCTGAAAATAGTTTTTTTATTGACTGTGCCATACAATAAAATTAACGACGCAACGTTATTTTTATTGTACACAAAAGCGAAAAAAGAATGAAAAAAACAGTTCGACAACGATTGGCGCTCCTCGCGACGGTGGCAACGCTGCTGGCCATAGTCGCAGCCTGTGGGCGGACCACCGAGGTGGCCGAGGTGACCATTGTGCCCGAGCCGCTGTTCGTCAACAAGCACTCCGGCACTTTCACCCTGACCAACAATCCGGCCATCTACCTCTCCGGACTGGGGCAGAACTCGCAGACCGCACGCTACATTGCGCGCGATATGCGCCACGCCCACTTCCACCCCTCGTTTGTGGGCAAACCCATGTCGGGCTGCATAACCATTGGCCTGAACGATACCATCAACCCCGAACTGGGCGACGAAGGCTACCTGCTCGAGGTGCGCAGCAACGGCGTTGCCATCAGCGCCAACACCGAGACGGGCCTCTTCTATGGCTACCAATCGTTCGTGCAACTGCTGCCACCCGACGTGCGCACAGACAACTACCGCCGAGTGGTCATTCCAGAATGCACGGTGCTCGACAAACCTCGGTTTGCCTGGCGTGGCGCCCACCTCGATGCCTGCACGCACTTCTTCTCAACCAAGTTCGTAAAGGACTATATCGACATAGCTTCGCGACTCAAAATCAACAAGTTGCAAATCCTTTTAGCCAACGACTATGGCTACCGCCTGCCGTCCGAATACTACCCCGAACTGAACGCCACTGGCTCGTGGCGCCCCCAGCGCAAAGGCGCTGAGTGGGAGGCCATTGTTCCCGCCACGGCCGACGAGCGCAGCAACTACGGCGGCTACTATAACGTGCGCGAAATTGTAGACCTGGTGGCCTACGCCGCCGAGCGCCATGTGGAACTCATACCCGAACTGTCGCTGCCGAGCGGCGCCTCGGCCCTGCTGGCCTCATACCCCGAATGGGGGTGCCGCCCCGACTCGGCCTACGCCGTGCAGGTGGGGCCGTGTTGGCCTCGCCACAACGTGCTGTGCCTCGGCGCCGACAGCGCTTTGAGCACACTGGAACATATTGTAGACGAGGTGGTTGCACTCTTCCCCTCGGCCTACATCAATCTCGGGCTCGACCATGCTGCCACCGACGTATGGGAACGCTGCCCGAAGTGCCAGGCCGCTATGCGTCGCCAACATCTACACTCGGAAGACCAGCTGCAAAATTTGCTCGCTGCCAAGCTCGACAGCCTGCTCGCCAACAAGGGCAAAATTATGATGGGCCGCGACATCGACTTGGCTCTCGCCGGCTCGTCGACGGTGCTGCAATGCCAGTCGGGCATAAAAGACTGCCAAGCCTTTGCCTACCGTTCTGGCTTCGTGGTACTTAGCCCCGACGAATATTCGTTCGACACCTACCAAGCCGACCCACGCTACCACCCTTCGGCCGCTCCTCGGCAGCTGACGCTGCGCCAGGTCTACAACTACGACTTGGTTCCGCAAGGCACTAATAGTCACGTCGTTGCACACCTGCTTGGGGCCCAATGCAGTCTGCCCACCGAGCGCATAACCACCCCCCACGAGGCCGAGCGCCAACTGCTGCCACGCCTCATGGCGATGGCCGAAAACCTGTGGACTCCGGCCTCGGGGCGCAACTGGGCTCGCTTTCGTCGCAATGTTGCGAAATGCAAAACGCGCTTCGAAACGATGGGCTACAGCTGCTACGAGGGCTCGTTCAAACCCCTGTTCCGCGCCCACAACGTGGGCAACGGCCAATTCGACGTGTCGCTCGAAACCGAAATTCCCAACACATATATATTTTATACCCTCGACGGGAGCGACCCCACCGAGCTTTCGCCCATCTACCTGGGGCCGATAAGGCTCGCCTCTGGCACCCACATCAAGACCTTGGCCTACCACAACGGCGAACCACGCGAGGGCATTTACGAATTTGTTATCGGAAAATGAAAACCATTGTCGACACCATCGTCGCCACGCGCGACATCAACCTCGAACAGCTCAAGGCCATCATCGCCGCTCCCGAAGGCGACGACACCGCCTACCTCTATGCCTGCGCCCGCGTCGCTTGCGACCAAGTGTATGGCAAACAAGTGTTTATGCGTGGCTTGATAGAGATTAGCAACCACTGCAAGAACGACTGCCTGTACTGCGGCATACGTCGCAGCCAAACCGGAGTGAGGCGCTACAGGCTCACGCCCGACGAAATTCTGCAATGCTGCCAAACGGGCTACGAGCTCGGATTCCGCACTTTCGTGGTGCAGGGGGGCGAAGACGGCTGGTTTACCGACGAGGTGGTTTGCAACATAGTGAGCGCCATACGCAGCCGCTTTGCCGACTGCGCCATCACCCTCTCGCTCGGCGAGCGCAGCCGCGAAAGCTATCGCCTCATGCGCGAAGCCGGCGCCGACCGCTACCTGCTGCGCCACGAGACGGCCTCAGCCGACCACTATCGCAGCCTGCATCCGGCCGAGATGAGTTTCGACAACCGTATACGCTGCCTGCGCGACCTGCGCGAGCTGGGCTACCAAACAGGCTGTGGCTTCATGGTGGGCTCGCCTGGGCAGACTGCCGAGACACTCCTCGAAGACCTGCAGTTCATTCGCCGCTTCGAACCCCAGATGGTGGGCATCGGCCCCTTTATTCCCGCCAGCGGGACCCCATTCGAACACCACAAAGCCGGTTCGGTCGAGCTGACGCTCAGGCTGTTAGCCATCATCCGCCTGCTGCAACCCACAGTCCTGCTCCCATCAACCACGGCGCTCGGCACCATGCACCCCCGTGGCCGCGAAAGGGGCATACTGGCTGGTGCCAACGTGGTTATGCCCAACCTCAGCCCCAAGGCTCACCGCAAGGACTATTCGCTCTACGACAACAAGCTCTGCACAGGCGATGAGGCCGCCGAATGCCGCGTGTGTCTCGACCGCCGAATCCGCACCACAGGCTGCCAACTGGTGGTAGACCGCGGAGACTTCGCTGGATAGAGCAGATTTTTACGCCCAAGAACGCCCCAATGGGGTCGCCCAACCATCGAGTGCGAACCGCCCGTGGGAGGGCTTTTTCTCGATTTGTAAATAGCTGAATATCAAGGCTTGTTCGACCTCAATACGACCCTAACCCCTCTTTAACCCCTCCGCAACCAGTGTTGAGCACTCAAAATCAATCGGTTACCGACGCACAATTGGGTGGCTTTATGGTCCAAAAAGTACATGATGAGGGTGTCTCAAAAGTTTTGAGGCACCCTCTTTTGTTTAATTATGAACCTGTTTACTATTTTGCCACAACTACTTTCTTTGCAGCCATGCCGTCAACTTTGATAATGTAGACACCCAGCGAGGGCACGTCGAAGTGCAACGCTTCAGAAGTGCAATGCTTCACATCAAGCAGCCGTCCTCCCATATCGTACAGGCATACACTCTGACCGTCGGCACCTAATACAACAATTTGGCCGTTGCTGGCATAGGCCTTTATGCCGTCTTGAGGTTCCTCATCTATGCCTGCGGCACCTTCAGCGAAATATGCTGTCATCGTAGTGTCTGATGTTAATGAGAATGAGTATGGGTTTTCCCGACTTCCGTCGCTCCAGTGGTCGAAACGGAAATTATGGCCGTATATGGTTCGTCCGGTCGCTTTTATGGTTACTTCGTCGTTAGAGCATGTTGCCCCATGAACAATCTCGACGTAACCGGCAACGATGTGCACTTCATCAAGGCCAAAGACCAAATCCGCAGCTTCCACTTTCAACACGTTCTCGACTTCGGTGATATTGGAGAACATCTCACTCCAAGCACTTGAAGCATAATTGTCATATGCGCCGCATGGTACTTGCAGCGCTACAGTTGTCCTGCCCATATAATCCATAGTTGTCCCGTCATCACCAAAAGAATGCCTTCCGAGTCTTGCCGGTGTGCTTCCAAGCACAGTGATTTTTTCAGGAAGATGGCACGCAAAAGCCACACTTCCGATACTGTCCACCGAAGCACCAATTGTGATAGACATGAGGCTGTCGTAACAGAATGCAGCATTTTCAATGGTGTGTACGCCATCGCCAATGATGAGGCCGGATAGTTTTCTACAATTTGCAAAAGCCCAAGGCCCTATTCCGGCATGGTCTATTTCCAGTGTTCCCTCCAAATTATTGCATAAAGCAAAAGCGTAATTGCCGATGGTGTCGATGTTGTTGGGAATTGTCAGCCGGCGTATGCTGCAGGCTGTGAATGCATAGTCGGGCACAGCCGTGACAGTCGTCGGCAAGGTGCAGTCTTCCAACAGCGTACCATTAATATACAGCGCTATTGTTGAAGTGTCCCTGGCTCCAGCAAGGGTTCTTATAGTATAAAAGGCATTGATTTTTGTGGGCCAGCTGCTCTGTATCCACTCTTCCAATGTGCCATTGTAATTGACTCTTGACAGAGTGTTCGTTCCACCGCCAAATAAGCGATACAGGTTGTCTGTTGGAGCAATTTGGTCATACAATATCAGCGTTGGAACCTGTTGGGGAAGGCTGAGCGTGTTCAGTCCCGAAAAAAATTCGAGAGCTGAATGAAAAATGGCTTTCACAGAAGTGGAAATAGTCAGAGAACTGATGCTGGCGCAGTTGTAGAAAGCGTATGGACGAATGGTGTCGGTTGTAAGGTGGCAATCAGTAAGGAGATCGTTGCCAATATAGAGTTTGTATCCCTTTTCATGATAGTTCCAATCGTCTAAGGTTCCGTCATCCAGTGTGTCACATTCATAGTATCCTTTTAACATTATGTCGTTTGCGCCATAGTCATGGTTGGTTTCGAAACCAGCCTGTTTCCAGTTGCGTGATGCCCACTGTTCAAGGGTTCCGTTAAAGTGGATTTCTTGTATGCCGTATGGAACAGGATAATGATCGGCTCCGAAAACGTCGACGCCGAAAATGTATGAGCCAGGGTCAATGGTCACACTTTTAAGATTGAAACAATAGTTAAAAGCATCGTGGTCTACATAAGTCAAAGTATTTGGGATAGTTACCGACTGAATACTTTTGCAGTATTGGAAAGCACCCCTGTGTATGGTATCCCAGTCAGATGGTATTGTCAAATCGGTAACCAACATCCCGTTGATATACAAATTATATCCATTGACGTTTGTGCCGATAATGGTGCTGTTGTTCCACTCCGTTAGGGTACCAGCAAATACAATGTTTTCGGCTCCAATCTCGCCTGATGTAACAGAAGAGGGAATGGTAACGGTATCGGCAGGATAATGCCATCCGGAGTTGTAATGACCTGTCTGGAATGGCTCCCCGTTAACAAAGAATTCTAAATCGTCGCTTATTTCATTGACAACGTAATTGATATTCCGAATAACTGTATGTGATTCACCGTAGTCATCCTCGTATGTTTCTTCTTCAGTTACTGTTATGTTCGATGGGATATGAAGGTTGTTTGTGGTGCTTTGCAGTGCAACAACCTTCAACATGGCTGTTTGTTGACCCAAATTAACTTCAAATAACAAGGTGTCGCCGTTATAGAGTTGCTGCCAATATCCGTTATATGTCCATTGCGCGCGTGCGGTATGGATGTTTATAGTCACCATGGCAAGTGTAAACAGTAACATCAATTTTTGTTTCATAAATAACCACTAATACGTGTCGTGTGCAACTTTTTGCTATTCCGACCCCCCCAACGGAATGTTGACTAATTATAAATTAGAAAGGCATGAGGTTATGTGCTCATGTCGTCTTCTATCAGGTATCGCCAAACACCTTTGCTGGAACGAACTTTTAGTGGAACATATCTCACGCCTGACGATATGCTATTGGATATAGCATACACAACAAGCGACAAGCATTAATGTTCACTCCCCCCAGCTTATAACTTTGGCGAAATTCGATAAAAGGGACTGTACTGCAATGCCAATCTTGCTTTCACTTTCGCTCTCGAAAGCGACTGCAAAGTTACAAACATTTCTCGACATGGCAAAAATAATTTTTGGCGCTCGCGAACTTTTGGTGCGCAAATTCTATTATGATGGGATGGGCTGTTGTGGAGACTGGCAATGCCACAAGCGAGGTCTTGGCGCAGGCAAAAAGGAGGGCGGCTTCGAATAAAAAACGTTCTTCAGAAAAAAAATATTTTGCCACCTCGCTATTTTTTTGTAACTTTGCAAATCGGAAAATTTAACATTCGAATTATAATGGAACAAAACATCCTCAAAGACCTCAGACCCGCCCGCGTGTGGCACTGGTTTGGCGAAATCATGCAAATTCCGCGCCCGTCGAAGCACGAAGAGCGCATATCGGCCTTCCTCGTGGAGTGGGGACGCAGCCACGGCCTCGAAACGATGAGCGACAGCCTCGGCAACGTGCTTATTCGCAAACCCGCCACAGCCGGCTACGAACAAAGCCCCATGGTCTGCCTCCAGGCCCACATGGATATGGTGTGTGAGAAGAACGGCGACAAGCAGTTCGACTTTATGACCGATGCCATCCAGTCCGTGCTCGACGGCGAATGGCTGACTGCCGATGGCACCACCCTCGGCGCCGACGACGGCATTGGCGTGGCTACCATTTTGGCCATTTTGGAAGACAAGACACTTGAACATCCCGCCCTCGAAGCCCTTATCACCGTCGACGAAGAAACAGGGCTAACCGGTGCTGCCGGGCTCGACCCAGATTGGCTCAAGAGCGACATTCTGCTCAATTTCGACGACGAGGACGAAGGTGAATATTGCATTGGCTGCGCCGGCGGAATCGACACCACGGTCGAGATGGACTATAACCTCGAACCGGCACCCGAAGGCCACACTGCTTTCTGCCTGAAAGTTTATGGCCTGAAAGGTGGCCACAGTGGCGACGACATAAACCGCGGCCGAGGCTGCGCCATCAAACTTATGAACCGCATTCTCTGGACTGGCACATACAACCACGGCCTGCGCCTGGCCACTATCGACGGCGGCAACCTGCGCAACGCCATTGCCCGCGAGGCCGAAGCCGTTGTGCTCGTTCCCACCTCGCAAGCCGAGGCCTTCAAAACCCTGGCTGCCAACATGGGCAAAGCCATGCAATTCGAGTTTCGCAGCACCGAACCCGACCTCAAAGTCGACCTCACCCCAGTGGCTGCCCCCACCCAAGTGGTAGACCGAGCCTCGCAAGAGCGCCTCGTCAACGTGCTCTACGCCTGCGCCCACGGCGTTTTGGCTATGAGTCGCGAAATCGAAAATTTTGTCGAAACCAGTACCAACCTCGCTTCGGTCAAGATGAAAGAGGGCGTAATCCACATTGCCACCAGCCAACGCAGCTCTGTCGAGAGTGCCAAGCAGGCGGCAGCCCAGAAAATCGAAGCCACCTTCCGCCTTGCTGGCGCTCGCGTGAGCCACAGCGACGGCTACCCCGGCTGGACCCCCAACCCACAAAGCCGCGTGCTGCAAGTGGGCGTCGAAGTGTACCGCTCTATGTATGGCCGCGAGCCCATCGTGCGCGCCATCCACGCCGGCCTCGAGTGTGGCCTTATTGGCGAAAAATATCCGCGTATGGATATGATTAGCTACGGCCCCACGCTCCGCGGTGTGCACAGCCCCGACGAGCGCATCGAAATCAAGACCGTCGAGATGTTCTGGAACCAGACCGTCGAAATCCTTCGTCGACTGAAATAAGTCCGCTTAACCTCTAATCTTAATTGGGGGAGTATGCCTCCCCCAATTAAGATTGATTTACAGCCATTTAGGCAAGCAACTACGATATACGCTGACCAGTAGCAGGTTGGCCACAGCCTCGCTCCGATTGAGGCCAAAAAAAATTTATAGTCGGGGGAAAAGCGAAATATATTTCGCGGGGAGACACAATAATTCTGCTTTTTGCGCGTTATAGTGTGGCTATGTATTGTATCCACATCGACTGCAACTCGTATTTCGCCTCGTGCGAGATAGCCACACGCCCCGAACTGAAAGGGCGCCCCGTGGTGGTGGCCAATACCAACGAGCATGGAGGCGGTGTGATTCTGGCCCTCGACACCACGGCCAAGAAGTTGGGCTTGAAGCGTGGTATGCCACTATTCAAGGTTCGCGACCTGTTGCAAGAAAACGACGTAGCCATCTGCCCTGCCGACCACAAAAAATATCGTCGCATATCGCGCCAGATAATGCAAGAGGTTGTTAATCAAGGCGTGGTGCAGGACTTTGTGCAATACTCTATCGACGAATTTTTCGGCACCCTGCCGCTCGACGACCCCGACCGCGTGGCTCACCACGTGCGCAACGTGAAACAACTCATTGCCGACACCTCGGGCATACCAGTGGGCTGTGGCTGCGCCGCCACCTACACGCTGGCCAAGTGCGCCACATGGTTTGCCAAACACTATGCCGGCTACAACGGCGTGTGCGTCATGCCTCCAACCAAGCGCGAGCGCGCACTGGCCGTTATGCCCATTGGCGAGGTGTGGGGCGTGGGCCGGCAGCTGCGCCCACGACTTGAGCGCATGGGGGTGTCTACCGCCCTCGACTTTGCCCAACTGCCGCGCCAAGTGGTCGAAAAAACATTCACCTCGGCCGGCCTGCACACCTACCTCGAGCTTCAAGGCACCCCGGCCGTGACTCTCGAGAACCGCGAACGGCGCAAATCGATAATGCAGAGCCGCACTTTCGAGGTGATGATAAAAGAGCGCGACGAGCTGTCGCGCAAGGTAGCCCACTTCGCTGCGCGCTGCGCCGCCAGCCTGCGCCACGAGAAGAGCCTTTGCCGCTCGGTGACAGTGTTTGTGGCCACCAACCGCTACCGCAACGACCTTGCCCAATATGCCAACGACGCCACCGCCAAACTGCCCTCGCCCACGGCCGATTCGCCCACCATTATCCACACCGCCGAGGCACTGCTCGACACCCTATTCCGCCCTGGCTACCAGTACAAAAGGGCCGGCGTGGTGCTGGGCAACATTGTGGCCGACGCCGGCCAGCAACTCGACCTCTTCGACCACGACCGCAACGAGCGCCGACGCAAGCTGATGAGCGTTACCGATATGCTGAACGACCGCTTTGGCGACGAAACGGTGACCTTTGGCGGCAGCTGACGCAACCCACGCTGAAGAATGGCGATTTTTTTTAGCACCAGCACACAATAAAATCGCGCGACGCTCGTTATTGTAAATATGAAATCGACAACCGACGCTTCGCTTCTGAAACTGAACACCTTTGGGCTCGACGCCCGAGCCAGCCGCCTCGTAACCATCGAAGCAGCCGACGAACTGCGCCAAGTCGACTTTGGCAACCCCTACCTGGTTCTTGGTGGCGGCAGCAACATGGTCTTTGCCCACAACTTCGACGGCACAGTGCTCCACATGGCCAACCGCGGCATAGCCAAAGTGGGCAGCGGCGAAGAGTGGGTGCTGGTCGAAGCCCAAGCTGGCGAAGAGTGGGACCCCTTTGTGCGCCACTGCGCCGCCAACGGGTGGCACGGCCTCGAAAACCTGGCCGCCATTCCCGGCACCGTGGGCGCCGCACCGGTTCAGAACGTGGGAGCCTACGGCGCCGAAGCCGCAGACTGCATCGAGAGCGTCAGCGCCTACAACACCGCAACAGCCCAGATGGTCACCATCGGCGCCAACGAGTGCCGCTTTGGCTACCGCGACAGCCTCTTCAAACACCATAAAGAGCTGATAGTGACCGCTGTAACTTTCCGCCTTAGCACCCGTTTTGCCCCCAACACCAGCTACAGCGCCCTGCGCCAAAACCTCGAAGCCGCCAACATGGCCCACCCCACCGCCCTGCAAATGGTCGAAACCGTGACCGCCCTGCGTTGGGACAAACTGCCACGCCCCGAAGAGTACGGCTCGGCCGGCAGCTTCTTCAAAAACCCCGTGGTCGACGCCCACACCCGCGACAGCCTCCTGGCCCAATACCCCGATATGCCCTCCTACCCCACCCCCGACGGTGGCGCCAAACTCTCGGCCGCATGGCTCATAGACCGCGCCGGATGGAAAGGGCGCCGCGTGGGCAACGCCGCCGTGTGGCAACGCCAACCCCTCGTGCTCTACAACGCTGGCGGCTGCACTGGCAACGACATAACAGCCCTCGCCTCGGCCATTGCCACCGACGTGGAACAAAAATTCGGCGTCGGCCTAACACCCGAAGCAATAATAATCTAAACCAAACCACACCCAACGACCCACAATGCACAACACCGAACAATTCTGGCAGTGGTTCACCAACCACAACGAACAACTCATAATGCTGGGCGACATGAGCGAGCAGCAACGCACCGACCTCGAAAAAACGTTGCAAGAAGAACTCACCGCCTACTGCGACGGCCTGTCATACGAAATGGGCGACCCCACCCCCAACGGGCGTCGACTCACCTTCAGCGCCGAAGGCGACACCGAGCTCTTTAGCCACGTGGTCGACCTCGTCGACACCGCGCCCGACCTCGACTGGTGGGAATTCGTCGCCTTTCGCCAAGCCGTCGAAACACCCGTCATCGTCCGCTTCGGCCCCTACAGCTTCAACACCTCGCAAATGCACTTCATGCAACTCGAATGCGAAGAAGAGCCCGACATACTCGGGCTGCGCATAGCCATGGCCGACCCCAAACCCGACGACGAAGACCAACTCGTGGGCCTCTACACCACCATCGAAACCATCATCGGCGAATTCGACTGCGCCACCCTCGTGGGCTACATGGAAGCCTGCCCCCTGCCAGCCGAACCATTCAAAGAGGGCTTCCGCCCACTCAACGACCTGCCACAGTTCGTCGAATGGTTCAAACAACAACGCGACGCCGACGCCTAACCATCGCCATCCAATCGACCAACCAACGCCCCAAAAACGCCCCCTAACTGCCTGAAACACAAGCCTTGTTCGACCTCAACACGACCCTAACCCCTCTTTAACCCCTCTACAGTCCTCATAATCAATGAACAGCGACCAGACCATAACCATCCTCGGAGCCCGCGAACACAACCTTCAAAACGTCGACCTCACCCTACCGCGCGGCCAGCTCATCGTCTTCACCGGACTGAGCGGCTCCGGCAAAAGTTCACTCGCCTTCGACACCATCCACGCCGAAGGGCAACGTCGCTATCTCGACACCTTCTCGGCCTATGCGCGCCGCTTCATCGGCAACATGGAACGCCCCGACGTCGACCTCATCGACGGCCTCAGCCCCGTCATCTCTATCGAACAAAAAAGCACCAACAACAACCCCCGCTCCACCGTCGGCACACTCACCGACACCTACGACCTGCTGCGCCTGCTCTATGCCAGAATAGGCGTAGCCTATTCAATAGCCACCGGCAACCCCATGGTTAAATACACCGACGAGCAAATCATCCGCCTCATCGAAGAACAATACGAGGGCCACGACGTGATGATACTCGCCCCAATGGTCAAACGCCGCAAAGGCCACTACCGCGAACTCTTTGCCCAAGTGGCAAAAAAAGGATTTCTACGCGTGAGGGTCGATGGCGAGGTGCGCGAACTGACCTACAATATGCAGGTCGACCGCTACAAGATACACGACATCGAGCTCGTCGTCGACCGCGTTCGAGTGGGTCGCAACCCCGACCGGCTCAAAGATGCCGTCCGCATCGCCTTCAAACAAGGCAAAGGCGTGCTCATGATACTCGACGGCGACCAGACCCGCTACTACAGCAAACTACTTATGGACCCCGAAACGGGCCTCTCCTATCCCGAACCCGAACCCAACACCTTTTCGTTCAATTCGCCCTATGGCGCCTGCCCCAAATGTAACGGATTGGGCGAAATTGCCGAAATCGACCTCAACCGCATCATCCCCGACCCCAAAAAGAGCATAAAACAAGGCGCCTTCGAAGTCCTCGGCCGATACAGCGAAACCAACTATATGTATCGCAAACTCGCCAACCTCTGCGCCCAATACAACTTCACGCTCGACGACCCCGTCGAAACTCTCGACGACGAAGCCCTCAACGCCATACTCTACGGCACAAGCAACTTCACCGGAATCGACGACCCCTACGACACCAGCGCCCGCAGCGGCTTTGCCGGCATTGTCAACTACGTTCAGCAAATGGCCGACGACGACAGCTCGGCCGCTATCCAGAAATGGGCCGCGTCGTTCATGAACACCGTGCCCTGCCCCGAATGCCATGGCAGCCGACTCAAACCCGAGTCGCTCAGCTTCCGCATCGACGGTAAAAACATTGCCGAACTGGCCGCTATGGACATAACAGAGCTCTACCAATGGCTCTCTGGCCTCGAAGAGCGGCTCTCGGAGCGCGACCGCGCGGTGGCACACGAAGTGCTCCGCGAAATACAAAAAAGGCTCCGCTTCCTGCTCGATGTCGGCGTTGGCTACCTCTCCATGAACCGCAGCACCAAGTCGCTCTCGGGCGGCGAAAGCCAGCGCATAAGGCTTGCAACGCAAATAGGGTCGCAACTGGTCAACGTGCTCTACATACTCGACGAACCCTCTATCGGCCTTCACCAGCGCGACAACCAACGCCTAATCAACGCCTTAAAAGAACTTCGCGACCTGGGCAACACCGTCATCGTGGTAGAACACGACCGCGACATGATGCTGGCAGCCGACTATCTGGTCGACATCGGCCCCGGCGCCGGAGTGCATGGCGGCAAAGTGCTTTTTGCAGGCAAACCCAACTTGGAGCAAACCTCGGCCAACAGCCTAACCCTCGACTACCTTGCCCGTCGGCGCGACATTGCCATACCCGAACGGCGCCCTGCCACCGACCGCAACCACATGACCATTGTCGGCGCCACTGGCAACAACCTGAAAGACGTAACCTTCGACCTGCCACTGGGCCTCTTTGTGTGCGTCACCGGCGTTAGCGGCTCGGGCAAATCGACCCTCGTGAGCGAGACCTTGCAGCCACTTTTGAGCCAGCAACTCAACCACGCCTCGCGTCGTCCTCTGCCGTTCCGCTCGGTTTCTGGCATAGAAAACATCGACAAAATAATCCAAATCGACCAAAGTCCCATAGGTCGCACGCCGCGCAGCAACCCTGCCACCTATACCGGACTGTTCGACGAGGTTCGCCACATCTTTGCCCAACTACCCGGCGCTCGCATTCGCGGCTACAAGCCGGGCCGCTTCTCGTTCAACGTGAGTGGGGGGCGCTGCGAGCATTGCAAAGGGGCAGGACTGCGCACAATAGAGATGAACTTTCTGCCCGACGTGTACGTGCAATGCGAAGTCTGCGGCGGCAAACGATATAATCGCGAAACGCTCGAAATACGCTACAAAGGCAAGAGCATTGCCGACGTGCTCGACATGACGATTGACGAAGCTGTCGACTTTTTCGAGCCCTACCCAAAAATCTACCGCAAACTGAAGACCATCCAAGACGTTGGGCTGGGCTACATCACACTGGGCCAACAAAGCACCACCCTCAGCGGAGGCGAGGCTCAACGCATAAAACTGGCCACCGAACTCTCGCGCACCGACACGGGGCGCACGCTCTACATTCTCGACGAACCCACGACAGGCCTACATTTCGAAGATATCAGGGTGCTGCTCGAGGTGCTTCAAAAACTGGTAGACAAGGGCAACACAGTGCTCGTCATAGAACATAACCTCGATGTCATAAAGGTTGCCGACTGGATTATCGACATGGGCCCCGAAGGCGGGCGCCAAGGTGGCAACATTGTATGCGCCGGCACGCCCGAAGAGGTTGCCCAGTGCGCCGAAAGCTACACCGGTCGCTATCTTAAACCAGAGCTGGAACAAACCAAAGCAGCAAGCCAATGTTGACGGCTCTGTACATAATCTACCTGCTCGGCACACCGTTGCTGCTGATGAACCTGGCTCGGCGTTGGCGATGGATTGACCGCGTTTCGCCAATGACGCTGCTCTACATCATTGGCATTGCAGTAGCAAACAGCATTGGTACAAGTGCCACAACAAGTTCTATCAACGATATGGTAGGCAACATTGCCATACCGCTTGCCATACCGCTCATGCTGCTGGGGTGCGACATACGACGCATTTCGTGGCGCAACGCCTCGCGAGTGCTTATCAGCGGACTGGTGGCGGTGCTCGTGGTGAGCGTTGGCGGATACTTCCTTTTCCGGCATGGGCCCCACGACACCGAATTTGCCAAGGTCTGCGCCGTGGCCACGGGTATGTATACCGGAGGTATACCAAACGTGGGAGCTATTGCCAAAGGGGTGGGGCTCGAAGGCGAGAACTACCTCTATCTAACCTCATACGACCTTATTGCCACAGGTCTATACCTTATATTTATAGTGTTCGCTGGCAAGATTGTCTTTCGCCGACTACTGCCTTACGGGCGTGCAGGGGCGACCTCAACCCGACCTCAACCCGACCTTAACCCGACTTTGTTCCCCTTCGACCGCGAACACCGCAAGGGGTCGTTCTTGGCCATAGGCACAGCCGTAGCTATTGCTGCCGTTAGCCTTGTCCTCGCCAAACTGGCGGGAGGCGACGATGGTGTGAACATGACGGTTCTGATTCTGGCACTCACAACGTTGGCCATAGCGGCATCGCTAACCAAACCGATGAGGAAACAACAGGGTTCGTTCGACATTGGGCTTTACCTCGTCTATCTTTTCTGCTTCACCATTGCCAACAGTTGCGACATAAGGCAGATGAGCCTGAGCGGAAGCCTCAATATCTTTGGCTACGTGATGTTCGTCATATTCGTATCGATTGTGCTGCAAATAATTATGGCGCGGTTACTCAAAATCGATGGCGACACGGTTATGGTCAGCTCGGTAGCCCTCATCAACTCTCCCCCATTTGTGCCGATGGCCGCCGCACTTTTGGGCAACAAGGATGTTATTGTTACCGGCATTAGCATTGGCCTGATAGGCTATATGCTGGGCAACTACTTGGGCATTGCTGTATTTAACCTACTACTGCTATTCTGAACCTATGAAACGCTCGCTTTTGGCCATACTGATTACCGTTTTTGCACTCGCCGCAATGAGCCTCGTACTGATACAGATTAACCAGATGAGGCAAACGTTCCTGCTGAGCGACAATATGTTCAACACCGCTGTTGGCAACGCTATGGACCAAGTGATGGAGAATATTGCCGACGACGACATATACACACAACAGCCCACTTTCAGCTCGCTCGACTCGCTCATTGCCGACGAATTGCTCGAAGCCGGCATCGACCTCAAACCCGAAATGGGAATCTACGACGCTTCGCTCGACGAGTTCTACTACTGCAGCCAGCCCGGTATGGAGAACAGGCTGCGCACTTCGCCGTTCAAATATTCGTACCACCCGTCGGGCATCATCAGTTCGAACCAATACTTCATCATTCTTGCATTCCCCAAAACGGCTCTATTCTTGCGACAGAACTCGCACCTCTACTTCTACATGAGCATATTCCTCATAGTGGTTGTGGTGCTGCTTTTTGCCATATCGATGGTTGTTGCCGTCAACCAACACAAGGTCGACGAGATGAAAACCGCCTTCGTCAACAATATGACCCACGAAATTAAGACCCCGATAGCCACCATCGGGCTGGCATGCGAAATGCTGAAAGAGGGCGACACCGGCCACGACCCCACCGCAAGCCAAGCCTTGAACATTATCAGCGACGAAAACAGACGAATGCGCATACTGGTCGAAACCATCTTGCAAAGTTCGAAGATGGCCGACCCTCGCTTCCCGCTCGACCGCAAGGAGGTCGACATAAACGCCACAGTGCGCGCCGTGTTGCAAAGCTTTAGGCTGGCTATCGACAACACTGGGGGAACGCTCATCACCGAACTCAAAGCCGACCCTCCCACCCTTTTTGCCGACGAACTGCACATTACGAACATGATTTACAACCTTGTCGACAACGCCATAAAATACTCTGGGCAAAACATCTGCGTTACCGTTGCCACCGCTACCGAGGGCAAAAACATAGTGGTGAGCGTGAGCGACCGCGGCATTGGCATTGCTCGCAGAGAGCAACGTCGCATATTCGACAAGTTCTATCGCGTCTCGACGGGCGACGTCCACAACGTCAAAGGATTCGGCATAGGGTTAAACTACGTGGCACAAGTCGTCAAGCTGCACCACGGACACATCGGCCTCCAAAGCCAGCCTGGCGAGGGCTCTACATTCACCGTGAAACTGCCACGATACTGACACAGAATGATTTTTTTTCTTGTATATCATTTTTTTTATGTAATTTTGCACTTTGAATTTACAATACAAACTCATCGATAAAAAACCGGAACCTATGATTAAAAAAATTATGCTCTTCGTGCTGTGCGCCATTATGGGCTCGGCAGCCATCAGTCAAGAAGCAATACCCGTAACCTATGGTCGCCCCGCCTCGAACTACTCGGCGCAGCAGGCCAACCAAACAATATATCTTGGCGAGTATGGTATCTACCAATGCTTGGTCATACCGCAGGTATCGTCGCGCGGAAAAGAGGGCGATATTGAGGTCGTTTTGTCGGACGGCGATATGCGTGTGCAACGCCGTTGCGTGCTGCCCAACACCAAGAAGATGGACCTCCTCTCGGCCCGCCTCAACGACGGCATTGTGGCCATAGTGCTGGTCGACAGAAGTAACAGCAAACACGTTCAGGTATGGCAGTCGCTAATCAACCTCGAAACCATGCAGATGGTCTCGTCCGAAGACATCAACCACCCACTGCCCGTGGGCCTGACCGAGATATTCCGCGCCGACATTAGCCGCAAACAAAAATGCTACGTTTGGGCTCCCGTGTCGCAAAACGGCACCTACGGCGGTCTTATTGCCATTGTGGCCAACCCCGACAAAGACGAATACACCACCACCGAGATTTGCTACGACGAGCACATGAACCGCACGTGGGAGGTGAGCAGTCCGCTCGGCACCGTATGCCGCGCCGCCATGACCAACAACGGCTCGATGTACACACTGGGCTACGACGTGGCCGACGACGGCCAAACCCTCTTCACTGTGTGCGAAATAACCGCCGCCGGCGCCAGCACCTACACCTTTGGTGGACAGATGGACCACATTCTCGACGCCGAAATACTCAACATCGAAGGCGGCCGCCTCGTGGCTGGCGGCTACACCTGCAGCCCCAAATCGCCCAAAAAGAGCGACAAATGTAACGGCGTGTTCGGCCTCGCCTTCGACATCAACGAGAAAGCCCTGGCTGGCAACATCAGCATGCGCCCCTTCCAAAACGAAGACTACTGCGTGCTTACCAACCAAAGCACCAAAAAGAACCTCAAACAAGAATACCTCAAACAAGACATCGAAACCATTGGCAGCGTGGCCACCAACTGGGGTGGTGCCATGGCTGTAGGTTCCTACGAAATACGCCGCTCGCTCGACGCCGACGGCATTGCCACCGAAACCCGCTTCTGCCTCGGCATACACATTTTTGGCGTAGACCGCAACGGCAGCATAGCTTGGGCACGCAACGTTCGCCGCAACGACTACCAAAACCTCACCACCGTCTACCTCAACGCCTTGCTCCTCGCCTCGGGCGACAAAGTGGGCCTCTACAAATGCGAAAGCCCCAAATTCCCCACCGACTACAACATCACCCAACCAGCCAAAAAACTACGCATGGGTGCCAAAAACAACCTCGTTTTCTACACCTTCAGCGAAAATGGCGACGTGCGCAAAACCATACTCGACAAAAAACAAAAACTCATACTGCTTGGCCACCCATACAAAAAGAGCGACACCACCTGGTGGTTCCTCATCGGGGCCGACAACGCAGTGCGCTCGGGCGAAATATCATTCTAACCCCCACCGCCAACACCACACACAACCGGCCTGACCACACCACCAACGGGTTAGGCCGTTTGCTGTAAGAAACCACACCACAACCACCGCCGACACCCAATGAACAACATCACCATCAAAGGAGCTCGCGTCAACAACCTCAAAAACATCGACGTCGAAATACCACAAGGCAAACTCACCGTCATTACCGGCCTCTCTGGCTCTGGCAAATCGAGCCTCGCCTTCGAAACACTCTACGCCGAAGGCCAACGACGCTACATCGAAAGCCTCAGCTCATACGCCCGCCAATTCCTCGGCCGAATGACCAAGCCCGACGTCGACTACATCCACGGCATTGCGCCTGCCGTTGCCATCGAACAAAAAGTCAACACCTCCAACCCACGCTCCACCGTCGGCACCTCGACCGAAATATACGAATACCTCAAACTCCTCTTTGCACGCATTGGCCGCACCTACTCGCCCATATCGGGCGCCGAAGTAAAACGCCACACCGTCTCCGACGTCGTCGACCACATCAACACCCTGCCAGAAAACACACGCCTCCTAATACTCGCCCCACTCACCGCCACCGAGCAACGCCCACTGCGCGACCAACTCCAAATTTTGGCCCAAGAAGGCTACATGAGAGTGCTTCTAAAACAGACTGTTAACCGTATTGAGGTCGTATTAAGCTCGTATCAAGGTGCAATCGATGGTGATTGTCAGCTACTTATAGACCGCATCGAACTGCACCACAACGACGACAACCAAACGGCCCGACTCGGCGAATCGGTACAAACAGCCTTCTTCGAAGGCCGTGGCACCTGCATCATCATGCCCGAAAACGGCAACCCCGTCACCTTCTCGAACCGATTCGAAGCCGACGGCATTACGTTCGAAAAACCCAACCCCAACTTCTTCTCGTTCAACAACCCCTACGGCGCCTGCCCCACCTGTCAAGGCTACGGCAACATTGTGGGAATCGACGAAAACATCGTAGTTCCCAACCAAGCCAAGAGCGTATACGAGGGCGCCGTCGTGTGCTGGAACGGCGAGAAGATGAAAGACTGGAAGCAAGAGTTCCTGCGCCGCGCGGCCGACATCGACTTCCCTGTCCATGCCCCCTACTACAGCCTCACACCCGAACAGAAAGACTACCTCTGGCACGGCGGCGGCCGGTGGGAAGGCATCGACGGCTTCTTCAAATGGGTCGAAAGCCAAGCCTACAAAATTCAATACCGCGTCATGCTGGCCCGCTATCGTGGCAAATCGGTGTGCCCCGACTGTCGCGGTCACCGCCTGCGCAAAGACGCCTCCTACGTCAGAGTGGGCGGCCAATCCATAACCGACCTCGTGAGCCTCAACATCGAGCAATTCGCCCAATGGGTGGCCTCGCTCGATGGGCTACTCTCGCCCCACGAACTGCAATTAACCGACCGCCTGCGGGCCGAGCTGCGCAGCCGTGCTGGCTACCTGCTCGATGTGGGCCTGGGCTACCTCTCACTGAGCCGCCCATCCAACACCCTCTCGGGCGGCGAAAGCCAGCGCATAAACCTTGCAACCTCGCTCGGCAGCTCGCTCGTGGGCTCGATGTACATACTCGACGAGCCCTCTATCGGCCTCCACAGCCGCGACACCGAGCGCCTTATCAAGGTCCTCAAGCAGCTTCGCGACCTGGGCAACACCGTCATCGTGGTCGAACACGACGAGGACATTATTCGCGCCGCCGACTACATTATCGACATCGGGCCCGGAGCCGGACGACTGGGTGGCGAAGTGGTTTTTGCTGGCACACCGAAACAGCTGCTCAAATCCAAAGTGGGTCAATCGCTCACGGCCGACTACATTCTGGGGCGTCGCCAGATTGATGTGCCCGCTTCGCGTCGCCCGTGGCGCGACAGCATTGCCATCAAAGGGGCCTACCTCAACAACCTGCGCCACGTCGATGCCGACATCCCTCTCGGTGTAATGACCGTGGTTACGGGCGTGAGCGGCTCGGGCAAAACGTCGCTCATCAAGGCAATACTCTACGACGTGCTGAGCAAACGCTTCGACGGCAACGCCGACTATCTTGGCCACTGCCACGGCCTCGAAGGCGACCTGAAACGCATCGAGGGGGTAGAACTGGTAGACCAGAACCCCATTGGGCGCTCAACTCGCAGCAACCCAGCCACTTATATCAAAGCCTACGACGAAATTCGTCAGCTCTACGCCTCGCAACCGCTCGCCAAGGCTCGTGGCTACAAAGCGAGCCACTTCTCGTTCAACGTCGAGGGCGGACGCTGCGAAGCCTGCGAGGGCGAGGGCTACGTCACAGTCTCGATGCAGTTCATGTCCGACGTCCACTTAGTGTGCGAGGAGTGCCACGGAGCTCGCTTCAACGAAGACACGCTCGAAATCCTCTACAACGGCTGCAACATTAGCCAAGTGCTCGACATGACGGTCGACCAAGCCCTCGAGTTCTTCGCCAGTGGCACGCAGCCCCAAAACGCCATCATCAACCGCCTACAACCGCTTCAAGACGTGGGCCTCGGCTACCTCAAGCTGGGGCAACCATCCAGTTCGCTCTCGGGCGGCGAAGCGCAGCGCATAAAGTTGGCCTCCTACCTCGTCAAGGGCGACTCGCAACGCCCCATGCTCTTCATCTTCGACGAGCCCTCGACTGGCCTGCACTTCCACGACATTCAGAAACTCATCGCGGCCTTCAACAGCCTAATCGAACGTGGCCACACCATTGTCGTCATCGAACACCACCACGACATCATCAAGGTGGCCGACTGGGTAATCGACATGGGCCCCGAGGGGGGCGACGGGGGCGGCACCATAGTCTGTGCCGGCACCCCGGAACAGGTGGCTCAATGCACCCAATCCTACACGGCCCCATTCTTGGCCGAGAAGCTGAACCAATAACGGCAAAAAACAGTTTTTATTGCCCCTAAAAAGTGTTAAAAATCCTTGCACTCGGTTAAGTGTAAGGATTTTTAACATTTGCGTAAATCACTGTGCCAGACACATTTACCCCCCCCTAAAAATTACAGCGTTTTTTTTGAGTATAAATATGAAAAAAGTTGTACATTTGCAGACCAAAAAATCACCAACAAAAACACAAAACATAACACCATGAAAAAGATTTTGCTAACAGCCTCGCTTCTGCTTTCGGCCACGTGGCTCATGGCGCAACAAGACTTTGTTGCCGCTGGCGGCGAAGGCAGCAGCACTGCCGGCACGGTAAGCTTCAGCATTGGGCAAACCATGGCCTCGAGCAGCGAGGGGCTTACCATCGGATTGCAGCAGGCGTTTGCCATCGAGGAACTGCGCATCGATGGCGTATTGCCAATCGATGCCACACTTAACCTCTACCCTAACCCGACGAGCAACAGCCTCACAATCAGCACCGAAACCGACAAGACGCTGGCCTACGAGCTCTACTCGGCCGATGGGCGCCGGCTGGCCACAGGCAACTTTGCGCGCTCGGTAACCCTCGATGTCGACCACCTGCCAGCGGGAGTCTACATCGTCACCATCAGTTCAGACAATAAACGTCAAAATAACTATAAAATTGTAAAACAATAAAAAAAATTTTGTCATGAAAAAAATATTATTATCGCTCGGCCTCATATTGACCCTTTTGGCAACCGCTGTGGCACAAACGCCGCTGGCCTTCAACTACCAAGCCGTAGTGCGCAATGCCGACAACCAAATTGTTGCCAACCAAATGGTTACCGTACAAATATCGCTCCTGCAAGGTTCGGCAGACGGCACTATCATCTTCACCGAAGAGTATGCCGTAAGCACCAATGCCAACGGACTTTTCAGCCTGCTCGTTGGCGAGAGTGGCACACTGGGCAACGTCGATTGGTCTGAGGGCCCTTACTTTATCCGCTCCGAAGTTACAATCGACTCTACAAGCCAAACCATAACCAACATCCAGCAACTGCTCAGCGTGCCCTACGCCCTCTATGCCGAGCGTAGCCACACTACAGACGCTCCCCACATTGTCGACACCTTATATATTCATACGGTCGACACCGTTTATCTTGCCTCGCCAACTGGGCTCAGCGTCGACAGCGTTTGGGAAGTATCAGAGTGTGGAGAAGGAATAGGTGACTTCAACTACTACGAATTTTATGATGTTGAGGGGACACCTCACATTATGAGCACTCACGTGACGTTTAAACCTAATACATATATTGACACTGCCATCACTGCCACCAACGCCTACAACTGGCATGGCACGACCTACACCTCGTCCGGAGACTACTACTTCGACACCATTGCCCCGAATGGTTGCACCCAATACGAAGAACTACATCTCACCATAGAACAGACTCGTGCAACTGTTTATTTTGGAGATTCCAGATACGAATTCGAGACGAGTTTAGAGAATATTGGAGACACTGCAATATATGGCTATTTAGCGTCTCGTTTCAACAACGACAGGACTAGTTTTTATTTTCCAGGTTTGCGTATATCTATGTACTTGTTCAATACAAACACGACCCCCATTACGTCTATAACGAATTACGATTATGTAACGCCACTTGAAGGTGTGGTCTTCTTAGACTACTATGAGAATACATATTATACTATAGATTATCTTGGAGACTGGCAGCCGAAACAAGTTTCGATAATCATAAGCTCTATAGACCGCGTTCACGGCACCGTATCGTTCACAGTCGATGCCATAATGTATAGTTTTTCCGACTATAACAATGGGTTGGACCTTGACGATTGCAGCACCACAACCTTGCGCATCGAGGCCTTTGACATTCAAGTCGAAGGGCTTGCCGGCAGCACAACCCCGGCCAGCGTTGGTGCATCGCAAAGCCTTAACATTCAGCGCATACCCACCAATGTAGGTCGCCTCGACATGAGTGCCCGGCCTCTGCAACACAGGCGATAAACCGAGGTTAAACCGAGGTCATGGTGCGGCCGCGCTACGCGCGGCCGCACTTTTTTTTCCACAATACAGAAAAAAAAGCGTATCTTTGCATTTCGAAACAACGACACATACCTTTCGACAAATGACAGAGCAACAATACACAAAACGAATCAGAACCGCTGGCGCCGTATCGCTTTGGACCTCGGTAGGGCTGGTCATTGCCACCGCCCTCTTCTATTTTGCCAGCCGATACCGTTTCTACGCCAACGACTACACCGCACGCTGGATGCTCATAGCCTCGTCGGTTCTGGCAGTCTTGGCCGTGAGCATGGCCCTTCTCACCATCCGCAAACAGGTGCCCCAACTGCGCCAAACCGATAACTTAGAGCAAAAACTCAAAGGCTACGCCACGCTCACAGCCAACGTGGGCTACAGCCTGTTGTTCGTTGTGGTTGTACTCTGCGCAGTGATAGTTTTCACCAACCAGAACGTGCTCTTCATGCTGGCCATCGTGGTGGTGATGATGCTCTTCCTCACCTACCCTAATATCTACCGCATTAAACACGATTTGGGTCTCGACGACGAGCAGATGACCACCCTCTTCGGCAACAAATACATAGCCTCGAATGACGACAACGCGCAACAGTGACACCATTGTCGCCATAGCCACCCCCTCGGGCGTTGGCGGCATTGCCGTGGTTAGGCTTTCGGGGCCATCGGCCGCAGCCATTGCACGCCCCCACCTCGAGCCCATGCCCACCGAAGCCCGGCGCGCCACCTTCGCGCTATTTACCGAGGGCGAAACCACCATCGACGAGGTGGTTGTCACCCTCTTCAGCGCTCCACACTCCTACACAGGCGAAGAAACTGTAGAAATATCATGCCATGGCTCACGCTACGTTCAACAAGCCATACTGCAATGCCTCATCGATAGCGGCGCACGGTTAGCCGAGCCAGGCGAATTCACCATGCGCGCCTTCCTCAACGGCCGCCTCAACCTCTCGCAGGCCGAGGCCGTGGCCGACCTCATCGATGCCACCACTCCAGTACAACACCGTCTGGCTGTGAGCCAGTTGCGTGGCGGCTATGCCGACGAGCTTCGCACACTGCGGGGGCAGTTGTTAGACCTCACCTCGCTGCTCGAACTGGAACTCGACTTCTCGCAAGAAGATGTGGAGTTCGTCGACCGCTCCACCCTACTCGACCTCATAGCCAAGATGCGCAACCGCATTTACTACCTATGTGGCTCGTTCGAAGATGGCAACGCCCTCAAGCAGGGCATACGCGTGGCCATTGTTGGCGAACCCAACGCCGGCAAAAGCACCTTGCTCAACGCGCTGCTGCAAGACGACCGCGCCATTGTTTCGCCCATTGCCGGCACCACGCGCGACACCATCGAGGAGCTACTCACCATTGGTGGCCTAACCTTCCGCCTGATAGACACCGCCGGCCTGCGCCACAGCGACAACCCCATCGAGCAACTTGGCATAGACCGCAGCCGCCAGGCCATCGAAAAGGCCGACATGGTACTGGTCGTGGCCGACAGCCAAACCAATGTGGACGATACAGAATGGCTGCTGGAAGAGTGTAGCTACCGAGGCAAGAAGTCGCTGCTCGTTGTGAACAAAGCCGACCTCTGCCACCCGCCAGAATATGGTAACATCTCGCCCGGCTCGAGCTGTTACTACATTTCGGCCCAACAGGGCAAAGGACTCGACGAGCTGAAGCAGGGCATGGTCGAGCAGTTTCGTGGCGGCCGCTACGACGACGTGCTGCTGACCAACGCCCGCCACCGCGACGCGCTGCAACACATAGGAACGGCTCTCGACCAAGCCACCGCCGGCCTGGAGCAGCAGTTGCCGGCCGACCTCGTGGCTGTCGACCTGCGCGACGCCCTCTACCACCTCGGCACCATCACCGGCGATGTAACCAACGACGAGCTGCTGGGCAACATCTTCTCGCGTTTCTGCGTCGGAAAGTAATTTTTTTGCTGTGTCGGAAAAATTTCGTATCTTTGCAAAATCGTTCTGTGCCGTTTGGCCAGCAACCGAACCCTAACAATCGACCACCATAAGTACGACTGTCGAGGATAACGAACCGCAAAAAAACAACAACCAGAACCTATGAAAAGAGTCCTTATCATTGCCATAACCTTGCTGGCCACAATGGCCACCTCGTGCTCGATATATCGCCCACAAGCGAGCGACATACCCCTCATCAACCACCGTGGCGACCTGCACGTCGACGGCAACTTGGCATTGAGCGCCTTTGTCGTAATACCGATGAACGCCAGCGCCAACCTCACAGCCACCTACGGCCTGACCGACTGGCTGGCTGTGCAGGGCTACCTGAGCAGCGACAACGGTGGCGGTATGGGCCACTTGGCCGTTGGCGCCTACTACCCGGTGCCCGACAGCAAATTCGTTATCGAGGGCTACCTCGGCGCCGGCCGCGGCTACTCCGCCAATCACACATCGATACAAAGCCGATACAACCCAGGCGGCGACACCGCAACCTCGCCGTCATTGGGCACTAAAAACGATGTCGACCCCGACTACAGCTACTATCAGTATGGCGGGCACTACTCGACCTATTTTGTCCAAGCCAATATGGGATGGGCAGAGTTAGCCAAAGGCCACATCGATATAGGCTTCGGCCTACGGCAGGGACTGCTCGACCCCGACTTCGCGTCGCGAAGCGTGAGAACCAACGATAACGGCACCACAACCACCTCCGACCACAGATACACCACGGTTGTGCCATACACCGAACCCCAATTGATGTTCCGCGCCGGAGGCAAGAAACTAAAATTCACGCTCAAGCTCGGATTCCTCTTCATGTCTCGAGCCGAATTTGTTCACGACAACTTCTCTCTCTCGGTGGGCCTAAACTACAGGCTGTGACCTGAAAAAAAAGAGTTTTTTTTTATAAAGAAAAACACGATTTGCGTTTTTTTTTGTATATTTGCAAATTTGGTATCAGTGTACCAAACTGACTAATTCTTTATAAAACAAACAATTATGGCCAACATACTCACAAAATTATTCGGCAACAAGTCGCAGCGCGACCTCAAAGTGGTGCGCCCGTTCCTCGACGCCGCACTCAAAGTGTACCCCGCAATACACGAGTTGAGCAACGACGCACTGCGCGCCAAGACCGTAGAATTTCGCGAACGGATTAGCACCACCATAGAGCAGGAAGAGAACGAACTGAAGACCCTGCGCCTCCGCATCGAAGAAGAATACGACATGCCCGTCGACGAAAAAGAGAGCATCTATAAACGCATCGAGAGCCTTGAAAAAGAGAGTTACGACAAAACCCAAAAGGTGCTCGACGAAATACTGCCCGAAGCTTTCGCCGTGGTTAAGGAGACCGCTCGCCGCTTTGCCGAGAACAAGCAGGTGGTGGTAACCGCCACCGACCACGACCGCGACCTGGCAGCCACACACTCGTCGATTAGCATCGAGGGCGACAAAGCCATATACAACAACCAGTGGATGGCCGGCGGCAACCTCATTACATGGGATATGGTTCACTACGACGTGCAGCTCATTGGCGGCGTGGTGCTCCACAGCGGCAAGATTGCCGAGATGGCCACCGGCGAGGGTAAGACCCTGGTGGCCACCCTGCCCGTCTACCTCAACGCGCTGCCCGGCAAGGGAGTGCACGTGGTGACGGTGAACGACTACTTGGCCAAGCGCGACTCGGAATGGATGGGTATGCTCTTCGAATTTCACGGCCTGACGGTAGACTGCATAGACCGCCACGAACCCCACAGCGAGGCCCGTCGCCGCGCCTATGCGGCCGACATCACCTACGGCACCAACAACGAATTTGGTTTCGACTACCTGCGCGACAACATGAGTCGCAACCCCGAAGAGCTCGTGCAACGCGGCCACAACTACGCCATTGTCGACGAGGTCGACTCGGTGCTCATCGACGACGCCCGCACACCACTCATTATTAGCGGCCCCACCGGCAAGGGCGACGACGAGCAGGAATTCTACCGCTTCAAACCCGTCATCGAACGCCTCTTCAACGTGCAGCGCAACATGGTGAACCAACTGCTGGCCGATACCCGCAAAGGCCTGTCTGAAAATCCCGACCCCAAACCCGAAGACGAAACCGCCAAAACCCTGCTGCGCGCCTACCGCGGACTGCCAAAGAACAAGGCACTAATCAAACTGCTGTCCGAAACGGGAGTCAAATCAGTGCTGCAACGCACCGAGAACTTCTACATGCAGGAGCAAAACAAATATATGCACATAATCGACGACGAACTCTACTTCGTTATCGACGAAAAGCAGCGCACCGTCGAGCTCACCGATAAGGGTATGGACTTCCTGGCCGATATGGGCGAAGACCGCAAATTCTACCAACTGCCCGACGTGGGTAGCGAGATTGCCGAACTGGAGCAAGAGAACCTCTCGCCCGAAGAGCTGGCCGAGCGCAAAGAGCAGATTTACACCAACTTCTCGATTCAGAGCGACCGAGTCCACACCGTAGACCAACTGCTCAAAGCCTACACCCTGTTCGAGCGCGACGTCGACTACATCGTGACCGAAGACAACCAGGTTAAAATCGTCGACGAGCAAACGGGCCGCATAATGGAGGGTCGCCGCTGGAGCGACGGCCTGCACCAAGCCGTCGAGGCCAAAGAGAACGCCAAAGTCGAAGCCGCCACCCAAACCTACGCCACCATCACGCTGCAGAACTACTTCCGTATGTACAAAAAGCTGTCGGGCATGACCGGCACGGCCGAAACCGAGGCAGGCGAGTTCTGGAACATCTATAAGCTCGACGTGGTGGTAATACCCACCAACCGCCCCATTGCCCGCGTCGACATGGACGACATGATTTACAAAACCAAGCGCGAAAAGTTCAAAGCCGTTATCGACGAGGTTGAGCGACTTATAGGCGAAGGACGCCCCGTGCTGGTGGGTACAACGAGCGTCGAAACCTCCGAGCTGTTGAGCAAAATGCTCAAAATGAAGAAGATACCCCACAACGTGCTCAACGCCAAGTTGCACCAAAAGGAGGCCGACATCGTGGCCCAGGCTGGCGAGCCCGGCCGCGTGACCATTGCCACCAACATGGCCGGCCGCGGAACCGACATCAAGCTCAAAGGCGATGTGCGCGAACATGGCGGCTTGGCCATCATCGGCACCGAGCGCCACGAAAGCCGCCGAGTAGACCGCCAGCTGCGCGGTCGTGCTGGTCGCCAGGGCGACCCTGGCTCGAGCCTCTTCTTCGTATCGCTCGAAGACGACCTGATGCGCCTCTTCGGCTCCGAACGCATTGCCAGCCTCATGGACCGTATGGGCCTGCAAGAGGGCGAAGTTATTCAGAACTCGATGATTACGAAGCAGATAGAACGCGCGCAGAAAAAGGTCGAAGAGAACAACTTTGGTATGCGCAAACGCCTGCTCGAATACGACGACGTGATGAACAACCAGCGCACCGTTATCTACAACAAGCGCCACAATGCCCTCTATGGCGACCGCCTCTCGATAGACATAAGCAATATGTTCTACGACACCTGCGAGTACCTCTACACCGAAGGGCACGACTGGGACGAGTTCCAACTCGACATCATTCGCGTCTTTGCCCACGAGGTGCCCATGAGCGAAAAAGAATTCCTCTCGCTGCGTCGCGAAGATGCCATCAAACTGCTCTACGACAACTGCTTCAGCGCCTACCGCGAACGTATGCAACGCCTCTGCGAACAGGCCTACCCCTTCATCAAAAATGTGGCCGAAAACTCGCACTACATCAACATCGCTTTCCCAATAACCGACGGCAAAAAGACGCTCAACTGCGTGGTCCCCATCAAGAAAGCCTACGAGAACGGCGGCCGCGAGGTGCAACTCTGTATCGAAAAAGGCATAACCCTCGCCATAATCGACGACCTCTGGAAAGAGCATTTGCGCGAACTCGACGACCTGCGCCAAAGTGTGCAAAACGCTGTGTATGAGCAGAAAGACCCGCTCGTTATCTACAAAATGGAGAGTTTCAACCTCTTCGAGTCGATGTTGCTCAACGTGAACCGCGAAATCACCTCCTTCCTCAGCCGCGCCCAGCTGCCGCTGCCCGACGAGAACCAGCTGCGCGAAGCCCGTGTGCCGCAAAGCGACCAACGCCGCCTGCGCACCAGCCGCACCGACGACTTCGACCGCGCTGCCCGTCAGCAACAGCAGGCCATAGACCAAAGTCAGCAGCCCAAAGCCAAGCCCTCGCCCGTACACGTCGAGAAAAAAGTGGGCCGCAACGACCCCTGCCCCTGCGGTAGCGGCAAGAAATACAAGAACTGCCACGGCCGCGAGCTGACCGATATGTAGGTCGCCGCAGCCGCCAAGCCACATACTAAACCTGAGCCCGCCGCCCCACAGCAGCGGGCTCAGCCACTTGGTAGGGACTGCGAGTGGCCGGGGTGGGGTCGGCACGGGGTCGGGACGGCGACTGGGTGGGGTCGCGTGTGGGTCTGGATGGGGAGGCAATTTTGTTGGGTAAAAATCGGTTTTGGGAGGGGCAAAAAACGGGTTATCATCGCTTCAGGGAGGGGGCAATAATGGGCAAAAATCGGGGGCTAAAGGGCTCAATATCAAGCGTTATTCGACCTCAATACGACCTTAACCCCTCTTTAACCCCTCCTCAACCCTAATTTTCAAGCACTTACGAACAGCACTCTGGCAGCACCCTGCGAGGCAATTTGGGAGGGGTAAATGTCGCGTTCGATTTAGAGGTATTTTTCGGCCGATTTTTATAGAAGAGACCTGTTGGCAGGGCCTGGCTTGGGGCGTAGCGATAGCGTGGGCAAACCGGGAGGTAAGGGGGTGGCAACAGGGGCTCGTGGGGAGGTTGGCAGGGGTTCGTGGGGAGGGTGGCAGGGGCTCGTGGGGAGGGTGGCGAGGTTGGGCCGCGGCGGCCTTCGGCCACCGCGGTAATGACCCCATCTCGCACCTCGTCTCAACGCCACTCCATCCCCTACTCGGCACTTTGGGGCGAAAAATCGGCTCCGAAAAGAAATCAACAACCACTATCACTCTGTATATATGCACTATCGGCCAGAAATCACCTGCGTTCTGTTAGTAACTTTATACCAAAAGATAACAAAAAGTGAGTAACTTTGCAACCGTCGACCAAGAGGTGCGCCTCTTCGCAACCGACAGATTTTATTGACGATAGACCCCTAAACCGAATGACTCAACTGCTGTCACTCCTCAACCCGGCTGAAATTTTCAGCTCTTTCCTCGTGATGTTCGCCATCATCGACATCACTGGTTCCATACCCATCTTCATCGGCATGGAGGCCCAAGGCAAACGCATCAAAGCCCTCCAAGCCGCCCTCGTGGCCCTCGGCCTCTTCCTGGCCTTCTACTTCGCCGGCGAAGGCCTGCTCCACCTCTTCAGCATCGACATCGCCTCGTTCGCCGTCGCGGGCGCCATAGTCCTCTTCATGCTCGCACTCGAAATGATTATGGGGCGCGAAATAATCAAGAACGACTCGGGCGGCTCGGGCGCCAGCATCGTCCCGGTAGCCTTCCCACTCATCGCAGGCCCCGGAGCACTCACAGCCCTCCTCTCGCTCCACGCCGAATACCACACCATCAACATCCTCCTCGGCCTGTTCCTCAACATCATCATCGACTACCTCGTACTTCGATACCTCAATAAATTAGAACGCATTTTGGGCGGAGATATTGTGTACGTACTCAGAAAATTTTTCGGCGTCATACTCCTCGCCATGGCGGTGAAACTCTTCGTGGGCAACATCGTCGTCGTAATCCAGTCAATAACAGCATAAATATATGGAAACCAGCACCTTCACCATCACAAAACGCGACGGCACAGCCGACCGCTTTTCGCTCGATAAAATAATGAACGCCATCATCAAGGCGTTCAACTCGGTCAACGAACCACTCGACCTGAGCAGCATTTCGCACATCCTTGCTCACCTCGACATACACGACGGAATTACCGTCGAAGAAATCCAAAACCAAGTCGAAGTAGCCCTCATGAAAGAAGGCTACTACTCCGTTGCCAAAAGCTTCATGCTCTATCGTCAACGCCACACCGAAGACCGCGAAACGATGGAGAAACTGAAGTTCTTGGCCGACTACTGCGATGCCGCCAACGCCGCCTCCGGCTCCAAATACGACGCCAACGCCAACGTCGAACACAAAAACATCGCCACCCTCATCGGCGAACTCCCGAAGAGCGGCTTCATACGCCTCAACCGCCGACTACTCACCGACCGCATCAAAAAAATGTATAGCAAAGAGATGGCCGACCGCTACATCGACCTGCTCAACCACCACTTCATCTACAAAAACGACGAGACCTCGCTGGCCAACTACTGCGCCTCGATAACGATGTACCCCTGGCTCATTAGCGGCACCGCCTCGATTGGTGGCAACAGCACAGCCCCAACCAACCTCAAAAGCTTCTGCGGCGGCTTTGTCAACATGGTCTTCATGGTCAGCTCCATGCTCAGCGGAGCCTGCGCCACCCCCGAGTTCCTAATGTACCTCAACTACTTCATCGCCCTCGACTACGGCAAAGACTACTACAAAGAACCCGACCGCGTGGTCGACCTCAGCCTCAAGCAACGCACCATCGACAAGGTCATAACCGACTGCTTCGAACAAATCGTCTACAGCCTCAACCAACCTACCGGCGCCCGCAACTACCAGGCAGTGTTCTGGAACATAGCCTATTACGACAAGCCCTACTTCGACAGCATATTTGGCGACTTCCGCTTCCCCGACGGCTCGGAGCCCGACTGGAACGGCCTCAGCTGGCTACAAAAACGCTTCATGCGCTGGTTCAACGAAGAACGCACCAAAGCCGTCCTCACATTCCCAGTCGAAACCATGGCTCTGCTCCACAAACCAGACGGCTCCTTCTCCGACCCCGACACCGCCGACTTCACCGCCGAAATGTATGCCGAAGGCCACTCCTTCTTCACCTACATGAGCGACAACGCCGACTCGCTGAGCAGTTGCTGCCGCCTCCGCAACGAGATTACCGACAACGGCTTCAGCTACACCCTCGGGGCTGGCGGAGTGAGCACCGGCAGCAAAAGCGTGCTCACCATAAACCTCAACCGCTGCATTCAGTATGCCGTCAACAACAATATGGACTATCGCGAGTTCTTGACCGACATCATCGACCTCTGCCACAAAGTGCAACTGGCCTACAACGAAAATCTCAAGGACCTGCAAGACCACGGCATGCTGCCGCTCTTCGACGCCGGCTATATCAACATCGGCCGCCAGTACCTCACCATCGGCGTCAACGGACTGGTCGAAGCCGCCGAATTTATGGGTATCCCCATCAACGACAACCCCAAGTACCTCAACTTCGTGCAAACCGTGCTCGGCTTGGTCGAGAAGAAAAACAAGGAGTATCGCACCAAAGACATCATGTTCAACTGCGAGATGATACCGGCCGAAAACGTTGGCGTAAAACACGCCAAATGGGACCGCGAAGACGGCTACTTCGTGCCTCGCGACTGCTACAACTCGTATTTCTACATTGTTGAAGACCAATCGCTTACCATCCTCGACAAATTCCGCCTGCACGGTGCCCCCTACATCGAGCACCTGACCGGCGGTTCGGCCCTGCACCTCAACCTCGAGGAACACCTGACCAAAGAGCAATATATGCAACTGCTCCACGTGGCTGCCAAAGAGGGCTGCAACTACTTCACCTTCAACATACCCAACACCATCTGCAACGACTGTGGCCACATAGACAAACGATACCTCAAAGAGTGCCCGCACTGCCACTCGAAGAACGTGGACTACATGACCCGCATTATTGGCTACCTCAAACGCGTGAGCAACTTCAGCCAGCCGCGCCAAGAAGAGGCCTCGCGCCGCTACTACGCCACCCCCGACCGTATGCCCGAACAATGCTGAAGTTTGTAAACACCGACGTCGTCTTCCAGGAAATACCCGACGAGGTTACTCTGGCCATCAACCTTGCAGGCTGCCCCTGCCACTGCCCAGGTTGCCACTCGCCATACCTTTGGGCCGACGAGGGTACACCACTGACAACCAGTGCTATAGACAACATGATTGCGCACAACCGCAACATTACCTGCGTGGCCTTGATGGGTGGCGACGCCGAGCCGTCGATGGTAGAGCAACTGGCTCGCCACATACGCAGCACACACCCAGGGCTGAAAGCCGCATGGTATAGCGGGCGCACCATTCTGCCCCCATCTATCAACCACCGCAACTTCGACTACATAAAGATTGGCCCCTACTTGAAGCACCTCGGTCCGCTGCGTAGCAAACTAACCAACCAACGCCTTTACCGCATTAGCGGCGGAAAGATGCACGACATCACCAGCCGCTTTTGGAAATAAAGTAAGCACAAAACTTTTTCGAGTCGGGAGGATGCTGATTGACAGCACCCTCCCGACTTTTTGCATTCAATCACTAAAAATAGGTATTGTACAGGTGAAGCATATTTTGTAACTTTGCAGAAAATTTATACGACCAAAGAACTATGCTACTATCTGATTTACAGACTGGTCAACGCGGAGTTGTGGTACGCGTTGCTGGCCACGGCGCCTTCCGCAAGCGAATCATCGAGATGGGTTTTATCAAAGGAATGGAGGTCGAGGCCATACTCAATGCACCCCTAAAAGACCCTATAAAATATAGAATTATGAACTTCGAGGTATCGCTGCGCCGTAGCGATGCCTCGAAGATTGAAATCGTGTCGGAGGAAGAGGCCGAACGCGAGATTGTGAACCACGACGACTTCAAGGCCATCGACGCTCCCGACCGCGCCATGCGCCACATTGCCGAACACCGCGAACATACCATCAACGTGGCCCTTGTGGGCAACCCCAACTGCGGCAAAACCAGCATCTTCAACGTCGCAGCCCACGCCCACGAGCGCGTGGGGAACTACAGCGGAGTGACTGTGGACGAGAAGATTGGCACATTTAACTACGGCGGCTACACCTTCAACCTGGTTGACTTGCCCGGCACCTATTCGCTCTCGGCCTACTCGCCCGAAGAGCTGTATGTGCGCCGCCATATTCTTGAAAAAAATCCAGACATAATACTCAACGTCGTAGACAGTTCGAACCTTGAGCGGAACCTCTACCTCACCACCCAACTCATCGATATGGACATCACTATGGTGATGGCTCTCAATATGTTCGACGAGTTGCAGCGCAGCGGCGACCATATTGACACCGACCAATTGGGCACCCTGCTCGGTATGCCGATTGTGCCCACCACTGGCCGCACCGGCGAGGGCATTGGCAGCCTGTTCGACAAGATTATTGAGGTCTTCGAAGGCCGCGACACCAAAAGCCGCCATATCCACGTTAATCACGGCAAAGAGCTGGAATCCTGCATCAAACGCCTACGAACCCACCTTTATGAGCACGGTTTCAGCGACGAACTTTCGACCCGATTTCTCGCCATCAAGTTGCTCGAAAACGACCACGAGCTCGAACAGTTCGTAGCCCAACACGACCCCGACGGCAGCGTGCTCGCTATGCGCAACAGCATTGCCGACGAGTTCAAGAAAGGCACCGGCCGCCGCTTGGTCGAATCTGACGACAACAAGGGCCACAAAGTTAACGTGGAGGACGACCACCAAGACATCGAGAGCGCCATTACCGATGCCAAATACGCCTTTGTGCGCGGCGCGTTGGCCGAATGCTACCAGCGCAATCACAAAAGCAACACCCATGCCCTGACCGACAAAATCGACGCCATTGTCACCCATCGCTGGCTGGGCTACCCCGTGTTCCTCGCCATCATGTTCGTCACTTTCTGGTGCACCTTCGCCTTGGGGCAATACCCGATGGATTGGATTGACGCCCTCTTTGCATGGCTGGGCGACCTGGTGGGGAGCCACATGGCCGAAGGCCCATTGCGCAGCCTGCTGGTCGATGGCATTATTGCCGGCGTGGGTTCGGTCATCGTTTTCCTGCCTAACATATTGATTTTGTACCTCTTCATCTCGTTTATGGAGGATAGCGGCTACATGGCTCGTGCAGCATTCATCATGGATAAGCTTATGCACCGCATGGGCCTTCACGGCAAGAGTTTTATACCGATGATAATGGGCTTTGGCTGCAACGTGCCTGCCATCATGGCCACCCGCACCATCGAGGACCGCAAAAGTCGCCTGCTCACCATGCTGGTGGTGCCGATGATGAGTTGCTCGGCTCGCATACCCGTCTACGTGATATTGGTAAGCGCATTCTTCAGCCGCCAAGCCGCTTTCGTCATCACGGGTCTCTACATTTTTGGAATGCTTATGGCCATCTTGATGGCAAAACTCTTCAGCCGCTTTTTCGTCAAAGGCGAGAGCCTGCCTTTCGTCATGGAACTGCCCCCCTACCGTATGCCGACCGCCAAAGCCGTGCTGCGCCACACGTGGGAGAAAGGCAAAGAGTACCTGCAAAAGATGGGCACCATCATCCTCGGGGCAAGCATCATTGTGTGGGCGCTGGCCTACTTCCCCACCAACGACAACCCTAAAATTCAGGCCGAAAACTCGTATATGGCGCGCGTGGGTAAGGCCATCGAACCTGTGATGAAACCGTGTGGATTCGACTGGCGACAAAGCGTGTCGCTCTTGGCCGGCGTGGCGGCCAAAGAGGTGGTAGCCTCGACCATGGCCGTGATGTATGCCACCGCCGACGAAACCAACGACACTGACTGGGACGACCTCTCTGACGAGAACGAGTTGCGCATTTCGCAACTGGTTCGCAACAACATGACGCCGCTTTCGGCTATGTCGATGCTCGTCTTCATACTGCTCTATATGCCCTGTTTGAGCACCATTGTGGCCATCAAAAACGAGAGCGGAAAGTGGAAGTGGGCCCTCTTCACCATAGTCTACACCATAGGGCTGGCCTGGGTGACGGCTACGGCAGTGTACCAAATCGGTAGTTTAATCGTTTAGCACTATGTGGCAGACAATCATCGTTATACTCATCGTAGCAGTGGCCGTTGGCTTCGGCCTGCGGCGGCTGCTGCGCACCGCTCGGGGCAAAGGCGGGTGTGGATGCGGATGCAACAATTGCCCACACGCCACGCGAAGCGGCCAAAAATGCACCAACAGCGGGTGCAAATAACTGTTTATCAGAACCCTACTAATCAAACGAAGTCCCCTTGCTCGGCCGAGCAAGGGGACTTCGTTTGATGGGGGTCGAAGGAGGGGCGATGTCAACCCGATGTTAATACGACCTTAATACGACCACAACCTATTCAAAACACTGAAAATCAATACATTACACAACGTGCTGATTTTCAATATCTTAACACTCAAAGTTCCACCTCATCGCGGAAGGCTGGGATGTCGACCCGGGTCCAACCCACCTCGCCGAGGGTTTCGCGGAAATTTTGCTGTGTTTGTTCCTCGCCGTGGACGAGGAAAATTTTCTTCAACTTGCGGCGGTCTTGACAGCCGATGTAGTTTATCATCTCGCTGTAATCGCCGTGGCCAGAGAGCGACTCTATGCGGCGCAGTTCGGCGCGGACGGTGTAGGGGCGGCCAAAGATAGAAACTGTGCGGTCGCCACGCATAATTTTAGCGCCTAAGGTAGATGGCTCGCAATAGCCGACACAGAGGATGGTGGTCGACGGGTCGTCTATGTGGTTGGCCAGATGGTGCTTAACGCGTCCGGCCTCCATCATGCCCGAAGCGGAGATGATGACGCAAGGCTTGTGGCGCGTGTTGAGCTCTTTGGAAGCCTCTATCGATTGTATGTATTGCAGGCGGTTGAAGCCGAAGGGGTCGGGGTCGGTGCGACAATAGTCCACAATGTCGTCGTTGAAGCACTCTGTATGCAGGCGCATGATGTTGGTGGCAGAGACCGAAAGCGGACTATCTACAAAGACATCTATGTCGGGCAATAGCTTGGCGTGTTCGAGGCGGTCGAGGGCATAGATAATCTCCTGCGCGCGGCCGATGGCAAACGAGGGTATAATGAGCTTGCCACGCTTTTTGGTACAGGTGTCGAGCACGGCCATGAGCAGTTCTTGCTCGGCGGTGTCGAGCGTGGTGTGCAGGCGGTCGCCATAGGTAGACTCCATAATGAGGTAGTCAACCTGTGGGAAAGGTTCTGGGTCTTTCAGAATGCGCTTGTCGTAGCGCCCAATGTCGCCCGTAAAGCCAAGGCGTATGGTGCGGCGCCCCTCTTTTATTTCGAGGTAAACCATGGCCGAACCGAGAATGTGACCAGCGTCGAAAAACTCAACCTTCACTTCGCCCTCGATATTGAAAGGCTTGTGGTACGGAATGCTGATAAAGCAGTTCATTGCACTTTGGGCATCCTCGAGCGTATAGATTGGTTCGACTGGCGCGAGCCCCTGCGCCTTGCGCTTTTTGTTGAAGGTGCGAGTATCCTGCTCCTGAATGCGTCCGGCGTCGGCCAACATTATCGAGCAGAGGTCGCGCGTGGCGGGGGTGCAAAGCACCGTGCCGTTGAAGCCCAACTTGTGAATATAGGGAATGAGGCCGCTGTGGTCGATATGAGCATGGCTGAGGATGAGATAGTCAATCTCTGCGGGGTCGAAACCGAGGTCGCGGTTCATGGCGTCGGTTTCGAGACCTTTGCCCTGATACATACCGCAATCGAGCAAAATTTTCAGCCCACTTTTAGTTGTTATAAGGTGCTTGCTGCCAGTAACTTCGCGCGTTGCACCGAGGAATTGCAGTTTCATTTCAAAAAAAGTTTTTCGGCAGCAAAGTTACATTTTTTTTTCTAATTCCGAAAAAAAATCGTAAATTTGTGCATTCCATTTGAGAGCTAAGCCCTACGTAGGGTGCTAAAAATCAGACGGAAACGACTAAAATGGCACTTAAAAGAGTAATGGTATTGACTGGCGGAGGCGACTGCCCAGGCCTCAACGCGGTTATACGCGGCATAGTGAAACGCGCCTCGCAGACCAACGACTGGGAGGTGATTGGTTGCGTCGAGTCGTTCAACGGCGTGTTGCGCGAGCCTACCGAAATCATGATGCTCGACGAGAAGAGCGTTGAAGGGCTCCAAATTCAAGGCGGCACCATTTTGGGCACCACCAACAAGGGCGGCCCCTTTGCATGGCCCGTCAAGGAGGCCGACGGCAGTTGGACCACCGTAGACCGCTCCGACGAGATGTTGCGCAAACTGCAATATATGGGTGTCGACGCCGTAATCAACATTGGTGGCGACGGCTCGCAGCGCATCTCGCTCGGCCTGGCCGAGAAGGGGCTGAACATTGTGGGCGTGCCAAAAACGATAGACAACGACCTGTCGCTCACCGACTACACTTTCGGGTTCCAAACCGCAGTGCAGATTTGCACCGAAGCCATCGACAAACTCGTCACAACCGCCGCCTCTCACAACCGAGTGTTCATTGTCGAGGTCATGGGTCGCGACGCTGGCTGGATTGCCCTCCACAGCGCCATCGCTGGTGGAGCCGACGTGTGCCTCATTCCCGAAATACCCTACGACGTTCAAAAAATCAAGGCCAAAATCGAACAACGCTACAACAAACGCCACGGCTACTGCATAATAGTCGTTGCCGAGGGGGCCATGCCCAAAGGTGGCAGCGTTACCGGCACCGAAACCGGCGAAGTGGGCTACCAACACGTCAAGCTGGGCGGCGTGGGCGAGCAACTGGCTGCCGACCTCAAGGCCGCCGGCGTCGAGCACGACATCAGGTGCACCATACTTGGCCACTTGCAGCGTGGCGGCACCCCCATAGCATTCGACCGCGTGTTGGCCACCGAGTTTGGCGTTCGCGCCATGGAGTTTGTCATCGAAGGGCGCTTCGGCCAAATGGTAGCCTACCACCACCCCGACATCGTAGGCATACCGCTCAAAGAGGCCGTCCGCGAACAGAACCTCGTAGCCCCCGACGGGCGTCTTGTCCACACCGCAAAAGGTGTCGGCATAGAGTTCGGCGATTGACCACATATTTTTTTATACATAACGAAGAATCATCAAAAAAAATTGCACAAACAATGAAAAAAATAAAATCAGCACTCATTTCGGTTTACTACAAGGATGGCCTCGAAGCAATCGTGCGCGAGCTCGACAAGCAGGGCGTCACCATCTACTCTACGGGTGGCACCTTCAAGTTCATCCACGACCTCGGCATCGAGCCCATAGCCGTGGAGAGCCTCACCGGCTACCCCTCCATCCTGGGCGGACGCGTCAAAACCCTCCACCCCAAGGTCTTTGGCGGTATACTCTCGCGCCGCGATATGTTCAGCGACGGCGAGCAGTTGGCCGAATACGAGATACCCGAAATCGACCTCGTCATCGTCGACCTCTACCCCTTCGAGCAAACAGTGGCCAGCGGTGCTGCCGAGCAAGACATTATCGAGAAAATCGACATCGGCGGCATCAGCCTCATCCGCGCCGCTGCCAAGAACTTTAACGACGTGGTAATCGTTCCGGCCGTCGACTACTATGCCGAGTTCCTAAAGATATACCAAGAGCAGGACGGCTGCACCACCCTCGAGCAGCGCCACCGCTTTGCCACCTACGCCTTCGGCGTAAGCAGTCACTACGACACCGCCATCTTCAACCACTTCAACCTCGCCGAGCAGTTGCCCGCCTTCAAGCAGGATTTTGGCCACGCCGAAGTGCTGCGCTATGGCGAGAACCCCCACCAAAAAGGAGTCTTCTATGGCAACCTCGACACCTGCTTCGACAAACTTAACGGCAAGGAAATCAGCTACAACAACCTGGGCGACATCGACGCAGCCTGCGCCCTTATCGACGATTTTAGCGACACCGCTTTCGCTATCCTCAAACACAACAACGCCTGCGGTATGGCCGTGCGTCCCACTTCGCTCCAAGCCTGGACCGACGCCCTGGCCGGCGACCCCGTTAGCGCCTTTGGCGGCGTGATTATCACAAACCGCCCAATCACCAAAGAGGTGGCCGACGAGATGCACAAAATCTTCTTCGAAGTCTGCATTGCACCAGCCTACGACGACGACGCCTTGACCGTATTGCGTGGCAAAAAGAACCGCATTATCCTGCGCCGCAAGGAGTTCAAGATGGGCAACCCACAATTCCGCTCGGTGCTGAACGGCGTGCTGGTTCAAGACCGCGACACCGTGGTGCCCACCGCGGCCGACGTGGCCACCAGCGTCACCTCCACCCCCATCACCTCCCAGCAGGCCGACGACCTCGCCTTTGCCACCATTCTTGTCAAACACACCAAGAGCAACGCCATAGTACTGGCCAAAAACCGCCAGCTTTTGGCTTCGGGCACGGGCCAAACCAGCCGCGTCGACGCCCTGCGCCAGGCCATTGCCAAAGCCCAATCGTTCGGGTTCGACCTCAACGGCGCCGTCATGGCCTCAGACGCTTTCTTCCCCTTCCCCGACTGTGTCGAGATTGCCCACCAAGCCGGCATTGCTGCTGTGGCCCACCCGGGCGGCTCCATACACGACCAAGACTCTATTGACTACTGCGAACAGAACCACATGGGCATGGCCATTACTGGCAAACGCCACTTTAAACATTAAAAAACGAAACTTTTTAGATTTTTTTGCGTAAAACCATTAAATTATTAGACTGAAGACAATGGGACTGTTCTCACTATTCAACCGCGAAGTGGCTATGGACCTCGGCACCGCCAACTCCATAGTGATATATAACGACAAGGTGGTTATCGACGAGCCATCCATCGTCGCCGTCAACCGCAGCACCAACAAAATCATTGCTGTTGGCAAGGCCGCACTGCCCATGGAAGGCCGCACCGGCGACAAGAACATCGAGACCGTGCGCCCACTGCGCCGCGGTGTTATTGCCGACTTCGAGATGGCTCAGCACCTCATCCGCGAGCTCATCGGCATGACCCCCGTCGCCCGCTCATTCATGCCCCCAGCGCTGCGCATGGTTATCTGCATACCGAGCGGCATCACCAACGTCGAAGCCCGCGCCGTGCGCGAAAGCGCCGAGCAGGCTGGCGCCAAAGAGATACGCATGATTCACGAGCCCATGGCAGCCGCCATAGGCAACGGCATAGATGTCCTCGCACCCGAAGGCCACATGATTGTCGACATCGGAGGCGGCACAGCCGAAATTGCCGTCATCTCGCTCGGCGCCATCATCTGCAACAACTCGGTGCCCATAGCTGGCGACGAATTCAACGCCAACGTCGAAGAATACATGCGCAAACAGCACAATATGGTCATCGGCGAACGCACTGCCGAAGAAATCAAGATTGCCGTCGGCTCGGCGGTCTCAGACCTCGACGAACCACCAGAAGACTACCACGCCCACGGCCGCGACCTCATGACTGGCCTGCCCAAAGAGGTACTCGTCAACTACAAAGAGATTGCCCACGCCCTCGACAAATCCATTGCCCGCATAGAGCAGGCCGTGCTCGACACCCTCTCTATCACCCCACCGCAGTTGGCGGCCGATATCTACAACAACGGCATCTACCTGGCCGGCGGCGGCGCCCTGCTCCGCGGCCTCGACAGGCGAATAAAATCGAAAACCAAACTCGAAGTCTACATTGCCGACGACCCCCTGCGCGCTGTGGCCCGCGGCACCGGCATTGCCCTCAAAAACTTCAACAAATTCTCGTTCCTCATCCGCTAAACGCGCTGTGGCCGAGAGCAATAAAAAAAAGAGTTCTCCAAGCCGCAAAGGCCAGGAGAACTCTTTTTTATGATTATTTAACACCACCTGTTGCCAAAAAAGTCGTAACTTTGCAGTCGCAGAATGGCTACTGGTTGTGATACTTTTCGTGGCGGATAATGGTAAAGGCGCGGTAAAGTTGCTCCACAAAAAACAGGCGCACCATCTGGTGGTTAAACGTCATCTGCGAGAGCGAAATCTTGCCGCTGGCGACGGCATAAACCTCGTTTGAAAAGCCGAAGGCACCACCCACCACAAACACCAACTCGCGCACACCGGCATTCATCTGCCGCTGCAGGTAGTCGGCAAAACCAACCGAGGTGAACTCGCGCCCATGCTCGTCGAGCAGCACCACACAATCCGACGGGCGCAACCGCTTCAAAATCAACTCCCCCTCACGTTTGCGAACCTCGTCGGGCGGCAACTGCCCCTTGAGCCCCGGCACCACGTCGACCACAAAACCAACATAGTGCTTAAGCCGCCCCACGTAGTCCTCAATCCCTTCGCGCAGGTAGCCCACATCGGTCTTCGAGACCACTATGAGCCTGATATTCAAATATTTTTGGGTTTAAAGTCAATCATCACGTGCTGCTCGTCGAAGTGTATGTCCTGCAACTCCACAGCATTAAAAATCTGCGCCGCCTGCGGGTTCTTTCCCAGCGACAGCAAAATGCGGTTGCCATCCATCAGCTCTATAATGTCGGCCCCAGGCTGCCCTTTGTAGCGCCCCAGAGCCGTGCGCAGCATAAACTCGATGGCAGCGCCGCCCGAGTAAGAAAGAAAAATGTCGGAGCCATTAATTCGCTCCACCGTGATGTCAATTCCCACACTCGTCTGCTTGAACAGCACATTCACATCGTAGGCAATGCGGACCGTATGCTCGCCGCCATAAACAATTGGTAATGAGCGGCCTGCCTTGCGCTGAATAAGGTCCTGAATTTCGTCGAAAGTTAGTCTAAATTGCATACAAAAAAAGTTTTTCGGACTGCAAAATTACGAAAAAAATTGCAATCCCGAAAAACAAAACCACATTCCTAATCTAAGCGCCTCATTATCAGCACTTCGGTCGTGTTAAAGAGGGGTTAAGGTCGTATTGAGGTCGAACAACGCTTGATACACAGCCACTTGCAACTCGACCTCTCCCCCACCCCAAAGGCCACTCTCAGGCAAACGCAGCCTCGAGCAACTCGCTGTCGCTCCGCACATTACGCCCCACCAAATCGGCATAACCCTGCGCCGCCGCCACGTTGCTGTATCCGCACCACCTGGCCAACACGTAAAGGTCCACTCCTGCCCGCAAGGCCATGATGGCAAAAGTGTGGCGCGAAGTCATGTAATTAATATGCTTCGCCACCCCCGCCGCCTGCGCCCAACGACGAATGTGGTCGTTTATCGTAATCCCACTCAGCAGGTGAAACACGCGCTCATCCTGCTCACCCTCGGGCAGGCTGCCGTAGGCCCGCTCCGCGCTCTCGAGAATTTCGCGAGCCGGCTCGACAATGGGCACTCGCACCTGCTCGCCACTATGCTCCACCGTGCGCATAAGCTCTAAACCGTTGCCATTGAGGCGAATAGCGTCCCACTTCAAATCCTGCACCTCGCCCTTGAGCAAACCAGTGTAACACGAAAACAAAAACGCCTGCTTAGTGCTCTCGGCCGGGCAGGGAGCCTCCTGCATGGCCCGAAGTTCGTCGCGCGTCAGGTACACCTTCTGCGCACTCTCGCGCGGTGGCATCAACGTCCGCAACTCAACCTGAGGCAAGGTTGCAATCTCGCCGCGTTTTTTCATCTGGCGAGTCAGGGTGCGGAGTTTCTCGAGGTAACTTCGGGCCGACGTCGGTTTGACGTTGGCCAGCAGGTAGTTGGTAAAACCGCGGCAGAACTCTTCGTCCACCTCTCGCTCGGCAAAATCACCGTCGGCATAGCCTTTCAGCTGCACCACAAGGGCTTCGTAGCCCTGCCGAGTGCTCTTGCTTCGCCAGTCGGTGCGTCGCAGCACGGCTTCCTCTATGGCGCCGCAAGTGAGCACACCATCAGCGGATTGTTGCTTTATGGGGGCAGTTTGGTCCATCGTTGCTGTGGGAACTATTTTTCTATCAGTTTCACTGCCTTTGGGGCGCCGAGGCGTTCCACTTCGGTCACCACTATCCGCCCAGAACGCTCCATCTCGAAAAGCAGCGGGTAGACCCGCAGCCGGTCGGCGCCGCTGTGGGCCACGATGTCGGCCACCTGCGTGCTGCGGCCGCCTTGCAGGTAGACCTCAATAGCTCTTTGGTCTT
>JAFVCE010000021.1 GCA_017479385.1 Bacteroidales bacterium | reverse complement strand
ATGCTATTGAAAATGCCTATAAAAAGTGTAATGAAGATGATAACTGCAAAATGATAGATGTTGTAAGGCAAAACCCAATATTGAAAACACTCTTTCAGGACAAAGGTTATTATACACATATACAATTAATCCATATTTTTCGTGATGAAGCGGAAAAAGAGATAAGCAGACAGAATCACGCCTTTGACCGAGAATATGCAGTGAGTGGCTTCCAAGAATATTATCATTCCGTTTTTTATCAATACCTTATGCTCTATGCCATCACTCTAGAGCATGTATTTGACACTCTTCATAATACAAAAGGGAAATCCCACAAATCGACATTTGATTGTATTGCTTCAATATATGGGCTCAATCCATCATTATTATATTGTTATACGGATAAGAAAGAAACAATAATAACTTTTAGAGACGGCTTATCTGAAGAGATTGAGTACAGCGTATTTAAATTGGTCTATTATTGTGAGGAACACAACTATCCTGACAGGATGAAATATGCCTTATTGTTATGGTTGCAACTTTTTCATATAGGAGTTGAAATTGGAACAACAAACGAAGATACGGAACGTCTATTTGGGCTTCTTCTTGAAGGGGATAATCAATGGCCAAATTGTTTCTTGTCAATTTGGAATCTAATATGTGAAATGATTAACAAACAGAACAAACATTCACTGAAATGAAAAGGATAATTATTACGATGTTATTGTTCGCGGCAGCAGTTAATTGCTCCGCACAAAACTATGACTTCTCTGCGGTCTGTAGCACAGGTCAAACGCTATATTATAGAATTGTTGATAATGGAGTAATCGTAACATATGAAGAGTACGTACGTTATAATTTCGGCTTAGATAGCAGATATTACAATTATGGACATTATCCATCGGGTTATGTGGCTATTCCAGACAGTGTATATCATGATGGCCGGAATTACCCAGTAGTGGGTATTAGTGAAGATGCATTTAATGGATGTAATAGTATTAAAGGAATATGTATTAGCAAGAATATTTCAAGGATAGGAAGACATGCATTTCTCGGATGTACCTCTCTTGATTCTGTGATATATAATGCAGTCAATTGTCAAAGCAAGTGGTTCCATGGTGATGGTGCTATGGGTTATGTAAACGAGTCACCTGGTCGTATCCATAAAGTTGTCGTAGGTGATAATGTACAGGTAATACCGCCATTTTTCATGAATCAACGCTCGGCATTGAACACGATAGTTATTGGCAGAAACGTTAAAAAAGTATGTGAGTACGCATTTTATAAGTGTACTAATGTAAGTGATGCGACTATTCTATCAGAGGATATTAGGTATATTGGGGATTCTTCTTTCTGTCTTTGTGGGATTAATAGTACCATTAATCTTAATAATGCTATCAGTATAGGGGCACATGCATTTCATAACTATGGGGGAACAATAATAATGTCTGCAATAGAAAGTACTATTAAGATTGGTAAGTATGCTTTCGCCAACTGCGATAACATACTGTCGGTGTCTACCAATGCGCGGAGCATTGGCGAGGGGGCTTTCTCGGGGTGCGACAGGCTGGTGGAGGTATCGTTGGGCGATAGCGTGCAAACTATCGGCGACGAGGCGTTCAAGGACTGCTACCGCCTGAAGAACGTCAGCTGGGGTGACGGCATTACCAGCATCGGCGACAAGGCCTTTATGGGTTGCACACGCCTGCTGCGCAGCGAGCTGCCGCAGTCGTTGACTACCATTGGCAGCCACGCCTTCGACGGCTGCGTGGATCTCGGTGGTAGGCTCACCTTCCCTGACGGCATCACCACCATAGGCGACTACGCTTACGCCAACAACGGCACAGTGAGCGAGATAGAGATGCTCGGCAGCACGCCGCCCACTATCTTCGCCCACACCTTCAGCGCGGTGGATAGCATGGTGACGGTCAGCGTCCCCTGCGGCGCGGTACTCTCCTACTACACCACCACCCACTGGGAGAATTTCCCCAACATCGTCGAGGCACCACCCTACCGCCTCGCGGCGACGAGCAACAACGCGGTGATGGGTACGGCTGCGGTGACGCAACAGCCCACCTGCACCGACCACACGGCTCGCCTGCAGGCCACCGCCAACAGCGGCTACCACTTCCTGCAATGGAACGACGGCAACACCGCCAATCCTCGCCAGATAGCCATGACGCAGGATACCTCTTTCGAGGCCATATTCGCCGTAAACTATAGTTATATCACCGTGTCCTGCAACGACAGCACGATGGGTGCGGCGAGCGGCACAGGCCTCTATAACTACAACGCCTCCGTAACCCTCTCGGCCACGGCCTACAACGGCTATCACTTCCTCAAGTGGAGCGACGGCAACACGCAGAACCCACGTTACCTGGCCGCCATACGCGACTCGCTCTTCACCGCCGTCTTCGTCAGCAACGTGAGTAGCATCACCGTGGCCAACGCCAACCCCGAGATGGGCAACGTGGGCGGCAGCGGCGTGTACTACTATATGAACCAGGTGAGCCTCACCGCCACCGCCAACTATGGCTACCACTTCACGCAGTGGAACGACGGCTCGACGCTCAATCCGCGCACTATCACGGTCAGCCAGGACTCGACATTCACGGCCTACTTCGGCGTGAACAGCTACAGCATAGTGGCTACGCCCAGCAACACCACCATGGGCAGCGTGAGCGGTGGCGGCAGCTACAACTACCTCCATGAGATGTCGATGATGGCCACGCCGGCCTACGGCTATCACTTCGTGAAGTGGCAAGACGATGTGACCGACAATCCGCGCACCATCACCGTTACGCGCGATTCTATGTTCACCGCCCAGTTCGCCGCCAACAGCTATGCCATCACCGCCGAACCAAACGACCCCACCATGGGCAGCACCTACGGCAGCGGCACCTACACCTACGGCAGCACCGCCACGCTGATGGCCGTGGAGACCTACGGCTACCACTTCACGCAGTGGAGCGACGGCACGACCGACAACCCACGCCAACTTACCGTGCAGAGTGCACTGACCCTGACGGCGCAGTTCGAGATAAACACCTATATCCTCACCGTGCAGAGCAGCAACCCCGCCATAGGCACCACCAGCGGCGGCGGCTCGTACAGCTACCTCACGCCCGTGAATATCGAAGCCCTGCCCAACGCAGGCTACCGCTTCACGCAGTGGAGCGACGGCAACACCGACAACCCACGCCTTGTCTCCATCACGCAGAACGCCACCTACACCGCCCAGTTTGCCATCAACAGCTATGCCCTTGCGGTGCAGAGCAACAACAGCAATATGGGTGCGGTGAGCGGCAGCGGTACCTACAACCACAATGCAGCGGCCACCCTTGCGGCTACGCCCTACTATGGCTACCATTTCGTGCAGTGGCAGGACGGCAATACCGACAATCCGCGTACCGTAGTGGTAACCGACTCGGCACGCTACACCGCCCAGTTCGAGGCGAACAGCTACCTGATTGTGACCAACAGCAGCAACGTAACTATTGGCACCGCCATGGGTGGCGGCAGCTACCCCTACCTGCAGCAGGTGGCCTTAACTGCTGTTGCTGAAGAGCATTACCATTTTGCGATGTGGAACGACAGTGTTACCGATAATCCTCGGACCATAACTGTTACAAGAGACACTCTTTTCACCGCCTTTTTTGTTATCGATACTCATGCCGTGACTGTTGCCTCCGCCGATACCGCTATGGGCCACGTCTATGGTACAGGTATTTTACCGTATGGCAGCAGAACAACGGTTTCGGCCACAGCTAAGTATGGCTACCTCTTTGCTGGCTGGAACGATGGTAATATGAGCAATCCACGACAGATAACGGTTGTGCAAGATACTTCGCTTCTTGCCATGTGGGATGTGAACCACTATCGTGTTGTCTGTAACTCGAGCGACACCACGCGCGGCATTGTTGCCAACGAAGGTGGCATATATGGTTACTTAACCCCTGTAACCTTCCAGGCTGTGCCGTTAACCGGATGGCACTTCTTGCGGTGGAATAATGGCGAGGTGCAAAACCCAATTACGTTCAATGTGCAACAAGATACGCTGCTTACTGCCATTTTTGTTGGGCTAACAGTTGAGTGTGATAGTAGTAGGGGTTCGGTGTCGCACACAAAGACGAGCAATCTCAACGAGACACTTCTCGCTACGCCATTCTATGGCTACCACTTTGTGCGATGGGGCGATGGAAATACCGATAACCCTCGTGCGGTGACATTGCAGCAAGACACTCTCTTTGCTGCTCAATTCGAGCTTAACCAGTACCTGATTACTGTCGAACCCAACGACACGTTGTTAGGTTCGGTTTCTGGTGGCGGGCTCTACCAGTACCAGCAACAGGCCACCCTAACAGCCACGCCTCGCGAGCACTGCCACTTTGTGCAATGGGACGATGGCAACACTGCCAACCCTCGGCCAGTCGTTACGTTGGCCGATGAGCGCTACGAAGCCATCTTCACTCGCGATGCCCGCTATAACATTGACGTTGTGGCAAACGACACAATCCGCGGTGCTGTGTTGGGGGGCGGTGTCTATTGGGCGGGTGAGCAATACACACTCGTAGCCACGCCGCGCGAGCACTATTATTTTTATCAATGGGACGATGGGGGTAGCAGTAATCCGCGAACAGATGTGGCAATAGCCGACATGACCTATACAGCGCTTTTCGAGCCAGAACAGTACGACGTGACCGTCGAGGCCAACGACTACTCTATGGGCCAGGTGGCAGGTAGCGGCAGTTACGATTATGGAAGCGTTGCAAACATTGTGGCACACCCGTTCGACGACTACCGTTTTGTTCAGTGGCAAGATGGAGACACTACGCAGGTTCGGCAAGTTACAGTTATCAGCACACTACGTTTTGTCGCTACATTCGAGAGAAAAGAGGCCGTAGGCATTGATATGGTCGAAGCAGACAGGATAAGTATCTCGGTGCAGAACGGACAAATAATAGTTCGAGGCGCGGAGCACTTTACGTTGTATGACGTCAGTGGTCGGCAATGGCCCACCGATGCCATACTGCCACGAGGTGTATACCTTATTTATGTTGGACACAAAGCCCATAAAGTGGTGGTGGAATAAAACGCAAAGTTGGGCGAAATAAAGTATGCGCGAAGCGAAGATTTTTTTGATAGTTCTAATTTTTTTGCGTAACTTTGCAAACTCAATTATATCGAATTAGAAAAACATCAATAGTTACGCATACTATGGCACTAATCAAATCTTTCAGAGGACGTAGCCCCAAGTGGGGGCGCGACTGTTACTTCAGCGAGAACGCTACGCTGGTTGGCGACGTGACGTTGGGCGACCAATGTTCGGTCTGGTTCAACGCCGTGGTACGTGGCGACGTGGCACCAATCATCATCGGCGACCGTTCCAACGTGCAAGACGGCTCCTGTATTCACGTCACCCACGACACTGGCCCCACTCATATCGGCAACGACGTCACCATAGGCCATAACGTCACCGTACACGCCTGCACCATTTGCGACGGAGCCCTCATTGGCATGGGAGCTACGTTGCTCGACGACTGCGAGGTGGGCGAGGGCTCCATTGTGGCTGCCGGCGCGCTGGTGCTGCAAGGTACCAAAATTCCGCCTCACGAGATTTGGGGAGGCGTGCCGGCTCGCTACCTCAAACCAACACGTCCCGGCCAAACCGACAATGCGGCGCACTACGTGGAGTATGCCAAGGAGTATATGACGCTCGAAAAGTCGGGCAATTAGTCTCTGCTTTTTGTCTCTTTATGGCAGCGAGTTGCGGTTGCTGCGAAAAAATATCTGTGCTGCACAATAAAATGGCTTTTTTGTCGTTATTGTAATGTTTCGAAAAAAAGAGATAATTCGCCATGGAAAAGAATTCGAACCGCACTTATATGAAAAAAATGCTCCTCCTGCTGGTAATGACAGTGAGCTTTATGGCAGGCACTTGGGCGCAGTCGGTCAAAGTTTATAACGAGCGTACCGATGCCATGCATCAAATCGATTCTGCATTAGTCGAGGCGCAGGCTTCGGGTCGCTATGTGATGTGTCAGGTGGGTGGCAACTGGTGTCCGTGGTGTCTTCGTTTTGCCGAATTTGCCCGCACCGACAGTGTCATTGCCCCGCTTATGGCCAAAAATTTTGTCTACATCCACGTCAATTATTCCTCGGCTAACAAAAATCTTGAAGCCATGCGTCGCTTAGGTAACCCTGGCCGTTTTGGCTACCCCGCCTTTGTGGTGCTCAACGATAAGGGCGAGCTTATCCACATTCAAGAGAGCGAAAGCCTCGAAGAGGGCAAAGGCTATAGTCGCAAGCGCGTGGAGCGCTTCCTCAACCTGTGGGCCAAGCCGGCGGTCGAAGCCCAACCCAAGTAGCAGGTGCGTTCGCGCCGGCGCCAAGCCGAACACCAAAAGTTGTCTCGCTCCAAACAAGAAAGTCTGCAATTCAAAAAAAAAGCGTAACTTTGCAGAGTGCGTATAATGTTCGTGCGCGCATAGAAATGTGAAAAACAACAATTTATGAAACGACTAAAATTCATCATAGCTGTAATATTCGTTTTGGCTGGGCTTCAAGTCGCCGCCCAGACCGGTTTGGCAGAGCAGATACACGGCGACGATTCTTCGTCGCACGGCTTCGTAGCCACCGCCCTTCAGTGGTACGACAGCAACATGAACTACACCGCCGTAGGCGTGCTGATGACCATCGAGAGCTCTTTCATACCCTTCCCCTCCGAGGTTGTCATTCCGCCAGCTGTATATGTGGCCAGCAACCCCGCCAGCGCCAGCGGCATGAAAATTTGGCTCATCGTAGTCGTTGGCACCCTCGGAGCAATGCTCGGAGCTTTCATCAACTACTTCTTGTCGCGTTGGCTGGGACGCCCCATTATCTACGCCTTTGTCGATGGCAAGTTAGGCCGCCTGCTCGGTCTCAGTGGCGAAAAAATGGAGCGTGCCGAGGCCTATTTTAACCGCTATGGCAACATCTCAACACTCATCGGCCGTCTGGTTCCGGTGGTTCGCCAACTAGTGTCGATTCCGGCCGGCCTCTCTCGCATGAACATAGGGCTCTTCTCTCTCTTCACTTTCTTGGGAGCCGCGCTCTGGAACTGCATCCTTGCTTTGCTCGGCTGGCTGGCCTACAAAGCTGCCGACCCCTCAGTCATAGTCAAATACAGCCACCAACTCAGCATCATCATCGTGGTGCTTCTGGCCGCAGCAATAACTTTCATCATAGTCCGTTCAATCGTTAAAAAACGCAGGTCGAAATGAACGAAATCCGCCCCCAATTCCCCATACTGACCACGCAGGTCTACGGTCGGCCACTGGTCTACCTCGACAACGCTGCCACCACCCAAAAACCTCAACGGGTGATTGATGCCCTTTGCCGCTACTATACCACTCTCAACGCCAACATACACCGCGGCGCCCACCGCTTGGCGGCCGACGCCACCGAAGCTTTCGAACTGGTGCGCCGCAAAGTGCAGACCTACATCGGGGCCGAGTCGGCCGAAGAGATTGTCTTCACACGCGGAACCACCGAAAGCATCAACCTCGTGGCTGCAACTTTTGCCGACCGCTTTTTGACCGATGGCGACGAAATTATTGTCTCGGGCATGGAACACCATTCCGACATTGTGCCGTGGCAGTTGGCTTGCCGCAACAAGAGCGTAAAGCTGCGTGTTATCCCCTTTAGCGACGACGGCCAGCTCGACCTCGAAGCCTATCGCGCCCTCTTTACAGACCGTACCAAACTGGTGGCTGTCTGCCACGTTTCGAACACCCTGGGCACTATCAACCCTGTGGCCGAAATGGCCAAGGAGGCTCATGCCCACGGGGCAAAAATATTGGTCGATGGCGCACAAGCCGTAGCCCATATCAAGGTAGATGTGAAGCAGATTGGGTGCGATTTCTATTGCTTTTCGGGTCACAAAATGTATGCCCCTATGGGTGTCGGCGTGATGTATGGCCGTAAAGAGCTCCTTGCCGAATTGCCACCCTATCAAGGCGGTGGCGAGATGATTAAAGATGTCTCCTTCGAGCGCACCACTTTCAACGACTTGCCCTTCAAGTTCGAGGCTGGCACTCCATCTGTGGCCGACGTCGTGGGGCTGGGCGAAGCCATTGACTTCATAAACGAAACTGGCCTCGACCGCATTGCCGCCATCGAAGACGACCTGCTGCGCTACGCAACCGCGGCCATCGACTCTGTGAAGGGTGTAAAAATCTACGGCACCGCGCCACACAAAGCCGCTGTGCTCTCGTTCAACGTGGGCAAAGCCCACCCCTACGACGTTGGAACGCTACTCGACAAGCTTGGTGTGGCAGTCCGCACCGGTCACCATTGCACCCAGCCAATAATGGACCGCTATTCCATTCCGGGTACAGTAAGAGCCTCGTTTGCAGCTTATAACACTCGTGAGGAGGTCGATTTATTCATCGCCGCCCTCCAGCGTATAGCCCCCATGTTGTCATAATAATAGCCCTAACCACAGCCAACCATGCTCCAACACCTGCACATAGAGAACTACGCACTAATCAAGCAGACCGATATAGATTTTGCTCCCGGTTTTGTTGTCATCACTGGCGAAACCGGCGCAGGCAAAACTATACTGCTCGGTGCTCTCGGACTGCTGCTCGGGCAGCGGGCCGACCTGCAGGCATTGGGCGACAAAGGTCGCAAATGTGTGGTCGAGGCCCAATTTGGAATAGCTGGTTTGGGGCTCGAAAGTTTGCTGGCCGAGGCCGATGTAGACTATGACGACTCGCTCATCGTTCGCCGCGAAATTCTGCCGTCGGGCAAAAGTCGCGCCTTTGTGGGCGACACACCGGCGCAGTTACCACTGCTCAAACAACTGGGAGAGAGATTGATAGACATTCACTCGCAGCACCAAACCCTCACGCTCGGCAACGGCACGTTCCAGACCTCGCTGCTCGACAACATTGCCCATTCGCCAGTCGAGGCATACGCGGCGGTTTTTGCCGACTATGCTGCTCTGAAAAAGAAACTCGAAGAGCTCACCGCCGCCGATAGCCGCAACAAGAAAGAGATGGACTACCTGCGCTTCAATTTCGACGAACTCGTGGCCGCGCGTCTTCGCGATGGCGAGCAGGAGGAGTTAGAGCAAGAGCAGCAACTGCTTGCTCACACCGAGGCCATCAAAGAAGCCCTCGGCATGGTGGCTACCCTCTGCGATGCCGACGAGCACTCGGCAATACCGCTCCTGGGGCAGGCCAAAAGCGCCCTGTCGCGCATGACCGACTTCCACGACGACATCCGCGTGCTGCACGAGCGCATAGATTCGTCGCTCATTGAGCTGCGCGACATCATGGCCGACGTCGAACACCTCGACTCGAAGCTCGCTTTCTCGCCCGAGCGTTTGCAAGAAATCGACGAGCGTCTTAATCTTATCTACCGTCTTGAACGTAAGCATGATACCGACTCGGTGGCTGGTTTGCTGCAGGTGCAAAACGACCTCGACCGCCAGTTGCAGAACATAGACGACACCGACCACCTGATTGAGCAGACGATGGAGGCTGTCGACAAGGCTTTTGCTAAGGTGCAAAGCGCCGCCGAAGCCCTCACTTCGTGCCGTACCGCGGCCGCCACCAAACTCGAAAACGACATATTAATTCCGCTTTCGAAACTCGGCATGGGCAACGCACGCCTCGAGGTGAACATAGCCACCGCCGACCACTACGGCCCTATGGGACACGACGACGTGACCTTTCTTTTCAGCGCCAACCGTGGCCATGCCCCACGCGAACTTTCGAAGGTGGCTTCGGGGGGCGAAATGTCGCGGTTGATGTTGGCAATCAAGTCGTTGGTGGCCGATAGTTCGCTATTGCCCACGGTCGTGTTCGACGAGATTGATACCGGTGTTTCGGGCGATATATCGGTGGCAGTGGCCGGACTGATGAGCGCTATGGCCGGAAAAATGCAGGTGGTGGCAATAACCCACCTGCCACAAATTGCCGCCAGGGCAGGGCAACACCTAAAGGTATACAAAGAGGTTGACGCCGAGGGCGTTACGGTTTCGAGGCTGCGCGAGTTGGCTGTGCCCGAACGCCTGCGCGAAGTGGCCATCATGCTCAGCTCGGACCCTCCCACCGAGGCAGCTCTGCAAACAGCCAAAGAATTGATGCAATGACCTATTTCATAGTTGGTTACATGTATGCAGGCAAGAGCACTGTGGGCCGCACTGTGGCTCGCCGGCTCGGCATGGAGTTCGTCGATTTGGACCGCGAATTTGAACATCGCTACAAAATCGAGGTTGCCCGATTTTTCGAGAAATACGACGAGCCTGCATTCCGCCGGCTCGAGGCAACACTGCTACGCGAGGTGACCCAAACACATGAGAACGTGGTTGTTGCCACTGGTGGCGGTACTCCTTGCTACGGCGACAATATGGACTTTATGCTCGGCGCAGGCTGCGTGGTTTGGCTCGACATCACGCCCGAAGCCGTGGTCAGCCGTGCGCTCGTGAGCCACAACCCGAGGCCGCTGCTCAAGGGGCGCGATGGCGACGAGTTGCTTACCTTTGTGCGAAGGCAGATGGCAGAACGGAGGCCGTACTACGCTCGGGCCAACGTCGTGTTGGAGGCGCTACATCCCGACTTCAACCTCGTGCCAGGATGGGCCGAAAGTCGGGTTGTGGAGGGTAAATAGATGTTGCTATTAGGGCCAAAAACTGGCCAAAAATCGAGTTGTAAGTAGCTGATTGATAGGCGTTATTCGACCTCAATACGACCCTAACCCGACCTTAATACGACTTCAACCTTGATAATGAGGCAGTTACAAGCCTCGATTTTACCGCCCCACAGCCCGATTTGGGAGGGGTGCGGAACGGCCGTTTTTTGGCACATAGTTTAGAGTTGTGGGAGCGGTTGGCTCTGCTCGGAAATATGATGATATGGTTCCGAAAGGGTAGGGCAGAAGTGCCACCCTGGTAGGGGCAGTGGCCTTTGGGGGAGGTATCGGCCTATTGCAGTTCGACCACGGCGCGGCGGTTGCTGCTGCGGCCTTCGGGGGTGGTGTTGGGTTGGGCTGGATGGGTGGCTCCGCGCGAGATGGCCCCAACGCGGTCGGCCGGTGCGCCATAGTCGATAAGGATTGCGCGCACGGCGTCGGCCCTCATCTGTCCACAGCGGCGGTTGCCGGTGGGCGAGCCCTGGTCGTCGGTGTGGCCATAGACCACAATGCGGCGTTGGCCGTCGGCCTGCAGGCGCTGAACCATGGCTTTGAGTTGCTGGTTGCCGTGGGCGTCGACTTTGGGGTTGTGGCAGTCGCCGTCGTCGAACTGGAGGACGACCGTCATGAGCGGTTCTTTGGTGTTATTGGTTGTTGCAACAGGTTGAGGTTCAGGGATTGGCGTGGTTGGGTTGCTGCCAATTTCGCGAGCAGTGACGGCAAAACGGTAGGTGGCTCCGAGGTCGTTCATGCGTGCAGCCTCGGCGGCCTGACGGGCCAATTGGGCCGACTGTTCGGTGGCGGCAATGGCGGCGTAGGCGCGTGCGCAGGCGGCGTAGCACTCGGCCAAGCTGCCGCGGTAGGCTTTGCCTTGTGCGTCGCTGGCTTCGGTAATGGCGTCGGGGTTCGAGGTGGCCAGGGCGGCCTGCATGGTCTGTTCGGCAAAGTGCGAGGCAAAAGCGGGTTGTGTGTATCCGGCGGCGCGTTGGCTACCGGTGGCGGCAGCGGCTGCAGCTGTGGCGTTGAGGCGGGCGTTGTTGGCCGAGGCGCGGGCACAGCCAAGTCCGTCCATGGTTGCCGTTTCGGCATAGAGGGCTGCGGCGGCAATGGCGGCCTGAGTGGTGTCGCAATAGGTGGTGGCAGCAGCGGCATAGGCTTGGGCCAGGTCGGCATAGGCTTCGTTGTAGAGGTCGTAGGCGCGGCCGAGGTTGCCCTTGTCGTGGGCGCGAGCGGCGTCGTCGATTTTGGCGCTGGCGTCGGCCACCAGTTGCAGGGCTTGGTCGTTTTGGGCGGCCGAGGCGAAAGCCGAGGCCGCTTCGAGGTCGGTGGCAGCGCTGTCGACAGCGGCACGTAGGTCGCTGTTGGTGCGCAGTCGGGCGTTGCGCCGCTGAGCGCGGTGGGCGGCCTCTTCGCGTGCGGCTTGCTCGGCGGCAGCCAGGTTGGCGGCGTTCTCGGCCTCGGCGTCGGCCAAGCGGCCGGTGCTGAGGTTGGGCTCGGCGTCGTGGGCGATTTGTTTCTTGCAGTCCCAACCAAAGCCGAAACCGACCTTAAGTCCCAAACCGAGGTTGGAGGCAAAGGCCGACCCGCTGCTGGCGGTGGCGTTGGTAGCGAAGGCCCAAGTGCCGTAAAGACCCATATAAAGGGCTGTGTGGCGGCTGGTGGCAAAACTTGCGCCGAGGTCGAGGCCGAGCGCGGCAGCGTCGGCCAGCTTTTGGTAAAGGCCCAGCGCGGCGCCAATGCCGGCTTCGAGCTGCCAGCGGCTGGCGAGTGGGGTGCGATAGCGCAGGCTGACGGGAATGAAGTAGGCCACGTCGAAGTCGGCCGCAGGGCTGATGGCTTGCAGGCCGAGGCCGAAGCCGAAGTGTTGCCCATAGTGACGGTAGTTCAGCTCGCCAAGTAGCCCGAAGCCAGATGCCGGTGTGGTTTGGCTGCCCTGTTGCGGCAGGTACCAACGGTAGCCTCCGCCAAAGCCGAGACCGAGGTAGTTGTTGCTAAAATTTTGTGCCTGCGCGCCTGCGAGGACGGTTATCAGTGTTGCTATGGCTAATATGCGCTTCATTGTCGACTCGTTTTTTGTGTTTTGGTTGGTGCTAAATAGTTGCAGCTGTGTGTTTTACGTTTTGTGGCGCAACCACGCTGCAAAAACAAATTTATGAAAAATTATTCTTTCGGCCAAAAAAAGTTGTCAACAACTTTTGTGCCACTCCTACACCACGGGTTGTGGCGAAGACTGTTCGAGCAAGCCTGCGGCCGCTGCATCCTGCAGCCAGCGAGCAGCGTCGGCGCTGGCCTGGTCGGGGCTCACATCGAACTCGTCGAGCAGGGCCTCGGCCACGTCGGCTTGGTCGAACTCGCGGCCTAAGAACTTGTTCCATAGGTAGTTCGATGTGTCGTTCAGTCCCACCACAGTCTGTGAGCCATCGGCCTCGCGGGTGGGCATCATTATTAAATATTCGCCTTCGATATGGCGCACCTTGCATTGCGAATTTAGTTTCATAGCGGCCTTTTTGGTTGATTGGAATGAGAAAAAGAGCCGGTCGAGTTGCCGACCGGCTCGTGGGGTTGAGTGGATGGGTTAAATCATGTCGACGCTGCGTTTGAGGAAGCGGCTGAGGGCTTCGCCTTTGAGCAGTCCGGCCGAGAGAAGGGCGAGGTCGGTGAGTTGGCCGACAAGGGTCTGCTGTTTCGTGGTGTCGCTCTCGGCCAGAATGCGACCAATGAGAGGATGGTTGATGTTGACCACGAGGTTGTAGCTCTCGGGCAGTTCGCCGTAGAAGCTCATGCCACCGCCCGAGCTCTGCGCCATTTCGCGATAGCGGCGCATGAATTCGCTCTGGGTGACGAGCATGGGCGAGTCGTCGCTCTCCATGCTCTCGAGCATTACGGTGAATTTTTGTTTGTCGAGGGCGGCTTCGACGATGGGTTTAAGCTTGTCTTTCTCGTCTTGAGAGAGCTTTTCGGGAATGGCGTCGTCGTGGGGGATGAGTTTTTCGACGGTGTCGCTGTCGACGCGCACAAAGCGTGTCTTCTCTATCTTCTGCTCGAGCAGGTTGACGAAGTGGCTCTCGAGGGGCGAGTCCATAAGCAGCACGTCGTAGCCTTTGGCGCGTGCTTTTTCGATATAGGTGTGTTCATCGTCGGTGTTGCTGGCATAGAGGTAGCATACGGTTTTGTCCTTATCGGTCTGGAGGGCTTTGATTTTTTCGCGATAGCTTTCGAGGGTGAAGTACTGGCCTTCGGTGTTCTTGAGCAGATAGAACTTCATGGCGCGCTCGGCAAACTTCTCGTCGGTGAGCATACCGTATTGGACGAAGATTTTTATGTCGTCCCACTTCTCTTCCAATTGCGACTTGAAAGTGGTGTTTTGAGAGTTGTCTTGGTTCTGGGTTGCCTCGTCGGTCGAACTTTCAATTTTGGCCTTGCTCATCTCTTCGAGCTTGTCGGCCACTTTTTTGCTAATGTGCGACGAGATTTTCTTGACATTAGAGTCGCTTTGCAAGTAGGAGCGGCTAACGTTGAGCGGGATGTCGGGGCTGTCGAGTACGCCGTGGAGGAGCATCAGGTAGTCGGGCACCACGCCTTCGACCTGGTCGGTGACGAACACTTGATTGCAGTAGAGCTGAATTTTATTGCGATTGGGGTCGATGGTGCGACGAACTTTTGGGAAGTAGAGGATGCCGGTGAGGTTGAAGGGGAAGTCGACGTTGAGGTGGATTTGGAACAGTGGGTCCTCGAAGTTGGTTGGGAAGAGCTCGTGGTAGAACTTGCGGTAGTCGTCGTCGGAGAGCGAGGAGGGGGCTTTTTTCCAAGCAGGGGTTGTGTCGTTAATAATGCGTGGCTGTTTCTTTTCGACGCGTTTGGGGTTGCCATCTTTGTCGCATTCGGTCTCGCTGTCTACCCATACGCTCTCCTCGCCAAAGCGTATGGCGACGGGCATAAAGCGGCAATATTTGCGCAGCAGTTGGAGTATGGTGGTCTCTTCGAGAAATTCGGCGCAGTCGTCGGCAATGTGCAGAATGATGTCGGTTCCGCGTTCGGTGCGTGGGTCGTCGGTCATGGTGAACTCTGGGTTGCCGTCGCAGCTCCAGTGCTGAGCAGGTTGGTCGCGCCAACTCTTGGTAACGATTTCGACTTTGTTGCTGACCATGAAAGCACTGTAGAAGCCGAGGCCGAAGTGGCCGATGAGGGGTTCGTGACTGTCTTTGTATTTCTCCATGAAGTCGGTCACGCCGCTGAAAGCTATCTGGTTGATGTATTTTTCAACCTCGTCGGCAGTCATGCCGATGCCGCGGTCGCTAACGGTGAGGGTCTTCTTTTTAGAGTCGATGCTGACGTTGATGGTGAGGTCGCCCAGTTCGCCTTTAAATTCGCCACGCGAGGCGAGGGTGTTGAGTTTCTGTGTGGCGTCGACGGCGTTGCTGATGAGTTCGCGGAGGAATATTTCGTGGTCCGAATAGAGGAATTTTTTGATTACCGGAAAGATGTTCTCGGTCTGAACGTTGAGTTTTCCTTGCATAACTATTTGTGTTTTTGTTGGTTTCTTGGTTCTGAATGGTATGAAATCAATGTCTGTGCCAAAGAAAGGCGGACTGACATTTTGTCAGTCCGCCCCCATTATCTCTGTTATTTCGGTATGACAGTGGCAGTTGCTGGCCACTGTGTTGTGGGTGTGGTTAGTCGCGTTGGAAGAGGTCGCGAGTGTAAACCTTGTCGCGAATGTCGTCGAGACAGGAGTCGTAGCGGTTGGCTATGACGGCGTTGCAGCGGCGTTTGAATTCGTCGAGCGAGCCCACAACCTCGCTGCCAAAGAAGGTGCTGCCGGCTGGTAGGGTGGGTTCGTAGATGATGACGGTGGCGCCTTTGGCTTTGATTCGTTTCATCACTCCCTGGATTGACGATTGGCGGAAGTTGTCGCTGCCCGACTTCATGGTGAGGCGGTAGACACCGATGATGCATTTGTGCTCGAGGTTGGCCGACCACGAATTGCTGTCGCCATAGTAGGAGTAGTAGCCGGCTTTGCGCAGAACCTGGTCGGCAATGAAGTCTTTGCGGGTGCGGTTCGAGTCGACAATGGCACGAATCAAGTCTTCGGGCACGTCGGCGTAGTTGGCCAGCAGTTGCTTGGTGTCTTTGGGCAGGCAGTAGCCACCATAGCCGAACGACGGGTTGTTGTAGTGTGTGCCAATGCGCGGGTCGAGGCATACTCCGTTGATTATCTGTTGAGTATCGAGCCCTTTGAGTTCGGCGTAGGTGTCGAGTTCGTTAAAGTAACTAACGCGCAGGGCGAGGTAAGTGTTGGCAAAGAGCTTTACGGCTTCGGCCTCGGTACTGCCCATGAAGAGGGTGGGAACATCCTGCTTGATGGCACCTTGGGCAATGAGGGAGGCAAAGCAGTGGGCACGTTCGGCGAGGCGTTCGTCGGATTGGTCGTAGCCCACAATGATGCGGCTGGGGTAGAGGTTGTCGTAGAGGGCTTTGCTTTCGCGCAGAAATTCGGGGGCAAAGATGATGTTGCTGATGTTGAATTTGGCGCGTATGCTCTCGGTGTAACCCACGGGTATGGTGCTCTTGATGACCATTGTGCAGGTGGGGTTCACTTCGAGGGTCTTGGCTATGACATCTTCGACGGCAGATGTGTCGAAGAAGTTTTTCGAATCGTCGTAGTTTGTAGGTGCTGCAATGACCACAAACTCGGCACCAGCATAGCCTTCGCGCCAGTCGAGGGTGGCTCGGAGGTTTAGTTCGCGCTCGGCAAAGTATTTCTCGATGTATTCATCTTCGATTGGCGATTGGCGGCGATTGACCATCGCAACGCGGTTTTCGACCACGTCAACTGCCACAACCTCATTGTGTTGCGCTAAGAGGGTGGCTATCGATAGTCCCACATAACCTGTGCCTGCTACTGTGATTTTCATGTCGTCTTGTTGGTTTTGATTTTGAAATGCAAAAGTACAACTTTTTTTTAAAACTACAAAAAAATATTATTTCCCATAACTGACAAAATGTCAGTCTGCTCTGTCATGGCATGATTTTTGTTGTGTCAGGCTTTGACATAATTCTGCTCGGAACGAAACTTTTTCGGCACAATTGCGTACTATATATTATTTAGACAGAATCGGACAACACACGCTGATGAAAAAATCGCACGACAACGACGAACAACTGCTCAACAGCATAGCTCAACGCACTGAATTTATTCCAGTTATATCGAAAGAAGACGAAGATGTCCTGCTACAGGACGGCGACGTTCCCTCCACCTTACCTCTGCTCCCATTGCGCGAAATGGTCCTGTTTCCTGGAGTGCTAATGCCCATAGTGGCGAGCCGTAAAAGCTCGGCTAAACTGCTCAAAGAGGCAGCTGCAAGCAACCGCAAGATTGGCGTTGTGGCGCAGCGCAACGACCGCGAAGAAACGCGCGCCTCCGATTTCCATAAGGTTGGTGTCATGGCCAGGGTTATAAAGACATTCGACCTGCCAGACGACAATACAATGTGCGTGGTGCAAGGGTCGGTGCGTTTTCGCCTACATTCGGTGACTGGCCCAATCGGCGAGCAAGACGGTTACTTCGAAGGCACGGTGACACCATATCCCGAGACCATTGGCTGCCGCAAGCAGGTGTTTGCCAATGGTATGTCGCGCCTGCGTTCACGCTATGGCTACATTCTCAAGAACCGCGCCGCCAACGGTATGCCGATGTTAGATATTAATGAAATCGGCAGCGACAAAATATTAATCAATTTCATTGCCACCCACCTCGATGCTTCGGGTTCGGAAAAGCAAGAACTCCTGGAGTGCCCGAGCTACTATATGCGTATGAACATGGTGTCTGACTTGGTCGAGAACGAAGCGGTATTTCAAGAGGTTCGCAGCGAGGTTCAGGACAAGACACGCAATGAACTCAGTCGCCAGCAGCGCGAGTACTTCCTTAACCAGCAGATGAGGATTATTCAAGACGAGCTTGGTGGCGACCACTCTGATGGCGACATCGAGGAGTTGCACCTCAGGGCCAGCAAGATAAAGTGGCCCGAGTCGGTTGCAGAGACCTTCGACCGCGAGCTGTCGCGCCTCAAACGTTTGCAGCCTCAAACGCCAGAATATTCGGTGCAATACAATTACCTCGATTTTATGCTCTCGTTGCCGTGGGATAAATCGACCACCGACGACCTGCGTATAGACCACGCCCGCAAGGTACTCGATAAGGAACACTTTGGAATAGAAAAAGTTAAAGACCGTATTATCGAACATCTCGCCGTGCTTTCGCTTAAGGGCGACATGAAAGCACCCATTATCTGCCTCGTTGGCCCTCCGGGCACGGGCAAGACCTCGCTCGGCAAAAGCATTGCCACAGCCATGAACCGCAAATATGTCAGGGTTGCGCTGGGCGGCCTGCACGACGAGGCCGAAATTCGCGGCCATCGCCGCACCTATATTGGTGCAATGCCGGGGCGCATTCTGCAAAGCATTAAGCGTGCCGGTTCGTCGAACCCAGTGTTTATCCTCGACGAGATAGACAAGGTGCAGGGGCAGAGCGTAAACGGCGACCCAACGTCGGCTTTGCTCGAAGTGCTCGACCCGGAACAAAATAAGTCGTTCCACGATAACTATTTAGATATCGACTACGACCTGTCGCACGTCATGTTTATAGCCACTGCCAACACGCTGTCGACCATCCAGCCAGCTTTGTTAGACCGTATGGAGGTCATAGACCTTTCTGGCTATTTGCTCGAAGAGAAGGTCGAGATAGCCTCGCGCCACATCGTGCCACGCGAACTTAAGGAGCATGGTTTTGCCGCTTCGGATGTGAAGTTTCCGCCCAAAATAATCGAGCTGATAATCAATAGTTACACGCGCGAGTCGGGCGTCCGCGGCCTCGATAAAGCCGTTGCCAAAGTGGTGCGCCATCGCGCTGTTAAGGTGGCATCGGGCGAACCCATCGGCAAAGGCAGGGCCAAAAACATTACTGCCGACGAGGTTCGCGAGGCTCTCGGCCTGCCGTTGCCGGATAGTAACTATCGAGCCAAAGAGCCTGCCGTTGGCGTGGTGACTGGTTTGGCTTGGACCCCGGTTGGTGGCGAAATCCTCTTCATCGAATCGTCGCTCTCGCAAGGCAAAGCCACGCTCTCGATGACGGGCAACTTGGGCGACGTGATGAAGGAGTCGGCCACGCTCGCATTCGAGTATCTGAAGTCGAACGCCTCGCGCTTCGGCATTGATAACGACCTGATTGAACGCTCCAACATCCACATCCACGTGCCCGAAGGCGCAACACCAAAAGACGGCCCCTCGGCCGGCATAACAATGTTTGTGGCCATGGTGTCGGCTTTCAGCGGACGCAAAGTCCGCCCCGAGGTGGCAATGACCGGCGAGATAACGTTGCGTGGAGTGGTGACGCCCGTCGGGGGCATTAAAGAAAAAATACTTGCAGCCAAACGAGCCGGCATAACCGACATCATCATGTCGGAACAAAACCGCCGCGACATCGAGGATATCAAGCCCGAATATCTCTCCGGCCTGCAATTCCACTACATTAATAATATGTCCGAAGCCCTCGCGTTGGCTTTGGCCGAATAGCCTACTTGTCATGAGTCTGAAAAGCCATAAACCCATCGTAACACTCTCGTTTTTTTGCGCTTTGGTCGCAATGACATCGGCGCAGCCTTCGGCTTTTACCATCGTCGGCCAACCGTTGGCCACACTGCCGGTCGCCCCGCAAGGCCTATACCTCTGCGATAGCGCCCTGATGTGTAACGCCGCAGGTTTGCCCATGCTCGCCATGCGCGAGGGTGTGCAAGTGGTTGGCTACACTATCGACACCGCCTTGGCTCGCTTTTCGGCCAACATAGAATGGACCCAACGCAACCCCTCTACGGGCGAACTATACGTAGTGGTGCGCAACAAAAAGGGGGTGCCAAAACTTTATAACGCTATCGACAAAGGCAAACGTCGCAAACTGAAAGAGGTGCACCTTGCGGGCTTCGAAGACAAGATGGTGGCCATAGAGAGCCCAGTTTTTACGACCGACGGCTCGCTAATGATTTTCTCGTCGAATCACCCGAAAGGGCAGGGAGGATATGACCTGTGGTACAGTGAGTTGAAGCAAGGCCAGTGGCAACGTCCGCAGAACATGGGGACGCGCATCAACACAGCCTCCGACGAGGTTACGCCGTTCATCTACCGCAGTTACCTCATCTTTGCCTCGCGTGGTCATTACAAAAACCACTCCGACCTCAACCTATACGCCACCTGCCTTCTGTCTGACCAAGTGGTGGGCGACACCGTTGGTATGCTTCAAATAGGTCGCAACCGCATTCAGCGCCTGCCCGAACCGCTCAATTCTGACAACGACAACTTTGCCCTCGTGGTCGACACGCTGACAGAATTTGCCTACTGGCTCCGCACCGAGGGCGCCACGACCACCGTCGCCTCGTTCAAAGGCCCGCTACAGGGAACCAACCTTTGGGGCCAAGTTACGAACAAAAACGGCCAACCTGTGTCCGGAGTGGCTATTAAGGCCATGCAGGATGGTCACACCGTGTGCCACACCGAGACCAATCTTTTTGGCTACTACCAGCTGTATTTGCTCAACGGTAGGCAATACACCATACAGTTCTCTAAACCAAACCATTATCTCACTTCAGAAGCCATCGCCACCCAAGCCGACAACGGCGACGCCCTGCTAACCGACCAGCACCTCGACGCGGTGATGGACAGCCTGCCGCTGAATGAACAACTGATGTTCGACGACCTGTTCGACTACGATGCTTCGCCCGAACTCTCGGCCCACGGCAAGGCCGTTCTGCAGCCGCTTATCCGCTTCTTGCGCGACAACCCGTCGCTCCAAGCAACCATGACACTCTATGGCGAAGCCTCGAACAGCCCCGACTTCGACCAGCTGGTGGCCCAAAACCGCCTGCAACAACTCGAGGCGTACCTCTTTGCAAACCTCGCTCCAACAACCAAAATCGGCCTTAAAAACTCGTCAGAACTGCTCCAAAACTATGCTCCAAAGGCCATCAAGTCGCGCCTGGTGGTGATTTTGAGAGCCGAAAAATGAAAAAAATACAACTCTGGCAAGTTGCTGACAATTACCGTGTTGCAATCGCATTGTGCCAAAAATAGGCAGTCTGGCAACGAAAAATTGCAAAAAAAAATTTGCCGATTCGGAAAAAGTTAGTACTTTTGCACCCGATTTCGAAAGACAAGAAATCCACAAATCGTTCGGGGTGTGGCGCAGTTGGCTAGCGCACTTGCATGGGGTGCAAGGGGTCGAAAGTTCGAGTCTTTTCACCCCGACGAAGAAACCAAAAGAGAGAACAGCAATGTTCCCTCTTTTTGGTATAAGGTGCTAATATATAGGTTGTTGTCGCGTTGTGTTCGTCATGGAGTCTACCAGCAATCGCCAAAATGTTGACCCAAAAGCCACAAAAATCGCTTTTTTAAATGCCTGAATATCAAGCCTTGTTCGACCTCAATACGACCCTAACCCCTCTTTGACCCCTCTCAAACCCCTCGTAGTACTCAGATTCTGAGCCTTTTTTACAACAAAAATTGGTGTCGGCTGCCGCTAATTCAAAAAAAAGTCGTATCTTTGTACCCCTCACCAATGCACCATTATTGCTGCATGGTGCTGTTTTTTAATTAATTAGATAAGTAACAAACAATTCGCGATGGACAAAAAAACTGTCATAGGACTCGTTCTGATATTTGCAATCTTCGTTGGCTACATGTTTTGGGTAGCCCCTTCGAAGGAGGAAATGGCCGAAATGCAGCGCCGGCACGACTCGATTGTGGCTGCCTATAACGACTCGTTAGAGCAAGCTGCCTTGCTGGCGGCCGAAAAGGCAAGACTCGACAGTCTGGCCAAAGCTGGCGATACTACGGTTCAGCAGCTCCTCTCGCGCCGCAGCATGGTCGATATGGGCCTCTTCAACCCACTCGCAACCGGCACCGAAACGGTGGTCAGCTTGGCTACCGACAACCTCGAAATCGACCTCTCCTCGCTCGGCGCCAGGGTGAGCAACGTCACCCTCCACAACTACACCACATTCGACAGCCTCCCGCTGCGCTTGGTGGCCGACGCCGAGGACAACATGAACCTCGTTTTCTCGACCGAGGACAACCGTGTGGTCAACACTCGCGACCTTTATTTTTCTACGCTCGTCGACGGCCAACCGTTCGATGGTCAGCCCATCACCCTCAGCGGCGACGATTCTACTGTTATCACATTCCGTGCCAAAGTGGCAGTTGACAGTGTGGCAGACAACGAGCCACACGCCATCGACTTTGTCTACACCGTTCATGGCTCGGGCTACGATATTGGCTTCGTGATTGATTTTCATGGTCTTAGCAGCGTTATCCGCCGCAGTCCATACGTCGACTTCACTTGGAACAACACCATGAACCGCCAGGAGAAAGTGGACCGCGGAGCCCGTGGCAGTCGCAATCGTAACAAGGACCCCGAACGCTTCAACACCAACGTATACTTCAAGCCAATCAAGGACAAGGTCGACAACCTAAAACTGGGCCGCGACGACTCGAAGAAGGTCAAGACGCAGGTTAAGTGGGTGGCCTACAAGCAACAGTTCTTTGCAGCTATATTGCTGGCAGACAGCTGCTTCGACAATGTCGATATTGCCCTCAGCACCGACCGTTCTAACGACTCGCCATCCTACCTCTGCGATATGAGCTCGGTCATAGGTCTGCCATACGACAGTGGCCACGACTGTTCGGTGCCGATGAACTTCTACTTCGGCCCGACCAAATATCGCGACCTCCGCGCCATGCAGCAAGGCTACGAGCGAATGCTCCCCTTGGGCTGGGGTTTCTTCCTAACGCAGTGGATTTCGCGCTATGTCATCATTCCTGTTTTCAACTTCCTTGAGCGCTTCAACTGGAACTATGGCATCATCATCATCGTGCTCACCATACTGCTTCGTCTGGTCCTCTTCCCCGTTACTTTCAAGTCTTATCAAGGGTCGGCCATCCTGCGCATTCTCAAGCCCGAGTTAGACCAACTAAACAAGAAGTATCCCAACCCCGACCAGTCTTTGCAGAAGCAGCAAGAGATGTCGAAGCTGCAAAAACGTGCCGGCTTCAGCCCCATGGCGGGCTGCCTGCCAGCCTTGGTCCAGTTGCCCATACTCTGGGCCATGTTCCGCTTCTTCCCTGCGGCTATCGAGCTGAGGCAGAAGCCTTTCCTGTGGTGCGACGACCTCTCGACCTACGATTCGATACTCGACTTTGGGTTCAACATCCCACTATATGGCGACCATATATCGCTCTTCTGTCTGCTGATGTTTGGTGTCCAGATGTTCTACACTTGGTATTCTATGAACGCCAGCGGCAACCAACCCACTCTGCCAGGCATGAAATTCATGATGTACTTCATGCCATTCATGATGCTCTTCCTCTTCAACAGCCAGAGCGCAGCTCTCAACCTCTACTACCTCTGCTCGCTCTCCATCACCATGCTGCAAATGATACTCATTCGCCGCTTCACGAGCGAAAAGAAAGTTCGCGCCCGTATGGCTGCCTACGACTTGGCCCACACCACAAAGCCGCAGAAGAAGAGCAACTTCCAAAAGCGTCTCGAAGAGATGCAAAAACAGGCCGAGGCCATGCAACGCGAGCAGCAGCGTCGCAGATAGGTTATATTAAATAACGCAAAAAGTAAAAATTTAGTATAAATAAAAATTAACAAATTATGGTAGCAGCACTACTCACTATTTTCATAGCAGGATATGCCTGCATAGCGCTCGAACACCCTCTAAAAGTCAACAAAACTGCCACCGCCCTGCTGTTGGGCGTACTGGTGTGGGCCGTCTACTCGATTATGACCGTTACGTCGACACCCGGCATCGACGTCGATGCCTGGCACTCTTTTGTGAGCAGCAACTTGGTCGAAAATCTTGGCGAAACGGCCGAGATTGTCTTCTTCCTACTCGGTGCAATGACCATCGTTACCCTTATCGAAGACTATCAAGGTTTTCGCGTCATTACCGACAAAATCACCACTAACAACAAGCGCAAACTGCTCTGGGTAGTGTCGATAATGACATTCTTCCTCTCGGCATTGCTCGACAACATGACCACCGCCATCGTCATGACCGCTCTGCTGCGCAAACTCATTGCCGACCGCAAAGAGCGCTGGCTCTACGCCGGTATGGTCATCCTGGCTGCCAACGCCGGCGGCGCTTGGAGCCCCATTGGCGACGTGACAACCATCATGCTTTGGATTGGCGGACAGGTAACCACCTTTAATATTATAGTCAAGACCCTCTTGGCCAGTTTCGTATGCATGATTGTGCCGGTGATGATTGTCGGCGCCACGCTCAAAGGCAACCTCGAGCGTCCTGCCGAGGAGGCCAACGAGGTTGCGGTACCCGCACATCTGCGTCGCCTCGTACTCATTATGGGCGTCCTGGCCCTCATCTTCGTGCCGGTCTTCAAAACTCTGACCCACCTGCCGCCCTACCTCGGAATGCTCTTCGGCTTGGGCGTGCTGTGGATTACGACCGAAATCCTTCACCGTAAATACAAACCCGAAGGCCATAACCTCCCCACCGCCGTTTCGACCCTCGAGCATGTCGATGTGCCCACCATCCTCTTCTTCCTCGGCATATTGATGGCCGTGAGTTGCCTCAAAGTGGCTGGCATTCTTTCGAGCCTCGCCGTGGGCCTCAATAGCACCTTTGGCACCGACGTACCTGGCTTCTTCTTCATCGACCTCATTATCGGCGTGCTCTCGTCGGTGGTCGACAACGTGCCCCTCGTGGCAGCTACCATGGGTATGTACCCGCTGGGCGACGGCGCCACCTTCGAGGTCAACCACCCCTTCTGGGAGTTCTTGGCCTACTGTGCCGGCACTGGCGGCAGCCTGCTCATTATCGGCTCGGCCGCTGGCGTGGCTGTGATGGGTATGGAGAAGATAGACTTTATTTGGTATCTGAAAAAAATCACCCTCCTCGCTCTGGCAGGCTACATTGCAGGCGCCATTGTCTTCATTGCAATGAACCTTGCTTTCGAGTCGTTAGACTGGTGGCACAACATGGTCTAAATGAAACAAGTCTGGGCCGATTTCAAGCTTCGCCCGCTGTGGCGTAAGATATGCGACATCCTGCTGCTGCTTTTTGCGGCGGCAGGGTTCGCCATTATAGCCGCGTGGGCTCTCTACCAGCTTGGGGTGACCAACAACAAGGGCGCGGTAGACAAGAACAACCGCTACCTGATGAGCGTGGCCGAAATCGAGAATATGCCCTCCAGCACGCTCACTACAGAGCAAACCAACGCCCTTTGGAGCATCACCATGGCGCGCCTGGCAGCTTTTGGACGCTACTACCCCGTCAACGCGCGCCTCATCTTGCGCGCCGCTTTGGCTGCCGATAACCCACTGCTGGTGGAGCGAATGGTGGCTGCGACCGGAGTTTATATCGACGACAACTCGCCTTGCGACAGACTTGCCGACCGCCTCGAGGCAACCGTCAACGAAGTGCCTCTGCCTCAGACTTATACAAACGTCATTCCGTGGATGAATACCCCCGAGTGGGCAGCGCTCAAGGTGGCCATTGCCAGCGACAGCGCCCTCATCAACGAGGCCGGCCGCCTAACCGGTGTCGAACCTCGCCTCATCGTCGGCTGCCTTGTGGGCGAACAGATTCGCCTCTTCAACTCTAAGCGCGAGATGTTCAAAAAGTATCTCGGGCCGGTCAAGGTGCTCAGCGTTCAAAGCCAGTTCAGCTATGGCGTGAATGGCATTAAAGACTTTACGGCCGAGGCCGTAGAGCAGCACCTGCAGGACCCCACTTCAGAGTATTACATGGGGCGCGGCTACGAACACCTGCTCGATTTCGAGACCGACGACCACGTTACCGAGCGCTACAACCGGTTGGTCGACTATCGCAACCACCTATATTCATACATATATACTGGTTGCATTCTGCACCAAACGATGCTCCAGTGGCGGCGTGCGGGCTACGACATCAGCGACCGTCCCGACGTGCTCTTCACCCTCTTCAACGTTGGATTCTCGCAGTCGGTGCCTAAGCCAGACCCCCAGTGTGGCGGCAGCCACATCGAGGTCGACGGCCGTGTGTACACCTTCGGAGCCCTCGGGTTCGACTTCTACTACAGTGGCGAACTGGCCGACGTCTTCCCTTTCTGCGAGAAACGTTTTGTGGCTAAAGACGAGGCCCTCACACGCGACGAGATTGAGCGCATACAGGCCAGCATGAGCGACTGCGCTCGGCCCGTCCGTGGCTTGGAATACCGCGTAGACAGCGCTCCGGCGCAGCCCCAGGGCTACCCAGCCGAGCCCAAAGACCCATACGGCATTGACCCCGACGACCCCTCGCGCTCGACGCCTCACCATTCGTTTTGAAGCATATTTAAGAATATTTAACAGTTAAAAAGTTCCATAATTGGCCAAAAAGTAGTATTTTTGCGTCGCTATTTAAAAGTAAAAAAATATTGAAACAATGAAAAAAATAGTTCTCTCTTTAATCGCATTTGCGATGTTAGGAATAGGCCAGGTGGCTGTCAATCAGGCCTATGCCGACAACGTCGACACCGAAACCGCTCAGCTGGTGGGTGCCAATTACATGAATGCCTTTGTAGGTAAAGAGGTGCTGAAACCGGCCGACCTCGAGCTGGTCTACGCCATCAACAACCCCTATAGCGGCATCATAGCCACCTACATCTTCAACATCGGCGACCGTGCTTGGGTTGCCGTTGCTGGCAACGACTGTGTGCACCCCATTGTGGCTTACTCTGACGAGGCTGCCTTTGTGCCTGGCCAGATGCCTCCTGCACTGATGTGGAGCCTCGAAGTTTCGTCGAACAATATCAGCGCTCTGCAAAACAACGACGAGAAGTACGCTCCCACCCCCAAAATCGCAACTCTTTGGCAGAACTTGAAGCAAGGCCCCTCGACCAAGGACGATGCCCCCGACCGTGTTCTCCTGCTCAAGGCTTCTTGGGACCAGGGCAATAGCGTCCGCCCCACATACAACAAATTCTGCCCCACCTTGCACTACACCAAGATTGACTCGACCATCGTCACCTCTGTCGACACCATCCCCATCTACGACACTACCTACGTCTACGACACTGTGTTCGACACCATCGACGACAACGGCGTGGTTAGCATCGACACCATTTCTATCGACACCAGCTTCATACTCAGCGACGAACCAGTGGGCGAAATCCACCCCACGGTCACCTACACCGTGTACGACACAACCACATACGACAGTGTGAGCGTTGTTGGCTGCGTGGCTACTGCTATGTCGCAAATCATGCACTACTGGCGCTACCCCGTGCAGCCCGAAGGTCGTGCCCTCACCCTCGACCCTGCCGACCGCAGCCGTCAGCTCTCGGTCAAGCTCGATACTGTGGTTTACGACTATTCGCTCATGCCCGATATCCTTACCAACAGCTCTACTACCGAGCAAATCAACCAGGTGGCCAAACTCTGCTACCATGCAGGCCTGTCGGTCAGAATGGACTATGCTCCCTCGGGCAGCGGTGCTCTCTCCTACGATGTTATTTCGGCATTCCTCAACAACTTCAAGTATGCCGACGGCATAACCATGCTTTTCCGCAACCAAACCACGCTCGACAACTATATGGGAACCCTGCGTGGCGAGCTCAAAGCCAGCCGTGTGGTCTACATGGGCGGCGCTTCGTCGACCAATGGTGGCCGCGATGCTGCTGGTCACGCCTGGGTTTGCGAGGGTTACATGAACAGCGACGAGCAAATCTACCACATGAACTGGGGTTGGGGCCCCTATTCCAAGACCTGGAACAACGTCTACACCAACAGTATGCAGGTTCAGGGCTACAACTTCCAACTTCGCCAAGAGATAATCCACGGCATCATGCCCCCGGCCGATTCGCTTTCTATCAACACCCCCGAGGTGGCCTTTGCCGCCCCGGCCTATCCTAACCCCGCCACCGCCACAATCAACATCCCCTACACGCTGCACGAAGCTGCAACGCTCCAAATCTACACCATCGACGGCCGCCTCGTCGAGAGCCGTCGCCTGCAGCCTGGCAGCGCCACGGCAGTGGTCAATGTCGAGCACTTTGCTAAAGGCATCTACATCTATCGCATGAACGGCGAAACCCGCAAATTCACCGTCCAGTAAGCGCAGTGTGGAATAAATAATGTGAGGGCCGCGGCGCAGCCGCGGCCCTCATTTTGTTCTGTTCTCCCCCCTCGAACTGTCACAATCTACCAGGCCTGCCGAGTGTTCCGGCGCTTCCAACCCGCAAATTTTATCGATAAAAGGAGCTGAGGCCGCGGCGCAGCCGCGGCCTCAGCTCCCAACCAAAAGTTCCCAAATAACGGAATTTTTACTCCAAATTCCGCCCTCGTAAAACACTCATACACAGCACCAAGGTCGGGTTAGGGTCGGGTTAAGGTCGTATTGAGGTCGAACAACGCTTATCAATCAAGCAGTTAGCCAACGTCTGTACCCCGATGTTGCCCCGGCCTCACCCAGTCTGCACCAGCACCATAAATCGATATTGTTACCCATTTTATCGGTTCACCTGCAAAAATCTGTGCTATAAAATCAGAAAAAAATAGTATCTTTGCAAATAAAACGGTAATATATGGAAGCGACAAAAGAATTGTTGAAGGTGCTGTTACCCGAGGACTTATGGGAGAGTTTCGACATAGTGGATGTCAAGAAAGTGAGCAATACAATTACCATCACCCTGGAAGAACATGACCAAATAAAGCACCCGGAAGCGGGTCACGAGTACGAGAAGAACGGCTTTTACGAAGCCAAGCGGGTGGAGGATTATCCGATAAGGAGTAGCAAAGTGGTGCTGATGGTGAAGCGGCGACGGTGGATAGACTTCACGACAGGCAGGAGTGTGGGGAACACATGCGACACGGTGGCACACGGGCCAATGATGGCCAAAGAACTGGCTCTTTTTTTCAAGGACTACCTGGATAGCCATCCGGTGCCAGCCTCTGCTGTTGCGGAACACTGCGGGAAGGATGGCGACAGGCTGAAACGGCAGTACAAAGAACACCTGAGTGGCTATCGCGAATGGGACCAGAGGCACCACGCGGAAGAGTGGCTGCTGTTTCCAGAGAACAAGGGCGAGCGGCTGAGCATCGATGAAACCGCGCCATCGCAAGGAGAATTATACAACCATTGTCAGCAACAAAGAAGCCCACAACGGGAAAGGGGCGATAGTGGCACGCTCTGGCCTCGACTCCTTCCATACTATCATGGACACAATCCAACTCCATTACGACGAAATACTCAACTACTACAACCACCGCTCCACCAACGCCTCGGCAGAACAGCTGAACTCTAAAATCAGAACATTTCGCAAGTCCCTACGTGGTGTCCATGACCTATCTTTTTTCTTCTTCCGACTAACAAAAATATACGCTTAAACACAGGGGTTTGCAGGTGAACCAAAAAATATTTTGCTGAGTGGAAAATTTGTCGTATTTTTGCAGACTGAAAAACATCGAGTAAGAGAAATATGACTGCGACCCACATCCCAATCGAACATCACCCTTTGCGGCCTTTTTTGCCACAAGGGGCGAGGCTGCTGATGTTGGGCAGTTTCCCACCTCCACGCCATCGCTGGTGTATGGATTTCTTTTACCCCAACCGCTCCAACATGATGTGGGAGATTTATGGCGAAGTGTTTTTCGGCGACAGCCAGCGGTTTGTGGACGTAGAGCACAAGACGTTTCGCCAGGCCGAAATCGAAGCGTTGCTCGTAGAAAAAGGTATTGCCATTTACGATACAGCCACAGCTGTGCGCCGACTTTCGGGCAACGCGTCTGACAAAGACCTCGAAATTGTGGAACGGACCGATGTTGCCGCCTTGCTCGCACAACTACCTCTGTGTCATGATATTGTGTGTACAGGGCAGAAAAGTTTTTCGGTCTTGACAGAGGATTACGGTGTGCCAATACCGAAGATGGGGCAGTTCAACACTTTTGCCATTGCTGGCCGCGAGGTACGTCTGTGGCGGATGCCATCCTCGTCGCGAGCCTACCCCATGCCGCTGAAAGAGAAGGCTGGGTTCTACGCAAAAATGTTCAGCCATATTGCGCGAATTGAAAATTTCGAAAATCAGCCCTCCAAATTATAAATAATGCAAACAATTAATCTCCAAATCAGATAGTTAGATAAAAAGAATGCACGAAACCCAACCAAATAATTATTATGTTCAGACAGTAGGAATTTGACAAATAACCAGTTTCTCATAAAAACGACGCATAAATTCTTTAAAAATATAACAATAAATTTCGACATGAAGCGTTTAACTATTATCATCGCTTGCGCCCTGTTGCTGGGTTGCGCAAACCAAAACCAAGAAAAAAATAGCACCATGAACAATGAACAGTCGTTGGGCGAGCTGCAGGCTTTCGACGTGCGCCAGGATTTTGCCGACAATGGCTTCTCTTTCTTCACCAAAAACCTCGTGCTCTGCGTGGGCGACTCTACCGAAAGTAATGCCATGACCATCGGTTGGGGCGCCATTGGCAACTATTTGGGTCACGAGCGCGCCGCCGTGACGGTTTATGTGGCTCCGGCTCGCTACACCTACGAGTTCATGGAGCGCCACCAGCGGTTCACCATCATGGAGTTCGACGACCCCGAAGTGTGGAAATTCTTCGGCAGACGCAGCGGCCGAGAGTTCGCAGCCGATAGTGCTTCAACCGACGCCAAGGCGGCCGCTGTGGGGCTGCACGTGGCCTATACCGAACATGGTACGCCCTACTACGAGGAGGCCCGAACTGTAATCGAATGCGAAACCATGACGGCTTGGCATCAGACCGAGGCCGACTTCCGCAGCCAAACCCCGCGACAGTGGTACGACGGTTTCGAGGCCGGAATACATACCGTATATATAGGCGAAGTGCTCGGAGCCTGGCGTCGTAACTAACCCCACCAAAAGCCCCCTAACCGAGGGCGGCCATCCGCAGGATGGCCGCCCTCGGTTTTTTATGCCAAGTTGCTCAAAATCAGTAAATTAATTGTTTTATGTAAGGAAATTGTCTATCTCTCTCAAAATCAGTGTTTTAGATATATCATCTCTTACTCATCTCTTAGTCATCTCTTATTCAACACTTACTCATCACTTACACCAGTAAGAGATGATATAGTTTTGTATAAAATTTCATACATTTTTGTCTATAATAAGAACCGCCAAAAAGCAAAAAATCGCCATCGTGCCTCCCTCCCAAGAACCTAACCCCACACCCCAACCAATCTGCCGAAGAAAATAACACTTTGCAGTGCCTCGAAAAAAAAATATCACAACCAGAAAAAAAATCGTATCTTTGCATCTAAAATAAGCTTCATAATTATGGCAAAAATACTCGGTTTAGATATTGGAACTACAAGCATAGGTTGGGCAGTTGTAAACGAAGAAGAAACGCCCGAACAATCGTCAATCGTGCGCCTTGGGGTGCGCGTAAATCCGCTAACAACCGACGAACAGGACGCGTTCGAAAAAGGCAAATCCATTACCACCAACGCCGATAGAACCCAAAAACGCAGTGCGCGTCGCAACCTGCAACGATACAAATTGCGTCGCCAAAGCCTTGTAGAATTGCTGACGCAACAAGGGTGGATTACAGACGATACCATACTTTCTGAACAAGGCAACCAAAGCACGTTCCAAACCTACCAACTGCGTGCAAAAGCAGCCACCGACCAAATCACGCTCGAAGAATTTGCGCGTGTGCTGCTAATGATAAACAAAAAGCGAGGCTACAAGAGCAATCGCAAAATGCAAAACAACGACGAAGGGGCGTTTATCAACAACCTCGACATGGCTCGCCAGCTCCATGAGTCAGACCTCACGCCGGGCCAATATGGGCACCAGTTGATGCAAAACAACAGAAACTATGTGCCCGACTTCTATCGGTCCGACTTAGTTGCCGAGCTGGACAAAATTTGGGCCTATCAGTTTCCTCACCACACCGCAATTCTTACACACGAATTTCGCGAAAAAATAGATGGACAAGCCAAAAAAGGTACCTCGGCAGCGTTTCTAAAGCTGCATGGCATATACGCCTTAGATATTAAAGGCAGTCGGTTCGAGAAAAACAAACAACTGTTCGCACTGCGCAACGACGCCCTTCTGCGACCCCTTACAGCCCAAGAGTTGGCCACTGTTGTGTGCGAAATAAACGGACAAATAAACAGCAGTAGCAGCTACCTCGGCAATATCAGCGACCGTAGCAAGTTGTTATATATCAACAAACTCACCGTTGGTCAGTATCTGATGCAAAATTTGGCCAACAATCCTAATGCAAGCCTTAAAAACAAACCATTCTATAGGCAAGACTACCTCGACGAGTTTGAGCAACTTTGGGAAACCCAGGCTCGTTTCCATCCCGAACTAACCCCAGAACTGAAACGCGAAATCCGCGACATCGTAATTTTTTATCAGCGTCGGCTCCGGTCGCAAAAATGGCTCGTTTCTACCTGCCAGTTCGAAAAACGCAACAAAGTGTGCCCAAAATCGTCACCACTTTTTCAGAAATTCAGAATTTGGCAAACTATAAACAATCTGGTTATAACGCAGAACGACGAAGAATTTGTGCTTGCCGAAGAGCAGAAAAACATACTGTACAACGAGCTTCTCTACAAAGAAAAACTAAGCAAACAAGAGGTTCTGAAATTGCTTTTCGACAAGCCTCGTGGGATGGATTTGAACTACCCCTCGGTCGACGGGGATAGAACAATGAACCAAATGCTCAAAGCCGCTCAAGAAATTATTGCGCTGAGTGGGCATGGCGAGCCCGACTTTGCCAAAATGCCTTCCGAACAAGTTGTTGAGATTGTAAAATCTGTATTTGGCGGCCTTGGTTGGGCCTACGACTGGCTCTTCTTCGACCCAAACTCGACCAACCTTGAAAACGAACCTCAAATGCGATTGTGGCACCTGATTTATTCTTTCGAGGGTGACAATTCGGCCACTGGCGACGAAAACCTGTTGGCGCGCATTTCCGACCTCACCTGTCTGCCCAAAGAATACGCACGCCTATTTGCAAACATTCGCCTCGAAAGCGACTATTGCAGCCTTTCTACAAAGGCTATGAAAAATATTTTCCCGTTCCTCAACGCCGGCCATATCTATAGCGATGCCTGCACTTTGGCAGGCTACCGCCACTCCGAGCAATCGTTGACGCGTGAAGAAAACCAAAACCGGCCGCTAAAGGCTCACATGGACATTCTGCCCAAGAACAGCCTTAGAAACCCCGTTGTCGAGAAAATTCTTAACCAGATGGTCAACGTAGTGAACGAAATTATCGACACCTACGGCCGACCCGACGAGGTGCGTATAGAGTTGGCGCGCGAATTGAAGCATAATGCCAAAGAACGCAAAGCTATGACCGACGCCATTAACCGCAACACTCGCGAAGCAGAACAATACAAAGAAATTCTACAAACACAGTTTGGCCTTGCCCAAGTTAGCCGAAACGACATTATTCGTTACCGCCTTTACTTAGAGCTTGCAGCCAATGGCTACAAGACCCTGTATTCAAACCAATACATACCACAAGAAAAACTTTTTAGCAAGGAAATCGAAATAGAACACATAATTCCGCGAAAGCGCCTTTTCGACGACTCTTTTTCGAACAAAACGCTCGAATATCACAGTGCCAACAACGAAAAAAGCGATGCCACTGCAATGGACTACGTCAGGTCTAAGTATGGTGCCGAAGGGGCACAGGACTACAGAACGCGCGTAGACAACCTTCTAAAAAGTGGTGCAATATCGCCGGCAAAAGCCAAAAAGTTGAAAATGACCGAGGCCGACATCCCCGAAGACTTTATTGAGCGCGACCTCAGAAACACGCAATACATCTCGCGCAAAGCGCAAGAAATGTTGCGCGACATTGCTCGCACCGTAACAGCCACCACTGGCTCTGTTACCGACAGGTTGCGCCAAGACTGGCAGTTGGTGGACGTTATGCAAGAACTTAACTGGGATAAATACGAGCGACAGGGGCTCACCTCTGTTACCATAGGGCGCGACGGCCAGAAAATATATCGCATAACCGACTGGACCAAACGCAACGACCATCGCCACCATGCTATGGACGCCCTTACCATTGCCTTTACCCGTCCAGCCTACATCAACTACCTTAATCACCTCAATGCTCGCAGTGCCAACGACATTCGCAGCATCGAGCGCCGCTTCTTGGTACGCGATAGCAATGGGCACCTGCGCTTCGCCATGCCCATTGCCGGCAACTTTAGGGCCGAGGCCAAACGCCAGTTAGAGATGGTGTTGGTTTCCACCAAATCTAAAAACAAAGTTGTAACCAAAAATACCAATAAAACAAAGGTAAAAGGTGGCACCAAACAAAAAGTGCAGCTCACCCCGCGTGGCAAACTTCACAAAAAGACAATATACGGCTCTGTTAAGCTGCCATATACAAAAGAAATTACAGTAGGTGGCAAACTTACTGCCACCGACATTGCAAACGTTCAAAGCGAAACCTACCGCAAAGCACTGCAAAGCCGCTTCGAGGCTTGCGGGTGCGACGCTAAAAAGGCCTTTACAGGCAAAAATAGCCTGGCTAAAAATCCCATCTGGCTCGACAACGAGCACACCCAACAGGTGCCAGAAAAGGTAACAATTCGTTGGTTCGAAAAGCGTTTCACCATTCGAAAAGCAGTCTCCAAAGACCTCAATGTCGACAAAGTGCTCGACGAAGGGGTTAAACGCCTACTGCAGCAGCGCCTTGCAGAATTTGGTGGCAACGCAAACGAGGCCTTCTCTAACCTCGACAGCAATCCAATATGGCTCAACAGAGAAAAAGGCATAGACATAAAACGTGTAACAATAGTCGAAAACATTCCTGGCGAGCCACTGCACAGCAAGCACGATAAAGACGGCCAACCGATACTCGACAGCAATGGCAACCCACAACCAGTAGACTATGTCAACCTGCGCAATAACCATCATGTAGCCATATTCTGCGACGCGGATGGCAACCTCCAAGAACACGTAGTGCCGTTCTATGAGGCCGTGGTTCGCGTTTCGCAGCTGGGTTTGCCCGCCATAGACAAAGAATACAACAATGACAAAGGTTGGCAATTCATGTTCTCTATGAAGATAAACGAATATTTCGTGTTTCCCAATCCCGCACAAGGCTTCGACCCAACCGAGATAGACCTCACCGACGAGAAAAACTATGCCCAGATAAGCCCCAATCTGTTCCGCGTGCAAAAACTATCAAGCAAATATTACGTTTTCCGCCATCATCTTGAAACCACCGAAGAGGCGAAGAAAGAATTGCAAAACATTGCTTGGAAGCGGATTACATCTTTCGATAACTTAAAAGGCATAGTAAAAGTACGTATAAACCACATAGGGCGCATTGTTCAAATAGGCGAATACTAATATCAATCATGATTAAGCGTACACTTTGTTTTTCGAACCCTGCCTACCTCTCGCTCCGCAACGGGCAATTACTCATAAAGCTCGAACCTCGCGGCGACGAACCCGAACGGCAAACATCTGTCCCCATCGAAGACATAGGTTTCGTGGTGCTCGACCATAGGCAAATAACCATCACCCACGGGGCCATGGCGGCATTGGTCGACAATAACGCTGCCGTCGTTACCTGCAACGAGCGCCATATGCCCGTTGGCCTTCTTTTGCCGCTCGATGGCCACACGGTGCAGAGCGAGCGCTTCGCCGACCAGATAAACGCGTCGCTACCACTACGCAAGCAGCTATGGCAACAAACCGTGCAGCAAAAAATACGCAACCAGGCAGCGCTGCTCCGCGAGATACACCACATTGAGGTTGGTAACATGATGGCATGGGCTGCCGACGTGCACAGCGGCGACAGTACGAACCTCGAAGGTCGCGCAGCCGCCTTCTATTGGAGCCAAATGTACCCATCGATAGACCATTTTACCCGCGACCGCGATGGCGATTATCCCAACACCTTGCTCAACTACGGCTACGCTGTGCTGCGCGCCGTCATTGCGCGCGCACTCGTCGGTAGCGGACTGCTCCCAACGCTCGGCATACACCACCACAATCGCTATAACGCATACTGCTTGGCCGACGACATAATGGAGCCATACCGCCCATACGTAGACCGCTTAGTGACGAAAGTTATGGCCGATTGTGGCGACACCGAGTTGTCCACCGCCGTCAAAAGTAACCTCCTCGCCATTCCCACACTCGAAGTGCACATTGGCGGGCAACGCAGCCCACTCATGGTTGCAGCCAGCCAAACCTCAGCCTCGCTGGCCCGATGCTATGCTGGCGAGGCTCGCCGGATAGCATATCCAGAGATGTGATGGACCGCTTTAGCGCATACCGTGTGATGTGGATACTCGTGTTTTTCGACCTACCCACCGAAACTAAGCAGGAACGCAAAGCAGCAGCCGACTTCCGCAAGCACCTGCTTGGCGACGGATTCACGATGTTCCAATTCTCAATCTACGTGCGCCACTGTGCCAGCCGCGAAAATGCCGATGTCCACATTAGACGCCTCCGTGCGGCCCTGCCCAAGCACGGACAAGTGGGTTCACTCGTCATAACCGACAAGCAGTTTGCAGGGATAGAACTCTTCAACTGCCAGAAAGCAGTCCCTCCCAGCGCCCCAGGTCAGCAACTCGAAATGTTCTGACCCCCAGAAAGGCCAGCAGTACGAAAAACAGTGCGCGTAGGCAAGGGTGTCCATTCTATGCAATAGAACAAGTCTCTATGCCATCTTGGCGCACCCCATTTCTCAGCGTGACGCCACTATGCCTTCGAACCATTCAACACCAATCTGCACCAAGCAAACAGCACTATGGCACGAAAACTAATGACCGACTTGGGTAAAACAAAGGCCCATCATCGGGCTCTATATGCCTGGCAATCAATGGCTCTTCGACCTCAATACGACCCTAACCCGACCTTAACCCCTCCTCAACACTGAAAGTCAGGCGTTTAAGCGCTCTACAACGGGCATACCGCTCATCCCAAGCCAGGCGGCCTCCAGCCTCAAGTCAGAAAACAAAAAATGTACCATAAAAACAAAAAATCCTGCTTTTTAGGGCAGGATTTTTTGTAATGCTGACACGTTCTAAAACATTGAAGATTATATGATTACACCGATTGTGGTGTCAACTAATAATGTCAATGTTCTCTTTTTAAGCAATTCACAAGGCCTGACGGGACCAGTACTATGAAAAAATGGTGTCAACTAATAATGTCAATGTTCTCTTTTTAAGCAATTCACAAGCATATGCGGTGAATATGGACATAAAACACAGGTGTCAACTAATAATGTCAATGTTCTCTTTTTAAGCAATTCACAAGGCGCTGCTCGGAGCGTAATTCCTTGATGTCGGTGTCAACTAATAATGTCAATGTTCTCTTTTTAAGCAATTCACAAGATTGGGCATCTTTATAGCAGTACAACGCTAGGTGTCAACTAATAATGTCAATGTTCTCTTTTTAAGCAATTCACAAGGTATGGAACTTGAGAGCCTTTCATATAATTGGTGTCAACTAATAATGTCAATGTTCTCTTTTTAAGCAATTCACAAGCTTCCCCGAATTTGGTAAGATAGGAATGCGGTGTCAACTAATAATGTCAATGTTCTCTTTTTAAGCAATTCACAAGTTGTGTTCGTTAGAGCCGTGTCGGGATTTGGTGTCAACTAATAATGTCAATGTTCTCTTTTTAAGCAATTCACAAGCCATAGACGGTGTTGAATATCGCTTGCAACGGTGTCAACTAATAATGTCAATGTTCTCTTTTTAAGCAATTCACAAGGCCCTTTCCTCTATTTGGTCGGGATTGAATGGTGTCAACTAATAATGTCAATGTTCTCTTTTTAAGCAATTCACAAGACTCTAAGGTTTTCGTATTCTACCACAGGGGTGTCAACTAATAATGTCAATGTTCTCTTTTTAAGCAATTCACAAGTTGTTGTCATAACCTTTCAAATATCTATAGGTGTCAACTAATAATGTCAATGTTCTCTTTTTAAGCAATTCACAACGCCTTCTCCTCCTGATGTCTTGCCACAAGTGGTGTCAACTAATAATGTCAATGTTCTCTTTTTAAGCAATTCACAACTTATTACTCTTTTTTTTGCTTTTATTGTCAGGTGTCAACTAATAATGTCAATGTTCTCTTTTTAAGCAATTCACAACGTCCCGTCATGCGAGGAACAATTTGTTATGGTGTCAACTAATAATGTCAATGTTCTCTTTTTAAGCAATTCACAACTGTGGTTGCCGCAATCCTTGAAAGAACGGGGTGTCAACTAATAATGTCAATGTTCTCTTTTTAAGCAATTCACAACCATATTTATAATTTTATTAAATTATACCAGGTGTCAACTAATAATGTCAATGTTCTCTTTTTAAGCAATTCACAACTAAAAAATTTGTTTTAAGGTGTTCATTCATGGT